>NZ_JBLZWL010000064.1:0-116692 GCF_049194865.1 Corallococcus terminator | reverse complement strand
GAGGGTCTCCGCTTCACTCTTCTTGCTGCCAAACCCGTGGCCGTCGTCCGGGAGGACGAAGTAGTCCAGGGGCATGGCGTTCTTCCGGAGGGCCTCGACGAACGCGTCGGTGCGCGCCTTGGGCACGCGCGGGTCCTGCGCGCCCTGGATGATGAGCAGGGGCTTGCGGAGCTTCTCCGCGTGGAACAGCGGGGAGATGTCGCGCAGCATCGCCTCCTGCGTCTCGGGGTTGCCCATTTCCTGGTAGAGCGCCTCGCGCAGCGCCGTTTTATGGGGCGGCAGCTCCCGCAGGGCGCTCAGCCAGTCGGTGATGCCGAACGCGTCCACGCCCACCGCGAAGACCTCCGGGTGGAAGGCCAGCGCCGCGAGCACCATGTAGCCGCCATAGCTGGGGCCGAGGATGGCCACGCGCTCGCCGTCCACGTAGGGCAGGCCGGCGAGGTACTTCTTCGCCTCGACGCAGTCCTGGAGCGGCGCCTTGCCGTGCTGCTGGTCATCCGCCGCGAAGAACGCCTTGCCGTAGCCCTCGCTGCCCCGGTTGTTGACGGCCAGCACGGCGTAGCCGTGGTGGACCAGGAACTGGACGAAGCTGCTGTAGCCCTTGGAGGACTGTCCCCCCGGTCCCCCGTGGACGAAGACGATGGCGGGGGCGCGCTGCTTCGCGGTGGTCTGATGCGGCTTGTAGAGGAGCGCCGGAATCTCCAGCCCGTCGAAGGACTTGAAGCGCACCCGCTCCGACTCCACCAGGTCTCTCGCGTCCAGCGCCCGGCTCAGCGTGTCCGTCAGGCGCGTGGTCTTCTTCGTGGCGAGGTCGAGCACGTACAGGTTGCCCGGCGCGCGGTCTCCATCGACGACGAAGGCCATCCGCTTCTCGCCGCGCGACAGCGCCACGTCGGAGATGGCGCCTTCGGGGAGTCCTGGGAGCGCCAGGGGCTTGCCGGCCTTCACGTCGTGGACGCGCAGCGTGGTGCGGCCGTCCTCGTTGACGCGGGTGACGCGCCAGGCGCCGCGCTTGGAGAACGTCGTGGACAGCGCGTCCCAGGTGGGCGCCTCCACCGCCTCGCGCTTCCCGGTGGCGAGCACGTGGCGCTCCACGCGGGTGAACTCGGAGCCCTCGTTGGTGAGCAGGTACAGCGCGGAGGACGTCGGGTCGAAGGTCGCCGCCTTCCAGGTGGCCTGGCCCTGGTGCGCGGTGAGGTGCTGGCGCTGTTTCGTGGCCAGTTCGAGCAGGTAGACGTCGCTGTCCGACAGCGTCCGGGGCTTCTCCAGCGCCAGCCACTTCTCGTCCGGGGAGAGGGCGGTCGGCACGTGCTCGCCGTCTCCCTCATGGAGCAGGGTGCGGGCGTAGGTCTTCGCGTCGTAGCGGTAGAGGTCCAGGAAGCGCTCGTCGCGCTCGTTGGTGAGCACGTAGAAGGCGGTGTCGTCCTGGCTCCAGCCGAAGAAGGCCGCGCGGTGCTTGTCGCCCGGAGTGAGGTCCTGCTCCTGGCCGTCCAGCGCGCGTACGTAGAGGTGGGGGCGCTCCTGGCCGCTGGTGTCCCGGGTGAAGAGGACGCGGTCATCGGTGGGGAAGTAGCCGACGGCGGTGGAGGCGTCCCTGGCGCGGGTGAGCTGGGTGGGCTTGCCGCCCTTCACCGGCACGGAGAAGACGTTGAAGACGCCCGTCTCGTCCGACGAGTAGAGCCCCCGCTGCTCGTCCGAGGAGAAGGACGCGCCGGACACCGTCGTGGTCTGCATGAACTGCTCGACGGTGTAGCGCTTCGCCGGGGCCTTGGGGCGGGGGAGGGCCAGGGCCAGGCAGGGAAAGAGGGCGAGGGCGACGAGTGCTCGCGAGAGGGCGGACCGGGAGGTCATGGGCAGCTCCAGGAGTCAGGGACCGAAAGCGCGCGAGACTGTGGCGTGAGTGGGGCCGGGATACGAATACTCGCTGCGTTTTGAAGAGCACCTCACCGGAAGGGAGGCTCCGGGGGCGCGCTCGCATGCCCGCCTCCAGGACCGGACGGGCGAGAACGCTTCTTGTGGGAAGTGCATACATGCCCCTCCCGGGTTGTGTTGGACGATGCACGACCCCCAGACGATGCCCCGCCCGCCGAGGCCAACGCCTGTCCCCTCCGTCCAGCGCAACCAACTGGTCCTTCCCGTCCCGGAGCGTCCAGCCCATGAAGCGCTCGCGGAAGCCCGAGGGTGGCTCGATGGCATCCACGAGCGGATGATGGCCGCCGAGGACGAGGTGCTTCACCAGGACATGCACTCACTCCACCTGGGCCTGCTCACCTTGCGACGACGCTGGCCCGAGGAGGACTGGAAGTCCTTCTGCATGGAGACCGCGCGCAAGCACCCGCTTCGCTCGTTCGTACACCAGTGTCCCTTCACCCGGCGGGCCTTCGAGCGCCCCCGGGGCTACGCGGGAGACGCGGCCCTCATCGACTACCTCTACATGGACCGGGCCGCGGACGAGCTCCACGCGGGCCGCGAGGTCTATCGGTACATGCATCAGCAACCCAGCGCGGTCAGCGTGCGAGAGCGCCGTGAGCTGCTGGCGCGCGCCCTCGACGCGACGGCCGAGCGCGTTCCCCAGGGCGCGCGCATCCTCTCCGTCGCGTGTGGCCACCTGCGCGAGGCGGAGTCCTCCGTGGCGGTGCGGGAGCGCCGCGTGCAAGAGCTCATCGCGTTCGACCAGGACCCGCTGAGCCTCGCGGAGATCTCCCACCACCAGCCGCTCGACGTCGTACGTCCGCACTGCGGCTCGGTGCGCGCGCTGCTCGCCGGCAAGGTGGCCTTCAACGAGTTGGACTTCGTCTACTCCGCGGGCCTCTACGACTACCTCTCCGCCTCCGTCGCCACGCGGCTCACCGGACTGCTCTTCGGCATGCTGCGCTCGGGAGGTCGGCTGCTGGTGGCCAACTTCGCGCGCTTTCCTCCGGAGACGGGCTACATGGAGGCCTTCATGGACTGGTGGCTCACCTATCGGGAGGAGGACGACATGCGCGCCCTGCTCGGTGAGGTGCCGTTGGAGTTGATCGACTCCGTGCGGCTGTTCCGGGACAGCCAGGACAACGTCATCTATCTGGAGCTCACCCGCCGCTGAGCTTGGAGCGTGGGGGCGCTTCAGTGCATGGGCGGCCCGGGAGGCTCGACTTGAGAGGGTGGTCCGGAGCAGGGCAGGGTGACGGTGAAGGTGGAGCCCTCTCCCGGTGTGCTCTCCACGTCGATGGTGCCGCCCAGGGCCTGGACGATTTCCCGCACAATCCACAGGCCCAGGCCGAAGCCGCCGTAGTGGCGCACGGACACCGCTCGCTCGAAGCGCCCGAAGATGCGTGAGAGGTCCTCGTCGGCGATGCCGATGCCGAAGTCCCGCACCCTCAGCCGCGCGTCGCCGTTGCGCTGCTCCAGGGTGATTTCGATGGGCTGGCCGGCGCCGTACTTCATCGCGTTGGACAGGAGGTTTCCCACCACCTGCTCCAGGCGCATCACGTCCCAGTAGCCCGCCAGGCGGTGCTTGGGCGCGAGCAGCCGCACCGGACACTCGGCGCGGGCGAGCGCCTCACGGCTGCGCTCCAACTGGCCGTGGACGAGGGCCACCAGGTCCACCTCGGAGAGCTTGATGTGGAGCTGGCCCTGGGCGAGCCGGGAGATATCCAGCAAGTCGCTCACCAGCCGCCCCAGGCGCTGGGTCTGCGCGGAGGCGGACTCCAGCTTGGCGGAGAGCTTCTCCGGCGGCAGGTGGCCGCCCGTGGCGCGGGCCTGGGCCTGGAGACCCTGGATGTGGAGCTGTAGTGACGTGAGCGGCGTCTTCAGCTCGTGCGCGGCGATGGAGAGGAAGTCATCGCGGCGGCGCACCGCCTCCTGCTCGGCGCGGTACAGGCGGCCCTGCTCCTCGGAGAGCGCGGCGATGCGCGCGAAGTTCTCCGCGTTCTCCAGCGCCGCGCCGGCCAGCACGGTGACGAACTCCGCCAGGTGCTCCTCCAACTCGCCGAACAGCGCGCCCACCTGTCGATGCGTGGCCACCACGCACGCCACCGTCTTGCCGCGAACCTGGATGGGGGCGCAGAGCAGCGAGCGCACGCCGAGGAGTTCCATGCTCTCGCTCACGCCTCCGGGCAGCCCCTGTCCCAGCACGGTGATTCGGCCGGTCTCCAGCGCGCGGGCGATGGCGGTGCGGCTGATGCCCACCGCGTCCGCGTCCTCGTCGCGAGGCAGGTCCCGGGGGTCCACCACCGCGCAGTGCTCGGCGCGCAGCAGCTCCAGCATGGACTGCCTCGCGGCCTCGAACACGGCCTCGCGCGACAGGGCGGAGGCCAGCCTGCGGCCCGCCTCCAGCACGCGTGGGAAGCGGTCCACCAGGGAGAGGGTGCGGGTGCCTCCCCGCGCGGCGACCTCCGGAGACAGGCCCTCCTCCATCTCCTCCAGCGCGCGGGTGGCCGTGGTCAGGTCCGCCGCCGCTTCGGCCTGGCCCAGCGCGCGCCCCAGCTCGCCCCGGGCCTTCAAGCTGAGGGCATGCTCGTGCTTCATCTGCTGGGCCTCGGCCACTTGCAGCGACTCCTCCAGGAAGCGCCGTGCCGCTCGGGGCTGACCTCGCAGGGCGGCCACCAGTCCACGCTCGCGCAGCGCATGGGGGAGGTTGTTGCGGTAGGTGCGCGCCAGCGCATGGGCGTGTCGAGCCGTGTCGTCGGCGCGCTTGAGCAGGGCCTCGCGGCGCGCGGCGGCCAGGGGGGACGTGCCCTCCGCGAGCTGGCGCAGCGCCGTCGCCAGCAAGGGGCCGATGGGGGCCACGTACTCCTGGCGCAGGTTCGCCTCGCCCACCAGCCGCGCGGCGCGCTCCAGCACGGCCACCGCGCCCGCCGCGTCGCCCAGGCGCATCCGGCGCAAGGCCTCCGCCTGGAGCACGCCCGCGTAGCTCTGCGGGTCCGGCTGGTCTGCGTTGCCCAGCTCGCCTTCCAGCAGCGTGCCCGGAAGCCTCCCTCCGGACGCCTTGGCCCAGGCCTCCAGGCCCAGGCGCACCGAGTAGCGGTCTCCCAGCGCCAGCGCCGCCGCGTGCAGCCGCTGGCTCGTCTCCAGCGCCTCGCGCAGCCGGCCCAGTCGATAGAGCGACATGGCCACCTGGAACGTGGCGTTGTTCACCTCCCAGGGGTCGCCGGTGCGCTCCAGCAGCCGAATCGCCTCCGTGCACTTCTCGATGCAGTCGTTGAAGCGCGAGGCCGCGTAGCAGGCCAGCCCGTAGAAGTGCAGCGTCTGCCCCTGACCCCAGAGGTCGCTCTGCTCCTGGCGCATCGCCAGGGACTTCTCCGCGTAGGCGAAGGCGCGCTGGAACCACGGCAGCGTGGTGAGCGCGGGCGAGTGCTCCGAGTACGCCTGCGCCAGCTCCGGCGTCGGCGGGTAGCGCTCCGCCAGATTCAAGTCCCGCAGGTGTGCCCACAGCACCGCCATGCGTCCGCGCCGGTACCAGTAGCCATAGGCGAGCCGGCTGTAGAGGCGCACCGCCTGGAGGTCGCTCTCACTCCCCGCCAGCGGCCTGCGGGAGAGGAACCTGCGCGGCGCCACCGAGTGCGCCGCCTGCGCCAGGATTTCCCACACGGCGCTGGCGCCGGTGAGCACGCCCTTGGGCGGCACCCAGCGCCCCATCAGCTTCAGGCCCTGCTCCAGCGCGAGCGTGGCCTCGCCGAAGTCGCCGCGCTTGAAGGCCAGCTCCCCCAGGTGACCGAGGACGCGCGCCTGCTCCTGTCTGTCTCGCGCCAGGGCCTGGGCGCGCTCGAGCTGCTGGCGGGACTCCTCATAACGTCCGCGCAGCATGAGGACGTTGCCCAGCCCGGAGGCGACGCGGAAGCGGGTGCCCGCGTCAGCGCCCGCGGCGCCCCGCTCGGCGATGCGGTAGTTCAGCTCCGCCGTCTCCAGCGCGAAGCGCCGTCGCGCCAGCTCCGCGGCCACCAGCGCGTGGGGCAGCGCGTGCGTGTACTCGCCCGCCGCGTCGAAGTGATAGGCCAGCTCGAACGAGTCCTGGGGCAACTGGCTCGCCGCCGAGCGCGCCGCCAGCCGGTGCAGCTCCCGTCGCCGCTGCGGCGTCAGCATGTCCAGTAGCACCTCGCGCAGCTTGTCGTGCACGAAGGTGTAGCGCGTGCCCTCCTCCCACAGCATGTGGCGGCGGCGAGGCTCCTCCAGCGCGGCGACAAGCTCCTCCGGAGAGGTGCCCGACAGCGCCGCCACCCGCGCCAGCTCGAAGGACTTGCCCAGCACCGCGCCCACCGACAAGAGCCGCCGCGCCACCAGGGGCAGCAAGCGCAGGCGGCGCACGAGGAAGGTGGCGGCCTGCCGCGACGAGCGCGCGTGCGCCATCGCCTCCGGCTGCACCTGCCACCCCGAGGGGCCGGACACGAGCACGCCGTCCTCCACCAGCCCGTGCAGCACCGCGCTGGCCATGAAGGGGTTGCCCTCGGACAGCCGCGCCACCAGTTCGGTGGCCTCTGGCGGCAGCGCGCCGGCCATTGACTCCGCCAGCCGCGTCACCTCCACGGCGCCGAAGGAGGCCAGCTTCAGGTGCGCGGTGGGCGCCAGCCTGCGCAGCACGTGCGAAGGGCCGATGTCCTCGCCGCGAAACGCGAGGACGACGAGCACGCGTCCCTTCCCCTGCCGCCGCGCCTGCGACCAGCCCTCCAGCGCCCTCAACGTCAGCTCATCCGCCCACTGGCAGTCATCCAGCACCACCACGGCGGGTTCGTCCCTCGTGCCCAGCGCGCTCAAGAGCGCGGTGAGCGCCCAGATGCTTCGGCTCTCGCCCAGGGACTCCGGGCCCAGGCCTCGCGCGGGCGCGCTCGACTCCGCGCACAGCACCGGCTCCAGTTGCGGCAGCACCGTGCACAGGTTGACCTCCTGCCCCGCCAGTCTGGCGCGCAGGGGCTCCGTGAGGGCCGGCTTCGACTGGAGGACCTGGGCGATGTCCGTGGCCACGCCCGCGAAGAGCTGGAAGGGACGGCGCGCGGCCTGGTCCTGCGCCTGGCCCTGCAACACCCACGCGTGGTGGCGGGCGGCTCGCGCGGCGAGCTCGTCGAGCAGCCGGCTCTTTCCTCCTCCCGACTCGGCCTCCACCAACACGAGGCGCCCCGGCTCCGTCAGCGTCTGCTCCAGCTCCCGCTCCAGCGTGGCCACCTCCTCGTGACGTCCCACGAAGGACGGCTCGGCCAGGCTTCTCCGCGCATCCTTCGCGCCCGTGACGAGCGCCGGCTCCACCTGACCTCGCGCGAGCGCCTCCTCCAGCTCCAGCAGGTCCGCCAGCGCGGAGCTGGCTGACTGGTAGCGGTCCGACGGGTCCGTCTGCAGCAGGCGGGAGAGGACCTCTTCGAGCGCGCGCGGCGCCTCCACGCCCACGGCGCGCAGCCGGGGCCGGGCCGTCAGATGCTGACGCAGCACCTCGCCCACGGAGT
The DNA here is from genome assembly GCF_049194865.1 of Corallococcus terminator. Lineage (GTDB taxonomy): Bacteria > Myxococcota > Myxococcia > Myxococcales > Myxococcaceae > Myxococcus > Myxococcus terminator_A. The sequence continues at coordinate 109,280 of NZ_JBLZWL010000064.1, read as the reverse complement.
CGCCCGCGAAGACAGGCCCGCCGGAGAGGGCCTCGAAGAGGACGACGCCCGCCGAGTACAGGTCCGACGTGGCCTCCACCGGCCGATGCAGCAGGCCGGCCTGCTCCGGTGACAGGTAGCGCGCGGTGCCCACCGGCAAGTCCCGCAGCGAAGGGTCCAGCCGCTCGCTGCGCGCGAGGCCAAAGTCAATCAACGTGGCGCGCGCGAGGGGCTGGCCGGAGACGATGATGTTGCTGGGCTTCACGTCCCGGTGCAGGACGCCGTGGCGGTGGGCCTCGGCCAGCGCGGACAGCAAATCCCGGCCGAGCGCGAGCGCCTCCGGGACGCTCAGGACGCCGCGCGACAAGCGACTCTCCAGCGACTCCCCCTGGAGCCAGGGCGTCACCAGATAGAGCCAGTCCCCGTAGGTGCCCAGGTGTCGCACCGGCACGATGAAGGGGCTGTCGAGGTGGGCGAGGACGGAGGCCTCGTGCTCCAGCCGGTGCCGCGCCGCCGGGACGAGCGCCAGGGTCGACGTCACCTTGATGGCGACGCGCTCCGCGGTGCGCAGGTCCACGCCATCCCAGGTGGAGATTCCACGTCCGGCCTTGAGGCGTTGGGCCAGCTCGAACCGGTTGCCCAGTCGGCGGCCGGACTGTGGCTCTCCTGGAACGGCGCTGGCGTATTGGAAGCCTTCAGCCATTCAGTGTCCTCGAACTCCACCTCCGCAGCGCCCCTGCGATGCGGTTGGCCGCGCGTTCCGTCCTTCCGGCAAGGTTGGGTGTCGGACGGGACGCCGCCAAGGGGAGGGGCCGACGCACGTCCCCCGTGTGCCGACTCAGCCTTCAACAGCCGCGCGCGCTCCGCTTCCCTCCTGCTCCACGAGCATGCCGCGCGCCCGCTCGGAGACCAGGGGGGCGGCTTGCCACCACTCAGGCGCCGGAGGATGCAAGGCGGTGCGGGGAGGCCCCCCGTCCGGCGGCCGACGAGGCGGGCGCCCGGCCTTCCGGCGCGTGGGCGACGCATGCTACGCCGGCGCGTGAACTCCGTGCCCCTTCGCTCCTTGCCCGAGGTCACACCGATGAAGCTCTCGCAGACGTTCCTGGCCGCGCTCGCGCTGTCCCTGCTGCTCCCCATCTCCGCCGCGCGCGCCTCCGACTATCCGCCCGACTACCCCATCTGCAGCGTGTACGACTCCGCGACGACGGGGCCCTTCGAGGTCATCCGCCACACGCGCCGGCTGCCCGGGCGCCTGGCGACGCTCACCGTCGCGTACCGGGGCTATCTGCGCGGCCTGTACCCGGACAACGAAATCTCCATCTACATCAATCTCAACGGCCGTTCGCAGACGCTGGCCGCGAGCGCGGGCTCGAACAACGACGCCTATGTCTTCCTGAACGCGGGGCCGCGCGCCTGCATCAAGTGCATGCGGTACCAGAACCTGCCCCAGTGCAGCGACCACTTCGCCAACGGAGGCCAGGACGGCGTCTGGGTGTGCCAGCAGCCCACGGTGGTGGAGAACGACCTCTTCTTCTACGCCTTCAACTCCAACGGGAGCCAGAACGCGTGGGACATCTCCCTGGCCGCGACGTCCCACGGCCAGTGGGACAGCAACCTGGGCAACAACTACTTCGCGCAGCTGCCGGCACGCTCCAGCTGCTGGTAGTTTTCCGCCGCGAGCGGTCCGCCATTTTCTCAGCGGCCTGGAGATGCCCGCGCTCGACAGGCTGCCATGGGGACACTTTTTTCGCGCCGTGACGATTGCCGCGGCGCATTCGCGCCCTGTGCTTGACACCCTGGGGGCCCCGTCGGAAAAGCCGAGCACATGAGGCGGCCCCCGCTGTTTCCACCGGGCCGCGGGGAGCCCGGGATTGAAGCTCGCGACGCTCAAGGATGGAACCCGTGATGGGCGGCTCATCGTCGTCAAGCGGGACAACTCGGCCTATGCGCTGGCCACCAACGTCGCCCTGACGCTGCAGGCGGCGCTGGACGACTGGGACACGAAGGAGCCGTTGCTCCGCGCGCTCGCCGCGCAGCTGGAGGCCGGCGCGGTGCAGAGTCGCCCGCTGGACCAGGCGGCGCTGCATGCGCCGCTGCCGCGCGCCTACGAGTGGATTGACGGCAGCGCCTACATCAACCACGTCCTGCTGGTGCGCAAGGCGCGCAACGCGGAGCCGCCGGCCACGCTGAAGACGGACCCGCTGGTGTACCAAGGGGGCTCCGGCGAGTTCCTGGCGCCCACCGCCGACATCCCCCTGCCGGACGAGGCGTGGGGCCTGGATTTCGAGAGCGAGGTCTGCGTCATCCTCGGCGACACGCCGCGAGGCACGAAGGCCGCGGACGCGGACAAGCACGTCAAGCTGCTGATGCTGGCCAACGACGTGTCGCTGCGCAACCTCATCCCGGAGGAGCTGGCCAAGGGCTTCGGCTTCTTCCAGAGCAAGCCCGCCACGGCGTTCAGCCCGTTCGCGGTGACGCCGGACGAGGTGGGCCCGGCCTGGCGCGAGGGCCGCATCCACCTGCGCCTGCGCTCGGTGCTCAACGGCGTCCAGGTGGGTGACACCGACGCGGGCCCGGAGATGCACTTCTCCTTCTTCGAGCTCATCCAGCACCTGTGCAAGACGCGCGGCTACACGGCGGGCACCATCCTGGGCAGCGGCACCGTGTCCAACGTGGACCGCGCCCGGGGCATCTCCTGCCTCGCCGAGCAGCGGATGATTGAGACGATTGAAGAGGGCAAGCCGAAGACGCCCTTCATGAAGCCCGGCGACACCATCGACATCGAGATGACGGGCGAGGACGGGCAGAGCGTCTTCGGTCGCATCTCCCAGAAGGTGGTGAAGACGCCATGAAGGCCCTTCGGCTGCACAACTACTGGCGCTCCTCCGCCTCGTGGCGGGCGCGGCTGGGGTTGCACCTCAAGGGCGTGGACTTCGAGTACGTGCCGGTGCACCTGCTCCAGGACGGTGGACAGCAGCACTCGGACGCGTACCGCGCGCTCAACCCCATGCGGACGGTGCCCACCCTGGAGTGGACGGAGGCCGACGGCACCGTGCGCCGGCTGTCCCAGTCGCTCGCCATCCTCGACTACCTCCAGGAGCGCTTCCCGTCGCCGTCGTTCTTCCCGGAGGACATGTACCTGCGCGCCCGCGCGCGGATGCTGGCGGAGTACGTCAACTCCGGCATCCAGCCCCTGCACAACCTGGGCGTGCTTCAGCGCATCAAGGGCGAGCTGAAGGGCGACGACAAGGCGTGGGGCGCGCACTGGTGCACCCGAGGCCTGGAGGCGCTGGAGCAGATGGTGCAGCCCACGGCCGGGCGTTATTGCGTGGGTGACGCGGTGACGCTGGCGGACGTGTGCCTCGTCCCGCAGTTGTACGGCGCGCGCCGGTTCTCCCTGGACATGACGCCGTACCCCACGCTGCTGAGGATTGAGGCGGCGTGCGCGGAGCACCCCGCCTTCCAGGCGTCGCACCCGGACCGGCAGCCCGACGCGGCGCCGGCCTGAGTTGGAGCGTGAAGGTCGTCCCCGCTCAGGTGAGAGCGGGGGCGGTCTCCTCGTGGCGCCGTCAGGGCGTCGCGGGGGCGAAGGTCGTCTCGATGCGCAGGGCCCGGGAGAGGGTGAGCGTCACGGGCGTCTTCGCGGAGATTTCGAGCAGGCGCGCCCGCTGCTCCTCGCTCACCGAGGGGCCGCAGGAGAGCACGCGCTCCACGCGCTCGGTGTCGTTCTCCCGGAAGAGCTTGAGCTTCACGGTGAGCGGGCCCAGCTCCCAGCCCTTGCGCGCGGCGTACATCTTCAAGGTGATGGCGGTGCACGCGCCCAGTGAGCCCATCAGCAGTTGATAGGGCGCGGGGCCCTGGTCCGCGCCTCCCAGCGCCGCGGGCTCGTCCGCCTGGAAGTGGTGCTTGCCGGTGCGAATCGACTGCGTGTAGCCGGCCTGGCTCTCGACGACGGCCGCCGCGAGCAGCGTGGTGTCATGGGTGGTCATGCGGGCATGAATCCAGGATGAGGCCCGGGTGACAAGGCCCGTGCGCGTGCGAGCTGTCCCCACGTTCCGCTCGACACGCCCGCACCGCGACGGCTCATGCGGGCAGCGCGCAGGGAACACTGCTGAACGCTTGCGTCCCCGGACGTGGTCTCTCGAGTGCCCGCGCCCTACGCTCGCGCCACGAATCACAGCTCACGTGGGAGGTCATGGATGGCGCCTGAGGAAGACCAGGTGAGGGACTTCGCTCGCCGATATGCGGAGGCGTGGTGCAGTGGAGACCCTTCGAGGGTCGCGGCCTACTACGTACCCGGCGGGAGGATTGCCATCAACGGCGGCGCGCGCACGGAGATTACGGAGGCGGCGCGTTCGTTCATGGTCGCGTTTCCCGACCTCCAGGTGTTCATGGACGACGTCGTCGTGAAGGAGGAGACCGTCGAGTTCCGTTGGACTCTCACCGGCACGAACACGGGCCCTGGCGGCACCGGGAAGTTCGTGCGGATTTCTGGCTTCGAGGAGTGGACGCTCGGAGACGACGGGCGCGTCGTCGAAGCGACGGGGACCTACGACTCGAGCGAGTACGACCGCCAGCTCAAGCACGGAGCGCGGATGGCCTCGTAGCGCAACCCCTGGTGCCCGCGCCTTCGCCGCTCCTGGGCGCGAGGCGCGGTGGGTGGAGCGCCTCAGCGCGGGGTGAGCGTCGCCGTGCAGCGGGCCACTTCGATGCCGGACAGGTCGTCGCGCCGGTCGATGCACGTCAGCAACAGCTTGTCCCCCGACGGCTCATTCTCGCAGTGGCGATTGGCGCCGACGGCGGTCGAGCCGCCCGCGTCCGGGGACACGACGCCGCCATCCGCGCCCAGGTGCACGGTGAGGCTGGGGTCATGCAGCGACCACTCGCCCCTCGGAATGTCCACGGTGTCGCGCGTCGAATCGCCGAAGGTGGGGAACCCCAGCGCCTCGGCGCCCTGCGTGGTGATTTCGCACGAGTCCTCGCCCGACAGGACGTGAAAGGTGCCATTGGAGCCGCAGGTGTTGCCGCTCACGTCGAAGGTGATGTCGCGCGCGCCGTGCTCGCACTCGCGCGCCGAGTCGGCGACGAGCAGCAGCCCGGTGGTGGCCAGCACCGCGACAGACGCGAGGTTTCTCAGCAAGGGCTTCATGACAAGGCTCCGGGGGATGTGAGGGACGTGGCCGGCGTCCGGGAGAGCACCGTGGCGCGGCCGTACAGCACCGCCACTGCGATGAACGGCAGGGTGAGCAAATCAGTGGGGTCGGCCACCGCGCGGAAGCTGGTGAGTCCGAGGGGCGCGCCCAGGGGACGCAGCCACTGACAGAAGAGGTCAGCGACGGGCTGCGACACCTTGAGCGCGGTGAACAACACGGCGGTCAGCGCCGCGCCCACGCCCAGTCGGACACCTCGGGGCCAGCGCGTCGCGAGGGCCAGCAGCGCGGACACGTAGAGCGGCAGGAAGAAGCAGATGGCCACGTCCGACAGCTTGCCGGTGAGCGTGTTGTGGAAGGTGGGCTTGAGCCAGCGGTCATTCACCGCCATCAACGCCACGGCCGCCAGGGGCAGCGGGGTGAGGAACTCCGGCATGCGAGGCAGCGCCTTCACCGCAGCCCCTCCGGACGCACCAGGGCGCGCAGGAGGATGGCGTCGGTGAGCAGCTCCACCGGGGCCCGGTCATCCGTCAGCGGCTCCGCCGAGGCCACCGCGCGCAGCTCTCCGACGACGCGAGTCGCCAGCGGGCGCAGCGAGAGCGGGAGCCGCTCCGTCCTGGAGGCCAGCCGCTCCGCCATGCCCTCCTCACCCGCGAAGAAGAGCGTGTTGCTGTGGTTGCGCGCATCCGCCGCGAGGACCTTGGGGAACACGGACGCCAGCGTGCCGCCCACCGCGTCCACCACGCCGCGCTCCTCGCGGAAGCGGCCCACGTTGAAGCACGCCACGCCTCCCGGGACGAGGTGGTCCGCCACGCTCCGCGCGAACTCTCGCGTCGTCAGGTGGAAGGGCACATAGGGGAAGCGGAACGCGTCGACGATGATGACGTCGTAGCGCCGCGAGTCCGACTCCAGGAACGCGCGCGCGTCCCCGACGTGCACCTCCACCTCGGCCCCCAGCCCGAAGTGTGTCCGCGCCAGCCGCACCACCGCCGCGTCCAGCTCCACGCCGACCACTTGTGCCCCCAGGTACGTCTCACGCAGCCCGCGCGCGCTGGTGCCCGCGCCCAGCCCCAGCAGCAACACGCGAGGCGCCCGAGGCTCCGCGCGAGCCATCGCCGGCGTCAGCAGGTAGTGCGCGAAGACCTCTTCCCGCACCGGCTGCCCCGGCAGCCATGTGCTCTGCACCGCGAAGCCCTCGTCGAACACGAGGCTCCGTGTCCCCTCGGGTGACTCCAGCACCTGCACGAAGGCATGGGGCGACTCGGCGACCTCCAGCGCGCGCGGGTGTCGCGGCAGCGCATGGACTCCCAACGCCAGCGCCACCGCCGGCACGCCCACCGCCACCAGGCGCCACCGCCAACCGAGTCCGTGCGCCGCCGTCAGCCCGAGCAGCCCCGCGAAGCAGGCCATGCCGCGCGCGGTGCCCAGCCACGGCAGCACCACGAAGGCCGCCAGCAACGTCCCGGCGATGCTGCCCAGCGTGGACGCGGAGGACAGCCGCCCCGCATGCGCTCCCGCCGAGGCCACGCCGCCCAGTCCCACCCTCAACAGGAACGGCCCCACCGCGCCCAGCGCCAGCAGCGGCGGCACCGCCACCAGCACCACCAGCCCCACGCGCGCCATGGCCTCCAGCACACGCCCCGTCATCACCGCCGTCGTGGCGCCCGGCAGCAGCGCTCGCGCGAGGAAGGGCAGGGCGGCCAGGAGCAGCGCCGCGACACACAGCGCCATGCGCAGAGGCTCCAGCCGCTCGGCGCGGTCCGCGCACCGCCCGCCGAGGTGCGCCCCCAACGCCAGCCCTCCCAGCACCAGGGAGATGAGGGCCGCCCACACGGGCGTGCTGCTCCCGAAGTAGGGGGCCACCAGTCGCGAGGCGGCCATCTCCGACGCCATCACCGTGGCACCCGAGAGGAAGGACAACCACGTCAATGAAGAGGGCTTCATGGGCGGGGGCCGCATGAGCAAGCCCCGTTCCATACTCAACAGCCCGTAACTCCACGCCCCACACGGGTGTCCCCGGGGGCGCGGGTGACAGGGCTGTCAGTGACTCAAGGCATCACTGACAGCGGTGTCGCGCTCAGCCCTTGAAGGGCAGGGGGGCCACCTTCACGGTGTCGGGGCCTCCGGCCAGCGTCAGCTCGGTGCCGGGCTCCAGCGAGTCGCGGTGCACGTAGCCCAGGGCCACGCGCTGTCCCTGCGCGGGCGAGCGCACCACGCTGGTGAGCCAGCCCACCTTCTTCTCGCCCCGGCGCAGCTCGGTGCCCGGCGCGGCGTCGACCTCGCCCAGGAGCAGGCCGGTCAGCTTGCGGTTCATGTGCCCGCGGAAAGTGGCCCGGGCGATGACCTCCTGCCCGATGTAGCAACCCTTGTTGTAGGAGATGGCCCCGGTGAGGTTGGCCTCCATGGGGATGGTGGTGTCCACCATGTCCTGCCCGTAGCGGGGGACTCCGGCCTCCACGCGCAGGAGCTCCAGGCCCTCGAAGCCCAGCGGCTTCAGCCCCAGCTCGGCGCCCGCCTGGCTCAGCGCCCGCCACACGGCCTCCAGGCCTGGGCGCGGCACCCACACATCGACGCCGTGGGGCTCCACCGAGGTGTTGCCCACCAGGAGGACCTCCTGCCCGGCGAGCGGCACCGTCCGGGTGGCCTGGTGCGCCAGGGGAGCGAACCCAGCGCCCAGCACTTCCGCCGTCCGGGGGCCGAGCAGCCGGAGGATGCCGTACTCGCCCGTCGCCTCGTGCAGCTCGGCGTCCTCGGAGATGAGGTATTTCTCCAGGAACTCCCGGACCTTGGCGCCGTGGCCCGGCTCCACATCCATCAAGAGGTCCGCCTCCCGCTTGAGGATGCGGGCATCCGCCACCATGGCTCCCTTCACATTCACCAGGGCGGCGTACGTGGCGGCTCCGACGGGGAGGTTGTTCACCTCCTGGGTCACCATTCCATGTAGGAAGGAGGCCCTGTCCTCCCCCGTTATCCGGAGGATTTCACGGTAGGAGGCGTCGTGGAGGGCCACGGCCTCCCGGGCGGCTCGGTAGCCGTCCTCACCGTTGCCATACCCGGCCACGACTTCCCGGCCGCGCACATCGATGAAGCGGGCCCCCGCTTCTTCGTGAAGAAAATGCAGAGACAGCGGTTCCATGTCCGTCGCTATATAGAGGCGAAGGAGCGAATGCCACGATGGATGTGAAGCACCTGTCGTCCTTCCAGGACTTCTCCCCGGAGAAACTCCGGAAGCTCAACGTCTTCCAGTCCGAGCGCTTCTTCCTCGACGTCTACTGTCTGGCGCCTGGCCAGGCCCAGAAGCCGCATCACCACGCCACCTCCGACAAGGTCTACGTCGTCCTGGAAGGCCGTTGCCGCTTCCGCGTCGGCGCCGAGGAGGAGAGTCATGGTGTGGGCGCGGCGGTTTTCGCCCCCTCGGGTGCCGAGCACGGTGTCGCCAACGATGGCCCCGACTCCGCCCGACTGCTCGTTTTGATGACCCCGCCCCCGGAGCACGCATGAGTCCGAAGTCCTCTCCCCAGAAGGCCGCCACCCCCGTCCCCTTCCGTGTCGGCGTGGTGTTGCTGGTGCTGGGCGTGGCCGCGAGCATCCTGTCCGTCTTCCAGTGGAGCCAGTTGCTCACGCTGCGCGCCGGTGGTTCCACCGTGTGCGGCGTGTCCGACACGGTGAACTGCGAGACGGTGTGGAACTCGCCGTTCGCCACCCGCATGCATGAGCTGTTCGGCATCCCCGTGGCGGGGATGGGGCTCGTGTGGGGCCTGACGGTGGTGGCGCTGTCGGCGCTGTATCTGGCGCGCGCGCGCTCGGAGAAGCCAGTGGGTCCGGCGGCTCAGGGGCTGCGGCTCGCGGCCATCGCGGGTGTGGTGTCGGTGCTCGTCTTCGCCTTCGCGAGCTTCCAGACGGGCGTGGTGTGCCCCACGTGTCTGGGCACGTACGCGCTGGTGGCGGCCATCGCCGGTGTCGCGTGGAAGGGCCTGCCGGCCGGTGCGGGCGAGTGGGTCCCCGGGCTGAAGTGGACGGTGGGCATCACGGTCGCGGTGTTCATCGCTGTCCTGTTGCCGGGCCGGTCGCTGTCCACGCCGCAGCCCAAGGTGGGGGAGCTGTTGCCTCCGGCGCCCGTGGCTTCGTCGTCGACGACGGTGCCGGCCACGCCCGCGTCGCTGGAGGCGTACCTGCGCGGGCTGCCGATGGCGCAGCAGCAGCTCATCTCCAACGCGCTGGCGCAGTACCGGCACGGCGTGCCGCAGGCCGCCGCCGCGCCCGCGCGTCACCGCTATGGGCCGGCGAACGCGCCGGTGAAGATTGTCGAGTGGACGGACAGCAAGTGTCCCCACTGCAAGTCGCTGGTGGAGGAGCTGGCGGTGCTGAAGAAGCGCGTGCCGGAGGGCAAGCTGTCGCTGGAGGCGCGGCAGTTCCCGCTGGATGGCTCGTGCAATCCGGCGATGCCCAAGCGCGGGCCGGATGCGCCCACCGTGCGGTGCGTGGCGGCGAAGGCGCAGATCTGCCTGGAGGGCGCGCCGGACTTCTGGACGCTGCGGGAGAAGCTCTTCGCGGCGCAGGCGGTGCTGGATACGGAGCGGGTGCTGGAGATTGCTTCGTCTGGTTCGGTGTCGCGGATGCAGTTGGATGCGTGCATCTCCAGCGCGGCGACGGCGGCGAAGATTCAGGAGGACACGGCGTATGCGCTGCGCTACCAGTTCACGGGCACGCCGCTGGTGGTGGTGAACGGGCGGCAGGCGATGCCGTCGGCGCCGTTCCTGTACGCGCTGGTGATGGCGGAGGGGAATGCGAGCGCGCCCGCGTTCGACGTGCTGCCTCCGCCGCGCGCGATGCCGCAGGACGACCACGCGGGCCACAACCACTGAGCAACGGCGGGCGTCTCGTCATGGGCAAGCGTGACAAGAAGGACGAGCCGGCGGCGCCGGTGGGGCCGTTCCACAATCCCTTCGCCGCGCTGGCGGCGAAGCGGGAGGCGCTGCCGGTGGGGCCTGTCGCGCCTGTCGCGCAGCCCGTGCGCAAGCCTGAGCCGAAGGGCCCGGCGCGCGCGGTGGTGCGGATGGAGCGCAAGGGGCGGGGCGGCAAGGAAGTCACCGTGGTGGAGCACCTGGAACTGCCCGTGCCCCAGCGCGAGGTGTGGCTCAAGGCGCTGAAGAACTCGCTGGGCTGTGGAGGCGTGGTGGAGGACGACACGCTGGTGCTCCAGGGAGACCAGCGTGAGCGGCTGCCCGCGCTGCTGGAGGCACGTGGGGTGCGCAAGGTGACGGTGGGTTGAGTGGGGCCCGGCGGGGTACGTCCCACCCGGAATGAGCATCGCTTGAGTGCTCGGGGCATGGAGAGTCGTCTATGAACATGGCCGAACTCCTTGCCGAGGTGTCGCGCCTCCACTCCCCCAACCCTCCTGCGACGCCCGAGCAAATCGAAGCATTCGAGCAGAGGGTAGGGTGGAGCCTCGACCCGGACCTGCGTGCCTTCTACCTGCACTGCGATGGTGCCGACCTTTTCGACCCCCGCGTCCCCACGTTCAGGGACCCTGCGTTCTCGTTCATCCCCCTTTCGGGGATTCAGCGTGCGCGGGTTGTCATGAGCCAGAGCGACACCGACAAGGCCGGTCCCGCGTCTTGGTACGCGGTGTGCGCGGTGCGGGACAGCAATTACATCCTCCTCGATGTGAGCGACCAGGAGTCGGGCCGGTATCCCCTTCGCGATGGCTACCGCGAGGGTTTCCCGGACCCCGATTACTGCCCGCTGATTGTGGCCTCGTTCTCTGCGTTCCTCGCTGGCGCGCTCCGCTCGAACGGGACTTGGTTCTGGCTCCCGCCAGCGTGAGGTTGGCCGGCTAGGCGCGCTACGCTGCGGAGTTGCTCGCGGGGACGATGCCCCAGGAGCTAGACGCGGTGGTCCGCGCGGCGGGGTGAGCCTGTTCCCCCGGAGCCGTGAGGAACTGGAGACGAGCTGCTCGTGTCCGGACTGAGGAGACCCGTGCAAGCGCGTGGCCGCCACGCACTATGTGCTCGGCGAGGCGCTGGACCGCGACCCGTTCCTCCTGTTCGAACTGCATGGCAGGACGAAGGAGCAGGTGCTCGGCGGCCTGCGCGCGGCGCGCGGGGGGATGCGTCCGTCCGCGACGTCGCCGTCGACCCAAGTGAAGCGGCTGCGGGGGACGCGGGCTGTGGCGGAGCCCGTGTCGGAGGCTCCGGGTGTGAAGCCTGGGAAGCTGACCCCGGCGGACTACGACGTGCCGCGTGCCGTTGCCGGCTCTGAGCTTCTCGTTCGATGCGCCGGTGGTGCATGGCGCGGTGCTGCGGCAGTTGGGGGCGCCGGCGTCATGGGGAGCGCCAGATGCGCCTGGGGAGGTTCTCGCGCCGCAGGTCCGCGCGGCGGCGGAGGAGGCGCGGCGCATCGCGCTCCAGGAGCCTGGGGACGCAGGGGAGGAGGCGGGCGCGAAGAGGAAGGGGCGGGGCTCGAAGCGGGGCGGTCGCTGAGGCGGGGGCGTGGCTCGGCGGGGGTGGGAAGAAAAAATGAAGGGGCCGCGAGGGATGTGTGCGGCGTTGGCGTCTTCCCGGTGGAGATGCGTGATGACCCCTGCTACCCGAGCGTCGGACGTGCCTGGGCTCCCTTCTGGGAGGGTGGGCCCGTGGCATCGTGCCGCGGTTCGTGGGGCAGGGACCTGTGTGCCCTCGTCAGGAGTTTGGGCGAGGACTCCCCCGTAGGACTGTCCCGCCGAGGCGGGGCCATCGAGGATGAACATGTCAGTGATTGACCTCGTCTACCCCGCGCGAGGCGGTGGGGTGCCATTGGACCATGGGTATGTTTTGTTCTCGGCGCTATCGCACCGGCTGCCGGGGCTGCATGCGCGCGAGGACGTCGGCATCTTCAATCTGCGAGGGACTCGGGCGAGCGGGAAGCGTCTGCTCGTGGGTCATGGGACGCTGCGGGTGAGGTGTCCCACGGAGGCGCTGCCGGTGTGGCTGCCTTTGGGGGGCGCTGCGATTGAAGTGGGGGGAGGGGAGGTGGCGCTGGGGATGCCACGGGTGTTCGCGCTGGAGGCGCCGGTGTCCTTGTCCGCGCGGGTGGTGACGTTCAAGAACGCGGTGGATGACGCGAGCTTCCGCGGCGCGGTGAAGCGGGCCCTGGCGGAGATGGAGTGCGAGGCCACGGTGCACGTGGGGCGGCGGCGCGTGGTGGGTATCGCGGGGAAGAAGGTAATTGGTTATGGGCTGATGTTGAGCAACCTGTCGCCGCGTGCGTCGGTGCGCTTGCAGGAGCGGGGGATGGGAGGGAGGCGACACATGGGGTGCGGACTGTTCCTGCCCACGCGCCTGCGCGTCGGCGTGGGGACCTGGCAGCGTGAGCCGCAGGGGGTGGCGGGCGCGGTGTAGGGGTTTGAGATGGGAGCAGGCGGGCCTGGGCGCGGAGACGCCTGGGCATTGTTTGTTTCTGGGGGACGGTGGAGTGCGGGCTCGTTGGGAGTGGGGTGTGAGGGATTGGACTTTCAAGCACCTCGGCGTGGCGGAGGCGGGGATGGGGGAAGTGGGCGGAAAGCCCTGGAGTAACGCGGGGTTGGGGCTCTTTGACAGGTGAATAGGTGCTTGAATGGGGAAAAAGCTTGGAGATTCAGGAGGTTGGATGATGTGGGATGGCTCGCGGGTGGAGATGGCGCCGAGAAGGGTGGGGGTGCTTGAAAAGGGGGGAGTCAAGATGCTGGAACTGCTTGGGATTCTGGGGCGGCTCCGCCGCTCGCCGTGATGCCGGAAGGCGTTGAGCACCAAGCACCCTGCTACTTTTTCTTTTCGAGTCCGGCCGCCGCTCGCCGTGATGCCGGAAGGCGTTGAGCACCCGCGCGGGTCTTCCAGCAGTGCATGGGCTCGGCGCCGCCGCTCGCCGTGATGCCGGAAGGCGTTGAGCACGCGTAGGGGTGCCAGAGGTACGCGCGGAGACTCCCCCGCCGCTCGCCGTGATGCCGGAAGGCGTTGAGCACAACTGCACCGACGTCTTGCCCAACGTGGCGGTGAAGACCGCCGCTCGCCGTGATGCCGGAAGGCGTTGAGCACTTGATGCGGTTGGGCTTCTGCCCGGGAATAGTCGGCTCCGCCGCTCGCCGTGATGCCGGAAGGCGTTGAGCACTCACTATCAGATGACCCTATAAATCCATCGATGTCCGCCGCTCGCCGTGATGCCGGAAGGCGTTGAGCACCAGGTGCAGCCACATGAGCTTGCCCGCCTCGCTCAGCGACCGCCGCTCGCCGTGATGCCGGAAGGCGTTGAGCACATGGGGACCTCCGCTTCCTTGAAGCCCGCTCCGAGACCGCCGCTCGCCGTGATGCCGGAAGGCGTTGAGCACATTTCGGCGCTCATGGTTCCACCTCAAATACAGCCCGCCGCTCGCCGTGATGCCGGAAGGCGTTGAGCACATCAGGGACTTGCGCGTGTTGTCCGAGGGGTCCGCGAACCCCGCCGCTCGCCGTGATGCCGGAAGGCGTTGAGCACATGGGCGCGAGCATCCACTGCCAGCCGGTTGAGTCCCCGCCGCTCGCCGTGATGCCGGAAGGCGTTGAGCACCGGAAGACAACCGTTTCCCCCTCGCGGATGATTTGCCGCCGCTCGCCGTGATGCCGGAAGGCGTTGAGCACTCATGCTCGGGAGACGCAGGACGCGCCGGTTGTTCCGCCGCTCGCCGTGATGCCGGAAGGCGTTGAGCACGCGCGGCGACGGCAGGTGCTTCCCTCTCCAGGTAGCCGCCGCTCGCCGTGATGCCGGAAGGCGTTGAGCACGCCTGCCCCTCGCGCTTCCAGAAGGCGCAGGCGACCCGCCGCTCGCCGTGATGCCGGAAGGCGTTGAGCACCCAGGACCAGGGCTACGACCCCTACGGAGGCTACCGCCGCTCGCCGTGATGCCGGAAGGCGTTGAGCACTTCGGTGGGGCCGCGAAGGGCTCGCTGCCCGCGCTGCCGCCGCTCGCCGTGATGCCGGAAGGCGTTGAGCACAGAACGTCTTCTGAAGAAGCCCGTCCTTCTGCAGCACCGCCGCTCGCCGTGATGCCGGAAGGCGTTGATGTTGCCGAGCACGCTTGTTGATGGACGGGTGAGCCGGCTGGATGATGGACGCCGGAATCCCGAGTCGGTTCAAGGCCCTACGGCCGCCTGGCGGCGGTGCCCTCCGGGCAGCCTTGAGCCGCCTCGTGCTCCGGCTCAAGCTGCAACCGTCGATTCCCCAAGGGGAATCGCCTCAAGAAGAGGCCATCATCGGCGGTGACACCCGTCCGAGCACGTTCGTGATGGACTCCAGTGGTTTCGCGCGCTTGCTGGAAGTGCCCATCAACGAGCCGGTCCGTGGAACGCCGTGGAACCATCAAAAAGCGTGCGCGGCAACAGTTGAGCACGCCGCGAGTCCCCGGTTGATGATTTCCCGGCTACGGCGCACCGCCGCTCGCCGTGATGCCGGAAGGCGTTGAGCACCCCACGATGTCATTCGGCACTTCGTTCAGGTTCAGGACCGCCGCTCGCCGTGATGCCGGCAGGCGTTGAGCACCGCCCCATCCAGTTCCTGATTACCTCGCCCGTCGTCCCGCCGCTCGCCGTGATGCCGGAAGGCGTTGAGCACATGTCTGACTCCATCGCGTACTTGTAGTTATGGAAGGTCCGCCGCTCGCCGTGATGCTGGAAGGCGTTGAGCACACTCAGATTTTCACTTTCAGCGGTAACACGCCAACCGCCGCTCGCCGTGATGCCGGAAGGCGTTGAGCACAGGCACGCCCGTCGGTAGTAGTCCCCGGGCACCTGCCCGCCGCTCGCCGTGATGCCGGAAGGCGTTGAGCACCTGGAGGGCAGGGCAGCGTGTCTTCGTGACGACCAGTTCCGCCGCTCGCCGTGATGCCGGAAGGCGTTGAGCACCACTCGGTCGCGTGGGCGCAGTCGCACGCCACACCCGCCGCTCGCCGTGATGCCGGAAGGCGTTGAGCACAACCGGAGCGGCGCCGTGCCATAACGGTTTTCCACCGTCCGCCGCTCGCCGTGATGCCGGAAGGCGTTGAGCACTGATGTAGTCCGTGGCCTTATCCACTCGGGCCTTTTCCCCGCCGCTCGCCGTGATGCCGGAAGGCGTTGAGCACCGGTCATCCCATGGACGGCCCCGCCCGACGTCGAGCCGCCGCTCGCCGTGATGCCGGAAGGCGTTGAGCACACGGTCTCCCAGACTTTGGCTTCGATGGTGTTCTGTGACCGCCGCTCGCCGTGATGCCGGAAGGCGTTGAGCACGCCAGTTGGCCCACTCCAGGGGTTCGTTGTCGAACCGCCGCTCGCCGTGATGCCGGAAGGCGTTGAGCACGGTTAACGCTGTCATTGCGCGCGCCGAGGTTCTCATCCGCCGCTCGCCGTGATGCCGGAAGGCGTTGAGCACGAGGGTGCCGGCTGGCGCGTGGCCGCGTGGAACTCCCGCCGCACGCCGTGATGCCGGAAGGCGTTGAGCACGACTTCGCGAACGGCTTGAACGGGCGCAGCGCTTCCAGCCGCCGCTCGCCGTGATGCCGGAAGGCGTTGAGCACCACAGCACGTACCAGTTCGTCAAGCTCGCGCCCCAGCCGCCGCTCGCCATGATGCCGGAAGGCGTTGAGCACCACTCCCGGCGTCCGGTGTCTCCCCGCTTCACCACCGCCGCTCGCCGTGATGCCGGAAGGCGTTGAGCACCCGTGAGGAATCAAGACACCGACAGCACACTTGCTGCCCCGCCGCTCGCCGTGATGCCGGAAGGCGTTGAGCACTCAGCATCTTGCGCTGAACGCAACGTGATTTGAAAACGACCGCCGCTCGCCGTGATGCCGGAAGGCGTTGAGCACTCTTCGACCAGCCCGGCGATGTCTTTCATGAGTCCCGCCGCTCGCCGTGATACCGGAAGGCGTTGAGCACCTTCATCGCGAAGCCGGGTCGCAGCTCCACGGCCTCGGCCGCCGCTCGCCGTGATGCCGGAAGGCGTTGAGCACATCAAGGTCACTGGAATCAGCGTCCCCGCTTGGACAGCCATCACTCGCCGTGATGCCGGACAAGGACACGGCCCTTTCTGAGTCCAGCGGCAGTTGCTGCCATCCCTTCAAGAGGGTGTGCTTCTCCCGGAGCTGGGCCGGGCCGCATCGCGCAGGGCGCCCAACGCCGAGTCCGGCTGGGTGAAGGCGAGGACGATGAGCTGGTCCAGGACGGACGCGCCAAGCGAGGCCAGTCGCTCTTCTGCCTCTGGTGGCAACGTCAGCTCCCGGAGGCGCGCGAAGGTGATGAGCGTCCGAGCCTTTTCTCGGGCGCGCTGTTCTTCCCAAAAGGGTGAATCCATCATGATGTTCCTCAACGATGGGGTGAGCTGAGCGCTGCCGAAGCGGCGTGATGTCAGGGTACCCAGGACGACGAGCAAATCCAGTCGCTCGTGGGTGGAAAGGTCGGTGGCTTGTCGGATACGTGCCTCTGCCCAAGTCGCTCGCTCGGGCCCCGCCCGGGCATCAAGGACGGAGAGCGGTAAGAGCGGCGTGGCGGCTTGGAGGGCTGGCTGCGAGAAGTCCACCTCCCACAAACGGACCACCAGGAAATCCAGGGTGAGCCTCGGTTGTCCCTGACAGCGGATGACGTAGGGAGGACGGACACCTTCCGCCTCGGGGACCACGAGGATGACCACGGGTAACACCGGGAGGTTTTCGCGCAGATGGACGCGCACGGTGTAGTCGAGGAGTCTCCGGGCGAAGTCCGGGTCTGCTTGAGCCTGCAGTTCGATTTCCACTGCGAAGCGCTCCGAGGTCGTCTCCACCACAAGCACCGCATCCGCGCGTCGCTCGGACTGCGGAAGGCTGGTGTCCGAGGCACGCACGAAGCGCGGTGCACCCTCGCCGAAGAGGAGGAACAGCAACTGCTCCGGATGGCGCTGAACGAGCCCACGGAGCACCAGGTCGAAGATGGGTCTCATGACGGACCTGAGAGGTAGTACACGGGTCTGACATCCATCAGGTAGGGCGGGCGCGTTCGTGAGCCCGTTGATGCCCCGGTGCGGAACAGCGCTCATGGGACTTGCGCGGAGGCTCGGGCAACCCGTGCTGGCTTCCGTTCATCGCGGCAGGCCGTGGCGACAGGCCACCCCGGAAAAAACGCACGGAGCCGCGAGGGGTGCGCGCGGCGTTGGCGTCTTCCTCGGTGGACATGTGCACCGACACCCATCCCCGCGCTTCATCCACCGCCTCCGGGCGACCTCCCCGAAGGTCTCCTGCTGTCACGGTAGCTGACGTCTGGGGGCCGTTCGCGCGCTGTGAGCCGCGCGCCCTCGCTCGGCCCACCGGCGAAGTCTCCCTGCGTCTTCACTCACCCCCACCTCGTCCCGCCCCGGCAGGACGAGGAGGAGCCGAGGTGTCTTCATGCAGCCCCTGAACCTGCCCCCGCCACCCAAGGACCCGAGCCCGAGGCGCAGACTGCCCGGTGGGCCTCGACGCGAGACCTTCTCCGTGGACCTGAAGACCGTCACGCCCATCCTCGGAGGCGCGCCAGTCCCACGTCAGCTCTCCGAAGTGGACCTCATCCGCGTGCCCACGCTGCGTGGACACCTGCGCTTCTGGTGGCGCGCGCTGTATGGCCATGGCTACGGCGAGGCCCAGCGGCTCGACCTCGCCCAGCGCGAGCGCGAGCTGTGGGGCGGCATGAGTCTGGGCAAGGAAAAGCCCCGCCGCTCCCAGGTGGACCTGTGCGTGCGCGCTGTCACTACCTCCGGGCAGGACCCTCACGATGTCTCGGAGGACGAGGCGTCGTCCTATGCGCTCTGGCCCTCTCGTCACACGCGAGAGCTCCCCACCGCGCCCCGCTGGAAGCCCGGCCTGCGCTTCACCCTGGAGGTCTCCGCTCCAGAGGGCGCGCTGTCGGCGGAGGTCCGCCACGCCTTCCGCGCGTGGGTGCTCTTCGGTGGGTATGGCTCACGAACCCGTCGTGGCTGCGGCACGGTGACGCTCGCCACCGAGGAGCAGTGCAAGCAATGGCTGCCGAGGAGCGCCGCCCGCGCGGAACTGCGCCGGCTCTTCGGGGACCTGCCCCTCCTCCAGCCCGAACTCGCGGGCACTCCGAGCGACCTGCCCCTGCTTCGCGGCGCGTGTTTCCTGCGTGGGATTAGAAACGAGTCCTGGCCTGACGGTAACAGTGCCTGGCTGGAGGCACTGGGCTGGCTGCGCGCGTTCCGTCAGGGCACCACAGGGGTGCAGGGCGAACGTCCGCGCAACCCACGCCCCACCGGAGACAAGCGCAATCGCGCGGGCCGCTCCAACTGGCCGGAGGCGGACAAGATTCGTCACCACGCGCGCACCTATCCTGCGGAGCACGCGCCGCGCTCGGCGTACTCGAAATCCCCCGCGTGGCCTCGCGCGGGCTTCGGGCTGCCCATCATCGTCCACTTCCAGCAGAAGCGGCGGGACTCGGACAATCCCTACCAGCCCCCCGAGCCCAAGAACGTGCAGCTCCAGTGGGTCCGCGACCGGGAGCGCGAGCCGAAGGACCGGCTGGCCTCACCGCTCATCGTCAAGGCGATGCCGCTGGCCAACGGTCGCTTCGAGCCCATCGCGCTGTGGCTGGAGCGCGGCTACCCCCAGGGCGGCAAGGTCGTCCTGGTGCAGTCGAACCGCGCCATCGACGCGACGCGCGCGGACTTCGACCTACTCCGCGCGAAAGACGACCAGCCCCTCTTCAATCCGCTGTGCGCCGCGACGTCGCTGCGCGAGGCGTTCTTCACCTGGCTTCGCGACACGAAGAAGGCTCGGGAGGCGTAGACCATGACGACTCAATCACACGTGCTCGTGCTCAAGGTCGGGCCGGTGCAGGGCTTCCTCGCCCAGGCCCGTCGCACGCGCGACCTCTGGTTTGGCAGCTACCTGCTCTCCTGCCTGAGCCGCGCCATGGCGTGCGCGCTCCGCGACGCCGGCGCCGAGCTCATCTTCCCCCACCCGGGGCAGCTTGAGGCGGCGGCCTCGAAGCCCGGCGCGCAGCCGAAGAGCGCCACGAAGACCGACGAGGCCCTGGCGGATGCCGAGGCGGTGAAGGGCTTCCCCAACAAGGTCCTCGCGGTGGTGAAGGGCGACGCGGCCAAGGTGGCCCGCGAAGCGCGCGAGGCGGCTCGAGTCACTCTTCGGAACGAGTGGGCGCGCGTGCGCAAGAACAGCGGGCCGCTGCTCGCGGAGGGCGCGGACGCGTGGGCGGACGAACAGCTCGATACCTTCCTGGAGTTCCACGCGGCCTGGGCGCCCATGGCCGACGGCGAGTACCAGGAGGCCCTCGATGAAGCCGAGGCCGCGCTGGAGGCGCGCCGGGGCCTGCGGGAGTTCAAGGCCTGGACCCAGGTCCCTCCCGCCGGCACGCACAAGTCGAGCCTCGACGGTGGACGCGCGTCCGTGCTGCGCGGCAAGCGTCCTCGGACTGGAGACTGGAAGCGGCTGCGCATCGGCGAGCGCGAGGAACTGGATGCGCTCGGGTTGCTCAAGCGCGCGGGCGGCCAGCCGGACCAGTTCGTCCCGGTGACGAGCATCGGGCTGGCGGCTTGGCTGGCGACGGCGAGCCAGACGCAGGGCGCGAAGCTCTCCGCGCTGCGTGGCGCCTGCTCGGGCCACCGGGGATTCACTTCTGTCCACCGGACGGACCTGTCCTGGGTGAACGCTTTCCCGTTCGACGGCCAGCTCCTTCTCCCGGACCGCTGGCGTCCGTACTTCGAGGAGTGGCGCGAGGGCGAGGACCGCAACGCGGCGAAGCATGAGGCCGAACGGTTCGCGGACTCGCACATCCGACCGCTGCTCGACGCCATGCCCGTGGCTCCCTTTCCCTATGTGGCCTGCCTGGTCGCCGACGGGGACCGGATGGGCGAGCTGCTCCGGTGTCTGGCTGCGCAAGGGGGCGTCGAGGCGCATCGTCGGGTCTCCCATGCGCTCGCGAGCTTCACGGACGAGGCGCGTGACATCGTCCAGTCGCGGTACCGAGGGATGCTCGTCTACGCGGGGGGCGATGATGTCCTCGCCTTCGTGTGTCCGGCGGACGCGCTCGCGTGTGCCCGGGCGCTGGCGACCGCGTTCTCGAAGCACCTGACGCCAGTCGTCGCGGACCCGGATGCATCGGTTCCCACGTTGTCGGTGGGGCTGGGCATCGGCCATGTGATGGAGAGCCTCGGGCAACTGCTGGACCTGGGTCGTCGGGCAGAGAAGGCCGCGAAGAAGTCGGGGCGCAACGCGCTCGCGGTCCTCGTGGCGAAGCATGCGGGGCGCGAGCGGTTATGGACCGCGAGCTGGACCCCGAAGGGTGACACCCCCGAGCCGCTGGCCCGACTGCATCAAGACATGGCGCTGCTGGGAGGAGACCTGCTGCCCCTGGGCAAGGTGCACGAGGTGGAGGCGATGGTGCGTCGCTTCCCGGAGAACGTCGAGGCCGCGTCGTCACGGGATCAGGCGCGGGTGCTGGCGGCCGAGGTGGCGCGAATCCTGGCGCGCGCCGAGGGGCGGGCCGAGGACCCCCCGGTCGACGCGAAGTCGGGAAAGGCCAAGGGCCTGACCCTGGAGGAGGTGGGCCTGCGAGGGCTCGACGTGGAGGCGGTGGACGGTGGGGCGAAGGTCCACGCGCGGCTGCTCGAGTGGGTGAACCGGATGCTGGTGGCGGGGACGCTCGAGCGGTCGCGCCGGAACCTGGTGCTCAGAGAGGGAGGTGGAGCATGAGTGACGAGTGCTTCGCGCTGCTGCCGCGCGACGGGCTGTCCGTGAAGGACGGCCGTGGCTGGTACACGAGTGAAATCGGACGCGGGTACTCGCATCCGTGGCCGTTGCCCACGACGGTGCGAGGCGCCCTGCGCGCCGCGTGGGGACAGGACCTCATGGCGGGGCAGCCGGGCGTGCGGCTGACGCCCGAGGCGTGGGAGAAGCGCTCCGCGAGCCTCGCGCTGACAGGATTCATCGCCCTGCGGCGCGACCTGGGGGAGGCGTCCTTCTCCACGCACCACCGGATGTGGCCGGCTCCCGCCGATGCGGTGGTGGTGGATGCCACGGAGGGCATGCCCGCGAGGGTCGAGCGCCTGCGTCCCTGGATGCCCGAATCCGAGGGCGTCATCAGCTCTCTCGGCCCCGATGACGATTCGGCCCGCGAGGCGCTGTGGCATCCCCGTCCCGACCATGAAGGGAGGATGAGCAAGCCCTCCGCGGAGGCTCCGGCCTTCTGGTCCGAGGTGCGGATGCTCGCGTGGCTGATGCGCGAGGACGTCCCGACTCCGACGACGCCCGGACCCGGTCATCGCACGGACGTGCACGTGGCCATCGCGCCGGGCACGCAGACCGCGGAGGACACGATGCTGCACTCGCGCCAGGTCGTGGAGTTGCTGCGACTGGAGAAGCGAGAGGGCGCGGAGGCGCCGGTCGCGGTGGAGTGGGCGCTGGGAGTGCGGTGCAGTCAGCCCGAGGGCGAGGCGGTGCGGGGCTTCCCCTCGGGAGTGCTGGGGCTGGGAGGCCGCAGGCGCTTGACGGAGGTGGAGTGTTCGACGGCGGAGCTGTTCGCCTGTCCTGACGACTTCCGTCCCGAGCCGTCGCGGGGCTTGCGGTTGGTGCTGGCGACGCCCGCGTGCTTCGAGCGGGGGTGGTTGCCGGATGGATTCTCGTGTCCCGAGGGGGGCGCGCCCGAGTACGTGGGCACGTTGCCTGGGGTGAAGGGGCCGGTGGTGCTGCGCGCGGCGCTGGTGACTCGGGCGCAGGACGTGTCCGCGTGGGACATGGTGAAGCGCGAGCCCCGGGCGACGCGGCGGTGGGTGCCCGCGGGGTCTGTCTATTTCTTCCAGAAGTGCGGCGGTGGCGTGTTCACCACCGAGGAGCTGCGCGCGTTGTGGCTGGCCTCGTGGGGCGGCGGTCGCGACGAGGCGCTCGGGCAGGTGTTGCCCGGCGTCTGGGAAATGCCCCCGGAGTGTGGAGAGTGAGCATGGAAAGCCGAGCCTATCTGCTGCAAGCGCTGTCCCCCCTGCACGTGGGCACGGGGCAGAGCGTGGGAGTCATCGACCTGCCGCTGATGCGGATGCGCTCCACGGGCATCCCCATCATCCCCGGCTCGTCGCTCAAGGGCGTGCTGCGCGACGCGAGCGCGAGCGACAACGTCCGGACCGACGCGGTCTTCGGTCCCCGGCGCAAGCAGAATGGGCCGCCGGGAGACGAGCCGAGTGAGTACGCGGGCGCGCTGGTGGTGGGGGACGCGCGGCTGCTCGCGCTGCCGGTGCGCAGCTTTGTGGGCACGTTCGCGCTGGTGACGTCGCCCTTGCTGCTGACCCTGGCGCGCCGGGACTGGGGTGGACGCCGTGGCGGCGGCGAGGCTCCACCGCCGGTGGCCTCACTGCCGAAACACAGCGCACGGGTGGCCTCCTTGAAGTCCTGTGTCTGTCTTCACCAGCAGGCGGACGGGGCGCGGGTCTACCTGGAGGACCTGGACCTGAAGGTGGACGCGAAGGACGACGCGGCGCTCGGGGCCTGGGCGGAGGCGCTCCAGCGCGTGCTGCCCACAGAGGAGCGGGAGATGCTCACGCGGCGCCTGGTGCTGGTGGACGATGAGACGATGAGCTTCCTCTGGGAGACGGCGATGCAGGTGGACACCCGCGTGAGCATCGACCCGGTGACGGGCACGGCCGCGAAGGGGCAGCTCTGGACGGAGGAGAGCCTGCCGGCCGAGACGCTGCTGATGGGGGTGATGGCCGCCTCGCGGGCTTGGCATCCGGAGCGCAATCTGGAGGCGGGCGAGGTGCTGGACGCGGCGCTCGGCGGGCAGGGGACGATGCTCCAGTTGGGGGGCAAGGCGACGGTGGGGCGCGGCTGGTGCCGGCTGTTGTCGTGGAAGGCCGGTGGCGGGGAGGCTCGGCGATGAGCGGCGCGACGCGAGAGCAGCAGCGGGCCACGGATGCGTATGCCCGCGTGACGGCGGTCCCCTCAGGAATCCAGGCGGACTACAAGCCGCGCGTGCATGGCTTGGGCGCATCGGTGCTGCGCGACGGTCTGGCCGCGGCGCTCACGTTCCTGGAGCGGGAGCGGGATGACAAGGATGCGAAGCCGCTCGAGACGAACGCCGCGATGCTGCTGCTCCATGACCTGTCGGTGGCGCTTATGAAAGCGCGGTTGCCAGGGCTGCCCTCGACGCTGACGGGAGACACGCTGCCTGGTGCGGTGCGGGGGCTGGGGCTGGAGGAGTACATGCTGGCCACGCGTGAGATGTTGCGGCTGGTGGTGTGGTTCCGTCGCGCCGTCCAGGCCACGTTCAAGGAGGCTCGCGATGCGTGACGCCTTGCGAGGGCTTCCCCGTGTAACGGACAAGGGGCCGAGTCATGCGGGGCTGGCCCATGAGCGGTATGCGCCCCAGAAGGACGACGAGCCGAAGGAAGACAACTCGCCGTGGCGGCGCTGGCTGAGCTGGATGGACGCGGCGCGGGAGCCGGAGGACTACGGCGTGGCGCACCGTCGTTGGCGCGAGTCGCTGGCCCAATGGCACACCGCCTCCGTGACGATGCGGGCGACGAGCCGGCTGTTGGCGGGGCACGGGAACGCCTCGCCCACGGGGGTGGGGCTGACGCTGCACCACACCTGGGGCGTGCCGGTGATTCCGGGCTCCTCGCTCAAGGGCGTGCTCGCGGCCTTCCTGCGCGCGAGCTTCGAGCCCTCCGAGGTGGCGGAGGCGTGTCGTCGGCTGTTCGGCGTGCCCGGGGACGAGCAACTCGGCCAAGCAGCGAGCGTGGGGCAGGTCATCTTCCATGACGCGCCGTGGGTGTCGAGCCGTGGGAAGGAGGGCGCGGAGTCGAAGATGCTGGCGCGCGATGTTCTCACGGTGCACCAGCGGAACTGGTACGGAGACGCGAAGTCCTGGCCCAACGACTACGAGTCGCCCAACCCCGTGGCCTTCCTGTCCGTGCGTCCCGAGGGGCGGTTCCTCGTAGCGCTGAGTGTGGCCCCGGGGGCGGATGCGGAGACGCTCTTGCTGTTGCGCTGGGCTGCTGACCGGTTGTGCGAGGCCCTGCGTGACTGGGGCGTGGGTGGCAAGACGGCCGCAGGATATGGGCGGCTGGCACCCGAGGGGAGTGTTGTCGTCAACCCGCCGCGCGCGGTGTCGCGACCCTCGCCGGAGCGGGACGCGTTCAAGGCGTGGGTGGAGGCGCAGCGCGCGGCGAAGACGGAGCAGCGCAAGGTGCTCGGAGCGTTCGAGACGGAGTGGCTCGACAGGCTGGCGACACTGGCGCGTGAGGCGCGTACGGAGTGTGCCCAGGCGCTTCGCGCGCTGGTGAAGAGCCCCAAGCTTCAGGAACATCTCGAGGATCTGCTCCAGCTCCTGATGGGGAGAGCGTGAGCAGGGCCCTTCGAGGAGTGGCACGTCTGGAGCGTGATGCTCTTGGGGGCGTGACCGGCTTCGGTTCCGCGTGAACCAGAGGGAGATCGCCGCCATCCTGTCAGGCGTGGTGTTGCTGGTGATGAGGTTGCGCGGCGGGTACGTGAAGTGGGGGGCGGGCCATCAATTCCCAGGAGGATTGGTCGGAGGAGCCGCCGCTGTTTCGCGTCCTGAGAGGTGTTGGCCTTTCAAGCACCGACGCGTGGCGGAGGCATGTAAGGGGATTCGGGGCAAAACGCCGAACCCCAGCGCTCGTTTGAAGCTCTTTGACAGGTGAATAGTTGCTTGAACGGGAAGATGCGCTGGAGTTTTAGTGAGCTGGATGACCGTCGGACGCGGCGTTGGTGATGCTGTGCACGAACAGGGTGGGGGTGCCTGAAAACAGAGGGCCAAGATGGCGGAGCCATCGGAGATTCGAGGGCGGCCCCGCCGTTCGCCGTGATGCCGGAAGGCGTTGAGCACACCCGTCCCCGTCCCCGTTCGCTGTGATGCCGGAAGGCGTTGAGCACAACGGGACCTGCGGCGTCTCCTTGAATCCGTGCGGCCGCCGCCTACCGTGATGTCGGAAGGCGTTGCGCACGACCCATGAAGGCCGCCGCACACCCCTGGTCTCCCGCCGCTCGCCGTGGTGCCGGAAGGTGTTGAGCACTTGAATCCGTACTGACCGAACGTCACCATTTGGTGCCTGCCGCTCGCCGTGATGCTGGAAGGCGTTGAGCACATCTGCTCGCCCCAGTGGAAGCCCTCGTGGATGGAGCCGCCGCTCGCCGTGATGCCGGAAGGCGTTGAGCACTAGTTCGGGTGGACCTTGAAGCAGTCGTGGATCGGGACCGCCGCTCGCCGTGATGCCGAAAGGCGTTGAGTACAACGGCCCCACCGCCTCCACCAGCGCGGGCGAGGTGCCGTCGCTCGCCGTGATGCCGGAAGGCGTTGAGCACACTGCAAAAACAGCAACAGCCTCCAGCAGATTCTGCCGCCGCTCGCCGTGATGCCGGAAGGCGTTGAGCACTTCATGTTCAGCGGCCGGTCCGGTGTCTGCCCATCGTCGCCGCCGCTCGCCGTGATGCCGGAAGGCGTTGAGCACGGCGCCTCTGGAGGGACGCACCGTGAAGGCATACCGCCGCTCGCCGTGATGCCGGAAGGCGTTGAGCACTGATGACCCCGAGCGCGAAGTGCAACACACGCAACCGCCGCTCGCCGTGATGCCGGAAGGCGTTGAGCACAAGATGACGCCATTGCCATTGAGGCTGATGATTCCCGCCGCTCGCCGTGATGCCGGAAGGCGTTGAGCACTCGTCCTCCTGGTCGTTGCGAAGAAAGCTGGCCACCGCCGCTCGCCGTGATGCCGGAAGGCGTTGAGCACCTCCGCACGCCCGAGCAGCCGACGCCGCCGGGCAGGTACCGTCGCTCGCCGTGATGCCGGAAGGCGTTGAGCACTAGCAGTTCCCCTTGTGCTCGGCGGTGTTCTCAGGGCCGCCGCTCGCCGTGATGCCGGAAGGCGTTGAGCACATGAAGGGCTCGGGGTTCTCCAGGACGAACCGGCGCCGCCGCTCGCCGTGATGCCGGAAGGCGTTGAGCACTTCCCGAGGTAGTTGTTGTAAGTGCATGCTTCCGCGACATGTGGAACGTCTCTTCCTTATGGCGAGGTGCGCTGGCCCTCTGGCTCTGCCTGGTGTTGTCGTGTGCCTCGGGCCCCAGGTCGGGTGCGGCCTCCACGACGGTGGTGCGTGTCGCGGCACGTGAACTCTCGGATGGGCGTTGGGCGCTCTCGTTTCCGCCCCTCCCTCCGGTAGCGAATGCGCGAGAGCTTTCTGTCGAGGAGGCCCGAGCGCTGCTCGCCGTGTTCCAGCAGGACTTCCCTCTCGCGGAGAATGTCCGGGGACGGCGGCTCTGGGCGTCCTCGCGGCAGGTGGCCTCGGTGGACTCCAGTCCCTCGGATTGGGAACCGCGGCTTCGTCAGGAGTACTTGACGCGTTTTGGCCCGTCCCGGCTGCCGCTGCCTGCTTCACTGGAGGACAGCCCGGTCCTCCTCGCGCTGCGGCTCTCACCTGGCTACATGGCCCCCGGGCTCCGGGATGCGGCGCTGGAGATGTTCCGTTCCCCGGCCTTCCTCGTGAGTGTCACCCTCGCGATGTTGGTCTATGTGGCTGCGTGGGCACTGCCAGAACCGGTGTTTTCCAAGGCCTTCGCCACGGCGGTGACCGTGAGACTGGCGCTCGCCGTGGGCGTGCATGAGCTGATTCAGCTCGGGCGCATCTGCGTGCGTCTCTACGAAGAGTCCATGGCCGCTCGGACTGCGGAAGAACTGGAGGCGGTGGCCGAGCGTTTCGGTGGTGCCGTGGGAGCCAGCGCGCTGCGGGTGCTGGCGCTGGTGGCCAGCTTCGGAGTCGCCAAGGTGCTGCCCCCTGTTTCCGCCGGGGGATTGGGACCGCCGATGTGGGGGCCTTCGCGCTACGTCCTCGCCGAGGGAATGTCGCTGAGTTCCGGTGCCGTGGCCCATGTCGTGGCGGATGGAACGGTCGTGGTGGCCGGAGCCCTGGTTGGGACGATGGTGGCCCCGGTGTGTGGTGGTACCGCTGTCTGCTCGATGCAGGACGAGGTCGGCTCGCCTGCGAGTGAGACCGGGCTGTCGACGCGCTATGGTGGTGCACACACCCGACGAAATCCGCCTCACAACGAGACCATCGAAAAGGAACTGGCCCGACGAGAGTCCGCGGGGCACGGTGACTTGCGCAAGAATCAGTCACAGGTCACCGCTCAGGGGCGACCGGTCCAGGACCCGAGCCCTGTAGGAGGCATCCGCTTCCGGAGACCGGACGCGTCCTCCGTACGACCCGATGGCGTCCGCCACAACACCAATTACGTTTCCAACCCCAAGGACCTGGCGCGCGAGATTGAGGCCTTCGAGTCCATGGTTCGCGCGGACCGGAAGGCCATCCAGGAGTTGTACTCGCTCGACGGGACGTTGGTCCGGCGGTACGTCCCTCCGGGATTGAGCTTCCCTTGAGTGCTCGGGACGAGGACGGGGCTTCCATGGCATCGCGTGGCGATACAGCGAAGGCAGCGGACGAGTTGGTTGAATCCTTCCATCAAGGCGACGAGGCGCGCGCGCGCGAAGCAGTCGCCCGACTGGGCGCTGACGCGGAGGCGTGGTTGGCGCGCTCGTTGGAGTCTCCGGACGCGCGGCTGCGACGTGCCGCGGTCTTCGGATTGGGCGTGTTGGGAGGAGCCTCCAATCTTCGTCGTCTGGAGCGGCAGCTCGTCATCGAAGAGGCTCGCGCCGACTTGGATGGCAAGGCCGTCGCGGAGGTGGTGACGCAGTCCCTCGGCGAACTCCATGAAGCCGAGACTCGCGGAAGCCTGACGCGTCGACTCGAGCAGCTGACACGTGGTGCACCAGGGGCGTCGGAGCTGTACACACTTGCGCATGCGCTCTGGAAGCGGAGGCACCCCGAGCTGCTCCCGGTCGTGGAGCAGGCCATACGCACCCTCACGCCCTCCGTCTCGGGCCCTCTTCAGGGGCTGCAAGTCCTCTTGTCGAAGTCGCCGGAGTCGCTGAGCGAGTGGGCAGGTGACGCGTCCGTTGCCCTGGCCGACAAGACGCGAGTCCTCACGGTGCTTGAATCGGACCTGCCCGAGGCATGGCTGCCTTCGCTGGCCGCGTTCATCCCGTCCTCGCTTTCGGATTCGAGTACGAGCGCGCGCGAATATGTGGAGTGTCTCCTGTCCGTACTGCTGGCCCACTCGGAGCGCGTCCTTCCCTGTCTGCCCGACGATGCCCAGACAAGGCTGCGCAGCCTCGCACTGGGGCTGCTCGGATCACAAGATCCCGACCTCTCCTTGCGCTCCGCCATCATTCTTCAATCCGTCGGGCTTCCAGAGGACGCGGAGGTCATCGAGGCACATCGCCCTCAGGACTCCATTGGAGCCAAGGCTTTCGATGATGCGGCGCGTGCGCTGCGTCCCTCGAAACCCACCTCCCACTGACTGTTGGCGGTCATCACGGAGCGCGGGAATCGGTCATCGGCGCATAGCGCCCTCTCCTCATCGCGGCTGTACTCCACCGCGGCCTCCGCTCGCCGTGATGCTGGAAGGCGTTGAGGACCCCACCTTGTCGTGGTTCCAATGGGCGTGCATTTCCCGCAGCTCACCGTGACGCAGAGGGTGGGCTTGACCCGGTCAGGCGATCGGCACCCACCTTCATTCCATGCCTCAGCCTGTCGCTCGACAGCGTGTCGGACCGGACTGGGAACCTCTGTTCTTCTCCAGCCCCAATCGGGGGCTTTCACGGGAGGCGTCGATGTTCGCGCGTCGGAGTCGGGCCGTTGTGTCGCCGCTGGGAGCCTTCGCGGCCATGGGGCTGGGGTGAACAATGCGCGCTCATCGGCGGCGACTCAGCGGCGTTGTCCTGGCGCTGGCCCTGGCGTTTCTCACTGCGGGATGTGCCTCGCAGCCGACGAGGGCTGGCCCAGGGGACTCCCTCTCGTCCTTCTCGGGCCGAATGCTCACGTCGGCGTTGGGGGACAGTGCTGTCGCGAGCCTTCCAGAGGACGACTCGCTTGACGACTCGTCCCCTGTGGCGGGTGAGGTCGAGCCCCCGTTGCACTTTCGTCGAGGCCCGTTGGTTGCCTTTGAGGCGGGCGTAGGCGGAGGTGAGATGGCGGCCTTGCCTGTCGTCGATGTCTTGTCCGGCGCCTGCGGAGAGGTACCCTCGGGTTGGCCGCGCTTGTCCACGGACGAGCAGGTGCTGGCGCCCTTCCTGGCATGCACGACTCCAGCGGCTTTCCTGGCCTTGCAGCGCACGCTGGACATGGCCCGGCTGGTGGAAAGCCTCTCGGCCTGGAATGCAGTCCGGCTGGGCGCCCTGGGCCCGTTGGAGACCAAGGCAGCCAGGGTTCTCCTCAAGCAGCGCGTCGTCTTCCTCGCCACCGCCGCCGAGAAGTACGGGCCGGGCCAGGCGGAAGTCCTCGCCCTCTTCGTCCTCCACACGGCCTTCGACGACGAGATGCGGGACGTGCTGCGCCTGCTGGCCGAGGACAAACTGCTGAAGCGCGCTCTGGGTGGAATGGAAGTCGTCCGCGCGGAGCTCCAGCAGAGGGGGCTCGGCCTGGACGATTTCCCGGAGAGGGACTTCCGCGCCAGCGACGTCGCACGCGGGTTGAGCAGGGCCACGGATGACGTCGCCTCCTCGATTCCCCTGGTGGGTGGGAGCCGAAGCGTAGGGGCCTCGTCGCTTCCTCAGCAGTTACCGCCTGTCTACCGCGAGGCGTACTGGGAGGTGGAGAAGGCGCAGTACCTGGGGGCCTTCGCGCCGGGCAACGTAGCCTTGGCGGCCTTCGACCACCTCACCTTCGGCGTGCCGCTGGGCTTCTACTCCCTGGCGGCCGGGACGGCGCACGGCGGAGCTTCCCTGACGAAGGGAGAGTACGAGGAGGCCACGCGGCAGCTGGCGCCCGCGGCCCTCATGGTGGGCCTGTACACGGGAGGCAAGGGCGCGCGCGGCTTTCGCGAAGCTGGCCCCGCCAGACAGGAGAGGACACGGCTCCATGCGACGGTGTCTCGCGTGGAAGCGCTGACGGCCGTGCTCGACAGGTTGGAGGCGCGGGCGGGGGCGAGCGCCGTGGGGGAGTTGGCCCGCCACGTCCAGCAGAGTCGGGAGGCGGCGCTCCTGGTGGCGGAGTGGGGCGAGGCCGGAGCGCTGGCCCTTCATGAGGCACGAGGCAATCCGGCTCAAGCGCAGGCCACGCTGGCGGTGCGGTACAAAGAGCCCGCGAGGGCCACGCCAACGAGGGGTGGAGCAGGGAAGAGCAGCGGCAGGCCCTCTCTGCCTCCCGAGTCATCCGGCCTCCCCGCCGAGGTGGCGGAGGCGAAGTTCCGACAGGTGGAAGCCGAGGCTGGAGGGGCCCGCTTGCCGACGGACGTGGCAGCCCTGAAGAAGCACCGCGAGGCGCTCTTGAGCGCCGCGCCTCCTGGTGCCGCAGCGCACCCACTCTGGCCCGACTACCTGTCCTACCTGGAGAAGCGGGCCACCGAAATCGAGCAGGGAGCGGCATCCAAGGGACCGCTGCCGTGGGCCGGCTACCAGTCCGTGCGCGACCTGTTTGCCCGGGGCCTCGCCTTCGAGCGGGACATGGTCGTCCTCCTGGAGGCGGATGCGGCCCTGCCGAGGGCGCAGCGGCGGTGGCTCAGGGACTTCGAGCAGCCGCGCATCGAGACGCATGTGGGCGTGACCAAGTCGGACCTGCGGTTCGCGGATGTTCTCGTCATCGAGGCGCGGCCCTCTCCCGGCGGGTCTCCTCGCGTGGAGACCTTCAGCTTCAAGAGCCGGGATTTCTCGCGAATGGAATCAAGTGCACTCGAAGGCCAGATGACCACGGACGCAAGCAACGCCCTGAGATATTACGGCGAGACACTGAGCATCCGCCGGCCTGGCATGCAGATGGATGCGCGGGTTCAAAGGATTCGCCTGATTTATGAAGGTGGAAAGTTCAAACCCAGGG
Source organism: Corallococcus terminator (assembly GCF_049194865.1). Classification (GTDB taxonomy): domain Bacteria; phylum Myxococcota; class Myxococcia; order Myxococcales; family Myxococcaceae; genus Myxococcus; species Myxococcus terminator_A. The sequence continues at coordinate 78,279 of NZ_JBLZWL010000064.1, read as the reverse complement.
ACATTAGAGTCTTGCAGCAAGCCTTGAATGGCACTCGTCACGCGGTTCAGGGAGTGGAGGTGGGGTTTCAATGAGGCATCTGAACCTGTGGGAGTCGAGGGCGGCGGACTGTCTCATGCTTTCGTTCGAGGCGACGTTCAGTGGTGCGGCTCCCGTTGAGGATGAGTTGGGACCCCTCTTCGATGCCTTGGAGGCGCAGGCGGGCGAGTGGATGCCAGATGTCGTTGGGGGGAAGCATGACCGCAAGTATTCCAGGGACGCCGTCTGGAAGGCTTTCGAGGAGAAGCGCAGGGAGAGGACCGCGACTGTCGGTCTTTATCGAACGCAAGAGCCCGCGCTGGATATGACGCTCAGGCTTCAGCTCTCTCCGCTGTCTTCAAAACTGGGTGTCTCAATCTTTATCAACTCACTCCCGCTCTTTGCTGGGGGCGAGGTGTGTGGTCGATTCGTGAAGATGGTTCGCGCGTGGGCCCTGCGCTACCCGGCCTCCCATGCATCGGCTCACAGCATGGCCGATGATCAACTGTCGGGTGCTCCCAGCTTTGGCCGGGATGATGAGACTGTTTATCGAGACGGGTTCGATAGCATCTACGAAATCTCCTGGCTCAATGTCTTCGGTCCGAAGCTGGTGGAGAAGGTAGGCCGCGAGAGGATGCTGACGACCCCGGCGCACCTCGTGGAGGAACTTCCGAACGGCTCCGTCCTCGTGGTGCTGCGCCCCATCGCCGCCGACTTCGCGAGTGACGATGCGCGTGTCGCCCAGGCCCGTGTCCATGTTCACCTGCGGCCAGACCTCGACTTCGACACGGTGCTGAGCACGCTGCGTGAGCGCAGTGTCGTGCTTGCTCCTGTGGAACCGCGCTTCCACCCGGACCTGGCGCCGCTCCTCGCACGACTGCCGGACGAGTTCGCCATCAGCGAACGTCAGCGGAAGGTCGCGGAGCTCAACGCCTTCCGGCCACCCGAGCCGGAGGAGTGGCTTCCTGTCGCCCTGCCATCGGACGTGGAGAATCCGGAGCGCCTTCTCGGTGACTACGCTGGCCTGACCGAAGGCCTCGTGGCGGCACTGCATACCAAGGTGCCCTCCATCATGAACGAGACGCCCGAGTCCCTCACGGACCTCGACTTCTACTTCTGGAGGGAGGACTTTCCAGAGAGGTACACGCGGGACCTCATCGACAAGCACACCGCTCCGGCTCTGGGAGCCTACCTGGGTGGCCTGCTGGTGCGGCGGCTGGGCGGGACGTGGGTACCCCGGCAGAAACTGGAGGAGTCCCAGGTGCGCGTCGGCAAGCTCGTCTGGCTGCCCTTCCTCCGCGCTCGCCGCTACATGCAGTCCAGCCAGTCCCTGCTGGACTACTCGCTCACGCAGTTCTTCCGGGCGGTGGAGCGGCACCAGGCCTGACTCTTCGAGTCCGGCCACGAAAAAGCCCGGGCGCCTCAAGAGGCAACCCGGGCTCAAGTGACGGAGTGGACCGTCGAACCGACTACAGCGCCGCGATGAGCGCGTCCGTGAACTCGCGCGTCGTCGCGCTGCCACCGAGGTCGCCGGTGCGGATCTTCCCCTCACCGTAGACCTTGTGGAGGGCGTTCTCCATGCGGCGGGCCTCTTCGCCCATGTCGAGGTAGTCCAGCATCATCACCGCCGACATCATCAGCGCGGTGGGGTTCGCGATGCCCTTGCCCGCGATGTCCGGCGCCGTGCCGTGGACCGCCTCGAAGACCGCCGTGCGCTCGCCGATGTTCGCGCCAGGCACCATGCCCAGGCCGCCCACCAGACCCGCGCACAGGTCGCTCACGATGTCGCCGTAGAGGTTCTCCAGCACCATCACGTCGAAGCGCGTCGGGTCCCTCACCAACTGCATACAGAGGTTGTCGACGATGACTTCCTCATACTGGATCTCCGGATACTCACGGCCCACCTTGCGGCAGCAGTCCAGGAACAGACCGTCCGACAGCTTCATGATGTTCGCCTTGTGCACGCCGGTCACCTTCTTGCGACCGTGCTTCTTGGCGTACTCGAAGCCGAACCGGGCAATCCGCGTGGACGCCTTCTCGGTGATGATCTTCAGCGACTCCACCACGCCCGGGACGATGATGTGCTCCAGGCCGGCGTAGAGGCTCTCCGTATTCTCACGCACCACGATGAGGTCCACGTCCTCGTAGCGCGTCTTCACGTTCTTCACGCTCTTCACGGGCCGCAGCGACGAGTACAAATCCAGCCGCTTGCGCAGACCCACGTTCGCGGAGGGCAGACCGCCGCCCACCACCGTGCCCGTGGGGCCCTTCAGCGCGACGCCGCTGCGCAGCACCGCTTCCACCGTCTCGTGCGGCAGGTTGGTGCCGTACTTGGCCACCACCTCCGCGCCCGCGTCCTTGTGCTCGAACTCGAGCGGAACCTTGAGCGCCTCGAGGACGCGGATGGTGGCCGCCATCACCTCGGGGCCGATGCCGTCTCCATTGATGACAGTGACAGTGCGCGTGTTCGCCATGGGTGCGGATTCACAGCATAAAACCCCTGGACCCGAAAGGACGAAAACGACGGGCGTACAGGGCCAGGCATGGGGTCCATGAGCCAGGCCCCCCGCCCAAGGCCTCCTGGGGCCGCCCCGGGCCCTCAGTGCTCGGACGCCGAGTCTGGCCGCCGAGCGGGCCGCCGGGTGGGCCGGTGGCGCTTCCGGATGGCGTAGGGCCGGTAGAACGACTCCCACAGCGCGGCGCGTCGCCCCCGGGGGCGGGTCCTCAGCTCCCCCAGCGGGGCCCGGATGAAGAACGAGGAGATGAACAGGTAGGTCGCGGCGATGGTGATGAACACCAGAATCAACATGACGATGGGCCCTGGAATCCACGCCACATGCGCCCGGGTGACGAACTCCAGGAAGTCCACCGGGGGCTTCGGGTGGCTGTAGACCTTGAAGAACCACGTCACCAACAGGACCATCAGGATGGGCCCATAGGTGCGGTTGAGCCGCGTGGAGATGGCCGACAGCAGCGAGAGCTGAATCTGCGGGCGGGACATCTCCACCGCCAGCTCGCGCAGGGCGTCCGGGTCCACCGGCTCGCGGCGCAGCATCGGGGCCCACCAGCCGTCCTCCAAGAGGCGCACGCGGCGATTCCACAAGTCGTAGTAGCGGTACCTGCGCGCCTCGACGAGCAGGAACGACACCACCATCCAGATGCCGACGAGGAAGGTGACGTGCGAGCTCTGCGGCGTCGCGAAGCCGAAGGAGATGACGGCCGCCGTCGTCGTCAGCGCCCAGTTCGTCGTCGTGTCCAGGCGCGTGCGCCAGGTGTCGGAGCGGCTCAGCTCGCCCCGGAAGAGCTGCGCCATGGCCTGCTGCGACAGCCAGGGCGACTCCAGCAAATCGTTCTTGATGGGCTCGTTGAGGGGCATCCGTTCCCGGAAGGTGGGCCGGGCCACGGGTCGATGCAATGGCTCGTCCGGCTGTTCGCCCCCGGCCTCCATGCCCGCGTGGATGCACCGGCCCCCTGGTGGGCGAGCAGGCGGCCTTGCTTCAACCGGGCTCGCACCCTGGCATCGTGCCTCGGGAGCGGGCGTCCAGGCGGGGGCACGGGTGGCCATGGCGGGCGGGCGTGCCCACCTTGGCGACTTGAGCGTGGCCCGAATCAATCCCATCGAAGCCCTGTCGGAGCTGCTCCAGGGAGAGCAGGAGCGCGTGACGCGCCTGTGGGCCAAGCGCCTGCGCGCGGAAGTCTACGAGGTGGAGATTCCGGGCAGGGACTTGCGTGCCCCGCTGCGGAGACTGGTGAGCGAGATGGCGCGCCTGCTCAAGGACCGGGGCGAGGACGCGGTGCGCCTGTGGCCGGAGGTCGCCCGCTCCCACGGCGCGGACCGGTACACGCAGAACTTCGAGCCCGAGGACCTGACGCGCGAGTTCAAGTCCCTCGAGTCGGTGCTGCTGCACGTCTACGCGCGCCACCACGGCGGGCTGATTGAGCCGGAGGTCGCCGGCCTCATCTCGGAGCTGGTGTGGGAAGGGGACGCCGCGGCGCAGGCGTCCTACGCGCGCATCCTGAAGACGGAGGAGGTGCGCTTCCGCGAGGCGGCGGTGATGGAGTCGGTGCTCAACCACGTGGACGTGGGCATCCTCCTGGCCGAAGTGGACGGCACCGTGTCCTTCGCCACGCCGCCGGTGAGCCGGCTGATGGGCGTGCCGATGCGCGCGGTGGTGGGCGGGCGCGCGGCGAATACCGTGTCCCCGGTGCTCACGCAGGTGAACGCCCGGCACGTGACGGGCGAGCCCTTCAAGGTCGCCGACATGCCCTTCGTGCGCGCGCTCAAGGAGCAGGGCCCGGTGCGCGGGGTGATGATGGTGGTGGAGCGTCCCGGCGGCGGCGAGGTGACGCTGGAGATGAGCGCCTCGCCCGTCTGGGAGGAGGAGGGCGAGCTGGCCGGCGCCATCCAGACCTTCACCGACCGCACCGAGTCCGCGAACAAGACCAAGGCCCTGGAGAGCGCCTATGGCGAGCTGCGCCGGCTCCAGGGGCGGCTGCTCCAGCGCACCCGCCAGCAGGCGCTGGGCCAGCTCGCGGGCGGCGCGGCGCACGCGCTCAACAACTTCCTCAACGTGCTGCGCCTGCGCATCACCCTGCTCCAGCGCGAGTACAAGCCCGAGCACCTGGACGCACTCGACAAGACGGTGCAGCAGATTGGCGAACTGGTGGCGCGGCTTCAAGAATTCAACGTCCAGCGCACCGAGGAGCGGCCTGTCGAAGTGAAGGTGGACCAGACGGTGCGCGAGTCGCTCGAATTGGCGCGCGGCGAGCTGGAGCAGCGCGAGCACCCGGTCTACGTGGAGCTGGACCTGCATGACCCGGGCGCGGTGCGCGCGGACGCGGCCTTCTTCCGCGAGCTGGTGGTGAACCTGCTGCTGGCGGCTCGGGACCGGATGGAGGAGGGTGGCCACCTCAAGCTGGCGACGCGCGCGGAGGGCCGGGAGTGGCTCACCTTGCGCATCCAGGACGAGGGCCCGACGTACGCGGCCGAGGAACTCACGCACCTGTTCGACCCGCTGCGCAGGGACCCCGGGGCGCCGCAGCTCTCGCTGTACCTCGCGGTGGCGCGCGCGCAGGTGCAGCGCTGGGGCGGCGAGCTGACGGCGGAGAACGCGACGACGGGGAAGGGCGCCGCCTTCCTGGTGCGGCTGCCACGCATCCACGAGCAGTCGTCGACGTACGAGCCCACGCGCCCCGCGGAGAGCGCGCCGAAGGCCGCGCCAGCAGTGCCCCGGCGCTTCCAGCTGACGCGCCGCGTGCTGGTGGTGGACGACGACCTGGACAACGCGCGGATGATGGCCGAGGTGCTGGGGGAAGAGGGCTACGAGGTGCAGGTGGCCCACGACCCTCGCGTGGCGCTGGACATGTGGGACCGGCGCCGCTTCGACGCGGCCCTGCTGGACGCGGTGATGCCGGAGATGAGCGGCTGGGAGCTGGCGCGCGAGCTGCGCGGGAAGTCACCCCACGTGCTGCTCGCCATCGTCACCGGCATGGACGTGCGCGGGCAGAACCGCGCCAACCTGGCGCTGGTGGACGCCGTGTTCCGCAAGCCCATCGACGTGGGCGCGTTGGACGACTTCCTCGCGCAGACGCAGGGCGGCTCGGGAAGTGAGGCCGCGCAGGCCGCCGGAGAGACGCCCGAGCCCACCAGCGACAGTCCCGACCCGCCGCCACGGCACTGAGGGCTCCGGGACGCGGGCCGTGCGTCAGCCCCTGGGCTTCAGGCCCGCGGCGACGAGCGGCGGGACACCCAGGCGGGTGAGCATCAGGTCCGCCGTCTGGAGGGCGCCTTCCACCCAGCCCTGCGCGTCGGAGTACGCCTCGCCGCAGATGTAGACGGGGACGTTGGCCTGCGGCTGGACGATGCGCTCCACCACCTCCCAGCTCTTCACGCCGATGTTCCAGCTGTTCCAGCCGCCGCCGTACGGGTCATCGCCCCAGTCCCGGAAGCTCGCCTCCAGCGCGGGCGGCACGTACATGAGGCCGTGCACCAGGCCGAGCTGCCGCTGCACCTCCGCCACCATGGCCTCGGGGGCCTCGTTGGCCAGCCACTCGGGGTCCATCTCCTTGCCCTGGCCGGCCTTCTCCCGCTCGCCGACGAAGCGCTTGGGCCGGGGCACGTTGCGCGCCTCCTTGCGCCAGCCCAGGCCGCGCTTGGGACGGAAGCTGTCCCAGAAGCCCGCGTTGAGTCCGTCGTCGTAGCTGGCCATCAGCATCGCGGGCCCGTTCTTGGCCGACGCGCCGGTGTCGGTGGGCCAGTAGTACGTCTGCCGCACCGGCAGGTCCGTGACGGTGCGCCCCTCCTCCACGCCCGCGGGCCTCCACCACGGGTCGCTGTAGGTGGTGAACAGCTTGAACAGCGGCTGCGGCGTGACGCTGCCGACCAGCCGCACCACCTCTTCGTCCTGGAGGAAGGGGCTGCCGGGGGTGATGAGCTCCAGGGCCCGGCGCGGCATCGCGAGGATGAGCGCCTTGGCCTGCACCGGCGCGCCGTCCTGGAAGTGCAGCTCCGCCAGGCCGTTCTTCCAGTCGAAGCCGGTGAGCTGGCTGTTGAGGTGCAGGGCTCCTCCGGCCTGCTTGAAGCGCTCCGCCAGGACGAGCGGCACCTGCTGGAAGCCGTTCCTGAAGCCGTAGTAGGCGGAGTCGACGCCGAAGTCGGACAGGTACCAGGGGATGGCGTCCGCGGCGTTCCAGTTGTTGAGCGTGGACTCGTAGCCGCCCGCGTCGAGCGCGAGCTGGTAGCCCTCGCCGGAGATGACCCGGGCCAGCACCTGCCAGAAGCCCTGCTCGTGGAGCGGCTTGCCGGCGAAGCTCGCCGTGCGCGTCATCTCCCGGCGCTCGTACTCCGTGAGGTGCTTCGCGGTGATGCCGGGGACCAGCTGCTCCAGCGCATCGAGGACGATGCTGCCCGCCGTCTTGCCGTGCTCCAGGAAGTTGAGCCGATAGGGCACCTTGTCCGGGTGCTCGGCGAAGTCCGCGAGCCGCAGGTGCACGCCGCGCAGGAAGGCGATGTTGGCGGGCTTGTCGACGGGGAAGGCGAACGTCTCGATTTGCTGCGCGGGGGAGGCGCCCTCGTTGAGTCGCTTCAAGAGCTCGCTGATCCGCGGCTGCACCTCGGGGAGGATGCGCATGCCGCCCAGCTCGGCCTTCATGTTGGGGATGCCCGGCGGGGACACGGAGAGCAGCCGCCCTCCGATGCGACCGCTCGCCTCGAACACGGCGACACTCCCCGCGCCGCCGCCATGGGTCAGCAGCCTCCACCCCGAGTACACGCCGGACACACCCGCGCCGACGATGGCCACATCGAGAACCGTCTCCGCCATGTGCTGCCTCCACTTCACGTCCGGGGGGTTGGGGCTGCTTCACATCAGAAGACGACCTGCGCGCCTCGCGGCGTGGGGCTGTCGCTGTCGTTGGCGCGCTGGGGGTGCTGCTGGTGGAACCAGAAGTCCAAAGGTGGAGGGGCAACGGGGGCCGCCGTCGCCTTGAGACCCTTGCCGGCCGCCCCAGCGGGCGGTGGCGGCGTCACTTGAGCCGTGCGGATGTCCAGCACGTACGACTCATGGCGGGTCAGGACGTGCTCCACCGCGACTTTCAGCGCGGCCTTCACTTCGTCCGGACGGTGAATCACCTGGCCGTTCGGAACGCCGAAGGACTTCGCCACGTCCACGAAGCTGAACTCGGGGTTGCGCAGGGTGAGGTACTCGGGCGTCATCGTCACTGGCTTCCACCCGAAGCCCGGTGCGTCGCCGTACGCCGTCACCACCTGCTGAAGCCCCGCTTGAAGCGTGTGGTACTCCCGGTTGTTCATGATGAGGAAGAGGATGGGCAGCTCGCGGTGCGCGGCCGTCCACCACACCTGGGGATAGAAGAGGCAGGAGCCGTCTCCCACCGCGTTGATGACCAGCTCCGGCTCGATGCCCTGGGTGCCCGGCCCCGCCAGCTTGATTCCGAGCGAGGCGGGCATGGACCAGCCCAGGGAGCCACCCTGGGTGCAGTAGTAGCTGGTGGGCGCCTCGCCCTCGCCCAGGGGGAGCATCATCTGGAACGCGGCGGCGTCGGACACCGCCTCGTGCACGTAGACGAAGCGCTTCTGGAGGTTCTTCGCCACCAGCAGCTCTCGCAGGCTGTCCGCCACGAGCACGCCCCAGATGTGCTCCGCCTGCTGGGCCTGGGCCGCATATTGGCGCCACGCGGCCTGCCGCGCCTCGGAGGCGGCATGGAGCTGCTGGTTGCGCTCGTCGGCTTCCGGGGGCGGGTTCTGGGCGAGCAGCGCGTTCAGCCCGGGGAGGGTGGCCTTGATGTCGCCCAGGATGGCGGACTCGGCGAAGGCGTTCTTGCCCAAATCCCACGTGTTGTTGGCGAGCGCGATTTGCCTGACGGACGTGGGGATGAGGGGCCCGTCGGAGTACTTGTAGACGGCGAGCTGGGCCTGGGCGCCGAAGCCACAGAGGAACGCCACGTCATGGGGCAGCAGGCGCTGCTGTGTCTGTTGTTGGTCCCCGGGCAGCTCGCCCTGCCAGTGGTAGTCATTGTTGGGGAAGTTGGCCAGGCTGCTGAAGCCCTCCAGGTAGACGGGGGCGCCCAGGCGCGACGCCAGCTCCTGCACCTCCTTCCACGCGTCGGCGTAGCCCACGGCGTCGCCGGCGATGATGACGGGGTTCTTCGCGCCCGCGAGGAGCTGGGCCGCGTGGGCCACGGCGTCCGAGTCCCCCGTGAAGCGCTGGGGGATGCGGGTGACGCCCCGGACGCGCTCGTCGGCGCCAATCTTCCGGATGGTGAAGTCCCAGGGCAGGGAGATGAAGACGGGGCCCATGGGAGGCGCCATCGCCTCCTTGAAGGCGCGCTGGAGGACGAGGGGAATCTCCTCCCAGGCGCGCAGCTCGTGGGACCACTTGGTGAACTGCTTCGCAATCTGGACGACGTCCGAGGCGAGCAGGGGCTCTTGCGTGACGAGCTCGTTCTGTTGCTGGCCGCAAAGCACCACGAGCGGGACGTGGGACTTCCACGCGTTGGAGAGATTGCCAATGCAATGGCCGATGCCAGGGGTGACGTGGACCTCCACCACGCCGGGGCGGCCCGTCATCCGGGCGTAGCCCATGGCCGCGCCCAGGGCGATGTTCTCGTGCAGGCACTCGATGTAGCGGACCTTGCCCTTGTTCTCGGCGGTCTCCGTCCCGTCGATGATGGGAATCTCGTTCGTCCCGGGGACGCCGAAGATGTAGCCAATCTCCAGCATGCGCAGGATGTCGAAGAGATAGTCCCGGGTCCAACGCTGGGGCTGCGGAGCAGGCACGTCCGGCATGGGGGTCCCTCGGTTTTCGAGAGGCTTTGGGGAGATTGTCTGGGAAGGAGGCGCATCCTGCCTGCCGGGTTTTGTGCAGGCCATCCACCCCGGGGGTATGTGGGTGTTGTCTATTGTTGTGTTTGTGTATGGGGAGGCCCTGGCGCGTCCGGATGGGGTGGAATGCTTGTCTGGCAATGGAATGCGGGCCCGGTGCGGGGTGGGTTCGTGAAATGGGGCGGGGCGTCTAGAGTCGTGGAGGTGAACGGCTTGCTGGAAGTGGAGCGCCTGCGCCGCAAGGTGGAGGCGGGCGAGGTCCTGAGTGACGCGGAGCTGGAGGCGCTGCGCGCGCAGGCACAGGGCAGTGAGGGGCCGACGCCGAGGCTGGCGGTGGCGCATGCCCTCATCAACGCGGGAGCGGACCGCGAGGCGCTGCCGTTGCTGGAGGCGCTGCGGCGCGACTTCCCTCGGGATGTGCCGGTGATGTTGGGGCTCGCCCGGGCGCTGCTCGGGTTGGAGCGGAATGGGGATGCGGAGGCGCTGCTGCGGCAGGCGCGCGCGCAGGAGCCCGGGGACCCGGAGGTCCTCAAGGTGCTCGCGGTGCTGGCGCTGCGCCGGGGTGAGGTGGAGAAGGCACAGGCCTTCGTCCAGGCCGCGCTCGCGAGGGACCCGTTCGACGTGGAGACGCGGCTGTTGAAGGAGGAACTGGAGGCGGCGGAGCTTCCGCCTCCGGCCGCGCCGGAGGAGCAGGTGCTCCGGCCGGAGTTCACGGCCGCGCTGGCGGGAGCGCTGGGGCGAGCGCGGGTGGCCTTCCGGCGACAGGGCAAGGACCTGCTGGTGAAGCTGGCCTCGGGCGGAGTGGGGCGCGTGGACCTGGGTTCGCTGTACGCGGCCTATCGCGAGGCGCCCGGGTCAGCGGGGCTGGGGCCCTATGTGGAGGCCCTGGCCGCGCGCCTGGGCGGGTTGGACTCGGGGCTGGAGGCGGAGGGGGCTTCGCTGGAGGCCCGGCTGCGTCCGGTGCTGCGTCCGTCGGACTTCGTGGCGAAGGCGGTAGGGGCGTTGCATCGACCGGGGCCGGCGCGACTGGAGGTCTTCTATGTGTTGGAGGACGCGGACTTCGTGCGCTACCTGCCTGAGTCCGCCCTGCGTGTCTCCGGGCTGACGGAGGAGGCGGTGGACGCGGCGGCGTGGCGGAACCTGGAGGCGCATCCGGCGCCCGTGAGGCCCGTCGTCATCGACCGGGGCGAGGTCCGACTCGCGGAGACCTTCTCGGGGCTGTGGGCGGTGGCGGCGGGAGATGGGCTCGACGGAGCGCGGCTGCTCACCGCGTCCCAGCGGCGCTTGCTGGCGGCGCAGGCGGGGGACGAGCCTCTCTACGGCTCCCTGGTGCGGCGCGAGTTGGCGCTCGTGGCCCGGGTCTCCGACTCCGCGGCGTGGGAGCTCCTGGCGGACCTGGAGCCGACCTTGGAGGGAATCGAAGGCCTGTACTTCCTGTCGGACGAGGGGCTCACCCGGGACTGGGCCGCTGGGGACTGAGGCGGGCCTTGGCTGGGGGCGGCCCGCACGCCCAGTCTCGGCGAGCGCGCAATGGCTGTCCGCGGAAAGAACGCACAGGAATTGCAAGCTCCGCGATTTGGCAGTGATTGTGTGAGCGTCTTCACGGGTTCAATGTTGAGTTGGCTTGAGCCCTCATGTTACTGCCGCGCCGTCCGTGCGCCCTGCGCGAGGTTGGCGACAGGTGGATGGCATGGACTCTGTGTGAATCCCCCACGTCGTGAAGAATGGATACATGAAGCGCTTGAGCCGAAGCCTGGAAGTCTTCGTCGTGACGGGACTCCTGTCACTGGGTTGCAGCGGAGAAGAACCCACGTCGCCAGCGCGTGAGCGCGAAATCGAGGCCTCCCCTGTCTTCGGTGAGCACCGCGTGAGGGAGCCCGCCCAGAAGGGGTTGGCGGCGGTGGGGATGGACTGTGGTGTGGGCGGGAAGGCCGGGTGTGCCTCCGGCCTCTGTCTGCACACGGGCAAGGAGCCGGGCGAAGGGTATGTGTGCAGCAAGCCCTGCGCGGTGTCCGCGGACTGTCCGTCGGAGTGGCGCTGTGCCCAGCTTCAGCCGGGCTCCTCGGCACGGGTGTGCCTCCCTCTCGCGCGTTGAGCACCGTCGCGTTTCACTGACAAGACTTCCCAACAGGACGACCTTCCATGCCCTCTCTCTTCAGGAGCTTGCTGCTCCTCGCGGTACTCTTGTGCGCGGCGTCCGCGAACGCGCAGCGTTGCTCTCCCCCGGCATCGCGCTCGTGCACCACCGACGGTGGCTGCATCGGGCAGCAGATATGTCTTCAGGACCCGGAGCGGCCCAGCGTGGGCGAGTGGAGCGACTGTGGCGCCACCTACGCGCACCAGGCCTGTAGCCAGTGCGGCACGGGGGGCTATGCCGTCTGCAACCAGTTCGGTGAGCTGGGCCCCTGCAGGCCCGCGACGCCCCTGGGTGGGGAGATCTGCGGCAACACCTGTGACGACAACAACAGCGGCGATGCGGATGAGACCTGTGCCGGCTCGGAGACGTTCGACTATTGCGAGCCGAAGAGCGGAGGGGGCTACACGCGCTGGACGTGCTCATGCCGGGACAACCTCAATGTCGGCTATTGCCTGGGCTCGGCGGACTCCCAGTACTCCTGCTCCAGCCCCGACGGCTGCATGAAGGCTCCGGCCTTCGGGACGAGCGGTGCCCCCCAGGGCGGGGGCAACTTCCAGTGCTGTGTCTCCAGCTTGCCGTGCACCAGCGGGGGTTACGTCTCGGGGGAGTTCCAGTGCGCCTATGGCAGCAACCAGCAACTTCGGTACGAGTGCGCGCCCGGGGCCTCCTGCGGCGATGTCAACCAGTGCGGCAATTCCTGTGAGGCCCTTGCTCCGAGCGTCAACGTGACGACGGGTCAGGTCTCCGGGCATGGCACCGTGTGCCGGCCTGGTGACCACCGCAATGCCTGCACCGCGGCGCAGGGAGGGCTGGGCTCGCCGTCCTCTTCGGGTGGCGTCAGGGCCATGGAGGACCGGGAGGCCTGCGTCGACGTGGTCCTTGAACACGACTTCGTGGAGGGCGCTGCCTGCTCCGCGATGCCTTCCGTCACGCTCCCCGTGCCGGGCTATACCCTGAACTACAAGCGCCCACGTGGCGGGAGCGCGGCGCGTTCCGGTGGTGGCGGCGGTGGTGGAGGTGGCACGGGCCGCAAGAACATCCCTTCGCCGGAGCAGTGTGGCCCGGCGGCGGGAGGCGTCTCGAGCTCCGCGCTGGCACAGTCGCAAGCGCCGGGCATCGCGCTGAGCGACCTGACCACCCGCTATGCGCAGGTGGATGTCAGCCTCCAGGGGTCGGTGGGTGAGCTCAGCTTCGTTCGCAAATACGTCTCCAGCGATTGGACGTGGAAGTACATGTCCATCTTGAACGCGGGCACGGCTCCCTTCCTCGCCAGCCCCTTTGGTGCGAGCCCCACGTCCCGTGCCTCGCTGCGCTGGTGGCACGGGTTCTACAGCTTCGTTCGTCCCAAGAGCTTCATCCCTAGCTTGAGCACCTGGGCTGTTCGAGACACGGATGGCGCCGCGTTGGAATATACGGCGTGTGATCCAGGCACCACCGGGTGCTTCGCCACGCCGCGTCCCACGTCGCGGTGGTCTTCCTCCCAGTTGTTCTGGACGGGTGGTACTCCGGGCAGCTTCATCCTCATCCAGCCCGGAGTGGGCCGCTTCGTCTACGCCTCCGTGTGGGAGTCGTCGCAGCCCTTCTACCCGGCCCGGTACTTCCTGACGCGGGTGGAGGACGAGGTGCTCACGGGCGCGGGCGCGCCTCGCGTCCGCCTGACGCTGCAGTACGCGGCGCCCCCGTTGACGGACTGTCCTGGCCTGAGCGCCACGGGCAACGGCGTGCCCTTCCTGGACACGGTGACGTCGGCGGATGGAGCGCGGCTCAAGCTCTATTACAAGAAGGTGAAGAGCTACCACGACGCGGTGGACCCGGCGGGGAGCCCCCAGGGCAACGAGTGCGTCATCGACAGGTTGGCGCTGCGCGACAATCCCAACGCGGGCAGCACTGCGGAGACCGTCGTGGCGCGCTTCAACTACGTCAAGGTGGGCGTCAATGAGTACGCGGGGGCGCTCCAGTCCGTCGTCTATCCGGAGACGGGGGATGTCCTCACGTACGCGGATGATGGTGGGACCACCTGGGCGGTGAGCGCGAACGAGGAGGAGATCGGCGCCCACACCTACCTGGACGGCAAGGTGTCCGCCGCGACGACGGCCTCGGGCGGCGCGATGTCCATGGGCACGTCGACGGGAGGATGTCCCCTCGCGCAATCCACGGGGTCCACGGACTGCACTCCCACCGCCACCCAGTCCATGCTCGCGGGCGACAGCGCCGGCACTCAAGTGGAGGTGAAGCGGACGTACAACACCCGGTGGCTCACCCAGCTCCCCTACCTGGACGTCCATGGGGCCACGGAGACGTGCGTCTCAGGCAACTGCGCGAGCTTCGCCTCCGGCACCTACGTCTCGCTGCGAGAGGACCTGTCGGGCAGCTTCCTGTACCACTGGTACGACATGAGCAAGTCGGGGCGGACCGACATCTTCAGTCCCGTGGTGGGGACGAACAGCACCGCGTCGTCCGCGATTCCCCAGCCGCTGGCCTCGGAGTCGCGCTCTTTCGGAGCGGCGGCGCCCGGCAATCCCCTGTCGGCGGTGTACCGCGAGCGGACCGAGTACGGGTACGGCAGCTTCGCCTCGGGCGCGCCGGTGGAGCCGTTCAAGCCCCTGGTGACGGAGCGGGACGTGCGCGCCTCCGTGCTGGTGCCGGGGCAGGAGACGGTGATGACCAGCGCCTACGACTCCCTGACGCACCGACTGAAGTCCACCATCCACGAGGGCTACACGGAGAAGTTCGACGTCGGTACGCAGACCTGGAGCGTCCCGGTGAAGCGCTACGTGGGGACGTTCTACTTCAACCACCACAAGTGCTCGGGGCAGTCGGACACCGGCGATGCTCGGGTCCTGGAGGTGCATGGGCCCTGCGAAGTCACGGGCCTGGGCGCCATCGACTGCACCGGCAATGGCTTCCCCATCACCCAGTACCACTTCTACGCGGGGCCCACGGTCGAGCTGTCCAACAGGGCCAACCGGCTGTGGAAGACGAAGAACTTCGTCAACCACGGAGGGCCGACCCTCTGCACGAACCAGCCCGCGCTCGAGACGGTCTTCAACGACTACGACGCGCGAGGCAATGCCACGCAAATCACCGACCCGTCGGGCGTGGTGACCTCGTACCTGTACACGGGTGGGCGGTTGGACCGGACGACCGTGAACGGGCTGGCGACGAACTACCTGCATGATGGCGCGGACGTCACCGCGGTGCAGCTGCCGACGGGGGGCTACTCGGTGCGCTGCTACCGCAAGTGGACCACGCCGGGGACCGCTTGCAACACGGGCTTCAAGACGAGTCACGTCCAGTGGGAGGCGGTCGCCGCCGACGCGCAGGGCGTGGACTGGAGCGAGGCCGTCGTTTTCACGCGGTGGACCACGACGGGCGAGCCGCTGAAGACGGCGGAGTATCGCAGCCGGAGTGCCAGTGGCGTGGTGGAGACGCGCAGGGTGGTGGAGTACCACCCGGACCCGCACGGACGGCCCACGTACACGCGCTTCGGGACGGGGAGCGGTGCGTTCACGAGCGTCGCCGCCTTCAACAAGGATGACGAGGTGACGGGCCTTGGCCTTCCGTTCAACGGCGCCCCGGACTTCTGCCTGAACACCCAGACGCAGGCTCTGTCCGAGCTGTGCGCGAGGTTTGGCTATGATGGAGGCGGACAGCTCACGAGCTTCACGGAAGCTCCGACCGCGGGAGTCACTCAGGCGTCCACCCTTGCTTACGACGCCCAGGGGCAGGTCCGCTCTGTGCGCACCGGCTGTACCGACGCGGCCACCTGCCAGACGCCCGAGTCGACGTACCAGTACGACGACTTCGGCAATGTGGTGAGGGTGCAGTTGCCCAACACGCTGGGCCCGGTGCGCTATGACTACAACGCGCGCGGCAACCTCGTGGTGAAGCAGACGGAGACCATGCGGCAGGCCGGCGAGTGGCAGCAGTACTCCCATGACCTGCTCTCCCGGCCCAAGGTCGTCACGCGCGAAGCCCCCAGCAATCCCGGGAGTGACTCAGAGGACCTCTATGCGCTCGGCTATGACTCGGAGGGCGGGCCGCTGCCGGCTTCGTGCAACCGGTATGACGGCGAGGTGGTGAACCAGAACTCCGTGGGGCGGCTGAGGTTCCGGGACGACTCCTTCGGCCGCACCTGGTACCGCTATGACGCCTCCGGCCGTGTACTGGGAGAGATGCGGCAACGGAGCGGGGAGGCCGCCTGCGACCGCAAACTGGAGACGATGTACCAGTATGACGCCTTCGGGAGGACGGTTGGGATGACGCATCCCCATGGGCGCGCTGTTCGCTACGTGTACGGAACGGGCGCGAGGATGCACCGCGTCTCCTCCATCGCCGTGTCATTCTTCACCGCGGCGGGCGGCGTGGCGGAGCGGACGGTGGTCAGCAACATCGCCTGGGAACCGTTCGGCGGGCTGCGCGGCTACCAGATGGACTTCGCGAACGGGAGTGCTCACGCGGTGGAGTACGCGCTGGGCGAAGATGGCTCGGTGGCGCCTTCGGGCTGCGCCGCTGCCTTCCCCTCGTCGACGACCTCGGACAAGACAGGCCGCTTGCGCTCGCTGCGAGTGTCCTCGGGTGCCTTCACCCCAGGCTCGGGAAGTGGGAGTACGTACAAGCGGACGTACACATGGCAGGCCGACCAGGTGGCCCGCATCGACACCTGTCTCATGGGTGGCACGACGCCGCGCACGGAGCTGTACGGCCATGACCGGACGCTCCGGCTGACCTCGGCGACGCGGCCCGGGACGAACGACTACGACACAGGGGGCGCCTTCGGCTCACAGTCTCTCGGCTATGACCGGCGTGGAAACCGCACATCCCAGGTGGCCAACTTCGTCAACCTGACGATGGCGTATGGCACCGCTCCGAGCGCGGTGGACCGGTTGCTGAGTGTGACGCCCCAGCATGACGCCCAGCAGCGGGTGTCCTATGCGTACGACGCGGACGGACGGGTGTCGCGCAAGGAGTCAGGTCTCTATAACTCGAACCTCCCTGCCCATGTCGTGGACATGGATTACGGGCCGGACGCGGCCACGGGCAAGGGGTCGGCGCGCGAGACGGTGTTCCGCACCGTGTCGGTGAACGGGCTGTCGTACCAGTACTTCTACGACGCGTTTGGCCGTCGCCGCGCGAAGTCGCATCCGGTGAATGACGTGAAGGACGAGTTCTTCCACGACGTCTCCAACTCGCTGCTGGTGGACCAGGGCTGGAAGGACGTGCTGGACCCGGACTACCGCACGGTGGACGACTACATCTGGCTGGCGGGGCGCCCGGTAATGGTGGTGCGCGGCCGGCTGGAGGCGAGCGCGAACGTGCGGCTACCGGACACGTCCACGGAGTGCGGACGTGACGAAGAGCAGGTGGCCTGCGGTGAGCGCTTCATCGTGACGGACCACATCGGCAAGCCGGTGCTGATGTTGGACTCCGTCGGGCGCGTGGCGGGCGCGGCGGACTACGAGCCGTCCGGCCACGTCAACCGCAGGGCGCAGCACGAGGCCACGGCCCATCCCTATCCAGACGACGACGGTGACACGATTGCCGCCTTCAGCCAGCCGCCGGACACCAGCCTGGTGAAGGTGCGGATGCGGGCCATCTTCCAGTTGGTGGACACGGATGCGGACGTGCACGGCCCGGACTCGGTGACGCTGTACGACAGTGGGACGGGAGTGCCGCTCTCGGGCTACAGCGGACCTGAGCTGGGGCGGGTGGTGACGGAGTGGGTGCTGCCGTCCACGGGAGAAATCTGGGTGGGCTTCTCCTCGAGCCCCGCGGGCCCGCAGCCCAACGCGCATACGGGCGTGGTGGTGGAGGCGTACGAGTACCAGCGCTACCAGAATGGCGCGCAGCCGTTCTGGATTCCCCTGCGCATGCCCGGCCAGTACCACGACACGGAGACGGACCTCTTCGAGAACTGGAACCGCTTCTATGACCCGAGCATCGGGCGGTATCTGCAGCCCGAGCCGATGACTCAAAGCCCGAGCTTCATCCTGTCTCGCGCGATGCGAGGGACTGGCACGCCGACCTACGCCTACGCGAGCAACAACCCCATCAACAGGGTGGACCCGAACGGGCTCTATGACACGGGTGTGGGCGACATCCTGGCCTACAACCAGATGAGTCCGGACGAGCAATCGGCCGTTGATGACGCTCAGCAAATCGTGGGCGGGACCTATGCGGCCATCCACACCGCTGCGTGGTCGGGGCCTCGTCTACTTCCTCCCGTCATCGCGGGCGCGAAGAGTGTGATGAAGAATGCCCGCATCGATGGACCCCAGAAGGGCCTTCGCTATTGTAATGGACGAATTATTGGCATTCGCTGGGGTGGAACCTGGGGAGCGCGCCTCGACTTCCATAAACTCAAAGACAGTCAGGGGCGACCCATCCTGCACATCAACTACGGCCCGCCGCAGCGGGGTGAGGCGCAGCACATTATTCTGTGGGACCCTGTGCAGTGGTGGAACAACCTGTAGGAGAAGGATCACCTATGTCATCAGCCGAGTGGTCCGCCGCCGTAAAGGAGATGAGGAGGCTTTTTGACCATGACCCCACGGACAAGAAGAGCCTCAAGGCGTGGGTGGACGCGTCCATCGCGCTGTACGTGCGACTTCGCTCCGTTCCAGAGAGCTTCGATGTGGAGGAAATCGTCTGGCATTTCCTCAGCGACGCGGACATCCGCGTGAAGGACCCCGAGTACGCGCAGGCTCAACGTGCGGCGTTCGAGAGCTGGCTTCAGGACGCCGAAAAAACCCTGCCACCCGAGGAGTGACGGTTCGTGAGGCCGTCAGCCCGCCGTACTGGTGGGAAGGCGGTCCACGAACACCACCTCGCGGTAGCCCAGCGTGAGCAGCAGTGCACGCAGGGCTCGCTCGGCGGAGTCACGGGCGCGCTGCTGGAGTCGTGCATCGGCGCGCACGTCCTTCTCGAAGGCCAGCCGCGCCTTCTCCAAGAGCTGCGCCGTCTGCGCGCTGTCCAGGTTGGAGTCGATGACCTCCGTCTCCCCGGGCCGCAGCGCCACGCGCACGTCCATGGGCGGCAGCACGACGTGCACCTTCGTGCCGGCGACGTGGAGGCTCGACGGGCCCAGGCGCTGGAAGTCGAACCCCAGGTGCGCATCCGCGAAGACGATGGCCCGGCCGCGCGGATTCTGGAGCGTGTACGCCGCCCAGTTCACCACGTCCTTCCACAGCGCATCCGTGGCCTTCGGCTGGGGAGAGAAGGACACCTTCTTGTAGAGGGCGACCTCGAGCGTCTCCAGCCGCGCCACCTCGCGCATCTGCTGCACCACGGAGGTGGTGTCGGGCAGGGCGGGGGACGTGGGCCGCAAGAGCAAGCCCGCGCCCAGCGCTCCAGCGGCGATACCGAGGAGGACCGTGAGGATTCGCGAGAGGTGCGCCATGGGCCCAGTGTATCCCCTTCCTCGCGGCACGCGTCTGGGGCACGGTGCGCGCGTGTGGGCGGCACGTTGCTGGAAGGAGCACGTGTGGAGCTGACCGATGTGGAAGTGGAGGCGCTGGGGACGCGTGGCTATTTCACGCGCCCTGTCTTCCTCGGGGATGTGGCCGCCCTCGCCGCGCGGGCTGAAGCGCTGGCGAGGGCTGAATCCGGAGTGCTGCATGCCGCGGGCATCCGCCGGGGCGCCGAACGCACCCTGGACTCCCGCGTGCGAGGAGACCTCATCGGCTGGCTGGAGCCGGAGCCCGGAACAGGGCTCGGCGTCCTCTGGGAACACTTCACCCAGCTGGGACACGCGCTCTCGTCCGCCGCCTATCTCGGCCTGGGACGCTTCGACCTCCAGCTCGCCTGCTACCCCGGCGGCGGAGCGCACTACTCGCGCCACTTCGACGCCTTTCCCGGCCAATCCAACCGCCGCGCCACCGCCATCTGGTACGCCAACTCAGGCTGGGTGCCCGAGCACGGCGGCGTCCTGCGACTGCATCCAGAGGACTCCGCGCCGGTGGATGTGGCCCCCGTGCTCGACACGCTCGTCGTCTTCCTGAGCGAACGAATCGAGCACGAGGTGCTGCCCGCCCACGCCTCGCGCCTGGCCCTCACCGCCTGGTACTACGGCCGCGACGCGGGCTGAGCCGTCACCTCACAGCGGGGGCGCGAGCAGGACGACGGAGTAGCCGACCGCCGTGCGCGTCCCCGGGTTCTCGTACGAGTGCTTCTGGTCCCCTCGGAAGACGACGACGTCTCCGGGCTTGAGGACGAAGCGCTCACCGCTGGCGACCAGCGCCATCTCCCCGGACTCACAGGCCAGGTACTCGCGAGTGCCAGGCGTATGGGGCACGCCGGTGATGCGCACTCCGGAGGGCAGCTCCACCCGGTCGAACTCCATGCCCGGCAGCGGGTCCGGCAGCAGCTTGCGCAACTGCCCCGCACCCCGGATGCGCGTCGTCAGGCTGTCGCGCGGGTAGTGCCGTGCACTGGCGCGAGGCCTCGCCACCAGCTCCTCCAGCGACACCTGGAGCGCCGCCGCCACGCGGTGCAACACCGACAACGTGGGGTTGGCGGTGCCCGACTCCAGATTCGCCCACGTCGCCCTGGGCACCCCCGCGAGCTTGGAGAGCTGGGCCTGCGTGGCGCCCCGCGTCTCCCGCAAGGTCCGGATGTTGCGCGCCAGTCTGCTCGGCAGGTCCTCTTCGTCGATGGCCATGGGTTGGCAATCTGCCAAAGGATTGGCCGCGACGCCAACTCATCAACGCGGCCCGTTTATCTCTCCCGGCAAGGAGGGCATTCCACATGAATCTGACCGGAAAAGCGGTCCTGGTGACGGGAGCGAGTCGGGGCCTGGGCCGCGCGCTCATGACGCACTTCGCTCGAAGAGGTGCCCGGGTGGTGGGAGTGGCCCGCCATGCCCCGGAGATGGAGGCCGCCGCCGAGGCCCTGCGCGCGGAAGGGCTGGAGGCCCACGGCGTGGCCTTTGACGTGGGGGACAAGGAGTCCGTCTACCGGCTGGTGGGTGTGGCCACGTCGCTGGTGGGGCCGGTGGACGTGCTGGTGCACAACGCCAGCATCCTGGGGCCCACGCCGCTGCCCCTGCTGCTCGACACCTCGTGCGAGGACCTCCAGCACGTGCTGGAGGTCAACGTGGTGGGCCCCTTCCGGCTCACCAAGGCGGTGGTGGGCAACATGGTGGTGCGAGGGGGCGGGCTGGTGCTGAACATCAGCTCCGACGCGGCCCTCTCCGCGTATCCGCGCTGGGGCTCCTACAGCGTGTCCAAGGGCGCGCTGGAGCACCTGGGCCGCCTCTGGGCCGCGGAGCTGGAGGGCACGGGCGTGCGCTTCCTCAACGTGGACCCGGGGGAGATGGACACGCGCATGCACTCGGACGCCATGCCGGAGGCGGACCGCTCGACGCTGGCTCGGCCGGAGGACGTGGCGGCCCGCATCGTCGCGATGGTGGAGCGTCGCTCGGAGTCGCTGCCGTCGGGCTCCCGCCTGGAAGCGGCGAGTCTGGAGGCCGCATGAAGCCCGCGCGCTGGCCCGTGGACCACCCCGAGGAGGGGCGGCTGCTCCACATCGAGCCCCAGGGCCGCCGCTTCTCCGATGCCCGCGTGGCGGACCTGTCGTCACTGCTCCGGGACGGAGACCTGCTGGTGGTGAACGACGCCGCCACGTTCCCCGCCTCGCTCCTGGGGCGCACGGCGGCCGGAGAGCGAATCGAGCTGCGATTGATGGCGCGCGAGCAGGACGGCACCTGGACCGCCGTCCTCTTCGGCGCGGGAGACTGGCGCAAGCGCACCGAGGACCGCCCGCCTCCGCCCGTGCTGCCGGTGGGCTCGCGCTTCACCGTCGTCGGCTTGCCCGTCCAGGTCGTCGAGGTGCTGCCGCCCTCGCCCCGCCTCGTGCGCGTGGCCTTCGACGAGGACGGCGCCGCGCTCTGGTCCGCGCTGTACCAAGGGGGGCGGCCCGTGCAGTACGCGTACACCGTGGCCCCGCTGTCGCTGTGGCACGTGCAGACGGGTTACGGCGCGCGTCCCTGGGCCACGGAGGCCCCGTCGGCGGGACTGCCCCTCACGTGGAATCTGCTGCTGGAGCTTCGTCGTCGGGGCGTGAAGCTGGCGTCGCTCACCCACGCGGCGGGGCTGTCCTCCACGGGGGACGCGGTGCTGGACGCGGCGCTGCTGCGGCCCGAGCGCTCGGACATCCCCGAGGCCACGGTGGCGCGGGTGGAGGCCACTCGCGCGGAGGGAGGTCGGATTGTCGCGGTGGGCACCACGGTGGTGCGCGCGCTGGAGGGGCGGGCGGAGATGAACGGTGGGCGACTGGTGGCGGGCGAGGCGGTGACGGACCTCCTGCTGGGCCCGGGCTTCGTGCCCCGCGTGGTGCACGGGTTGCTCACGGGCATGCACGAGCCTGGAAGCAGCCACCATGCGCTGCTCCAGGCCTTCGCGCCGTCACTGCTCTTGAAGGAGGCGACCGCGCACGCGGAGGCGCGCGGCTACCTGGGGCACGAGTTCGGGGACTCGTGCCTGGTGCTGGACGCGTGAGGGCTTCACTGGAGCTGATTGGGCTCCAGCTCCACCTTCACCCAGCCAGGCTTGCGCAAATCGAAGTTGCGGTAGGCGTCCAGCGCGCCGCTCATGGGCTCCACGTGCGAGAGGATGGCGGTGGGGTCCACCTCGCCCGTGCGCACCAGCTCCAGCAGCCGGGGGATGTATTTGCGGTGGTTGCAGTTGCCCATCTTCAGCGTGAGGTTCTTGTTCATCGCCATGCCGATGGGGAACGTGCGCACCTGCTGCGGGTAGACGCCGATGATGGACAGCGTGCCCGCCTTGGCCAGGGTCTCCACCGCCCAGGTCAGCACCTGCGAGGGCGCGTCTCCGGGCACCCAGTTGTCGCCGTCCGGGTTCGTCTTCGGCGCGACTTCCTTCGTCTCGCGCTTGAGCTCCGCCTTCTGCGCGTTGGCCTGCTTCGCCGCGGGGCCCGCGTGCGCGTGCACGGCGTCCACGCCCACCGCGTCGATGGCCCGGTCCACGCCGATGCCGTTGGTGAGGCGCTGGAGCGTCTTCACCGGGTCTTCCTCGTCGAAGTGGATGATTTCCGCGCCCTGGATGCGCGCCAGCTCCAGCCGGTCCTCGTGGCAGTCGATGGCGAAGATGCGGCCCGCCCCGAGCAGCTTCGCGCTGACGATGGCGAACAGCCCCACCGGCCCGCAGCCGAACACCGCCACGGTGTCACCGGGTTTGATTTCCGCCAGCTCCGCGCCGAAGTAGCCGGTGGGGAAGATGTCGGAGACGAGGATGGCCTGCTCGTCACTCACTCCGTCCGGAATCCTCACCAGGCCCGCGTTCGCGAAGGGAACGCGCACCTTCTCCGCCTGCATGCCGTGGAAGGGCCCCGTCTGCGCGGGCCCGCCGAAGAAGGCCGTGCCCGCCGAGGGGCCGTTGGGGTTCGCGTCGTTGCACTGCGAATGGTAGCCGGCGCGGCAGTAGACACAGTTGCCGCAGGCGATGGTGGAGGGGATGACCACGCGGTCGCCCACGTTGAAGTTGCGCACGTCGTCGCCGAGCGCCTCGATGTAGCCCACGCCCTCGTGCCCAAGAATGGTGCCCGGCTTCATCCCCGGCATCGTCCCGCGAATCATGTGCAGGTCCGTGCCACAGATGGCGCTCGCCGACAGCTTGACGATGGCGTCCGTCGGCTTCTCGATGCGCGGCTCCTCCACGTCGTCGAGCCGGATGTCCCCAATCCCATGGAATACGATGGCCTTCATCGCGCGCTCCTTCCCCCCGGAGGGGCCCTGGCGTTCAAAGCCGAGAAGGGGCCGTCCTGATGGAGACGGACCCGTGGCCCTTGAGCGTGGGCATCCACTCCGAGGCGGGCAGGGTGCGGCGGTTCCTCTTCCGGTCAGCGGCCTGGGAGCCGGGCGGCTAGCGGCCGGCGGGCTGATGGACGTGGAAGGAGAGCTTCTTGCCGAAGACGCGGCGGAAGGAGACCACCTCGTGCTCCGCGTTCCACAGTTCCAGGTCCACCGGCTGGCGCGCGTGCAGGTGCAGCACCACGCCGTCGCGGCCATTGGTGGCCTTGAAGTCCTTGATGGGCTGGTGGTGGCTGTGGTCCAGCGAGTTGGCCACGCGCAGCAGGGTGGCGAGCTTGCGCACGGTGCGGGCCTCGGCGGGAGTCAGCCCCGCCATGCCCGAGTGGGCCAGCTCCGGTGGACTGCGCCGGTGGTAGCGGGCGACTCGGGCCACCAGCTCGCGCTCACGGTCCGCGAGGCCGGGCAGGTCCGCGTGGCGGATGAGGTAGTAGCTGTGCTTGTGGTGGCGCTCGTAGTTCACCGCGTGGCCGATGTCGTGGAGCAGCGCGGCGACCTCCAGGTACGGGCGCACCGACAGCGGGAGCTGGTGCAGGGCCGCCAGGTCGTCGAAGAGCGTCAGCGCGAGGCGGGTCACCTGGCGCGCGTGCTTCTCGTCGAAGAAGAAGCGCTGGCCCATGACGATGGCGGCGTCCGCGAGGCTGTGGTCGTCGGGCTGGTGGTGGGCGTCCTGTCGGTAGAGCAGGTCCACGAGGATGCCGTCGCGCAGGCCCCGGTTGACGACGCTGACGGACTCGATGCCCAGGTACTTCGCCACGCCCTCCAGGATGACAGCGCCGGAGACGATGATGTCGGCGCGCTTGGGGTCGAAGCGCTTGCGCCGCCGGTCCGCGGGCATCTTCGCCAGCGTCTCCACCGTCTGGGTGAGCTGGCGCACGGTGGCGTTGCCGCTGCTCTCGCTGGAGGCGAAGGACACCACGGCGTTGATGGTGCCCGACGAGCCGAGCGCCATCCGGGGCAAGAGCGGCAGCTTCTCCGGCAGCGTCTTGCCCAGCACCTCCTGGACGAAGCTGCGCATGATGCGCAGCTGCTTCGGTGTCACGGCGCGCGACGCCTCGAAGACCTCGGTGAGCCGCACCGAACCCAGCCCCAGGCTCCACAGGTTGTCGGGCTTCTCGCCCACGGCGGTGGCCACCTCGGTGCTGCCGCCGCCAATGTCGATGAGCAGCGAGCGCGTGCCGGGGGGCTTGCGGTGCAGCACGCCCAGGCAGATGAGGCGCGCCTCCTCCTTGCCGCTGACGACCTCCAGGTTGAGGCCCGCCTCCTCGCGCACGCGCCGGACGATGTCCGGGCTGTTGCGGGCCTCGCGCAGGGCGCTGGTGGCCACCGCGCGCACCTGGGCCTTGTGGCGACGGCAGAGGGCCGCGTAGCGCCGGAGCGTGGACAACAGCCGCTCGGCGGTGGCCTCCGGCATGGTGCCCGTGGCGAAGACGCCCTCACCGGGGCGGATGGGGTCTCGTTCCTGATGCAGCGTCTCGAGCGCCCCATCGGCGTCCGGCCGGGCGAGCTCCAGCCGCACGGCGTTGGTCCCCACATCGATGGCTGCGAGTACGGGCGGGAGGGCGGGGCGGCGAGTGGGCATGGTTGGACGTGCGACAGTGTAGAGCGCCCTGGCGGCTCGCGCAGCACGACATGAGGGGGCTGCGGCCGGGCGGGGGCCTTCTCATGCGCTCGCGTGACGCAAGCGTGACGGGCTCACCGCTTGCGCCGCCGCCCGATGAAGCTGGCGAAGCGCTCCGCGAAGCGCGCCACGGCCAGGCCCACGACGTCCAGCAGCCACCGCTGGAGGCCGGAGCGGCCACACTGTTCGGGCAACACGTGCCGCGACAGGGCCACGTGCTTGTCCAGCCACAGGGCCGCCTGCGCCGCCACGCCGGGCTCCTCCGCCTCCACCAGCGTCTCCAGATTCACGAGCGACAGCGGGTCCAGGTTGAAGCTGCCCACCAGCAGCGTCTTGCCGTCCACCACCGCCGCCTTGGCGTGCAGCGTGGAGGCCGTCCACTCGTGGATGCTCACCCCGGCGCGCAGGAAGGTCGCGTACAGCCGCATCGTCGCCGCGCGGGCGAAGATGACGTCGCTGCGTCCGGCGAGCAGCAGCGACACCTTCACGCCCCGGCGCGCCGCGCGCGTCAGCGCCTTCACGAAGTGCGTGTCGGGGAGGAAGTACGCGTGCGCGAGGATGACCTCGTGCTGGGCCCCGTCGATGGCGGACAGGTAGCGCTTGCGCAGCCGGTGCCCTCCGCCGATGCCTGACAGGAACAGCCTCACCGCGCCCGCCTTCAGCGCCGCCGCGCCCGCCGTCAGCTTCGCCCCGAGCTGCCGGCAGATGTCGCCCCGCAGCTCCACCGCCAGGTCTGCCCAACCGGGCACGTCGCCCTTCGCCGCGTAGGCATCGCCGATGTTGATGCCACCCAGGAACGCCACCGTGTCGTCGACGAGGAGAATCTTGCGGTGGTTGCGCCACGAGCGGGCCAGGCACAGCGACGTGAGCGGGTTGTACACGCGCACCTTCGCGCCCGCGGCCAGCAGCGTCTGGGTGAGGTACTTGCTGGCGCCGATGCTCCCCCAGCCGTCCACCACCACCTTCACCGACACGCCCCGCTTCGCCGCCGCCACCAGCGCGTCCACGAAGAGCGCGCCCACGCCCTCGCGCTCGAAGGTGTAGACCTCCAGGTGGATGCGGTGCCGGGCGAAGGAGATGGCCTCCAGCATCCGGGGAAACGCCTCCGTCCCTCCGTCCAACAGCGTGCAGTGCTCGCTCGCGTGCTCCCGGGCCGGTGAAGGCTGGGACAGCGGGGGCGCGGGCTGCGGGACGAGAGCGGCTTCGGTGCGCATGAGCCCACCCACCCTACAACTCTCCCGGACGGAGCGGGACACGCCCCCAGTGACAGCGGGCCTGTCCCGCGCGCCAGGACTTCACCCGTCGTGCTTGCGAGCGCCCTTGCCCTTGCCCTTGTGTCGGCACTCGTCGCCATCCCAGTACTGGCTCGGATGGCAATCCCTGCTGTTGCGCTTGGACTTCTTCGACTTGGGCGGATGCGAGTCGTGGCCGTGGACGTCGCGGTGGACGATGCACCCTCCGAGCAAGCTGAGGGCGAGGAGCGGGACGAGGAGACGGAAGTTCATGAGTGAGAGGAGGCCGGAGAATCGTGGGGGAGTCCATGGTCCAGACCCATGGGCGCCGGGGGTGGCCACGTGAGACATCGACGGTGCGCGTCCAGTTCTGTACCCTTCGCCCGTGCCTGCCGCTGAAAAAGCCGTCCGTCATCGCAAGATTGGCGCGTATCGAGTGCTCGGAGAGCTGGGCCGAGGTGGGATGGCCGTCGTGTATCGCGGCCTCCACGAGATGATTCAGCGCGAGGTCGCCATCAAGGAATTGCTGCCCGAGGGCAAGCGGGACAGGGAGACCTTGTCCCGGTTCCGCCGGGAGTCGCTCGCGCTGGCCGCCTTCCGTCACCAGAACATCGTCACGCTCTACGACCTCGTGGAGAAGAACGACAGCATGTTCATGGTGATGGAGCTGGTGGACGGCCCCACGCTCCACACGCTCATCAAGGAAGGGCCGCTGCCGCCGGACGTCACGGGCGTCATCGCCGCGCGCATCGCCAGCGCGCTGGACCACGCGCACTTCCGCCACATCATCCACCGCGACCTGAAGCCGGCCAACGTCATGCTCACCAAGTCGGGTGACGTGAAGCTGATGGACTTCGGCATCGCCAAGGACGTCGGGCTGGAGGCGCTCACGCAGGCGGGCATGGCGGTGGGCACGCCCTCGTACATGTCCCCGGAGCAGGTGACGGGCGCGCCGCTGGATGGCCGCACCGACATCTTCTCGCTCGGCGTGCTGCTCTACGAGGCCCTCTCCGGGGCCCGGCCCTTCCACGGCAAGACGGCGGGCGAGGTCTTCGCGAAGATTCGCGACGGCAAGTACACGCCGCTCAACAAGGTGGCGCCCAACGTGCCCATGCCCCTGGTGCGCGTCATCCAGCGCGCCATGGAGGTCAAGCCGGAGGACCGCTTCCCGGACGCCGCCGCCATGCGCCGTGAGCTGGACGTCTTCCTGGCCCAGGAAGTCCAGGTGTCGCATGCGGGGCTGCTGGTCGCCTTCCTGCGCCACCGCCAGAAGCTGACGGAGACGGAGGCGCAGCAGCTCTTGCGGCCCCAGGAGCTGGACGCGGCGGTGGAGGTCTTCGACACCTCGCGCTCTCGCTCCGGCGGTGGCCTCAAGTGGGCGCTCGTCGCGCTCGTCCTCGCGTCGTTGGCGGGGACCGGCCTCTACTTCACCCAGGCGCAGTGGGCGCCGCTCGTGCAACAGCTCACCCGCTGAGGCGGGAGGAGGCAGTCCATGGGACGCATCGTGACTTTCGTGTTGGGGATTGCCGTCCTGGCCGGCGCGGCCTGGTACGTCCTCAACCGCCCGGCCAAGACGGACCCGGAGGCGGCCGCCGCCCGCAGGCTGCAGAACGTGCACAAGGCCGCCGACCGCATCGAGACGGACCTGAACAAGAACGCCGACGCCATCTTCAAGAAGGCGGAGTGAGGCGCGAGCGCCGGAGGACGGCGCTCGCTGCTCCCACGGCTACTTCTTCTCGTGCGTGACGGTGACGATGGTGCCGATTCCGCCGCGCACGAACCAGTCACCCACCAGCGTCAGCTTGCGCGGCTGGATGGCCTTGATGATGTCGTCGGCGATGGTGTTGGTGACCTTCTCGTGGAAGGCCCCCTCGTTCCGGTAGGCCCACATGTAGAGCTTCAGGCTCTTCAGCTCGATGCAGAGCTGGTCCGGGACGTACGAAATCTTGAACCGGGCGAAGTCCGGCTGCCCGGTGAGCGGGCACAGACACGTGAACTCCGGGCAGTCGAACGCGATTTCGTAATCGCGCTCGGGCGCCGGGTTGGCGAAGGTCTGGAGTTCCTTGGTCGGCTGCGAAGGCATGGCGGTGTCGTCTAGCACACCATCGCTACGTGTCATCCACGACGTGGTTCCCTGCCCTCCGGGCTGCCTCGGGAGGGTTCTGTCGGCCCCTCAACGCGGCGGTCGTCCACCATCGGGGAATGCGGGGGGCGGGCCGGTTGCGCGCTCGGGGCGGGGTTCATACTCCCGGGGAGGCCCCCGCCACCTTCCCGAGCACATGACGCTTCCCCCCGACGTCGAAGAAGCTTTCTCGTGTCTCCCCCAAGCCCTGGCGCGCGTCGGCCCCGACCTGTGCGTCCAGTGGCGTGAGGAGGGGTTCGCCCGCAAGACGGGCATGACGCTGCCCTTGGGCACCAACCTGCTGGAGGCCCTGGAGCGGGGGCGGAGCCTGGACGCGGTGGAATTGGCCGTGCGGGAGGGACGCCAGCACACCGGCCACGTCATCACCCGCGAGCTGCACCAGGTGCGCGTGCAGGTGAAGCCGGGACGGGAGGAGGAGTCTCCCGGCGCCTGGCTGGTGGTGGAGCCCTCCGGCGTGGATGACGACGGCGCCTTCTCCATGGCGGTGCGCGAGATTGCCCGGGCCGTGGGCGAGACGCTGGAGGTGGACAGCGTGTGCGCGGCGGCCGTCGTGGCGCTGGTGCGCTGCGCCCAGGTGCGGCGCGCGGAGGTCTATCTTCGCGAGGAGGACGGCGCGGAGCTGCGTCGCTCGGCGGTGTCGGACCTGGCCGGGAGCGAGTCTCCCGAGGACTCGTTCGACCCGGAGGATGATCCGTTCCGGCAGGCGCTGGCCTTGCGACAGGCGCAGCTCGGCATCCAGCGCGGGTATGGGGATTCGATGGGCTCCATCTTCGCCGCGGTGCCGCTGTGCGCGCCGCGTCGGACGGTGGGGTTGCTCTTGCTCTACAAGGAGCAGGGCACGTCCTTCTCCGCCCGGGAGCTGGAGCTGTGGACGGCGGCGGCCAACCAGCTCGCGGTGGCGGTGGAGAACGCGCGCCTGCTCCGCGAGGCGAAGGCGGCGCTCCAGGTGCGCGAGGAGTTCATGTCCATCGCGAGCCACGAGCTGAAGACGCCGCTCACCCCGCTGAAGCTGGGCCTGTTCACCATGGAGCGCAAGCTCGCCGCGGGGCAGCCGCTGGAGCTGGCCACGGTGCTGAAGTCCAAGCGGCAGGTGGACCGGCTGGCGGGGCTGGTGGATGACCTGCTGGATGCCTCGCGGCTGGACGTCGGGAAGCTGGCGTTGGACCTGGCGCCGCTGGAGGTGGGGCAGCTGGTGGCGGAGGTGGTGGACCACTTCCGCGCGGCCTTCGACCGGCCCTTCGCGGTGGACGTGCCGCGCGAGCGCGTGTGGGTGCGCGGAGACCGCGACAGGCTGGAGCAGGTGCTGGTGAACCTGCTGGAGAACGCGCACAAGTACAGCCCGCCGGGCGAGCCCATCTCCGTGTGCGTGGAGCGGCTCGCGGGGGAGGCGCGCATCCACGTCCAGGACCATGGCATCGGCATCCCTGGCGCGGACCAGTCCCAGGTGTTCCAGCGCTTCTACCGGGCGCGCAACGTGTCGCACCGCAACTTCGGGGGCCTGGGGCTGGGGTTGTTCATCAGCCACTCCATCGCGAGGCTGCACGGGGGCTCGCTGTCGCTGGCGAGCGCGGAGGGGCATGGCAGCACCTTCACGGTGTGCCTGCCGCGCATGCCGTCGCACGAGGTGAAGCGGCTGCCCCGGCGCGTGCTGCTGCTCGACGAGGACTCCGCGCAGGAGGCCCTGGCGGAGCGGGTGCTGTGCGCGGAGGGGTTCGAGGTGCTCACGACGCGGGACGGCGCGGAGGCGCTGCGCCGGGCCACGCACCTGCCGGTGGACCTCATCGTGCTGTCCACCTCTGTCACGCATGGCAAGGCGGGGATGTTTTTGGAGACGTTCGCCACGCTGCCCCGAGCGCGGCCGGTGCCCATCCTCCTGGCCGGGGATGCGCGGCCGTGGTGGGCGCAGGAGGAGACGTCCCTGTGCACGCGGCCCTACGTCGCCGATGAGCTGGTGGCGCGCGTGCGCAACGTGCTCATGCAGGAGCGGCGCAGGCCCTCCGGAGTCACGCCCGCGGTGGGGGACCTGCCTCCGCACGGGGGGCTGGGCCCGCGACTCCAAGGGGCCTGAGCAAAGGCTCCATCGGCGCCCGGCTCGTCAGGGGCTGCTCCCACGCGGGGAGGCACCCCTGGCGCGCGGCGGCGGGCTGACCGGGGACCTCAGCTCGCGGGCGTGAGGACGCGGTAGTCCACGGGGGTGATTCCCAGCCGCGACAGCGTCTCCCGGGCCCGCGGATTCTTGAAGGTGGCCAGCTCCACCTCGCGCTGCGCGCCGTAGCCGCTCTTCACCGTCTCGGGGCGATAGCCCGGGTGGCACATCAGCTCGATGATGCCCTCGGAGGGCAGCGACACCAGCTCCGCCTCCAGCCGCTCCAGCGTCCAGTACGCGTCCGAGCCCGTGTCGCCCAGGAAGTGCGTGTTGGTGGGGATGCCCTGCGTCTTGAGCGCGTGGCGCATGATGGAGTCGATGGAGCGCACCGGCAGCTTGTGCTCCCGGGCGACGCGGGACAGCCCCTCCAGCACCAGGGGCTGCAGGTGCAGATGCATGTGCACGTCCACATGCGTGGGCGCACGCCCCGTCAGCGTTGTGAAGCGCTCCAACTGCGCGCGCGTCTCCGCCTCCACCACCTCGGCGGTCATGCTCGCGGCGCGCGACTCCAGGAAGTTCCCGTTGGCGCCGAGCATCTCTCGCGGAAAGTCGCTCGACAGGGGCGTGCCCCGGGCCAGGTTCAGGTGCAGCCCCAGGGACAGGCCCTCGGCCTCGTGGGCGGAGGCCTCGGCGAACGGGGTGTTGACCATGAGGGTGGCGGACGAGACGACGCCGTCGCGCATGGCCTGGAGGATGCCTCGGGTGACGGCGGGGTCATACCCCAGGTCGTCGGCGTTGATGATGAGGGCGCGTGTACTCACGAAGAACTCTCCTGCGCATCAGTGACGAGGCCGGGTTTGGAAGAAGCGCCAGGCCTCGAGCGTGGCGTTCAGGTCCTGCGTGGGGTTGCCCGCGCTGACCGGACTGCCAGGCCAGGTGTGTCCGCCGCCCTGCACGGTGCAGAGCGACGCGGTGGCGGTCTCCGGAGAACAGCCGGTGAAGGCGCTACAAGTACTGTCCCCCTGGCGGTACGTCTCCACCACCGGGCCGCCGCAGCCATCGCGCTCGGCCCAACTTCGGACGGAGTCCTCGGCGGAAGGGTAGGCACGGCCGAAGGGGATGTTGTTGCCTCCCCCGTAGAGGATGACGGTGTCCGCCGTGCCATGGATGTGCAGCACCGGCACCGGGCGGGAGGGGCTGCACCCGCTCTGCGGCGAGCTGCCGGAGACGGGCGCCACGGCGGCGAAGCGCCCCGCGCGCTCGCAGGCCAGGCGGTAGGAGAAGAAGCCGCCGTTGGAGAAGCCGGTGGCGAAGGTGCGGCGAGGGTCCACGCACACGTGGGTGTCCAGGTCCGCCAGGAGCGCGTCCACGAAGCCCACGTCGTCGATGTTGGACAGCTGGGACGACCCACAGCACGCGCCCGCGTTCCATCCCCGGCTGTTGTCCCGGGGGTTGGCCGTGCCGCCAGAAATCTCCTGGGCGCTCAGCCCGCGCGGGTACACGACGAGGAAGCCCTCCGTGTCCGCGAGCGTGGACAGGCCCGTCTGGGCCTCGAACTGCTCGGGGTTCGAGCCAAAACCGTGGAAGGCGACCACCGTGGGCATGGGCTTCGTGGCGTCGTAGCCGGGAGGCACGTGGACGCGGTAGGTCCGCGCCCGTCCATCGTGCGTCACTGTCCATTCATGGGTGCCGGGGCCCTCGGAGAGTCCGGTGCAGGACGCACGCTCTGGCACCGAGGGCTCCCCAGTGCCGGACCCGGGGTCATCACTGTCGCCCGGGCCATCCGGACGCGAGGCGGGAGAGGACGAACAGCCGAGTGCCCCCAGGACGAGGGCGACGAGCACGAGATGAGGGCCGCGAGGCATGGACGGGAAGCTAATTCCCCGTCTTGCACTCCGCCGCGAGGACGTTCGCCCGGTCGGGGAATCGTTCTTCCAGCGTACGCTTCACCTCGGCGACGGCCGTCGCATTGCCACCATGGGCATGGAGCTGGCATCGCGCGGCCAGGGCCCGAGGGTCCTCCGGGGCCAACTTGTCCGCTTCCCGGTAGGCGCGCTCGGCGCCGGTGCTGTCGCCCTGACGGAAGAGGACGGCCCCCAGGTAGTAGTGCGCCACGGCCAGCCGGCCATCCTTGCGCAGCGCGCGCCGGAGCAGCGTGGCGGCCTCGTCCACGCGCTCCTGCCGGAAGCGCACGAAGCCCAGCTCCGCCAGGCTGGTCGCGTCGTCGTGCTCGCGAGTCCAGGCTGACAGCACCGTGGCGGCCTCGTCCAGCCGCCCGCTCTGCGACAGCATCCGCCCGTAGCGAGGCGCCACCCGCGCCGTGCCCGGCTTCTGGGAGTAGGCCTTCGCCAGCGCGGCCACCGCGCCGGACAGGTCTCCCTGGCGCTCGCGCAGGTCCGCCAGCATCAGCGAGGGGCGCAGGTCCTTCGGCGCCAGCGTGAGGGCCTCGTCCAGCGCGCGCTCCGCCCGCTTGCCCCGGTTCAGCTCCGTCGCCGCCTGGGCCGCGAGCAGGTGCGCCTCCACGTCCTTCGGAAAGCGCGCGACGTACGCCTCCGCCAGCTCCAGCGCCTGGGGGTGGGCGCGAGCGGCCAGCAGCGTCGTCCCCGCCTGGGCCAGCTCCTCGGCGGTGGCGCGAGGGTCCGCGCCGAGCCCGGACAGCAGCGACACCTTCGAGGCGGGCGTGCCTGCGGCCTGGGCCTTCGCCAGTCGCTCCGTGGGCGACGACTCCGTGCGCGTCAGGTACCACGTCCCTCCGGCACCGAGCGCCGCGAGCCCGAGCACCCCGGCCAGGACCTGGCCCAGCCGCGAGCGTCGTCGCGGGCCGCCCTGGGTGATGCCGGAGTCGTTGCGCGTGGGCGGCGTCGAGTCCGTCGGGTTGCGCGTGGGGGGCGTCGAGTCCTGTCGAGGCGGCGGCACCACGCCCGGAGAGCTGACGCGGAAGCCGGCGACGGTGGCGGCCTCGGTGGAGCCAGGGGCCGTGGGCGTGGGCGGGCGCACGGAGTCCGGGGGCTCACCACCGTGGAGGGTGGCGCCCACATCGGGCAGGAGGAACGTGGGCCACGCGGCCGGTACGGTCATGGCGTTGTGGGGCGCGGCGTTGGGGTCGAAGGCGCGCGGAATCGGCGGTGTGCCGCCATGGGACGGGTCGGCCATCCGCGCGCGGCGCAGGGCCTGGCGCTTCGGGTCCCGGTCCGGTGGGAAGAGGGTGTCCACGTAGGCTGCCACCTGCTCCCCGGTGGCGACCTCGGCCTGGCCGCCGATGGCCTCGATGGCGTCGATGAAGGACTCGAGGCTGTCGAAGCGCGCGGCGGGGTCCCTCTGAAGCGCGGTGAGGCACACCAGCTCCAGCGCGGCGGGGACGGACGGGTCGAACGCGGTGGGGGGACGGGCGCGCCCTTCGGCGATGCGGCCCAGCACCTCCTCGGCCGTCATGCCGGTGAAGGGCCTGCGGCCACAGAGCTGCTCGTACAGCATGACGCCCGCGGCGAAGAGGTCCGCGCGGTGGTCCACCGGCTTGCCGGCGATCATCTCCGGCGACATGTAGAAGAACTTGCCCTTGAGGACGCCCGGCTCCGTGCCCGCCCCGAGCGCGTCCGCCTTGGCGATGCCGAAGTCGATGACCTTCACCGCGCCATTCACACCCACATGGATGTTGTCGGGGGTGAAGTCGCGGTGGACGATGCGCAGCGGGCGCCCCGCCTCGTCGACGGCGCGGTGGGCCGCGTCCAGGCCCCGGCAGGCCTCCACCAGCACGCGCAGGGTGATGCCCAGCGGCACGCGCTGGCCCCGCTCGGCGGCCTCCTGGCGCAGCTCCGCGAAGGAGCGTCCCTCCAACAGCTCCATCGCGATGAAGGGCTCGGTGCCCTCCATGCCCAGCTCCAGGATGGCGACGACGTTGGGGTGGCGCACCTGCGCGGTGATTCGCGCCTCGTTGAGGAACATCTGCACCACGCGCCGGTCCGAGGCCAGGTGCGGCATCAGCCGCTTCACCGCCACCGCGGGCCCGCGCGCGCCGTCATCCTCGAAGCGGCGCCCCAGGTACACCTCGGCCATGCCGCCTGTCGCGATGCGCGCGGACAGACGGTAGCGACCGACCCAATAGGTGTTCGGACCCGACTCCAAGATGGCGCCAGTCTATGTGTAGAGCCGCCCCGCGTCCCCCCTCAGAAGTTCGAGGGTGGACGCCTGCCCGTCTCCGCCCCGAACTCGGCCGCCCGGCCCTTGCGCCACCGTGCCGCGCGGGCCCAGGCTGGTCGTGGGTTTCCACGTGCTTGAGAAAAGTCAGAGGCCCGCATGACGCAAGGCGCGCCGCTCCTGTGGCTCACCCACGCGGCGGCCACGCTCTACCTGGTGGGCGTCATCGCCGTCGTCCAGGGCGTGCACTACCCGCTGTTCGCCCGGGTGGGGGTGGAGGGCTTCGCCGCCTATGCCGCCGAGCACGGCCGCCGCATCACCCGCGTCGTCGCGCTGCCCATGGTGGTGGAGCTGGGGTGCGCGGTGGCGCTGGTGCTGACGCCGCTGCCTCCGGGGGTGCCCGCATGGATGGCGTGGGCGGGCCTGGCGGCGGTGGTGGGGGTGTGGTTGTCCACCTTCCTCTGGCAGGTGCCTCGGCACGAGGTGCTCCGGGGTGGGTATGACTCCGAGGCGCTCCGGGGCCTGCTGGCGACCAACCTGGCGCGGATGGTGCTGTGGGCCTTACGCGGGGTGTGGGCGCTCTATCTGCTCGCTCGCGCGATGGGTCGGGTGGAGTGCTAACCTCGCGACCCGCTGACCCGCCACGCGCGTCGTTCTTCGTTCGGAGGGATGTTGGGCACCGTCCTCAAGGGTGGTTACGTCGTCGAGCTGGAGCCCGCGGTGGTGGAGCGCGTGGACTTGCGCGTCGAAGGGGAGCGAATCGTCGCGCGGGGCCCGGACCTGACGCCCCAGCCCGACGACGAGGTGGTGGCCCTCTCCGGCAAGCTCGTCTTCCCGGGCCTGGTCAGCGCGCACCACCGGCTGCACGCCGTCCTGGGTCGGGGCATGCCGAACGCGGCGATGGAGACCTACCAGGACATCCTGGAGAAGGTGCTCTGGCCCTACGAGGACGCGCTCGACTTGGACGCGGTCCAGGTGGCGGGCTGCGCGGGCGGCCTGGAGGCGCTCCAGTGCGGCACGACGACGGTGTGCAACCTCCACTCCTCGCCCAAGGCGGTGTCGGGCTCGCTGGTGCGGCTGGCGCGCGGGCTCCATGAGGTGGGGGTGCGCGGCGTGCTCGCCTACGCGGTGTCGGACCGCGGCGGGGCGATGGGGCGCGAGGAGGGGCTGGAGGAGACGGTGGGCTTCGCGCAGAAGGCGAAGGGGAGATTCCGGGGCCAGGTGGGCGCGGCCCCCTGCTTCACGCTGGGGCCGGACGCGCTCCAGGGCCTCGCCGAGGCGCTGAAGGCGGCGAACACCGGCTTGCACATCCCGCTCGCGGAGGACCCGCTGGATGAGCGGCTGTCCAACGAGCGGCACGGCGCCTCGCAGGTGCCCCGGCTGCTGGACGCGGGGCTGTTGTCGCCTCGGAGTCAGCTGGCGCACGTGGGACATCTGGCGTGGGCGGACCTGGCGCAGGTGATTGCGACGGGGGCGTGGATTGTCCACACGCCGCGCGCCAACCAGGGCCTGGAGGTGGGCTACGCGCCGGCGCTGAAGTTCGGCGCGCGCGCGACGCTGGGGGCGGACGGCGTGTCGGCGGACCTGTTCGCGGAGGCTCAGGCGGCGTACCTGCGCTCGCGCGAGGCGGGGCAGCCCATCGACGTGCTGCGCTACCTGGCCAACGGGCACCGGCTGGTGTCGCAGCACTTCGGCGTGCCGGTGGGGCCGATGCGGGAGGGCGCGCTGGCGGACCTGTTGGTGCTCGACTACCTGCCGGCGACGCCGCTGACGGCGGAGAACCTGGCGTGGCACGTGGTGTTCGGCCTGGGCAGCCGGCACGTGGAGGCGGTGATGGTGGATGGGGTGTGGCGCATGTGGGCGCGCCGGCCGCTGTCCGTGAATCCCTCCGTGGTGGCCGAGCAGGCACGAGAGGCCGCCGCGGCTGTGTGGGCGCGAATGGCCGAGGCGAAGTAGGCAAGCCGCGTCGCTTGCCTGGGAGGAGCGGGCCCGCTCAAATGCCCGGCATGCTCCTCGCTCCCGTACTGCTCGCAGGCCTGCTGGTTGGCGCCATCCCCAACGTGGGCGACACCGCCCCGGACTTCACCGTGAAGGACACGGACGGCAAGGTCTACATCCTGTCGGAGCTGGTGAAGCAGGGGCCCGTCATCGTCGCCTTCTTCCCCAAGGCCTTCACGGGCGGGTGCACCAAGCAGCTCAAGGCCTTCACGGCCCGGCACGCCGAAATCGAGAAGCTGCAGGGGCGCGTGCTGGCCTTCAGCACGGACGACGCGGAGACGCTCAAGCGCTTCAGGGACGAGCTGAAGGCGCCGTTCCCCTTCATCCCGGACCCGGAGGGCAAGGTCGTGGAGGCGTACGACGTGAAGATGCCGCTGGTGACGGTGTCCAAGCGCTACACCTTCGTCGTCGGCGAGGGGCGCAAGGTCCTCAAGGTGGACTCGGGCGGTGACGCCATCGACCCGTCGGGCGCCATCACCTCGTGCTCCCAGGGCAAGCCCGCCGCCGCGCCGGAGCCCGCCGCGAAAGAGCCCGCTCCCGAGGCGAAGCCGAAGCCGTAGCCTACCGGTCCTTGGGCGGGGTGAAGCGCAGGGGCGGCAGTCCCCGGTTGTCGAAGAGCTGGGCCGGGGAGTCCTCCACGTAGCTGTCCTCGAACTGGCCGTCGGTGTACTCGCGGATGACCTTCCTCCAGAAGGAGGTGGCCGCGTGGTTGGCGGGGAGCTGGGACACCTCCCACAGCCCTCGGAAGCGGTCGAACACGGCCATGGCCGCGCGCCGGCCCAGGCCGTAGCCCCGCTCGCCCCGCAGGATGAAGAACTCACTGAGCCGGAAGTCGCGCCCGGGCGTCATGTACGGGAAGGGCGCCTGCGCCACGAAGGCGAAGCCCACCGTGCGGCCCTCCCAGCGCAGCAGCAGCGGGTGGACCTCGTTGGAGTCCGCCAGCCACGTGGGCAGGAAGTTCGGCACCCACTGGCCCTGCGAGTCCATGCGGTACTCCACGCCGAACTCGCTCAAGTCATGCAGGTAGAGCGGGTACAGGTTTCGCAGCAGCGGGTGCTCGGCTGGACTCGCACGGAGTAGCTCCACGGACGCCTCCGGGCGCCCAGCATGTCCCAATCCCCGCGCCACGAACAGGACGAGCCTTCCTCGTAGAAAGAGGGGGGTGTCCAGGACCCCAGGCCTTCAGTGCGAGGTCTCCGTGGCGCTGACGGGGCTGTCGCCGCTCGCGTGAGTCTTGGCGTGCTGGGCGAAGAGGAAGCGCCTCACCGCGGCGCGCGTCAGCAGGCCTCGGGTGGCGATGCCCTCGGGCGCTGCGACGGGCAGGGCGTCCACGTCCTCCTGGTCCATGAGGAGCAGCGCGTGGGCCAGGTCGGTGTCGGGGGCCAGGGCTGGCAGCTTGCGCGCCAAATCACTCGCCACCAGCAGCGGGTACATGGCCTCGTCGCGCCACACCTCGCGGAGCTGCTCCACCTGGACGATGCCGTAGACCTCGCCGTGGATGTCCAGCACCGGCAGCGCGCCCGTCTCCGAGGTGAGCAGCAGGTCCGCCAGGGGCCGCATGGGCAGGCCCGCGGGCACGGGCGCCAGGTGCTCCATCAGCGCCTTCACGGGCGTGTGCTCCAGCAGGTCCGCGTCGCTGGGCGTCTTGGGCGCGTTGCGCTCGATGAGGTAGTGGCACAGCGCGGAGGCGATGGTGCACGTCACCATCAGCGGGAGGATGATGTCGTGGTTCCCGCTCAGCTCGTACATCATCATCATCCCGGTGAGCGGACCCCGGTTGAGCGCCGCCACCGCGCCGCCCATGCCCACCAGCGCGTACGCCCCGCTGGGGCCGGTGCTGGCCGGGAAGAAGTAGTGCACCAGCGTGCCGAACGCGCCGCCCGCCATGGCGCCGATGACGGCCGCGGGGAAGAACGTCCCGCCCGAGCCCCCCGAGCCGATGGTGATGGCCGTGGCCACCAGCTTCAGCACGCAGGCGGTGACGAGGAAGAAGAAGGACAGCTTTCCCACCGCCGCCAGGTTGATGAAGTCGTGCCCGCTGCCCCACACCGTGGGGCTGACGAAGGCCATGGTGCCCGCGCACAGCCCACCCACGCCCGCGCGCAACGGCAGCGACTTGCGGCCCAGCCACGGCGACAGCTTGCCGCCCATGCGCCCCTGGAAGAAGTGCTCCACCCCGTGCAGCATCTTCACGAAGGTGAAGGCCAAGAGGCCGCAGCCGATGCCCAGCGCCGCGTAGGCGAGGACCTCCGAGCCGCTCACCAGCTCATACGGCACGCTGCGCAGCAAGGGCGCCTCGCCCAGCACGCCCTGGCTCACCAGGGTGCCCGCCACGCTGGCCAGGATGATGGGCGAGAAGACGCGCAGCTCGAACTCGCGGAGGATGATTTCCATCGCGAACACCGCGCCGGCGATGGGGGCGTTGAACGACGCGGAGATGCCCGCGCCCGCGCCGCACGCCAGCAGGATGGACAGCTCCCTGCGGCTGAAGCCCAGCACCCGACCCACGCTGGAGGCGAACGCCGCGCCGCCATAGACGATGGGGCCCTCGCGGCCCGCCGACCCGCCGCTGCCGATGGTGATGGCGGACGCCACCAGCTTCAAGAGGCCCCGGTCCGCGGGCACCACGTTGGCGCCGCTCTTCACCGCTCGCACCACCTCGGGGACGCCGTGGCCATGCGTCTCTGGCCTGTCCCGCAGCAGCCGTCCCACCGCCACGCCGCCCAGCGTCGGCGCCAGCAGCATCAACCACCAGGGCAGCTGGGGAATCGCCTCCGCCAGCGTGTGTGCGTGGCC
This sequence comes from Corallococcus terminator, assembly GCF_049194865.1. Lineage (GTDB taxonomy): Bacteria > Myxococcota > Myxococcia > Myxococcales > Myxococcaceae > Myxococcus > Myxococcus terminator_A. Next base: position 38,950 of record NZ_JBLZWL010000064.1, on the reverse strand, counting down.
GAAGACGCTGTTGAGCGCGGCCAGCGCCACCAGGGGGTAGTAGAGCGACAGCGCCCCCAGCGTCAGCAGCGCCAGCAGCTTCAGCCGTCGCTTCACCTCGTCCCGAGGGCCTCCGGGCTCGATGACCCGCGCCAGCAGCAGCGCGCCGAACGCCAGCGGCGCCCCGACGATGGCGTACTCCGGATGCCACCGCGCCGAGCCGAACGCGTCCATCAACGTCAGCAGCTGGCTGCGGCGCAGCGTGTGCGCCAGCTCCGCCGCGCCGAACGTCAGCCCACTCACCAGGCCAATCAGGTTGGAGAAGATGCCCGCGGCCAGTCCGCTGTAGAGCCCCACCACCGCGCCCGCCACGGGCAGCACCGACGGACCGGGCAGTCGCAGGCGGTTGGAGGCTTGGAGCGCCGCGTGAGTGAAGCGGCTCAGCAACTCCCGAGCGCGGACCCACACCGCGCGCTGGGGCATCACCCCAGGGGGAGGTTCATCGGCATTCATTGGTCCTCCCACTAACCCATCCCCCACGTGGAAGCTTCAACGTTCTTGGGGAGCTTGTCGGGCTGGTGGCACTCCTCGCGGACACACGGCGCGAGAGGGCGAGGAGGAGGCCGGTGGGAGGCCTGTCCTCAGGGTGCGTAGCTGCTCGTGGGCAGGCGTGAGCGCAGCAGCAGCGCGATTCCTCCGAGCGCCAGCCAGGGCACCACATGTCCCCAGAGCAGGTGTGACGCGGTGCCGTCGGGGCAGTGCAGATGGAGGACGAGCAGGCTGGCCGCGCCAGCGGACAATCCGGCGGCCAGGGCGCGCACGGGGTGGAAGGCGGAGCGGCTCAGCAGCACCAGCGTGACGGCCAGGGGCACCACCGTCACCGCCAGCTCCGTGCCCATGCAGCCGACGAGGCCCTCGAGGAAGGGCCGGCCCGCTTGTCCGGAGCCCGTGAGCACCACGGTGAGGCCCAGGGCTCCCGCGGTGGCGAGCACGGCCGCCGAGGGCACGATTCGGCGTTGGGGTGACAGCGCGACATACGTGCCGGCGCTCAGCAGCGCGAGGATGAGGACCCCCACGCCCACCACCAGCGTGGAGGGCGACGCGTTGCCCACCCAGGCGTCGCGGCTCAAGAGCGCCAGTCCCACCCCCACCGTCGCCACGTGGACGCCCACCAGCAGCGCCAGTCCATGCCACCAGGGACGCGCCTTGGGCTGCTTCGCCAGGGACTCCAGGGCGAAGCGCCGCGCGTCGGACTGGCCGGGCAGCGTGTCCTCGTTGTCGTCATCATCAAGAGAGGCCGCGAGAGACGAGGACGCGAGGGCCCTGGCGCGCGCCGCCGGTGGGGCGGGGCTCGGTCCGCTGATGAACTCGAAGCCGCCCGTCACCACCTGGCACTCCTGGCACGAGGCCACGTGCGCGGCCAGCTCCGGGGGCAGGGCTTCGCCCAGGCAATCCATCACCCGTGAACACTCGGGGGTCATTCCAACGTCTCCGTTCGAAGCGCGGCGAGCAGCTCGCGCAGGCGCGTATAGCCACGGTGGGCCCGGACCTTCACCGCGCTCTCGGTGAGGCCCAGGGTGTCGGCGATTTCGGCGAAGCCCATGCCCTCGAAGCGGTGCAGGAGGATGGGGATGCGCTGGCCCTCGGGCAGTGAGTCGAGCGCCTGGCGCACGGCGCGCTCCAGCCCCACGTCGCGGGGGCCGACACTGTCATCGGCGATGCCCGTGGGCAGCTCTCCCTCGGGCGTCAGCTCCTCGGGGCGGCGGCCCCGGCGCTGGAAGTCCCGCGCCGCGTTGGTGGCGATGGCGTACAGCCAGGGCTTGAAGCGCGAGCCCGCCTGGAAGCGCCCGCGCGCGCGGACCAGGGACATGAAGGTGAGCTGCACCAGGTCCTCGGCCGTGGCCGCGCTGCCCGTCAACCGGGTGAGGTAGCCGCGCACCTGTCGGGAGTGGCGCTGGAAGAGCGCGTCGAACGCCGGAGCCCGCCCTTCACAAAACCGCGCCATCAGCACCTCGTCGGACTCGGGGGCGACGGAGGTGCGCCCCGAGTCGTCTCCGGTACGCACGGGCGCGGAGGCAGGTTTCATCGGGGGAGGCGAGGTCACGCGCGAGGCACTCTAGCCGGTTGGCCGGGACCCGGGGTGGGTGTGCCTCCTCCCCGCGCTGCTCCGTCTCCGCTACTGCTTGAGCATCGGCTGGGGTGTGGGTGCGGAGGAGGGCAGGTGGTCCGCGGCGGCGGCCAGCGCTTCGCGCACCTTGCCCTCGGCGGCCGTCCTGGCGGCGACGAGCTGTGCGCGTGTGCCTCCCGCGCCGAAGAAGCGAGCGGGCACGGCCAGCGCGGCGCGCTCCTCCGCCGAGTACTTCCTGTACGCGTACCTCACCGAGTCGGAGGGCAGCCGCAGGTTCTCCACCACCTTGAACCAGGAGAGCACCTTCAGTGAGTAGAAGCTGAGGTCCACCTCCCACCAGAACCAGCCCTGGTTGGCGGTGTTCTGGTGGTAGTGGTGGTTGTTGTGCCAGCCCTCGCCGAGGGTGATGAGCGCCAGGAGCCAGTTGTTCCGGCTGGTGTCCGTCGTCTTGTAGCGGCGCTTTCCGAAGATGTGGCTCAGGGAGTTGATGGTGAACGTCCCGTGCCACAGCAGGGTGGTGCTCACGAAGAAGCCCCACACCAGCATGGAGAAGCCGCCGATGAAGTAGAGGGCCACCGCCAGCAGGACGGGCGGCACCAGGTGGAAGCGGTTGAGCCACACCAGCTCCGGGAAGCGCGCGAAGTCCTTGATGCCCTCCATGCGCGTGGCCCCGTACTTGTCACACAGAATCCAGCCCACGTGGCTGAACCAGAAGCCCTTCTGCACCGGCGAGTGGATGTCGTCCGCCTGGTCCGACGTCCGGTGGTGGTGGCGATGGTTGGCCGCCCACCACAGCACGCCCTTCTGCGTCGACAGGGTGCCCACCAGCGCGAGGATGAACTGGAAGACACGGCCCGTCTTGAAGGCCCGGTGCGAGAAGTAGCGGTGGAAGCCCACCGTGATTCCCCACATGCGCAGGATGTACAGCCCCACACAGACCGCGACGTCCACTGGCTTCGCCCCGACAGAGAGGACGAAGAGGCACATGATGTGGACGACGAAGAAGGGGATGGACGACAGCCAGTTCAGGCGCTCGTTGTCCGAGGGCAGGGCGGGAGCAGGAGAGGAAGTCTGCAAGGGAGCCTCTTGAGCTGGAGCAGGAGCGCACCCGAAAGTGCGCAGCCTCGTCCCGCATCAACACCCCCTCCTGTCATCGCTCTGTCAGGAGGCGGCGGATTGCCGCAGCTCCGTCAACCACTCCTCGAAAGCGGGGTGGCCATGCAGCGGCGCCAGGTCCGAGTCCGAGGCGGCATAGGCCCCGTCCTTGAAGCCCAGCTCGCTGGCCCGCCGCAGCAGGCGCACCGCGTCGGGCACGTTGCGCGCCTTGGCATAAGCGCACGCCGCGTCGTAGGCGATGCTGGCGCTCGGCACATGCTCCAGCGCGGCCTCGCCCATGGCGGCGGCCTCCGAGTAGACGCCCCGGATGAAGAGCACCCGCTCCGCGCAGCTGAAGGCCGCGGCGGCCTCCACGTTGGGCAGCTTCAGGGCCTCGGGCGTGCGACCCAGGCGGATCAACGTGCCGGCGTACTCGTGCATCACCGTGCGGTCCGAGGACGTCTGCCAGGCCTGCTTCCACCAATCCAGCGCGCGCGCGTCATCCCCGACGAGGGAGAAGGACGCGGCCACCGCGTGAGGCTCCACCTTCTGCCCCTGCACCTGGGAGAAGTGGTCCAGCGCCTGACGGCCCTGGCCTTCCTTCAGCGCCACCCAGCCCAGCAGGTGGTGGGCGTGGCTCGCCAGCTCGGGGGTGAGGCCGTCGCCGCCCTCCAGCACCGAGCCACTCAGGCGCCGCGCGTCGTCCATCCGGCCCGCGTCCAGGGCGACTTTCGCCTCGCGCAGCTTCGCCGCCAGCGGATGGTCCATCGAGCCGCCACCGCCGAGGCCCGACGCGCCGCCGCCGCCGGAGCCGAGGGCCTCCGCCAGGGTGCGGAACGCCTGGAAGCCGTACATGGCGAAGAAGATGGCGGGGAACAGCCAGCCGATGTTCAGGCTGTAGACGACCACGGCCACGCACACCAGCAGCGCCAGGCCCTGGGACGCGAGCATCCCCCGTCGGGGACCGAGCACCCGGGTGGCCAGCGTGGAGACCAGCCGCCCGCCGTCCAGCGGCAGCACGGGCAGCAGGTTGAAGATGGCCCAGATGAAGTTGGCCCCGGCGAAGGTCCGCAGGAAGAAGTCCACCGCGGGGGAGTGCCCGTTGAAGACGAGGTAGCCCACCAGGCTCACCACGCCGAGCAGCAACCCGAAGAGGGGGCCCGCCGCGGTGATGACCAAATCCCGCTTCCAAGGAAGGGGACCGGGCATGTCGGTGGGCAGGGTGTGCCCGCCCAGCCAGACGAGGGCGATGCTGGGGTGGTAGCCGAAGAGGCGGCTGGCCAGGGCGTGGCCCAGCTCGTGGACCAGCACGGACACGAAGACGATGAGCATCCACGACAGGACGAACACCACCATGGCACTGGCCTGGCCCAGGGCGGGCGCCTCGGACACCTGGCGGAAGGGCCAGCCGTCCTGCGCGGCGCGAACCGAGCTGTAGGCGAGCACGGCGGAGACCAGCAGGTGGCTGGGGTGGACGTCGACGGGAATGCTCCCGAGGCGAAAGCGGAACATGGGGACGGACCTTAACCGTTGAGGCGCGGTTGCGCAGTCCGTAGCGCACATCCCGCAACCGCTTCCTCTTCAATTCGCTAGGTTCCCCGCGCCCCATGCTGCGACTCGGCCCTTATTCCCTCCCGAATCCTTTTGTCCTCGCCCCCATGGCCGGGGTGTCCGAGATGCCCTTCCGGGTGCTCGCCTTCCGCATGGGCGCCGCCCTGTGCCCCACCGAGCTCGTCAGCTCCCAGGGGTTGATGCGGGCCAACCAGCGCACCCTCATGTACCTGCGCTTCGACGCGGAGGTGGAGCGGCCCTACTCGCTCCAGCTCTATGGAGGAGACCCGGAGGCCATGGGCCTCGCGGCCCAGGTCGGCAAGTCCCACGGGGCCCAGCTCCTGGACATCAACATGGGCTGTCCCGTGAAGAAGGTGACGAAGAACGGGGCGGGCAGCGCCCTGTTGAGCGACCCGGAGCGCGCCGCCGCCATCGTCCGGGCGATGCGCGAGGCCTCGGGCCTGCCCGTCACCTGCAAGATTCGCTCGGGCTGGGACGCGAAGTCGCGCAACTACCTCCAGATGGCCGCCGCGCTCCAGGAGGCGGGCTGCGCGGGCCTGGCCATCCACCCGCGCACCCGGGAGCAGGGCTACTCGGGGCAGGCGGACTGGGCCGTCATCACGGACTTGAAGCGCCACTTCCCGGAGCTGCCCCTGTTCGGCAACGGGGACGTGCACACGCCCGAGGACGCGCGGCGGATGCTGGAGACCACCGGCTGCGACTACGTGATGATTGGCCGCGCGGCCCTGGGCAACCCGTGGATTTTTCGCGAGCTGGCCGGCGGGGCCGCGCCCGAGCCCGAGGAGCGGTGCGCCCTGGTGCTGGAGCACTTCCACGCGCACCTGGCCTTCGTGGGGGACCCGCTCGCCGCGGTGCGCTCCTTCCGCCGGCACCTGGGTTGGTACGCCCACGGCCTCGCGGGCGCCGCCGCCTTTCGTGCGCGCGCCAACGTCCTGGATGGACCGGAGGCCGTGGCGGACGCGGTGCGCGCCTTCTTCTCCGCCGCGGACGCGGACCGCTCCGGGGCTTCATCCGAGGAGCAGGACGTCGACTACCGCGCAGCGCTCGGCTGAGCCGCTGACGCTGACGCGGCGCGGAAGTTCTTACAGGGCCGTGCCCGGCGGCACGAGCACGCGGCCGGTGGCGATGGTGCGGAAGTAGTCGCAGGCGGGGGTGGAGCGGCGCTCCAGCGTGTCGAAGTCGACGTGGTAGAGGCCGAAGCGCGGGCCCCAGCCCTCCAGCCACTCGAAGTTGTCGAGCAGGCTCCAATAGAGGTACCCGCGCACGTCCACGCCCTGGGCCCGAGCGGCCAGCACCTGACCCAGGTGGGAGTGCAGGTAGTGGGGCCGGCGGGCGCCCGCGCGGTCATCGATGCCGTTCTCCGTAATCCACACCGGCTTGCCGTAGCGCTTCACGTCGCGCAGCGTCTGGAGGAAGCCCTCGGGCCAGTCCTCCCAGCCGATGTCGGTGAGGCCCCGGCCCCGGGTGTCGCGGTACTTGAACTCGATGAAGGGCGGGCGCGGCACGAAGCGCAGGTGCGCGCGGCTGTAGTAGTTCACCCCGATGAACTCCACCGAGTCCCGGGCCTCGGGGATGTCGGCGCGGGTGGTCGCCACCCCAGGCATGTTGACCCGGAGCTTCCCGGTGGAGAGCGCCTCGTGGAAGGCGTGGTTGTAGGCGGGTGACGCCAGCCGCACGAGGGCGCGGTCCAGCGGGTTCCACCAGCGGTCCGGCGCGAAGGCGAGCATGTTCTGGGAGATGCCCAGCTCCACCCGGCCCAGGCGCTCCAGCAGCTCCCGCCGCGCCGCCGCGTGGGCGCGGACCATGTTCTCCATCGCCCTCATGGTGAGCGCCCCGTCCGCGATTCCGGGGGGGATGGCGCCCTGAAGGTAGCCGCCCAGGAGGAGCACCATCGGCTCGTTGAAGGAGATGACGAGCGCGTCCAGGCCCTCCAGCAACGCGGCGCACCGGCGGGAATAGCGGCGGAAGACCTCCACGCTCTCGGCCGAGTGCCACGGCGTCTCCCGGTGGAACCACGTCGGGTGGGTGAAGTGGTGGAGCGTCACCACCGGCCGCAGGCCCTGGGCCTTCATCTTCAGGAGCCGCTCCCGGTACGCCTCCAGCGCGGCCTCGTCGAAGCGCCCTCGCTCGGGTTCGATTCGCGCCCACTCCAGGGAGATGCGGAAGGCGGTGGCGCCCACGGCGCGGGCGAGCGCGTAGTCCTCCTCGTAGCGGTGCCAGTGGTCCACCGCTCGCCCGCAACGGGCGTGGGGCTCCTTCAACTTTCCCGCGCGCTCCCACTCGGCCCAGTCGTTCTCGATGCCGCCCTCCACCTGGTACGCGGAGGTCGCGACGCCGAAGGTGAAGTCCGCGGGGAAGGTCATCTCGGAGGTCCTCATCGTGGCCGCGCACCGTAGACGCGCGCCTCCATCGCGAAAAGTTCCGAACGTCGCGAAGGCCAGTGCGCGGCATCCGACAGTGCGCTTCCGAGGCGCGCGCCACGAACGGCTCCGTCGCGTCCGGAGCCTAGAATTCGGCCTCGCGCGCGTTTTCGCGCATCGCTTCGGAAGTGTCCGCGAAGCGCCTTTCGCGACCTCCGGCGCCGCTCGATGCCGAAAAATCGGCCTCGCCGCGCGATGCAATACATCACCATGCGTTGACACACTGGTGTGTCGCCCGTACCATTCACTTCAAGCACTCACTCCATCAAAAGAAGAGTGCAGGCCCTTGGTTCACTGGGGCCAATCACATGGAGGGTTCTGATGGCCGCTAAGAAGAAGACCGCCGCGAAGAGCGCGAAGAAGAAGACCGCCGCGAAGAAGACGACTGCCCGCAAGACGGCTGGCAAGACGGCGAAGAAGCCGGCGGCGAAGAAGACGACCGCTCGTAAGGCCGCCAAGAAGGCCCCTGCCCGCAAGCGCGCGAGCAGCAAGGCGAAGACGGTGGCGGCCCCGGCGACCCCGGAGTCCTGAGCAGCACGTCGTCATTCGCGGACGGTATTTGACGTCCGGTGAACGGCTCGGCGAATCCCGCCGGGCCGTTTTTCTTTTGTCCGGACAGGAGCTTGCCCATGTCACTGCGTCCCTCGGAGCTGGAGCAGGTGGTGGCGGAGGTGGGTGCGAAGCTGACGGGAGCGGTGGCCCAGAAGGCCTGGTGCCCGCTGCCGAGGCTGGCGTACCTGGAGCTGCGAGTCCCCGGGCGATCCATCCTTTTATGCCTCTGCGCCGAGGGAGACCTCTCCCGGGTGGCCGTCGCCGAGTCGCGCTTCCCCACTCCCGGCGAGCCCGCGCCCTTCCAACGGTGGCTGCGGCACGAGCTGACCGGCGCGAAGCTCGTGGCGGCGCGCTTTCGCGACGCGGAGCGGGTGGTGGAGCTCGACTTCGAGCGCGAGGAGGTGCGCCGACGTCTGGTGATGGAGCTGGGCTCCCCAGGCGGACTGCTCCTCTTGAGCGAGCAGGGGCGGGTGCTGATGCTGTCCGGCGAGGGCTTCGGTCCCCGGCGCAATCTCTATCCGGGCGCGGCGTGGACGCCTCCGGAGTCGCTGCCCCCGGAGGCGCTGGCCAAGGCGCGCCTCGCGCCCTCGCGGCTGGTGCCCGCCGAGGGGGACACGCTTCCTTATTCCCACGCGGCGGAGCAGCTGCTCGGAGCCAAGGACCAGGCGAGCCGCGCGGAGTCCATCCGTCGCCGACTGGCGCAGCCGTACCGGGCCCGCCTCAAGCGCTCCTCGCGCACGCTGGAGAAGGTGAGGGCGGAGGCCGCGCGCGGGCCGGACGCGGAGAAGCACCGTCGCACGGGGGAGCTGCTGGCGCAGAACCTCTTCCGCCTCAAGCGGGGCGCCACCGAAGTCACCCTCACCGAGTACACCGAGGCCGGCGCGGAGGAGGTCCAGGTGAAGCTGGACCCGAAGCGCACCCCCAAGGAGGAGGCGGACTGGAACTTCCACCAGTACCGCCGGCTGCTGCGAGGCGTGGAGCAGGCGCGCCACCGCGAGGCGGAGCTGGCGCGGGAAGTGGCTCACGCGCAGCTCTCGCTGGAGCAGGTGGAGCGGATGGACGAGCCGATGCTGCTCGCGCAGGCCCAGGTGCTGCACATCCCGGTGGGAGGCGAGGCCACGCCGGAGGGCAAGCCCTTCAAGGAGTACGTGGGCCACGCGGGCGCGCGCATCTGGGTAGGGCGAGGTTCGGAGGACAACGACACGCTCACCTTCAAGGTGGCCCGGCCCTGGTACCTGTGGTTCCACGCGCGCGGCGTGCCGGGCAGTCACGTGGTGCTTCCTCTAGAGAAGGGACAGGAGCCCACGCAGGAGGTGCTCCTGGACGCGGCGCACCTGGCGCTGCACCACTCGGGGGCGAAGGGCGAGCCGCGCGGCGAGGTCAGCTACGTGCAGGTGAAGTTCGTGCGCAAGGTGAAGGGAGGGGCGCAGGGGCAGGTGACGTACACGCGCGAGAAGACCTTCGTGGTGCGCATGGAGGCGGAGCGGCTGGAGCGACTGCTCAAGTCCCGTCACACCGAGGTGCCCGCTCCGTGACGAATCCTCCCCCCGGAGTGTGAATCACCCGAGCATGGGGGTGGGGTGCGGTTGACGGGGTGACGGAGGGCAGGCGGGCAAAGGCCGGCGGCCTTGAGTCCGGGAGGTTGCCGGGTACGATGCGCCCCGAGTGACCTCCGAGTTTTTCCGTCAGATGTCCCTGTTTCCACGCGGCCTCTCCGCGGCCAGTCGGGCCACGGCGGCGGTCGCGGAGCCCCTTGTCCTGGAACAGGAGGTCGCGCCGCGGCTCGAGCCCGTGCTCGTTCCCCAGCAACGGCCGCCTCCGCCCCGGCATCGGGTGCCCGAGGAAGCACCGCGCATGCTCACCGTCCCCTCTCCGCGTGAGGAGATGTGGACCCGCGCGGAGTCCCTGGCCTGGAGGCTGAGCGCGGAGCTGGGGATGCCGGTGAAGCTGGCGGTGACGGACAACCGCTCCACCATGGTGTCCTTCCGTCGAGGGGGCAACGCGCTGCAGCTGCGCCTGCACCACATGTTCCTGGACGCGCCGGAGACCATCGTCCGCGCGGTGGCGGACTACGCGGGCCGGGGGCACCGTACGGCGGGCGTGATGTTGGACGAGTACATCCGGGGACAGCAGCCGCGAATCCGGCAGGTGCGTCGTGAATCGGACGCGGACCTGAACCCGTTGGGGCGCTGTTTCGACCTGCTGGCGCTTTACAACAACGTCAACGCCACTTTTTTCGAGAACGTCATCCAGGCGCGCATCGGCTGGGGGCGGATGCCTCCGAGGCGCCGGCGCAAGTCCATCCGCCTGGGCGTGTACGACCACCAGACGCGGGAGATTCGCATCCATCCCGCGCTGGACAGGCCCGAGGTGCCGGCCTTCTTCGTGGAGTTCATCGTCTACCACGAGATGCTGCATCAGCTCTTCCCGAGCACGGGGCGAAGCGGGCGTCGAGTCCATCACCCGCGCGCCTTCCGGGAGCGTGAGCGCACGTACCCTCACTACGCGGCGTCGCTGCGCTGGGAGCGGGAGAACCTGGGTGTGCTGTTGCGCGGTTGATGGCTCCGTTGCTCGCTGGCTCATTTACCGTTTTACCGAGCGAAGCGACGCGTGGTGCGTGCTTGACGCGTTCGTGAGGGACACCCATCCTCCCGAGCCATATGCGACGAGCGAAGATTGTCTGCACCCTCGGGCCCGCGAGTCAGAGCCAGGAGATGTTGGAGGCGCTGCTGGAGAACGGCATGGACGTCGCGAGATTGAACTTCTCGCACGGCAGCCATGAGCAGCACGCGGAGAACATCGCCAAGCTGCGCGCGGCCTCGCTGAAGGTGCGCAAGGCGGTGGGCATCCTGGGTGACTTGCAGGGCCCGAAGATTCGGACGGGCCGCTTCACCAAGGGCAGCACGGACCTGAAGGAAGGCGGCATCTTCCACATCACCACGGACGAGACGGTGCCGGGCACGGACGAAATCGTGTCCACCACGTACCCGTTCCTGGCGGCGGACGTGAATCCGGGCGACCGCATCCTGTTGGACGACGGCTTGCTGGAGCTGAAGGTCCTCCACACGGACAAGCAGAAGCTCATCAAGACGCAGGTCATCCACGGCGGCGCGCTGAAGAACAACAAGGGCATCAACCTGCCCGGTGTCGCGGTGCGCGCGGACGCGCTGACGCCCAAGGACCGCGAGGACTTGGTCTTCGGAATCAAGGCGGGCGTGGACTTCATCGCGCTGTCCTTCGTGCGGCAGCCGTCGGACCTGGACGCGGCGCGGCAGGCGATGGCGGAGGTGGGCCGGACGGTGCCCATCATCGCGAAGCTGGAGAAGCCGGAGGCGATTGCCCGGCTGGACGCCATCCTCGACAAGACGGACGGCGTGATGGTGGCGCGCGGCGATTTGGGCGTGGAGATTCCGCCCGAGGAAGTCCCGGCGGTGCAGAAGGACATCATCCGGCGTTCGAACCTGCGGGGCCTGCCGGTCATCGTGGCGACGCAGATGTTGAACTCGATGATTGACAACCCGCGGCCCACGCGCGCCGAGGCGAGCGACGTGGCCAACGCCGTGTTCGACGGCGCGGACGCGGTGATGCTCTCGGGCGAGACGGCGAGCGGCAAGTTCCCCATCGAGTCCGTGCAGATGATGGAGCGCATCATCCTGGCGGCGGAGTCGTCGCAGCGGGTGCAGCCGGTGTTGCGCAACATCGACGCGCCGCTTGGGCTGCCCACGCACTTCCCGGATGTGATTGCGCGCGTGGCGTGCGAGGCGGCGAAGGCGAGTGGCGCGTCGCTGATTGCGGCCTTCACGCTGTCGGGCGTGACGGCGCGGTTGTTGTCGCACTACAGGCCGTCGGTGCCGATTGTGGCCTTCAGCCCGAACCAGGAGGTCCGTCGTCGGCTGGCGCTCCTGTGGGGCGTGGTGCCGCGAGTGCTTGAGCCCATCCAGGACACGGAGGCGATGGTGCGCCGCGTGGGGGAGGAGTTGGTGGCGCGGGGCCTGGGTCGCAAGGGCGACCGCATCGTCATCGTGTACGGCGCGCCCGTGGGACAGCCCGGGAAGATCAACAGCCTGCGGCTGCACACCATCGAAGGCTGAGCCGGAGTCGAATCGAAGGCTGAGCCGGAGTCGAATCGAAGCACCGTGAGGGGAGGCCCGTGGTCGGGGCTTCCCCTTCGTGCTTCATAGGGCCGCGAGGAGTGGAATGGAGCGCAAGGCCCGGGCGCCCCGAGGATTCCGGCGAGCCCGCGCGGACGCGTCCGCCCTGCCGTTACTTCGGCGGGTGGGCCAGCGCGCGGCGGGGAATCTGCGCGTCCACGAAGATGTGGAACAGCTCCTTGTCGAGCTGCCCGTTGTCGGCCTCGCGCTTGAGGATGTCGAGTGCGAGGGTGTGGGGCACGGCCTTCTTGTAGGGCCGGTCGCTGGCGGTGAGCGCGTCGTAGATGTCGGAGATGGACATCATCCGCGACTGCACGGGGATGGTGCGGTCGGGGATGGCGCGCGGGTAGCCGGTGCCGTCGAGCTTCTCGTGGTGCGCGTAGGCGATTTCGGGCACGCGGCGCAGGGCGCGCGTCCACGGAATCTGGGTGAGGAAGCGGTAGGTGTGCTCGACGTGGCTCTCGATTTCGCGGCGCTCCTCGGTGGAGAGGGTGCCACGGGTGATGGAGAGCGACTGGATTTCGCGAGGCAGGAGCAGCGGCTGCGTCTGGCCGTCGGCGTCCTCGAACTGGAGGTGCCCCAACTCGTGCAGGCGCTCGAAGCCTCCCTGGGCGAGCACCGTGGGCCGGTTGCAGGTGAGGACGAAGTCGAACACCTCGTGCAGGTGCTTCAGCTCGGTGCCGAGCCGCTCGGTCTCCTCGGCCTCGATTTCCGCGAGGTGCTTGTCGCCGCGGTGCTTCACGGCCTCGAAGCGGCGGCGGTAGCTCTGGAGCTGGAGGTCCTTGCGCGCGAGCTGGAAGCGGGCGCGAAGTCCGTCGAGCTCATAGGGGTAGAGCTTCTCCGCCTTGACGAGCACGTTCTCCCGCACGCCCACCTTGCCGAAGTCATGGAGCAGCGAGGCGTAGCGAATCTCCTGAATCTCCGTGGAGGAGAAGTGCGTCCGGGCATAGGGGCCGGTGGACAGGTGCTCCAGGGCCTGGGCCAGGGACACGGTGAGGTCCGCGACGCGGCCCGAATGTCCCGCCGTCGTCGGGTCGCGAGCTTCGATGGCGACGACCGAGGCGGAGACGAAGCCCTCGAAGAGGCGATTGATTTCTTCGTGGAGGAGGGCGTTCTCGATGGCGCCGGCGGCCTGGGCACCCAGGGCGAGCAGCAGCTCCTCGTCCTCGGAGTTGAAGCCCTGGCCATCGAGCTTGTTGAGGGCCTGGATGACGCCCGTCACTTCGCCATTCGCGTCACGCATGGGGACGCAGAGGATGGTCTTGGTCTGGTAGCCGCTGGAGATGTCGAACGAGCGGTTGAAGCGGGTGTCCGCGTAGGCGTCGGGGATGTTGATGATGGCGCCGGTGTGGGCCACCTGGCCTGCGATGCCGCTGCCCGCGGGGAGTCGGATTTCGCTCTTCGAGCCCTGGGCCACCTTGCTCCACAGCTCGTTCGTCTCCCGGTCCAGGATGAAGAGCGAGCACCGGTCGGCCTCCACCACCTTGGTGGCCTCGAAGAGGATGAGCGGGAGCAGCAGGTCCAGGTCGCGCTCGGCGCTCATGGCCTTGGCGACGTCCAGGATGGACGTGAGCTTCGCCAGTCGGCGGTTGAGGTCGGGGAGTGGCTGCGGAACGGCGGGAGAACGTGAGAGCACCGGGCGGCTCCGGGCGACGTGGCCTGCGGCCGTGCAGGACGTCGAGGTTGTAACATGCCCAGCCAGGTGACTGTCTTCAGCCCCGACCTACTCGGTTTCCTGCTTTCGAGTGGACGTCCGGGAATTCAGCCCGTGCCGGAGGGAGAGGGAAGGGGGTATGTAGCGCCCCCATGAGCCGTCGCCCTGTGCGGATTTCCCCCTCGCTGCTGTCCTCTGACTTCGGCCGTTTGGCCGAGGAGGTCCGCGACATTGAAGCCGCGGGAGCGGACTGGATTCACGTGGATGTGATGGACGGGCGGTTCGTGCCGAACATCACGATAGGGCCGGTGGTGGTGGAGGCCATCAAGCGAGCAGCCACGAAGCCGTTGGACGTGCACCTGATGATTGTGGAGCCGGAGAAGTACGTGGAGGCCTTCGTGAAGGCGGGGGCGGACGTGCTGACGGTGCACGTGGAGGCGAGCCCCCATCTGCACCGCACTCTGCAACAGATTCGTCACGCGGGGGCGAAGGCGGCGGTGGTGTTGAACCCGAGCACGCCGCTGTCGGCGATTGAAGAGGTGCTGGGGGACGTGGACATGGTGTTGCTGATGAGCGTGAACCCGGGGTTTGGCGGGCAGAGCTTCATCGAGGCGACGGTGGACAAGGTGCGCCGGCTGCGAGCGATGTTCGACGCGCGCGGGTTGGACACGGACATCGAAGTGGACGGGGGCATCAACGCCGACACGGCGAAGCGCGTCGTGGCGGCGGGGGCGACGGTGCTGGTGGCGGGCAGCTACGTCTTCGGGGCGAAGGACCGGGCGGCGGCCATCCGTTCGCTGAGGCCGTAGGCGGGCGTCAGGCGCGGGTGCGAGCGACGGTGGAGGCGAGCCGGGCGACGCGGGTCATGAAGGTGGGGTCGAAGGGCTTCACCTCGTAGTCGTCGGCTCCGAGCTCGAAGCAGACGTGGCGGGTGAACTGGTCCTCGACGCCGCTGAGGATGATGACCTTGCAGTCGCGGGTGGACGGGTCCTGCTTGAGCTGGGCGAGCAGGTCCCGGCCGTCCTGGTGCTGGTTGATGTCCAGGATGATGACGGCGGGGCGGTGGAGCCGAGCCAGCTCCAGGACGCGCTCCGACGTCGTGTCCGAGATGCACGTCAAGCCGGACCGCTTCGCCTCCCGGGCGAGGGCCGACACGATGAGCGGTTCATCATCGGAGATGAGGACGACGGGGGGCATTTTCGTTTCGACCTGCACAACCCACTGCCTTTTTCGGCCCGGAGAATCAGTGAATATATCCGGAAGTACCGGAATGTCGGGGATTTTTAAAGGGGGAGGGTGGGAGAAGGGGGTGGGAGGGGTCTGGAGAGACTCGCAAAAAGGGGCAGGCGAGGGGGCGTGGAACGAAAAGGTGATCCGAGGACGTTGACTCAGCCGAGGGGCACGGGTATTACCGCCCGCACTTTTCGCCGGTCCCGAAGAAGACCCACCGGCGGACGGACATATCGGGGAGTGGCTCAGCCTGGTAGAGCACTTGGTTCGGGACCAAGGGGTCGCAGGTTCAAATCCTGTCTCCCCGACCAACAAAGAGGCCCAGGAGTTTCGCGGACTTTCGCGAGGCTCCTGGGCTTTTTCTTTTCCCACGTTGACCGTCAGCAGCAAACTAGCATCACTCGGAGAGGACTCGATTCCAGCAGCAAGCGGGGCCTGTGGAGCCCTGTAGCGGTGCTGTCGGTGCCCGGCAGGCGTCTTCGAGAAGGACGAAGCAGTCCGTCCTACAGCGAGGTCATGCCGCTGCATCCGCAGAGGCGCCGAAGAAGGTCTGCATAGTGGTCGTAGAACGCCCGCGTGTCCGCGGGGTTGGCGCGGAGGCTGTCGCTCCAGTCGGCCCGGATTTCAGGGGCAAGAGCCGTGGCAATCGTCCTGCGCGCCGTTTCGGGGAACTGCTGCAACCCCGACTCGGTACATGGAGCCCAGTTGGTGAGGGCGAGGTGGCACATCCCGCTATTGGCTGAGAAGTCGTGAAATGCCTTCGGCTCGGCGCAGTTCATGCAGAAATCGGATAGGTAGTCGTCCAGAGTTTTCAGCGGCCTCATGGGCGGGGCGGTAGCACTCTTCCCGGCCCTCCTTCAACGCAAGGGGAACTTACTCAGCTGGGGTGGGCGCCGTGAAGTCGAGTTGATTGAGAGGTCCCCCGCGTCTGTGGACACCCCCGATGTGATGGAAGTGTGTTCGATGTCGGAAAGCGAGGAGAAGCAGAGGCGGCTCTCCCGAGCAGAACTCTGGGTTGAGCCGAAGCACTCTCCTGTGGAGGTCTAAGTTGGAGACCGATGACCTGGGATGGTTTCGAATGTTGCTTCTGGTTCCCCTCGGGGAGGAGGACCCTCATGGCAACAAGCCGAAGGCACCAGTTGTCCTGGTCTGGATTCGGCGGGAGCATGCCCCCTCTCCGCCAGCCTCGAATGACGAGGTTCAGCATCGAATGCAATCCGTGCGGAAGCGAGACACCGTTCCGGAGGTGGCGCTGCGCTCCGCCCTTCATCGAGCGGCCTACGCTTTCGGGTCGATGTGGCGCCTATCCCTGGACGCCGCCGGGCGGAAATCGTGTTCCGCAGGGCGCCCGTCGCAGTCTACGTCAATGGATGCTTCTGGCATGGTTGCCCGGAACATTGGAGCCTTCCTCTCTCGAACCGGGGCTTCTGGGAAGCGAAGATCGCTTACGACCGCCGACGAGATAAGGACACCGACCGGCAGCTCGCCGAGCATGGGTGGAGATCGGTTCGGGTGTGGGAACACGAGCTTGCTGAGCAAGTCACTCAGAAAATCGCTGCCATAATCCGGCAGGTGGGCGCCTGCCGAACCAATAAGGCGAAGGTCGCTGCCGAAGGTATCCCTGGGGAATGGTAGGATGCGCGCTCCTTTCTTCGGACACCCTGATGGCAACTCCCTCTGAACCCAAGAAGCCAGATGCTCGTCCATACGAGATGCGCATCTCCAGGAACACGGTCGATAAGCTGGGCGTCAAGCTCTACGACCAGGCGAGCGCTGTCGTCGCTGAACTCGTCGCCAACAGCTACGACGCTGATGCTGAGGAGGTCACGGTCCGCCTCCCGTTGGGGACTCAACTGGCTGCCCGCCAGCCCGACGGCAAGCTTGACGAGCATGGGTACTCCATTGAGGTCGAAGACAACGGCCATGGCATGACGCCAAGCGAGGCCATCGACTTCTTCCTCAGGGTCGGCCGCGACCGGCGCAGGGACCCGCAGAGAGGGAGTGTGTCGCAGGGTAAGAAGCGCCCCGTAATGGGCCGTAAGGGCATCGGCAAGCTTGCCCCTTTCGGAATCTGCCGCACCATCGAGGTGATTTCCTCGGGTGGGTCGAAGATGCCGGAGGGGTACATCACGGCGCACTTCGTGATGTGCTTCGATGACATCGTTAAGGAGACGGATGAGCCGGTGTCCTTCATGCCGGGAAAGCAGGATCGTACGTACAGCCCCAAAACGGGGACGAAGATCCTACTGAGGGATTTCTCCAACAAGCGTGTGCCGGCCACCAAGATCTTCCACCGCCAGCTCGCTCGTCGGTTCGTGTTCGCGACGACAGACTTCGCGATCTTCATCGAGGACACGCGAGACCCTGCGAACAACCCGCGGAAGAAGGTCGACCCCTTCGAAATCCCGCTCATGGATGGGACAAAGGTCGACGTGTCGAACTACCCCGTTTCCACGGACACTGGGCAGCAATTCAAGGTGACTGGGTGGCTCGGCTTGGCGAAGGAGGCGTACAAGGACGAGGAGATGGCTGGTGTGCGTGTCTACGCTCGTAACAAGATCGTCGCCACCACACGCGACTTTGAGCAGCCTGCGGGCTTCACCGGCGAGTTCACGACTCGTTCGTACTTAGTTGGTGAGGTGCATGCCGAATGGCTGGACTTCGACGAAGGGGAGGATTTGGTTCGCACCGACCGACAGGGCATTCTTTGGGACTCCGAACTCGGCAACGCCTTGCGGAAGTGGGGTGGTGAGCGCATCCGCGAAATTGGCGCCGCTTCCAGGAAGCCCCGCCGAGAAAGAGTACGGAAGATGTTCGTCGAGAAGGCGGACTTCGAGAACAAGGCTAAGGCACGCTTCAGCGACAGTTCCATCGTGCGTGCCGCCGTCTCCCTGGCCGAGCAGGTGGGGGGCTTTGCCGCAGAGGACGAGCTTGAAGACAGCCAGTACGTCGAAGACCTGTCCGATGTGCTGCTTGCGGTCGCTCCGCACAAGGCCCTCATTGAGGCGTTCCAGGAGTTCTCCAAGAGCGCGACGGGAAAAGCGCCTTCGATGAACAAGCTCGCCGACCTCTTCGGCAAAACGCGACTCGCCGAACTCGCTTCTTACGTGCAGATTGCGAGCGAGCGCGTACGCATTATCGGAGAGCTGGAAAAGATCATTCAGTCTACTGGTTCGAAGGAGGAAGACCTCCAGCGCATCATTACGGAGGGGCCTTGGCTCGTTCACCCTACTTGGAGCGTCATCACCATCAATCAGCGGCTCAAGACGTTCAAGACGATGTTCGAGCAGTTCTGGAAGAAGAGAACCGGAACCACCGTCACGCTCGCCATCACCTACACCACCAAGCGCCCAGACTTCGTGCTGGTGAGTGCGGACCGAATGCTGCACATCGTTGAGATCAAGGCTGCCGGCCACGTCTTCACTGATGCGGACTTCGATCGGATGTACAACTACGTCGAGGCCTTCGAAGCGTTTTTCGAGGCGAATATCACCCTCATGGATGAGTTCAACGGGTGGCAAATCGATCTGGTGGCTGACGACGTCGACATCAAAGGGAAGAAGGAGGCGCGCCTGTTCAAGGAGTTGGTTGGAAAGGGGCAGGTGGTGCGCATCACTTGGGTCGACTTCCTGAACAGGGCAAAGGTCGCGCACGAGCAGTTCCTTGATGCACGCGACAGGGCCGTGACTGCGGCGACACCGTAGTCAGTCAGTGGGAGGGGCAGTTGGCGCTTACAAAGAAGCACGCTGAGGTAACGGGCGTGCGGAACAACAAGAAGGCCGAATCTGGTCGGTCAAGTCAGAGGACGGCTCGCTCGAACCATGCTCGAGTTGGGCCGGACGCATTGAATGCAGTGAGCCTCTTCTCGAACTGCGGGGCCGGTGACGTGGGTTTCGCCCAGGCGGGTTTTCGCTTCAGGGTGATGGCGGAACTCGATCCGCGCAGATTGGAGATTGCTCTCCGGAACCACATTGGCGCTGTCGGCGTTCCAGGAGACCTGCGCTCGACTTGGCGTAAGGTTGTCTCGGCGTATCGTGACGTCGTTGGGTCCACGCCTCCCGCTCTTCTCGCCGCGTGTCCGCCATGCCAAGGAATGAGCTCGGCACGCAGCGGCCGGGGCTCATGGGACGACGCCGACGCGGGGAGTCGTGACGCGCGCAACCTCCTGGTGGTTGTGGTGGCAAAGGTGGCTAATGCCTTGAAGCCTCGGGTCGTGGTCGTAGAGAACGTTGAGGCCTTCCTCTCTCGAAAGGTGCGTCACCCACGTACGGGCCGTAGTGTGTCGGCAGCCACTCTCCTCGTGACGCTGCTCGCGCGAGAGTACGAGGTGTTCCCACTCCTCGCGAACTTGGCCGATTTCGGAGTGGCACAAAACCGTAAGCGCGCTTTCTTGACCTTCTTGCGTCGGGACGAGGGCGGCCTGCGTGGTCTCCTAGAATCTGGTTGGGCACCATATCCGCGACCCTCATACGCTGCAGACTCTAAGGGACTTCCTCACATCACTGTCGCCGAGGCTCTGCAGGAACTCCGGTTGGGTGCCTTGGACGCTAGCTCTCAGGAGACGGCAGGGACCGGATTGCATTCCGTGCCCATATGGGGACGGGATCATCGCTACGCGATGGTTTCGGCAATTCCACCTGGAAGCGGCGGGAGTGCTTGGCAGAACAACTCCTGCGGAGCATGTGCCGAAACGGTGACTGATGAGGACGCGGCCGAGTGCTCCAATTGTAAGGTGCCGCTACTGCGGCCCGTCGTCCGGGGGCGCGGTGGCCGCTACCGGCTCGTTCGCGGCTTTCGCACGACCAGCTACCGCCGTATGAGTCCGGACGCCCCGGCTTCAACGATCACGACGGCGAGCGGGCATGTCGGCAGTGACATCACCCTCCACCCCTACGAGAACCGGGTGCTCAGCATGGCGGAGTGCGCCCATCTGCAAACGTTTCCCGAGTCCTTCGACTGGGGCGATGCCTTAGATCGATGGGGCAGTTCGAATGTCCGCGCGATGATTGGGGAGGCTGTTCCGCCGCGGTTCACTCATGCCCATGGTCAGGCAATCGTTGGGGTGCTCACCGGAACATGGACCGTTGGTCCCCTTGGGATTTACGACCCTAGATTCCAGTCCGCACTGGGAAAGCTTGGGCTGCGGGGCCTCTATACCCGGGCTTGAGCCTGCCGACTGGCACGAGACTCCTATGCTACATGGAATTGCGTGTTCCCCTCTCTGCCAACGTGAGTGAGACAGTCCGTACCGAGCAGTTTAGTGTGCAGGGCGACCCAGGCAGGGACGATGAAACCGGTGGTGGAAGAAGCGCGGGTCAGGGAGACCGAGGTGGAGGAGAAGGCGCGGCGCCGAGGCTTCACGGCAGAGTACAAGTTGCGGGTGCTCGCGGAGGCAGACCGCTGCTCGAAGCCCGGTGAAGTGGGAGCACTGCTTCGCCGGGAAGGGCTGTACTCGTCGCTGCTGAGCGTGTGGCGGCGCCAGCGCAATGAAGGGGAGCTGTCGGCGCAGAATCCGAAGAAGCGCGGCCCGCCGGCGAAGGTCCCCGACGCGAGTGCCCGGCGCGTCGCGGAGCTGGAGAAGGAGTTGGCCCGGGCCCAGGTGCGCCTCAAGCGAGCCGAGGCCCTGCTGGACCTCCAAAAAAAAGTATCGGAAATCCTCGGAGTGGAACTGCCCAAGCCCGACGAGGAGCCCTGATGCAAGTGGCGAGGGAGGCGGTTGGCCAGTGGGGCGTGGCGCCCGTGTGCCAGGCACTGGGCCTGGCTCGCGCCACCTTCTACCGAGGGGCCCAGCCGAAGCAGGAGTCGGTGCCCAGGGCCAGCCCACCGCGAGCCCTGCCGCCCGAGCAGCGGGCCGAGGTGCTCGCGGTGCTGCATGAGCCGAGATTCGCGGATGCCGCGCCCGCGGAAGTCTACGCGCAGCTGCTCGACGAGGGCCGCTACCTGTGCTCGGAGCGCACCATGTACCGGATGCTCGCCAGCAACCACGAGGTGCGCGAGCGACGCAACCAGTTGCGCCACCCCAACCACCCGGTGCCCCAACTGCACGCGACGAAACCCAATGAACTCTGGAGCTGGGATATCACCAAGCTGCACGGCCCGACGAAGTGGACGTACTTCTACCTCTACGTCGTCCTGGACGTCTTCAGTCGCTACGTCGTTGGCTGGATGGTGGCGCATCGCGAGTCGGCCACCCTGGCCCAGAAGCTGCTGGCGCAGACCTGCGAACGCCAGGGGATAGTGCCCGGCCAGTTGACGATTCACGCCGACCGAGGCTCCTCGATGACCTCCAAGCCGGTGGCCCTGCTGATGGCCGACCTGGGCGTCACCAAGACGCACTCCAGGCCTCATGTCTCCAACGACAACCCCTTCAGTGAGGCGCACTTCAAGACGATGAAGTACCGGCCTGACTTCCCCCAGTGCTTCGGCTGCCTCCACGACGCTCGCGGCTTCTGCGGTGACTTCTTCGGCTGGTACAACCAGGAGCATCACCACGCGGGCCTCGGCCTGCTCACGCCCTACGACGTGCACCACGGCCTGGCTGCCCAGCGCATCGCCACCCGAGCCGCAGTGCTCGCTGCCGCCTACGCCTCTCACCCCGAGCGCTTCCCCCGCGGCCCTCCCAAGCCTCAGTCGCTTCCGAACGCCGTCTGGATAAACGACCCCGCGCGGCTCTCCGCCTCTCAGTAGACCACGCAGTATTCTCACCAATTCTCTGTCTCATCCGCGTTGACAGGTTCCGTTCGCTCGCTCTGGCGCTTCCTCGCGCAGGTCTTGCAGTCATCCAGGGATGCTTGCCCGGTGTCTCCGGACAGCTGACCGGTGAACATCCAACGCGAACAAAGCGAGCGGCCACCACGGAAGTAATGGAAAGTGTTCGCATTCAAGGGCATAGCCCACCCCTCTGTTGTCAGCTCCAGTTCCGTATTCATGCGCCTCTCCTAGTTCCGTCTGAGGAATATGCGCAGCAGACCAACGGCCGGTGAAGGCCTCAGGTCAGGTGCAGCACTTCTAAATGCTGCTGAAAACTGCGGGTGAGCGGTTGCTATCACTCGGTGCTCAATATGCACCGAGGCCGCATCCTGTAGGCGGGCCGGCTGCGTGCTCAATGCGCTGGCCTTGTCCAAAATGGGCTCGTTCCTACGCCTATCCATGAGGCGTTCAGCGATTGCTCCATGGGCTAAATATGACATACGGGTCTGACACCCCTCATGCTCCGCATGGGGACCGAGGGCCGCTTCGATCGCTTGCCGCCCTGGCCCTCGCTTTTCGTAAGTAGCGAGAGAGGCCAGTTACAGATTGTCGACTTGGTAGTCCTCGACCAGTACGCTCATCATGAGCCTGTTCTCCTACTATTGGACGGCTCCGCCCGGGTGGGTAGGGCGGTCTTCGTCCCGTAGTCCTCGTTAAAGAGACCGGGCAGGCCGCCGCGTTGGTGCCATGTCGTTGCCGCAGTGCATCTACTTCATCAGCGCCTTTCGGGTCTTTCCTGGGTGTTGCTGTTGTGATGACGCTCCTAGCGACACGACGCTAGAGGCGTGGCGCCCCCTTTGTAGGCGCTCCTACGGTCGGATGCAAGATGGCGCAGTCCCGCAAACGCCGACCCGAGCGGGCAGATCAATACGAGAGCCCGGCCTACCACGACTTGCAGGCGCGGCTGGCTGCAGCCGTGCGTCATCTGCGCGAGGTGAAGGGCTGGACGCAGGAGGAGGCTGCGCACCGCTGTGGCATGACGACGCGCCTCCTCCAACGAGTGGAGGGCGAGGACGTCAACGCCACCTTCACGACGCTGGCGCGCCTGTGCGGAGGCTTCGAGGTGGATGTGGCGCAACTCTTCCAGCGTAGCCCTTCAGCGAAGCATGAGACTTAGCCCGTCCTATTGGCGACTTCGGATGACGATGCTTTTCAAGTTCAAGAGGAGGCAATGGTGAACGGAGTTCTGGAGACCGCAACGATTGTGGCGGCGGAGTCCACTCTTGTGCCCCGCATCGACGGGCCTGTCCTGCGCGAGACTCTCGATGCGCTTGCCGCAGGGGCGAACGATTCGCAGCCGATGTCCCTCGAAACGCTTGAGCGCGTAAAGCAGCAGGTAACGCAGCTCATGACGTCGATCCTCAGGAGCTACGACATCGACGTTGCGCGGGAGGAGGTCGGCCCATCCGGGTCCGGGAGATCGGCCGAGGCTCGCCCCGTTCGTGAGGAGTGCCCGACAGGCCTGCTTTACGGACGCGTGCAGAGTGGCAAGACACTCGCCATGATCACGACGGCTGCAATGGCGATTGATAACGGATTCCGTATCGTCGTGGTCCTCACGTCGGACAACGTGAGTCTCGTGAAGCAGACCGCCGGACGCTTCGGGATGCTCCAGGGTGTCGTAGTCAAGGAGTCAACGGATATCGGATCGTGGCTTGCAGATGTGGATCATGTCCGCGCATCGATCGCCGAGGCGGGCCTTGTCTTGATAACTGCAAAGAACACTTCACATCTATCGACCTTCGTAGAATTCCTCCGGACTGTAAAGGCAGCGAACTACCCTGCCTTGATTCTCGACGATGAGGCTGACCAAGCTTCACTCGATACCAGTGTCGCAGCACGCGCTCGTGCGCGCGCAGCAGGTAAGACGAGAGTCGAGGCTGTCCCGAGTGCCATCTTCTCCAAGACGAACGTCAACGAGCGCGAAGGGGAACAGGGGCTCTCCATTCGCCAGACGCTTCCCCATCATCTCTACCTTCAGGTCACTGCGACTCCTTACGCGCTGCTCCTCCAAAGTACCGACAGTCCGCTTCGTCCTCTCTTCACCGAGCTGCTTGAGCCAGGCCAAGGCTACACGGGAGGCGAATTCTTCTTCCCGAAAGACGTCATCGACGAGGGGCGTGCCCCGCTCGTCTACGTCGCGTCCGATGAAGCAGACCAGCTTGGCAACGGTCAGATGCCCGAGGGTCTGCGGAACTCGCTGGCCTACTTCCTCGTTGCCGCTGCCGCACAAGGCTTGATCAACGAAAAGTCGAAGTTCGGGCCGCAGAACTACCTGTGCCACACCAGCGTCCGGAAGAACGACCATCAGATTGCCGCCGACCGCGTTCGCGAGTTGCTCATGGAGATCTACGAGTCGCTTAAGGGCGACCGCCCGCGAGACATTGCTCGCGTTGCATTGCAACGTGGTCTCCACGAACTGTCGCGCAGCGTTTCCCCCGTCCCCTCGCTGGAAAGCGTCGAATTGTATGTGCGGCGCCGATTGCGAGACCGCGAAGTGAAGGTAGTGAACTCCGAGCAGGACGACGCAAAGTTCGGGCCAAAGCTCAACTTCATTGTTGGCGGGAACATCCTTGGGCGCGGCCTCACAATCGATAACCTGCTGGTCACGTACTACCTGCGCTCCGCCAAGATTGCGCAGATGGACACGATGCTCCAGCATGCGCGCATGTTCGGCTACCGCCACGGAGCACGCCCTTTCCTTCGCGTGTACATCCCTGAGCTTCAGGCGCTGCGGTTTCATCAAATATGCACTGCCGAGGAGCGCCTGAGGGAACTCTTGGGAAGGAACGGCAGGCGTGCCAGAGTTCCGGTGCAAGTAGCCAAGAAACTACGGGCTACACGGACAAACGTGCTCGATACGTCCCATGTCGTGGCGTACATGCCTGGAGAACATCTCTATCCGGCTGCGCCCCTCTTCAATGCGAAGAATCCGGCGGAGGAACACAGGAAAGCCCTGGCGCGAGTGGAGACTCTTTTCCCGAACAAGAAGTTCGAGACTATTCTACGCGACCAATTGCACCGGATCGCACTTGCCGATGTCATAGACGCGCTCGACTACCTGCCGTACCAGGAACTTGGTACGGAACAATGGGATCCCGAAGCAATGAAGAGCGTTCTAGAGAGTTCGACTAAACTCTTCGGGAATTCTGCTTACCTCTATGCACGTGTTGCGCAGCGCAATAAATTGACCGAAGGCATGGTCTACGGCTCCGAGCTTCAGATGCTGCGTGGGGCCGGCCTCCCAGTGCTCTGCATCTTCAAGGACGACTCACGGAAGCTGAAGGCTATCGGGAAGACCGTTAAGGTCGACATCGACTTTCCGTACATCTTTCCGGAATTAATCCTTCCCGAGCGCGAGGACCTACCCGCGCATGTGTTCAACGACAGCGCTGATACGGGCGAATGAGCTGGATGTCCGCAGTTTTTGACCGTGGCCCCGTCCACGCGGGATATGGATGAGAAGCCCCACTTCACGGCATGTCGGAGGTGCGGTACATCGTTCACTTACACGGAACGCCACGGTGCGAAGGCAATTCCCTGATCAAAGCAGTTCGAGCAATTTGGTCCCTCGGCCCTCGCCGAGGCCAGATGAGGAACGTTGGCATGCGACTCGTGGACCTTCTCGCAGCGTTGGACCAGGATACGTTTGAGCGCCTCTCTCATCACTTCCTTGAGCTGGGCGAGGCTGAGTCCCGTGCGGCTGCTTGTGTGAACCTTGAGAACATACTGCGTAGCCCCAAGCATGTGCGGGAAACGATCTACAATCTCCAGCCGCCGGCATTCTGGATTCTGGAGAAGCTTTTGGATGTTGATGCGCACTCGACTCAGCTTTCGGGATTAAAGGAGCATGCCATCGCAGAGACGCTCGCTCTCTCTCGGCGGGTGAGTAGTGGTCAACTTCTCGGGAGAAACGAGGGTCTTAGCGTCTATCGGCACGTCCTGCTTGAGGCGCGGCGGAACGAACTCGAGCTAGATGCTTCCGAGGCGGCTTTGCTGGGGGTGCTTCGTCGTGAACTCAAGATTCGGCAGGTGGAACATTTTCTTATCGAGCATCACGGCGACTTCTATTCGTTCTGGAATACGGATCACGCGTTCCTAGCCGCTCTTAACGGCTTGCGTTCGAGTGGGGTGGCCTACATCACCAACGGCTCATTGGTATTTCCCGAGGACCTTGTTGCAATTGCTCGGCAGGTTTTGGGGATCGAGGCCGGCGCAGATGCTCGCAAACGCCTATTTGAGCGGCTGAGCGGCAACGATACGAGTGCTGTCTTAGACGCAGCGGAGCTTCGGACGACTGGCACGAAGGACGAGAAGTGCCAACGTTTGGTGGAGAATTACATTCAGCCATCGGAAGCTCTTGGGGTGGTGTCGCTCGGAAGCTTGCGTGATCTATGTCGTGACCTCGACCTTGGTGCGGCTGGCCCCAAGGATGAACTCATCGCTCGTTTGGTGCGTCATTTTGCTCTCGCTTACGACATCCGGCCGAAGCCTGCCGAGCCACCACCTCCACCGCTCGAGCCTCGCGTACTGACTCCGGCGGCCTTTGACACCCTCTTTGGTGCGTTTCGCGGCCAAGACCTTTCAGACATCCTCGCGGGAATCGACGCGAACCGCGTGACAGGGACGAAGGAGCACCTTGTGCGATTGCTCCGAGAGTCGCGTTTGGGCGAAGCCGCGCTCCTTATGGAGCTTGATCTGCGACAACTCGAAGCTGTGCTTTCGAAGCATCAGATCAAGACAGGAGGGGCAAAGCGGGAAAAGATTCAGCGATTGCTGGAGTTCTTCTCCACGCCGCCCTCAATCCCCGAAAGACAGCAGAATGGCGAGCAGCGAAATAGTGACACGACGATGGAATCAGGCACCTGAACCAATGCCGCCAACCCCACTAGGTGCCTGCTTCTGAACACCGTGTCCCAGTTGTAAGCATTCACGAGGGCTCGGGTCCAGTCCCGAATCGTGTGTAGTTAACACGTAACCGTTCACGGGGGCGGGCCGCTGGAAAGATGAACTGAGGCTACGTGCCGGGCAGCAGCGAGGGTGCGGGAGTGCCGTGGAGCTGAGCTTCGACGGAAGCCGTGAGGTATTCGAGCACGTTGCGCTCCTGCTTCCTGAGACTCGTCACTGCGGTGAGGATGCGTGCGACGAAGAGACTGCCGTCCTCACTCTGGGTGCCGAAGCTCGTCTTGCGCCAGATGACGGCATGGCGCAGGTCTCTCTCGGCGAGGTTGTTGGTGGCCTACGGCGTGGGAGAGGTATCCGTCCGACGGACGACGTGCTGCGGGGCGTTGCCGGGATGAGTGTGGCAGGTCATCCCTCGACGGATGAGGAGGAGAGTTGAGAAGCCAGAGTGGGTGCGCGTCGCGGAGGAGTTCGAAGCGAGCGGGCTGACGCAGCGGGAGTTCGCCGGACGCCGGGGGCTGCGGCTGAGCACCGTGCAGTCATGGGTCTACCGCCATCGGCGCCAGGTGAGCACCAAGGTCGAGCCGGCTGTGCGCCTGCTCCCGGTGCAGGTGAGCCGGGAGCCAGCGTTCGAGGCGTTGGCGCTGGAAGTCATTGGCTCCGCTGGAGCGCGCGTGCGTTTCGCCCCCGGCACGGACGTGGACTACGTGGCCCGACTGGTGGCGGCGCTGGAGCGCACCGCGTGCTGACACTGCCGGCCTCGGTGCGAATCCTTCTGGCCACCGGGCCGGTGGACATGCGCAAGTCGATTGATGGGCTCATGACGCTGGTGCGCACCGCATGGGGCGAGGACGTCTACTCAGGCCACCTCTTCGCTTTCGTCAGTCGGCGCGGACCCTCTCTGCCAACGTGAGTGAGACAGTCCGTACCGAGCAGTTTAGTGTGCAGGGCGACCCAGGCAGGGACGATGAAACCGGTGGTGGAAGAAGCGCGGGTCAGGGAGACCGAGGTGGAGGAGAAGGCGCGGCGCCGAGGCTTCACGGCAGAGTACAAGTTGCGGGTGCTCGCGGAGGCAGACCGCTGCTCGAAGCCCGGTGAAGTGGGAGCACTGCTTCGCCGGGAAGGGCTGTACTCGTCGCTGCTGAGCGTGTGGCGGCGCCAGCGCAATGAAGGGGAGCTGTCGGCGCAGAATCCGAAGAAGCGCGGCCCGCCGGCGAAGGTCCCCGACGCGAGTGCCCGGCGCGTCGCGGAGCTGGAGAAGGAGTTGGCCCGGGCCCAGGTGCGCCTCAAGCGAGCCGAGGCCCTGCTGGACCTCCAAAAAAAAGTATCGGAAATCCTCGGAGTGGAACTGCCCAAGCCCGACGAGGAGCCCTGATGCAAGTGGCGAGGGAGGCGGTTGGCCAGTGGGGCGTGGCGCCCGTGTGCCAGGCACTGGGCCTGGCTCGCGCCACCTTCTACCGAGGGGCCCAGCCGAAGCAGGAGTCGGTGCCCAGGGCCAGCCCACCGCGAGCCCTGCCGCCCGAGCAGCGGGCCGAGGTGCTCGCGGTGCTGCATGAGCCGAGATTCGCGGATGCCGCGCCCGCGGAAGTCTACGCGCAGCTGCTCGACGAGGGCCGCTACCTGTGCTCGGAGCGCACCATGTACCGGATGCTCGCCAGCAACCACGAGGTGCGCGAGCGACGCAACCAGTTGCGCCACCCCAACCACCCGGTGCCCCAACTGCACGCGACGAAACCCAATGAACTCTGGAGCTGGGATATCACCAAGCTGCACGGCCCGACGAAGTGGACGTACTTCTACCTCTACGTCGTCCTGGACGTCTTCAGTCGCTACGTCGTTGGCTGGATGGTGGCGCATCGCGAGTCGGCCACCCTGGCCCAGAAGCTGCTGGCGCAGACCTGCGAACGCCAGGGGATAGTGCCCGGCCAGTTGACGATTCACGCCGACCGAGGCTCCTCGATGACCTCCAAGCCGGTGGCCCTGCTGATGGCCGACCTGGGCGTCACCAAGACGCACTCCAGGCCTCATGTCTCCAACGACAACCCCTTCAGTGAGGCGCACTTCAAGACGATGAAGTACCGGCCTGACTTCCCCCAGTGCTTCGGCTGCCTCCACGACGCTCGCGGCTTCTGCGGTGACTTCTTCGGCTGGTACAACCAGGAGCATCACCACGCGGGCCTCGGCCTGCTCACGCCCTACGACGTGCACCACGGCCTGGCTGCCCAGCGCATCGCCACCCGAGCCGCAGTGCTCGCTGCCGCCTACGCCTCTCACCCCGAGCGCTTCCCCCGCGGCCCTCCCAAGCCTCAGTCGCTTCCGAACGCCGTCTGGATAAACGACCCCGCGCGGCTCTCCGCCTCTCAGTAGACCACGCAGTATTCTCACCAATTCTCTGTCTCATCCGCGTTGACAGGTTCCGGGAGACCGGGTGAAAATCCTCACCTTCAGCCGCGGCGGCTTCGTCCTGTACTACAAGCGTCTGGAGACGGGCCGCTTCCGGCTGCCGCCGGTGGACGCCGATGCCCAGTCGGTGCTGTTGGACGCCACGCAACTGGCGATGCTGCTGGATGGCATTGACGTGGCTGCGGTCAAGCGCCAGCCCGCCTGGGCGCCTCCGGGGCGGGCAGCAGGCCGCTGAGCACCTGACGAGGGCAATGGTCCACCCGGCGGGTTGTTGCTCGCGGGTGCCCCGTCAGTTGCCACTCGACCACCATTGCCCTTGGCGCGAGGAAGCCGAGGAGCTCAAAGCGGAGGTGGGCCGTATCGGCGGGGAGCTGGATGTCCTCAAGGGGCAGATGGCGGCCCTCCAGCGCCATGTCTTCGGCAAGAAGGCGGAGAAGCTGCCGACGGTGGCAGCCGAGCTGCGCGAGGAAGAGACGGGCGCGGAGGCAAAGGCCGCGCGGGACGAGGCGGCGCTGAAAAGGCGACGGGAGCGCGCGGCCCGCAGGGCCCAGGAGGCGCCCACCCGCGAGATTCGCCACGCTGTCCCAGCCGAGGAGCGCCACTGCCCTGCTTGCGGCAGTGAGGACTTGAAGCCGCTGGGCAAGGGCCGCACCACCGAGATGTACGAGTACCTGCCGGCCCGCTTCGAGCGACAGGTGCGCGTGCAGGAAGTCCTCGCGTGCCAGTGCGGTGCGGGCGTGGTGACGGCACCCGCGCCCGCCAGGGTGGTGGACAGGGGCGAGTATGGCCCGGGCCTGCTGGCGCACGTGGTGGTCTCCAAGTGTGCCGACGCCATGCCGCTTCACCGACTGGCGCAGAGGCTGGAGCGGGGAGGACTCCCCATGAGCCGCAGCACGCTGACGGACCTCTTCCACCAGTCCGCCTCGGTGCTGCTGCCGCTGTCCGAGCATCTGCTGCAGTGCATCGCCTCGGCCGAGGTGGTGTGGGCGGACGAGACGCCGCTGCATGTGCTGGACGTGAAGAAGACGAAGCGCGGCTACCTTTGGACATTCCTGACGCATAACGAGCGAGGCGAGTGGCTCATTGTTGCGAGGCGAGCTGGTTGATGGACGAGCGATCCGCTTGGTTGATGGGCATCACCGAGCGCGAGCGTGAGCGAGCGCGCTCGGAGATGGGAGCGGCCTACTGAGTGGCGGAGTCGGTGTCGAGCACGCGTGCGAGGACGTCGCGCTCGACGAGCTTTTTCTTGCGACGCGCGGCCTCGCGAAGCGCAGTGGTCGCGAGCCGGTCGATGTCGCGGTGAGCCCCGGAGGCGGCCTCGTGGAGCATCGCCATCGCGTTGGAGGCGAAGAGCTCTCGCTCGCAGCCCGCGTTCTTCAGCCGCAGGCGGAGGTACTCCGCGGTGTCATCGGGCCCAAGCGCGTCGATGGTGAGGCGGCGTGCGAGGCGGGAGGCGAGGCTGCGGTTACGGCGCATCGCGAGCCGCGAGTCGAGCTCGGGCAGTCCGACGAGGATGAGGGAGAGGAGCGCCTTGGAGTCCCACTGGTAGTTGAGGAGGATGTGGAGGTGGTCGAGCACGTCCTGGTGGAGCAGGTGCGCCTCGTCAAGAAGGAAGACAGGGTGGATGCGCTCGCGACCGAGGTCCTCCACGTGGCTGGACACGGCGTAGAAGACCGAGGCCGCGGTGGCGGAGGGTGTGAGCCCGAGGGCAAGACACAGCTGGCGGTAGAAGTCGCGGCGGCCCAGCGTGGCGTTGTGACAGTAGGTGAGGCGGAAGCCCGCCTGGGGGAGCCGGTGGCGCAGCGCGCGCAGGACGCACGTCTTGCCGA
This sequence comes from Corallococcus terminator, assembly GCF_049194865.1. GTDB lineage: Bacteria > Myxococcota > Myxococcia > Myxococcales > Myxococcaceae > Myxococcus > Myxococcus terminator_A. Next base: position 8,285 of record NZ_JBLZWL010000064.1, on the reverse strand, counting down.
CGCCGGGCTCGCCCACCAGCATGACGCTCTGCCGCTCGCGCACGGCTTCGCAGAGGTCCTCGACGAGGTCCGTCTTGGAGGCCGGCAGCCAGAGGTCCGCGTCGGCAATCTCCTTGGAGAAGGGCGCATCGCGGAAGCCGAAGTGGGTGACGTAGGCGGGCGTCATGAAGCACCTCCATCGCGATGCCGAGGAGGACGCCCGACGGCGCGGTCGAGGAGCGCGCGGGGCGGGTCAAACGCGGGATGTGGCCGGTACGTCTCGTCGTGGAGGGGCGGCCGACGCAGAGGCCTTGTGCGGCGCGCGTTCTTCACCGCGTCGACGGGGTGGAGTGTGTAGCGCTTGCCCTCGAATTCGGCCCAGGGAGTCTCGCCCAGGTCGACAAGGCAGCGGCACAGGTGCACGAGGCGCCCGGCGAGGTGGCCGGCGTCGAGCTCGTAGTCGACGCCATCGACAGCGACGGTGGTGTCGCGCCGCACGCGCCGGCGGATGCGGGTGGTGAGGGCCTCGCGCAGCTTCGCCTCGTCGAAGCCATCGGGCGCCCGGGGCGCGGCCTCGAAGACGGTTTTCGGTGTCGCGCCCATGAGGGCAGCGTGCGACGTGACGTGGTAGTGCGCGTCGAGGAAGGCGCAGAGGCGGACATTGACGTCGTGCAACGAGGCGACAGGCCCGAGGAAGTCGAGGCAGCCCTCGCGCAGCGTGCGCCAGAAGCGCTCCATCTTCCCGCGGGCGGGGGCGTCGTAGGGCCGCGCGTGCAAGAGCGACGTGCCGATGCGAGCGCACGCGGTGGCGAGCGTCTCGCCCCGGTACGTGGCGCCATTGTCCAGGTAGAGAGCGTCCGGCGGACCGTGCTTGCGCAGGGCGCGCACCATGAGGCCAAGCATGTCCACCTCGCGCTCGGTGTGGTGGGCCTCCAGCGCCACGACGTACCGACTCGCGTCGTCCAGCAGCGCGTGGATGCGCAAGGGCAGCGACTTGCCCCCGACGGTGAGTCCAGGCCCGTGACACAGCACGTCCGCGTGCCACAGGGCCATGGGGCGCTCGGCCTGCCAGCGCAGGCGCGTCTTCGTGCCGCTGCCGTCACGCATTCCGACGCGGTCGAGTCCTGCTTCCGCGAAGAGGCGGCGCACCGTCGTCGCCGAGACGGCGTCCTTCTCGAGCCGGCCATCGGTGACGAGCGTGCGCAGGATGAGCGTCACGGACGCGGACGGGTACTCCCGCCGGATGTCGAGCAGCAGTTCGCGCTGGGCCGCCGAGAGCTGTTGGGCGCGGCCCTTGTCGCTGCGGCCGCGCGGGGCGAGGCCTGAGAGGCCGCGCTTCTTGTACGCGTAGTACCAGCGCTCGAGCGTGGCCGCCGAGTAGCAGTGGCTCGCCTTGGCGCCCGGCGGCACGAAGCGCTGCTGGGCGAGGGACTCGAGCGCCGAGGCGAGCTGGCCTCGGTCCATCTGCGCCTGGGTGAGGACGCCGATGACTCCGTGGCGAAACACCGCCACCGCCTCGGCGTGGGACTTCGGGGTGAGGCTCTTCATTTTGCGCGGACTTCCCTTCCCGTACCCCCCCTCATCCCGGCATGGGCCTCTTGGGAGAGCAGACGCCTACCGTCCCGCCGGAGGCAGGCCTTCGAGGACGGGGCTTGTCGGGTGGGACGGACTTCTAAAGCGGGGCGAGCCGATGGCCGCGGAGCGAGTCCCTTAGCGAGCGCGCTCGGCTCCCCAGAATGCACAGGCGGACAGCGAGGGCGGTCCCGTCGCCGGTAGCGCAAAGGCGGCGACTGTCGTCGCTGCTCGTGCGGCCACCGCTCGCGCCGTCCAGTCCTCGGGCGCCGGCCGCACGCAGCAGAGCAGCCTCCCGCGCCTGGCCTCCCCGGCCCAGCGGCAGAGGGAGTCCCAGCGCCCGGCGCTCCCTGGCCCCACCACGTCCCACGGACTCACGCGCCTGCGCACCGCCGCAGCCGTCAGCGACTCGAGCCCCCACAGGGCGAGCGCCCAGGCGAGGGCCGCGAGCGAATACAGCTTTCTGGCCAGCACCTCCGCGGGCACGACCGTCTGCGACACGCCGCACGCACGGCAGCGGTAGCGTCGCACGCGCAGCTCTACGAGGACGGGCGACGCACCAGCGTCCAGCGGCCCGCGCACCTGGCGGCTCCGGCTGCCATGCCCATGAAGCCCCAGAGGCCCTCCCACAGGTCGGCTCGCCGCGCCGCAAGCGGCGCAGCTCGCCGGGCGTACCGCCGACACGGACGGCATCTGTGCCGCCCAGGACTTGACGCCGACGCGCGTCCGTACGACTCCTTGGGTGCCTCGCTTCTCTCTCACACGTCAAGCGGGGCGCTCGACCTGTGAGCGTGTTGGCGCACGCTCCAGGTCACCTTTCTCTCACGCGAGCTGGCGAACACCGCCGCGCCCCGTCCTCTCAGAACCCTGCGGACTACCTCACGCAGCGTGGCGCGCCAGAATCCGGCTCGCTGCTGGACTCCGCGCGGCCTGCAACATCCCTTCCCGGCAACCAGCACGCTCGTCGCGACCGAGATCTCCATCAACCACTTCGCTCAGTAACACTCATCGGCTACCGCTTCAGCATGGGGCGCGCGGGCAAGACGCCCAAGCAGGTGCTGGGTGGCACCACGGGCGCACTCGTGGTGGACGGGTACACCGGGTACAACGCGGTGACGCTGCCAGCAGGGCGCATCCGCGTTGGATGCTGGGCGCATGTCCGCCGCCGCTTCTTCGACGCGCTCGCCACCGCCCCCGAGGCCCGCGAAGTCCTGGACCTCATCCTCGCCCTCTACCGGGTGGAGGCCCATGCGCATGACGCGGGCGTGGTACGCACCGCTGCGCACCGCGAGCTGCGCCAGTCCCATAGCGTACCCGTCCTCGCGCAACTGCGCGCCTGGCTCGAGGAAGAGGCCCCACGCCACCTGCCGAAGGGCCCCCTGGGGCTGGCCATCTCCTACGCCATGAAGCAGTGGGACGCGCTGAGTCGCTTCGTCGAGGATGAGCGGTTGCCCCTCGACAACAATCGCTCGGAGGCGGCGCTCAGGAAGGCAGCCCTCGGGCGTAAGAATTTTCTCTTCGTCGGGCACGAGGCCGCGGGAGAGAACCTCGCGGGCCTCTACGCGCTGGTGGCCACCTGCGAGGCCAACGGCGTCAATCCCGAGGCGTACCTCGCCGACGTCCTGCTGCGCGTGCAGGCGCATCCCAACTCGCGCATCGGTGAGTTGCTTCCTCACGAGTGGAAGCATCGACACACCACCGACCCGCCCGAGTCACACCTCCACCCCAGCCTCTGAGCTCATCGCGGCGCGCGCCGAAAACAGCCCTCGTCCGTCATCAACCTCTCACGCCACGTCGTTGGCCGGACGGTTACCGTGGCTGGAGCTGCTTCGCCAGTTGCTGGAGCGCGGCCTGACGGGCGTGAGGCTCGTCATCGCCGATGGGCACGCGGGCCTGGCCGCGGCGGCCCGGCAGGCGCTCCCGGAGGCGAAGCTGCAGCGCTGCACGGTGCACCTCACCCGCAACGTGCTCGCCAAGGCCCCCTGGAGGCTGCGCGGGCGGCTCGGCAAAGAGACGTCGGCCATCTTCGAGGCGCCCACCCTCCAGGACGCCAGGAAGCGAATGGAGGCCCTCCAGGACGGCCTGGGGCGTCAGGTGCCCGAGGCCATGGAGTGCCTGCGCCAGGGCTTCGCCGCCGCCACCTGCTTCTTCGCCTTCCCGAAGGCCCACTGGAAGCGCCTGCGCAGCACCAACGGCCTGGAGCGCCTCCACGGCGAGGTCAAGCGCCGCATCCGGGGCGTCGGCGCCTTCCCGGACCGTGCCAGCGCATTGCGCCTCATCACCGCCGTCGCCCTCGAGGTCACCGGCGTCTGGGATGACCGCCGTTACCTCGACATGTCCCTGCTCAACTCAACCCCAGACACTGCCCCTGCTTGAAGCCGCCAAGGAGCCTTCCTCCCCCGAACCCCCTCCGAACCAACTACACAAGATTCGGGACTTGACCCGCGAATCACGCTGCCACTCGTGCTCGTCGTGGGGCCCGTCACCGTGAAGGCCCAGTCCTCCATCACCCTGAGCAGCGACCCCAACGGCCGGCCGAACTCTCCCTTCAAGAGGATCATCATCAGCAACAGCTGCCTGGCGGCGGGGACCGAAATCGAGCTGGCCGCGGGCAAGGTGGCACCCATCGAGTCCGTCAAGACGGGTGACTAGGTGCGCAACCCGCACCAGCCCGCGCTCACCGTCATGGACACCGCCATCGGCGTGGAGGCCGTCCCCATGGTCCGCATCCGCATCCGCAGCGAGGCGGGCCGCTCCCTGCTGATGACGGAGATGCACCCCATCCAGGTCCTGGCGCGCGGCATGGTCCAGGCCAAGGCCCTGAAGAAGGGCGACGTCGTCATGACCAGGGCGGGCCCCAGCAAGCTCGTCGAGGTCAGCCGCGAGCCGTACGCCGGCAAGGTCTACAACGTCAAGGTGGGCTCGGACGCGGAGAAGCTGGCGCTCGCCTCGGACCAGACCGTCGTCTACGCCAACGGCTTCGTCGTGGGTGGTGGCCAGATTCAGCAGAAGTACGAGTCCATCGCCATGACGCGCAAGGACGGCGACGTGCTCGCCCACCTGCCCGAGAAGTGGCACCGCGACTACCTGATGGCCGCCAGGCGCAAAAGCATGGGACGGAGAGGAGCCCTGTTGAGGGCGGCGGGCTGGTGAAGAGGGGCCAAGAAGGGCCGCGGGAGGGTGACACGCGGGCTGTTCGCCGGGCCGGAGCAGAGAAGGTGTCCGGTGGCGGACTTCGTGGCCCTCCATTTCCCGCGCAATTCCTATCCAATCACGACATGCTCGGACCCCACAAGACAAGCCAGACAACCACGCCACCCACACGACCCGCGGAAACGTTCAGCGGACATGGAAGGACGTCGCTGCATGAGGACCCGTCTCGACTGCCTGTCTCGCGAATTCATCGAGAATCCCCACGCGCACCTGGCGGAGCTCAGACGCCAGGGCCCCATCGTCCAGGTGGACCCGGGCGGCATGTGGGCCGTCACCCGCTACGACGAAGCACACTACGTGCTCAAGTCGCCGCAGCTCTTCTCCTCCACGGGGATGCGCCTGGCGTTCCAGCCGGAATGGCTCGGGCGCTCGAATCCCCTGGTGGAGTCTCTTCCCTTCCTGGACCCGCCCCAACACGGACGGCTGCGGACACTCATCCTGCGGGACTTCACCTCCGCGGCCATCAAGCGTTTGGAGCCGCGAATCCGCGCCATCACCCGGGAGCGCATCGCGCGAATGATGGAGCAACGGACGGTGGACTACATGGAAGCCCTCGCCGTTCCCATTCCCGCCACCGTTGTCTGCTGGCTGCTGGGGTTGGACACCGCGCTGCTGAAACACTTCGAGCGCTGGGCGCATGACATCGCCCTCATCGGCGGTGTCCACCCGGAGGACACGAAGCAGATGGGGCAGTGCCGCCAGACCCTCGACGAGATGGAGCGGTATGTCCAGGATGCCCTGGACGCGCGGCGCAAGACGCCTGGCGATGACTTGATGAGCGACCTGCTCCACGCCAGCGCGGGCGGGCAGGCCCTGACCCCACAGGAGCTGATGAGCTTCTTCTTCGTGCTGTTCACCGGCGGGGTGGAGACGACGACCTATCTGCTCGGACAGAGCGCCCGGATGCTCTGCCAGCACCCGGAGCTGCTCCCCCGCCTGCGGGAGACGCCGACCCTCATCCCCTGCTTCGTCGAGGAGACCCTGCGCTACGAGCCCTCCGTCGTGGCACTGCTGCGCACGTGTCTGCAGGATGTGACGGTGGCCGATACCGAGCTGCCCAAGGGAAGCGTGGTGCTGGTGTCCCTCGCCTCCGCGGCCCGCGACGAGAAGCTCTTCCCCGAGGGTGACAGGTTCATCCTGGGGCGGGAGAACGCGCAGCACCTCACCTTCGGCCATGGCATTCACTACTGCCTGGGGGTGATGCTGGCGCGGCTGGAGGCGAGCATCGCCCTGGAGGAGCTCATCCCCCACGTGAGCCGGATGGAGCTGCGCACGGAGCGCATCGACTGGACGACCTCCCTCGTCGTTCGCGGGCCGAGGACGCTGCCCGTCGAACTCTTCCCCACCTGACAGCGTAGTTCAGTTGGGCTGAGCGACGGAGTAGCCGCAGTGGGTAGACCAGCCCAAGGTGTCTCCCGGAGATATGGCAGCCAGGGCCAGTTTGATGCCCTGGCGGAGTCCAGACCGGGTACGCAGCCGCCACTTGCGCAGCAGCGCCTTGAACTTGCTCCACGCCAGCTCAATAGGACTGAAGTCGGGACTGTAGGGAGGCAGGAAGACGACTCGGGCGCCTCGCACGAAGCGGCCCCAGACTTCCAGGCTGGTGCCGCCCTCTACCTCCATATGGGCCTCGATGCCCTGGAGCGACAGGGCGCCGAGCACCGTTGTCACGCAGCCCCGGTTGCGCGGCACCGCCTCGCCCGTCAGGCGCTCTCCCGCAGGCGCTCGCCCGTGCGTGCGGGTCCTATCCGTACGGCTGCCTGTCTCATTGACCACAACGAGCTTGTCGGGGTCGACCCGCTGCATGGTGGTCGCGGTGGGGCTGTTGGGGTGCGAGGGTTCATCACTGGACCCGGACCCGCCCGACAGGGTGGGGCAGGGGACGCGGGGGATTGTGGGAGGCATCGAGGCCTGGCCCTACTCCTGGCCCTGGATCGTCAGCCTGCAATCCATCGGGTACCACTTCTGCGGTGGCAGTCTGCTGCGTGTGGGGAGCCAGCCCCGGACGGACATCGTCCTCACCGCCGCGCATTGTGTCGCGGATGATCGCATCCCTGAGTTCCGGGTCGTCGCGGGGGTGCACGACGTCCGAGGACCGGGGGCGAGGCAGGTCACCACCCGGGTGGCGAAGATTGTCTATCATCCGGATTACGACCCGGAGACGTCGGAGAACGACATCGCCGTCCTCAAGCTCGAGACGCCCGTCGCGTTCGGAAGCGGGACCTCGACGTCCTGTGGACGAACCTCCAGTCCGCACCGCTCCTCGCGGTCATCACATCCCCCTGTCAGGGGTTGGCCGGTGGCCCAGCCCGTCTGTCTGCCTTCACCCGGGCAGCAGGTCCCCGTCGGCGCGAGCGCGTCCATCGCGGGCTGGGGGCTGACGAAAGAGGATGACTACGACACGTCCAGCATCCTGATGCAGGTGAAGGTTCCCATCGTCAGTGATGAGGCGCTGGTCGCCGCCTACGCCCAGGAGCGGATTCCCATTGCTCCCGCGCTGATGTTGGGTGCCGGGTTTCCGGAAGGGGGCAAGGACTCGTGTCAGGGAGACAGTGGGGGTCCCCTGGTTCTGGCCGAGCCGGATGGGTCCTATGCGCTCCACGGCCTCACGAGCTTCGGCCTGGGCTGCGGACGCCCGGGGCTGCCCGGGGTCTACACACGTGTCTCCCCTTACCTCCCGTGGATCCACGCGCGGATTCACGAGCTCAGCGGCGTCCAATAATAGACAAACCCGCCAGTGTAGCGTGGCTGTCCTCGTCGACCAACCGGTCCTTGCCCCGTGGAGGGTGCTCCTCGGGGCGTGGGTGTTCTTGCTCCGCGCGTGGCTTGTAATTCCAAGGCACCCGCTTCCCCGCGGGCGCGGGCGTCCACCCCGGACGCCGCCTCTCGACAGGAGCCTCACCCTCATGGCCCTCGAGTCACCCGTTCCTCGCGCTGTCGTCGTCGGACTCACGCTGCTGTGCTTCGCTTGTTCGGACGACAAACCCAGACAGCCCGAGCCTCCACCGCCGCCGCCGGTGGACCCGTGGGATGGAACCTACACGCCGCTCGTCGACCCCACGGATTGGGAGGACCCGGGCGAGTACGCGCCCTGCACCGCCACCGTCCCCCGAGGCACGACGTTCGACTGTGATTCTCCCGAGCTGTTCGACGTGTCGAAGTGCGACACGGCCTCGCTCACCGCCCTGGAGCCGCATGGTGTCTATCAGGTGGACCTGCGAAACTCGGCCGCCTTCCCGGACTTCGTCAGCCTTCGGGTTCCCCGAGGCGGCGGAGAAGGGACGATGGATGGACGTCCCCTCGTCCGTCAGCAGATGACGGGCAGCTTCCACCTCACCAACCGCTTCGAGCTCTCGAACGCCCAGCGACAGGTGGCGCTCATGGGTTGCCAGGTCTCACGGCCCGGGTTCGTGACGGGCTGCTATGCGCGCTGCACCAACGGCAAGGTAGGTGGCACCGGGACGTTCGAGGCCGCGCGGATGACGTGGGGTCGCGGCGAGGCCGAGTCCTCGGGCGGTCTG
>NZ_JBLZWL010000083.1:0-119632 GCF_049194865.1 Corallococcus terminator | reverse complement strand
CCCGCACCGAGCACCTGCCCGTCGACTTCGAGTTGTACCTCCCCGAGTGCTGGGCCAGCGACGAGGCGTGTCGCCGCGACGCCCGCATTCCCGCCGAGGTTGCCTTCGAGACGAAGTCCCAACTGACGCTGCGAATGATTGAGCGGGCCGTGGCGGACGGGGTGGCTCCGGGCGTCCTCCTGGCGGACACCGCCTATGGCAGCTCCAGCGACTTTCGTGCGCGCCTTCGCTCGCTGGTGTTGCCGAGCACGCTTGTTGATGGACGGGTGAGCCGGCTGGATGATGGACGCCGGAATCCCGAGTCGGTTCAAGGCCCTACGGCCGCCTGGCGGCGGTGCCCTCCGGGCAGCCTTGAGCCGCCTCGTGCTCCGGCTCAAGCTGCAACCGTCGATTCCCCAAGGGGAATCGCCTCAAGAAGAGGCCATCATCGGCGGTGACACCCGTCCGAGCACGTTCGTGATGGACTCCAGTGGTTTCGCGCGCTTGCTGGAAGTGCCCATCAACGAGCCGGTCCGTGGAACGCCGTGGAACCATCAAAAAGCGTGCGCGGCAACAGCTGGGCTTGCATTACGCGGTGGCAGTGGCCCCACAGACGAGCGCCTCCCTCTTGAATGCGAAGGGCCGCCCCCAAAAGGACGCGCAAAGCGTTTCGGACCTGGCCCTGCGTCTTCATGAACGAGGCGGCTTCCGGTGGTGCACCCGGCGCCCGGATACGAAAGAAGCCTTGTCGGCAAGCTTTGCCCTGCGCCGCGTCGTCGCCACGGGCGTCCCCCTGCGAGAGCAGGAGCCCCTGGGGTTGATCATTGAGTGGCGCGACGGTGAGCCCGAGCCCGCCAATTACTTCCTGATCTCCCTGCCAGAGGGCCGGACGAAGAAGCAGCTCATCCTTCTGGTGATGGAGCGATGGAGAACCGAACGCGTCTACGAAGACCTCAAGGGGGAACTGGGCCTGGACCATTACGAAGGCCGCCGTTTCCCCGGCTGGCATCACCATGTCTCCTGCGTGCTATGTTGCTACGCCTTCCTCGTGGCGGAACGCACGCGGCGTTTCCCCCCTCGGCCCGAAGGGCGACTGAAACCTACGCGCAGTCACTCTCGGCCTGTGCGCCACTTCCGCGACAGCTTCATCACCTCACGGCTCGCCATGGCGTGAGTGATTGCCTCTTGGTTGCCTCGCTGCCCCACCTGCCACCGCACCAACCCCCACCGCGCCTCACCTCACGTCACCTGCCCAGACTCCCCATCCACCCATCGGGCCCCTGACACAGTAGTGTTAGGGGAACCCATCTCACCTCGGACGAGGACGAGCAGCCTGATGCGAACGTTGCCGGCCGGCAAGTCCACGCCTCACCAGGAGACGGGCTCCAGGGACAGCGCCTGGGAGTCGAGGCGTGCCATGAACGACACCACCTGATCGCGATTGGGGAGCCCCGACAGGGCCCCCAGTCGCATCGTGGCCAGGGCCGCCGTCGCGTGAGCGAAGCGCGCCGCATCGGTGAGCGAGCGCCGTTCGCCGAGGGCAACACAGAGGGCAGCGGAGAACGCATCCCCCGCGCCCGTGGTGTCCACCCAGTCCACGGGCAGGTTCGGCAGCCAGAGCTCGCCCTCGGTCCCCATGAGCAGCGTCCCCTGGGGCGCGGCCACCACGGCTGTGCCCACGCCTCGGCGCAACAGGTTCTCCGCGGCCCTGCGCGCGGAGTCCCGGTCCACCACCTCGAGCCCCGTCAGCACCTCTGCCTCCGCGTCGTTGAGGCGGATGATGTGAACCGCTTCCAGCAGCTCTTCAGGCAGCGTCATCGGCGGCGCGGGGTCCAGCACGACATGCGTGCCGGCGGCGCGAGCGATGTGGACCGCCGCGAGGACCGCGTCCAGCGGAACCTCCAACTGGGCCAGCAGCACGTCCGCGCGGGAGATGCGGTCCTCCGCGGCGACCACGTCCGCGACGGTGAGCCGTCGGTTGGCGCCCTCGGCGGAGAGGCTCTGCCTTCGTCCGCTCTCATCCACCATCTCCAACACGACACCGGTGGAGAAGCCCGGGTCCCTGGAAACGGCGCGAGTCTCCACCCCTTCACCCTCCAGCTGCTCCAGCAGCGCGAGCCCCCGCGCGTCCATGCCCACGCGGCCCAACAGCGTGGAGTGGGCACCCAGTCGGGACGCGGCCACGGCGGCGTTGGCACCCTTCCCGCCCAGGCTCTCCAGGAAGAGATGCCCCTCCACGTTCTCTCCAGCGCGCGGGAGCCGAGGCCCCTGGACGAGAAAGTCCGTGTTGATTCCACCGACCACGAGAATGTCGGCCTGTCGACGTGGAGCCATGACTGTCGTCCCCTCTCCCCAACCCACCATCCCGACCGACACCAAGGTACGCATCGAGGCAGGCCCATGTCCCGGCTGCGCGACCTGTCGCTCCAACCCCTGCCTGCCTTGACGAAAAGAGGCGGACCCCAGAACCCCGGAGCCCGCCTCGCAATCAACACCTCACCGTCCTGCTCAGCAGCCGCGACCGTAGGCGAGCAGGAACACGTCGTAGTCCGCGCGGTTCACCACGCCGTTGCCATCGATGTCCGCTTCCGCCCGGCCCCCATTCCAGTAGATGTCGAAGAAGGCGCCGTCCATGACGTCCACCACGCCATTCACGTTGAAGTCCGCGGCGCAGTACAGCCGCAGGTCCACCGACCACGAGCCAGTGCCCCTGGCGTGTCCCTGCCCCCGCGCATCCACCAGCGCGGAGACGTCACCCTGGAAGGTGTACGGCCCGGCCGGCATCCAGCCCAATTGCTGCGACACCGACGCCTCTTCACCCGCGCTGATGTCGAAAGACAGGACCGGCGTCCCGCTCTCCAGGTTCGCGATGTGGAGAAGACTCGAGACACCTCCCAAGGGCTGCCCCGAGGTCGACGCCGTCAACGTCGCCCGCGCCTCGGCGGTCAACAGATAGCGCGCGCGGCGGTTCAGCTCGAACGTCAGGTACATGTCCGTGTTGCCCATTCCCTGCCCTCGCGCGGAGGAGTCATCCGCCAGGCCCTCGGCGCTGGCGTTGACCGACGCCTCGATCCGCTGGTCGGTGATGCGCGAGAACTGGTAGCCGTGCCCCTTCGCATGGACGCGACTCGGAGAGCCCTCGTACTGGGTGTTCGCATCCAGCAAGAGGGACTCGTTGAAGGGCGCGAAGGCCTCCGTGCGACGCGAATCCGAGTCCACCACATGCGTCACCGCATCCACCGCGGAGATGCTCGCGGACACCGAACGACTGCCCTCAATCGGGGTGATTCTCTGAGCTTCGGCCGACGTGGCGAACAACAGGGGGACGGCTCCAGCAGCCCACAACAGGGAGAGACGCATCGGGACCTCCAGGGGGTGTGACGAGGAGGCCCGCGACGTTAGGGCGCCCGGCCGACAACCAGCGCAACGAGCGGGGCTCTCCTTCCCAGAAACTCCAGCGTCATCTCAACCCATTGAAACTCCTGACACTTCTTTGCCCTGCCAGCGCCCCACGCGACGCCGTGCGCGTTGACACACTGCGTTTTCGCGTGCTACCTACCGGTCGGTAGGTCGTGATTCCTGAAAACATTACAGTCCATCGAGACGAGGGACATGTGACGACGAGCGGACGGAAGCCGGATGAGGGCGAGCGCTACAAGGCCATCCTGGAGACGGCGGCGCGGCTCATCTGCGATCGCGGTTACGAAGGCACCTCGATGCAGGAGATCGCCGCCGCGTGCCGGATGACGAAGGCGGGCCTCTACCACCACATCCAGAACAAGGAGCAGCTGCTCTTCGCCATCATGAACTACGGGATGGACCTGTTCGAGGAGCAGGTGCTCTCGCGCGTTCAGGACATCGCGGACCCGGTCGACAGGCTGCGCGCGTGCATGCGCCACAACATCCTGCTGGTGACGCGTGGGTGGAGCAAGGAGGTCATCATCATCCTCCACGAGCACGCCACGCTGACCGGTGAGGCGCGCGCGTTCATCGACAACCGCAAGAAGCGCTACGTCGACTTCCTCGAAGAGGCCTTCTCGCAGGCGGCGCAGCAGGGACGCATCCGCCCGGTCGACCCGACCATCGGCGCGTTCTCGTTCCTGGGCATGGTGCTGTGGGTCTACAAGTGGTTCAAGCCCGACGGGCGGCTGACGGACGAGCAGATCGCCGACGGCATGGTGGACCTCCTCTTCCCGCCCATCGTCGCCGCCGCGGTCGACGGTCAGCCCGGGGTCTCCTCGCTGCGCGTGGTGCCCCGGGCCGCCTCCGGTTCCGGCTCCGGAACGGAGGAGCCGTGAAGACCGCGCGCTGGTGTTCCCTGGAGGAAGCCGTCGCGTCGATTCCCGATGGCGCTTCGCTGGCCACGGGCGGCTTCATGCTCGGGCGCGCGCCCATGGCGCTGGTGATGGAGCTGATTGCCCAGGAGCGTCGTGGGCTGCGCCTCATCTCCCTGCCCAACCCGCTGCCCGCCGAGCTGCTCGTCGCGGGCGGTTGTCTGGCACACCTGGACATCGCCTTCGGCGCGCTGAGCCTGGAGGGCCGCGTGCGCCCCATGCCCTGCATCAAGCGGGCGATTGAGCAGAACACCCTCTCCTGGCGCGAGCACGACGGCTATCGCGTCGTCCAGCGGCTGCGCGCGGCCTCCATGGGACTGCCCTTCATCCCCGCGCCGGACGCGGATGTCTCCGGGCTGGCGAGCGCGGAGCCGCCGCGCACCGTGGTGGACCCGTTCACCGGAGAGCGCGTCCCGGTGGAGCCCGCGTACTTCCCCGACGTCGCGCTGATCCACGCGCGAGCGGCGGACGAGCGCGGCAACCTCTTCATCGAGGACCCCACCACGGACCTGCTCGTCGCGGGCGCCGCACGGCGGGTGATCGCCACGGTGGAGGAGCGCGTGAAGCGGCTGCCTCGCGCCACGATTCCCGGCTTCCAGGTGGACCGCATCGTCCTCGCACCGGGAGGCGCGCTGCCCACCGGCTGCACCGGACTGTATCCCCACGATGACGACATGCTGTCGCGCTACCTGGCGCTGGCGGAGACGGGCCGTGAGGCGGAGTTCCTCGCCTCGATGAAGACGCGGAGGGCGGCATGAGCACCACTCTCGACGCCACTCCCGCGGAGACCGTGGTCTCCCTGCTCGCGCTCCAGATTGAAGACGGCGCCGTGGTGGCCACGGGCGTCGCCTCGCCGCTGGCCATCCTCGCCATCGCGGTGGCCAGGGCCACGCATGCGCCGGACCTGACGTACCTGGCCTGCGTGGGCTCGTTGGACCCGGACATCACCACGCTGCTGCCCTCCTCCGAGGACCTGGGCTACCTGGAGGGCCGCTCGGCGGAGATCACCATCCCCGACCTGTTCGACCATGCGCGGCGCGGCCGGGTGGACACCGTCTTCTTCGGCGCGGCCGAGGTGGATGCCATTGGCCGCACCAACATGACGGCCAGCGGAAGCCTGGAGCGTCCCCGCACGAAGTTCCCGGGTGTGGCGGGCGCGGCGACGCTGCGGCAGTGGGTGCATCGGCCCGTGCTGCTGGTGCCTCGCCAGTCGCGCCGCAACCTGGTGCCGGAGGTCCAGGTGGCGACGACGCAGGACCCGCGTCGCACGGTGCGCCTCATCTCGGACCTGGGTGTCTTCGAGCTGGGCGCCTCCGGTGCGCGGCTGACGGCGCGCCACCCGTGGGCGACGGCGGAGGACATCGCCGAGCGCACGGGCTTCGAGTTCACCGTGGACGACGCCCTTCCCGTCACGTCGCTGCCGGATGCGCGCACCATCGCCGCCATCCGCGCGTTGGATCCTCGCGGCTACCGCGAACAGCTCGTCGGTCGCTGACCCTCGACATCACCCGTGTCTGGAATTGCTCTCGGAGGTATGGAGATGAAGGCTGTTGTTCTGCGCAGTTTTGGTGAAGCCGGGAATTTGAAGATGGAGAACGTCCCGGTACCCACTCCGGGCCGGGGCGAGGTGCTGCTCAAGGTGCACGCTTGTGGCGTCTGCTATCACGACGTCATCAACCGCCGAGGCAACCTGCCCCGCACCAGCGTGCCGGCAATCCTCGGCCATGAGGCCGCGGGCGAAGTCGTGGCGGTGGGCCCTGATACGCCAGGATGGAAGACAGGCGACCGCGCGGCGACGCTGCAAAGGCTCTCATGTGGCGAGTGCGGGCTGTGCCGCAGCGGGCGAAACAGCTTGTGCAAGGGAGACAATCGCTTCTTCGGCGAGGAGCTGCCCGGCGGCTATTCACAGTTCATGGTGGCGCCTGTCGCGGGCCTGGGCCGTGTGCCCTCATCGCTGCCCTGGGAGGAGGCCGCCACGGTCTGCTGCACCACGGGCACGGCGGTGCACACGCTGCGCACGCGAGGCAAGGTGCGTGCGGGTGAAACAGTGCTCATCACCGGCGCCAGCGGTGGCGTGGGAATGTCCGCGGTGCAGCTCGCGAAGCTGGACGGCGCGCGCGTCATCGCCGTGACGTCCGGCGAGGCCAAGGTGCAGCCGCTGAAGGAAGCGGGCGCGGACGAGGTCATCCTCTCGCGCGGGCTGGACTTCGCGGCGGAGGTCCGCAAGCGCACCAAGGGCGCGGGCGTGGACCTGGCGGTGGAGATCGTCGGCAGCGTCACGTTCGACCAGACGATGAAGTCGATGGCGCCGGGGGGCCGACTCGTCATCGTGGGCAACCTGGAGTCGGGGCTCGTCCAGCTCAACCCGGGGCTCGTCATCGTGAAGGAGCTGGAGATCATCGGTGCGTACGCCACGAACCAGGCGGAGCTGGACGAGGCGCTCCGGCTGACGGCCACCGGTGGAGTGCGGCAGTTCGTCACGGACAAGGTGCCGCTCGCCGAGGCGGCGCGGGCGCACTTCCGTCTGGAGAACCGGGAAGTGGCGGGCCGGCTGGTGCTGGTACCGCCCGAAGCCTGAGCAGCGGTCGAGACAGCACAACGAGGTTTGAGGCACGAATTGGAAGCGAGGAGCCCCATGAAGAAACGGGTTGGAATCGAAGCGCTGGCGGTGGCCGTGCCGTCCCGATACGTGGACATCGAGGACCTGGCGCGCGCGCGCGGGGTGGACCCGGCCAAGTTCACCGCGGGCCTGGGCGCCAAGGAGATGGCCGTCACGGACCCGGGCGAGGACACGGTGTCCCTGGCCGCCTCTGCGGCGGCGCGGCTCATCCAGCAGCAGGGCGTGGACACGTCCCGCATCGGAATGCTGGTGGTGGGCACGGAGACGGGCATCGACCACTCGAAGCCGGTGGCCTCGCACGTCCAGGGCCTGCTGAAGCTGCCGCGCACCATGCGCACGTATGACACGCAGCATGCGTGCTACGGCGGCACCGCGGGCCTGATGGCCGCGACGGAGTGGATTGCCTCCGGTGCGGGCGCGGGCAAGGTGGCCATCGTCGTGTGCTCGGACATCGCGCGCTACGGCCTGAACACGGCGGGCGAGCCGACCCAGGGCGGCGGCGCGGTGGCGCTGCTCGTCTCCGAGCAGCCGGACCTGCTCGCGTTGGACGTGGGCCTCAATGGCACGTGCACCATGGACGTCTACGACTTCTGGCGGCCCATTGGACGACGGGAGGCGCTGGTGGACGGGCACTACTCCATCAACTGCTACCTGGAAGCCCTGTCGGGCGCGTACCGGGGCTGGCGCGAGAAGGCGCTGGAGCACGGGCTGGTGCGCTGGTCGGGTGCCCTACCCGGCGAGCAGCTCGCGCGAATCGCCTACCACGTCCCCTTCTGCAAGATGGCTCGCAAGGCGCACACCCAGCTTCGCCTCTGTGACTTGGAGGACGCGGTGGGTCCAGGGCCCGGCACGCCGGAGGCTCGCGAGGAGGTGGCGAAGTCGGCGGCCAGCTACGACGCGCAGGTGGCGTCGTCGCTCGGGCTCAACTCGCGCATCGGCAACGTGTACACGGCGTCGTTGTATCTGGCGCTGGCGGGGCTGCTCCACCGCGAGGGCGCGCAGCTCGCGTCGCAGCGCATCGGCCTGCTGTCCTACGGCAGCGGCTGCATGGCGGAGTTCTTCTCCGGCGTCGTCGGTGAGAAGGCAGCGGAGCGGATGGCGCGCGCGGACCTGGACGGCGTGCTGGCCCGGCGCGAGCGCGTCTCCATCGAGGAGTACGAGCGGCTGATGAAGCTGTCCTCGGACGCTCCCGAGGCCAAGGCCCCGGCGCCCGGCGCGTTCCGCCTCGCGGAGATTCGCGACCACAAGCGCCTGTATGTCGAGGGCGGCGCGGCCTGATAGCAGCACCGTGACGGCCGCCCTGACTCCCGGGGCGGCCTGCTCAGGGCGTGAACTCCTCCACGCCCCCGGACACCCTGCGGCCCCGGTGCCACACGCCAACGATGCGGTGGACGTCCTGGATGTCCTCGGCCGGGTTCCCCTCTACGAGGATGAAGTCAGCGCGCTTGCCAGCGGCGAGCGTGCCCCGGTCCTGGAGCTTCAGCAGGCGGGCCGCGTCCCGCGTCGCATGGGTCAGCGCTTCGAGCGGCGTGAGCCCCGCCTGCACCATCAACTCCAGCTCATGGTGCTCCGCGAAGCCGGGGATGCGCAGCGGGTTCGCGCCGGAGTCCGTGCCGAAGCCGATGGACACGCCAGCGTCATGGAGCGCCTTCAGGTTTCGCAGGTTCATCGCCACGGAAGCCTTGTTCTCGGCCAGGGCCTTCGCGTCTGCGAGCGCCTTCGCGCGCCAGGCGGGGTCCGCGAACTGAGCGGCGAGCGCGGGCTGCACGGAGTGCTTGAAGAAGGGCGTCCGCATCCACTCGGGCTGCTCGGCGAAGATGTAGAACGTCTCATCCAGGCCGAGCGTCGGCACGTACCACGTCCCGCGCGCCTTCATCTCCCGCACCAGCTCCTCGTCCACGGGACTGTCGCGGATGCCGTGCGCGAGGATATCCACGCCGTCGCGCACCAGTCGCTTCGCGTCCTCCAAATAGTAGACGTGCGCCGCCACGCGGAGCTCCCGCTGGTGGGCCTCATCGATGATGGCGGCATAGATGTCTGGCGACATCTTCGTGGACAGACTGCCGTGGAAGTCATCCACCCAGATCTTCAGCAGCGCGGGATTGCGCGAGGCGGACTCTCGCACCGCCGCCCTCGCCTCTTCGACGGTGCGGGGCCGGTAGAGCTGGTCCTCGCCCACGCTCACCGGCGGCGCCGCCGATGGCACACCGAGTCCCCGGTCCGCGCCCAGGAGGTCCGCGCCTCGCGGTGCGCCCGCGTTGAACTCCTCCTGGAGCGACGAGAAGAGCGTGGTGTTGAAGCCCAGCGACATGACGGTGGTGACGCCGTACACCTCGTACTGCCGCGCCTGTCGCTCCACGTTGTCGCGCGTGTAGTGACCCGCGCCGGACTGCGTCCCATCCACCACGCCCAGGTGCGAGTGATTGGCGATGAGCCCCGGCAGCACGCTCTTCCCGCTCACGTCGATGACTCGCGCCGCCTCGGGCACCGCCACGTCGCGGGAGGGCCCCACCGCGCGAAGCGTCTCGTCCTCGATGACGAGCGTGACGTCCTCGATGGGCGGACCGCCCTCCCCGTCAATGAGCCTCGCGCCCTTCAGGACGACCACGGAAGGGCCCGAAGTGCCCTCGCCGCCACGCACCGCCTCCGGTGCATGGCGCGCGCAGGCGAGCGTCCCGAGGAATCCAACGAGCCACCAGGACTTCGGGCGGAAATGAAGCGTCGACCAGGACACGCGGGCCTCCGGAGCGTCAGCAAATTGGAAGGCCAGGGGTAGCGCGCCCGAGAGGGCTTGGGCGAAGGGGAATGCAGGCACACAGTGAGGAGCGTTCAACCCTCGACATCGGCCCGCGGTGGACCCTGGCGGCGCGGAGGCCCGAGCGCCTTGCATTCTCCGCTGCGCCCACGAGCACGCCCCGCTACCTTCGCCCCTCCAGCTGACAGGAGCCAACACATGACGCAGATGACCTACCGCCGCCTGGGCCGCTCCGGCCTCACCGTCTCCGCCGTGGGGTTGGGCTGCAACAACTTCGGCCTGCGCATCGACGCCAAGAGCACTCGGGCCGTCGTGGATGCCGCCATCGACGCGGGCATCACCCTGTTCGACACCTCCGACTCCTACGGCACCTCGGAGGAGCTGCTCGGAGAAGCCCTGGGCACCCGTCGTCAGGACATCATCCTGGCCACCAAGTTCGGCAGTGACTTGAAGGGTGAGAACGGCCCGGACTGGGGGGCGCGCGGCTCGCGGCGCTACATCCGGCGCGCCATCGAACGCTCCCTGCGGCGCCTGCGCACGGACTGGATTGACCTCTATCAGCTCCACTGGCCCGACCCCGCGACGCCCATCGAGGAGACGCTGAGCGCGCTCACGGAACTGGTCCGCGAGGGCAAGGTCCGCTACCTCGGCTCGTCGAACCTCCTGGGCTGGCAGGTGACGGACGCGGAGTGGACGTCCCGCACGCGCGGCCTGGAGCGCTTCATCAGCGCCCAGAACGAATACAGCCTGATTGGCCGGGGCGTCGAGCAGGACCTGGTGCCCGCGCTGCAACAGCACGGCATCGGCCTGCTCCCCTACTTCCCGCTCGCCAGCGGCCTGCTCACCGGCAAGTACAAGCGCGGCGCGGCGGCTCCGGAGAACACCCGCGTGAAGCACTGGAACATGGGCGGGCTGCTCACCGATGCGATGTTCGACGCCGTCGAGCGCCTGGAGGCCTTCGCTCGCGAGCGCTCCATCTCCCTCATCGACGTGGCCATCGGCGGGCTGGCCGCGCGCCCCACCGTGGGCTCCGTCATCGCGGGCGCCACCTCCGCCGAGCAGGTGAAGACCAACGCCAAGGCCGGCGCCTGGACGCCCACGACCGAGGACCTCACCGCGCTCGAGAAGCTCCTGCCGCGCGGACGCGGCATCAGCGTCAACGACGTGCTGTACAAGTAGCCCCGCCCCCTGGGGGACCGCGGGCTACAGCTTGATGACCTCGGTCCCTCGGCGCGGCAGGCTCACCCGGAACTCGGTGTAGAGGCCGGAGCCCGACTCCACCTCCACCTGACCGTGGTGGGCCTGGATGATCTGCTGGACGATGTAGAGGCCCAGGCCCAGGCCGCCCGTGCGCCCGCGCCGCTGGGCCCCGCCCCGGAACGGGTCGAAGAGGTGGGCCTGGATGGCCTGCGGAATCACGCCCAGGTTCTTCACCGAGAAGCGCACCGCGTCCGCATGCGTCCCATCCAACCGGAGCTGCACGGGCGCGCTCGTGTCCCCGTGCTGAATCGCATTGCCGATGAGGTTGGAGGCCACCTGCGCAAGCCGGTCCGAGTCCCAGTCCCCCACCAGGTCTCCCTCCTGGAAGACCTCGATGGGAGGCCTGGGTGACGCGGACTGGTGCTCCTGCACCATGCGCTGGACCAACGCGCCGAAGTCCGTCTCCCCGCGTCTCAAGGGGATGCCTCCCGCGAGCCGGGCGCGCGCCAGGTCCAACACGTCTTCAATCATCCGGCCCATGCGCTTGCCGCTGGCCAGCATGCGGCCCGCCGTCTTCTTCACCGCCTCGTCCTCGGAGCGCCGCTGGAGCAGGTCGGCCGCCGTGAGGATGGCGCTCAGGGGATTGCGCAGGTCATGCCCCAGCACCGCGGTGAACATCTCGTTGAGCCGCAACGTCTCCGTCAGCTCGTCGAGCTGGCGCGCGAGCTGCTGCTTCTGGCGGTGGAGCTGGAAGAAGACCTCCGCCTTGTTGCGCAGCACGAGCGGCTCCAGCGGCTTGTAGAGGAAGTCGACCGCGCCGGAGTCGTAGCCCTTGAAGAGGCGCCGCTTGTCGCTGGAGCCCGCCGTCACGAAGATGATGGGGATGTGCCGGGTGCGCTCCATGCCTCGCATGAGCTCCGCCAGCTCGAACCCATCCATCTCCGGCATCTGCACGTCGAGGAACGCCAGCGCGACGTCGTCGTGCTCGAGCAGCAACTCGAGCGCCGCGGCACCCGAGCGCGCCTGGAGCAACTCCACGTCGTCGCTCCGCAGCAGCGCCGCGAGCGCGATGAGGTTCTCTTCCAGGTCATCCACGAGCAGGCACTTCACCCGCGGCGCCGCATCCACTGCTTCCTTCCCGGTAGCGTTCAACGTCTACCCCTTCTGGAAGATACGGTCGTCCCGGGAGATCACCGAGAACGCCGTTTCATGCTGAGAGAAGCGCAGGGACTCGCGGGCGCCCAGGCCCAGGAACCCCTTGCGACACAGAGAATCCTTGAACAACCCCAGCGCCCGCTCCTGCAAGTCCCGGTCGAAGTAGATGAGCACGTTGCGACAGGAGAGGAACTGGACCTCGGCGAACACGCTGTCGGTGGCCAGGCTGTGGTCGGAGAACACGATATGTTTCTTGAGAGCGCGGTCGAACACGGCATTCCCATACGCCGCCGTGTAGTAGTCGGAGAGCGAGCTGCGAGCCCCCGAGGCGATGTGGTTCTGCGTGAAGGTGGCGATGCGATCCACCGGATATACCCCTGCCTCCGCCTTCTGGAGCGCGCCGGGGTTGATGTCCGTCGCGTAGATGAGCGTGCGCTCCAGCAACCCTTCCTCCCGCAGGAGGATGGCCAGCGAGTACACCTCCTCGCCGGTGCTGCACCCCGCCACCCAGAGCTTGAGGGACGGGTACGTGCTCAAGAACGGCACGACGGACTCTCGCAGCGAGCGGAAGTACGTCGGATCCCTGAACATCTCGCTCACCTGCACCGTGAGGTAGTCGAGCAGGGACGGGAAGATGAGCGGCTCGTGCAGCAGCCTGTCTTGGAGCTGCGACAGCGTCCGGCAGCCGAAGTTCTCCGCCGCCAGCAGCAGTCGCCGCTGCATCGACACCGTCGCGTACTGCCGGAAGTCGTAGTGGTACTTCAGGTAGATGGCGTCGAGCAGGAGCTTCAGCTCGATATCCAAGGCGTTGGAGTCCATGAGTGAAGCGATGACCTACGCCTTGGGCATCCAGACGCGGATGAGCGAGAGGAGCTTCTCCACGTCCAGCGGCTTGGCGATGTAGTCGTTCGCCCCCGCGGCCAGACACTTCTCCTGGTCGTCGCGCATGGCCTTCGCCGTCAGCGCGATGATGGGCAGCTTCTGCCACTCGGCCCGCTTGCGAATCTCCCGCATGGCGGTGAGCCCATCCATCTCCGGCATCATGATGTCCATCAGGACCAGGTCCACGCCTTGCGACACCTGGGCCAGGCTGTTCGACAGCCGCTCCAGGGCTTCCCTGCCATTGCGGGCGATCTCCACCTTCGCGCCCCGAGGCTCCAGCACGCTGGAGAGGGCGAAGATGTTCCGCACGTCGTCCTCCACCACGAGGATGCGCCGACCATCCAGCGCCGCCTCGCGATCTCGCGCCACCTGCAACATGCGCTGCCGGTCCGGCGGCAGCTTGGACTCCACCTGGTGCAGGAAGAGTGAGACTTCGTCCATGAGCCGCTCGGGAGAACGGGCGCCCTTGATGATGATGGACTTGGAGTAGCGCCGCAGCCGCTGCTCCTCCTCGCGCGTGAGCGATCGCCCCGTGTAGACGATGACGGGCGGGAAGGAGACCGTCTCCAGCTCCGCCATCTGCTCCAGCAGCTCGTAGCCGCTCAAGTCCGGCAGGTTGAGGTCCATCACCATGCAGCCGAAGGTGTTGTGCTTCAACAGCTCCAGCGCCTCGGTCGCCGTGGCCACCCCGTCGATGCGCACGTCCTCGCTCTCGAGCAGCTTCTCGATGCTCTCGCGCTGCCGGGCGTCGTCCTCCACCACGAGCACGCGCTGCACGCCCGGGGTCAGCCGCGTCTCCAGCTTCCGCACGGCCTCCATGAGCTGCTCGCGCTTCACCGGCTTCACGGCGTAGCCCACCGCGCCGCGCTCCAGCGCCTCGCGCGAGGCGTCCGTCACGGAGATGACGTGCACGGGGATGTGCCGTGTCCGCGGGTCTCTCTTGAGCTGGTCCAGCACCATCAACCCCGACTGGTCCGGCAGGTTCATGTCCAGCAGGATGGCGCTCGGCTGGTAGGCGACTGCCGCCTCGTACGCCGCGCCGCCCTGGTCCGTCGCGACGCACAGGAAGCCCAGCTCCCGCGCCAGGTCGCGGAGGATCTCCGCGAAGCGCGCGTCGTCCTCCACCACGAGGATGAGCCGTGCCCCAGGGACGAGCCGCTCCCGGTCATCCTCGATGGGCGCGTGGAGGGTCCTCATCGGCGCCTCCGCGAGGTCCGGCGCCGGCAGCTTCGCCACGGCCCGCGCGGCCCGCTCCGTCGGAGTGGGGGCGATGAGCTCGCGCTTCGGGAGCGTGGGCAAGGAATGCGACGTCGAAGCCTGAGCGGCGGCGGAGAGCGCCACCGGCACCGTCACGGTGAAGGTGCTGCCCTGCCCCGGCTCGCTCACCACCGACACGTCGCCGCCCAGCAGGCGCGCCAGGTCGCGGGAGATGGACAGGCCCAGTCCCGAGCCTCCGTACTTGCGGTGGGTGCTGCCATCCGCCTGACGGAAGGCCTCGAAGATGAGGCCCTGCAGGTGCGTGGGAATGCCGATGCCCGTATCCCGCACGGAGAAGGAGAGCAGCCCCGGGCCTCCGGGCGAGACATGCAGCGACACCTCGCCCTTCTCCGTGAACTTCAGCGCGTTGGCGAGCAGGTTCCTGACCACCTGGCCCAGCCGCTGGGGGTCGGTCTCCAGCGACTCCGCGCTGGCCGGGTCCACCTTCGTGGAGAAGCCAATCTGCTTCTCGCGCGCCAGCACGTGGAAGGAGCGCGACACGTTCTCCACGAAGCGCGCGACGCTGACGACCTCGGGCTCTATCTCCACCTTGCCCGCCTCGATGCGAGACAGGTCCAGGATGTCGTTGATGAGCGCGAGCAAGTCGTTGCCCGCCGAGGTGATGGTCTGCGCGAACTTCACCTGCTCCTCGGTGAGGTTGCCCGTCTTGTTGTCGGCCAGCAGCTTCGCGAGGATGAGCGAGCTGTTGAGCGGCGTGCGCAGCTCGTGGCTCATGTTGGCCAGGAACTCCGACTTGTAGCGGCTGGTGCGCTCCAGCTCCGTCGCCTTCTCCGTCAGCTCCGACTGGGCCACGGTGAGCGAGTCGCGCTGGCGCTCCAGCAGCCGCGTCTGAGTCTCCAACTGCGCGTTGGTCTGCTCCAGCTCCGCCTGCTGCTGCTCCAGGCGGCTCTGCGAGTCGCGCAGGACGCGGCTCTGCTCCTCGATCTCCTCGTTGGAGGCGCGCAGCTCCTCCTGCTGGGCCTGCAGCTCCTCGGACTGACGGCGCGTCTCCTCCAGCAACAGCTCCAGGCGCGTGCGGTCATTGGCCGAGCGCACCGCCATGCCGACGGACTCGGACACTCGCTGGAGCAACTCCAGGTCCGACGCATGCACCGGGTGGAGGAAGCCCAGCTCCACCACCGCGTTCACCTTGCCGTCCACCACGGTGGGCACCACCAGGAGGTGCCTCGGCTTGCCCTGCCCCAGGCTGGAGTTGATGGGCAGGTAGCCTTCCGGGACGTCGCGAAGATGGAAGACGCGGTTCTCCTTGATGGCCTGCCCCACCAGTCCGTCACCCGGCCGCGCCTGGGCCGCGGGGTCCAGGAACGAGGGCGGCAGCGCGTAGCCGGCGAAGCGGTGGAAGTTGTCCAGGCTGTCCGCCAGGTAGATGGCACCCACCTGGGCATCCAGGTACTGGGCGAGGAACTGGAGGACCTGGTCCCCGAGCTGTTCCAGTCGAGGGCCGCCTTGAATGCGCGTGGCCAGCAGCGTCTGGCCTTCCTGCATCCAGGCATGGATGGAGCGCGCCCGGAAGTCCCGCGACGTCATGAACGCGGAGATGCTCACCAGCGCCAGCAGCAGGGCAGAGCCGAGCCAGGTGACGATCAGCGACGTCGTCGCGGAGCTCTGGAAGGCGCCGCTGCGTTCCGCCAGCAGCCGCCGCTCCTCGTTCTCCATCTGCTCGACGAGCAGGCGCATCCGGTTCATCAGCTCGATGCCCTCGTTGGTGCGCACCCGCGTGAGCGCGGCTTCGGACTGGCCCGCTGTCTTCAGGTCGATGGTCGCCTGGAGTTCGGCGAGCTTGGCCTCGACGAGCGGCTTCAGGGCCTCCAGACGCTGGAGCTGGGAGTCGTTGTCGGACACGAGCTCCCGGATGCGCTCGAGCTGCGCGGGGAGCGCGCGACTGGCGCTGGCGTAGGGCTCCAGGTAGGTGCGCTCGCCCGTCAGCAGGAAGCCTCGCTGCCCCGTCTCCGCGTCCTTCAGCGTCGACAGCAGCGTCTTCATCCGCTCGCTGACCTCCATCGTGTGACGGACCAGCTCCGCCGCGTCCGAGTGCGACTCGAGCGAGCGGTAGGACAGGATGGCGATGACGAAGATGGCGAGCGCGGCGACGATGAAGCCGGCGAACGTCCCGGGAGGAAGCGGCGGTCCGAAGCGCGAGGCGCGCGCGGGCCTGGCCTCATGGGGAGACGGAGTCACTGGAGAACACCTGTCATGAAGAGCGCGTCCAAGGCGGGGGGGCGAGACGCAACGACGCTCACCTACCATGGCCTCCCAGCCACCTCGTGCGCACGGGGGCACGCCTCCATGCACGATGTCAGCTTTTCTACGTTACGCGACACCGCCGGGCACGCGGCCCCGGTCCGCTCCGACTCGGAGTGCTTGCCGCCGATGCCTCGCGTGCAGCTGGGTACTCCCGCGGTCGTTCCTCTGGACTCTCCCGGACTGACATAGGCTGCGGGTCGATGAAACTCACCCGGCTCCGGGTCTCCGGCTTCCACTCATTGCGCGACGTCGACCTGCGCCTGAACGACTTGTGTGTGCTGGTGGATTCGGAGGAGACCGCCACCCGGAATCTCTCCGCGCTGCTCGCGCTGGTCCAGGCGCTCTCGGAAGGACGACTGCAACAACACCTGAGCGCCTCCGGGGCGCTCGCGGAGACCCCCGCGACGCAGGCCGTGAAGGTGGAGCTGAGCTTCTTCGACGACCACTACGGCGTGGAGCTGCGGCGGCAGGCGGACGGCACGTGGCGGGTGACGTGGGAGTCCGTGGACCTCAACGTCGGCCTGTCGGCCCTCCTCATCGACCCCGGCCTCGACGCGCCCCGCTCGGAGGCCTCGCTGTCCGAGCTCGCGCCCCACGAGCCCCCCACCGAGCCCCCCAGGGGCGGCGGCCAGGCCGATCTGGAGGGATGGTACGTGGGCAACGTGCTGGAGCGCTGGCTCTGGTGGATGCGGCGCTTCCTGCGTGGCATCCAGTTCGACGACGGAGTGACGCCGGACGAGCCGACGCTGCGCTTCCGCGTGGCGCCCGAGCGGGACCCGCCTCCCAACGCCATCTGGGAGAATGCCCGAGGCGCACAGGCCGCCGCGCGCCTGTCGCAGGTCATGCTCTGCACGCCGTCGGAGTCAATGGCGGAGTCCTTCGACCCGCGCGAGGTCATCCGCGTGGACACGCACGAAGGCACGGCGCGCTTCACGCCGCTCATCCGCTCCGAGCCCACCTGAGCCGGAGCGGAGCCCTGGCCCTCACGGCGTGAAGTGCCAGACGCGCAGCGCGGCATCCCCTCCACCGGTGGCCACGACGTTCCCATCGCGCCGCCAGGACACGGTGGAGACGTTCTCGTCATGGAAGCCGATGACGGTGGCCGGCAGCGAGGGCAGGCTCGTGTCCCACACGAAGACCTGGCCTCCCAGCCCTCCGCCCGCGACGCGGCGCCCATCCTCGCTCCAAGAGAGCCCCTGCGGAGAGAACGCGAACGGCGTCTGAGCGAGCAGCTTCCCCGTGGAGACGTCCCACAAGGACAGGCCCGGACGCCCGCCGAAGGCGAGCTTCGTTCCATCCGGGCTCGAGGCGGCGGCCAGCGACGTCGTACCCGCCACGGACGCCACCGGCGTGATGGCCCGCGTCAGCGGATCCCACACGTCCCAGCTCATGTCGAAGTAGGCGACCAGGAGCTTTCCCTCCGGAGTCCACGCGAGCGACAGCACCCGCCTGGAGCTCCCCGGGAAGCGGAACAGCTCCGTGCCACCGGGCACCTGATGAATTCGGATGACGCCGAGCTCGGAGACGATGGCGGTGGAGCCCATGACGCTCGCCACCCATCTCCCATCCGGGCTCGGCGCGACGCGGTAGAGCTGAAGGGAGGAGGTCGGCTCCCGACGGATGGGGAGCTGCGCGAGCGTCCCGTCGTCCGCGCGCCAGATGTTGAGGACCCCATCGTCTCCGCCAGTGGCCAGCCGAGCTCCATCGGCGGTCCACCCCAGCGCGCGAACACGCTGCCCACCATGTCCTGAAATCAGCCTCCGAGGTTCGCCATCGCGACCCCAGAGGCGCACGTTGCCCTCGTATCCGCTGGAGGCCAGCACGTCACCCGTCGGGCTCCAGGCCGTCGCCTCGACGGAGTAGTCGTGAGCCAGCAGCTCGCGTCGAACGTAGGTCGCCGCATCGGCTGCCACCGTGAAGATGTCGAGGGTCATCGGCAGGTCATCCACGACGACGAACTGGGGCTTCGTCGGATGGAATCGCAGCGCGTCGTACCCTCGGGTGGTCCCCGGTACGGCGGGCTGGCTGACATCCACCACGACAGCGCCGGAGGCCGCGTCGAGCACGAAGAGCTTGCGCGAAGCTCCGCCCACTCCGAGCCAGCGACCATCCGGGCTCCAGTCCACCTGCGTCACCACCGCCCAGCTCCCGGGGTACGTGGCCTCCACGCGGAAACCGGCGGTGGAGTACACCTTCACCTCGTCCTCGAGCCCCACCGCGAAGCGCGTCCCATCCGGGCTCCAGGCGAAGCCCGCCGCATCCAGCAAGAGCTCTTCCAGCGCCTGCGTCTCCACGGAGTGGAATTCCACACGCTGCAAGAGGCCGCCGCCTTGCCCTGTCTGTAGCGCCAGCAGTGAGCCATTCGGGCGCCACGCCATGCCGCGCACCCTGTCCACCGCCACCACCGGCGCGCCCTCCTTCGCCCCCGTGGCGGCATTCCAGAAGTGGACTTCGTTGCTGGTGTCCGTCGCGGTGGCCAGCCGCGCGCCATCCGGGCTCCACGCGAGGGCGCGGACGACGCCGGCCTGCACGGGCCACTGGCGAAGCGTCTCTCCCGTCGTTGAATCCAGCAACACCACACCGCCTGTCGACAACCCAGCGGCCAGCACCCCTCCGGCCCCGGGCTTCCAGGCCAGCGTGCTGAATCGACCCGGGGGCGGTGGTGCCACCACCCGCGCCACGCCTCCCGTCTCCGCGCCCCAGATGCGCAGCAGGCCGATTGGCGACACGCTGCCATCGAGGGCGGCGAGCAACGTGCCATCCGGGCTCCACGCCGGCGAGGTCGGCAAGCGAGCCCCCGTGCGCTGCCAGGACAACGCCGAGTCGAGCGCCGGCGCGAAGCGCACCGTGACGACCTTGTCGGCCTCGAGCAGCAGCTCACAGTGACTGACGGCGCCCTGGCACGCGGAGGTCCCCAGCAGTTGCCAGCCCGGCGCGGGAACGGCCGCCAGCGTGAGCCGCGTCCCGGAGGGCTGCCGGACGGTACAGGCGCCAGGGCAGTCCACGCCCGAGGGCGTGCTCGTCACCCGCCCCTGTCCCACGACCTCGACCTGGAGCCCCCAGGTACCATCGGGCCGAGGGTCACCGACGATGAAGGTGAGCTGCGGCGACCACGCGCCCACGGTGCCGGCCGAGTCCACCGCGCGGCACCGCGCCTGATAGGTGCCCTCCCGGGAGATGGGCACGTCCACGCCGGATGTCGTCCCGCTGTCGACCTGGGGAGACTGGGGCAGCGTTCCACCCGAACCCCAATCGAAGACATAGACGAGCCGGTCTCCGTCCGGGTCCTCCGCCGTGCAGCGGAAGCGAACGGGCACACCGGACGCCGCCTGCGCGTTCTCTATCTGGAGCAGCGCCACCCCGGGCGCGCGTGACGAAGGCCCGGGCGGCGGTTTCTCGTCGGAGGTACACGCGCCCAGGACACAGGTCAGGACCAAGCCGAGGGACAGGGATGCGATGCGGGCGGTGCGCAGGGACATGCGACGCGAAGTCATGGGCATTCTCCCGCGCGTCCCGGCCCCCCAGATGCGCGTGAGCGCCTTCCCTAATCTTCGACCCACGCGGTGTCAAAGCCTGTCTGGGTCTCCCATGGAGAAGTCCTCTCCGGGAAACCATCGCAGGCAGCCTCACGAGAAGTTTCCCACGCACACCTCGCCGAGGCTGTCATTGCGACTTCATGTAGGGGCCCGACTCACGCCAGCCCTTGCTGACGAGGGCCTCCGGCGCCCTTGAAGTAGTCCGCGAGCTTGCCGCTGTTCGCCGATGCGCCAGGATTGCCCATCGCCACGACGGGCTTGGCTCCGGCGACGACCTCCACGGCCTTCTTGAAGATGAGGGGCAGCGCGGCGCCCAGGACCAGGTACTGCCGCATGGGAATCTCGCCGTCCCCCCCGAACCACGCCCACACCGCCACGCCGGAGCCGATGATCATCAGCGCGGTGATGACCCAGTAGGGAGCGGACCGCATGAGCGCCTTGTAGCGCCCCGTGCCCAGGTGCTCCCGCAGTCCGTACCAGTGCAGCAGCTCCTGCAGCGCGCTGCCCAGCATTCCAATGAGGATGATTTGAATGGCGCTCATGTCGGCCCTCCCGAGGTCTGGTCTCCACGAGGCAGGAGTCCCCTTCGTCGGGATGTGACGTGGAGCAGCCGGGCGCGCGGCCCCCCTTCCGTTCGCCAGCCCTGGCGACACAGCGACTGGCACACCTGGCACACCTGTGTCAGGCGCCGACGGGATGCGGGACACAGTGCTTTCAGCTGCTTGCCTTTGAGCGACCTGGGCGGAATGAACGGCATTCGCGTTGCACATGCGGTCCTGGGCACCAAGACGGTGCTTCTTGTGAAAAAGGACCCGCTGAACATGAAGAAGACCTCGCTTCGCGCGCTGTTCTCCGCGCTGCTGCCCGCGCTCCTGCTGGCCCCCTTTGCTTCGGCCGTCGCCGCCGAGCGAATGACCTCCACCTTCGCCTGCTTCCAGAGCACCGAGGACCGGCCCGAGGCGGACTTCGACGGGACGTCGCACGGCGTGCGCAACCGGTCGGAAGGCATCAACTGGCAGTGGATCGACCTGCGCTGCCCCGTGGTGACGGACACGACGTTCGCGATGAACAACATCTACCAGGTCAACGTCCAGGGGTTCGACGGCCACAGCGGCCACGACGTCTATGCGATGGCCTGCACTTCCTGGAAATGGGCCACGGGAGGCCGCTGCGGCAACGCCGTGCGCAGCGCGGCAACGGGCTATTACAACGTGACCATGACGAGCGGCTCGGGCGTGGACGCGCTGTACTTCTGGCGGACGGCGCCGTGGGACTATCCCTACGTCCTCATCCAGCTCCCGGGCCGTGGCGACGTCGGGTTCACCTCGTCGGTGGGCTACACCCTCTACACGCCGTGAGTTGAGGGCCCGGCCATGAAGACTCGCACCGTCCCCTTCCTTTCCGGACGCGTGCTCCTCGCGCTGGCGGCATGTGCCGTCGGCGCGGCGGGAGCCACGCTCACCCTCCGCTCCACTTCCGGCGTGAGCCACCCCGACGCGGCACCGCCCGCGCTCCAGCAGGAAGTCACCGTGCGACCTTCTCCGCCGGCCCCGGTGGACCCCGCCGAGGAGCAGCGGCGGGTGCTCGCCGAATACGAGGGCGAGCTCCAGCGCCACGGCATGCAGCCCATCCAACCCGGCTGGGCCGTGCCCACCGCGACGGGGCTCCGCGCCGACCTGGACACGCTGCGCACACGCCGACCGTTCTCCGTGCTGGGCGTCGATTGCAGGACACGGACTTGTGTCATGACGTTGGAGTGGTCCAACTACGAGCGGGCCACGGAGACAGCATCGGCCCTGCTGCACCACCGCTTCGTGGTGCCATGTGCTCGCACGGTCCTGATGCCGGAGCCGCCTCAACGGGACAAGCCCTACCGCACGCAGGTGCTGCTCGACTGCATGAGCGGGTGACGACTGCTGGAGGTCAGGAGCGCTAAGAGCCTATTTCGGTAGGGAAGAAGTCGGCCAGCCTGCTGCGTTCTGACGGCAGGAGGGCAGACGTATGGGGCTGGTGAAGAAGGACGATGGTTGGAGGATGCCGGACGAGCTGTGGGCGAAGCTGGAGCCGTTGCTTCCCCGCCGGCCTACTCATCCGCTGGGATGCCACAACCCGCGAGTGCCCGACAGGCTGGCCATGGACGCCATCCTCCTGGTGCTGCGTACAGGCAT
Organism: Corallococcus terminator; assembly: GCF_049194865.1. GTDB lineage: Bacteria > Myxococcota > Myxococcia > Myxococcales > Myxococcaceae > Myxococcus > Myxococcus terminator_A. Next base: position 97,481 of record NZ_JBLZWL010000083.1, on the reverse strand, counting down.
GCAGTGGGGCGCCCTTCAGGCCACCGGCCTATGCCACCCCTCTTCCGCCTACCGGCGCTTCCGCGAATGGCTGGCCGCCGGTGTCTTTCGAGAATTCTGGCGGCAGGGGCTGCTGGCCTACGACGGCCTGGCGCGCATCAACTGGAGTTGGTTGGCATTGGATGGGGCGATGGGGAAGGCACCGCTGGGTGGGGGAAAAAACCGGCCCCAACCCCACCGACAGAGCGAAAACAGGAACCAAGAAGAGCCTGCTGACGGACTCGCGGGGCGCCCCCCTCGGCCTCGCGGTCGGTGGCGCCAACACGAACGATTTCAAGCTGGCGCGCACCACGCTCGAATCCATCCCAGTCGCCAGGCCCACGCCCACTGAATCCGCACGTCAGCACCTCTGGGTGGACAGAGGCTATGACTACGACGTGGTGCGCCAGCTGGCGGAAGAGTTCCACTTCACGCTGCACCTGCCTCGACGCGGGCGCGGCGTGCGCACCAGGACAAGCAATTCTCGGAAGAAAGCACGACGGTGGATGGTGGAGCGCGGGCACTCCTGGCTGAACCGCTTCCGTCGGCTGCTGGTGCGGTGGGAGAAGCGCGAGGACACCTACCTGGGAATGCTGCACTTCGCGCTCGGCATCATCACCTGGTTCCACGCGCTCCTACCGAAATAGGTTCTAAGCTGGGGGAGTCAGGGGCCGACGCGCCAGCCTCCCCTGGCGTCGTCTCCGGAGAACAGCCCTTGACCGCCCAGATCAGCGACACGGTCCTCTATCGCGACCAGACCTTCAACCTCGCCGGAGTGAAGGGCACCGAGCTCTTCGTGCCCAACCAGCACGGACTCAAGCCCGTCGGAATGTCGACCGCATGCTGGCGCGGCTTCTTCTGCATCTACCGCGTCTCCGAGGAACGGCTGTTCCTCGAGAGGCTTCATATCGGAGTGCACCCGGACGACCAGCCGTCCGTCCGGGACGGGAAAGGCGCTCCCTTGTTCGGCAACGCGCCCCGGTATGACCCGGCATATGACGAGTGCGCCGTGTACGAGCCACGCCATGCGCGAGTCACCTTCACGGGGAACCTGCTCATCGGCACCGGCTTCATCCGTGAGCTGGCGGTCCACATGGGCTTCGCGCCCGCCTGGAAGTTCCGCGAGGTCCACGAGCTGACTTTCGACGCGGGCCACCTGACGAGCGCCCAGGACCACTCCAAGGCCATCGCCCACACGCGAGAACAGCACCTGGGTCGCCCTCTCACACCGGGGCCTTCCGCCAGTCACCAGGAGATCGAGGCGTGGATCGAATCGACCTTTCGCCTGGACCATGAGTAGCCATCGAAGGGAGCACGGAGCCTCGGAGTCTCCGCGCTCCTCCGTGGGTGGCACGTCTTCTCACGCCTTCTTCGGGTATCGCGCCTGGTACTCCGCGTAGAGCGTCCGCTCCTCCCGGAACGCCTGCGCGATGCTCGGCCGCTCCCGGAGGCGCGAGACGTAGGCCACCAGCGACGGCCACTTGTTCAGGTCCACGGGGGTCGCCACGCACCAGCCCAGCACGGCGACCAGGTAGGCGTCGGCGACGCTGAACTCTTCCAGCAGGAACTCCCGACCACGCAGGTGCTTCTCCAGCAAGTCCATCCGCGAGGTCGCCTTCCCCAGCGCATAGGACTTCGCTCCTTCCGGAGCCGTGGCGTCCAGCAGCGGCGTGAAGACCGCCTTGTGCAGCTCCGTGCCGATGAAGCACAGCCATTGCTGGAGCCGCGCAAGGGCCTTGCGCTCCGTTGGAGCGAGCTTCGCCTCCGGCCAGCGGCCCGCGACGTGCTGGAGGATGGCGGCGCTCTCCGTGAGGATGTCGCCCTCATCCGTCCGGATGGTCGGCACGGAGCCCAGCGGGTTGATCTCCCGGTAGTCCTGACCGTCCTGAGTGCGCTTCGTCTTGGGGTCCACCTCCACGAACGAGGCCTCCGCACCGGCTTCGTAGAGGGAGATGCGGGTCGCCAGCGAGCAGGACAGCGGTGAGAAGTAGAGCTGCATGGTCATTCCTCCAGGACATCGAGCACGTTCCCCTCTGGGAACGCCGATGACTCTGGTCCTCGCCCCCCTATGCGTCCAACGCATCGTTCGCATAGGCTCGATGCATGAGCGACATTGCCGGCCCGCCCAACACCCGCCTCGACATCAAGGACCTGCGAGTCGTCGTCGCCCTGGCCTCGGCGGGAACGACAGCACAGGCCGCCACCCTGCTCCACCTCACCCAGCCAGCGGTCAGCCGCGCCCTGCTGCTCGCGGAAGACAAGCTCGGCACCCGCCTCTTCGACCGCACACACCGCGGACTCGTCCCCACCGACGCGGGCAGGCAGCTCGTCACCGGCGCCACGCGATTGCTCCTCGAACTGGGCGACCTGGAGCGCTCTGTCCTCACTCCCGCCACCCCACCCGTCCGCCTGCGACTCGTGTGCGAGTGCTACACCGCGTACCACTGGCTCCCCTCCCTGCTCGTCGACCTGCGCAGGAGCATGCCGGGGCTCGAGGTCGTCCTCGCCGTGGAGCACACGCGCAACCCCATCCCGGCCCTCGAAGCGGGAGACATCGACGTCGCCCTCCTCACCCAGGCGACCATCCCGCGCGCCACGCTCGGGGCTCGCAAGCTCTTCTCCGATGAGATCGTCTTCGTCGTGTCCTCATCCCATCCGCTCGCGGGACGCAAGACGCTCACGCGCGATGACCTGCGCGAGCACACCCTGCTCACCTCCCAGACGCCGCCCGCGGAGGCCCACTGGTTCATCACCCAGGTCTTCGGCCGGGAGCGGCCCCGCCTGCGCTACGAGCGACTCCCGCTGACGGAGGCGATGTTCGACCTCACGCGCGCCGGCCTGGGCGTCGCCGTCATCTCGGAGTGGATCGCAGGGCCGCACCTCGGCAAGGGAGACCTGGTCGCGAAGCGGCTCGCGTCAGGGCCACTCCAGCGCTCCTGGCGCATCGCCTGGCGACGAGAAGCCAGCGAGGCCGCGCATCGCCTGGCGACAGCCCTGGAGGGACTCGCGCCCCGCCGACTCGCGGCGGGGTGAGCCACACGCTTCAGCTCACTCCACCGTGGGCGACGGCGCGTTCACCGGCTCCGGCGGCTCGATGGCCGGGCGGACGCTGAGCTGGTCGATGGACGGCCGCTGGCGCCGCTCGAAGGGCTCCAGCTTCACGGCCTGCCCCGTGCGCGCGGACTCCTGGAGCGCGACAATCACCCGGAGGTCCGCCAGCCCCTCCCAGCCCGACGGCTCGGGCTCGCGGTTCTCCAGGATGCACCGTGAGAAGTAGAGCAACTCCGGCGCGAACTGGTCCTGCTTCGCGAAGGTCCGCTCCTCCGTCTTCCCATCGACGGTGATGAAGTGCTTGCGCTCGGAGTCGTACCCGAACCCCGGGTCCGCGCGCAGGTCGCCCTTCGAGCAGATGACCCGGTAGCTGGAGACCGCGGACGCGGCGTGGCTGATGCCGAACTGGCCCATCCGCCCCTCGGAGAAGCGCAGCAACGCGAACGCCGTGCCGTCAACGCCCTTGAAGCGCGCGTCAGGGTCCTCCTGCGTGAAGCACACCACCTCCGTGGGTTCGGCCCCGAAGAGGTAGCGCGCGGCGTTGATGGGATACGGCCCCTCGTCGAGCAAGGCCCCGCCCCCCACGTCGGCGCGCGTGCGCGTGTCTCCCGAGCGCACCTGCTGCGTCATCACCGCGGAGAACATCCGAGGCTCGCCCAGCTTGCCCGAGCGCAACAGCTCGATGGCTCGCAGGTTCGCCTCCTCGAAGTGGAGCCGGTAGGCGACCATCAACCGGACGTCATGCTCGTCCGCGACGCGAATCATCGCCTCGCAGTCCTCCACCGTCGTCGCCATCGGCTTCTCGCACAACACATGCAACCCCGCCCGAGCGGAGCGCTCGGTGAACTCGCGGTGCAGCGTGTTGGGCAACACGATGTAGACGGCGTCGACCTCCGCATCCCGGCAGACCTGCTCGAAGTCCTCGTAGCCCGCGCAGTGTTCAACACCGTACTGCTTGCGCAGTGCCTCACGCTTCGTTCGGTCCGACGAGAAGATGGCCACCAGCTCGGAATTCTCTCCCGCGTTCTGGAACGCCGGGAGGATGGCCACCTGCGCCAGATTCCCCGCTCCCACCACCGCATAACGAATCCGCCGCGAGCCACGCTGAGCCATGGGCACACCTCCTCTGGAGGACACGCTGTGCGCCAGGGAGCAGGGTCACAAGTCCCCACCAGGGCTCCGGGCTTCCCGCACGACTGGACGGTGGGCTGACCAGCGACCAGGTCGCCGCGACGAAACGCGGTGAGGGAAGAAAAGGGGGCAGTGCCGTTCAGCCAGGGCAGGCCTCGGAATTCGCAGCCAGCTCCGCCGCTCGGGAGTGCCGTCTGTCGTTGTCGCACCTCCTTCCCCTGGACGACCCATGCGTAGAAATCCGCGGTTGACCCTTGTCCTCTCCGTCGCCATGGCGGTGAGCCTCTTCGGCTGCCAGAGCGCTGAGCCTCCCGTGAGCCCGGAGCCCTCTACCGAGGAGCGCGTCGTCACCTACGGCCACGGTGCCTTCATCGGCGAGGGTGGAAAGGTCCTCACCGCCGACCTCGGACTGGTGCGGCGCACCCAGCAAGAATTCCTGGAGACCTTGCGGCGTCAGGCCCTGGAGAAAGGTGGCCTCGACCTCGACGGCCCGCGCAAGGTCATCACCAGTCAGGTGGAGGACCAGGTCCTCGCCAACGCGCTGTACATCGACTGGCTGAACGACACCCTGCACTCCGAGGACTTCACTCGCATCCGCGCCCTCAACGGGGCCCTGCGCACGCACTACCTCAAACGCCTGAGCACCTCGAAGGTGGGGCGAGACGAGCAGCACGAGACGAAGGGCGTGGGCTCCGACATCGCACGGAAGCTGGAGGCCCAGGGCATCACCACCTTCTCCATCACGGAGAACAGCGGAGCCGCCTACATCCGCGAGTGTGCCGCCGCGGGAGTCCCCATTCCTCCGCCCATGTTCTCCGCGGGCTGGGTCAACCGAGGCGTCATCGAAGACGAGTTCATCAGCACCTCCGAGAAGGCGGAGCTGATGCACTACACCAGCGACAAGCCGCCGGGCGTCTGCCTCGCGCTGCCCCGCTACCTGCGTGACGACAAGTCCATCGATCTGCTCGGCATCATCTGCCTCGGCACGCTCAGCAACAAGGCGTGCTTCTGGGACAACCCCGCGAGCAAGACCTTCATCCGAGACGTGCAGGTGGACATCAAGGACTTCGTCGGAGGCTATGCCCTCGAAGCCAACGGCCAGGGCACCTGCTCGGATTGCCACGCGGGCGAGAATCCCTTCGTCGTCCACCCCGAGAAGCCGCCCTTCATCGGCTTGGACCTGTTCGGGACGGGCTGGTACGAGCCCATCGTCCATCCGAACTGGCCGCAGAACCCGGGCCCCTCGTATCTGCTGGAGGCGGTGTCCTCCGAGGGCCGCTGCGACACCTGCCACCGCGCGGGCGGCTCCGGTCGCCGCTTCCCCGCGCTCTCCAAGGAGCTGCCCGGCTACTGCGGTGTCGTCCTCGAGACGGCCGTGAGCGCTCCGCTGCCCGGGACGATGCCGCCTTACGGCGCGAACCGCTCGCAGTTCAACGCGCACGTGGATGCGCTGCGCAAGGCCTGCAAGGCGCCGAAGCCGACGGGGACCACGGTGCCCGGCAACATCCCGGATGACACGGGCTACCTCTCGCCGCCCGTGGTCATCGACCCGTTGTATGGCTGCGCGACGCAGGTCGCGGTGCGCGGCGCGGTGCTCGACGCGAAGGTGACGCTGACCATCAACGGCACCGACGTGGGCTCGCTCATCGCCAGGAACCCCGACCACGAGGTGTTCAACGTGCCGGCGCTGGTCGCGGGCGACAAGGTCACCGCTCGGCAGGAGAGCGGCGCGGCGGTCTCCGGCCCTTCACCGGAGATCAAGGTCCGCGACCACAAGGTCGACTACCCCGCGGGACTGCCCGCACCCGTCATCGACCCGGCGCTCATCTACGAGTGCGCGGAGGTCATCTCCGTGCGCCACGTCCCGGGCGCGAAGCTCACCGTCACGGTGAACGGCGGCTCGGCGGTGTCGTCGTCGACCAGCACGGACTGGACGGCCATCCGTCCGGGCAAGACGCCCTTCGTCGTGGGCGACGAGTACAAGGCGGCCATCAGCCTGTGCGGCGACAAGAGCCCGGAGTCCGCGCCCCAGAAGGCCGTGAAGGCGCCCGCGAGCATCCCCGCGCCCTCGTTCGACCCGCCGCAGACCTTCGCGGGACAGCAGCTGGTGAGCCTGGGCTCGCTGACGAACGGCGCCCGCACGAGCATCGACGTGCAGGGTGTGGGCTCCGCGGGCGGCTTCTCCACGCCCATCTCCTGGTTCCCGAACTACGACTTCGCCACGCCCCTGGGCCGGGCCCTGAACTCCGGCGAGGTCCTGGTCGCGCAGCAGAAGCTGTGTCAGGCGGGACCGCCGAACCAGACGCCTCCGGCGGGAAGCTGCAAGGAGCTGCAGGCGCCGCGCATCCTCCAGCCGCTCGCGGGCACCCACTTCGTCATCGTGTCGCAGGCCATCCCCGGCGCGCGCATCCGAGTCTATGACGCCAGCAACAAGGAGATCGGCGATGGCAGCGGCAACGTCATCCTGCTGAGCCGCGACCTGGTGGCCACGGACATCCTCACGGTGGTCCAGCAGGTCGGCAAGTGCACCAGCAGCACCGCGTATCGCATCAGCGTGCGCGGCGGGTAGTCACCGCTCGAAGCGAGGGAGGCCCGGTCTCGCCAGCCAACGGGCGTGGGCCGAGCCTCCCTGCTTCCCCGCCGAAAGCGGCGGGCAAGACTCCTCTCCCTGCCGGGGCATCCGTACCCTAGCCAGGACCGGCATCGAGGGGAGAGAGCCAATGAGTGAGCAAGCCCAGGCCAGGGCGGCCGTCGTGTGGAAGAAGGGCGGCCCCTTCCAGCTCGAGGACGTCACCATCGAGGCCCCCGAGGCGGACGAAGTGCTCGTCCGGATGGTCGCCACGGGCATGTGTCACACGGACATGGTTGTCCGTGACCAGCACTACCCCCTGCCGTTGCCCATCGTCCTCGGACATGAGGGCGCGGGCGTCGTCGAGCGCGTGGGCAGCCGGGTGACCAAGGTCGTGCCGGGCGACCACGTCGTCATGGCCTTCACCTTCTGTGGGAAGTGCGACCTGTGCCAGTCGGGGCGTCCGGCGTACTGCCGGGAGTTCTTCGCCCGGAACATGGGGGGTGGGCGGATGGACGGGTCCACCTCGATTCAGAAGGAGGGCAAGCCCCTCCATGACCACTTCTTCGGCCAGTCCTCTTTCAGCACCCTCGCCATCGCGACCGAGCGCAACATCGTGAAGGTGCGCAAGGACGTCCCGCTGGAGCTGCTCGGGCCCCTGGGGTGCGGCATCTCCACGGGTGCGGGCGCGGTGATCAACTCCCTGCGCATGACGGCCGGGCGCACGTTCGCGGCCTTCGGCTCCGGTGCGGTGGGGCTGAGCGCCGTCATGGCCGCGCGGCTGGTGGGGGCCACCACCATCATCGCCGTGGACACCAGGCCCAACCGCCTGCAACTGGCGCTGGAGCTGGGGGCCACGCACGCGGTGAATGGACAGAACGAGGACGCGGTGGAGTTCGTCAAGCGCGTCACCGGAGGCAAGGGCGTGGACTTCACCCTGGAGTCCACGGGGCACCCGAAGGTGCTGCGGCAGGCCATCGACTCGCTCGACATCCTGGGGACGTGCGGCGTCGTCGGCGCGCCGCCCGTCGGCACCGAGGCGAGCTTCGACGTGAATGACTTCATGATTCCCGGCAGGAGCGTGCGCGGAATCGTGGAGGGCGACAGCGTGCCGGATGTCTTCATCCCCCAGCTCATCGACCTGTACGCCCAGGGGAAGTTCCCGTTCGACAAGCTGGTGAAGTTCTATCCGCTGGAGCAGATCAACCAGGCGGCCATGGACTCGGAGAAGGGTGACACGCTCAAGCCCATCATCCGGATGACGCGGCCTGGCTGAGGCCCGCGCGTCACATCCCACGGAAGGAGACGTCATGGCGGACACACCGATTGCCGTCACCGGCTGCACGGGCCGACTCGGGGGACGTATCGCCCGACGGCTCGCGGACCAGGGAGTCGCCCAGCGGCTCATCGTCCGCGACGCGAAACGGGCCCCTTCCCTCCCTGGGGCCGAGGTCCGTGTCGCGACGTACCAGGACCGGGACGCACTCGCCCGCGCGCTGGAGGGCACGCGGACGGTGCTCTTCGTGTCCGCGAAGGAGGCTCCGACGCGGCTGGAAGAGCACTTCGCGTTCATCGAGACGGCGGCGGCGGTGGGCGTGGAGACGCTCGTCTACACGTCGTTCTACGGCGCGGCTCCGAACGCGACCTTCACGTTCGCCAGGGACCACTGGGCCACCGAGCAGCGCCTGCGTGAACAGCGCTTCTCCTCGGTGATGTTGCGCGACAACCTCTACCTGGACTTCCTTCCCATGCTGGCGGGAGCGGACGGGGTGATTCGAGGTCCCGCTGGCAATGGACGTGTCGCCGCGGTGGCCCAGGATGACATCGCCGACGTCGCCACCGCCGTGCTGATGAACGCTCGCGAGCACCGGGGCCGCACGTACTCGCTGACCGGCCCCCAATCACTGACGCTCGAAGAGGTCGCCGCCGTGCTCAGTCGCAAGCTGGGGCGCCCCATCCGCTACTACGCGGAGAGCATCGACGAGGCCTATCGCTCGCGCGCCCGCTACGGCGCCGAGCCGTGGCAGGTGGACGCGTGGGTGAGCACGTACACAGCCATCGCCGCGGGGGAGCTGGCGGAGGTGACGACCGACGTGGAGCGGCTCGCGGGACATGCGCCCATGAGCCTGGAGGCCCTGCCGGTGACGTGAGGTCAGGGCGCGGGCTTGCGAGCCTTCACCACCCGCCGCAGCTCCTCCGCGATGAGGTCGAGCTTCTGCTCCGTGTCGAAGCCCTCGCAAGTCGCGCGGTACTCGGTCTCCTTCGCGTCCGGGCTCGGGATGACCCAGAGCTTCTCGCAGTCACAGCGGAGCTTCGCGAGCAGCTTGCGTCCCTTCTTCGCGCGCAGCTCCGCGACCCAGCACGAATCCGCGCAGCCACATGAGCGGTACTCCAGCACCTGGGACTTGTTCTCCCAGGGAAGCGTATAGAGGGGGTGTTGCGCCACCGCGCGTCCTGGAAGCCCCAGGAGCGCGACACCCACCAGGCCCAGCCACGACACGGCACTCCGCTGCTGCATGGTCCACCCTCGGCCGAACAGCGCGCGCCCGGGAACGGGCTCGCACGGGCATGGAGCATAGCCGCTCGGGCTGTCGCGGCTCAGCGCCGTGGTGCGGGAGGAAAGCCGTGGCGCTTCGCCGACCAGACGACGAGCAGCGTCGGCACCAGCAGGATGACCAGCAGCCAGGGGAACGCGGTGGCGCCCAGCGTCTCGAGGAGCACGCCTCCGGCGATGCCACCGCCCGCGATGGCGATGTTCCAGGCGGTGACGATCATCGACTGGGCCACGTCCGCGGCCTCGCCCGCCGCCTTCGCGGAGGCGGTCTGGAAGAGCGTGGCGACCCCTCCATAGGCCAGCCCCCAGATCGCCACCCCCACGTAGACCACGGCGGGAGTGCTCCCCCAGAGGCCGAGCGCGAAGGACACCCCCAGGAGCAGCGCCGTGCTGGCGAGCACCAACTCGCGCAGCCACCGGTCAATCAACACACCGATGACCCAGATGGCGACGAGCGCGAACACACCAAAGACAAGCAAGACGACGTCGATGTCCTTCGCCAGGCCCGCCGGAGCGAGGAACGGGGCGATATAGGTATAGAGGACGTTGTGCGCGAGCACGAAGGCGAGCGTGGTGAACAACACGGACCGGATGCCCGGAAGCATGAAGACCTTCTGGATCGACATGTGACGCTCCCCGCGCTGGCCTGGGAAGTCCGGGAGCCGGGCGAAGGCCCAGCCCGCCAGAAGGAGGGACAGGACGCTCATGATGCCGAAGGTGACGCGCCAGCCGACAGCGGCGCCCAGGAAGGTCCCCGCCGGGATTCCGAGCGAGAGCGCCAGCGGAATCCCCACCATGGCGACCGCCATCGCCCTGCCCTGCTGGTGCTCCGGCACCATCCGAGCCGCGTAGCCCGCGACGAGGGCCCACAGCAGTCCCGCGAACATGCCGGCGAAGAACCGGGCGCCGAGCGTCAGCACGAAGTTCGTCGACACCGCCGTCACGGTGTTGACGACGGCGAAGCCCAGGATGGCGAAGAGCAACACGGGTCGCCGTCGCAAGCCCTGCGTCGCGGTCGTCAGCGGAATCGCCGTCAGCAAAGTGCCCAGGGCGTAGAGCGTGACGAGCTGGCCAACCAGCGCCTCCGACACCGCCAGGTCCGCGCTCATCCTCGGCAACAGGCCCGCGGGCAGCGCCTCCGTGAGCACGGTGATGAAGGCCGCCATGGCCAGGGCGAGCAGCCCGGCGATGGGCAACCGCTCGGACTTCTCGGGTGTTTCGTCATCGGAACGGAGGGCGGGCGCCACCTGAGCGCCGGTCGGAGTCGTCGAAGTCATGGATGCCGCCAGTCAGTGAAGTGGAAGGACGGGGCTGCCCACGCCCTCGGGGCGCGGCGACGCCCGTCAACGTCGATGACGGAGACAATAGATTCGGGATCTACGCGCGACCATCGCGCTACAGTTCCGAGCACATCGGACAAAATTGTCCGCAATCGAGGTATGGTGCATGGACAGTCTGGGGTCGCTCAACGCCTTCGTGCAGGCCGCTGACGCGCGCAGCTTCACGCAGGCGGGACGGCAGCTGGGGGTGTCGTCTTCGGCGATTGGAAAGGCCGTCGCCCGACTGGAGGAGCGGCTGGGCGTGCGCCTCTTCCATCGCTCCACCCGCACCATCACCCTGACGCCGGAGGGCTCGCTCTTCCTGGAGCGCTGCCGCCGCATCTTCTGTGAAATCGAGGCCGCGGAGCTGGAGCTGGCGCAGACCCAGGGCGCGCCGCGAGGCAGGCTGCGGGTCAGCATGCCCATCGTCGGCATGTTGATGATGCCGACGCTGAGCGCCTTCATGCGTGCGTATCCCGATATCGAGCTGGACCTCGACTTCTCGGATCGGCTCGTGGACGTGATTGATGAGGGCTTCGACGGTGTGGTGCGCGCGGGCGAGGTGAGCGACTCCCGGCTGATGGCGCGCGTGCTGGGCAGCTTCCGGCTCACGCTCGTCGGCTCGCCGGACTATCTGGCGCGGAGGGGAACGCCGCGAAAGCCCGAGGACCTCCAGTCCCACGCGTGCCTCCACCACCGCTTCGCGACCAACGGCAAGTTGGAGCGCTGGCCGCTGAAGCGCGGGCGCAAGGAACTGGAGCTGCCGACGACGGCGGTCGTGAACACCATCGAGCCACTCATCTTCATGGCCGAGCAGGGACTTGGCATCACCTGCCTCCCGGACTTCGCCATCCGCCGCCAGCTCGCGGACGGCTCTCTCGTGGCGGTGCTTGAGCAGCACACCCAGCACCAGGGCACGTTCCGGATGCTGTGGCCCTCCAGCCGCTATCTGTCCCCCAAGCTGCGGGTCTTCGTGGACTTCATGGCGAAACACCTCTTCGCCAGCAGCCGGTAGACTGGATCGACATGCGCACCGATGAGACCACGTTGCAGCGACTTCGCGAGCGGCTCCTGGCGGGCTCCTGGCGCCACATCGTGGTGCTCACCGGCGCGGGCATCTCCGTGGCCTCGGGACTGCCCACGTACCGGGGGCCTGGTGGCCTGTGGACGCGTCCCGGAATGGAAGAGGTCCCCGACGCGGAGCTGTTCGCAAGAGAGCCTTCGCGCGTCTGGAAGCTCTTCGGCTCGCTGCGCGGACTCGTGGCGAGCGCCCAGCCGAACGCGGCGCACCTCGCGCTCGCGGACTGGGCGCGCCGGTTATCGAAGGACCAGACCTTCACCCTCCTGACGCAGAACGTGGATGGGCTCCACACCCGCGCGGGAAGCCAGGAGGTCGTCGAGCTGCACGGCTCGTTGCTGCGCACCTGCTGTTCCCAGCCCACGTGCACGCAGAGTCCCTTCGTTGACGCGTCACAGCCTGATGAGGCCCCGGCGTGTTCCGTGTGCGGTCATGCCCTTCGTCCCGATGTCACCCTCTTCGGGGAACCCCTCCCCGTGGATGCCGAGTGGACGGCCAAGAAGGCACTGCGCGACTGTGACCTCTTCCTCGCCATTGGAACCTCGGGGACGGTGGCGCCAGCGGCCAACTTCGTCAGGGGCGCGAAGTACGCGGGGGCCTGGACGATCCTCGTCAACCTCACACCCATGGAACCTCGCCATCCCGACTTCGACGACGAGGTCTTCGGGCCCGCGGAGCAGGTCCTCCCGGTGCTGCTCGGGCACTCTTGAAGGGGCTGATCGTCTCCCCCCACGTGGGCGTGGTGATTCAATGAGAGAGAACATCCCGATCATCCGTCTCGAGACAAAGCGTGGCGTTCTGGTGGCTCGCGACGGAACTGGAGATGCAACGCGTCAGGTGCCCCCAGCAGGGTTGTCCGTTTGGACCCTTGAGGAAATCAGAACTCGGATGCCCCAGAATGGCGGGCATGAACTATCCGAGTCGTCTTGCCGCGCTGTCATGGATGACCACCGCCCTGCTCCTCACCGCATGCGGTGGAAGGGACGCCACGGGGGAATGTCGGGGCAATCACCTGGGCGAGTCCGTGAACTGGCCCATTGATGGTGAGAACTCCTGGGTGTCGGACGACTACTCGGCCAACACGGTGTACTTGACCTACCTCCCGCGCGGACAGGCGGGCCTGACGGGCTTTGGCGCGGAGATCGGCCTGACCGGCGGATCGATCAGCAGCTCGCGGACGGTGGCGCTCATCAGCACGGAGAGCGGACTTGAACTGGCGGAGAACTCGCTGGTGCTCGACTGGGATGGCACCGTGAGCACCTCGTCGGGTTACGGGACAGGCTTCCACGAAGTGTCCGGGATTCCGGCGGGGGGCTCCGTGACAATCGACGTGGTGGACGACGAGCGCGCCGCGGGGCGCTTCGTCTACCGCTATTCGAATGGCGACGAGCTGACCTGCACCTTCGACGCGCCGACGCCCGCCGCGGCCGAAGGCATCTTCGGCGGTGGTGGTGGCGACGATGATGACGACGACTGACCCTGCCCGGCCCCGGACGGCGTGAAGGCGCTCAGCCCGCGGGGAACCACCACGTCAGCTTGAGCGCGAAGGTGTGGCCCCCCGAGCTGAGCAGCGCATCGCCAAGGGCCCGCGGTGCCAGCGCATTTCCCAGCAGCGCGCTGGCGGAGCGGTCCTGCTGCCACACCGCGAAGAGCGTGCTGCCCGGGTGCCACTCCCAGCGCAGCACCACGTTGCTGCGGAACGAGCGCACGTTGAAGTTCTGGTTGTCCAGGTAGAACGAACGCGCGCCGTCCGTCACGTCCCAGCCGCCGTCGTCGCCTCGCACGAGCGTGGTGCCATCCTCGCCATAGCCGCGCAGGAGGCGCCCCCTCGCCCGGGCCAGCTCGCCCGGCGCGCTGTAGACGCCACTGGACGCGAAGGGCTCCGCGTAGGCCTCCAGGCTCAGGTCCGGCGTGAGGAAGAGGTTGGCGCGCAGCCGCAAGGCCAGCTCGCGGCGCCGCACGGTGCCGAAGACATAGCGCCGCCCATACGTCTCCTCCCGCCCGTCCTCCAGCGTGGCCATGTATTGGCGGGCCTCCGTGTAGAGCGAGCCCACGGGCTCTAGCGACAGCCGCAGGTTGCGCAGGGGCTGCACCGTGACGGCGCCCGTCACCGTGACGCCACGACTGCCGTCCTCGTACGTCCACCCCAGCGCGTCCAGGCTCCAGAGCTGGGTGCTGGAGACGTTGTTGTTCAAGAGGAGGTTCGCCTCCCAGCCCTGGGGCGTCTGCATCAGCGGCCCACCGCGCGTCAGCGCGTCCGAGAAGGCTCGCGGCAGGTACGTGAGCGACAGGCTGGCCTCCCAGAAGTTGAGGAAGGTCACCTCGCTGGAGAGCACGAATTGATTCACCGTGCGCACGCCGCCGTGGTTCCAGTTGCCGTAGCCCAGCAGGCTCAGGCTGTAGGCTCGCAGCAGCGAGCCCGGGTTCGTCTCGCGGTACGTCAGCCCCAGGTTGACGTCCAGGTCGTCCGTGGTGCTGAGCCGGCCCAAATCGTTCAGCTCGAAGCCAGGGGACTCCACACCCACGCTGCCGTTCCACAGCCAGTGCTCGCCACTCTGGCGAAGCACCTTCGCACCCACCGCATAGCCGGACATCGAGCGGGCCTCCGGATCCAGGTGGACATAGGTCTGGTCCGGACGCTGGAAGTAGCGGGCGCTGGAGCGCTGCAGGCGGAGGAGGGCCTCCGGCTCGCCTCGCACCAGGCTGCCACCCGCGAAGCCGGAGACGATGTACTCGCCCCCGAGCAGTCGCAGCCGGAAGTCCGCGCCGCCCGTGTACGCCTCGCGGGTCAGCTCCCGCGTGCGGCCCTCCCCTTCACCGATGTCGCGGTGGAGGGTGGTGAGGGTGGCACCCACCGTCGAGCCCTTGCTCAACTCCTGCTGCGCGCGCAGCACGCTGTAGCCCGTGCGCGAGTCCAGCTTCACCCGCGCCTGCTCGCGGGTGTCGTAATCGTAGGTGTCCGCGTAGCCATCTCCCGTGACGGCGCCGAGGACGCCCAACGACAGCCCCGAGGACAGCCGCCCGGTGAGCTTCGCCGCGCCCCAGATGGTGCTGGCCTTGAGCGGCTCGACGTACGCCGCGCTCGCGCCGAGCCGGGGCGCCGCGCCGATGCGCCGTGAGTAGAAGTACGCGGGCCCCGCGTTGTTCGTGTTGTTGTTGTTGAAGAGCTGCCGCCCCTCGGTGAAGAAGGGCCGTCGCTCGTCGAAGATGGCCTCGAAGTCCGTCAGGTTCACCTGGGCCGGGTCCGCGTCGATCTGCCCGAAGTCCGGGTTCACGGTGACGTCCAGGTTGAGATTGGGCCCGAGGCCCACCTTCCCATCCAGGCCCACGCGGGCCGAGTACGGGCGCCGGTTCTCGAACGGCGTCCCGGCGCGCGGGTTCTCCCCCGCGTCGGCGCGCAGGTCTCCCGCCACGTAGGGCAGCAGCTCGATGCGATGCGAGGGTGCCACGCCGCGCAGCCCGGAGAGCTCTCCGAAACGGGAGGACCAGCCGGTGATGTCGCGCGGCACCACCACCCAGAAGTCCTCCTCGTTGCGGCGAGGGATGACGCGGTTGATGTTCAGCCCCCACACCTGCTCGTTGGCGGCATCGAAGCGCAGTTGCGAGAAGGGGATGCGCAGCTCGGCGACCCAGCCGTCGGAGGTCTGCGTGGTGCGCGCCTCCCACACGGGGTTGAAGGACAAGTCCCTCACGTACTCGTGGTCATCCGGGTGGTACCAGTCCACGCGCACGCCGGCGGCTGTGACGGCGAAGCTGTAGGCGGTGCGCCGGTCCCGATAGGTGTCCAAGGAGATGATGAGGCGCTCGGCGGAGCCGCTCTCATCCCGCCGGGTCATCACCGTCTCGATGTCGTCCAGGCTCATGCTGGACATGCGCGCGCCCACATAGAGGGCGTCCGCGTCGTAGACGAAGGCCACCTCCGTCTTCAGCGAGGCGGGCAGGCCCTGCTCCGGCTCCTTCTGGAGGAAGTCACTGGTGAAGACGGCGCGCTTCCAGACCTCGTCGTCGAGCACCCCGTCCAGCACCGGTCCCTTCTCCACCTGCTGGGCCTGGAGGTGGCGCGAGTCGAGCGGTGCTCCCTCCTGCGCCCGCGCCGTGAGGGCCACCCACCCAAGCACCCACAGGCCCCTGGCGGCTCGCGCACCGACACCGCGCACTGTTGAAAGGAGGGCTCTCATGGTGAAGGCGCGAACCACGCATCCGCTCACTTCGCGCCGACGGCGGCCGGCGCGGGCACGGGTGCCTCGGCGACCGCCCCGGCGCGCAACGCGACCACCGCGCGGGACAGCCGACTCCCCGTCACCAGCGCCGCCACCAGCAGGATTCCCCCGGCGAGGCCGGTGACGTGCCGGGTGTCCACGTGGGCAATCAGGTAGCCCGCGCTGCTCGCGCCCAGCAACAAGCTGGCCGTGCTCACGGAGCGGAAGACGCCCATCACCCGCCCCAGCAGCCCCAGCTCGACATGGGTCTGCATGAGCGGCCCCAGCCCCACGTTGAGCAGCACGTTGCCCAGGCCAATCAGCACCATGCCGCCCATGGCGACCGCGAGCGAGGGCGCCACGGCCATCGTCAGCACGCCCGCGCCGCAGATGCCCAGCCCCAGGCCCGGCAGCCACTCCAGCCGCAGCCGGCGATGCAGGATGCCGGCGACGGCGAAGCCCGCGAACATCGCCACGCCCAGCGTCATCCCCAGCCAGGCCAGCCGGTCCTCCGGCAGCCCCAGCTCCCGGGTGACCAGGTAGATCTGCACCACCTCGATGAGCCCGGAGGCCGCCATGGCCATCGCCCCCAGCCCCAGCAGGCTGCGCACGAAGACGCTGCCTCGCACGTAGGCCAGCCCCTCGCGGGCCTCGCGCCACACCGAGGCCACCGCCTTCCCCGGCGTGCTCACGCAGCGGGCACGAATCGCCAGGTTGATGCACATGGCGACCAGGAACGACGCCGAGTCGAGCGCGAAGCTCACCCACGGCCCCAGCATGAAGAAGATGCCGGTGCCCAGCGCCATGCCCAGAATCATGATGGCGCTCGACGTGGCCTGGCGCAGCGAGCTGGCCGCCATCAGGTCCTCGCGCGGCACCGTCGTGCGAATCAGCGCCACGCGGGCCGGGTCATAGAGCTGCTCCACCGCGCTCGAGCAGAACGCCACCACGTACGCCAAGGGCAGGCTCTGCTTCGCCACCGCCACCAGCTGCAGCAGGCTCAGCACGCAGCGCGCGGCATCACAGAAGACCAGGACGCTTCGCCGCTCCCAGCGGTCCGCCAGGGTGCCCGCCGTCAGGCCCAGCAACAGCGCGGGGGCGGTGGTGGCCACGGTGATGGCCGCCGTGGCCACCGGCGACTCGCCCCCGGTGACGGAGAACACCCAGTACAGCAGCGCCATGTTGCGCAGCCAGTCCCCGAGTCCGGAGACGAGCTGGCCCGACCAGATGAGCGCGAAGTCACGATGTCTCAGGACCGCGAAGATGGAAGCCTCCTGCCGCTCAGCGCTCGGTGCGCATCTCGCCCATCGCCACGACGACCCGACGCGCTCCCACGAAGGGCGTCCGACCATGGGTCACGAGCATGTTGTCCAGCATCATCACGTCACCCGCCTGCCAGGCAAACGCGAACGTCGTCTTCCGGTACGCCTCTCGCACCTCGTCCAGCTCCGCGTCGGAGATGGGCGTGCCATCCCCATACAGGCTGTTGCGTGGCAGGTCCTGCTCCTTGAAGACCAGCCGCATCGCCGCGCTCACCCGCGCCCCCAGGTTGGACACGTGGAAGAGATGCGCCTGGTTGAACCAGACGGCCTCTTGCGTCTCCGGGTGGCAAAGGACCGCGGGCCTCACCGAACGCGTGCGCATCCGCTGGCCCCCCAGCCACTCGACCTCGATTCCCACCCGCCGACAGTATTCATCCACCTGGCCCCGGTCCTCTGTCTGGAAGACCTTCTGCCAGGGCAGGTCCACCCCTGTGCCGTAGTTCCTCACATACATCACCCGCTGCCGGGCGAACCGCTCCCGCAACGCGGGTGACAGCAGCGTGTAGACCTCGCGACTGTCGGCGATGGGTGTCGCACCGCCCTCCGCGGACGGCTGCACACAATGAAAGAACAGCTTCATGGGCCACGCGGACGCGTAGGACATTTCATTGTGTTGCGGAATGGTCTCGTTGGCGGGGTACTCGGTGGAGGTGTAGACCTTGCCACTCACCTCCGTGCGCGGCGTGGAGCGCTCCTGGTACTCGGCCAGGGTCGGCTGGATGGCCTCCGCGAAGCGCTCGAAGGCCTCTACGCCGTCCACCCGAAAGCCCCGGAAGAGCATGGCGGGCCGCTCTCGCAAGAGGTGCCTCAGCGCCTCGGCGTGCGCCCGTCCCCACTCCACCAAATCCGTGCCCTCCCGCTCCGGACTCATCACCAGGAGACAGGCCGGAGCACCGGCCAGGGGCCGCTGCACCACGTCCGACAGAATCCGCGAATCCACCACCAGCTCCTACTCGTGCCAGAGCCTTGCGGCTCCGCCGATACGGAGGACCCATTGGCACCCAGGCTCGGGAGAGGCGCCACGGACCCCACTTGACTTCCTAGCTATACCACTTAAAAGATTTAAAAAAGATTAGCAAGAATCACCGAGACTGAGTTGGACAAACACCGACTCGGGTCCCTACGGACGGCGTTGTCACAGCTCCGTCTTCGACTCAATCCACCAGGGAGTTCGCTTGGCTTACGCCAGCCATCAGCACCGACCCATCGCGGGTCGGTCTCACGCCGTCTTTGTCTCGCCTGGACAGAAGCGTTTCTGGTTTCTGGATCAACTGGAGCGGCGCAATCCCTTCCATAATCAAGTCGTCCAGGTAGAACTTCACGGTCTCGTCGAAACAAATGAGCTCAAACGACACCTGTCGGTCCTGACCTGGCGACATGAGGTGCTCCGCACCCGCTTCACGGCACGCGGAGGTAAACCCATACAATCCGTCCAGGCCGAGTTGCCCCCCGCCTTCAATCAGGTCGACCTGTCGGGTCTGTCCGCGGGCGAGCGAGAGGCGCGCGCAGCGGAGCTGGTGAACGCGGAGGCGCTGTACCCCTTCGACCTGGAGCAGGGTCCGCTGCTGCGCGCGACCCTGGTGAAGTGGGCCGAGCAGGAGCACCTGCTGGTGCTCGGCCTGCACCAGATGGTCTGCGACCCGGGCTCGGTGCCGGTGCTGGTGGATGAGCTGGCGGCGTTGCTGAGCGCGCGGGAGGACGCGCCGCTCCCCGCCGTCCCCCAGTACGCCGACCTGACGGAGCGGCAGCAGCACTGGCTGAGCTCCGGGGAGGCCCGGGAGCAGGTGGAGGCCTGGCGCGAGGTGCTCGACGGCGCCCCCCAGGTGCTGCTCCTGCCCACGGACCACGCGCGCACGGCGGTGCAGACGTACAACGGCGCCACGCTGAAGGCGGTGGTGCCCGGCGAGCTGTCACACGCGCTGGAGTCACTCGCCCGTGACACAAAGGTGACGCTGTCGGACACGCTGCTCGCCGCGTTCCAGGCCGTGCTGCATCACCACACCGGCCAGGACGAGCTGTGCATCGGGACGCCGGCCAGCTTGCGAGACGCGGACGCGGGCGGCGCCCTGGGCTGGTTCGGAAACATGCTCGTGCTGCGCGGAACGCCGCGCGGGGACTCGCCGTTCAGTGCGTTGCTCGCGCGGACGCATGAGACCCACCAGTGGGCCCTGCGCCACGCGGCCGTGCCCTTCGAGCATCTGGTCGAAGCGCTCCAGGTGGAGCGCAGCCTGGTGTTCACCCCGTTCTTCCAGGTCACCTTCGAGCTGGAGTCCTCGCCGCCTCCCGTGAGGATGCTGCCGGGACTCCGGCTGCACCAGCGGCCCCTGGAGTCGCGCTTCGCCCGGTATGACCTGTCGCTGGCCGTGACGGTGACGGAGCCGGGGCTGGAGCTGGCCTTCACCTTCAACACGGACCTGTTCGAGCCCGCCACCGTCGAGCGGCTCCAGCGGCACTTCGTGAACGTGTTGCGGCAGGTGGTGGCGACGCCGGACGCGCGCATCTCCGAGCTGACGTTGCTGTCGCCGGAGGAGCTGGAGGTGACGCTGCGTGCCTGGAACGCGACGGCGGCGGAGTACCCGCGCGAGCGCTGCATCCAGGACCTCATCACCGAGCAGGCCCGCGTGCGGCCCGAGGCGGTGGCCATCACGCTCGGAGCGGAGCACCTGACGTACGGGGCGCTGGAGCAGCGCTCCAACCAGGTGGCCCACGCGCTGGCGCGCCGGGGGATGGGCCCGGGACGGCTCGCGGGCATCTGCATGGAGCGCTCGCTGGAGCTGATCGTCGGACTGCTCGGAGTCCTCAAGACGGGCGGTGCCTTCCTTCCGCTGGACCCGGGCTACCCGCGGGAGCGGCTGCGCTACATGCTCCGGGACTCGGATGCGCGCGCGCTGTTGACCCAGGAGCGGCTGCTGGAGCGGCTGCCCGTCCAGGACACCCTCCAGGTGCTCGTGCTGGACCGGGAGCGGCTGGACGCGGAGCCCTCGGCGCCGCTGGACTCGCGCGTGACGTCGGACCATCCGGCGTACGTCATCTACACCTCGGGCTCGACGGGCAAGCCCAAGGGCGTGCTGCTGCCGCACCGGGGACTGGTCAACCACGTCACCTCGGTGCGGGGCGCGTATCGGCTCACGCCGGAGGACCGCGTCCTGCAGTGCAGCTCCATCAGCTTCGACATCTCGCTGGAGGAGATCTTCCCCACGCTGGCCAGCGGGGCCACTCTGGTCCTCCTGCCGTTCGAGCGACTGCCCTCCGTGGCGGAGTTCCTGCGGCTGGTGGAGCACGAGCGCCTCACGGTGCTGAACGTGCCCACGGCCTACTGGCACGAGTGGGTGACGGACGCCACGCTACGGCAGGTGCTCCCGCCGCCCGACGTGCGGCTGGTCATCGTGGGCGGCGAGCGGGCCTCGCCGGAGCAGCTCGCGTCCTGGCGGGCGCTCACGGGAGACCGGCTCGGGTGGATCAACGCCTATGGCCCCACCGAGGCCACAGTCACCTCCACCCTCTTCGCGCTGCCTCCGGGCGGCCCCGCGCCGAACGCGCACATCGGCATCCCCATCGGTCGGCCCATCGCCAACACGCAGGTCTACTTGCTGGATGCGCATCAACGGCCGGTGCCCGTAGGGGTACCCGGGGAGCTGTACATCGGCGGTGACGGCCTGGCCCTGGGCTATCTGGGCCGCGCGGAGCTGACGGCCGAGCGCTTCGTTTCGGACCCCTTCGGTGGCCGGCCCGGAGCGCGGCTGTACCGCACCGGAGACCTGGCCAGCCACCTGCCGGACGGGACGCTGCGCTTCCTGGGACGGGTGGACCACCAGGTGAAGGTGCGCGGCTTCCGCATCGAGCTGGGAGAAGTCGAGGCACGCCTGTCCGAGCACCCCGCGGTGCGCGAGGCCGTGGCGGTGGCGCGCGAGGATGCGCCGGGCCAGACGAGGCTGGTGGCCTACGTGGTGCCCGCGCCTCCGGGCGAGTCCTGGGGTGAGGCCGTCGACGAGGAGGTGCTCAACGCCGAGCAGATCTCCCAGTGGCAGACGCTCTATGACGACGCGTACAACCGCGCCGCCGACGAGGAAGACGCCGAGTTCAACACCGCGAGCTGGAACAGCAGCTACACGGGTGAGCCCATCACCGCCGAGGAGATGCAGGAGTTCGTGGACCACACCGTCCAGCGAATCCTGGAGCTGAAGCCCCGACGGGTGCTGGAGATCGGCTGCGGCACGGGCTTGTTGCTGGTGCGAATCGCGCCGCACTGCGAGCGCTTCACCGGCGCGGACTTCGCGCGGGGCGCGCTGCGCGGGCTGCAACGTTTCGTGGACCGGATGAAGCCTGGCCTGGGTGAAGTCGAGCTGCTGCACCGGGGCGCGGACGACTTCACGGGCATCGAGCCCGGCTCTCACGACACCGTCGTCATCAACTCCGTGCTGCAACACTTCCCCACGGTGGAGTACCTGGTGAAGGTGCTGGAGGGCGCGGTCGCCACGGTGGGCCAGCAGGGCCGCGTCTTCGTGGGTGACGTGCGCAGCCTGCCGCTGCTGGAGTCCTTCGCGCTGTCGGTGGAGTTGTTCCGGGCGCAGGACTCGATGACGCTCGAGCAGCTGTCACGCGATGTGCGACGTCGGGTGTCCCACGACAACGAGCTGGTGGTGGACCCCGCCTTCTTCCTCGCCTTGCAGGCCCACCTGCCACGAATCCACCGCGTGGACCTCTGGCCCAAGCGGGGCCAGCACCACAACGAGCTGACGTGCTTCCGCTACGACGTGGTGCTGCACGTCGGCGACCCCGCGGCGGCGGTGGAGCCAGACGGCGGACGCGTCCTGGACTGGAAACGCGACGGCTTCACGGTGGAGACGCTGCGGCGGATGCTGGAGGCCGAGCGGCCCGACCAGGTGACGGTGCACCGCATCCCCAACTCCCGCCTGGAGGAAGTGCTCCGCGTGCGGGAGGTGCTCGCGCGCGACGAGCCCCCGGCCACGATAGGAGCGCTGCGCGCCGAGGTGCGGGGTCAGCCCGCGGCGAGCTGCGTGAACCCCGAGGAGCTCTGGGCGCTGGCGGAGGAGCTGCCCTATGCGGTGAGCCTGCACTGGTCCGGCGGCGAGGAGGACGGAGCGTTCGAGCTGCGCCTGCTCCGGCATGGCGCGGTGGCCCCCGCCCGTGCGTCCGGGCGCGCCTTCACCCCGAAGTCCTGGCGCGCGTACACGAACCAGCCCCTGCAGGCGGCGCTGACGCGTCAGTTGGTGCCGCTGCTCCAGGAGCACCTGCGGCAGCGGCTCCCCGAGTACATGGTGCCCTCGGCGATCCTGAGCCTGGACGTGCTGCCGCGCACGCCCAACGGCAAGGTGGACCGCAAGGCGCTCCCCGCGCCCAGTCAAGCGAGCCTCGCGCGCCAGGACACCGCCGAGGCCCCCCGCACGCCCGTCGAGGAGCTGCTCGCGGGCATCTGGGCGGAGGTGCTGGGCGGCGGCGCCTTTGGCATCCATGACAGCTTCTTCGATCTGGGAGGACACTCGCTGATGGCCACGCAGGTCATCTCCCGCGTGGGCAGGGCGTTCGGCGTGGAGCTGCCGCTGCATGCGCTGTTCGAGACGCCCACCCTGCGGGGGCTCGCGGAGAAGGTCTCCACGGAGCTGAGGAGCCATCGGGGCGTGAGCGCGCCTCCGGTGAAGCCCGCTCCTCGCGGCGAGATGGTGCCCGCGTCCTTCTCGCAGCGGCGGCTGTGGTTCATGCAGCAGCTCCATCCGTCGAGCGTCTCCTACAACACACCCTTCGCCATCGGGCTGGAGGGACGCGTCGACGTGTCGGCGCTGGAGCGGAGCCTGCAAGCGCTCGCGCAGCGGCACGAGTCCCTGCGGACCACCTTCACCGAAGTGCAGGGCGAGCCGGTCCAGGTCATCCAGGCGTTCCAACCGCTGTCGCTGTGGGTCGTGGACCTGCGTGATCTGCCCGAGGCCGAGCAGCAGCGGCGACGCCAGGAGACCCTCGACGCCCAGGCGCGGACGCCGTTCGACCTGGAGCGGGGTCCGCTGCTGCGACAGGCGATCATCCACCTGACCGAGGACCGCCACGTCCTGCTGCTGACCCTGCACCACATCGTCTCCGACGGCTGGTCCATGGGCGTCATGCTCCAGGAGTTGGGGACGCTGTATGCGTCCTTCAAGGACGGGAATGAGTCGCCCCTGGGGGCGCTTCCACTTCAGTACGCGGACTTCGCCCTGTGGCAGCGGCAGTGGTTGCAGGGTGCGCCGCTGGAGAAGGGCCTCGCGTACTGGAAGGAGCAGCTGGGGTCGGCGCGTGGAGCGTTGGAGCTTCCCACGGACCGGCCTCGCGCGGCGGCGAGGCTGCACCCCTCCGCCATCGAGCGGGCATGGTTGTCCGCACCGCTCGTCGCGCAGCTCCAAGCGCTGAGTCGCAAGGAGGGCGTCACGCTGTTCATGACGCTGCTGGCCGCGTGGCAGACGTTGTTGCGGCGCTACAGCGGGCAGGAAGACATCAGCGTCGGCACGCCCATCGCCAATCGCAACCGCGCGGAGCTCGAAGGGCTCATCGGCTTCTTCGTCAACTCGCTGGTGATGCGCGCGGACCTGTCGGGCGCACCGACATTCCGAGAGCTGCTGGGCCGCGTGCGAGAGGTCGCCCTGGGTGCCTATGCCCACCAGGACATTCCCTTCGAGCAGATCGTCGAGACGGTGAGCCCCGAGCGCCGGATCGACCAGCATCCCCTCTTCCAGGTGATGTTCGCGCTCCAGAACGCGCCGCTTCAACTTCCACGGCTCGACGGGCTGAGCATGTCCTTCGAGGAGCTGGGGACTGGCACGGCCAAGTTCGACCTCATCCTCACGGCCGAGCAGGCCGGGAACGAGCTGGCCGTCTCACTGGAGTACGACACGGACCTCTTCGACGCGGCCACCATCGAGCGCATGCTGGGCCACTTCGAGACGCTGCTCTCCGCCGCCGTCCAGCAGCCCGACACCGCCATCACCGCGCTCCCCTTGCTCTCGGATACCGAGCGTCGGCAACTGCTCGTCGACTGGAACGCCACCTCCACCGACTTCCCTCGGCGGCAGTGCATTCACGAGCTGTTCTCCGCACAGGCCAGTGCCACTCCCGACGCGCTCGCGCTTCGCTTCGGTGACGACAGCCTCACGTACGCGCAGCTCGAGGCCCAGGCCAATCAGCTCGCCTGGCACCTCCAGTCCCTCGGCGTCGTCCCAGACACGCTCGTCGGCCTCTACCTGGAGCGCTCTCCTTCTCTCATCGTCTCCATGCTCGCCTGCCTCAAGGCCGGCGGCGCCTACCTCCCTCTCGACACCTCCTACCCTCCCGAGCGCCTCGCCCTCATGCTCCGGGACTCTCGCGCTCCTCTCCTCATTACCTCTCGCGCGCTCTCCCAGAGCCTCTCGCTTCCGAGCGACGTGCGCCTGCTGGAGCTGGAGGCCGAGTCCTCCGCAATCTCCCAACTCCCCACGCACGCGCCAGACAGCGCCGCGACGCCGGCGAATCTCGCCTACGCCATCTACACCTCCGGCTCCACCGGCCAGCCCAAGGGCATCGCCGTCCCCCACCTCGGCGTCGTCCGCCTCGTCCGCGACTCCGACTACGTCCAGCTCTCTCCCGCGGACAGCGTCGCCCAGGTCTCCAACGCCTCCTTCGACGCCGCCACCTTTGAAATCTGGGGCGCCCTCCTCAACGGCGCTCGGCTCGTCGGCATCCCTCGCGACGTCTCCCTGTCGCCATCGCTGTTCGCCGCGCGGCTTCGTGAAGAGGCCATCTCCACCCTCTTCCTCACCACCGCCCTCTTCAACCAAATCGCCCACCACTCCCCGAGCGCCTTCGCCACCCTCTCCTCCGTCCTCTTCGGTGGAGAACTCGTCGACCCCGACGTCGTCCGCTCCGTCCTCCTCCACGGCCCTCCCTCTCGCCTCCTCCACGTCTACGGGCCCACCGAGAACACCACCTTCAGCACCTGGCACCTCATCTCCTCTCCTCCTCCCCCTCTCCACACCGTCCCCATCGGCAAGCCTCTCTCCAACTCCTCCTGCTTCATCCTCGACGACTCGCTCCAGCCTCTCCCCCTCGGCGTCCCGGGCCAGCTCTACGTCGGCGGCGACGGCCTCGCTCGGGGCTACCTCCACCAGCCCGAGCTGACTGCCTCCCGCTTCATCTCCAACCCCTTCTCCCCCGACTCCCGCCTCTACAAAACCGGCGACGTCGCGCGCTTCCTCCCTGACGGCTCCATCGAGTTCCTCGGCCGACAGGACAACCAGGTGAAGCTTCGCGGCTTCCGCATCGAGTTGGGTGAAGTCGAAGCCGCTCTCCTTCGCCACCCCGCCCTCAACGACTGCGTCGTCCTCGCTCGCGAAGACTCTCCGGGCTCTCGCCGCCTCGTCGCCTACTTCTCCTCTTCCTCTCCTCCCTCCGGCTCCGAGCTGCGTGACTTCCTCAAGCGCTCCCTGCCCGACTACATGCTCCCCGCTGTCTTCGTCTGCCTCCCCTCCCTTCCCCTCTCCCCCAACGGGAAGGTCGACAGGAAGGCCCTTCCTCCCCCAGACGACTCCCTCTCCCACTCCGACTCTTTCCTCCCTCCTCGCTCTCCTCTCGAAGAGCTCCTCTCCAACCTCTGGGCTCAGCTCCTCGGCCTCCCTCGCGTCGGCGTCCTCGACAACTTCTTCGACCTCGGCGGCCACTCCCTCCTCGCCACCCAGCTCGTCTCTCGCATCCGCACCCGTCTCGGGAAGGAGGTGCCACTGCGCGCCATCTTCGAGAACCCGACCGTGGGCGGACTGGCGCAGGTGCTCGAGGGGCCCAAGGAGGACGCGGAGACGGGGCCGCTGCTGCCCATCTCGCGGGAGCAGGAGCTGGAGGCCTCCTTCGCGCAGCAGCGACTCTGGCTCGTCGACCAACTCCAGCCAGGCGCGTCTTTCTACAACGTCCCCACGGTGCTTCGATTGAAGGGGCCCTTCCAGGCGCACCTGTTGGAGAAGAGTCTCAAGGAGATCATCCGGCGGCACGAGGCGCTGCGCACGACGTTCGAGAACCGCGGCGGAAGGCTGGCCCTGCGAGTGTCGGGAGAGCTTCCCGCCCTCGATGTCGCCGTCGTCAACCTGACGCTCCTCGCGGAGTCCGAACGAGAGCCACGCGCCCGGGAGCTGATCGACGCCGAGGCAGCACGCCCGTTCGACCTCGCGCAAGGACCCCTCCTCCGCACGCTCCTCATCCGCCTGAACGAAGCCGAGCACCTCCTGTTGCTGACGGTGCACCACATCGTCGCGGACGGCTGGTCACTGACCGTCTTCTTCCAGGAGCTCGGCACGCTCTACGAAGCCTTCAGCCAGGGCACTCCGCCGAAGCTCGCCCCACTGCCCCTCCAGTACGCCGACTTCGCGCACTGGCAACGCCAGTGGCTCCAGGGCACGGTGCAGCGGACCCAGCTCGACTACTGGAAGAAACAGTTGGCCGGAGCCCCGCCGCTCCTGGAGCTGCCCACGGACCGCCCGCGTCCGCCCACCCAGCGGCACCAAGGGGCGACGCGCTGGTTCACGCTGGAGTCCTCGCTGGTCGAGTCGCTTCGTCGACTCAGTCGGCAGGAGGGCACCACGCTGTTCATGACGCTGCTCGCGGCGTGGCAGACGCTGCTGTCGCGCTACAGCGGACAGCATGACATCAGCGTCGGCACTCCCATCGCCAGCCGGAGCCGCGCGGAGCTGGAAGGCCTCATCGGCTACTTCATCAACTCCCTGGTCATGCGCACGGACCTGTCCGGCGCGCCGTCGTTCCGGGAGCTGCTGCATCGCGTACGGGAAGTGGCCCTCGATGCCTATGCCCATCCGGACATTCCCTTCGAGCAGGTCGTCGAGGCACTCCAGCCCCAGCGAGACCAGCGCTACACGCCGCTGTTCCAGGTGATGTTCAACCTCCAGAGCGTCTCCACGATGTCCCTGGTGCTGCGCGACTGCGAGGTCCATCCCGAGGAGATCCAGACGGGCGGCTCGAAGTTCGACATGCTGATGGCGCTGGAGGAGACCTCCGCGGGAATCGTCGGGGAGCTGGAGTACGACACGGACCTCTTCGACGCGACCACCATCGAGCGGCTCCTGGGCCACTTCCAGACGCTGCTCGCCGCTGCCGTCCAGCATCCCGACACCGCCATCACCGCGCTGCCCCTCCTCACGGACGCCGAGCGCCAGCAGCTCCTCGGGGACTGGAATCGCACGTCCACCGACTTCCCCCGGCGGCAGTGCATCCACGAGCTGTTCTCCGCGCAGGCTCGCGCCACCCCTGACGCGCTCGCGCTTCGCTTCGGTGACGACAACCTCACGTACGCGCAGCTCGAGGCCCAGGCCAATCAACTCGCGTGGCACCTTCAGTCCCTCGGCGTCCGTCCCGACACGCTCGTCGGCCTCTACCTGGAGCGCGCGCCCTCTCTCATCGTCTCCATGCTCGCCTGCCTCAAGGCCGGCGGCGCCTACCTTCCGCTCGACACTTCCTATCCCCCGGAGCGGCTCGCCTTCATGCTCCGGGACGCGCAATCGCCGCTGCTCGTCACGTCGCAAGCCCTCTCCAAGAGCCTGCTAGTTCCAGCCAGCGTTCACGTGATTGAGCTGGACTCCGACGCCCCGGCGATCTCCCGCAACCCCACGCACGCGCCAGACAGCTCCGCGACGCCGGCGAATCTCGCCTACGCCATCTACACCTCCGGCTCCACTGGCCAGCCCAAGGGCATCGCCGTCCCCCACCTCGGCGTCGTCCGCCTCGTCCGCGACTCCGACTACGTCCAGCTCTCCCCTGCCGACAGGGTCGCTCAGGTCTCCAACGCCTCCTTCGACGCCGCCACCTTTGAAATCTGGGGCGCCCTCCTCAACGGCGCTCGGCTCGTCGGCATCCCTCGCGATGTGTCCCTGTCGCCCTCGCTGCTGGCCACGCGGCTTCGTGAGGAGGCCATCTCCACCCTCTTCCTCACCACCGCCCTCTTCAATCAGATCGCGAACCACGCCCCGAGCGCGTTCGCCACGCTCTCCACCGTGCTCTTCGGCGGAGAGACCGCCGACGCGGGAGCCGTCCGCGCCGTGCTGCTCGCGGCCCCTCCCACGCGCCTCCTCCACGTCTACGGGCCCACCGAGAACACCACCTTCAGCACCTGGCACCTCGTCTCCTCCTCGTCGATGCCGGCGAACACCGTCCCCATCGGCGGGCCGCTCTCCAACTCCACGGCGTTCATCCTCGACGAGGCGCTACAGCCTGTCCCCATCGGCGTCCCAGGGGAGCTCTTCGTCGGCGGTGACGGGCTCGCGCGCGGCTACCTCCATCAACCCGAGCTGACCGCCACGCGCTTCATCCCCAACCCCTTCGCTCCGGACTCGCGCCTCTACAGGACAGGTGACCTGACGCGCTGGCGGCCCGACGGCGCACTCGAGTTCGTCGGACGACGTGACCACCAGGTGAAGCTGCGGGGCTTCCGCATCGAGCTGGGCGAAATCGAGACCGCCCTCTTCAAGCACCCGGCCCTCCGGGAGTGCGTCGTGGTCGTTCGCGAGGACGTCCCTGGAGATCGCCGCCTCGTCGCCTACTTCACGTCGGAGGCGCCCGTCTCCGGCACGGAGCTGCGCGACTTCCTCCAGCGCTCGCTGCCGGAGTACATGCTGCCGTCCGCGTTCGTCAGCCTCACGGCCCTGCCCCTCTCTTCCAATGGCAAGGTCGACAGGAAGGCGCTGCCGTCGCCTGACACCTCGGGCCCCGCGGCCGATGACCATGTCGAACCCAGCTCGCCCGTGGAGCACGTGGTGGCCGAGCTGATGGCGGAGGTCCTCAACGTCCCCCGGCTCGGCATCCACGATGACTTCTTCGCGCTCGGCGGACACTCCCTGCTGGCCACGCGCTTCATCTCGCTGGTTCAGGAGATTCTCCAGGTCTCGGTGCCGCTGCGCGTGCTCTTCGGCCATCCGACGGTCGCGACCTTCGCCGAAGCCCTCTTGAGTTCCCCGACGGACAGGGAGGAGCTCCTGCGCACCGCGGAGCTGGTCCTCTCGCTGACGACTCAACCTGACGACGCTCCTCAGGACTGAGCGCAGAGCCCTCCGTCTCACGTTTGACGAACGAGTCCCCCAGCCATGAGTAAGTTTTCGGACCGCATCCTCAATGCCAAGGCCCGTGCCTCCACCGCCGCGCTCCAGAAGGAGACGCCGTCGCGGAAGGCCATCCTTCCGAGCGCCGATCGAGGCAACCGCGTCCCACTGTCATCCGCGCAGCGGAGGCTCTGGTTCCTGGATCGACTGGAGCCCGGGCGGGCCCAATACAACGTGCCCATCTTCGTCCGCCTCCAGGGGCCGCTCGATGAACGCGCCCTGAGCGCGTCCCTGAACAAGCTCATGGAGCGGCACGAGTCGCTGCGCACCTGCTTCACCACCCTCCAGGACGATCCGCACCAGGACATCGCGCCAGCGCTGTCCCTGGAGCTTCACCACGTCGACCTGGGCCCTCTTCCCGCCGACGCGCGAGAGCAACGCATCCGGGACCTCGCGGGGGAAGAGTCTCGCAAGCCGTTCGAGCTGAGTCAGGCGCCGCTGGTGCGGGCCACCCTGATACGGGCCGAGGAGGAGGACCATGTCCTGCTCCTGTCGATGCATCACATCGTCTCCGACGGCTGGTCGATGGCCGTCTTCTTCTTCGAGCTGGGTGCGTACTACAGCGCCATGAGGTTGGGCACCGAGCCCAGCCTCCAGCCGCTCCGGCTCCAGTACGCGGACTTCGCGCTCTGGCACAACGAGTGGCTGCGTGGCGAGGCGTTCCGCGAGCAGCTCGATTACTGGAAGCATCAGCTCGCGGGTGCGCCGCCCCTCTTGATGCTGCCGACGGATCACCCGCGCCCCACCGTGAAGCGGAACCAGGGGGCCGCGCGCCGATTCGCCATTCCGGTGGAGGAGTTGAGCGCCCTGCGCCGCGTGAGCCGTGAAGAGAAGGCCACGCTCTTCATGACGGTGCTGAGCCTCTTCAAGGTCCTCCTCGGTCGCTACAGCGGGCAGAGCGATATCAGCGTCGGCACGCCCATCGCCAACCGCAACCGACCGGAGCTCGAAGGGCTCATCGGCTTCTTCGTCAACACCCTCGTGCTGCGCACGAACCTCACGGGAGCGCCCTCCTTCCGTCAGGTCCTCCGGCAGGTCCGCGAGGTCTCGCTCCAGGCCTTTGGCCACCAGGACATCCCCTTCGAGCACGTCGTCGAGGCGCTCCATCCCGAGCGCAACCTCGGCCACAACCCGCTGTTCCAGGTGATGTTCTCCCTTCAGGAGTCAGCCACCGCCTCCGCCGCGCTCGAAGGGCTCTCCGTCACCGCGCTTCCCGTCGAGACCGGAACGTCGAAGTTCGACCTGCTGATGTCGCTGGAGGAAACGCCCTCGGGCCTCACCGGCGAGCTGGAGTACGACACGGACCTCTTCGACGCGGCCACCATCGAGCGCATGCTGGGCCACTTCCAGACGCTGCTGACCGCCGCCGTCCAGCAGCCCGACACCGCCATCACCGCGCTCCCCTTGCTCTCGGACACCGAGCGTCGGCAGCTGCTCGTCGACTGGAACGCCACCTCCACCGACTTCCCTCGGCGGCAGTGCATCCACGAGCTGTTCTCCGCACAGGCCAGTGCCACTCCCGACGCGCTCGCGCTTCGCTTCGGTGACGACGGCCTCACGTACGCGCAGCTCGAGGCCCAGGCCAATCAGCTCGCATGGCACCTCCAGTCCCTCGGCGTCGTCCCAGACACGCTCGTCGGCCTCTACCTGGAGCGCTCTCCTTCTCTCATCGTCTCCATGCTCGCCTGCCTCAAGGCCGGCGGCGCCTACCTCCCTCTCGACACCTCCTACCCTCCCGAGCGCCTCGCCCTCATGCTCCGGGACTCTCGCGCTCCTCTCCTCATTACCTCTCGCGCGCTCTCCCAGAGCCTCTCGCTTCCGAGCGACGTGCGCCTGCTTGAGCTGGAGGCCGAGTCCTCCGCAATCTCCCAACTCCCCACGCACGCGCCAGACAGCGCCGCGACGCCGGCGAATCTCGCCTACGCCATCTACACCTCCGGCTCTACCGGCCAGCCCAAGGGCATCGCCGTCCCCCACCTCGGCGTCGTCCGCCTCGTCCGCGACTCCGACTACGTCCAGCTCTCTCCCGCTGACAGCGTCGCCCAGGTCTCCAACGCCTCCTTCGACGCCGCCACCTTTGAAATCTGGGGCGCCCTCCTCAACGGCGCTCGGCTCGTCGGCATCCCTCGCGACGTCTCCCTGTCGCCATCGCTGTTCGCCGCGCGGCTTCGTGAAGAGGCCATCTCCACCCTCTTCCTCACCACCGCCCTCTTCAACCAAATCGCCCACCACTCCCCGAGCGCCTTCGCCACCCTCTCCTCCGTCCTCTTCGGCGGGGAGCTCGTCGACCCCGACGTCGTCCGCTCCGTCCTCCTCCACGGCCCTCCCTCTCGCCTCCTCCACGTCTACGGGCCCACCGAGAACACCACCTTCAGCACCTGGCACCTCATCTCCTCTCCTCCTCCCCCTCTCCACACCGTCCCCATCGGCAAGCCTCTCTCCAACTCTTCCTGCTTCATCCTCGACGACTCCCTCCAGCCTCTCCCCCTCGGCGTCCCAGGCCAGCTCTACGTCGGCGGTGACGGCCTCGCTCGGGGCTACCTCCACCAGCCCGAGCTGACTGCCTCCCGCTTCATCTCCAACCCCTTCTCCCCCGACTCCCGCCTCTACAAAACCGGCGACGTCGCGCGCTTCCTCCCTGACGGCTCCATCGAGTTCCTCGGCCGCCAGGACAACCAGGTGAAGCTCCGCGGCTTCCGCATCGAGCTGGGTGAAGTCGAGGCCGCTCTCCTTCGCCACCCGTCCCTCAACGACTGCGTCGTCCTCGCTCGCGAAGACTCTCCGGGCTCTCGCCGCCTCGTCGCCTACTTCTCCTCTTCCTCTCCCCCCTCCGGCTCCGAGCTGCGTGACTTCCTCAAGCGCTCCCTGCCCGACTACATGCTCCCCGCTGTCTTCGTCTGCCTCCCCTCCCTTCCCCTCTCTCCCAACGGGAAGGTCGACAGGAAGGCCCTTCCTCCCCCAGACGACTCCCTCTCCTCCTCCACCTCCTTCCTGCCTCCTCGCTCTCCCCTCGAAGAGCTCCTCTCCAACCTCTGGGCTCAGCTCCTCGGCCTCCCTCGCGTCGGCGTCCTCGACAACTTCTTCGACCTCGGCGGCCACTCCCTCCTCGCCACCCAGCTCGTCTCTCGCATCCGCGAAACCCTCCGCGTCGAGCTTCCCCTCCGCCACCTCTTCTCTTCCCCCACCGTCGCCTCCCTCGCTCGCGTCCTCTCCGACTCCCTCTCCGGTCCTCACTCCTCCTCTCCCATCTCCCCCGCTCCCAGGGACTCTCTTCTCCCTCTCTCCTTCGCTCAGCAGCGCCTCTGGCTCATCGACCAGCTCCAGCCCGGCAGCGCCGCCTACAACGTCCCTCTCGCCATCCACCTCTCCGGCGACCTCTCCCTCTCCTCCCTCCAGCGCGCTCTCGACTCCCTCATCGAGCGCCATGAAGCACTCCGCACCTCCTTCGCCCTCCACGACGGCCAACCCTTCCAGCTCATCGCGACTTCTCTCTCGCTGCCGCTGACATGCGTTGATCTGCGTCACCTCTCCGACGAGGAGCGGACGCAGCGACTCAGCGAGCTGTCGAAAGAAACAGCGGAACAGCCGTTCGACTTGAGCCGAGGTCCACTGGTGCGCGCCGCGCTGCTACGGCCGGAGGAGCGCGAGCACATCCTGCTGCTGACGATGCATCACATCGTCTCCGATGGCTGGTCCATGGACGTGCTCTTCCGCGAGCTGAGCGCCCTCTACGCCGCCTTCGTTCGCGACGAGCCCTCACCCCTCGCGCCCCTGCCCATCCAGTACGTCGACTTCTCCGTCTGGCAGCGCGAGTGGCTCCACGGGGAACGACTCGACTCCCAGCTCTCCTACTGGAAGCAGCAGCTCGCGGGGGCTCCGCCCTTCCTGCCCCTTCCCACCGATTTCCCTCGTCCAGCGGCCCAGTCCTTCCGAGGCGCCGTCGCGAGTCGCGACCTTCCGCGACCGCTGCTCGACTCACTCAAGCGGCTCAGCCAACAGGAGAGCACCACCCTCTTCATGACGCTGCTCGCGGGCTTCCAGCTCCTCCTGCGGCGCTACAGCGGGCAGGAAGACATCAGCGTCGGCACGCCCATCGCCAATCGCAACCGCGCGGAGCTCGAAGGACTCATCGGCTTCTTCGTCAACTCGCTGGTGATGCGCACCGACGTGTCGGGCACCCCGTCCTTCCGGGAGCTGCTGCGCCGCGTGCGCGAGGTCGCCCTGGGGGCCTATGCCCACCAGGACGTTCCCTTCGATCAGGTCGTCGAAGCGCTCCAGCCTGAACGAGATCCAAGCTACTCGCCGCTCTTCCAGGTGATGTTCGCGCTCCAGAGTGGCGTCGCCCAACCTCCGACGGCAGCGGGGTTGTCCATGGAGTCACGCGAGGTACGGACAGCCACGTCGAAGTTCGACCTCCTGCTCGCCACGGTCGAATCACCCGAGGGACTGCACTGCGCCGTCGAGTACAACACCGACCTGTTCAGCGCGGCCACCATCGAGCGCATGCTGGGCCACTTCGAGACGCTGCTCTCCGCCGCGGCTCGCCAGCCCGACAGCTCGGTGACCTCGCTCCCGCTCCTCTCGGACACCGAGCGCCGGCAGCTGCTCGTCGACTGGAACGCCACCTCCACCGACTTCCCTCGGCGGCAGTGCATCCACGAGCTGTTCTCCGCACAGGCCAGTGCCACTCCCGACGCGCTCGCGCTTCGCTTCGGTGACGACGGCCTCACGTACGCGCAGCTCGAGGCCCAGGCCAATCAGCTCGCATGGCACCTCCAGTCCCTCGGCGTCGTCCCAGACACGCTCGTCGGCCTCTACCTGGAGCGCTCTCCTTCTCTCATCGTCTCCATGCTCGCCTGCCTCAAGGCCGGCGGCGCCTACCTCCCTCTCGACACCTCCTACCCTCCCGAGCGCCTCGCCCTCATGCTCCGGGACTCTCGCGCTCCTCTCCTCATTACCTCTCGCGCGCTCTCCCAGAGCCTCTCGCTTCCGAGCGACGTGCGCCTGCTGGAGCTGGAGGCCGAGTCCTCCGCAATCTCCCAACTCCCCACGCACGCGCCAGACAGCGCCGCGACGCCGGCGAATCTCGCCTACGCCATCTACACCTCCGGCTCCACCGGCCAGCCCAAGGGCATCGCCGTCCCTCACCTCGGCGTCGTCCGCCTCGTCCGCGACTCCGACTACGTCCAGCTCTCTCCCGCGGACAGCGTCGCCCAGGTCTCCAACGCCTCCTTCGACGCCGCCACCTTTGAAATCTGGGGCGCCCTCCTCAACGGCGCTCGTCTCGTCGGCATCCCTCGCGACGTCTCCCTCTCCCCCTCACTGTTCGCCGCGCGGCTTCGTGAAGAGGCCATCTCCACCCTCTTCCTCACCACCGCCCTCTTCAACCAAATCGCCCACCACTCCCCGAGCGCCTTCGCCACCCTCTCCTCCGTCCTCTTCGGCGGGGAGCTCGTCGACCCCGACGTCGTCCGCTCCGTCCTCCTCCACGGCCCTCCCTCTCGCCTCCTCCACGTCTACGGGCCCACCGAGAACACCACCTTCAGCACCTGGCACCTCATCTCCTCTCCTCCTCCCCCTCTCCACACCGTCCCCATCGGCAAGCCTCTCTCCAACTCCTCCTGCTTCATCCTCGACGACTCGCTCCAGCCTCTCCCCCTCGGCGTCCCGGGCCAGCTCTACGTCGGCGGCGACGGCCTCGCTCGGGGCTACCTCCACCAGCCCGAGCTGACTGCCTCCCGCTTCATCTCCAACCCCTTCTCCCCCGACTCCCGCCTCTACAAAACCGGCGACGTCGCGCGCTTCCTCCCTGACGGCTCCATCGAGTTCCTCGGCCGACAGGACAACCAGGTGAAGCTTCGCGGCTTCCGCATCGAGTTGGGTGAAGTCGAAGCCGCTCTCCTTCGCCACCCCGCCCTCAACGACTGCGTCGTCCTCGCTCGCGAAGACGCTCCGGGTGCTCGCCGCCTCGTCGCCTACTTCTCCTCTTCCTCTCCTCCCTCCGGCTCCGAGCTGCGTGACTTCCTCAAGCGCTCCCTGCCCGACTACATGCTCCCCGCTGTCTTCGTCTGCCTCCCCTCCCTTCCTCTCTCCCCCAACGGGAAGGTCGACAGGAAGGCCCTTCCTCCCCCAGACGACTCCCTCTCCCACTCCGACTCTTTCCTCCCTCCTCGCTCTCCCCTCGAAGAGCTCCTCTCCAACCTCTGGGCTCAGCTCCTCGGCCTCCCTCGCGTCGGCG
Source organism: Corallococcus terminator (assembly GCF_049194865.1). Classification (GTDB taxonomy): domain Bacteria; phylum Myxococcota; class Myxococcia; order Myxococcales; family Myxococcaceae; genus Myxococcus; species Myxococcus terminator_A. The sequence continues at coordinate 61,889 of NZ_JBLZWL010000083.1, read as the reverse complement.
TCCTCGACAACTTCTTCGACCTCGGCGGCCACTCCCTCCTCGCCACCCAGCTCGTCTCTCGCATCCGCGAAACCCTCCGCGTCGAGCTTCCCCTTCGCCACCTCTTCTCTTCCCCCACCGTCGCCTCCCTCGCTCGCGTCCTCTCCGACTCCCTCTCCGGTCCTCACGCCTCCTCTCCCATCTCCCCCTCTTCCAGGGACTCTCTTCTCCCTCTCTCCTTCGCTCAGCAGCGCCTCTGGCTCATCGACCAACTCCAGCCTGGCAGCGCCGCCTACAACGTCCCTCTCGCCATCCACCTCTCTGGCGACCTCTCCCTCTCCTCCCTCCAGCGCACTCTCGACTCCCTCGTCGAGCGCCATGAGGCCCTCCGCACCTCCTTCGCCCTCCACAACGGCCAACCCTTCCAGCTCATCGCGACTTCTCTCTCGCTGCCGCTGCCCCTCATTGACCTGTCAGCGAACGCCAACGCGTCCGAGCAGGTCCTCACCCTGGCAACCGAGGAAGCAGCGAGACCGTTCGACCTCGCACGCGGCCCCTTGATCCGCGCGGCGTTGCTGCGCACGGCTCCGCGGCACCATGTGCTGCTGCTGACGATGCATCACATCGTCTCCGATGGCTGGTCCATGGACGTGCTCTTCCGCGAGCTGAGCGCCCTCTACACGGCGTTCTCGAACAACCAGCCGGCGACCCTCGCGCCGCTGCCCATCCAGTACGCCGACTTCTCCGTCTGGCAGCGCGAGTGGCTCCACGGCGAACGCCTCGACGCCCAGCTCTCCTATTGGAAGCAGCAGCTCGCGGGGGCTCCGCCCGTCCTGGAGCTCCCCACCGACTTCCCCCGCCCCTCGTCCCAGTCCCTCCGAGGCGCCGTCGAGAGCCTCACGTTGCCGCTGTCGCTGCTCGACTCGCTCAAGCGACTCAGCCGGCAGGAGGGCACCACCCTCTTCATGACGCTGCTCGCGGGCTTCCAGCTCATGCTCTCCCGCTACTCGGGGCAGGAGGACATCAGCGTCGGGACGGCCATCGCCAACCGCAACCGCGCGGAGCTCGAAGGGCTCATTGGCTTCTTCGTCAACTCGCTGGTGATGCGCACCCAGCTCTCCGGCGCCCCCTCGTTCCGTGAGCTGCTGCGCCGCGTGCGGGAGGTCGCCCTGGGGGCCTATGCCCACCAGGACGTCCCGTTCGAGCAGGTCGTCGAGGCGCTCCAGGTCCCGAGAGATGCTCGCTACTCCCCGCTGTTCCAGGTCCGCTTCAACCTCCAGGACAGTCCCTATGCGCACCTGAAGATGGCGGGGCTCGACCTGTCCGTCCTGGAGACGGAGTGGAACTACACCAAGTTCGATCTCCACCTCTTCATGAGCGAGAGCGCCGAGGGGCTCCAGGCCTCGTTCGCCTACAGCACGGACCTCTTCAAGCCCGACACCATCCGGAGGATGCTCGGCCACCTGGGTCGACTGCTGGAGGGCCTCGCCGCCACACCGGACCAGCCCATCACCGCCGTGCCCATGTTGACGGACCCGGAGGTGCGCCAGCTCTCCCTGTGGAATGCGGCCACCCTCCTGGACGAATCGTCACGCTGCTTCCACACCCGCTTCGAGCAACAGGCCCAGGCCACTCCCGAGTCCACGGCGCTCGTCTTCGAGGACCACTCCCTCACCTACCGCCAGCTCAACGAGCGCGCGAACCGGCTCGCCTGGCATCTCCAGTCCCTGGGCGTGGGTCCGGACCATGTGGTCGGCCTGTACCTCGAACGCTCACTCGACCTGCTCGTGGGCCTGCTCGCCATCCTCAAGGCCGGTGGCGCGTATCTCCCGATGGACCCGGGACTGCCCCAGGAGCGCCTCGCGTTCATGATGTCGGACCTGCGCCTCGGCGTGCTGCTCACGCAGGAGTCCTTGCGCGCGTCGCTCCCGGCGAATGAAGCCCACGTGCTCTGCCTCGACACCCTCGACGCTCAGCTCGCGACGCGCTCCAGCGAGAATCCCATCAGCACCGTCGGGCCGGAGCACCTCGTCTACGTCATCTACACGTCCGGCTCCACGGGCAAGCCCAAGGGGGTCGGCATCACGCACGGCAACCTCGGCCACTACCTCGCGGGCATCTCCCGCGTCCTCGACGTGCCCTCGGGGCTTCGCTACGCCACCGTCTCCACGTTCGCCGCGGACCTGGGCAACACCATGGTCTTCCCCGCGCTGGCCTCCGGAGGCGCCCTCCACGTCATCTCCGACGAGCGCTCCGCCAATCCCGAGTCCATGGCCGAGTACATGCACACGCGGCGCATCGACTGCCTCAAGATTGTTCCCTCGCACCTGACCGCGCTGCTCACCGCGTCGCGACCCGAGCAGGTGCTGCCGCGCCAGCGGCTCGTCCTCGGTGGCGAGGCGTCGCGCTGGGAGCTGATGGAGCGGGTGCGGGCCCTGGCGCCCGACTGCCGGGTCATCAACCACTACGGCCCCACCGAGACGACCATCGGAGTCCTCACCTGGGCCGTACCGCCGAGCCTCACCGACAAGCCCGCGACCACCGTCCCGCTGGGCTTCCCCATCGGCAACACCACCACCCACGTCCTCGATGCCCACCTTCGGCCCGTGCCCGTGGGCGTGCCCGGCGAGCTGTTCGTCGGTGGCCCGGGCGTCACGCGGGGCTACCTCGGCCGGCCCGAGCTCACCGCCGAGCGCTTCGTGCGGCTCGGAGGGGAGCGCGTCTATCGCACCGGAGATGTCGTGCGGCGCCTGTCGGATGGCGCCCTGGAGTTCCTCGGCCGCATCGACAACCAGGTGAAGCTTCGTGGCTTCCGCATCGAGCTGGGCGAAGTGGAGGCCATCCTCTGCCAGCAGCCCGAGGTGCGGGACGCGGTGGTGCTCGCGCGCGAGGACCTCCCGGGCACGAAGCGGCTCGTCGCCTACCTGGTTCCCCACGCGGGCCAGGACCTGTCCACGGAGCCACTGCGCGAGCGCCTCTCCCACCAGATGCCCGAGTACATGGTGCCGAGCGTCTTCGTCGTGCTGGAAGCGCTGCCCCTCACGCCCAATGGGAAGGTGGACCGCAAGGCCCTCCCCGCGCCGACAGCGCCCGCCGCGCCGAGCGAGTCCACCAGCGACGCGCCCCACTCGCCCACGGAGCTGCTCCTGGCCGACATCTGGAAGCAGGTGCTGCGCGTCGAGCACGTGAGCCCTGGGGATAACTTCTTCAAGCTGGGTGGAGACTCCATCCTCAGCATCATGGTGGTCGCCAAGGCCATCCAGGCGGGGCTGCAACTGACGCCCATCGACATCCTGGAGTGCCAGAGCCTCGCGGAGCTGGCGGCCCGCGTGCGCACTCCCGCCTCCGAGTCCGGGGAGAGCGTCTCCGGAGCCCTGCCGCTCACGCCCATCCAGAGTCGCTTCTTCGAGCTGTATCCGACGGAGCGCCACCACTGGAACCAGGCGTTCCTCTTCGAGGTGCACCAGCGACTGTCTCCGGCGCGGATGGAAGAGGCCGCGGGACACTTGATGCGGCACCACGACGCCCTGCGCTTGCGCTTCAGCCAGGGCGCCACGGGCTGGGAGCAGACGTACGCCCCCGCCGACGTGGCCGTGCCCTTCAGCCACCATGACTTGAGCGCCCTGCCCGACGCGGAGCGCCTCCTCGAGCAGGAGCGACTCGCGACCGTGCTCCAGCGGAGTCTGGACCTCACCGAAGGACCGCTGCTGCGCGTCGCGCACTTCGACTGGGGTACGGAGCAGCCTGGACGGCTGCTGCTCATCATCCACCACCTGGCCACCGATGGGATTTCGTGGCGCGTGCTGATGGAAGACCTGCAGACGTTGTGGGAGCAGCTCGGCGCCGGCAAGGAGCCACGGCTTCCCCCCAAGAGCACGTCCTACCAGGAGTGGGCGCGAAGGCTGGCTGAGTACGCCCAATCCGAGGCGGCCCACCAGCAGCTGCGGGCCTGGCGCCCGGAGGTCTACCGCGAGGTGGCCCCCATTCCGCGAGACCTGCCCGATGGGCGCAACCTCGAAGGCTCCACGCGACTGGTGGAGGCGTCGCTCACGCAGGAGGAGACGCGCGTGTTGTTGTACCGGATGCGCGACGTGCACGGCGTCAACGTGGACCACGTGCTGCTGGCCGCGCTCGTGCGTGCGCTCACCGAGTGGACAGGCCGCGCGTCACACCTCCTGGAGCTGGATAACCACGGCCGCGAGTCCATCCTCGAAGGCGTGGAGCTGTCGCGCTCCGTCGGCTGGTTCACCGCGTTGAGCCCCGTAGTGGTCCGAGCGCCCGAGGGCGCCTCCGCCCCCGCACTGCTCCAGTCCGTGCGAGAGCAGCTCCAGGCCGTGCCCGACCGAGGCGTGGGCTTCGGAATCCTGCGCTATCTGAGCCAGGACACAGCCGTGCGCGAGCAGCTCTCGCGGCTGCCGAGGACCGAGGTGTGCTTCAACTACCTGGGACACTTCGACCTGGTGCGCTCCGGAGATGCGCCGCTGCGTCCCTCCTCGGAGCCCATCGGCCCCGAGCGGGGACTCGACGGCCCTCGCTCGCGGGTGCTGGACATCACCGCCTATGTCTCCGAAGGCACCTTCCATCTGGTCTGGGCCTACAGTGAGAACCTCCACCGGAGGGAGACGATGGAGCGGCTGTCCTCGGCCTACCTGACGAACCTGCGCGCCCTGCTCGCCACCGTGGGCAGTGCCGGGGGCCTCTGACCATGAGTTCGCTGTCTCACCCGCGTTGACGGGTTCCGGGCGCCCGACGTCATGTGAGCTGGTTCAAGACCGTGGGCTCCTGGAACGTCAGCGTCCGTAGCGTGGGGACAGTCCTGCGTGCGAGGGAGGAGACGACCTTGCTGTCTCCGACCTCCAGCACCTGTGTCACGCCCAGCTCGACAAGCCCCTGCACGCACTGCGTCCACAGCACCGGGCCCGTGATTTGAGCCAGCAGGGACTTCCGGATGCAGACCAGCGTCTTCACCTGCTTCGCGGTGGTGTTGAGCAGCACGGGACACCGGGGCATCCGAAGCTGAAGGCCCGCGACGACGGCCCCCCACTCCTCATGAATCTGCCCCATCAGCGGAGAGTGGAAGGCGTGGCTCACCTCCAGCATCACGCACTCCTTCGCGCCGGCCGAGATGGCCACGTCCTTGAATCGCTCCAAGGCCCCCTGGTCTCCGGAGAGCACGAACTGTTGAGGGCTGTTGTGGATGGCCAGCACCACGACACCGTCTCTCGCGGCCTCGCGACACAGCGCCTCCAGCCTCGCGCCGTCGAGCCCCATGACGGCCAGCATCCCTCCCGGCGCCGTCACGCTCGCCATGAGCTGCCCGCGCTTGCGCACCGCGCGGACCGCCGTCGCCAGCGGCATGCATCCCGCCGCCACCAACGCGGAGAACTCGCCCACGCTGTGCCCCACCACCACGGAGGGCCGGAGACCTCGCTCCTCCAGCTCCGCCAGACACGCCACGCTCACCGTGACGATTGCGGGCTGGGCATTCTCGGTCGCCGTCAGCCGCTCGAAGGGCCCCTCCAGGCACAGTCGCGTCAGGTCCTCTCCAATCGCCTCCGACGCTTCCTCGAAGACCCTCCGGGCCGCGCTGGAGCGTTCGAGCATCTTCCGCCCCATGCCCACCTTCTGTGAGCCCTGTCCCGGGAAGAGCCACGCCCACGAACCCGCCGTTGTGTCGTTCATGAAGTCACCCCGCCGCGGCCCGGACCTGGGTCCCCACCGCGAGCCGCTCCACCTCGGCCACCCAGCGCTCGGTGAACTCGCGCGCCGTCTCGTCACGAACGGTCGGCGAGAGGTATTCGAGCACCCCGTGCACCTCACCACCGGAGTGGATGATGACGACCCCGAAGCAGGGACGGCCCGTGAGCGAGCCGCGCACCAGGACCCTCTCGGTGACCACTCCTTCGGGCAGGGCCAGCTCCTCGGGCTGTCGGATGGTGCTCACGAGGAGCGAGTAGTTGAACGCGGACGGGTCCGCGTCGTTGCGGCGCAACCCACCCCTGAACATCCCCGGCGGCATGAGCGTCAGCAGGCCCATGTTGACCATGAAGCTCACGGCCTCGTCGGGAGCGCGCAGGTTCTTGATGGACTCGGAGAGCGTCTTCTCCAGCTTCGGTGAGCGGATGTCCTCCGGGTTCGCCACGACTTGCAGCATCCCCAGGTAGTTCCCCAGCCCGGAGGAAACTCCCAGCGCGCCCCGCAGGTTCGTCGGCACGAAGGTCCGGAAGCGCAGGTCGGGCCATCCCCTCGCGAGACGAAGGGCGCTGGCCGCGCGAAACACGGCCCCCACCAGCAGGTCATTGCGGCTCACGCCCTCCGCGCTGGAGACCGCCTTGAGGCGCAGCCACGTGTCAGCCGGGATGCGAAGCAGATGGTGCCGCGTGTGCGTGGGGTGCGCGGCCACGTCGTCCGCGAGCAGGGCCGAGGCCCCCTTGTCCTTGTCTCCCGGAGCGAAGTGGCGGGAGATCAGCTTCCACATCCCCGCGAAGCCCCGAGGCCGCAGCAGCGCGCGCAGCCGCTGCCCACCGTGAACAGGGAGCTGGGGCGAGAGCGGCCTCCCCGCGCGCAGCTCGTTGTAGCGGCGCACGAGCAGGTCCAGCATCAACAGACCGCCCTCACCATCGACGGCACAGTGGTGCACCGTGAGGCACAGGCGGTAACCCCCTTCGGGCCTCGGCGCGTGAATCACCCGCCACGGCGGCAGTCGCCGCAGGTCCATGGGCGCATCCAGCAAGCGAGAGTCCTCCGCCTCCACCGGAGCATCGGACCAACACAGGAGCCGAGCCGGCTCCACCCAGGGGCGGCGGGCGACAAAGCGCGCCACACCCAGCGTCGCCTCGCGGACGAACGAGCGCGCCAGCGGAACCTCGTGCAGCACGGCGGAGACAGCGCGCTCCAGCGGCTCGCGCTCCAGCGGCGTGTCCGTGTCCACGAAGTGGTGCGAGTTCATCCGCGAGCCAGGACCGTCTTGCAGATAGAAGTAGCGGTCCAGTCCGTTCAGATGCAGCCCACCCGACTCGGGCGCGAGTGGAATCACGAGCAACATCACGGCGGCGGCCACCAGCGGAGGCCACCCGGGCGCCACCACGAGCAACAGCGCGGAGGCGACCGCCAGCTCCACGAGCAGTCCCCGGCGAGGCACGCGCAGCAAGCTCAGGGCCCCCCAGGCGAACCCGAGCCACGCCCACCCTCCGAGTCGCCAGGAGAGCAGACACAACAACAAGCCGGCCGCGCGAACTCCCACGAGGAACGGCACTTGAAAGGACGAAGGTGAAGACATGGTGCGAGTCATGACGGGCCCAAGGGGCTACACGCGTCCTGACATTCCTTTCTGGCGACCATCGAGGAAGGGCTTGAGCACCGGGCCCAGATGCCCCAGCACGCTGAAGCGGAGTCCGTCGATCTCGACGTAGACCTTCCGAGTCCGAGGATGGAAGGCGACGACGCGGAGCCGGGCGATTCCATCCTGGGACCCGAGATACGTGCAGTGGACAGCGACCTCTTCGCCCCGCGGAAGTGGAGCATGGAGCCGCAGGCTGTCCGCACCCTCCGGGAGCACGAGCGACTCCAGCGAGTAGTACGCCGTCATCCCCGCCGCGTGATTGATGGCATCGAGCGCGAGCGGCGACACCAGCAGACGCGGCTCCGTGGTGAACGAGAAGAGGTCGTGCGTCCCCTCCTCCTTCACCCACGCGGCCTGCTGAGTGGCCGACAGGAACCGCATGTGACGGCAGCCCTGCATGCGAGGCCCGAGGTAGGCCTCCTCACCCTGGTTGTAATAGGGCTGGAAGTCCTGGCGTCCCTCGGCGGTGAAGAGCGCCGCCGTTCCGGCATCCACCATCACGGCGTCACCGTCCGACACGGTCCGCCGCGCACCGAGCATCACGGTCCCCGTGTAGAGCTTGCGTCGGATGGCGGGCAGGTCCGCGCGAGGCTTCAGCTCCATGTCCACATGGAGCGCCACGGCCACGCGCCCGACGGCATCCGCCACTCCCGCCTGAGCGGTGACGAGCAGCCGCGTGGTCCGGCCCTCCCAGACCTTCGCCGCTTGATGGAAGCGCACGCCCTCCAGTCCCGTCACCTGGAGCCCCGGCCGCAGCAACTGAGCCGCCTCGGCCATCAACTCCATGCCGAAGGTACCTGGGAGCACGGCGACTCCATTCACCTTGTGCTCGCGCAGGTAGGGGTCCGTCTCCAGGCTCAGCTCACGCAGCGCGGTCAGCGAAGCCTCGGTGCGCTCCACCACGGAGCCCACCATCGGGAAGGACGAGGGACTCAGTGCCGAGTCGTCTTGCCGTCCCCGGTACTCCTCCACCACGAGGTGGTAGTTGGTGCCGCCCATGCCGAAGGCGCTGACACCCGCGCGGCGCGGGCCTCCGTCAGCGGGAGGGGCCCAGGCGCGAGGCTCGGTGATGACCTCGAACGGCACGGTGTCCCAGGCGATGTCCGGGTTCGGGCGCTCGAAGTTGAGCTGGGGCGGCAGCACCTTGTGCTCCAGGCTCTTCAAGACCTTGACCAGGTTGATGACACCCGCGGCCGAGTGCAGGTGACCAATCATCGACTTCACCGAGCCGATGCCCACCGAGCGCGGCGCCTGCCCCTGCATGACCTGCGAGTAGGTGGAGATCTCCGTGAAGTCGCCCACCGGCGTCGCGGTGCCATGGCACTCGATGTACTGGATGGATGAGGGTGCGACCTCGGCGCGCTCCAGGGCGCGTCGGACCGCGAGCTCCTGGCCCACCTGGTTGGGCGCGAGCAGCGACTTGCCCTTGCCGTCACTGGAGGAGCCAATCCCCTTGATGACGCCGAGGATCGTGTCCCCGTCCCGCTCCGCGTCTTTCAGTCGCTTGAGCACGACGACGCCCGCGCCCTCTCCAGGGATGAACCCGGAGGCATCCGCGTCGAAGGGACGGCTGCCGGTTCCACTCATGCCCCGGAAGGTGCAGTTGATGGCATACAGCTCGGGCGCCAGGTCCGCGAAGGAGCCGCCCGCGAGCACGACGTCCGCGAGGTCCAACTGGAGGTTGGCCACACCCGCCTCGATGGCGGCCAGCGACGACGCACAGGTGCTCTCGAAGATGCCCGTGGCGCCCTTGAACCCATACACATGGGCGATGAGCGTGGCCTCCGAGCTGCCCGCATACCCCGCGTGGGTATACGGCGTCATCGGCGCCATGTGGACCTTGAAGTTCCCTTCGGCCTGTCGGGCAAGCTGCTCCGTGGTGGCGGCGGTCAGTCCGCTGTCCTGGAGCACGCGCCGGAACAGAACATCCATCTCCGTATAGGCGATGCGCAGCTCCACCTCGCGCTCACGCAAGCGCCCGGGCATGTCCGCCATGAAGACGGCGGTCCGCTGCGGTGCCTTCTGCGGCGCGGTCGTCTTGCGGAGCGCCTCCGAGGCGGCCGTCAGCGCGAAGACGTGGGAGCGATCCAACTGGGCCGCCAGCGTCGGAGGAATGAGGAACGCCTTCTCGTCGAAGGTGAAGTCCTCGATGAAGCCACCGAGCGGGCAGTAGATCTTCCCCGTCTCTCCCTCGGGTCCGAAGTACCGGTCGATGTTGAACCGGTCCTTGGGGATTCGGATGATCTGGTTCTGCTTCGCCATCACGTTCTCGAAGAACGTGTCGCTGTTGTGGGCACCGGGCGCCAGGGCGCCGTACGCGACGACTGCGACAGGCTCGCGCTTCGGCGGAGGGCCGAGGCTCGCGACGAGACTCGCGTGGTACTCGGGCAGGTACTCCTCCAGCGTGAGGTGGTAGGCCTGTCCTCCCATCGCCAGCGAGTTCACGCCTGCGCGGCGAGGGACTCCGCCCGCGGGCGCCTTCCACGGAACGGGCTCGGACAGCACCTGGAACGGCGCGCCCTTCACGTGGAACTCGTCACGAAGCTGACGCACGTGAGCCTGGGCCGGCAGCGTCTGGTGCTTCAGGGCCATCAGCGTGCGGATGATGCCAGGCAGCGTCGAAGCCGAGAGGAGATAGCCCACCATGTTCTTGGTCGAGCCCAGCGTGAGGCCGCGCGGCGCATGGCCGCTGAAGACCTTGCTCATGGCCGCCAGCTCGGACGCCTCCAGGAACTCCACACCGTTCGCGTGGCACTCCAGGTACTGGACCGAGTCGGGCGCATATCCCGCCAGCTCGTAGGCCCGCTGGGCCGCCAGGACCTGGGCCTCGACGGGCGGGCTGATCAACGCGCCTCGGCGACCATCGTTCGCCCCGCTGATTCCCCGGATGACGCCGTGGATGGAGTCACCGTTCTTCAGCGCGTCGTCCAGGCGGCGCAGCACGAAGAAGCCCGTGCCCTCTCCCAGCAGCGTGCCCGTGGCCTCGGAGTCGAAGGGACGAGGCTGTGCATCGCGCGTCAACAGGCGCATGCGCTCGAAGGTGACGAAGGGCGCGGGCGTCAGGTACGGGCTGGTGCCGCCCACGAGCGCGACGTCGTAGTCCCCCAGCGTGAGTCCGTTGACCGCGCTCTCCAGCGCGGAGAGCACGGAGGAGCACGCGGAGTTCACGACGAAGTGGGGCCCCTTCAAGTCGAACAACGAGCAGGCACGCCCCAGGGCCAGGCTCATGCCGGAGACGGTGCCTCGAGTGAACTCGCGATGGCTGACCTCGCGGAACGTTTTCTCCGAGGCCTCCAGGATGCGACGGCGCGCTTCTTCGGGGAGGCCAGAACCATCGACGGCCGCCTGGATGGCCTCCATCAACTGGGGCAGGTGCCAGAGGAACGGATGGACGATGCGGGAGTCGTAGCCCATCTCCGACCCGCCCATGATGACGGCGGTCCGCTCGCGAGCGAACTCACGCTCCAGCAGGCGCGCATCGGCGAGCGCGCGCCGGATGGCCTCCACGGTGTACAGCTCGCACCGGTGAAGCTCGTCGAGCATCTTCGGCCCGACCTTGTACTCACGCCAGGGCAGCTCCAGGTCGCCGAAGAAGGACGCCCGCCACACCTCGCCCTTCTCCGTCTCGGAGGAGTCCTTGCTGTAGAAGCTCTCCCACCGGAAGCGCGACGCGGGCACCTGTGAGAACCGAGGGGTCCCCGCGACGATGTATTGCCAGAGTTGCTCGGGCGTTTCGGTGCCCGCCACCATGCACGAGGCCCCGATGATGGCGATGGGCATGGACGTCCTGGTGGCAGCCTGAGGTTGCGAGGTCATCTCACGGACTCTTTGAAGAAGGTGCTTCCAGTCCGGTCACGCTCGGGGAGCGCGCGGCGGACGGCAGCAAGCGGTGGACATCACTGAACGCCAGGAGGCGTTGGAATCGTTCGACGTCACCCGCTCCAGCGGAGTGACCCAAGTGGACGGTGTGCGGAGCGTCGCCGAGGGCAGCGCCCAGCGCATCGCCGGAGCCGGCCTCGATGAAGACGCGCACGCCGTCGTCATGGAGGCGACGCACGTGCCGCGAGAGTCGGGACGGCTGCGCATCCAACAGGGCGAGGTGCCGCGCCAGGAAGGCCTCCTGGAGCGGTGCTTCGTAGTATCGGCCATGCACGGCGGAGAGCACCGCGACCTCCGGAGCCCGCCAGGTGAGCTGCGACAGCTCCGCTCGGAGTCGCTGGATGGCCTCCACGGAAGTCCCCCCGGAGCGGGCACGCTGATGCAGCGCACGCAGCGCGTCCTTCACCGAGAGCATCCCGCTCGCGACCAGCGCGCTGTACTCACCAGTCCCCTCCCCCAACACCACGTCGACACGGAGGCCGAGGGAGCGCAGGAGGCGGTAATACGCCACGCTCGCCAGCACTTCGGCCACGTCGGCGATAAAGCCGTCCCGCACTGGAGAAGCTCCGAACACTTCGTCGAGCCGCTGGCCTGTCAGCACTTCAAAGGCCGAACCGAACTCCGTGACAGTCTCATCCACGGACGGGAACCGTGCGGCCAACGCCCGCAGCAGGTTCGAGCAGCGCGCACCGCGCTGAGGGAACACCCACGCCACCTTGTGCTCGTGCGGCCCACGTGAATCCCGAGCATCGAAATAGAAGAGTCCGTCCTCGGGTCGCGCGGGCGGGCCGGAGCCCGCCAGTACTTCCCGAGCCCGCTCCAGGGCTCGCCACGAAGCGGCTCCTTGAGGCAGCGGCATCGCGAACCGACACGGAAGCTCCCGCTTTCGCCGCACCACCTCGGTGGCGCACCGTCGCTCGCGCAGCAAGCGCTCCACCTGAGCGAGCAGCGCGCCTCGCTCCGCTCCCTCCAGACGCAGCACCGAGGCTCGGGGAGAGAACTCCTCCACGACGGCGTGATAGCTGGTGCCTCCCAGACCCAGCGAGGTGACTCCAGCGCGACGGAGCCCCTGCTCCGAAGCGGTCCAGGGCTCCACTTCCGTCGGCACTCGGAAGGGCAGCTCGCGCCAGGGAATGGACGGGTTGGGCGTCGCGAAGCCCACGTTGGGTGGAACCTGTCCACAGTGCAGCGCCAGTGCGACCTTGAGCAGCGATACGGCGCCCGCTCCTGAGTTCAAGTGGCCCAGGTTCGACTTGATGGAGCCCAACAGCACCTGCTTGCCCGGACGGCCTTGTCCGTAGACGGCGCGGTACGTCTCCACCTCGACGGGGTCTCCCACCGGGGTTCCCGTGCCGTGGCCCTCCAGGTACTGAAGGTCCTCCGGCGAGACACCAGCCTTCTCCACGGCCCTGCGCACCGCCTGGACCTGTCCCTCCGAGGACGGCGCCCAGATGGACGCGCTCTTCGGGTCCGTGGCGCCCGCGACAGAGCGAATCACGGCGTAGATGCGGTCACCCGCGGCCTCCGCATCGGAGAGCCGCTTCAGCGCGAGCACCGCCGCGCCTTCACTCGTCACGTAGCCATCGGCCCGAGCATCGAAGGGGAAGGAGCCGCTCTGGGACAGGCCACCGAACGAGCACCACTGGACCAGCCCATCCACGCCGAGCGACGCGTACATGCCGCCCGCGAGCGCCAGGTCACACTCCCCCGTGTTCAGGAAGTGCGCGGCCAGCTCCACGGCCGCGAGGCTGGAAGCACACGCGGACTCCACCATCATCGCGGGCCCCTGGAAGTCCAGGTGGTGGGCAAGACGTCCCACCGCGAGGCTGCCCAGGTAGCCGGGCAACGTCTCCTCGGTGATGGGGGGCAGGTCCTTCTTGTAGTCCCGCTCCACCTCGCCACGAATGGCCGCCGCCGTCGCGTCGTCGACCCCACGCTGGCGCAGGTGCTCCGCGAGGCGTCCGTCGAACTCCGCGAAGTACACACGCGCCTGCGTCAGGAACTCACGCTCGAGCGGCGGCATGTAGCCCATCGCGACCGCGACCCGCTGGGTGTCGACCTCACCGGCCCGAAGGCCCGCATCGTCGAGTGCCTGCAACGCGGCCCTCATCGTCCAGCTCTGCCCGCGGTCGATCTGCGACGCGGACTCGGCGGAGATGCGGACCTGCTCCTGAGGCCAGCTCCCGTCGACGACCGTGCCCACGAGGTTCGTGTAGGGCCGAGCCTTGCTCTTGCGCGTGGGGTCCAGGTAGCGGGCCGTCTCCGCGCGCTCGGGCGGCATGGCGCCAATCGCGCAGTGCTTCGCCAGCAGGTTGCTCCAGAGCTGCTCCACGTTCGACGCCCCCGGAAACACGCCGCCCAGCCCCACGATGGCCACCGGCTCGGAGGGCCGAGGCGGAGACAACGTGCGCGCCAGCCGCGCATGCGCGTCGGAGGAGAACTCCTCGAGCGTCAGGTGATAGCTCAGCCCGCCGAAGCCGAACGCGCTGACAGAAGCCCTTCGCGCCCCGTTCGCGACCACCGGCCAGGGCGTGCCCTGCTTCGCGAAGTAGAACGGTGTGCCATCCAACCGGACACCGTCCGCGCCTTCCCGGAACGAGTGCTGCGGTGGCAGCGCCTGGCGGCTCAGCGCGAGCGTCGCCTTGAGCAAGCCCGCCGCGCCCGAGGCCGCCTGGAGGTGCCCGGTCAGCTCCTTGACTCCTCCCAACATGACAGGAGGCGCACCGTCCCCGTCGCCCCAGAGCGCACGCAGGCTCTGGAACTCGGTGGCGTCCTCCTGGGGAATCCCCGCCGCATGGCACTCGACGTACTGCACGTCGCGAGGGCCATATCCGGCCTGGGCGTAGGCCCGGCGCATCGCGAGCACCTGTCCCTTCGAGCTCGGCACCACCAGGGAACTGCCGTGGCCCTCGGAGGCAGCGCCGATGCCTCGGATGACCGCGTGGACCTTCGTCCCACCAGTCAGCGCATCGTCCAGACGGCGGAGGACGAACACTCCGACGCCCTCGCCCAGCAACGTGCCGCTCGAACGGCGATCAAACGGCGCCAGCACCGTGGTCCCCAGCCCGCCCATCTTGCTGAACGCCACGAGGTCATGCGGCGTCAGCAACTGGCTGCACCCCGCCACCACCACCGCGTCACAGTCACCGGCGTTGAGCTGTTGGCTGGCGCTCTGGATGGCCGCGAGCGTGGACGCATACCCCGCGTCCACCGCGAAGTGAGGGCCCCGAAGATTGAAGAGCTTGGCGGCCCTTCCCGCCCAGATGCTGCTGAACGATGCGGTCGCCTCCGTCTCGCTGGTGCCGGCCAGCTCCGCGTCGAGCTGTCGGCTGAGCGCGTCCGCCAGCTCGGCATCGAGGCCTGGGTGACGCGCTCGCAGCGTCGTCGACGCGGACAGCGAGCGCAGCATGTCCACGAGCCGGGTCTGCACGCGCGAGCCAGGACGCAGCCCCCCGCCCAGCGAACCCAGCACCAGACCGATGCGCTCCGGATCCACCGAGCCGAGCCCGCTCCAGGCATCGTCGAGCGCCTGGGCCGTGGCCGCGAGGAACACGAGCTGCATCCGGTGCATGTCCCGGAGCACCTTGGGAGGAATGCGGTACTTCTTCGCATCCAGCCGAGGCTCATCCACGAGCGCACCGTGGAGGCAGTGCGTGCGGTCAGGCGCCGAGCGCTCGGCGTCGAAGTACCACTCCGGCCGGAACTCCCGCGCGTCCAGCGCACCGAGCGCCGAGGCCCCCGTCGACACCTGCGTCCAGAAGGACTCGACGTCATTGGCCTTGGGGAAGACGCAGCCCACGCCCACGATGGCGACAGGTCGGAAGCGCGCGGGGTTCATGGCACCTCCCGCACGACGAACCCGCGAAAGAGGGCGACCCGTCGTCCCTGGAGGTCCCAGGCGACGACATGGAAGGCCTGCTTGCCATCCCGCGCGGAGGTCCTGCGCGCGAACACCTGGACCTCTCCGTGCGGAATCGCGTGCAGGTCGGCGGACTCCAGCTCCAGCGGGAGCACCGTCCGCTCGCGACACAGCACGCCCAGCGAGAACGCGACATGGAGGATGGCGTTGAGCAGCGTTGCGGGCCAGCCCGGTGACTGAGGATCCGGCTGCCAGCCGTTCGGAGAACGATCCGGAGGCGCGACGACAGCGAGGAGCTGGTCCGGCGCCGGACGCCGATACCGCAGCCCCGCGAGGAAGGTGGGCCCGTGCTGAATCTCTCGCGGCAACCGGTACAGCGCCGAGTAGTCGTCGGCATCCGTGAAGTCCACCCGCTGGAACGATGCGGGCTGCTCCACGCGCTCGCCCATCCGGACCTCGCCCGAGGCATGGGTCCTGTGGATGCGAGGGAACCCCTCGCGAGGAGGCGCCATGCTTGACGAGATGCCCACGGTGATTCGATTCGTCTCCGACGCCTCCGCCGTGACGGAGAACTGGAGCGCTCGCGTGTCCTTGAAGCGAGCCGCCTGCACGAAGCGCACGTCGCGCACGCCGATGACGTTGCTGCCCGGCAGCACCCGGTGAGCCGCCTGGGTCATCAAGCCCACGAGGTACGCGGCGGGAAACACCGGTGCGCCTTCGACGACATGGTCCAGTAGATAGGGGTCTGTCCGGACGTCGACGCCGCGCTCGAAGCGCCAGCTCCCGTCAGAGGTGCTCACGTCACCGAGCGTCGGCTCATGCACTCTCATGTCGATGTCACCCCCGGGGCGAGTCGCCACCCCTGTCCCACTCGACGCCAGTCCTCACGCGTGTCGTGGAGGACCGCCAGCGCATAGCCCTGCCCCGACACGAGCAACCCCGAGACCGCCAGCTCACGGCGCCCCGGGAGGTCCAGGTGGATGACACGAACGAACGCGTCGGGACCCTCTGTTAGCGGAGCGAGCTGCACGCCCTGCTCCTCAGCCTCCCGCCAGCCCGAGAACGTCACCTGCTGAAGCGCTGCCCGCAGGCCCTGCCCGGTGCACTTCACCAGGGCTTCCTTGAGACACCAGCCCAGGTTCCACAGCTCATCCGGTGCACGCTGATGGAGCCGTGACTGGCCTTCGAGCCACGTCCGCTCGACCTGGGTGAACACCTCGTCCACGAACGCGGCGGCCCGAGGCACGACACGCTCCAGGTCCACGCCCACGCGCCCGCCAGTCGTCACCACCGCCATCGCGAACCCATGCGAGTGGGTGATGGACACGTCACACGCGGGCACTCCGGCTGGCAACTGCGCCACGGGACGTCCCTGCTCCGGCCCGGCCAGCATCTGAGTGAGGCCCACGTCCAGCGGCGCCAGCGAGTGCCCCAGGTCCTGCAGGTGCGAGCACAGCGCGAGCTTCGCGGCGATGCGGCCCGCGAGGTGCGCGAGCCTCCGTTCGAGCACCGCATGCATCCCACTCACCGCCAGCTCCGCCTGGGTGAGCACGCGGGAGATGGGCCCATCGGGCCGCGCTGGCCAGGCACCGCGCACGGAGTCCAGCGGCACCACCATCAAGGTGATGCGCTGCCCACCAGGCAGCACCATGGCGACGGGGCTGTTCCCCGTGTCCCAGCTGAGGTCAGGGCGCGTCACGGTACTCTTCGAGGATGAGGTGGTAGTTGGTCCCGCCAAACCCATACGCATTGACGGCCGCGCGGCGGGGCGCGCCGTCTACCCGCCACTCGCTCGGCTCACGGGAGAAGGCCAGTGGCCCTTCGCACGAGGCCAGTCGCGGGTTCATCGTCGCGCCCGTGAAGAGGGGCGGAAGCACACCTCGCTGGAGCGCGAGCACGGCGCGGATGACTCCCGCCCCGGCCGACGCGATGTAGGAATGGCCGATGAGCGGCTTGAGCGCCCCGACCTTCACGGGATGCGCCGGTCGGCCATAGACCTTGAGCAGCGCGCCCGCTTCGGGAAGGTCTCCCTCCAGCATCCCCGTCGCATGGGCTTCGACGTACTGGATGCTCTCGGCCCCGACGCCGCTGTCGTGGAGCGCGCGACGCATCGCCAACTCCTGACCGCGCTCCTGGCTCGCGAAGATGGACTTGCCCCGCCCGTCCGTCGAGCCGCCCACGCCCTGAATCAAGGCATGGATGCGGTCCTCGTCCCGCTTCGCATCCGAGAGCCGCTTCAGCACGAAGATGCCGCAGCCCTCGCCGTGGACGAACCCATCCGCCTCCTTGGAGAACGGCCGGGTCTCCCCCTTCGGAGAGATGGCTCCGACGAAGCACATGTTCACGCAGTAGGGCGCGGTGATTTGCGACCACACCCCACCCACCACGGCCACGTCCCACCGGCCGTCTCGCAGCCCCTGGATGGCCAGGCTCAGCGCGGTGAGCGTCGAGGCACAGGCGGACTCCACCGTGAACGCTGGGCCTCGTGCGTTCAGGGCCCGCGCCACGCGAGTAGCCGGTGCGCTGTTGAGGATGCCGGGAAGCGTGTCGGAGGTGATGGGCGCCTGCTGTCCTTGGAAGGACTGACGCGCCTCCGTGATGAAGCGCTCCACCGCGTCGGAGGAGACACCCGCGCGCAGCAGCACCTGTCGATAGATGCTCGCGAACTCCGGATAGGCCAGCCGCGTCTCGACGGCGATCTCCTGGAGATTGCCCGGCGTGGTGGCGACGATGACGGCCGTGCGCTCCGAAGGCAGCGCGCGCCCAGTCCCATAGCCCGCGTCACCGACAGCGGCCTTCGCCACCTCCAGCGTCCAGCGCTGCGCCGGGTCCATCTGGGCCACCGCGTTCGGAGGAATCCCGAAGGCAGCGAAGGGAAACGGCGCGTCCGCCACCAGCGCGGCCTTCGGCGTGTACACGCGGAAGAACGCGTCGCGACTGCTGTCGCCCCAGGCCCGCGAGGCGTCGTGGTAGAGCGACACCGGCCAGCGCGATTCAGGGATGTCCCCCACCGCGCAGCGCCCCTGGAGCGAGTTGTCCCAGAGGTCCTCGGGACTCGGCGCACCGGGGTACTTGCACGCGAACCCCACCATCGCGATGGGCTCCGCGCGGGGGCGAGGCACGCTGGCGGCGACTACGGGCCGAGGTGCCTCTGGTTCATAAGCCTCCACCACCGCGTGGTAGGCGACACCGCCGAAGCCCGCGGCATGGATGGCCGCCCTGCGCGGTCCTGCCGCCAACCCGGTCTGCTCCGTGTGGATGTGAAACGGAGTGCCCTGCAACGCGACGTCCGGGTGTCGCGTCTGGAAGGACCGCTGGGGAACGAGCGTCCGCTCGCGCAGCATCAGGATGACCTTGAGCATCGCGGCGAGGCTCGACGCGGTCTGCAAGTCACCCACCGATTCGGAGACGGCACCGAGCGACACGTGTCGGGCACTCCGATACGCGCTCGACAGTCCCTCGACGAGGTGGGCATCCCACGTCGGGACACCCGTCGCGCCCGTCTCCACGAAGGAGACGGAGTCGACCTCCACCTCCGCGCGCCGGAGCGCCTCCTCCGCCGCCCGCTGATGCGCGTGAGGGTCGGTGGCCGTCATGGCGGGACCCGAGCCCCGGTTCACCCCGCCCACGCCTCGAAGCACGGCCTGGATGGGGTCACCATCCCTGCGCGCGGCCTCCAGCGGCTTGAGCAGGAACATCACCGCGCCTTCGCCCAGCGCGGTGCCATCGGCGCGAGCATCCAGCGGGAACACGCCGCGCTTCGACAGTCGGCGAAGCTTGCCGTGCAGCACGTACTCCATGGGAGACAGCGCCGGACTGGCCGCGCCAACGAGGGCCATGTCCCACTCGCCGCTCATCAAGCCCTGGACTGCCGTCTCCATCGCGGCGAGTCCCGACGCGGCATGAGCATCCACGCAGAAGTGCGGCCCGTGCAGATCGAACAGGCTGCACACGCGCCCCAACACCGGGCTCATGAAGCCCCAGAAGGCCCAGTCGTCCGAGCCGTCGATGTGCTGCTGGATGAACTCCTCCTGGACCTGCTTCGTGACCTGTCCGGCCTGTTCGGACGAGAGCCCCTCCCAGGCCCGGGTCTGACGCGCGGCGCGCAGCAGCTCGGGCAGCCTCCACTTGGTGTTGAAGCCCAGGTTGCTCTTGCGGCCCATGCCACTGGAGCCAGCAATCACAGCGACCCTGTCGCGAGCGAACTCGCGGTCCGGGGTGTAGCCCGCGCTCGTCATGGCCTGGAAGGCGGACTCCAGCACCATCATCTCGATGCTGTGCAACAGCCGGGTCTCGATGGGCGGGACCTTGAACTTCTTCCAGTCGAACTTCAGCGCCTCGACGGGTGCGCCCATGAAGGAGTTCGTGCGGTCGACCGCGCTCGGGTCGTCGCTGCCATACTCGCTCCAGTCCCAGCGCGCGCCCGTGAGCTGGCGCACCGCCACGTGCCCGGCCTGGAGGTTGCGCCAGAACGTGGACACGTCATGGGCATCCGGCAGCACACACCCCATCCCGATGATGGCGATGGGCTCCTGACGAGCGCTACGCATGCGCGCGCACCTGGGGCTTGGGGTGATGCAGCGCACCGGAAGGGTCCAGGGACGTCCGCAGGAACACCTTCTGCTCGACGGTATAGGCATCCACGCTGATGGAGCAGTAGTCGTGGGCCTCCAGGCAGATGCGCCCCTCCGCATCCCAGACGGTGAAGTCGTAGTAGAGCAACTCGCCCACTTCACGGTTCAGTCGCGCCCGGCAACCGAGTCGCTCGCCCGGAAGCGGCGTGCGCCCCAGCACCAGTCGGCTGGCGCCCTTGGGCACCGGAGCCCGCAGGTTGTGGAGGATGCCCAGCGTGCCCGCGAGCTGGAAGCAGCCGTCCAGGACGAAGGGGTCCATCCAGAAACGAGCCCACGGCACGGAGGCGAAGTAGCCCGTTGGCTCGGGGACTCGCAGGCTCGCGATGGCCTCTCGCGGCGCGGGGTAGCTGATCCAATCGACGATGCGGAACGGCGCTCCCACGTGGAAATAGGCGTCCTTCACATAGGAGCGACTGAAGGCCAGCTCCCCTTCCACGCCACGTGCATCCGCGAACCCAGGGGGAATCTTCCGCTGGTGGCGAGCCCCCAGCCGCACCTCGGCGCGGTAGTGCAGCACGTCCGAGCGCAACACGGCGCCTCGGGGGTTGAGCAGGTCCGCGTAGGCGGAGACCTCCAGCACGTCCTCGCGCTGAACAGTCCTGACACAGGCCTCCGTCGGGCGCTCGGGCCGGACGCGGATGAACTTCTCCAGCGACACGTCGCGAACCTCGGAGACGTCACCCTCGCCCGCGATGGCGGCGACCTCGGCGAGCCACTCGATGGCCGCGGCACCGGGCAGCACGGGGATGCCGTTGACCCGATGCTCATCCAGGTAGACATCCTCTTGGAGCGCGAAGGTCCGGGACCAGCAACCGTGCTCGCGCGCCCTGCCCTGCATGGGGAACGTCCCCCGCTCGGTGGTCACGTGGCTGGGTGTCTCGCGCGCTTCGTGAGCCGGGGCCTGGAACAAGGGCCCGAGCTGCAAGCGTCGCCGTGTGGCCAGCGCTGCCGGCACGCTGCCCGCCGCGAAGTCCAGTGTCAGCGTCGCGGGCTCGTAGGCCATGCTCAGCGCGTTGTCTGCCCGGCAGATGGTCTTCATCGACGCCGCGCTCGGGGGGCCCTCGCAGTCGCGAAGGAACTCGACGGCGGTGTCCAGATTGATGTCTCCCGTTCGCTCACGGACGAGCTGCTCCAGTCGCCGATAGCGATGGAGCGAGTCCTCCTGCATGTCCTGGAGCATCTCCAGCGCGACGCCTTCGTGGCCTCGTGCCGCCTTGTGCGCGACGCGGAGGTGGTTGGTGGAGACGACGAAGTCCTCCTCCGGGTGAGCGGAGTACTGGCCGGAGTGAGTCCCCACCTGCTCCCAGACCATCGCCTGGCCCGAGCGATGGGTGAGCATCAGGTTCCAGCTCCCACCGCGCGGGGTGCCTTCCAGCACGGTGCGCGCCTCGTCGAGCGTGCGTGCGCGCGACAGCACCTCCCGGTTCTGGAACGTGAGCGGATAGAACACGCGCGGATCCAGAGGCGCGACCGGGACGTTGACGCCGAGGCTCAAGCCCTCGGCGTTCATTCCGGAGCACACGCCCAGCGCCGCGGGCCAGAACGTGACGGACACGTACGGGATGCGCCCCTCCAGGCGATAGACGACGCACGTGGGGCGCAGGAACTTCGCCAGCGAGGGATACGGAACATCCAGGTTGTGACCATGGATGACCTTCCCGTCCACCGTCGCGCGTCCGAAGGCCGCGAACTGCGAGCACCCGATGGGAGCGCCCGAGAGGATGTCGAGGACGAGCGTGTGGTAGAGGATGGTCTCTTGCGGAAAGCCGCTCGCGTCCGCGACGCCGCGGACCTCCTCGTGAATGTCCTTGGGCAGCAGGGCCGCGAGCGACACCATGCGCTGTCGCATGGCCTGCTCCGTCACGCCGATCTTCTCCAGCATGGGACGGATGGACACGTCTTCGATGGAGACGGCGTGGGCAATCTCCTCCCGCATGAGGGAGCCGTACTGTCGGCCCACCTCATAGGGACGGCCCGACAGGACCACCAGCGGGAGGGATGTGGACGAATCAGATGGCATAGCGGGTTCCGCCAGCCTCCTTGCCGACGACGCGGAGCGCTTCCTTGTCGTGGCGAGGCAGATTCAGGGTCTCGAAGGTCCGGTCATCCGCGATGACGACCTCGCCCGCAGAGCCGCCGTACAGCAGCTCTCCGACGAACCAGTACGCGCCCTCGTCGACATGGATGACGCAGATGCCCATGGCGCGCAGGCGCTCCAGGTAGTCCGCGTTGTTCTCCACGATGCCGGCACCGACCCACACGGGCCAGTCGATGGTGACGCTCCGAACGCCGGGCCGCAGGGCGCCGTAGACCAGGCCCGCCTTGGCGACGAGGTAGTTGGCGAGGGAGTAGTCAGTCTGCCCCTTGTTGCCGTAGCGACCGCTGCCCGAGCCGAAGTTGATGAAGAACTGGAGGTCGTCGTTCCAGGTCTCCTGCACGAGCAACTGCCAGAGGTGCGCCTTCGACGCGAGCGTCCGGACGAACATGTCCGAGGACTTCATCGGGAGGCTCTTGGACTCCTCGATGGTCGCGCCGTGCACGATGCCGTCGATGCGTCCGTGCTCGCGACGGACCTGCGCCAGCAGGGCCCGCACCGCGTTCACGTCGGTCATGTCACAGACCTTGTACTCGAGTGAGATGCCCTGGCTCCGGCAGTCCTCGAGGTTGCGGTGCAGCTCGCGGCGGTTGGCGATGTCTGAGTCGAAGATGCGGCGGGCCTGCACGGGCGTCTTCCCGGGATGCTCCGCGATGTAGCGCTTGATGAAGGACATCCGGTAGGCGGGCAGCTCGGCCTCGGGCACCTTCAGCCACTCCTCGTGGCCCTGGGGAGGCACGGTGCGGCCGGTGATGATGACGCGAGCGCCGGTGGACTTCGCCAGCAGCTTCGCGCACGGGTAGACGACGCCGCGTCCGCCTCCCGAGACGACCACGACGGAGCCGGGCTTGAGCGACACAGGCGCCGTCTCCTTCGGGAAGGACGTCTCGATGTCACGGAAGACGTAGCGCCGACCGCTGGTGTAGCCGACCTCGACGTCGAGGTCCGCGCTGACCAGCTCGTTCCACACCTGCCGCGCCCACAGGGACGCGTCCTGGCTGTCCAGGTCCACGACCTTGCAGCGCGAGCCCGGCAGCTCCCGCTTCAGGCACTTGACGAAGCCACCCGCGGCTCCAGCCAGGGGGACGCGTCCCTGGGCGTTGGAGTGACCGAAGAGGCCACCGCCCGCGGTGGCCACCAGATACCAGCCGCCACCGGGCAGCGTGTTGATGCGGTCGTAGACGGCGAGCCCGCTCTGGTAGAGCCCGAGGGAGAAGGTGTTGACGGTGGAAGCCCACGCCGAGGCCTCCTGCTCCAACAGCTTCGCGGTGGGCGCCGTGGTGTGGAGGAGGATGAGGCCGTCGAGCGGCTGCTTCTCCTGAAGCTCCTTCAGGGCAAGGCCGACGCTCTCGGGGTGACGCCAGTCCAGGGACACACCGTGCTCGGGTGCGGGCCCCGAGGACAGGATGACCACCCGAGCCCCCGCGGCTTCCAGCATCTGCACCAGGGCCTTGTAGGCGCCCTGTGCATCCGTGGAGATGCCGATCGTCTTGCCCTTCAGGTGGGCGACGCTCTCCGCGTTCACCTGCGCGGCCAGCTCCACGGGATGGACTTCGTACCGCTTGCCCGCGAACTGGGCGGGCGGAGTCACCGACTGGACGGGAGTCCGCAGGCGTCCCTCGAGGTGCTCGGCCAGTCGCCGCAGCGAGGCGGTGTCCCCTCGGGCCTCGCACTGCGCGATGAAGCGGCGGACCGCGTCGAGTTCGAGCGTGCCCTGGCTGGCAGTGGGAGCCGCTGCGGATAATGAGGGCGTCGAGACGGCGTTGCTGACCAGGTACTCCGACATCTTCCGCACGGTGTTGTAGTTCCGCACCCGGAACTTCTCGTTGCGCGCCACGCCGAACTTCTCGCGGGCCATGGCGAACGCTTCAATCTGGGTAACGGTGTCGACGCCCAGGTCGACTTCCAGATCGAGGTCGGGCTGGATGAGCTCGATGTTGTAACCAGTCTTCCCCTGGAGCACGGAGACCAGGAAGGACTGCACCTCCTGCACCGTGGGGCCCGAGACCGGAGCGGTGGTCACCACCTGCGCACGCGGCGCTTCGGCCTGAGGCGCGGGGGCAGCGAGGCCAGGAGCCTTGCTCGTCAGGTACCGCACCATCTTCCGCAGTGTGTTGTGGTCACGCAGCCGGAAGTTCTCGTCCTTCTCCACGTTCAGGTACACCCTCGCCATCGCGAAGGCTTCCACCTGCTTCACCGTGTCGATGCCCAGGTCCGCTTCCAGGTCCAGCTCTGGTTCGAGCATGTCCGCCGGGTAGCCCGTCCGCTCCACCAGAGCGCCCACCAGCAGCTTCATCACCGCGTCGCCATCCACCGCGCTCGCGGCGGGTGCATGCCCCTGCGTCTCCACGGGCGAAGGCTTCACCGCCGCAGCCACGGGCACAGCGGAGGGCATCGCAACCACGGGTGTGGACTTCACTGAGTCGGCCACGGGCGCATGAGTCGCCTCAGCCACAACGGCGGGCTTCGCGGCGACGGGCGCGACCGTCACGGCGTCACCCACGGGCGCATGAGTCGCGGCGGCGGCAGTCGCCCCGGTGGCCCTGCTCGCCAGGTACTCCGCCATCTTCTGGAGCGTGTTGAAGTGCCGCACGCGGAACTTGTCGTCGCGCTCGACGCCGTGGGTCATGCGTGCGTGAGCGAAGACCTCGACCTGGGTGATGGTGTCGATGCCCAGGTCCACTTCCAGGTCGAGCTGCGGCTGGAGGATGTCCAGGCTGTAGCCCGTCTTCGCGGCCATGGCGTCCCGCAGGAACTCCAGGATGCCGTCAACGCTCGCCGCACCCGCGACAGGCGCCACCTGCGCTCGCGCGGCATCAGCCAGCGGCGAGGGCGAGGCCACAGGGGTCACCGCGCCAGGAGCCTTGCTCGTCAGGTACCGCACCATCTTCCGCAGCGTGTTGTGGTCGCGCAGCCGGAAGTTCTCGTCCTTCTCCACGTTCAGGTACACCCTCGCCATCGCGAAGGCTTCCACCTGCTTCACCGTGTCGATGCCCAGGTCCGCTTCGAGGTCCAGCTCCGCCTCGAGCATGTCCGCCGGGTACCCTGTCCGCTCCACCAGCGCGCCCACCAGCAGCTTCATCACCGCGTCGCCATCCACCGCACTCGCCTGCGGTACGGCCTTCGGTGTCACAGCGGCCAGCTCGACCTGCGGACGCGCGGGCGCGAGCGCGGGCCCCGTCGCGGCATCGAGCCGGGCCAGTGCCCCGCGCGTCTCCACGAGAACGGTCTCCAGGACAGGGCGGTCGCTTCGCGCCGCGCAGTCGTCGACGAAGGCAAGCACCTGCTCCAGCGAGATTTCGACTTCCCTATCCATGGGCGCTCCTTTGTCCGGGTGCTTCGAGAGTCCCCTCGCGATGGTCGCCACCGTCGCGCCTTCCACTCGCGCGCTGGCCGAGAGCTGGAGCTTGCGTTCGACGGAGACGACCGCGTCCTGGACCTCCGAAGGAGTCAATCCAAGTTCCTCCACGAGGCCGACATGGGGCGCGAAGAGCTCGGGCACATACCCGGTCCTCTCCACCAGGGCGGCCACGAGCTCCTGCTGAACTGCTTCCTGATTGGCGATGTTCATCTCGAGATACCTATTCACGAAGCAGATGGTGGGCGTAGCTGAAGGCGAGGAGGCGGTGGAACTGCTCGACCTCGCCCAGCTTGGGGTGATTGCTGGCTTGGGCCAGGTACGGCAGACCCTTCAGCGTGGATTGGATGAACGCGGTCAGGGACCACTTCGGCCCCGCTTCGATGAAGAGCCGCGTTCCCTCGTCATGCAGCTGGCGCACGTGCTGACCGAAGCGAACGGGCAGGACGTACTGCAGCGCGAGGTGCCGGGCCATGAAGCGCGCATCCACCGACGACGCGTAGTAGCGCCCGTGGACGCTGGAGAGGACCGGAAGCTCCGGAGCATTCCAGGTGAGCTGCTCCAGCTCCGCGCGCAGCAACGGAATCGCGCCAGCGATGATCTGCGAGTGGTACGCGTGGGACACGGGGAGCACGCGGACCTCGAAGCCATTCGCGCGGCACCACCGCGTGACGAACTCGACCGCCTGGACCTCGCCCGCGACGATTCCCTGGCCCGGCGCATTCTCCGCGGCAATCGTCACGTATCCACCCGCTTCGGGGAGGACTCGACGAAGCCGGTCGAAGTCGCCACTGACGCTGATCATCCGACCCGGAGAAGTGACCGGCAGTCGAGTCACCGCCCGAGTGCGTCGATACACCGCGCGCAGCGCCTGCTCGAAAGAGAGCACTCCGCTCGCGGCGAGCGCCGCGTACTCGCCCGCGCTCTGGCCCAGCAGCACATCGACGCGGATGCCCTGCGCACGGATGAGCCGGTAGAGCGCCACGTTCGCGACGAAGACAGCGGCGTGGACGGTGTCGTCGTCCTGGCGATAGGCCTCTTCCGTCCCGGGAGGCACCCAGAAGGTGCTCGAGAGGGACTGCCCCGTCATCGACGCGAAGGCCTCGTCCGCCTCCGCGAGCGTGCTGGCGACAATCGGGTACTCCACCGCGAGGTCGCGAAGCATGTTCGCGTACTGCGGCCCCTGCCCCGGAAAGACCGCCGCCACCTTCCCCGTGTGCAGTTGGCGCGGGTCGCGGGTGTCGTAGAAGAAGATGCCCTGCTCGGGAAGGCTCGGCGCACCCGCGCCGGCCAGCAGCGTCCGGGCGCGCTCCAGTGCCTTGCGTGCTCCCGGCCCTCGGGGAAGCGTCATCGCCAGGCGGCACGGCAAGGAGGCATCGGCCCTCTGACCACGAGGCTCCAATCCCGGCTCTCGGTCGAGCGCCTGGAGCAGCTGCTCCACTTGCCGACAGATGTGCTCCCGGCTCGTGCCGGAGAGGCCAAGGAACGGAGGCCGGGTCGGCTCGGCGCTCGTCACGCGGGGCGAGTCGTGTCCCGGCTTCCGCACGTACTCCTCCAGCACGGCGTGGAAGCTCGTCCCACCCAGGCCGAAGGAGGTCACTCCGGCACGACGAAGTCCCGGCCCGTTCATCACCCAGGGCCGCACTTCCGTGGGCACCTCGAAGGAGACTTGCGCCCACGGGATGCGCGGGTTGGGAGTCTCGAAGCCGATGTTCGGAGGCACCTGCTTGTGGTGCAGCGCCAGGGCGACCTTCGTCAGCGCGACAGCACCGGCTCCCGAGTTGAGATGGCCGACGTTCGATTTGACGGAGCCCAGGAACAGCTTTCCGTCGGAGAGGGCGCGTCCGTAGACGGCTTGATACGTCTGGACCTCGATGGGGTCGCCGACAGGTGTCCCCGTACCGTGGCCCTCCACGTACTGCACGTCCGCCGGAGAGATGCCCGCCTTCTCCACCGCCCTGCGGACCGCCTGGACCTGTCCCTCCGAGGACGGTGCCCAGATGGATGCATTCTTCGGATCTGTCGCGCCGGCCACCGAGCGCACCACCGCGTATATGCGGTCCCCCGCCGCTTCCGCGTCCGACAGGCGCTTCACGGCGATGAGCGCCGCGCCTTCGCTCGTGATGTAGCCGTCCGCCCTCGCGTCGAACGGGAACGAGCCCTTCTGTGACAAGCCGCCGAACGAGCAGCACTGGCTCAGGGCATCCACGCCGAGCGACGCGTACATCCCGCCCACCAGCATCAGGTCGCACTGCTTCGTGCGGAGCTGATTCATCGCGATGTCGAGCGCCGCGAGACTGGAGGCACACGCCGACTCGACCATGAGCATCGGCCCCTGGAAGTCCAGGTGATGCGCGACACGCCCCACGGCCAGACTGCCCAGATACCCCAGCAGGGTGTCTTCCGTGATGGGCGGCAGCTCGCTCTTGTAGAGCGCCTCCGCCTTCTCGCGGAGCTTCGCGCCAGTTCCCGCGTCGATGCCGTGGCGCTGGAGCTGCTCGGCGAGGCGACCGTCGAACTCGGCGTAGTACACGCGCGCCTGGGTCTGGAACTCCCGCTCGAGCGGAGGCAGGTATCCCATCACGACACCCACGCGTGACGGGTCAACGGTCTCCCGCGTCACACGGGCATCGTCGAGCGCCTGGAGCGCGGCCTTCATCGTCCAGCTATGTCCCCGGTCGATCTGCGAGGACATCTTGGGTGGCACGCGGACCTGCGCCTGAGGCCAGGAGCCATCGACGATGTAGCCCGCCAGGTTGGTGTAGGGCCGGACCTTGCTCTGCCGAGTGGGGTCCAGGTAGCGGTCGATGGGCGCGCGCTCGTTCGGAATCTCACCGATGGCGCAGCGCTTCTGGAGGAGGTTCTCCCAGAACGCCGCGGTGTTCTCCGCCTGTGGGAAGACACCGCCCAGCCCGACGATGGCAATCGGCTCGGCCGCCTGGGGCGCGGAGAGCGTGCTCGACAGGTGCTGGTGATACTCGGGAGCGAACTCCTCCAGCGTCAGGTGGTAGTTGATGCCCCCGAAGCTGAACGCGCTGACGGAGGCCCGGCGCGGCCCGTCAGAGACCTCCGGCCAAGGCATCCCCTGATTCGAGATGTAGAAGGGAGACTGCTGAAGGTCGATGCCCTCCGCCGGCTCCTGGAATGAGTGCTGCGGCGGCAGGAACTTGTGGTGCAGCGCCAGGGCGGCCTTCATGAGTCCCGCCGCGCCCGAGGCCGCTTGCAGGTGGCCCGTCAGCTCCTTGACGCCGCCCAGCCGGATGCCGCCAACCGCCGACTGCGCGCCGAACACTTCCTTGAGGCTCTGGAACTCGGTGACGTCGCCCAGGCTGGTGCCGGTGGCGTGGCACTCCACGTACTGCACCCGATTCGGCGCGTAGCCGGCCTGCTCGTAGGCCCGGCGCATCGCGAGGACCTGGCCTCGGGAGTTGGGCGCCATCAGGGACTTGCCTCGTCCATCGGAAGCCGCGCCGATGCCACGAAGCACCGCGTAGATCTTCTCGCCCCCCGCGAGGGCGTCATCCAGGCGCCGCAGGGCGAAGACCCCCACGCCCTCTCCCAGGAGCGTCCCGTTGGCGCGGCGATCAAACGGAGCCAGCGTGGAGACCGACAGACCACCGAGCTTGCTGAACGCGATGAGGTCGTGCGGGGTGAGCAGCTGGCTGCAGCCCGCGGCGAGCGCGAGGTCGCAATCTCCCGCGTTCAGCTGGGCGCTGGCGGTCTGGATGGCGGCGAGGGAGGAGGCGTAGCCCGCGTCGACGGTCGCGTGGGGCCCCCTGATGTTGAAGAGCTTGGCGGCCCTGCCCACCCAGACGCTGCTGAAGGAGGCGATGGCTTCGTCCTCGGTGATGCCGGCCATCTCCCGTTCGACTTGCTGGGAGGTCGCCGCGAGCACCTCGGCGGCCACGGAGGGCTCCAGGCCGGCCTCGGCCATGGCTCGGGAGAGACACTCCTTCATGTCCAGCAGCCGGGTGCGGACACGGGTGTCCGGGCGCAGCCCTCCACCCAGCGAGCCGAGCGTGAAGCCGATGCGCTCCGGCGCGACACCGTCCACCACGGCCCGCGCATCCGTGAGCGCCTGCGCGGTCGCATCCAGGAACGCGAGCTGCGTCCGGTGCATGTCCTGCGCGACCTTGGGCGGGATGCGGTACTTCCGGTAATCGAGCGTCAGCTCATCCAGCAGCGCGGCGTGCTTGCAATAGGTGCGGTCCGCGACGGTCCGGTCCGCGTCGTAATACCAGTCCAACCGCAGCTCACGCTCGGTCAGCTCGCGAATGGCCGTGGGCCCCGTCAGCAACCGCTCCCAGAAGGCCTCGGGGTTGGCTGCCTTTGGGAATACGCCGCCGATGCCCACAATGGCAATCGGCCGGAAATGCCGCTCCTCCATGAGACCCTGCCCCCAACACGTTGATGCCTTGCACCCTGGCAATGGCTTTTCACAAGGGCACCGGCCGTCCCCTCGATTACAAGGTAGACGATATTGTTCAACCAGATCAATCCCCCCTTGGGTTTCTCACAATCAACCAAACCGGACAGTGACAATGCGGGCTTGTAACGCAAAAAGACACACGTGTTTCACCCCCACTGAGAATGGCGTCACGCCCCTGGGGACCTCCTGCGGGGTCTCAAAGCCTCACCACGAACCGTGGGGTGCTCCAACCCCGCACGCGCAGTCCAACCCTACACATGGGGTTCTCGGGGCAAATTCAGACATCGAGCGACTCATGCCTTGAGACGTCGCAGTGATGTCTCGCCCAGGACACAAGGACGACGTGCGAAGTCGCAATACCGCTCGCGATACTCCCGGGACGCCTTCACGGATCGTGCGGCATGCCGTCCCGGGTGACACCCGGAGGCTCCGCCCCCGCGCTGTTTCAACGAGCGTCGATCCCCGCTGGCGCCCGAAGTTCACGCATCGTGACGCCTATCCCCTCCTCACCGAGGTGTACCGGCAGGTCCTCGCCACCACTCCCGTGAAGCAGGTGGCGCTGGGCGGGGACTCCGCCGGACGGCGGGCTGGCGCTCGGGCAGGCGTTTCACTTCAGGGACCTCGGGCTGCCGCTCCCGGGACGAATCATCCTGTTCTCGCCCTGAAATGAATGGGCCTGCTCGGTGCTCGCCGAGCAGGCCCGAGTCGCTCAGGCGCCGACGAGGCCCTGGCCACAGACACGCACGGTGTTGCCCGTCACACCGTAGGCGCCGGGGCTGGCGAAGAAGGTGACGAGCTCCGCCACGTCGCGCGGCTGGCCGCCCTGTGACAGGGAGTTGAGCCGTCGGCCCACCTCGCGCGTCATGAGGGGCATCTTGGCCACCATGGCTGTCTCGATGAAGCCTGGAGCCACCGCGTTGGCGCAGATGCCTCGCGAGGCGACTGTGGGAGCGAGCGCCGCCACGTAGCCGATGAGGGCGGCCTTCGTTGCCGCGTAGTTCGCCTGTCCGAAGTTGCCCGACACGCCGCTGATGGAGGAGAGGTACACGAGTCGCCCCTCGTCCCGCAGCGCGCCGGAGGAGAGCAGCGCTTCGTCAGCGGCGATGATGGCGGCGAGGTTGACGGACAGCACCTGGTCCCACGCCTCGGGCGTCATCTTGGCGAGCGTGCGGTCACGGGTGATTCCCGCGTTGTGCACCACCACGTCCACGCCGCCGTGGCGCCCTTGCAGCTCCGCCACGAGACGCGCGGGCGCATCGGGGGCCGTGATGTCGAGCGCCAGGGCCTCTCCGCCCACGCGTTTGGCCGTGGCCTCCAGCGCATCCTGGAGCGCGGGCACATCCAGGAGCACCACCCGCGCGCCTTCCTGCGCGAGGCGCTCCGCCGTGGCCGCGCCGATGCCACGCGCGGCTCCCGTCACCAACGCCACCTTGCCCTTCAGCGCGGCCACCATGGGCGCCGAGGCCAACGGGCGTACAGCGGACGTCACTCGCGCCGCCTGCCCGGAGACATAGGTGGCCTGAACGCCGCAGAAGAAGCGGACGGGTCCGGCGAGCCGATCCTCGGCGCCGCGCGCGACGTACACGAGGTTGGCCGTGGCACCGCGACGGCCCACTTCCTTGCCCAGGCTGCGCACGAAGCCTTCAGCCCCGCGCGCCACGGCAGCCGCCGCGGGCCCCTTGGCCTCCTCGGGAAGACCCACCAGCACCAGCACCCGCGCGTTGCGAGCCAGTCGAGGGACCAGCGGATGGAAGAAGTCGTAGAGGGCGCGTGCATCGGCCGGAGTGGTGAGCCCCGTGGCGTCGAAGAGCGCCACATCCACTCGACGGTCCTCTTCCACCGGCAGCGCGTCCAGCACCCGCGCGCCCGCGCCGGAGAGCGCTCCCCGAGCAGCCTCCGTCGCGAAGCCGCCGGGCGCCGCGCCCAGCAGCACCACGCGGTCCACGAAGGGCTGAGCCACCCAGCCTTCCTTCGCCCGTGCCAGCGGCGGCGGGGTCGGCAGGCCCAGGGCCCGCACGAGTCCTCCCGTCACCGGGTTGTTCGCCAGCGTCATCAGTTTGTCGGCCATGAGGTCGTCGCTCCCTAGGTTTCGAGGATGGCGGTGACGGCCTGACCGCCCGCCGCGCAGATGGAGATGAGGCCCTTCTTGCCGGAGCCCGCCTCGGACAGCGCCTTGGCCAGGGTACCCACGATGCGACCGCCCGTGGCGGCGAAGGGGTGTCCGGCCGCGATGGAGCTGCCCTTCACGTTGAGCCGTGCACGGTCGATGGCCCCCAACGCGCCCGAGAGCCCGAGGCGCTCGCGGCAGAAGGCATCCGACTCCCAGGCCGCCATCGTGCACAACACGACGGAGGCGAAGGCCTCGTGAATCTCGTAGAAGTCGAAGTCCTTCAGCGCGAGCCCGCGCTTCTGGAGCATGCGGGGGACGGCGTATGCGCCGCCCATCAGCAGGCCCTCGCGCTCGTCGACGAAGTCCACGGCGGCCACCTCTCCCGCTGTCAGATACGCGAGCACGGGCAGGCCGCGAGCACGCGCCCACTCCTCGCTGGCGAGCAGCACGGCCGAGGCTCCATCGGTCAGCGGAGATGAATTGGCCGCGGTGATGGTGCCCTTCTCGCGGTCGAAGGCGCCCGGCAGCTTCGCCATCTTCTCCAGCGTGGTGTCCGGGCGCAGGTTGTTGTCGCGCGTGAGGCCCTGGTACGGCATCACCAGGTCCGAGAAGAAGCCCGCGTCGTAGGCACGTGCGAGGTGCTGGTGGCTGGCCAACGCGAGGGCGTCCTGGGCCTCGCGGGAGATGCCGTAGCGGTCGGAGGTGCGCTGGGCATGCTGGCCCATGGACATTCCCGTGCGAGGCTCGGCGTTGACGGGGATCTCCGGCACGAAGGCGCGCGGGTCGAGCAGCTTCAGAGCCGCCGCGATCTTCGCCCCCTGCGTCTTGGCCCCATTGATGGCCATCAGCGCGCGCTGCATGCGGCGACTCACGGCCACCGGTGCGTCCGACGTGGTGTCGGTGCCACAGGCGATGCCCGCGTCGATCTGCCCAAGGGCGATCTTGTTCGCCACGAGGATGCAGGCCTCCAGGCCGGTGCCACACGCCTGCTGCACGTCATAGGCGGGTGTGGCCGCGTCCAGGCCACTGGACAGGGTGCACTCACGCACCAGGTTCCAGTCGCGCGAGTGCTTCATCACCGCGCCACCCACCACCTCACCCAGCCGGACGCCGCCCAGGCCCGTGCGCTCGACGAGTCCGCGCAGGACGTCTGTCAGCATGTCCTTGTTGGAGAGGCGCGCGTACGCGGTGTTGCTGCGAGCGAAGGGGGTACGGAGCGCCGCGACGATGGCGACCCGGCGGAGAGGACCGTGGTTCATGGGGCGTTCCTATCAGCCATGCCCCGACGAGGACACACCCGCGTACAACCGAACTCCGGGGCATCAAGCTCTGGCCAGTTCGTTCGGCCCTGTCACTCGCTCGAACGACACTCCCAGGTTCCCGATCTGTTCCAGTGCGCTCCTGACTTCCTCCGACACGATGAACGCGACCTTGAACTTCTTCAGCCGAAAGACATGCGCGCCCTCGGTCTTCGCGGGGTCGATGCGCAGTCCGTAGATCCAGTTGTACTCTCCTGGAAAGTCCGGGGAGGGGTCGTCCTCGTCGTAGTGATGCACCTCCCGGCACCGTGCCTCGTCTATGGCATCAACCACTTTGATTGCATTGACGACGAAGTACGGCTCGGCCTCTCCCTCTATCGACACCGGAAAGAGCTGCACGTCGCCAGGTGCAAGTGTCCTGAAGACGTTCGCGACCCCCTCGCTGACCATGGGGGCCATCTCGATGACAGAGAACACAAACGCACGCCCTCTACCGGGATGTGAAATCCGGGCCTTGAGGCGCCCAGGGTCTTGAAGCACGCGGCCATCCGCGAACATCCAGGGCTCGTCAAATGACTCACCAGAATCCCGCGTTGGCGTCTCAAGGAGCCACTGGGGCACATCACCCATTTCGACCCAATAAAATTGAGACTCCACTTCACCCCTCCACCTTGACAATGAAGCTTCGCAATTCAGAGCCTTGCGTCAGAAGCTCATTAGCAATTCTTGCAAGCTCCTCCATCAATCTCGCCTTACATGCCTCAGTTGTCTTGCAGCGACCGACGGCACCCTGGAGCCGCCCCACGACCTTCCTGTGATACAGCTCGGGGTGAGGCCCTTCGTGGCCATTGAGCCGTACCTTGTTTGATACATCCTCAAGCGTCATCCCTGCCTTCTTGAAAATCTTCTCGCATATTGGCGTCCAAGGACCACCTGTCACATCCGAAATCGGGTTCTTGTTCGTGCAGATGTGATGAGTGGGCCCCACCTCGTCACCGGGAAACCGCCCATCCGAGTACATCGCCAGCGCGGCAGCAGCTCCGGGCGCAAGGGTGACATTGAGCACGCCGGCAGCGGGAAGCGCGATGGACGTGACGCCGCCGCTCATCGCCGCTCCAAGCTGGAATCCCGCCTCGGCCTCTGCGCGAACCACCGCGTGAGTGAAGCCAGCGAGCCTGGGACCCTGAGCCGCCATCGCGCTCCTTCCACCCAAGGCCGCGGTGACCAACAGCACCAGGACCCGCGTGCCGTTCGTCCCCAGCACCCGCCCGAACCGATGCCCGATGTCCTGTAGCTCGATCACGCTCATCGCCTTCCCAGAATCATCCCACAACCGTACGAAGCCGCGCCCCATCTCCCAGACCGGCATGACACCGAGGTAAGCCACCATCGCCGCCGTCAGCGCGACCGCGATGCCCTTGGTGATGGGCTCGGGCAGGGTGATGGTCAGCAACACCGCCAGGGCCGCCGAGGTCACCATCGCCTTGAACGCCGCTGGGTTCAGCGTCTTGCCGACTTCCGCCTCGACGCTCTCCCACACCGTGTCGAGCGCGAACGAGAGCGCCATCAACGTCCGGTCCTTGCGCGAGAAGGTCAGCCCCGTTCCGCCCACCAGGGTCAAGCAGTCGTCCGCGTCGGGACAGATGCGTGCGTACAACGACTCTGGGGACTCCCCAGAGCCCGAATCCGCAAGCCCCTTCGAGGAGGCGAGCAGCGTCTTGGATCGCACCCAACGTCGTGCATCCGCTTCTTCCGCCTCCCGGAACGCAACGTGCATCCGCATCTCGAGAATGAGCCGAGCGAGGGCCGACCTGAACTCCTCTTCGCTCACCTCGACCGGGGCGACATCCACAGACTCGTGGACGACTTTCTGGCCATTCCCCTTGTCCACGTGGACCACGCGGGTGGTCGCACACCCGGTTGCCCAAAGGCTCACAAGAACCAGCGCAATGAACCTCATGAAATCCCCCGCCAATGCCCCCAGAATGAGAAGGGAGCTGCATCCTGGCTTTAGGGTGGATGCCTATCGCCCTCCCTGGCAGGTTGTCTAGATTACGGGGCCCGCTTCGCCCAAATGGTCTGCACTGCCCTCCCTCGTTCTGGCCACGACCACCGCACCAGCCGACTCCACCCGCGAACGACCCGCGGGCTGGACCCTCTTGTGGTCCGGGCACCCGGCGAACGGTACTCGCCCACTGAGACCGTGCGTGAAGAGGACCTTGGGCGGATTGAACGCCCAGCTCGACTCGTCACGAGTCGGGGTCCAGGTCGTGGACGGGTACAGGCAGCTCGACGACCAGAAGACCCACATCGAGCCCGCCGACACCAGGCCGCCCATCCGGCGGCCCCAAAGCAAAAAGGGCCGGCTGCCTCGCGGCAACCGACCCTTTTCACTGTTTGGAGCCGACACCCAGGCTTGAACTGGGGACCTACTGATTACGAATCAGTTGCTCTACCGCTGAGCTATGTCGGCGCAAGGCGGCGCGCTGAGTACCATCGCGTTCAGAGTGGGGCAAGGAGAAATGATGTGCCCCCTCTTTTTGATTTCGGACACCCTGCTTCGAACACCAACGAACGGCCTCTTCACCGTGACAGCCATGACACAGCGCATCCGCCGTCGGTGACACAGCGCGTTGCCATAAGTACCCGTCATCGCTCCGCTTTTCGGGATGGCCAGAGGGCGCCTCGGCGGTTGACCCCCTGTTTCGCATATGCGCATAAGGGCGACGCTATCCCCGCGTCTCCGGCCCCATGAGGCTGGGACCACAAGGAGCCACTTTCATCATGGCCAGCGAAGAGAACTTCATGCGCGCCCCGGCGCCCACGCCCACGCCGAAGCGCACCGTCTACACCGAGGCGATGGAGATCTTCCATCGGGCGGCCGACCTCATCAAGCTGGACAAGCGCGTCCGCCTGGAGCTGGAAGAGCCCGACTACGAGCACATCTTCTACGTCACGGCGAAGCTGAAGGACCGTCTGGTCCCCCTCATCCCGGAGCGGGCGCAGACGTTCGCCGACCTGCCCGAGACCCAGGTGCGCAACAAGGAAGGCCTGGAGCTGCTCGCCAACGGCAGCATCATCCTCAACGGCCGCGCCCTCTTGGGCTCCGACGTCGCCATCCGCCAGGGCCACCTGCGCCTGCCGGACGGCAAGGTCTACCAGCTGGTCCCCGGTGAGTCCCAGCGCTTCAAGGCCTACCGCGTCCAGCACAACCAGGCCCGTGGCCCCTACAAGGGCGGCCTGCGCTACCACCGCGAGGTGTCCCTGGACCTCTTCAAGGCCCTGGCCGCGGAGATGACCTGGAAGACGGCCATCGCGGAAGTGCCCTTCGGCGGCGGCAAGGGCGGCATCCAGATCGACCCGCGCGAGTACGGCCGCGAGGAGCTGGAGGCCATCACCCTGCGCTTCATGTACCGGCTCAAGAGCCTCATCGGGCCGAACATCGACATCCCCGCCCCCGACGTGGGCACCAACCCGGAGATCATGGCGCTGCTGTACCGCCAGTTCTCCGACGGTGAGCGCGAGCGCCACAACCTGCGCGGCATCGTCACCGGCAAGGACGTCCGCATCGGCGGCTCCGAGGGCCGCGGCAAGGCCACCGGTCAGGGCGTCGCGTTCTGCATCGAGGACTACTACGCGGACCGCGGCGAGAGCGTGAAGGGCAAGACGTTCGTCCTCCAGGGCTTCGGCAACGTGGGCAGCCACGCCGCCATCATCCTGGGCGGCATGGGCGCGCGCCTCCTGGCCGTCAACGACTCCGACGGCACCATCTACAATGGTGACGGCATCGACGTGCAGGCGCTCACCGCCTACGTCCAGGACCCGAAGAACCTCAAGCGCAGCGTGCTCGGCTTCCCCGGCGCCCAGAAGATCGAGAAGAAGGACCTCTGGGACGTCCAGGCCGACATCCTCCTGCCCGCCGCGCTGGGTGGCGAAATCACCGCCGACATCGCCGAGCGCCTCAAGGTCAAGCTCATCGCCGAGGGCGCCAACGGCCCCACCACCCCGGAAGCCGACCGCGTCCTCCAGAAGCGCGGCATCGAGATGATCCCGGACATCATCGCCAACGCCGGCGGCGTGACGGTGAGCTACTACGAGTGGATCCAGAACAAGCGCATGGAGCGCTGGAGCGAGGCCGAGGTCGACCAGCGCCTGGAGCGCGCGATGAAGCGCAACTACCGCATCATCCGCGACATCTCCCGCAACACCCCGCGCAAGACGGACATGCACGACAGCCGCGGCTACTGCGCCGGCGAGCCCGTGGACACCCGCTGCGCCGCGATGATCCTCGCGCTCAAGCGCATCGAGGCCCACTACCTCCTCGAGGGCTTCTCCCAGTAGGCCCCGGGCACTTACGCCCCTGAAACACCAAGGGCACGGCTCCTCACTTTCCGAGGACCGTGCCCTTGTCATGTGCGGTGGGTGCCTCGGAAGACGGCCGTCGCGGCCCCCTGTCACGGGAGTGTCGGGCCACCCGGGCCCTTCCGGGCCCCCACTCGAAACCTCAGTGCATCACCCGCTCGCGGTCCACCAGGAGCAGGGGCGCGTCGTCGTGCGTCTCGTACGCCACGATTCGCAGGCCCACCCCGCGGCTGCTGCCCTCGCGCCCGTCCTTGCGGCCAAACGCCAGCGCCACCTGGTAGCGGACCTCGCACAGGCACGTCATCTCCGTGCCGTCCTCACCCGCGAAGGTCACCTTCAGCTTTTCGCCGAGGCCCACCTGATCCCGGACTTCCACGAACATCCCGCGAGCGCTGATATTGCGACCGACGCCCCTCATCATCCCGTCCTGGGTGGTGAGGTAGACGGTGAAGACCTTGTCGAAGCGCAGGTGATTACGACGCTCTTGCGGACGCTCGAACACTGGGGGTGCCTCCCGGCAACAGGTGGTGACAGGCACACCCTACATGGTAGCCATATGTAGGCAATTTATTTACCTACATCCACCCTCACCCACCCACGAGAAGGCATCCCCAGGAGTTTCCGGGACATGGCACCATCTGCCTCCCCCCAAGCCCTGGAGTTCCCCGTCTTGAGCCGCCTTCTGGTCGCAGTCGCCGCCCTCCTCCTGCCCACCCTGGCCCTGGCCGACGTGGACGCGCGCTTCGCCAAGCTGCGCGATGACTCGGAAGCCCTGGGCGGCCTGGGGGCCTTCCTGGAGAAGTACATCGGCGCGTGTGAAGGGGCGCTGGTGGACCCGAAGTGCAAGTCCGACGCGGAGGCGTTCCGCAAGAAGTACCAGGGCAAGCAGCTGTACATGATTGTGGGTGAGGACGACGCCACTATGCTGTCGCCGGGCCCGTACTCCCCGGGGTCGGGCGAGTACACCATCAACATCACCCCGTTCTTCCCCGGTGGCCGCTACGCCATGACTCACGGCGCGCCGAAGAAGTCGGACGGCAACGGCAACCCGGTGCTGCCCTACCTCACCGTCACCGGCACGGTGCCGGAGGGATGGAACGGACAGATTTTCGCGCGCATGTTCTCCATGCGCGCGGTGCGCGCCCAGGTCGTCTTCACGCCGCAGGGCGTGTGGTCGCTGCCCAAGAAGGGCGGCGGGAAGAACCACGGCGTGACGGCCCGCATCGACGGGCTCATCGTCACCGAGGGCCGCACCGGCATGCAGCTCGGCCTGTGGCTCAACGGCAAGGACGCCAACGCGAGCCGCTAGGCCCGCGCTTCGGGACTCCCTCTAGCGGGCGATGGCCACGTACTGGAGGGAGTCGCCCCGCTTCACCCGGAGCAGGATGCTCGCTCCGGAGCTGCCCTTGGACAGCGCCGCGCGCACCCCGGCCGCGTCTTTCACCCGCTTGCGGTTGACCTCCGTCACCACGTCACCCACGCGCAGGCCCGCCTCGTCCGCGGGGCTGCGCGGCGTCACCGCCGACACGAGCGCCCCCGCCCAGGCCTCCTGCCCCAGCGGCGCGGCCACGTCCGGCGTCAAGTCGCGCAGCGCGAGCCCCAGGTCCTCGTCGCTGGAGGTGCGTTGGACCAGCCCTTCCGTCGCCTCCTGCGCGGGGCGCTCCACCAGCCGCACGGACACCTCCTCCTGCTTGGCCCCCGGGCGCAGCAGCGTCAGCTTCGCCTCCGTGCCCGGCGCCAGCAGCGCCACCTTGCGGAGCAGCTGGAGGTAGGAGCCGATGGTCCGCCCGTTCACCGCCACCAGCCTGTCACCCGCGCGGATGCCCGCGGTGTGCGCGGGACTGCCCCGGTAGACGTCCTTCACCAGGGGCGCGCGACGCTCGCCGTTCTCCCGGTCATCGTTGACGACGACGCCCAGCCAGCCGCGCTCCAGCTTCCCGTTCTCCCGCAGGTTGGGCAGCAGGTCCTTCACCAGGTTGATGGGCACCGCGAAGCCAATGCCCTGCCCCTGGCTGATGATGGCCGTGTTCACCCCCACCACCTCGCCCTTCATGTTGAAGAGCGGGCCGCCGGAGTTGCCCGGGTTGATGAGCGCGTCCGTCTGGATGAAGTCGTCGAACTGGCCCACGCCCAGCACGCGCTCCTTGGCGGAGATCATCCCGTGCGCCACCGAGTGGTCCAGGCCGAAGGGGTTGCCGATGGCCACCACCCAGTCCCCCACCTCCAGCCGGTCCGAGTCGCCCAGGTACAGCGCCGGCAGATCCCCCATGTCGGAGCCGCTCAACCTCAGGAGCGCCACGTCCGTGGACGCGTCCCGGCCGACGACCTCCGCGGAGAACTCGCGGCCGTCCGACAGGCGGACCGCGATCTTGCTCGCCCCGGACACCACGTGGCTGTTGGTGACGACGAGCCCGTCCGCCGTCAGCACGAAGCCCGAGCCCGTGGAGCGCTTCATCCCCGTCAGCCCGCTCTCCCGGGGGCTCACCGTGGTGATGTTGACGACGCCCGCCTCCACCGCGCGAATCAGCGGGGCCAGCGACGTGGGCGGCACGAAGTCGGGCAGGCCCGGCTCCCCCGCGGCGCGCTCGCGCCACAGGCCCATGGCGCCCGGACGGCCCTCGCCATGGCCCTGATAGGAGAACCAGGCGGCATGCTCACGCAGCCGCGCCTGGAGCCAAGGCCCCACCGGCCCCTCCTCCGCGGCACCCGCCGTCAGAGGAGACACCGCCAGGACGAGCAGAACGGACAGCAATCGAGAAGACACGGCGTGACAGCTTATACGGCGTCGCATGGCAAGCGGCGGGAACAACCCGGGTCCCCGCCGTCTTCCGCGTTTTTCGAGCAACCGGCCGTCAAGCCTGGGCGGGGGCCACGTACTTGGCCACCTTCACCCGGGCCGGGCGGATGACCCTGTCCTTCATCCGGTAGGCCGCCCGGAACTCCGCCACCACCTTCTGGTCCTCGTCGGGCGAGGTGGTGATCTCCATGTCCGTGGCTTCCGCCACGTTGGGGTCATACGGCTGGCCCAGAACGGTGACGCGCTCGATGCCCAGGCCCTGGGCCTTGGCCAGGAGCGAGTCGCGGATCATCCGCACGCCCTGGGCGAGCGCCGAGGTGTCCTGCGCGCTCATGGAGAGGGCGCGGTCCAGCTCGTCGATGGCCTCCAGGAGCGACACGGCGACGTTGCCGCGCTCCACATCCATCATCCGCTCGCGCTCGCGGGTGAGCCGCTGCTTGAACTCCTCCCGGTCCTGGTTCACCGCCTGGTAGGCGCGAGCCAGCTCGTCCACCCGGCGGCGGGAGGACTCCAGGTCCGCGCGCAGGCGCTCCTTCTCCGCGTCGGCGGCCTCCGACACCACGTCATCGGCGGGCGCCCGAGCCTCGGCTTCCTCGGAGCGGGCACCGGCCCCTCCGGCGTCTGGGCCCGGCGGACCTCCGCCGTTGGCGTGCTGGGCTTCCTGGGAGGCGTCGGTGTGGGAATTGCCGGACATGTCGAACCTGAAGTCGAGGTGTGGAGGCGCTCGTGCGCGGGTAGGCTTTCCTGGCCGCAACCTAACCGCGCACGAGTGCGTGTCAACGCGAGGGGAGCTGGCTAGTGCTCCTGCGGCGCGGGGTTCTCGACCATGAACCCATGGTCGATCTGCCCCGTCACCTCGTCGATGATCTCCACCTGGGCGGCCCGCAGCGAGTAGTAGAGGAGCCAGCGCTCCGCCGCCGTCAAAGTCCCCGCGGGCAGTGCCTCCTCGATTTCCTGAACCGTGAGCCGCCCCTCCTTGAGCCCCTTCGCGAAGAGGGCCTTCCGGGCCAAATAGCTCTTGCCGATCCTGTTCTCCACGGCGTCGCCTCCTTTAGGTCTCAAGATAATTTCGCCCCCCGAACACCGCAGGAGCGTGCGGTGGCGGGGGGCGAGGGCCAGGCCGGAGAGCAGGCGTTCGGCCGTCCGTTACGAGTCCAGGGGCTTCTCCGCGTGCTGCGTCGGCGGCGCCTGCTCGTCGCTGTTGGTGTCCACCGGGTGCGCGGAGATGACCTGGCGGGCCTCGGGGTGCAGCAGCCCTCGCTGGGCCAGCACCTTGGGGCCGAGGATGCCCGTCATCGTGTCCTCCTCCACCACCTCCACGGCGAGCAGCCGCGCGGCGAGGGCCTCCACCTTGTCCCGGTTGTTGGTGAGCACCTCTCGGGCCCTGTCGAGCGCCTCGCTCACCAGCTTGCGGACCTCCTCGTCGATCATCCGCGCCGTCTGCTCGGAGTACGTGCGCGACTCGGGGATGCCCGCGGAGCGCAGGAAGTTGGGACCATGGTCGGCGCTCAGGGCCACCGGGCCCAGGGTGCTCATGCCGTAATCCCTCACCATCAACCGGGCGACCTCGGTGGCCTGGCGGATGTCATTGGAGGCACCGGTGGAGATCTCTCCGATGAAGATCTCCTCCGAGGCGCGCCCGCCCATCATCCCCGCCATCTTGTCGCGCAGCTCATCGAGCGACATGAGGTAACGGTCCTCCAGGGGCATCGACATCGTGTAGCCGAGCGCCGCGAGCCCGCGTGGAATGATGGAGACCTTCGTCACCCGCTCGGCGTGCGGCAGCATCCAGCCCACCACCGCGTGGCCCGCCTCGTGGTGCGCGACAATCTCCTTCTCGCGCTCGTTCATCCGGCGGTTCTTCTTCTCCAGGCCGGCGACGACGCGCTCGATGGCCTCCTCGAAGTCCGCGCGCATCACCGCGTCGCGGTTGCGTCGGGCCGCGAGCAGCGCCGCCTCGTTCACCACGTTGGCCAGGTCCGCGCCGGCGAAGCCCGGCGTGCGCGAGGCGATGGTCCGCAGGTCCACGTCCGGGCCCAGCTTCACGCCGCGGGCGTGAATCTCCAGCACCATCTCCCGGCCGCGCTTGTCCGGGCGGTCCACCAGCACCTGTCGGTCGAACCGGCCCGGCCGCATCAGCGCGCTGTCCAGAATCTCCGGACGGTTGGTCGCCGCCAGGATGATGAGGCCCGCGCGGCTGTCGAAGCCGTCCATCTCCGCCAGCAGCTGGTTGAGCGTCTGCTCGCGCTCGTCATGGCCGCCCGCGACGCCCGAGTTGCGGCTCTTGCCGATGGCGTCGAGTTCGTCGATGAAGATGATGCAAGGCGCCTTGGCCGTGGCCTGGGCGAACAAGTCGCGGACGCGGGCCGCGCCCACGCCCACGAACATCTCCACGAACTCCGAGCCGGAGAGGCTGAAGAAGGGCACGCCCGCTTCACCCGCCACCGCTCGCGCCAGCAGCGTCTTGCCCGTGCCCGGAGGCCCCACCAGCAACACGCCCTTGGGGATGCGCCCACCCAGGCGGCGGAACTTCTCCGGCGTCTTGAGGAACTCGACGATCTCCTTGAGTTCCTCCACCGCCTCGTCCACGCCGGCCACGTCCTTGAAGCCCACGCCGGTGTCGGCCTCGGCCTGGACCTTGGCGCGCGTCTTCCCGAAGCTCATGACGCTCTGCGGGCCCTGGCCCATGCCTCCGGCCACCCGCCGCATCATGAAACTCCAGAAGAGGAAGAACAGACCCAGGGGCAGCAGCCAGATCCACAGCGCCTCCCCCAGCCCCGACTGCGGCACCGCCTCGAACTGGACGCCCTTCTGCTCCAACAGGGGGACGAGCGACTCGTCACCCTGGACCCGGTACGCCATCCACGGCAGCGCGCTGGGCTCGCCTCGCAACGGACGCTCCCCCTGCGCGGGCGGCGGTGGCTGCGCGGTGTCCTTCAGGAAACCCTTCACCCACTCATTGGAAATCTGGACCCGGCTGAAGTTGCCGGACTCCACCGCGTCGCGGAACTGGCTGTAGCTCACCCGGCGGACGCCCGCGTCCTGGAAGACATTCCGGAAGAGTAGGAAGCCCAGGACGAGCAGCAGGATGTAGCCCAGCGGCGAGCCGAACTTGAATCCCTTGCCCGGCGTCCCTGGCTTCTCGGACTTCTTTCCCCGCGGGCCCATCCCCGGCGGGAGCTCCTGTGGCTTCATCGTCGGCACGCTCGCCCTCCCCCTCCCCGCTCATTCGAGCCCCTTGCCCGGATGGCGTCACACTCAGCCGCGCAAAGATGTTCACCTCCGCCCGACCGTCAACCCGCTGGCGCGGCTTCACGCCACGTCTCGACTGAGGAGTCGCGAGATCAG
The DNA here is from genome assembly GCF_049194865.1 of Corallococcus terminator. Lineage (GTDB taxonomy): Bacteria > Myxococcota > Myxococcia > Myxococcales > Myxococcaceae > Myxococcus > Myxococcus terminator_A. The sequence goes on along the minus strand of NZ_JBLZWL010000083.1, from coordinate 18,438 downwards.
CGACAACCCACCCGCCAAAAGGGTTGACCGGTGAACTCCGTGCCCAGGAGATACCCCTGGCCGTCCGCGAAGTAGGACACCGCCTCCGCCTGGGCCTGGCTTCCGGCCGGCACCTCGACGAGCGAGCCCTTCAACAGTGACTCGAGGTCCTCCGCCCCCGACTGTCGCAACTCCCACACCTTCGAGTAGGTGCGCACCAGCAGGCGCTGACCGGAGGGATGGAGCGACGCAGCCGTGGAGAGCCTGTCCAACCCCCGCGGCGCCTCCAGCGTGCCCAGCTTCGTCGCCTGGATGACGGTGCCGGGCCGCAGGCCGTCCAGCGCGTACAAATCTCCCAGCGAGCGACGCGTCTTGGTGAGCACGCCCAGCCTTCCCGAGCGCGCGTCCAGCACCAGCGACTCCGCGTCGTGCGAGCCGTCTGGATAGGTGAAGGGCATCGGCTCCACCGGCACGGAGGCGTCCGCGAGCGTCTCCGGCTCGGGCAGCCGGAACAGCCGCACCTGCTCGCGCAGCTCGAAGTTGTCGCCGATGTCCGCCAGGAACACGCACGTGCGGGTCTCCCCCGGCGCGCACGGCCCCACCGCCACGTCCTCGACGTCCCGGGGCTCCGCGCCGGTGAGCTTGAGCCGGGCCTTCACGCTGCCCGTCTCGTCGATGGCGAACACCTCGAAGTCGTTGCCGGAGTCGTTGTGCGCCCAGAACACGCCCGGATGGCGGACGCTGGCGGCCAGTCCGGACAGTTCCGGCAGCACTTCGGGCACCAGGCCCGTCTGCTGGGGGACTCCGTAGGCGACACAGCCGGGGATTCCGACCGCGGGCACCTGGGGGCCGGCATCAGGGACTTCGACTTCCGACTCGGACGGAACCGGCTTGGGGCGCGAGCAGGCAGTCAGCCCCATGCCCAGCAGCAGGGCCCAGGTCCACCGGGGCGCCACGTCAGGTGTCCAGGTCCAGCAGCTTCGCCAGCGTCTTGGCGTCGGCGTCCGGGAAGCGGTACTGCGACATCTCCTCCAACGTCACCCACCGGTGGTCATGCACGCGCAGGTGGCGGATGTGGTGCTCCGACTCCGCCAGCTGGCAGCGGAACACGCGGAAGTCGATGTCGTAGGTGGGATACTCGTGGCGGGTGTGCATGACCTGGTCGAGCACCTCCACGGCCACGCCCATCTCCTCGGCGATCTCCCGGGCGAGGGCCACGGAGTCGCTCTCTCCCTCCTCCACGCGGCCACCAGGGAACTCCCACAACAGGGGCAGCGACGCGGTGGGGGGGCGCTGGGTGATGAGGTAGCGTCCCTGCTCGTTCTCGAGCATCGCACCGACGACGCGGACGTGGCGACGGGCCATTCGCTTCTCCTGTCTCCTGGGCAGGCCAACGGGGAGGGCGGCCTAACACAGCCCCCCGCCCGTCGCCAATCCCACGGGCCCCTCCGTCAGCGTGAGCACGACCCGGGCATGCGCCCACCCCCACCCCGGGACGGCTCATGCGTTGGCCACGGGCAGGGGCCCCATCCCTCGGGGCCCCATCCACTGTTGGAGGCCATGCTTCGGACCGGTGGCATGTGGTGAATTGGGTGACGAGCGGGCCGGATGGCGTCATGCTCGCGTCCATGAAGACGAGTCGCGCGGAAAGGGCCGAGGTGCTCGGGGCGGCACTGAAGGCCGCCCGCCAGCAGGCGGGGCTCGGCATGGAAGTCGTCGCCGAGCGCCTGGAAATGCCCGTGGAGGTCCTCGCCAGGGTGGAGCGCGGAGTCATGGTACCGACCATCTCCACCCTGACCCGGTTGTGCGTCATCTTGAAGTTGGATCCAGACACCCTGCCGGACCTCCCCGAGATGAGCGACTGAGCCCTGCTCCGGGTGCGCGGCGGGAGGCGGCCTGACGGCCCCACCGACGTCCCCGGAAGCGGTGGCCGTCCCTCTGGGGGAGGCTTCCGTCCGCGCCGCCGAGAGGCGATGCTGCGACGGACCCGCACGCATCCCCCTCTCGTCGCCGCCATTGATGCGCTGTCCCTCCTGCCATCGCCGTGTGGTGGATAGCTGTCCCCTCCACCCCTCGGCCGCGCTTCCGCCGCGAGCACCGCCGGCCCGCCCGTCGGTCATTCCCGGCTACCACGTGGGCACCACCCTGGGCCGAGGAGGCTTCGGGAAGGTCCACGCCGCGCGTCGCGATGCGGACGGCCGGCAAGTGGCCCTCAAGGTGCTGGAGCCGCTCGCGTCGGAGCGACTGGCGCGGGAGCTGGAAGCCCTGCGCCGCATCGGACCTCCCGTCACGCCGGAGCTGCTGGGTGAGGCACGCACGTCGGAGGGAGAGCCCGTCATCGCGATGGAGCTCATCGAAGGACAGACGTTGGCCCGTCGGCTGGCGGAGCTGCCAGGCGCGGGCGCGCTGCCGTGGGACGAAGCGCGCGCGGTGATGGTGGCCCTCGCCCGGGCCCTCGCGAGCGTGCATGCCGCGTCGGTGGTGCACCGGGATTTGAAGCCCGAGAACGTGATGCTCGCCGGAGCGCGGCTGGTGCTCGTCGACTTCGGGCTCGCGCGCGTGGGCGCCACCCAGGATGAGTCCCCTGCCCCCACCGTGACGAGGACGGGGCAGCGCCTGGGCACCCACGAGTACATGGCGCCCGAGCAGTGCCTCGACGCACGCATCGTCGACGCGCGCGCCGACCTCTACAGCCTGGGCATCGTGTACTTCGAGCTGTTGTGCGGCCGGCCGCCCTTCGTCGGGGAGACGGCCTCCGTGCTCCAGGCCCATGTCTCCCGCCGTCCTCCCTCGCTCGCGAAGCTGGCGCCGTCGGCCGTGCCGGACGAGGTGGACTCGCTCGTGTCTCGCCTGCTGGCGAAGGCTCCCGAGGAGCGGTGGTCCTCGGCCGAGGAGGTGGCTGAAGCACTCGAACGAGTGCCGAAGGGAGGGCCAGGTTCCAGCTCGGCGCATCCCCCCGTGAGTCGAGGTCCCGAGAGCGGTGGAGCCTCCGCGCCCCGGAGCGAGGCCAGTCCGACAGGAGCACGGGAGATCGCCCTGCTCGGCGTCAGGACCTCGCTCGATGTTCCTACGTTGCTCGGGCAGCTCTCCGGCGTCGGCGCGGAGCTGGCGCGCGTGGACGCGGGACTCGCGCTCTTCGCCTTCCCTCATGCGACGGACGTGGAAGCAGGCGTGCGAGGCGCGCACAAGGCCGCGCAAGTGCTCGCGAGCGTGTTGCCTCCAGGCTCGACGCGCGCGGTGCATCGAGCGCCCCTTCGCGTGCGGGAGCGCGGCGGTCGGCTGGTGCTGGGCGGCGCCGCGCTCGAACACGTGGAGCGCTGGTGGCCGTCGTCCCCCGCCACCACCGAGACACAGGTGCAGGCCGGGCATGAGGCGTCGGGGCTCAGGGCCGACCACGCGTCGTTTTCGGCTTCCGCCGCGACCTTGCTGCTGACCCCAGAGGCGACGGCCTGTCTTGGGGAATCCGAGCCTGGACGCACGCCCACTCTGGAACTGGAGCCCCCGCGAGCCGTCGCCCTGCGGGGACGGGATGGAGAGCTGAACTGGCTGCGCGAGGGTGTGACGCGAGTCAGCGAGCGCCGAGCTCCTCTGCTCCTCACGTTGCTAGGCGAAGAGGGGCTCGGCAAGACGCGGCTGCTGGCGGAGTTCCATCGTGAGCTGCTGGGCGCGGGCGCGGTGTCCAGCGTGCTCGTGGAGGCCCACCGCGACGAAGCCAGTGCGACCGAGAGCGGTCTGGGCAACCTGCTCACCTCCGTGATGGGCCTGTCCCCCAACACACCGTCCGACGAAGCCGTGAAGCTCCTGCTCCAGAGCGCGGGCCTTACGCTGGACTTCACCACCCTGCACCCGGCGGCGCGGCGGCAGCACATCGCTCGAGCCCTCGCGTCGCGCCTGCGCCAACTCACGGAGGCCCGGCCCCTGGTGCTGCTCGTCGACGACGCGGAGACGTTGGACCCCACCGCGCTCGATGCGCTGGAGCTGGCCACGCTCGCGGGAGTTCAGGCGCCGCTGTGCATCGTCCTCGCGGGCCGCCATCGCCTGCTGGGACTGCGCCCCTATCTCGGCGAGCGCTCCGCCGACACCGCGCGCCGGGAGCTGATGCCACTGGAAGAAGGGGCCTCGCGGGAGGTCCTGCGCGAGCTGCTTCATCGGGTGGACGTGCCCGCCGAGGAGACGCTGCGGGAGCTGGTGGAGCGGTGTGGCGGCTCGCCGCTCCGACTGGTGGAGCTGGTTCGCACGCTGCGCGCGGCAGGTGCCATCCGGACACGCGTTGGAGGCGGCGGCTATCTCGCGGTCGGCGCGCTGGATGCACGCTCCCTGGACAGCCCGAGCCCGGACGAGCGACTGGCGGTGCGCGGCCTCGCGGCGCTTCCGTCCGGACTGCGCTCGCTGCTCCAGGTGGCGGCGGTGTTGGGCGATGACGTGCGCTGGGAGGAGCTGTCCGCCACGCTCGCGCTGCTGGAGCAGGAAGAGGGCCTGGACCTCTCGCTGGACCCGGGCGTGGGACTGGAGCGCCTGGCGCGCCTGGGCATGCTGGGGTTCCGAGGCCCCCGGCGCTGGCGCTTCGAGCACACCACCCTCCGCGAGGCCTTCGCCACCCAGCTCTCCGATATCCTGCGGCGGCGCATCTGTGGCTCCGCGCTGCGCGCCCTCCCCGACGCCCCCACGCTCCGCAGGGCCCGCTGGGCGGAGGCCGCCGGTGAAACCCTCCTCGCACTGGAGCTCCACCATGCGATGGCGGAGACCAGTCGGCGTGGACACCGACTGCTGGAGGCCGAGCGCCACTACTCGGCCGCGCTGTCACTGCTCCCGAGAGAGCACGACGTGCGCAAGCTGGAGCTGCTGTCGGGCCGGGGCCGCGTGCGCTATCGACTCCAGCGCATCGACGACGCACTGGAAGATCTGCGCGAGGCACGACGTGTCGCCGTCGCTCGTGGCTCCGTGGTGAGAGAGGCGGACCTGCTCCTGGAGGAAGCCACCGCGCTGGACTGGCGGGACGACACGGAAGACGCCATCACGTTGCAGGAGCAGGCCCTGCGGTTGCTGGGCGAGCCCGTGCCCTCGGAGCTGGCGGCGCGCCACGCGCTGGCTCGCGCGCGGGTCTTCGTGCGACGCGAGGACATCGCGGGAGCCATCCCTCCGCTGGAGGAGGCGGTGACGCTGGCTCGCGCCACGCGCGACGAAGAGACGGAGGCCATCGCCCTGGCCATGCTCGGCGCGATGCTGGGATGGACCGGCCAGCTCGAGGACTCCGAGCGGCGCTTCAACGAAGCCATCGCCCTGTGCGAGTCCACGGGCGACACGCTGCACCTGGGCGTCACGCTCAACAATCGGATGGTGTTGCACGTCCAGCGCCGCGACGTGGCCGGCGCGCAAGGAGACCTGGAGCGCGCGGTCAGCCTGGGGCGCGAGCTGGGCAACGTGCAGATCGAGCGGACCTCCGCGTTCAACCTCGCGGTGCTGCTGGGCTACCAGGGACGCGCGGCGGAGGCACTTCCCCTGGCGCGACGCGCGGGCGTGCTCAGCCAGCGGTACTTTCCGCGCTCCATGGCCCAGGACGCGCTGCTCGTGGCGCGGCTGTGCTGTGAGCTGGGAGACCTGGCGGAGACCTCTCGGCAGCTCACGTGGCTGGAGGAGTCGACATCGCTCGCGGGCATGACCCCGGCGGACCAGCTCATGTCCTCCGTGGTGCGTCGCGTGGTGGACGAAGCACAGAGCGAGCGGCCCTACGCCCGAAGCTTCTGGGATGACCGGGTGGAGTCCGCCAGGACGCGGATGACACCGGATGAGCGGATGGAGGTCCTCGTCTGGGCGGCCCGAGCCGCCCGAGCGGCGGACGATGACGAAGCCCTGCGTGCGCGAGTCGCCGAGGTCGAGGACATCGCCCACGAGGCTCCGCTGTGGAGCGAGCGCGTGCGAGGGCTCGTGACGGAGGGGCTCGGGAGGCGGCGGGAACCCGGTCAATGAGCGGTCGCCACGCGGGGAGCGGACGCCACGCGAGGTCCAGTGGCGGACGGTGCGAGTGCGGCGCGGGCCACTGGTCGGATGGTTCACGGCGGGGCGCTCGTGCCATGCAGGGATGGGAGGCGGGAGGAGCCCGGCCCGTGCTAGCAGGAATCGTGGAGAGCGGAGGGCGGAGATGAACGAGCGCGACAGCGCGGGGACCCACGGCCAGGTCTCGCTTTACGGAGACGAGTTGGAGCCAGGGGCCCTCGTCGGCCCATGGGTGGTGGAGTCCCGAGTCCACTCCGGCGTCACCGCGTCGCTCTACCGCGCCTCACATGTGGACACGCGCGCCCTGGCGGCCGTGAAGGTGGTCCGGGCCCACTTCAATCATGTGAGCGAGGTCCTCAAGCGCTTCAAGCAAGAAGCCGACACGCTCCAGGCGCTTCACCATCCGCACATCGTGCGAGTGCTCGAATACGGAGAGCTGCGCGACGGACGCCCCTGGCTCGCCATGGAGTGGCTGGAGGGAGAGAGCCTGGACCGGTGGCTCGCGCGCCGAGGGCCTTTCTCGCTCGCGGAGGCCCACACGGTGATGGAGGAGCTGGGGAGCGCGCTGGCCCAGGCGCATGGCCAGGACATCCTGCACCGTGACTTGAAGGCCCAGAACGTCATGCTCCTGCCTCGTGCCGAGGGCTTCACCGTGAAGCTGGTGGACTTCGGAATCGCCAAGGTCGCCCCCGCCGAAGGCAGCGCGGGCCTGACGAGCGCGGGCGCGGTGCTGGGCACGCCCGTGGCCATGGCGCCGGAGCAGATTCTCGGACAGGCCGTGGACGCACGCGCGGACCTGTATGCGATGGGCGTCCTGCTCTACCAGTTGCTCACCGGAAAGCTCCCCTTCACGGGTGAAAGCGCGGTCGAAATCGAGGAGCAGCACCTGCACGCGCCTCCGCCCCGGCTCAGTGAGAGCGTGCGCGTTCCTCAAGGACTGGAGGCCCTGGTCCGACGCTGTCTCGCGAAGCGGCCCGAGGAGCGCTGGCCGGATGTCTCCACGTTCCTCTCGGCGCTGCGCTCGGCGCTCGCGCCCGTGGACGAAGCAACGTGGGCCGCGGGGCTCTATCTGGACCTGCGCTTCCCCGCGACGGACGAGGACCCCTCGGACGAAGCGCTGGACGCGAGAGACGACGCCCTGGGGTCGAGCCGCGAGCTGCTGGAGTCCTCGGGCTGGAGGCTGGCGGTGGAGGGCGGCAATGCGCTCCTCGCGTGGCGGGAGCTGCCTTCCGAAGCAGCGGCGCGGGATGTCGAGCGCGCGAGGTGCCGGAAGCTGGCCCACCAGCTCCTCACCAGGGCGATGGACCTCGGTGGCGACGCACTCGAAGCACGGCTCTATCTCCATGCCGCGCCTGGCGAGCTCAACACGGACTCGCAAGGTGGGCGACGACTGGTGGGCGGCCCCTTGTCCCGGCTCGAAGGCTGGGCCACCGGGGGCACGCCCGGCGTGGTGACGGAGCGCGCCGACGACTGAGTCGGCTCAGGTCCGCAGGCCGCGTCGGCGCAGCAGGCGGTACAGGTACACGCGGTCCATCTCCGCGGCGGTCGCGGCCTGCGACACCTTGCCACCGTGGAGCTGCATCAGCGCGTCCAGGTACTCGCGCTCGAAGACCTCGAGCGCCCGGCGACGGGCCTCCGCGTACGGCTGCTTGGGGTCCACCATGCTCCCGAGGACGCCCTGCGTGCCCACCTGCTCCGTCGTGGGCGGCATGGCGTCCTGGAACACGAGGCAGCGCTCCAGATGGTTTCGCAGCTCGCGAACATTGCCGGGCCACGCGGCGTGCTGGAGCTGGTCGATGAACTCCGGCGTGCTCAGGGCCGCGACGTGCTCGGGCTCGGCGCCGAACGCGGCCAGGATGCGCTCGGCGATGAGGGGGATGTCCTCGGGACGCTCACGCAGCGCGGGAATGAGGATGCGCACCACCGCGAGCCGGAAGAACAGGTCCGGCCGGAAGCGGCCCGCGTTCACCTCCGCGCGCAGGTCCCGATGGGTCGCCGCGATGACCCGCACGTTGACGGGTTGATACGTGTTCGCGCCGAGGCGGCGAATCTCGCGCTGCTCCAGCACGCGCAAGAGCTTCGGCTGAAGCTCAGGCGGCAGCTCCCCTACTTCGTCGAGGAAGATGGTGCCGCCGTCCGCCTCCTCGAAGGCGCCGATGCGCCGCTGGAGCGCGCCGGTGAATGAGCCCTTCTCATGGCCGAACAGCTCGCTCTCCAGCAGGTTGCCGGGAATGGCGCCGCAGTCGACGGTGAGGAACGGGCCTGACGCACGGGCGCCCGCGCGATGGATGGCCAGGGCCGCGCGACTCTTCCCCGTCCCCGTCTCGCCTTCGAGCAACACCGTTGCATCACTGGCGGAGGCGCGCTCCATCAGCGCGAAGCTCACGCGGGAGACGACGGAGGTGCCGACCAGCTCACCGAAGGAGGGGCGCTCGGAGATCTGGAGGCGATTGCTCTCGGGGCTGAAGTCGAAGCGCACGCTGACGCGGCCCAGGCGCAGCACGCTGCCACCGCGCAGGAACGCCTCACGGACGTGGACGCCGTCGAGCACGGTGCCGTTGAGACTGTCCAGGTCCTTCGCGCGCGCGCCCTCGCGGTCGACCCGCACCTCGCAGTGGAAGCGCGAGACGGTGGGATCCTCGATGACGAAGTCATTGAGGGCGTGCGAGCCGATGGAGAAGGTATCCGCGTTGGAGTCCTTGGACTGCCCGGGCTGGGGGCCCTCCAGGACGGTGAAGCGGAAGCGACGGACGGCGCCGGTGAAACCAGGGCGGCCGGAGCCGGTGGGCCGAGTCTGCTGGGCGTCCTCGCCCTTCGAGGGGGTTCGGTCGGCCCCGGGGGGCCGCTCGGAGATGCTCATGGGCGCCCCACGCTAGCACGGTAGGATGGCGCCCATGGCCTCCCTCCAATTTCTCGGTGCCGCTGGAACGGTGACGGGCTCGAAGTTCCTCCTCGAGCACGACGGCAAGCAGGTCCTCGTGGACTGTGGGCTCTTCCAGGGCCAGAAGGAGCTGCGACAACGCAACTGGGAGCCGCTGCCCCTGCCTGCTCGGGACATCGACGCCATCGTCCTCACGCACGCCCACATCGACCACACCGGAGGGCTCCCTCGGGTGGTTCGCGAGGGCTACAAGGGGCCCATCTACACCACGCCGGGCACTCGGGATTTGACGGCGTTGTTGCTGCCGGACTCCGCGCACCTCCAAGAGGAGGAAGCCCGCTACGCGAACAAGGAGGGCTACTCCAAGCACCACCCCGCCCTGCCCCTCTACACGGTGCCCGACGCCGAGCGCGCGGTGGAGCTGATGGAGACCTTCGGCTACGAGCGGCCGAAGGAGATCCTCCCGGGCATCACCCTCACCTTCTACCGGGCGGGCCACATCCTGGGCTCGGCGGTGTGCGTGTTCGATTTGAAGAGCACGCGACAACGGGTGGTCTTCAGTGGGGACCTGGGGCGCTACAACGCGCCCATCCTGAGAGATCCACAGAGCGTGGACTCGGCCACGACGTTGGTGGTCGAGAGCACCTATGGAGACAGGCAGCACCGCGACACGAAGCCCGTGGATGCGCTGTGCGAGGCGGTGACGGGCGCCTTCGCGCGAGGAGGCGTGGTCGTGATTCCCGCCTTCGCGGTGGGACGTACGCAGGAGCTGCTCTTCCACCTGCGGAATCTGGAAGAGGCGAAGCGCGTCCCGGAAGTGGATGTGTTCGTCGACTCGCCCATGGCGTGTGACGCGACGCCGCTGTACCTGATGCACCCCGAGGAACACGACATGACGATGAAGGCAATCGTCGAGCGCGGGGCATCTCCGCTGGCGACTCGGAGGACGCGGTTCGTGACGTCCGCGAAGGAGAGCAAGCAACTGAACCAGCACCGGGGCCCCGCGGTCATCATCTCCGCGTCTGGCATGGCCACGGGTGGACGGGTGCTGCATCACCTGAAGCACCGGCTGCCGGACCCGCGCAACACGGTGCTCTTCGTGGGCTACCAGTCCGTGGGCTCGCGAGGTCGACGGTTGCTCGATGGCGAGAAGGAGAGCGTCATCCACGGGCAGCGCGTGCCGGTGGCGGCGGAGATCCTCACGGTGAGCGGCTTCTCGGCGCATGCCGACTGGTCGGAGACGATGCGCTGGATGGAGGGCTTCGACACTCCGCCGCGACAGACGTTGTTGGTCCATGGTGAGCCGGAGGCACTGGAGGCGCTCCGGCGGCGCGTGCAGGCCAAGAGCTGGAACGCCTATGTGCCCAGGTACATGGAGAAGGTGGAGCTGGATCTGGCGGTCTGAGCCGTCGGCTAGGACTTCTCGGTGCGGGCGCCTGTCCGCACCGACCAGCGGACGATGAAATCCGGTCCGCTCCTGGCGTGACCGGACACGTGCTCCAGCAACGCGGGCCGCGCGTCGCCGGTCCAGAAGCTCACGAAGTCGCCCATCCACCAGTGGGCCAGGGAGCGCGCGGCGCGAGCCACCGTCTCCCGTGACACTTCAAACAGCGAGCGCTGGTCTTCCATCAGCTCGCGCACCAGTCGAGCGGGGAGCAGCCAGCACTCGGCGCGAGGGATGGGCGGCACGAGGAAGAGACAGAAGGCCGCATCGGTCCGCGAGAGCATCGCGTCGAGCTGCTCGCGTCCAAGTTTGAAGTGAGGCAGCCACTGCCCTTCACCGCGTTGCTCCAGCTTCACCACCTGCACGAGCACCGCGCGCTCCGTGCGCACGAAGCCGTCGACGTCAGCATCGAGGATGAAGGCCACCTCGGGTCCGGAGATGGCACGCGTGGCCGCGCCCTTCGCGGCTCGCTTTCTCCGCGACGCTCGTGGACGAGCCGGGACCTCCGTCTGCGTTGCCTCTTCGACCCACCGTGATTCGGAGGCGGAGGTCGTCACCGGAGCGAGCAAGGGAGGCAGTGCTTCCGTGCTGTCGGGCGGATTCTCGTCGGGTGTCACCGGTGAAGCCTGGGCCTCCGCGGCCTCGGCCACGGGAGAACCCGGCAGTGCTTCTTCGGAATCAGCCCCAGCATCCGGCGCGTCCGCCCAAGGCTCTTCAGCGCCCATTCCGCCATCGGACGCAGCACCGATAGGAAGAGCATCATCCTCGGAAGGACCCGCTTCCAGGGCGTCCGTCGTGCTTGAGTCCTCTGGCCCCGCCAAGGGGAGAGCGAAGTCCACGTGCGCCACTACGAGCGGCTGCTCGCCCTCTGTCCCAGCCACAGCGGCTTCGTCGCTCGCGACAGAAACGACGCCCGCTATGAGAGTTCCCACCTCTTCGAGAGCGGCGAACGGTGCGTCCGCATCCGGAAATGCACTGACCCCAGGATCCCCCACCGGTCCCTCCGTCGGAGGAAGCGGTTCCTCGGGCACGCTGTCCGCCACGCGGCGGACCGTCAGCTCGAAGTCCAGCGGCAGCGGCTGTCCCTGTGCCAGCAAGGTCAACAGGTCCGCCTTCACGCGGCCCATCTCTCCGCTCAGCCCCTCCAACAGCGAGGCCACCAGGTCCCCCGTGTCCTCGCGGAACCGCTCCGGGTAGCGCGAGGCGAAGTCCGTCTCCACCCGAGTCACCGCGCCCAGCAACAGCTCCTCCAGGTCGCGATCTCTCAGCCACGTCCGCCCGGCCAGCGGCACCGCGCGAGTCACATGCAGATGCCGCAGCGCCTCCGTCAGCGAAGCCGGAGCCACCGCGCCCGTGGGCTTCACGGCGGGCCCTTCCTTCCCCGCCCCCTGGAGCCACCGCTGCAATGTGCGCACCCGCAACCGGACCCGCGACGACGGGTGGTCCTTCAGCTTTCGCACCTGCCGTCGGTCCGTCTCCGTGCGCAACAGCGACAGCACCGTCAGCTCCGCCTCGGACGACGCCGCATCTGGCGCACACCACAGGAAGAACTCGATGGCCGCCTTGCGAAGCATGGGCTTGCGCCCCACCCGCTCCGCCACGTCCTCACGCCACGCCGCCAGCTCATCCATGCCCGGACGCGAATCCACCGCCACCAGACGAGGCCACAGGTCCGCGCACTCCTCCGCCAACCAGCACAGCTGCACGAAGCCAGGAGCGAGCGGCTCCAGCTTCGCCCGAGTCCGCTTGCGCCGCTCGAACGCATCCTTCAGGCCCCTGCGCACCGCCGCGCGGAACAGCCGCTCCTCCAGCCACAGCAGGGCCAACACGAGCCCAGGCTCACCCTTGCGCAGCGTGGCCTGACAGTGGTCCAGCACGAAGCGCGCGGGCTCCAGGCTCGCGGCCACCTCGAAGTCGCTGCCCACCAGCGCGCCCATCGCCCCGCGCAGCCCATCCACCGGCGGCGCATCGAACCGCGCGAGCAGCTCGCACAGGTTCTCCACCACGGACGTCGGCCCTCCGACCTCCAGCGTCCGAGCCAGCAACAAGCCCGCGCGAGCACACCACTCCGGCTCCTTGCGGCCATTCGGGTAACACGCAAGGAAGCCGCGCATCGCACCACGACCATCCGGTGACGTCGCCAAGGCGAACAGCCGCTCCGCCAGGACCTCCGAGGCCTCCTGCCACGGAATCCGCGAGGCGCGCGTCCGGATGAAGTCCGCGAGCCTGTCCCTGCCCGCCTCGGCGGTCGCCGGCAGGAGCGCGCGCAGCTGCTCCAGCATCCCGATGGCCTTCGCCCCGGTGGCCATCACCCGCTTGAGGTCCACCTCCACGGTGTCCTGGAAGCGCAGCGCCCGCCCGTCGAACGAGCACGAGACGTCACCCACCAGGGTCGCCAGCGAGTCCGGATGTCGCTTGAGGTAACGCGTCAGCACCGTCGACACGGAGGCCTCGGTCTCCCGACGGACCCGCGCCGCGACCTCCTCATCCCCCGCCGCGCGAAGCACCTCCAGCATCTGCGTCTGCCGCGTCAGCAAGCGCTCCAGCAAGCCGGGTGGAGGCGCCGCATACGGCCACAGCAGCTCGCTGCACGAGCCCACCAGGAACAACAGCTCCGCGAGCCGCCGCTCCCCGGAGGCAACGCGCTCCCACGCCGCGAGCTGCGCCTGGTTGCGCTCCTCCAGCGAAGCCCCTCGCACCCACTGCGCGAAGGACTCCGTCCATTGCACGGACGCCGACACAGCCTCCGCGTCGGGAGTAGCCGAGACTCCCTCATAGAGCGGCCGGATCGACTCCGGCCACGCGGCCTCACCGGACGGCTGCATGCGCGCTCACGGTCCTCATGAAGTCGAGCCCTCTGTCAGAGCCGGCGCGTCCACTGACGGCGCCACGGTGATGACCACGGACTTTGAAGCAGGGGTGCGACTCTTCTCGGCGTAGCTGTCCACCGGAACCAGCACGTTCGTCTCGGGGAAGTACGTCGCCGCACACCTGCGCGGGATGTTGTACGGCACCACCACGAACCTCCGGGCCACGCGCGTCTCGCCCTGGAAGTGACTCGTCAGGTCCACCACCTGGCCCTCCGCGAGCCCTCGCTCCTGGATGTCCTTCGGGTGCATCAGCACGACGCGCCGACCGCCGCGAATGCCTCGGTAGCGGTCATCCAAGCCATACACCGTGGTGTTGAACTGGTCATGCGTCCGCAGCGTCATCATCAGCAACTGCCCGGGCTCCAGTTCCTCGCGGGGCATCGCGTGCACCGTGAAGTGCGCCTTGCCGCTCGCCGTCGTGAAGCGGCCCTCACGAGGCCCGTTCGGCAGGAAGAACCCTCCGGGCTCGCGGACGCGACGATTGAAGTCGCCGAAGCCCGGGATGACGCGGGCAATCATGTCCCGGACGCGATCATAGTCCTCCACCATCGACCGCCACGGCACCTTCGAGCGCGAGCCCAGCACCGCGGTGGCCAGCCGCGCGACGATGTCCGGCTCGCTGAGCAGGTGCTCGGAGGCCGGAGCCACCGCGCCGCGCGTGGCATGCACCACGCCCATCGAGTTCTCCACCGTGACGAACTGCGCCCCACCCGCCTGCACGTCCCGCTCGGTGCGGCCCAGACACGGGAGGATGAGGGCCCGGCGCCCGTGCACCAGGTGCGCACGGTTGAGCTTGGTGGACACATGCACGGTGAGCCGCGTGCGCCGCAGGGCCTTCGCGGTGAGCTCCGTGTCGGGCGTGGCCGACAGGAAGTTGCCGCCCATCGCGAAGAACACCCGGACCCGGCCCTCGTGCATGCCGTGGATGGTGTCCACCACGTCCAGGCCATGGTGACGCGGAGGCTCGAAGTCGAGCTCCCGGGCGAGCGCATCCAGGAACTCGGCCTTGGGCCGCTCCCAGATGCCCATGGTGCGGTCCCCTTGCACGTTGCTGTGGCCGCGCACCGGACAGACGCCCGCGCCGGGCTTGCCGATGCTGCCTCGCAACAGCGTGAGGTTGACGATCTCCTGGATGTTGGCGACCGCGTTGCGGTGCTGGGTGAGCCCCATGGCCCAGCAGAAGATGATGCGCTCGGACCGGGCGAGCAGCTCCGCCGCCGCCAGAATCTGGGAGCGAGGCACACCGCTGCGCTCCACCACGTCCTCCCAGCTCACTTCAGCCAGGTGGGCCGCGTACGCCTCGAACCCGAGCGTCTTGTCCTCGATGAACGAGCGCGCCACCACCGTGCCGGGCTTCTGGGCCTCCAGGTCCAGCAGCGCCTTGCCCAGCCCCTGGAGCAGCGCCACGTCGCCGTTGATGCGCACCTGGAGGAACTGGGTGTTGAGCGCGGTGCCCGGGCCGATGAGCTGGAACACCTCCTGCGGATGCTTGAAGCGATTGAGGCCCGTCTCCGGCAGCGGGTTGATGCTGACGATTTCACAGCCCCGGCGCGCGGCGGCCTGGAGCGTGGTGAGCATGCGCGGGTGGTTGGTGCCCGGGTTCTGCCCGATGACGAAGATGGCCTGCGCCTGGTCGAAGTCCTCCAGCGTGACGGTGCCCTTGCCAATGCCGAGCGTCTCACCGAGCGCCGTGCCACTGGACTCGTGGCACATGTTCGAGCAGTCCGGCAGGTTGTTCGTGCCGAACTGCCTCACGAACAACTGGTACAGGAACGCGGCCTCGTTGCTGGTGCGCCCGGAGGTGTAGAAGCACGCGGCGTCCGGCGTCTCCAGCGCGTGGAGCTCCTCGGCGACGAGCGCGAAGGCGTCCTCCCACGAGATGGGCGTGTAGTGCGTGGCGCCCTCGCGCAGCACCATGGGATGAGTGAGGCGGCCCTGCTTGCCCAGCCAGAAGTCGGACTGGGCGCACAGCTCCGCCACGCTCCACTGGCGGAAGAAGTCGGGCGTCACGCGCTCCGTCGTCCCCTCTTCCGCCACCGCCTTCGCGCCGTTCTCACAGAACTCCGCCACCGAGCGATGTCCCGGGTCCGGCCACGCGCACCCTGGACAGTCGAAGCCGTCCTTCTGATTCACCTTGAGCAGCAGGCGCGTGCCACGCACGGCCCCCATCTCGCCCCAAGCGTGCTTCAGGGTGGAGATGACGGCGGGAATACCGCCAGCCACTTCGGATGGGAGGCCGACCAGGGGAGCCTTTGGCTCCTCGGGCGGTTGGACGGGAGGAAGCAGCGGCGTCAGCGCCGAGGCCGATTCGCCCTGCTTCTTCTCTTCGTCACGCGGTACTTCGGCCATGCCCCGCCCTCCGGATGCCATGCGGACGTCCGCCCGACCGTGGCGCGCCCGAGTCTACCCCTCCCGGGCTTCGCGGGTACGTCTGCTCGACGTGGCCCGTTCCCGGATGGCATTCCCGCCCGGCCCGTGCCCGGACGACCAACGGGGCAAGGACGCGTTGCCGTCGCCGCGCGCGGTCAAAACCCTCTGGAGACAGGGCCCAAGGGCGAGCCGATACGCGAGGAGACGCAAATCATGAGCAGGCGCCATGAGGACTCCGGCAGGCGAGGCGGAGAGCGACACGGTCGAGGGGCGGCACCCCACGAAGAACATCAAGCGAGGCCCCCCTCGGGCCCACCCCTCCATGAGCACCACGAGCACCACGCGAGGCCAGCCAGGGACTCCCACCGCTCCGACTGGGATGGACGCCGCGACTACGAGCACCCTTCGCGCGACTTCGCTCGGGACCGCGACTATCGCTCGATGCGGGGGGACCGGGGCACGCTCGACTACGAAACCGACCGCGACTTCGGGGACGCCGCGCGGGAGCTGGACAAGGCCCGGGAGTACGGCCGGGATTACGACCGGGAGCGAGAGCTGGACCGCCGCGCCCGACATTTCGACCCGGAGCGAATCGCCCAGCGGCCGGGCTACAGCCCCAGCGGCGCCTTCCGCTCCCTTGATGAGAGAGCCGAGGGAGACCCACTCATCGGACGAGCCGACGAGCGGCATCGACGGACGAGTCCCTCCGAGGACAGGGGCCGCCAGGGTCCTCGCGGGTCGCCACCCGGCGCGCATCGCCAGGGGGCCGTGGGGCATGGACACTCGCGCTACGGGCCGCGCGGCTCGGATGCGTGGGCCGAGCCCGAGGCCTGGATGGATGAGATGCGGGAGCTGCGACCTCGCGACCGACCGGCGGAAGCGGACGTGCGACTGGGCGGCACCCAGCCGTCGGGCCACGGACCGGGCATCGAGAACATGGCCCCGCCCCAACCAGGCTTCTCCACGAGCATGTCGCGCGGCGACGACCACGACATGGGCCACGGCGGCTTTCTCGGTGGCGGCTACCGCCCCGCGTCACCTCCCAAGGGACGCGGCCCTCGGGGCTACCAACGCGGCGACGACCGCATCCGCGCCGACATCTGCGACCAGTTGATGCGCGCGTGGATGGACGCCTCCGACGTGGACGTCCAGGTGGAAGGCGGTGTCGTCACCCTGCTCGGCCGCGTGCGAGGCCGCGACGAGAAGCGCGCCATCGAGGACGTCTCCGAGGCCGTGCTCGGCGTGAAGGAGGTCCTCAACCACCTGCGCCTGAACCGGAGCGAGGGGGCGCTGCACCCACCTTCGACCCAGGCTCCGCTCGATGCACCGGAGCAGGACTCGGACGAGGACGGCTCGCTGCACTCCTGAGCCGGGGCTCGGCCTCGCGCGTCATGAATCCGGACCCTTCCCCTGCTGGGGCGGGGCTTCCGGGCCTCCAGCGGACACTGTGGAAATGGGCCTCACGGTGCTGTCCCCGCGCCGCGCGGGTTCGGCTAGTGTGCCGGGCCTTTCCGTCGGCCACACCTCAGGAGCCTGTTCATGTCCCGCGTCATCCGCGCCCCCCGTGGTTCCACCCTCTCATGCAAGGGTTGGGTCCAGGAGGCCGCGCTCCGGATGTTGATGAACAACCTCGACCCGGATGTCGCCGAGCGCCCCGAGGACCTCGTCGTCTACGGCGGCACCGGCAAGGCCGCTCGCGACTGGCCGTCCTTCGACCGCATCGTCTCCAGCCTGCAGAGCCTCTCCGACGAGGAGACGCTGCTCGTCCAGTCCGGCAAGCCCGTGGGCATCTTCCGCACGCACCCGGATGCCCCGCGCGTGCTCATCGCCAACTCCAACCTCGTGGGCCGCTGGGCCAACTGGGAGCACTTCAACGAGTTGGAGAAGAAGGGCCTGATGATGTACGGCCAGATGACGGCCGGCTCGTGGATCTACATCGGCACCCAGGGAATCCTCCAGGGCACCTACGAGACGTTCGCCGCCGCAGGCCGCTTCCACTACGGCACCGAGGACCTCGCCGGTCGCCTCATCCTCTCTGGAGGCCTTGGCGGCATGGGCGGCGCGCAGCCGCTGGCCGCCACCATGAACAACGCCGTGTTCCTCGGCGTGGAGATCGACCCGTGGCGCGCCCAGCGTCGCGTGGAGACGCGCTATCTGGACGTGGTGGCCAAGGACCTCGACGAGGCCCTGGCCCTCGCGAAGGACGCCCAGCAGAAGCGCGTGGGCCGCTCCATCGGCATCATCGGCAACGCGGCGACGGTGTTCCGCGAGCTGTACCGCCGGGGAATCAAGCCGGACTTCGTCACGGACCAGACGAGCGCGCATGACCCGCTCAACGGCTACATCCCCACGGACCTGTCGCTGGAGGCCGCCGCCGAGCTGCGCGCCAGGGACCCCGAGGGCTACGTGCGCCGCGCGCGCGAGTCGATGATTCAGCACGTGGAGGCGATGAACGACTTCCAGCGCGCCGGCAGCCACGTGTTCGACTACGGCAACAACCTGCGCGGCCAGGCGCAGCTCGGCGGCATGACGAACGCCTTCGAGTTCCCCGGCTTCGTGCCCGCGTACATCCGCCCGCTGTTCTGCGAGGGCATGGGCCCGTTCCGCTGGGTGGCGCTGTCCGGAGACCCGGAGGACATCCGCCGCACGGACCGCGCGGTGCGTGAGCTGTTCCCGCAGAAGGCGTCGCTCCAGCGCTGGCTGGACATGGCGGACCAGCGCGTGGCGTTCCAGGGCCTGCCGGCGCGCATCTGCTGGCTGGGCTACGGCGAGCGCGCGAAGGCGGGCCTCGCGTTCAACGAGCTGGTGCGCAAGGGCGAGGTGAAGGCGCCCATCGTCATCGGACGAGACCACCTGGACTGCGGCTCGGTGGCGTCGCCCAACCGCGAGACGGAGGCGAT
>NZ_JBLZWL010000090.1:0-123397 GCF_049194865.1 Corallococcus terminator | reverse complement strand
GCCGCGACGCGCTCCTTCTCCGTGGACAAGACGACCCCCATCGCCCCGGTGATTCAGACGCCCACCTCGGGCGCCTCGGTGGGCATCGCTGGCACGGCCTTCATCGGCACCGCTGAAGCCAACAGCACCGTGACGGTCCGCGTGGATGGCACGGTCATCGGCACCCCAAACACCGATGTCGACGGCAACTGGTCGCTGCCCACCAATACCTCGCTCGCCGAGGGGACGCGCACGATGACGGTCACCGCCACCGACGCCGCTGGCAACACGGGCCCCGCCGCGACGCGCTCCTTCTCCGTGGACAAGACGGCACCCATCGTCCCGGTGATTCAGACGCCTGCTGAAGGCGCCCTGGTGGGCACCGCCGGCACGGCCTTCATCGGCACCGCCGAAGCCAACAGCACCGTGACGGTCCGCGTGGACGGCACGGTCATCAGCGCCCCGAAGGCCACTGCCGACGGCGCCTGGGCGCTGCCCATCAACACCACGCTCCCTGAAGGACCGCTCACGCTGACCGTGACCGCCACCGACGGAGCTGGCAACACGGGCCCCACCGCGACGCGCTCCTTCACCGTGGACAGGACCGCTCCCATCGTCCCGGTGATTCAGACGCCCGCCTCGGGCGCCTCGGTGGGCATCGCCGGCACGGCCTTCGAGGGCACCGCCGAAGCCAACAGCACCGTGACGGTCCGCGTGGACGGCACGGCCATCGGCACCCCGAAGGCCAATGCCGACGGAGAGTGGTCGCTGCCTACGAGAACCACACTCGCCGCGGGAAATCGCACGATGACCGTCACCGCCACCGACGGAGCTGGCAACACGAGCCCCACCGCGACGCGCACCTTCTCCGTGGACAAGACCGCCCCCATCGCTCCGGTGATTCAGACGCCCGTCGCGGGCGCCCTGGTGGGCACTACCGGCACGGCCTTCGACGGCACCGCTGAACCGAACAGCACCGTGACGGTCCGCGTGGATGGCACGGTCATCGGCGCCCCAAGGGCCAATGCCGCCGGAGAGTGGGCGCTGCCCACCAGCACCACGCTCCCTGAAGGACCGCTCACGATGACCGTCACCGCCACCGACGGAGCTGGCAACACGGGCCCCGCCGCGGAGCGCTCCTTCACCGTGGACACCAGCCCCCCGCCGATTCCCGTCATCAGCGTCCCGGCCAACAATGCCGTGGTGGCCAGGACGCGCCCTGACTTCAGCGGCACCGCCGAGGTGGGCTCCCGAGTGAGCATCTTCATCGACGGCCTCGAAGCAGGCCCCTTGACGGTCTCCGACACCGGCGCCTGGGCATACACCCCGGCGACGGCGCTGACCCAGGCGCGACACGACGTGCAGGTGCGGGCCACCGACCTCGCGGGGAACGTGGGGGACCTGTCCTCCGCGAGGTCCTTCCGCGTGGATACGACGCTCCCCATCAGCCAGGTCAGCGCGCCGGCCCAGAACGAAACGCTCACCACCGCCACCCCCCGAATCTCGGGGACGTCGGAGGCGGAGAGCACCATCTTCATCCGCCTGGATGGCGCCGCGCTCGCGAATGTCACCGTGGATGGCGCGGGGAACTGGTCCTACGCTCCCACCGCGCCCTTCGCCCACGGACAGCACGCCATGCAGGTGAATGCGGTGGACCTCGCCGGCAACGTGGGGCCGACCATCGTGCGCAACTTCACGCTCGACCTGGAGCTCCCGGGCAAGCCCGCGTTGCTGGGCCCCGCGAATGCCTCGCTCGTGAACACGCGGACTCCGCTCATCCGCGGTACGGCCCAACAGAACTGCATCCTCACCGTGCGCCTGGATGGCCTGCCCCAGGACCAGAAGCCCGTCGTCGACAGCGCGGGCGAGTGGAAGCACACGCCCACGACGGCCCTGTCGGATGGGCTCCACCTGGTCAGCGCCTACTGCACGGACGGCTTCGGCCGGGCCAGCGCCGAGTCCGACTCCCACGCCTTCACCGTGGACACCACGCCGCCCGCGGCCCCGCTCGTCGTCACACCGACGGCCGACGCCATCGTCGGGCCGGGCTTCGACACCCTCACCGGCACGGCGGAGCCAGGGACCACGCTCACCGCGACCCTCAATGGACTGCCCGTGGGGACGACGCAGGCCAACGAGAGAGGCGAGTGGGCGGTGAAGATTGGACTGACCATCATCTCCGGTCCGCAGAACCTGCTGGTCAGGGCCACCGACGTGGCGGGAAACACCGGGGCCGCGTCCACGCCGCGCGCCTTCATCGTGGACGTCCTGCCGCCGACGACCGTCCTCAGCGGCGGCCCCATCGGCACCAGTACGCTCTCCCAGGTCACCTTCACCCTGACCCCCTCGGAGACCGTCGCCGGCTTCAAGTGCACGCTGGACGGCGTGGACCTGACGCCCTGCGAGAGCCCCCTCACCGTGCGCTCGCTGGCGGAGGGCGTCCACACGCTGGATGTGGTGGCGACGGACCTCGCGGGCAACGTGCAGCTCACCCCCGCCCATCACCAGTGGAACGTCATCCGTCCCAGCACGGTGGAGGGCGGCGGCGTGGGCGGATGCTCCAGCGCCGCGGGCGCCCTCCCGCTCGGCCTCGTCTGGCTGGCGTGGGTGGGCCTGCTCGGACTGCGCCGTCGGCGGTGAGGCGTCCTCCTCACCGCCGAGGCGGGGCTCGCGTCACTGAATGGTGAACGAGCCCACGTAGATGTTGGTCCAGGCCATGGGGCCGATGCTGCCGTTGGAGTACCAGCCGCCGTTCAGGTAGGCGCCGATGAACCAGAACGACGAGTAGACGTAGTACGTGCCCGGAACCAGCTCGTGGGTGGTGGCGACTTCCTGCTCGTGCGCGATGACGCAGTTGTCATGCGAGTGGTGGGTCTGGTGCGTCTTCACCAGCTGCCCCTGCGCGTTGTAGATGTAGAAGTTCGCCTTGCTGCTGGGCGCGACGACGCCGGCGAAGGTGAGCGTCCCGCCCTGGCTGAGCGGGCTGCTGTAGCGAATCCACGTGTGGCTGGGCTGCCGGCACTCGTCCAGCGGGCGGCCATAGCTCAGCGGGTACATGGGCACATTCGCGCTGATGGAGCCGGGCGGAGTGGAGCTCTGCGCGGTGCTGATGGTGACAGGGGTGGAGCCGCCGCCACAGCCGCCGCAGCCACCACCACCACCGCCCGGGTCCTCGCCCTCACCGGGCAGGGGCGGGAGCGGCGAGCGCGCCGTCTCTTCATGGTTGTCGGACGGGGACTCCGGCATCGGCTCGCCGCAGGCGGACAGCAGCGTCGCGAGGCACAGCGTGGCAAGGGCCGAAAGGAACAGCTTCATGGGTGTCATCTCCGGGCTGGGACCTGGCGCGACCATCGCGCCAAGACGCGGTCAGGGCCGGCGGACCCGCCAATTCCCCCCACGTCGTGCCAGGAGGTCGGCACCCCGGGATTTTCTTTGCATTCATGGGCGGAGATTTCCTCGCGCCCCCTTCGGCCCCTCGCGTCAGGAGGCTCGGGCGGCCTCCAGCACCGAGCGCCGGGCGGCCACCCAGCTCCGGGCCTCCTCCTCCGTGTCCACCATGCCGAACGAGGCGCCCTGCGACCGCCCCAGCAGGCCCGAGGGCCGGCCCAACATGCTGGCCATGGTGCGCAGCGCGAAGCTCGCGCCGAAGATGACGATGCCCTCGTAGGGCATCACCTCCGGAGTCTCGCTCAACGCCTTGCGTGCCTCCGGCGAGATGCTCGACCCACGGCGCGCGTCGCAGAAGAGGTAGAGCCGGGACTGCACCACCATCAGCTCGCGCCCCACTCCGCACAGCGCCTGGATGAGCTTGAGGTCGAACACCCCGACATGGACCAGTCGGACGATGTCGGGAGACTCGAACCACATCTTGCTGTCACCGAACGTCCACATGCGGACCATGACGTGTCTCCTCGATGAACCCGGAAGCGGTCAGCGCTGGGGAGCGGAGGTGCTCCCCGGCCACGGCGAGTGGAAGCGGTCGCTGGGCCCTTCAGACGACGGGCCTGGACGTGGGAGGCGACACGAAGCCGAGCATCTCGTCCGCGAGCCGCTGGGCCTCCTCGCGCTCCGACGCGGCCGTGCGCGCGCCCACCACCTGGACACCGAGCAGCGCAAGCCCCTGCTCGAGCCCCAGCGCCGTCTCCACGCCGTCGAGCTGGATGCCCATGCTCTGGAGCGTGAGCGCCACGTCCGCGCCCATGCCGCACAGCACGGTGCGCGTGCCCATCAGCCGGGCCGAGGCGGCCAGCCGCGCCAGCACCGCGCACAGGTGGCTGTCCACCAGCCACAGGCCGGAGATGTCCACCACCATCCCCTTCGCGCCGGTGCGCTGGATGTCGCGCAGCACGTCCGAGCTGAGCTGCGCCGCCTGCGCGTCGGTGATGTCACCCTGGAGGGGAACGATGAGCTGACCCCACAGCGGGATGATGGGGATGCGCGACAAGTCTCGCGACGGGTAGGGATTGTCCGGGGCGCCCATCATGACTCCACATCGGCCACCAGCACGGTGGCGTCATCGGTGGCACGGCCGAAGCGCTCCAGCAGGAACGCACAGGCCGCGTCGGGGGACTGCGTTCGGACCAGCTCCAGGTCCAGGCGAAAGCTCAAGCCATCGGTGAAGACCGCGAGCCGGTCTCCGGGCGACAGCGGCGTGGAGACGGTGCGCAGCGTGCGGAAGGACTGGCCGAGGATGCCCGGCGTGGGGAGCACGGGCACGCGCGTGCCCACCGTGCGCAGCTCCACGTTGCCCACGCCGCCACAGTGGAGGGTGTGCCCGTCGAACACGGCGAGCATGATGGCCGCGCCCCGGCCGTGGCGCAGCGCCGCGTGAAGCGCCTCCATCAGCGGCTCCACGGACGGGCCCAGCGGCGTCTGGCCCAGGCAGCGCGAGGCCTCCGCCGTCGCCTGCGCCGCGGCGGGGCCGTGGCCCAGCGAGTCCACCACCGCCAGCAGCGTGTACGGCCCGTCGACGCGCACCACCACGCCGTCGCCGTTCTCCACCTCGCCGACCTTCGGGCGAGTCAGATGGGCGACGGACAACCTCACAGCCACACCTCGAACTCCACCAGGGTGCCGGAGGCGCCCGTGTTCACCTCGAACCGGTCCGCCAGTCGCTTCACGCCCAGGATGCCCAGGCCCATGCCCGTCTTGCTCCGGTAGGTGCCCGACAGCACGCGCTCCAGCTCGGGAATGCCCCGGCCCTGGTCCTCCGCGCGCACGCGCAAGAGCTTGCGCGGCGACTGCACGGGGATGAGCTGGATGGTGCCGCCGCCCGCATAGGCGATTTGATTGCGCGCCAGCTCGCTCACCGCCGTCGCGACCTTCTGGCACTCGTAGCCGCGCCCACCCATCGACTCACACAGCGCTCGCGCCGCGAGCCGCGCGTGGCTGGCGTCCGACTCCGTGCGCACCAGGTACGTGGTGGGCCTGACGTCCATCACCGTCGGCGCGGCGGCCAACACCGTCGGCTCGCGCGCGTTCAGCCCCGAGGGAACGGTGGCCGTCCCCACCATCAAGGCCCGCAGGCGAGCGGCCAGGTCCGGGCGACGGGCCGCGTCCACGAAGTGACGCGTGGCGGGCTCCAGCGCTTCGATGACGCGCGGCAGCTCCGCCGCGCTCAGCGTGTCCGCCGACAGCCGCAGCGGCTCCAGCGTTCCTCTCAGCACGAGCCGCGCCGCGGTCTCCGTCATGAAGAGCTGCAAGACGCCCAGCAGCTGTGTACTCGTCACGCCCCGACTCACCACGGTCTCCTTGCATCCAGCTTCATGCGCTTGCGCGCGAACACTTCCAGGCCGCCGCCCTCGCGATTGGACACACGCACCTCGTCGGTCAGCCGGCGGACCGCGGCGCCGCCCTCGCCCAGGCTCTCGCCCGGCAACGGCCCGGCACGTCCCTCGCGGCCCAGGAAGAGCCGCTCCGGCTCCGCCATGCCCGGACCCCGGTCCAACGCGCGGATGCAGAGCCAGGTGTCGTCCTCGCACCAGACCTCCACCGTCCCGCCCGCTCGCGTGTGGCGCACCAGGTTGGTGGCCAGCTCACTCACCACCACCGCCACTTCCGCGCTGGAGGACGCCGACAGGCCCGAGTCCCGCGCGAAGCGCCGACCCAGCGAGGCAGCCACCACCGCATCCACGGGATGGCGAACGACCACGGACAGCCGGGACTCCAGCAAGGCGGTGGCGGGCAGCGGCAACGGCAAAAGTCAGTCCTGGAGTAAATCCCTTGGAATTACGCCAGCATGAGGCAATAAATTTGCGGGGATTGTAAAGCGGTTCACGAAGCACCCATGGAATGCCCTTCCGTTTCCCGGAAGTGGCGTCTAAAATCCTGGGTTTTTTCGTTTTCCTCCCGCGCTTCACCTGCTTTCGCCGGGATGCACCGGGAATCCGTCACTTCACCGCGCGCGTCCCCACGAGCCACGGGGCGGGAACGACCCACGCGAAGTGCGTGGGCGTTCGACCAGGAGAGCGCCTTCCGGGCTCAGCCGCCGTTGAGCAGTTGCACCTGAAGGTCCAACCCCACGGCGAGGGTGGTGCCGCGAGGCAGCTCCACCCAGCTCCCGGGGCGCTTCAGGTGACTGGCGACGACGACGGTGCGGCGGCGGCGGTGGGCGCCCACGGCGGGCTGTGACTCAGAGGAGCTGGCCGTCACGCCGCAGGGCTCGCACTCCGCGCCGCCTTCGAGTCGCGAATAGAACAGCGGCTCCTCGCCGAAGCGGCAGGCCACGAGGACGGCGCCGTTGGTGGCGACGAGGTTGAGCGTGGGGGCACGGGGGATACCCGCGTCCACGGAGCGCTTGATGACCTCGCGCGCGGTGTCCGCCAGCAGGCGACCCGCGACGTGGGCCTCCAGCCTGGGGTCGTCGGTGCGCCCCACGTCGCGCAGCTGACGCAGGAAGAGGGCGAACAGCACCTCGCTGTCGGTTCCACCGTGCACCTGGCGCTGCAAGTGCTCTGGCAGCGAGGCCAACAGGGAGGCGCGCAGTTCGTCGAAGCCACTGACACTGCCCTGGTGGGCGAACAGCCAGCGGCGCGAGCGGAACGGCTGGGTGTTCTCTTCCAGCGACTGGCCCACGGGGAGTCGGCTGGCATGGAACAGCAGGGCTTCCGACTCGCCCGGTGGGGCGAGTCCCATGAGCGAGGGTTCACCTTCCGCGCTGGAGAAGCGGCGCAGGAGGACCTCGTCCTGGGCGTAGGCGCCCACCCCCACCGCGTTGGCGCGAGGCTCCGTCTGGACGAGCACCTGCTCGGCGAGCCGGTGGAGCTCGCACCTGAGCAGGTTCGGGTCTGACGTGAGGGCTGCGAGGACGACGGACATGAGGGAGAACTCCTTTGCTTCATAGATAATGACGTCGCCTCCCCCCCTCAAGCCAGCGGGCACGCCCCCTTGCCTCTTCGCTAAGTGCTTGAAATGGCTGGGCTTTACATTGAACGAACATTGACACGTCTTCCGGAGGCTCCTAACCTCCGGGCGCTTCACCGACGGCCTCGGGCAAGACCCTTCACCGGAGATGGAATGTCGGACGACATCGCAATCGGCATCGACCTTGGCACGTCGTACTCGTGCGTGTCGGTGGTCCAGGATGGCCAGCCCATCGTCATCCCCAACGAGTGGGGAGAGACGACGCATGCCTCCTGCGTGTCCTTCCTCGAGGATGGCTCGGTGCTGGTGGGCAACGCGGCCAAGAAGAACATCATCACCAGCCCCGAGACGACGGTGTACTCGGCCAAGCGGCTCATCGGTCGCTACTACTTCTCCGACGAGGTGAAGAAGGCGCAGGCGGTGATGCCGTACCGCATCGTCGAGGGCGAGAACAACTCGGTGCGCATCGGCGTGCGCGAGCGCGCGTACTCGCTGCCGGAAATCTCAGCGCTGGTGCTCAAGGAGATGAAGGCCGTCGCGGAGACCTATCTGGGACGTGAGGTGACCAAGGCGGTCGTCACGGTTCCGGCGTACTTCAACGACAACCAGCGCCAGGCGACCAAGGACGCGGGCCGCATCGCCGGGCTGGAGGTGCTGCGCATCCTCAACGAGCCCACGGCGGCGGCGCTGGCCTACGGCTTCGGCCGGGACGTCAACCAGCGCGTCGTCGTCTACGACCTGGGCGGCGGCACGTTCGACGTGTCCATCCTGGAGATCGGCAAGGACGTCTTCGAGGTGCTCGCGACGGCGGGCGACACGTACCTGGGCGGCGACGACTTCGACGACCGCATCATGACGTGGCTGGCGGACGACTTCCTGAACAAGACGCGGCTGGATTTGAGGCAGAACAAGTTCTGCCTCCAGATGCTGAAGGAGGCCGCGGAGAAGGCGAAGATCGACGTGGGGCAGACGGGCTCCGCGGACATCCTGTGCGCGGGCATCTGCCAGGACGCGCAGGGCAACGTGATGGACCTGCGTCACACGCTGAACCAGGACCAGTTCAACCGGATGGTGATGGACCTGGTGCAGCGCACGTTCAAGGTCTGCGACGAGGCGCTGCAGAGCGCGCGGCTGACGGCGGCGGACATCGACGCGGTCATCCTCGTCGGCGGGCCCACGCGGCTGCCCATCATCCGCAACTCCGTGAAGCACTACTTCCAGAAGGCTCCGCTGGAGGGCATCAACCCCGACCAGGTCGTGGCCATGGGCGCGGCGCTCCAGTCGCATGCGCTGCTGGACAGCAAGACGGAGACGTTCCTGGTGGACGTCACGCCGCTGACGCTGCGCATCGGCACGGTGGGCGGGTACACCGAGAAGATCATCGACAAGAACACGCCGGTGCCCATCGACCGCTCGAAGGCGTTCACCACCAGCCGCGACGGGCAGGAGAAGGTGAAGATTCGCGTGTATCAGGGCGAATCCAACCGGGCCGACGAGTGCGAGATGCTCGGTGAGTTCGAGTTCGCGGGCTTCCGCATCGGCTATCGCGGCGAGGTGAAGATTGAGGTCACCTTCGAGATCAACACGGACGGACTGGTGAACGTGTCCGCGTGCGACACGGAGACGGGACAGAAGACGTCGACGACCATCACCTTGTCGTCTGGCATGTCCGAGGACGACATCCAGAAGTCCATCCAGGCGAACCGCAGCACGCGCCTCGCCGGACACACCAACAACGACCTGCCCGCCGTGGCCCAGTAGACGAGCGCGATGTCCGAGCCTACCGATCCCAGCTCCGGCAAGCCGCCGGGAAGCCCTCCCGGGACACCGGCGGCTCCCGCGCGTCCCGCCATTCCGAGGATGACGGCCGCCATGCCGGGTCCCGTCGTGCCGCCCACGCCAGCGCCGGTGGCCCGTCCGCCCGCCGCCGCCCCGCCGCGTCCTCCCGCCACGGGCACCGCGCCCGCGGGAGCACCGATCGCGAAGCCTCCAGGCATCGCGGCGCCAGCCGTGCCCCCGACGCAGCGGCCCACGGTGGCCGCCATGCCCGCCATCACCGCACCCACGCCGCAGCGTCAGAGCGCCACGGGACTGCCAGCGGTGGGGCCTTCGTCCACGCCCACGGGCGCGCGGCCCACGGTGGCCGCCATGCCCGCCGTCGGAGCCCCCGCGAGTCCGGGGACGGGTGCGCCAGCGCGTCCCGCCGCCCCCGCCGCGCGAGTCGGACCACCGCCCGCGCCGCTCGGTGAGGACGACCCCGATGGGACGCCTCCCGGGGGCACGCCGATGCCCACCCTGCCCGTCGCGGGAGCCACGTCTCGTGCGACTCCGGCGGGAACGGGGCCGTCTGCTTCGGGCCCCACGCCTCGTGCGACTCCCGCGGGCATCGCGCCGATGACTCCCGCGCCCGTCGCGGGCATGGCGCCTTCTGCTTCGGGCCCCGCGCCGCGTGCGACCCCGGCGGGCATCGCGCCGATGACTCCCGCGCCCGTCGCGGGAACGACGACGCCCGCCTCGGGTCCCGCGCCTCGCGCGACTCCCGCGGGCATCGCGCCGATGACTCCCGCGCCCGTGTCGGGTCCCGCGCCGCGTGCGCCCCCCGCGGGCATCGCGCCGATGACTCCTGCTCCCGTCTCGGGAACGGCGCCTCGCACAGCCTCCGTAGGCACGGTGCCACCCGCGCCGGCCCCTGCTCCTCGCGCGACTCCGGCGGGCATCGCGCCAATGACTCCCGCGCCTGTCGCTGGAACCGCGCCTCGCGCGGCGCCCGTGGGCACGGTGCCACCCGCGTCGGGCCCCGCTCCTCGCGCGACTCCGGCGGGCATCGCACCGCTGACACCTCCCCCTGTCGCGGGGATGGTGCCTCGCGCGGCGCCCGTGGGAACGGTCCCTCCACCTCCGGGAGCAGGCCCCGCTCCTCGCGCACCCGCGGCGGGCACCGCGCCGCTGACTCCCGCGCCTGTCGCGGGCGCGGCGACGCGTGCGACAGCCTCCACGGGCACGCCCCCCGTCGCCGGAGCCGCGCCACGCGTGGCCCCCGTCGGCACGGTGCCTCCGTCGGTCGCGGGCACACCGCCTCGCGCGGCCCCAGCCATCACCGGGCCCCTGACGCCCCCGCCCGTCGCGGGCGCCATCATTCCGCCACCGCCGCCCGAGGGCGCCACGGCACGTGGAGCCGCGCCCACCTCAGGTGCGGTGCCGAGCGTTCCCTCCATCGCCCCGCCGGTCCCCGCCACGCGTCCGCCGACGGTACCGCCGCCCCCCGGATTGGCCCGTCCCACCGTGCCCGGCATCGCCCCGGTCACAGCGCCTCCCGCGGGCACTCCACCCGGTCCGGCGTTGACGCCCAGGCCACCTCCGACGCTCGCCGTCGGTCAGGTCACCTCTCCGCCGCCCCCGTCCTCGGCGCCACAGCCGCGCCCGGGCCCACGGCCCACCATGTCATTGCCGGCGATCGTCTCCACGGACGCGCCCCCCCGCCCTCCAGCGGCGGCCTCCGTCCCGGGCATCGCGCCGATGACGGCGCCTCGCGTGCCGGCCATCAACCCCGTGGTGCCGTCCATCGCGCCGGCGGTCCCCTCCATCGCCCCCATGGCGCCGCCCCCGCCGCCCGTGGGCGCCCTGTCACCGCCCCCGCCTCCGAGCGCCAAGGGCCCGGGCCTGGATGCGCACCAGCTCGCGGACCTCCAGTCGCGCTGCTCGAAGCTGGAAGAGCTCGACTACTTCGAGGTGCTCCTGCTGGAGCGCACGGCCACGCCCGCCGACATCAAGAAGGCGTTCTACCGGGAGAGCCGCACCTACCACCCGGACCGCTTCTTCCACATCGACGACAAGCAGCTCAAGGAGCAGGTGCACGAGCTCTACAAGCGCGTCACCGAGGCCTACTACGTCCTGCGCGACGACACGAAGCGCAAGAAGTACCTCGCCGACGTGACCGGCTCGGAGCGCGCGCAGAAGCTGCGCTTCACGGAGGCGTCCGAATCCGAGACGAAGGCCGCCGCGAAGAAGGAGCAGGAAGAGCAGATCGGCACCCACCCCAAGGGGCGCCAGTTCTACCAGCAGTCCCAGAAGGACATCGACGCCGGCAACTGGTCCGCCGCCGAGCGCAATCTCAAGATGGCCCTCACCTACGAGCCCTCCAATCCCCGCTACAAGGAGAGCCTGGCCGAGGCGCAGAAGCGCCTGTCGGACGAGGCCAAATCCAAGGGCGACTCGTTCAAGATTCGCTGACGTCGTCCGGAGGCGCGGCAAAGCCCCATGGTCATCGACCTCATCATCCTGGGCATGGTGCTCTTCTTCGGGCTCATCGGCGCCTTCACCGGCGCCTCCCGACAGGTGGCCAACTGGGTGGGCCTGGCGCTGGGGTTCTTCGCCTCGCGCCGCCTGGGCCCCTTCGTCGCGCCCCGGCTCGCGGAGGCGCTCGACGGCCCGTTGCTGATGGGCCTCCTGCTGGGCACGGTGCTCCTCTTCGTCGGCGTGTGGCTCACCGTGCGCTATGCGCTGGGCGCCCTGCTCCAGCGCTTCCTCGCCACGGGCAAGCAGAACGAGGACCGAGGCATCGACCGCTTCCTGGGCTTCGTGCTGGGCGCGGGGAAGACGGCCGCCTTCGCGTGGATGGCCCTCAGCGCGATGACCTTCTTCGAGCAGCACGTCATCGTCGCCGGCAAGCGCATCGGCGTGTCCCCCAAGGACTCCCTGGCCGCCCAGGCCGCGCGCCGCTTCAACCTCTTCGAGATGACCCAGTTCGCCCCCATGGACGACATGGTCCAGGTGGCCAAGGCGGCGGGAGACCCGGAGCGCGCGGCCTCGCTAAAGGACGACCCCGCCTTCAAGGCCCTGCGCAAGGACCCGCGCTTCCAGCGGCTCCTCCAGGACGACAAGGTGCGGCAGGCGCTCGCCAGGGGCGACACCGCCGCGCTGCTGCGCAACGACCTGGTCCTCCAGCTCATCCAGGACCCGGACATCGCCGCTCGACTGGGAGCGGCGGCCCGGGCCTCGGAAAGTGACGGGGACGTCACACGTTGAGCTGCACGGCGTCCAGCCCCACCAGCCGCGGACGCACGTAGTCCGCGTCCACCTTCACCTCTCGACGTCGCCGCTCGGGCGCCTCGAACATGATGTCCGCCATGACGTGCTCCAGGATGGAGCGCAGTCCGCGAGCCCCCAGCCCCCGCGTCGCCGAGTAGTGCACCACCTCGCGCAGCGCCGCGTCGTCGAACTCCAGCTCCAGTTCGTCCATGGCCAACAGCTCCCGGAACTCCCGGATGATGGAGTCCGGCGGCTCCGTGAGCACGCGGATGAGGTCCGCCTCGCCCAGCAAATCCAACTGCACCACCACGGGCAGGCGTCCGAGGAAT
Organism: Corallococcus terminator; assembly: GCF_049194865.1. GTDB lineage: Bacteria > Myxococcota > Myxococcia > Myxococcales > Myxococcaceae > Myxococcus > Myxococcus terminator_A. The sequence continues at coordinate 110,699 of NZ_JBLZWL010000090.1, read as the reverse complement.
TCCGCCAGCATCCCGAATTCCACCAGCTGCTTGGTGCTGATGCGCTTGCGGGGCCCCTTGGAGGCGCCGTCCGCGCCGAAGCCCAGGGGTCGGCTGGAGGCCTCGTCGCCGGCTTCGTGCAAGTCGCTGAAGGTGCCCGCGCAGATGAAGAGGATGTCGCGGGTGTCCACCTGGACGAAGTCGCTCTTGTTCCAGGCCTGGGTGACGTTGAGTGGGACGTACACCTCGCGGCCCTCCAGGAGCTTCAGCAGGGACTGCTGCACGCCCTCGCCGCCGATGTCCCGGCTGCCCGCGCCGTTGCGAGCGCCCTGGGAGCGGCGGGCAATCTTGTCCACCTCGTCCACGAAGATGATGCCCCGCTGCGTGTCCTCGACGGAGTGGTTCGCCTTGAGGAGCAGGTCGGAGATCATCACCTCCACGTCTTTGCCGTAGTAGCCCGCCTCCGTGTACTCGGTGGCGTCCACGGTGGTGAACGGCACCTGGAGGATGTCCGCCAGGTTGCGGGCGATGTGTGTCTTGCCACTGCCGGTGGGGCCGATGAGCAGGATGTTGGACTTCTTGATGAGGGACTGCCTCCGCAGCCTCCGGGCCTGCACACGCTTGAGGTGATTGTGGGCGGCGATGGCCACCGCCCGCTTGGCGAGGTCCTGGCCAATGACGTAGCGGTCCAGTCGCTCGAAGATTTCCCGAGGGGTCAGCGGCGCTTCTTCCCTGCGTGCGGACGACTCCATGTACCCTTCCCTTCTATCCACGCGTCCTCCCGACACTCCGTCCAAAGGGTAGGAATCAGATGGAAGGTCCGCCCGCCAGGACAGGGGCCCTGGGAGGTCGCCTGCCCGCCAGCTTGCTGTCCCTTCAGCCGGCTGTTGTATGCGGGGGGGCTTTCCTATAGTTCCCGCGCCCCTCCAGTGTTGACTGGAGTCCACCCTCCGTTTCCCTGGGAGCCTCGAACCGCCGATGCCCGCAAACGCCCCTCCGCACCGCTGGACCCTCGCTGACGCGCACGAGCTCTATGGAATCCGGAACTGGGGCTCGCCCTACTTCGGCATCAACGACAAGGGCCACGTCTGCGTCCATCCGGACGGCCCCCAGGCCCCCAGCATGGACTTGAAGGACCTGGTGGACGAAGTCCGTCGCCGGGGCATTGGACTGCCGCTGCTGCTGCGCTTCACGGACGTGCTGCGCCACCGCGTCGTCCACCTCAACGAGGCCTTCCGCAAGGCCATGGCCGACCAGGCCTTCAAGGGCGGCTACCGGGGCGTCTACCCCATCAAGGTGAACCAGCACCGCTACGTGGTGGAGACCATCATCGAGGCGGGCAAGGGCTACAACTACGGCCTGGAGGCCGGCAGCAAGCCGGAGCTGATGGCGGTGATGGCGCTCCTCGAGAGCGAGGAAGCGCTGGTCATCTGCAACGGCTACAAGGACGAGGAGTACATCGAGACGGCCCTCTTCTATTCGCGCCTGGGTCGCAACGTCATCCTCGTCGTCGAGAAGCCCAGCGAGCTGCCCCTCATCGCGGAAGTCTCCCGCCGCACGGGCATCACCCCGCGGCTGGGCATGCGCGTGAAGCTGTCCACCCGCGGCGCCGGCAAGTGGGAGGCCAGCGGCGGAGACCGCTCCAAGTTCGGCCTGTCCTCGTCGGAGTTGATGAGCTGCATCAGCTTCATGAAGGACACCGGCCTGCTCCCCTCCTTCGAGCTGTTGCACTTCCACCTGGGCAGCCAGATCTCCAACATCCGCAACGTGAAGAACGCGCTGCGCGAGGTGGGCTGCTTCTACGTGGAGGTGGCGCGTCAGGGCGCGCCCTTGAAGTACCTGGACGTGGGCGGCGGCCTGGGCGTGGACTACGACGGCTCCCAGACGAACTTCGCCTCTTCCATGAACTACACGACGGAGGAGTACGCCAACGACGTCGTCTTCGGAGTGATGGAGGCGTGTGATCGCGCGGGCGTGCCGCACCCGACGATTGTCTCCGAGTCGGGCCGCGCCGTCGTCGCGCACCACGCGGTGCTGGTGGTGGACGTGCTGGGCACCAGCGAGTTCGACCCGGCGCACGTGCCGGACAAGGTGGACGACAAGGCGCCCTCCGTGGTGCGCAACCTCCTGTCCACCTTCCGCGAGGTGACGAACAAGAACCTGCTGGAGGCGTGGCACGACGCGCAGGACGCCAAGGAGGAGAGCCTCACCCTCTTCTCGCTGGGCCACCTGTCGCTGGAGCAGCGCGTGGCGGCCGAGAACATCTACTGGGCCACCTGCCACAAGATCATGCGCATCGCGAAGGAGGCCGGCGAGATTCCCGAGGAGCTGGACTCACTCGAGAAGGCGCTGAGCGACACGTACTTCTGCAACTTCTCCGTGTTCCAGTCGCTGCCGGACTCGTGGGCGATTGATCAGCTCTTCCCGATGATGCCCATCCACCGGCTGGCGGAGAAGCCGACCCGGCGCGCGACGCTGGCGGACATCACCTGCGACTCGGACGGCAAGATTGAGCACTTCATCGACAAGCGCGAGGTGAAGGACGCGCTGGAGCTGCACGCGCTCAACGATGACGACTACTACCTGGGCATCTTCCTGGTCGGCGCGTACCAGGAGATCCTCGGCGACTTGCACAACCTCTTCGGGGACACGCACACGGTGCAGGTGTCGCTGGCGCCCAACGGTGGCTACCTCATCGACCACGTGGTGGCCGGCGACACGGTGACGGAAGTGCTGAACTACGTCAGCTACAGCAGGGACGACCTCGTCGCCCGGCTGCGCAAGTTCACCGAGATGGCGCTGCGCCAGGGCCGCATCTCCCTGGACGAGTCGCGCACCCTGCTGCGCATGTACGAGGACGGCCTGTCCGGTTACACGTACCTGGAGCGCGGCGTGGACGCGAGCTTCGCCGGCAGCGCCAGCCAGCTCCGCCTGGTGCCGGTGCCGGACGCCACCCGGCCGCCGGTGTCTCCGTCGGGCACGTAGTCACTTCGACTTCAGTGGTTCCCACCCCGCCCTCCGCCGCGCCCTCAGGGGAAGCGTCGGGGGGCGTGGTGTTTTCAGTAGCTGGCGATGAGCGGCTCTCCAGCACCGAAGGGCGTGGGCTCGTCCGCGAAGGCGACATCCGCGGCGCGGGCGCGCAGCCGCTGGAGCCCCGCCTGCTGAAGCTCACCCCGGGCGAGGAGTGACTCGAAGTCGAAGCTCGCCAGCCGCAAGTCGTGGAGCTGGAGTCGCGCCAGCGTGCTCCACAGGGACAGGCGGCCCTCGGTGGCCGTGCACAGGCCCTCCAGCTCGACGAGGCGACTCAGGGGTGAGTAGCGCACCCAGTGGCCGTTGAGCTTCAGGCGGCCCGCCTTCTCCAGCACCCACGCGGCGCGGGACTTGACCGGGTCCTTGCGCAGCTCCAGGGCCCGCATCACCGCTTCGAGCGTCCGCTGGTCCTGCCGCAGCTCCGGAATGAGCGCGGCCAGGAAGTGGCCCACGGGGTTGCTGTGGTTCTCCGCCTCGGTGCGCCGCGCCAGCTCGATGCCCGCCACCGAGCCCGCGTGGTGATCGCTGAGATAGATGCCCAACCGCTTCGCATCCATGCCGTCCCTCCCCGCCACGCGGCCACACTGCCGCGGGGGAAGATTCCTCATGGAGAAGCCTCCGGGCAGCGAGTGCCTGGAGGCTCCAACGGAGGGTGGCCGGACGGACAGGCGCCCGGCTCAGTCCGGGTAGCTGAACGTCATCGGCAGCTTCACCTCGGGGTGGAGGCTGCGAGCCACCGGACACTCGCGGCCCACCTGCTCCAGCCGGGCGCGGTGCTCGGCGGAGAGGCCCGCGGGCATCTGGAGGTCCAACACCAGCTCGCCGATGCGGCGCGGCGGCGGCGTCATCCGCTTCTCCACCCTGGCGCGAACCTCGCCCAGGGAGATGCCCTCGCGCGAGGCGAACAGGTGCATCGTCGTCACCGCGCAGGACATCAGCGCCGCGCCCACCAGGTCCGTGGGCGAGAAGCTGCCACCGGTGCCGCCGTTGTCCCGAGGCGCCTCCGTCTGGAGGCCCGCGCTGGACGGGCCGTGGGTGAGCTGCGTCTTGAACTGGGCGTGGCTGACCAGGGTCATCACCACGCCGGTGGGCTGTTGCTGGCTCATGTGTCGGACCTCCTCGGGCTGGTGTGCTTCAGCGGACGTAGGCTTCGTGCTTCTTCGCGTCCTTCTTGGTGGAAGGCTCCGCCTCCTCCACGCTCCAGTCCAGCGTCTTCATCAGCGCCTTGCTGCGCTTCTTCACGTCGGCGTCGAGGAAGGTGATGGCCTCCGGCAACCGGTCCATCAGCCGCATGGGCTTGCGCTTGTTCTTCGGCTCGTTGAGCAGCGCGTGCGTCAGCCAGGGGAACACGGCCGTCACGTCGCAGTGCACATAGACGGAGCCCGTCTCCACCGCCTCCACGGAGACCTTGCCCCAGGTGTGGCCCTCGCCCGCGGGGCAGCTGGACAGCGCGCCGTTGTCCACCGGGTCCACGCAGAACTGCACGTCGATGTCGAAGCCCGACGTGGGGACGTTGAGGATCTGGTCCAGCAGCGGCTCACCCTGCAGCGTGTAGTTCTTCGGCACGCCGCCACCCAGAATCCAGATGGCCAGCCGCTTGCTGCCGTTGTGCCGGCAGAAGTGCTGCATCGCCGCCATGGAGTAGACGTCGTCGTTGATGTCGAGCTCGAACTTGAACTCGGGCCCGAGCAGGCGCTTGAGCTTGACGATGTTCAGGAAGATGGAGCCGTCCTGCACCGCGCCCACCCAGATGGGGACCGCGTGCTTGTAGCAGGTGGACAACAGCGACGGCTGCTTCACGCCCAGCTGCTTTTCGATGCCGTGGATGGCCTTGCCGAGCAGGAAGTGGAACTCCGGCGTGGTCATCTTCTTCTGGAACTCGGGCTGCCGGATGATGGCGGAGAAGAGGCGGTCGGTGTCGAGCAGCGCCTCCTCCCAGAAACCCAAATCATAGATGCGGATGATGCGCGCCAGCCGGTACTGGAGGTCGCCCGCGTTGGGGTTCACCTCGCGGATGGCGTGGCCGATGATGCGGTGCGCGTCGTGGTAGAGATTCGCCCCCGTCGTGGTGATGGCGGAGATGATGCCCTTCTCGATGAGGGGAATCAGACAGCTCTGGTGCAGGCCGGCGGGCGTCATCGCGCCCGACAGCGTGAGGAAGATGGACGCGTCGTCCTCCATCGACTTGGACATCAGCTCGAACGCCGTGCGCTCCTGGCGACCCACGTAGGCGCTGAAGGCGTGGGCGAGCAGCTCCGCCGGCTTCTCCTTGCCGGTGATGGGGCGCGGGTCCGCCTTGCGGGCGCCGGAGTACGCGGAGCGAAGGGACTTCTTCGGGTTCGAGGAGGTCTTGGCCATGGCGCGGCGATCTACCACCGCCCGCGCCCCAAGGGGAGCACCGCCAGAGCCCCGTCCCTACTTGTCCCGCTTGCGACGGCTTGCGCGCTTGCCGGGGGCGGCGTCGGCCGGAGGCGCGCTCAGCACCCGCTCCCGGACCTGCTCGGGCGTCAGGTCCTCGGTGTCCGCCACCACACAGGAGACGAAGGCCAGCTCCGCCAGGACCCGGCGGGCCCGCTCACGCTCCGCGGAGTCCTTGGAGCCCAGCGCCTCCGAGGCCGCCGCCACGTAGCTGCTGGCGAGCGACTCGAAGAGGTACACCCGGTTCTCGATGCTCGTGTCGGCTTTCTTGGCCATGGGGCGGGCAGTCTAGGCCCGCGCCGTCACGGCCGGCGAGCCGGACTCCGGTGCACCCCAGGGGTTGTGAGGCCAGGAAGGTCATGGCCCGCAGCCCGTACTCAAAATCTTTCGTGAGATTTGGAGTGGGTGCTGCGGCATCGCCCTTGACGTCGTCCGTGGTTTGAAGAAGAGCCTAGGTCGCGACAGTGCGGCTTTCAACCGCTCGCCCCGGAGCCCGAGATGATCGACCTGCACTCCCACACCACCGCCAGCGACGGCCAGTACTCGCCCACGGAGCTGCTGACGCGCGCGGCGGCGGCGGGAGTGACGGTGCTGTCGGTGACGGACCACGACACGGTTGCGGGGCTGGCGGAGGCCGGCGAGGCCGCGCGCGCGCATGGCGTGGAGCTGGTGCCGGGCATCGAAGTCTCCGCCTTCGTCCTGGGCCGAGAAGTCCACATCCTGGGGCACTTCGTGAGGCCGGATGACGAGGACCTCGCGCGCTTCGCCCAGCGCCTGCGCGGCGAGCGCGAGCAGCGCATGGAGGCCATGGTGGCGCGGATGCAGCAACTGGGCTTCCCGGTGCGCATGGAGCACGTGCGGGCCGTCGCGGGAGAGGCGCAGCTGGGCAGACCGCACCTCGCGCGCGTGCTGGTGAACCAGGGCTGGGCGGTGGATATGAAGGCCGCGTTCGACCGCTTCCTGGGGACGCGGGGCATGGCCTGGGTGGAGCGCTTCAAGCTGGACGGCGCGGACGCCATCCGCCTCATCCGCAACGCGGGCGGCACGGCGACGCTGGCGCACCCGGGCTCGTCCAAGGCGGAGCGGATGGAGATTCGCGAGCTGACGAAGGCGGGGCTCGCGGGCCTGGAGGTGCTGCACGCGGACCACAACCCGGGGCTGCGGCAGAAGTACCTGGCGCTGGCGAAGGAGCACGACCTGGTGCCCACCGCCGGCAGCGACTTCCATGGCGAGGCAGTGTCCGCCGAGCACCGCCTGGGCACGGCCGCGATGCCGCCGGAGCTGTTCGCGAAGCTGAAGTCCCGCGCCACGGCGTGAGCCCTCCGAGGGGGCGACACGTCAGCCCCAGGAGACCACGGGCTCGGGCGTCCCCTCATCTTCGTCCCGCGACTCCAGCCTCCGGGTGGGTCCGAAGACACGGGCCACGAAGTCGTTGACGAACTTCCCATCCGGGTCCTGGGCGCGCTGCACGGTGCGCAGCGCATGCCAGCGCACGCCATACATCCGCTCCATGTCCTCCTCCTTGGCGCGCGTCGCCTTCCCCAGGTGCACCTGGCCGCCGTACTTGAGGAAGATCTGCTCCACCTCCTCGAACACGGCGCTGGAGTCGACGGACAGGCTGGGCGCCAGCTCGATGAAACACGTGCGCCGTCCCACGCCCGGCCCCACTGTCGCCATGGACGTCGCGGGCGTGAAGCGCACCTCGACGACGCAGACGAAGCGCTTGCGCTCCAGCAGGTCCAACACTTCTTGGAGACACTGCTGGTGCTTCGCGAAGGGCACCCCGTATTCAATCTCGTCGTGGTGGTAGAAGAGCTGGCGCGAGAAGGCGGAGCACATCGGCAACACCGTCTTGCGTCCCTGCTGCGTCAGCTTCATGAAGAACAAGCCGACCTTCGCGAAGGGCTCCGTCAGCATCAGCACCCGCGACAGGCCGAGCAGATAGCCCGACAGCAGCATGTCCATCAGCTCCAGCCCCATTTTGCGCACGTGGCAGAGCCGCGATGGCGGCTGCGTCGTCCGGTTCCACACGTTCATCCGGACGTGCTCCGCGTCCACGCCTCCCACGTAATAGAAGCTGACGTGGTCGTTCGTGTTGAGGACTTCCTCCAGGTGGTCCTCGGCCCACTGGCGCGGGACGACCTCCAGGCGCTTCTCCAGGTTGAACGCGGGGACACACTGGAGCTCCAGCTCGGTGACGACGCCGCAGGTGCCAATCGAGCCGGCCACCGCGTGGAACTCGGGCGAGCCCCGCACGAGCGTCCGCGCCTCGCCCGCCGCGTCCATCACTCGCAGCGACAGCACCTGTTCGGAGAGGAAGCCATGCGACTTGCCGGTGCCGTGCAGGTCCGTGCCAATCAACGCCCCCAGGCTCTGCGCGTTCGTGGAGCCGAGCACCGGTAACGAGAGGCCGTGCTCCAGAATCTGTCGGGTGAAGTCGCGCAGCCGGATGCCGGCCTGCACGCGCACCACCCTCCGCGCCACGTCGACGTCCAGGATGCGGTGCTGCGCGTCGAGCGAAATCAACGTCCCTTGCGTCAACGGACAGCGGTTGAACGAATGGCCTCCGCCCACGACGCGGACCTTCTCCGACTCCCGGACGATGCGCCCCAGCTCCTCTTCCGTCTCCGGCCTCTCGAAGCGCGCGGGCTGACATTCGTAGGTCTGGCTCCAGTTGCGCCAGGTTCCGCACCAGCGGGCGAAGCGACCTTCATGCAGCGTCGTCGTTCCCCCCGACGCGACATAGACAGCGGTGTTGAGCGTGTTGATGCGCCACGTCCGCGCGATGCGACGAATACGGTCCAGCGTCATGAGTCCCCCTCTTTTTCTCGAAGGAAGGAGGCGCAACGGCCGAGGGTGTGAGCCGTCGGCACGGAGCAACGCTCGCCTGGACGCACGGGTTCGGGAATGGAGTCCTCGTGCACCGCACCCCGGGGCAACTCGCCTCTTGCACCACCCCGCCCCACCTTGCCTGTCGACCGGACGGAGTTCACCGACGGCGGGGCAGCGGGGGCGGGCGAATGGCGTTTCTCGGAAAATCCAAGAGCAAGGGCAATGGCAATGGCCACGGCAAGCAGCCGGCGAAGAAGCCGAACATCCTGGTCATCTGGGGTGACGACATCGGCCTGTGGAACATCAGCGCCTACAACCAGGGGATGATGGGCTACCGGACGCCCAACATCGACCGCATCGCCCGTGAGGGCGCGCTGATGACGGACTGCTACGGACAGCAGAGCTGCACCGCGGGCCGCGCCGCCTTCATCACGGGGATGAACCCGCTGCGCACGGGGATGACCACCATCGGAATGCCGGGCGCGGACTACGGCCTCCAGGACTCCGACCCCACCATCGCGGAGCTGCTCAAGCCCCAGGGCTACGTGTGCGGCCAGTTCGGAAAGAACCACCTGGGCGACTCGAACCGCTACCTGCCCACGATGCACGGCTTCGACGAGTTCCACGGCAACCTCTACCACCTCAACGCGGAGAACGAGCCCGAGTGCCCCGACTACCCGAAGGACCCGGCGTTCAAGGAGCGCTTCGGTCCGCGCGGGGTCCTCCACTGCTGGGCCACTGACCGCGACGACCCGACGGAAGACCCCCGCTGGGGCCGCGTGGGCCGGCAGAAGATTGTCGACACCGGGCCGCTCACCAAGAAGCGCATGGAGACGGTGGACGAGGAGTTCCTCAAGTCCTCCCTGACGTTCATGGAGCGCGCGGCGAAGGACGACAAGCCCTTCTTCATCTGGCACAACACCACGCGCACCCACGTGTGGACGTTCTTGCAGGAGAAGTACCAGAACAAGACGGGCAAGGGCCTGTACGCGGATGCGATGACGGAGCTGGACGACCACGTGGGCGTCCTGATGAAGAAGCTGGATGATCTGGGCATCGCGGACAACACCATCGTCGTGTTCTCCACCGACAACGGCGTGGAGAAGATGGGCTGGCCGGACGGCGGCAACGCGCCCTTCCGCGGCGAGAAGGGCTCCACGTGGGAAGGCGGCGTGCGCGTGCCTTGCGTCGTGAAGTGGCCCGGGGTCATCGAGCCGGGCACCGTCATCAACGACATCTTCGCCCACGAGGACTGGATGCCGACCTTCGTGGCAGCGTCGGGCGGTCCCGAGGACCTCGTGGACAAGTGCAAGCAGGGGCACACCGTGGGGAAGAAGAAGTTCCGCGTGCACCTGGACGGGTATGACCAGCGCGGGTTGCTCGCGGGCAAGGAGCCGGGACAGCGGCACGAGTTCATCTACGTGCTCGACAGCGGCAACATCGCGGCGGTGCGCTACGACGACTGGAAGGTCATCTTCAGCTACCAGGATGGCCGGGGCCCGGATATGTGGTTCAGCGGCAAGCGCTTCAACCCCGCCTGGCCCTACCTCATCAACCTGCGCTCGGACCCGTTCGAGGAGGGACTCTTCTCCGGCCTGTACACGAGCTGGTACGGCGAGCGCATGTTCCTCTTCGTCCCGGCCCAGGGGCTGGTGAAGAAGTTCGCGGAGAGCCTCATCGACTACGTGCCCAGTCAGGCCCCGGGCAGCCTGAGCATCGGCCCGCTCAAGGAGAAGGTGAAGGAGAAGATGAAGGAGGCCCAGCGCGACGGGAAGTCGGAGGTTGGCGACCAGGTGATGTCGCTCGCCAACGAGGTGGAGCAGGCCATCCACCGCTTCCAGCAGAGCCACGCCTGAGCCGGCGCGACGGGCCTCGTGACGTGACTACGAGGCCCTGAGCTCCTCGGCCGCCGCGAGCACCTCGTGAACCACCGTTGCCACGTCCTCGCGCGTGGTGCGGTGGTTCACGAAGCAGGCGCGCAGGCAGAAGCGTCCCTCCAGCGTCGCGTTGGAGATGTAGATACGACCGCGCCGGTTGATTCGCGCCAGCAGCCGCGTGTTGAAGTCGTCGAGCCCCGCGTCCGGAAGCCCACCCGTGTAGCGGAAGCACACCGCGCTCAATGTCGCGGGGGAGCGCAGCTCCAGTCCGGCCGTCTCCCGGATGAGCGTCTCCAAATATCTCGCGTGCTCCACATCGCGGCGGATGGCCTCGCGGAACGCGGCGAGCCCGTGGAAGCGGACGGAGAGCCACACCTTCAGGGCCCGGGCGCGACGGGACAGCTCCATCGACTCGTCGAAGAAGGCGAAACCCTCCACCGGGTCCGAATTCAGGGCGCGCGCGTAGTCCCCGGTGAAGGAGAAGGCGCGACGCGCGGCCTGGGCATCGCGGAACAGCAAGACTCCGCAGTCCGCCGGCTGGTAGAGCCACTTGTGCGCGTCCATGGACAGCGAGTCCGCCAGGCCGAGCCCCTCGAAGCGCTCCGGGAAGGCCATGGCCGCGAGCGCGCCATAGGCACCATCCACGTGCATCCACAGTCCGTGCTCGCGCGCGAGGGCCGCCACCGCCGTCAGCGGGTCCACCGCGCCGGTGTTCACCGTGCCCGCCGTCGCCACCACGGCCAGGGGACGCAGGCCGGCTGCCTTGTCCTCGGTGATTGCGCGAGCCAGGGCGTCCGCGCGCATCCGCCATTGCGAGTCGGTGGGAATCAGCCGCAGATGCTTGCGCCCCAGGCCCAGGAGGGCGACGGCCTTGGGAATGGACATATGCACTTCGGCGGACGCGTACACCACGCCGGAGGGCGCGCCGTCCTCGTTGGCGGGGGCGAGCGACTCGCGCGCCATGGCCAGGGCCATGAGGTTCGCGGAGGAGCCGCCGCCCGTGAAGCTCCCGGTGAAGCCCGCGCAGCCCACCGCGCTCGCGAGGCTCCGAATCACCGAGCGCTCCAGGCTCACCACCGTGGGCGCCGAGCGCCACGCGGTGACGTTCTGGTTCACCACGCTGGCCACGTAGTCGCCCAGCACGCCCACCGGCTCGCCCGAGCCGAACACGTACGCGAGGAACCGCGCGTTGCCCGCGCGAGAGCCCTCCATGAAGGGCTTCAGCGCGTCCAGCGCGGCGTCTCCGAGGCCCTGCTCGGGGAGCCCCTCGGAGAACATCGCCTCCGCCGCGGCGCCGGTGATGGAGGGAGCGATGGGGCGCGAGTCGAGCCCCTCGAGCCACTCCTCGGCCAGGGTGGACACACGGTCGGCCAGACGCCGGAAATGCGCGGGGGACAGTTCGAGCGAGCCCATGCGCGCGCACAGTAATGAAGTTCGACGGGTTTGCACGCCACTGGCAGGATGGCGCGATGGCGAAGCGACCGAAGCGAGACATCGAGAAGGTCTACCCCCGCGCGCAGTTCGTCGCGAAGCTGCGACGGCTCGCGGACGCGGTGGAGAGCGGCAAGGCGTTCAACATCCAGGTGGCCGGCGAGCGGCTGCACGTCCCCGCCCACGCGCACTTCAGCATCGAGCACGAGCGCGAAGGCGACGTGGACGAGCTGGAGCTCCAGGTCCGCTGGACGCGCGACGAGTAGGCGCCTCTCAGCTCCGCGTCGTCTTGAAGCGGCTGGTGACGGCGGTGAGCCCCTCGGCCACCGCCTGGAGGTCCTGGGCGATGCGAGTGGTGCGCCCGGTGGCGTCCACGCCCTGCTTCACCAGCTCCGCCACGTTGCGCGCGCCCTGCACGGCCTGCTCGCTGGACTGGCGCTGCTGACGCGTGGCGATGGTGATCTGCCGCGCGGCCTCGCTGGTGCCGCGCGCCAGCTCGACAATGCGCTGGAACACCGAGGACGCCTGCTCCGCCACCTCGACGCCTCGGTCGCTGGTGGCCATGCCCACGCGCGCCTTGGACGCGGCCTCCTCGCCGGAGTCCTGCACCTTCTCGACGATGCGGCCGATGTCCCGCGCGGACGCCGACACGTTCTCCGCCAGCTTGCGCATCTCCGCCGCCACCAGCGAGAAGCCCCGGCCCACCTCGCCCGCCTTGGTGCCCTCCAACGCCGCGTTCAGCGCCAGCAGGTCCGAGCGCTCCGCCACCTGGTTGATGACGTGGGCAATCTTCGACACCTGCTGCAGGTCCTGGTTGAGGCCGACAATCGCGTCCGCCACGCCCTTGGACTCGGTGCGGATGTCGTTGATGCCCGCGACCACTTGCGCCACCACCGCCATCGCCTCGGCCACCGCCTCGTGGGTGCGCCGGGCGCTCGACTCCACGACCTCGGTGGAGCTGGAGATCTGCTCCGCCGTGCGGCTCAGCTCCTCGAACGTCGCGGCGATCTGCTGCGCATAGGCCGCCTGCTGGCTGATGACGTGCTCCTGGTCCGCGGAGGCGCCCAAGAGGCCGCGCGACGCGCCGGAGAGCTGCTCCGTGCGCGACACCAGCTCCAGCACCGTGATTCGCAGCGTACCGAGCATCTGGTTGAAGGACTGCGCCATCAGGCGGACTTCACCCGTGGCCGGCACGTCCAGCTCCACGCGCGAGACATCCCCGCGAGCCACGTCCCGCACCACATCCGTCACCTGGGCCACGGGCTCGACGATGGTCCGCCCGATGAGCGCCGCGAGCAGCAGCCCCAGCACCAGCGCGCCCACCAGTCCCGCCACCACTGCGCCCTTCAGCTCGGTGACGGAGGCCGCCGCTTCATCCAGGCCCAGGCCCACCACATACGTCCGCTCGCCGCTCGCGCACCGCACCGACACCTCGCGCAGCGCCAGGAGCGACGTCACGCAGCCGTTTCGAGTCACCGCCGTCTTGCCCTTCGCATGGTCGGGCAGCCGCGTCAGGGACTCGTACACGGGGCGGCCATCCGGCCCGAGCAGCCCCTGGTAGTTCACCGTGAAGCCGCCCCCACCGTTGACGTCATGGGCCTCCAGCTGGGCGAGCACGGCGTCCAGGCGCTCCTTGGAAGACTCCGAGCCGTCCCAGTCCCGCGTCGCGGGGTGGTTGGCCACCAGGGTGCCGAGGACCCGAGCCCGCTTCTGCAGCAGCTCCAGGGAGACCTCGCGCTGGCGGGCGGAGAAGTTCCAGATGCACAGGCCGATGACCGTGAGACAGGGCACGAGCACCGCGATGGCCACCTGCATCCGCAAGCCGAGCCGCCCCCACATGCCGTCATCTCCCAGGTGATGCGCTGATCGCCGGCCGCCGGCGCCGCCCGACGGTAGGCGTGGCTCCCCAGGAGCGTCAAACGAGCCCGCCGCTCGCGAGCCGTGCGGGGAGGCGCGCGAGGCCCCCTGCTCGCCGCCCGCTGCGACAAGCCCTGCTTTTCATCGTCATCTCAAGGGGTTGCGGCGCCGAGCCAGGGGGAGTTTCCCTTTGACATGGCAAGGTCGGTGTCATTAGGTTCCGCGCGCGATGACTCCCTCTCCCCTCTCGCCCTACCTGCCCCTGGCGGTGGTGCTGCTGTTGGCCGGCATCATGGGCGTCGCGATTCCTTTCATCACCTCGCTGCTGGGCCCCAGTCGCCCTAGCGCCATCAAGTCGACCCCCTTCGAGGCCGGCTCCGAGTCGAGCGGCCCAGCTCGCCAGCGCTTCGCCGTGAAGTTCTACGTCGTCGCGTTGTTGTTCATCGTGTTCGACGTGGAAGCCGTGTTCATGTACCCGTGGGCGGTGAACTTCCAGGCGCTCGGTTGGTTCGGGTACATGGAGATGCTGGTCTTCGCGGTGACGCTGGTGGTGGGCCTCATCTACGTCTGGAAAAAGGGCGCCCTGGATTGGGAGAGCTGAGACATCATGGCTGATGCAGACATCGCTCCAGTGCTGACGACCCGCCGCGACGAGGCCATGGGCTTCTTCCAGCGGATGGTCTCCAAGGGCCTGGGTTGGGCCCGCAAGTACTCGCTGTTCACCTACCCGTACGCCACCGCCTGCTGCGGCATGGAGTACATGTCCGTGGCGGCCAGCCGTCACGACATCGCGCGCTTCGGCGCCGAGTTCCCGCGCTTCTCGCCGCGTCAGGCGGACTTGCTGATGGTGGTGGGCACCATCAACCTGAAGCAAGCCCCCATCCTCAAGCGTGTGTACGAGCAGATGACCGAGCCCAAGTGGGTCGTGTCCTTCGGCGTGTGCGCGTCCTCGGGCGGCTTCTACGACAACTACGCGGTGCTCCAGGGCATCGACCGCATCCTCCCGGTGGACGTCTACATCCCCGGCTGCCCGCCCCGTCCGGAGCAGGTGCTGGACGGGCTCATGCTCCTCCAGGACAAGATCGCCAACCAGGTCCACCGCATCGCGGACCGCGAGCAGCCCAACCAGACGGCCGCTCGGCACGACCTGCTCATGTCCATGGGCAAGTAGTCCTCAAGCCTGCGTCTTGCTCCCGGGGCCCCGCGTGCCTCCCCTTCCCAGGGGTGGCGTCGGGGCCCCTGGTGTTTCCACCGTCACCAGCGGTGGTACGCGGGGTGGCCTTCCTTCACCGCGACGAAGGTGCCCCGGCACAGCGCCGTCACCTTGCCACCGGCGGTGAGCGTGCCCTCGATGATGGCCCGGTCCCCTTTGATTTCCACCGGCTTCGCCTCCAGCCGCACCGGCCCCGTCATCGGCGTGGGGCGCTTGAGGGTGATGGAGTAGTCGGCCGTCACGGTGCACGGCGGCGAGGCCGCGCCCTGCGCCTTCATCAAGTGGTACGCCGCCGTCCAGTTGCAGTGACAGTCCAGCAGCGCGCCGATGATGCCGCCGTTGAGCACGCCGGGGAACGCCTGGTGGTGCTCGGAGGGCGTCCACTCGGCGACGACGAGGTCACCCTCCGCGAGGCTGCGGATGCGCAGGCCCTGGGTGTTGGCCGGGCCGCAGCCGAAGCAGCTGTTGTGGGGGGCGTACTGTTCCTGGAGAGACGGGCCGTCTGGAATCGTCGACATGGCCGGCGACCTTACGCGAGTCCCCCTCCGGCGTCCGTCCTCGCACCGTATCCAGCCACGACTCCAGCGACAGCGCGTCCAGCCCTTCACAGTCGCCCGTGCACGCGCGCAGCAAGGTGCCATCCGCCTGCGGACGGTCCACCCACCAGCGTTCTCCGTCGAACGCGCCTCGGTCCTTCTCCAGCACCACTGCCTCGTGCGCCGCGTCACCGAGTTCCACCACGCCGTCCGGACGGATGCGGTACGCGTCGAACGCGCGCGGCGCGCCGGGCCAGTGCCCCGCGTCGAACACCTCGGGCGAGACATGCGTGAAGCCCGTCTCCGCGTACAGGTTCAGCGGCGCCAGCGACTCACCGCGCAGGAGCGGCGCCAGCGACACGCCAGCGACACCCGTCAGCGCGGGCAGGCTCGACAGCTCCAGCAGCGTGGGTCCCACGTCCACCAGCCGCACCAACGCCTCCGAGGTGGCGGGCGCGGAGAAGCGTCCCTTGGGCGGCTTCACCGCGAGCAGGATGCGGTTCTCCAGCTCGGTCAGCCGCGCGCCATGGACGGGCGTGGCGCCCGCCAGGTCCGGCCGGTCCTCGTGGAAGCTCTCGCCGTGGTCCGAGATGAGGACGATGAGCGCGTCGTCGTAGCGCCCCGAGCGGCGCAGCGCGCCCAGCAGCATGCCCACCTGCGCGTCCGCCTGGGCAATCAGCTCGTCGTAGAGCGCCTCCGCGCCGTCGCGGCTCCACCCGCCCTTGGCGCCTGGAGACACGGGGGCGAAGTGCATGCGCAGCCGTCGCTCCAGAGGCTCGGACGGTGACACGAAGCGCCGGTAGAAGGGGTGGACGGGGTCGCCTGGGAAGTGCGCCGCGGTGGCGTGGAAGGCGAACAAGGTGGGCCCCTGGCTCGCCTCGTCCAGGAGCGTGTTCGTGAGCCGCTCCGCATAGCCCATCGGGTCATGGATGCCGGCCAGCGCGCGGTTGTCGATGAACTCCGGCACCCACGCGGCGCCGACGGAGTGGTCCGCGAAGACGCCGAGCGCTCGGTAGCGCAGCTTCTCCAGCAGGAAGTTCACCGCGCCGCGCGGGGGCTGCAACCGGGTGGCGAAACCCGAGGCGGGCCCCTCCGCGTGGAAGCGCGAGCAGTCCGTGGCGAACACCGTGCGCCACCCCGCCCTCGCGAAGGACTCCGGGAAGGTGGGCTGGAGCTTCATCCGCGACTCGGACGTCAGCGCGTAGCGCACGCCCGTCTCGTGGGGCCAGCGCGCGGTGAGCAGCGAGCGCCACGCGGGCTCCGTCTGCGCCACGGGCGTGTACGCGCGGGTGAAGAGGGTGGAGTCCGCGACGAAGCGGTCCACATGAGGCGCCACCTCACCCGTGCCGCCCAACGTCCGCAGCCGGTCCGGGCGGAAGGCATCGATGCCGATGAGCACCACCAGCGGAGGCTTCACGTCATCCGTCCCGCCGTCCCCCATCCGCCCCGCGACGAACAGCACCGCCACCGCGGCCACCAGCCCCGTGCCCACCTGGAGCCGCCGCTTCCACGTCGGCAGCCGGGCCAGGAGCGCCGCGACGTGCACCAGCGCCAACACCACGGCCGCCGCGCGCGGATGCCACGGCGCGCCATGGTCCACCAGCCACGCCAGCAACGGACGTACGGCGGGAAGGTCGTCGAACAGGGCCGGGCGGGAGATGGCTCGGTCCCACGCCAGCAGCAGGACGAGCACGCACCAGCCCGCGAGCGTCGCCCCCACCCCACCCCATCCCCAGACGCGCGCCAGGCCCCAGGCCACGCCCGCGAGCACCGCTCCCGCCAGCAGATAGACGGCCGCGACGCGCAGCAGCAAGCCGGGCAGCACCGGGCGCACCGCCGCCGACAGCGCCGCGTAGGGCCCGTCCACGTTGATGTCCACGCCGACCAGCCCCGAGCGCAAGAGCAGCCAGGACTCCAAGGCGAACAGCACCAGGCCCAGGCCCGCGCCCAGCACGAGGCGCCAACCGAGCGAACGGAACGGATGAGGGGGAACGGACTCAGCCATGCGTCAGCGTGTATACCGCAACGCGACACGCTCGCGAGCACAGGAGCCTTTCCGGCCCGGAAGGTGCGAGCGCTATCGAGACGGTGCAAGATGCGCGGGCAGTGGAAGTCGACGGGTGGAGCCTGGGATGGGGGGTAAGGCCCTGAGGTCCAACGCGCCAGAAGGCATCCAGGACTCGGTGAACCGGGCCCTCGACGACGAGCGCCGACGCAACGCGCGCCAGATGTCGATGATCCGCTTCGTCGCCGTCTCCGTCATGCTCGTGATGTCGGCCGTCCTGGGCCTGTACTTTCGCAAGGCGGACTGGCTCGCGTACCTCCCTACCCTCTCCATCTACTGGCTCTGCACCGCGGCGGTGTGGGTGGCCGTGGCCCGCTCGCCGCGCGCGGTACGCTGGGCCGGCATGTCCGTGGCCTTCATCGACGTGCCGGCGGTGTATTTGCTCCAGAGCCAGGCGATGCCGGAATCCCCCTCCCCCGGAGGCGTCGCCGGCTTCACGCTCGGCATCTTCGCGGTGCTGGTCATCCTCGCGGCGCTGTCCTTGCGCAACACGGTGACGCTCGTCGTCACCGCCTTCGCCGCCGTCGCGGAGATATTCCTCCAGCAGCAGGCCAAAATCGGCTTCGGCGCCCAGATGGCCTCTGTGGTCATGCTCTCCGTGGCCGCCGCCGGCGCCAGCCACCTGCTCAACCGCATCCGCGCCCTCTCCGCCGCAGTCTCCGAGGAGGAGCTCAAGCGCGCTCGCCTGGGCCGCTACTTCGCCCCCGCCGTCGCCGAGCGCCTCCAGCGCCTTGCCTCCCCCGAGCCCGAGCTGCGCGAAGTCACCGTCCTCTTCGCCGACATCCGCGACTTCACCTCGATGAGCGAGCGCCTCCCCCCGGGCGAGGTCGTGAAGTTCCTCAACGCCTACTATGGCCGGATGGTGGAGGTGGTATTCCGCCACGGAGGAACGCTCGACAAGTTCATCGGGGACGCACTCATGGTGTACTTCGGCGCGCCGCTGGCGGACGCCGAGCACGCCTCCCGCGCGGTGCGCTGCGCCCTGGACCTGGTGAAGGAGCTGGAGGCGTTCAACGCGGACCGGGCCCTCCAGGGAGCCCCGGCCATCCGGATGGGGGTCGGAGTGCACACCGGCCCCGTCATCCTCGGCAACATCGGCTCCACGGCCCGGCGCCTGGACTACACGGCCATCGGCGACACGGTGAACCTGGCCAGCCGGATTGAAGGGTTGACCAAGCGGGTAGGCGTCCCGGTGCTCGTCTCGGAGGCCACCCGTGCGCAGGTGGGCCCCCTCTTCCACTGGGAAGCCATCACCCAGGCGCTGGTGCCCGGCAAGAGCCGGCCGGTGGCGACCTTCGTCCCCTTGCCGCTGGCCCCCGCCCTCGTCGGCAGCCCGGGCTCGGCGGCCTGAATTCCTCCGTTCGAGCGATCCTCCCGCCTGCTCGGACGCCGCGTATGCAACGCGGGCTTCTGGGCTTCCTAAGTGGCCTACATGGTTGAGGGTTTACGTTGACGCCCCCCTTCCGCGCTCCTTATAAAGCCGCGATTCTTCTCCCTCAGTCATTGGGTCCCCCTTGAGCACTTTCGCGTTGGACAGGGTCTCCGCCCACTTTCCCGAGGCGGTGGTGGAGCGTTATGTGGACCGGGCCGGTGGCGCCTGGGCCGTGATCCACCCCGACTCGCTTCCGAAGGTCGCCGCGTTCCTCAAGAACGACGCGGAGCTGGAGTTCAAGCTCTTCGGCTCCATTGACGGCGTGGACCGGCTGCACCTGGCGGAGAGCGACCCTCGCTTCGAGGTCGTCTACTTCCTGTACTCGTTCAAGCGCCATGAGCACGTGCGGCTCAAGGTGCGCGTGAGCGAGCACCAGCCGGTCATCCCCACGCTGGCGTTCGTGTACCGGGGCGCCAACTGGTGGGAGCGCCTGACGTTCGACTTCTACGGCATCCGCTTCGAGGGCCACCCGGACCTGCGCCGCATCCTCCTGTACGACGAGTTCCAGGGCCACCCGCTGCGCAAGGACTACGCGCTGCGCGACAGGCAGCCGCTCATCCCGGAACGCCCCATCAAGGACATCTTCCGCGGTCCCGGCACCAGCGGGCACTCCTGAGGACGACACATCATGGCCGACAGCCACACGTTTGATGCGAAGGGCCACAATCCGGACACCGACGGCTCGCTGCCGGAGGGCTCGGATCTGGAAGCTCACCTCCAGAGCAAGCACATGGTCATCAACATGGGCCCGTCCCACCCCGCCACGCACGGCACCGTGCGGCTGAAGGTGGAGCTGGACGGCGAGACCATCGTCAAGATCGACCCTGAAATCGGCTTCCTGCACCGCGGCTTCCAGAAGAGCTGCGAGAACGTCACCTGGACGCAGTGCCTGCCGTACACGGACCGGCTCAACTACCTGTCCGCGATGATGAACAACTTCGGTTTCCTCAACGCCGTGGAGAAGCTCATCGGCCTGGAGATTCCGGAGCGCGCCCAGTACATCCGCGTCATCGGCAGCGAGCTGCATCGGCTGACGGACCACCTGACGTGCGTGGGCGCCACCGGCCTGGAGATGGGCGGCTTCGCGCCGTTCCTCTACGGCATGGAGGCCCGCGAGCTCCTCCAGGACCGCGTCACGGAGCTGACCGGCGCGCGCCTCACCACCAGCTTCGGCCGCGTGGGAGGCATCAACCGCGACCTGCCCGAAGGCTGGGCGGACAAGGTCCACAAGACGCTCACTCGCACCGAGGAGCTGCTGGTGGAGATGGACGGGTTGCTCACGCGCAACCGCATCTTCGTGGACCGCACCAAGCACACCGGCGTCATCTCCGCCGAGGACGCCATCGACTACGGCTGGACGGGCCCGGCCCTGCGCGCGTGCGGCATCGACCACGACCTGCGCAAGGCGCACCCGTACTGGGTCTACGAGCGCTTCAACTTCAGCGTCGCGGTGGGCGAGCACGGCGACAACTACGACCGCTACCTCGTCCGCATGGAGGAGATGCGTCAGTCCATCAGCATCATCCGCCAGGCCTTGGAGACCATCCCCGCCGGCCCCATCATCGTGGATGACTGGCGCATCGCGCTGCCGCCCAAGCCGGAGGTCTACGGCACCATCGAGGGCGTGATGGCGCACTTCAAGCTCGTCATGGAGGGCATCCAGGTGCCCCCCGGCGAGTGCTACGACGCGACCGAGGCCTCGAACGGCGAGCTGGGTTGGTACCTGGTGAGCGACGGGCGCGGTCGTCCGTACAAGGTCCACGTGCGCGCCCCGGGCTTCCCGGTGCTCGCGGCGGTGCCCCATATCATCGAGGGGAAGATGCTGGCGGACCTCATCCCCACGTTTGACACCATCAACATGATTGGCGGCGAGGTCGAGCAGTGAGCAACGACGACACGAAGAAGCCGACCGGTGACGCGCAGCCGCCCCCCAAGGGCGCGCCCACGGACACCCCCGCGGCGAAGATCGGTCCCGAGCCCTCCAACCCTCCGGCCGGTCCGAAGATGGACACGCCTCCCGTGGCGGCCAGCAGCGTCACGCCTCCGCCCAAGGCCGCCGCCCCTCCGGGCCCGCCGCCCAAGCCCGCGCCGAAGAACCCGGGCTTCGTCACCTGCACCATCGACGGCAAGGAAGTCGTCGTGAAGCCGGGGACGAACATGATCGAGGCGGCCAAGACGGTCGGCTCGGACATCCCGTACTACTGCTACCACCCGCGCCTCTCCATCGCGGCCAACTGCCGCATCTGCCTCATCGAGGCGTCCAACGCGCCCAAGATGGTGCCCGCGTGCCAGTCGCCGCTCGCCGAGGGTGTCGTCGTGAAGACGACGACGCCGAAGGTGAAGGAGCAGCAGCGCGCGGTGATGGAGTTCCTGCTGCTCAACCACCCGGTCGACTGCTCCATCTGCGACCAGGCTGGTGAGTGCAAGCTGCAGGACTACTACATGAAGTACGACTACCGCCCCTCGCGCCTGGAGGGCGGCAAGGCCCTGAAGAACAAGCGCAAGGTGCTGGGGCCGCGCGTCGTGTTGGACCAGGAGCGCTGCATCATGTGCACCCGCTGCGTGCGCGTGATGAACGAAGTCGCCAAGGAGCCGCAGCTGGGCGTGTTCGGCCGCGGCAGCCACGAGCGCATCGACGTGTTCCCTGGCAACGAGCTGGACAGCGACTACTCGCTGAACACCGTGGACGTCTGCCCGGTGGGCGCGCTGCTCAGCCGCGACTTCCGCTTCAAGGCGCGCGCGTGGTTCCTGTCCGCCACGCCGTCCATCTGCACGGGCTGCGCGAAGGGCTGCAACACGTACGCGGACTGGATGTCGCAGGACACCTACCGCATCCGTCCTCGTGAGAACGAGGAGATCAACAAGAGCTGGATGTGTGACCAGGGCCGGCTCATGTACAAGTCCTTCAACCTGGGCCGCGTGCTCCAGGCGAGGATTGGCCGCGCCACGGGTCAGGCCGCGTCCGAGGCCGTGCCGGTGGTGACGCGCAAGGAGGCCGCGCAGGCCGCCGCCAAGGCGCTCAAGCCGCTGGTGGGCAGTGGCAAGCTCGCGGTGCTCGCCTCGCCGGTGTCCTCCAACGAGGAGCTGCTGGCGGGCCTCACCTTCGCGAAGGCCACGCTGGGCATCTCCACCGTCTACGTGGGTGGTCGTCCGGCGGGCAAGGCGGACCACTTCCTGAAGACGGCGGACAAGAACCCCAACCGCAAGGGCCTGGAGTGGATCGCCAAGGGCCTGGGCCTGAAGGTGGAGACCTTCGAGGCGCTCACCACCGCCCTGGACAAGGGTCAGGTGAAGGCGCTGTACGCCATCGGCACCGAGGTGCCGGGTGACGTGGCGGCCTTCGCCCAGGCGGCCTCCAAGCTGGACGTCTTCGTGGTGCAGGAGAAGAACGAGTCGCCGGTGACGGCGCAGGCGACGGTGCTCCTGCCCGCCTCGATTCACGTCGAGGACGAGGGCTCCTTCACGCAGATGGACGGCATCACCCAGCGCTTCCGCAAGGCGTACCCGCCCAAGGGCGACGTGATTCCGGGCTGGAAGTGGGCCGCGGAGCTGACGCGCGAGGTGGGCGGCGAGGCGCCGGCCTGGACCTCCGCGCGCGACGTGTGGCGCGAGCTGTCCGGCAAGGTCGCCGAGTTCGCCGAGTTCAACTGGGACAAGGCCTCTCCGCCGGACCGGGAGAAGCCGGGTATCAATCCGCTGCCCACGGGCGCCGATGGGCGTCCTCCGGGCTACCGTGAGTTCGGTTCTCCCCGGGTGAGGGGTATCTAGCGATGAAGCGCGTACTGACTGTCCTCTTCGCGATGGGCTTCATCGTCGCGACGCTCGCGGGTGTGTCCGCGGCGGCGTATGTGGTGGCCGGCCTGGCCGAGGAGCATCTCTTCGCGGGCGCCAGCCGCCTGACGAACATCCTGTTCCTGATGCTCGTCTTCGTGATGATCATCGCCACGCTGTTGACCATCGCCGAGCGCAAGTGGAGCGCGCTGATGCAGGACCGCGTGGGTCCCAACCGCGCGCGCATCAACCTGCCCGGCCTCCGCAACCGCTCCCTGGCGGGCCTTCCGCACATCCTCACGGACGTGCTGAAGATGCTGACCAAGGAAGACTTCATCCCGGGCACGGCGAACACGTTCCTGTTCAAGCTGGGCCCCATCCTCGCCTTCGCGCCGGTGTTCGCGCTGTTCGCCGTGGTGCCCGCTGGGCCCTCGGTGACGGTGTTCGGTCACCGCGTGGACATGGTCGTGGCCACGCCGGACTTCGGCGTGCTGTACCTGCTCGCCATCGCCTCCCTGGCCGTCTACGGCACGGCGCTCGCGGGCTGGTCCTCCAACAACAAGTTCGCGCTGCTGGGTGGCGTGCGCGCGTCCTCGCAGATGATCTCCTACGAGGTCGCCCTGGGCCTGTCGCTGATCGGCCTGTTCATGGCGTTCTCCTCGCTGCAGCTTCCGCTGCTCGTCGGTGAGCTGGGCCTGGATGGCGCGCAGGCCACGGGTCAGGCGCAGTACCTCTGGCGCACGGATGGCGCGTTCGACTTCGGCCTGCCGGCGTGGGGTTTCCTGCTGCAGCCCATCGGGTTCATCGGCTTCTTCGTCGCGTCCTTCGCGGAGACCAAGCGCGCCCCGTTCGACGCGCCGGAAGGCGAGTCGGAGATCATCGGCTACTTCGTGGAGTACTCCGGCATGAAGTTCGGCCTGTTCATGATCTCCGAGTTCGTGGAGGTCGTGGTGCTGGCCGGCGTGACGACGGCGCTGTTCTTCGGCGGCCACCACCTGCCCTTCGGCGGCGAGTGGCTGGCGAGCCAGCCGCTGATGCAGGAGCACGGGTGGCTGTACGGCACCCTCCTCGGCACGGTGTTCTGGGTGAAGGTGGTCCTCCTCATCTGGGTGCAGCTGGTGATTCGTTGGACCTTCCCCCGCTTCCGCTACGACCAGATCCAGGCGCTGGGCTGGAAGATCCTCCTGCCGCTGGCCCTGGTGAACGTGTTCGTCACCGGCGCGCTGGTGCTGTGGGATCCGTCCCTGCGGGCGCTCGCGGTGGTGGGCATGCTGGAGATTGGCGTGCTGGTGGTGCTGACGATGACGAAGAAGGCAGAAGCGGCGGAGGGCGGTGCGCACGGCGCGCATGGAGCCCATGGCCATGACCACGGGCACGACGCGCATGGGCTGCCGTCCCACGCCAGCGCGGCGTCTCCGCACTAGGCCCTAGGGCACCGGGAATCGAGACACCATCATGGCCATCAAGATTACCAAGGTCACCCAGGACCCCCGCACGGACATCCGGGAGCGGATGTACATCCCGGAGCTGCTGCACGGTCTGGCCATCACGACCAAGCACTTCTTCCGCAACCTCTTCGGCACGCGTGACACGAACACGCAGGTGCAGGACCGCACGGGCTCCAGCCTGATGACGACGGTCGAGTACCCCGAGGAGAAGCCCATCTACCCGGAGGGCTACCGCGGGCTGCACCGGCTGGTTCCGCGCGAGGACGGCAAGCCGCGCTGCGTGGCCTGCTACATGTGCGCGACCATCTGCCCGGCGCAGTGCATCTACATCGAGGCGGGTGAGTACGAGGAGACGGACGCTGACGGCGAGTCGCGCGTCATCGAGAAGTACCCCACCCAGTTCGTCATCGACGAGCTGCGCTGCATCGTGTGTGGCCTGTGCGTGGACGCGTGCCCGAAGGACGCCATCCGCATGGACACGTACATGCACACCCCGTCCGAGTACACGCGGCAGAACTTCGTCTACGACATCCCGAAGCTCTTGAAGGGGCCGGCCGTCTCGCACCCCTCGGACCCGTGGAACAAGCGTGAGGGCTCCGAGGAGCCGCACCACACGCACAAGGAGGCCCACACGCGCATTGGCGACGGCCTGGTGCAGCTCAAGACGCCGCAGCTGGGCGCGGGGCATGACCACCACGGTGGGCACGGCAAGGCCGTGGTGACGCACGGACAGACGGTCGTCACGCAGCAGGGCCCCATCCAGGTGACTAAGTTCCTCAAGTAGATCCATCCACGCGCCCCGCGCGTACGGATGTGCAGCAGCCCCGGCCCGCCTCCCCGCTCCTCGAGCGGTAGGCGGGCCGGACTCATTTCGGGGTGTGGGTGATGACGTTGCAGCTCTTCAATGGCCCTGGCGTCTGGCGTCCGGGCTTCCGTCCCCGGGACGGTGTGGAGTGCGGCCTGGCACACGATGTTGAAGGTCGGCTGCTTTCGCTCGGGGTGTGGACTCCGTAGGGTGGGTGGTGTCTTGGCGATGAAGCGCTACCGCTTGTCCGTGTGCAAAGGGTCGACCTGCAAGGCCGGCGGCGCGGATGGGGTGTATGCCGCGGCCCGGGACGCGCTGTCGGAGCAGGGGCTGGTGCGGCGCTGCGAGCTGTACCGGGGCGGCTGCTACGGCTTCTGCCACATGGGGCCCAACGTGGTGGTCCGCGAGGACACGGGCCGCAAGAGGGACCCGCTGTCGCCCGAGGACTTCCAGCTCATGGGCTGGGACGGCGAGGTGTACTACTCGGAGATGACGCCCGAGAAGATGCGCCGCGTGGTCAACGAGCACATCGCGAAGGACGCGCCCGTGCGCGAGCTGTTCGGCCAGCCGGAGACGCCGGACCCCGACGACGGCTGAGGCTCGCGCGAGCGTCACGCCGCGACAGCGACGTGCTCACTCTCGTCCACGCCGTGCACCCCATCCCACTCCGCGGGCGGCGGCGTGACGATGAAGCGGGCGCAGCGCGCCGCGTACACGGCGGAGACGGTGTCCTTGAATTCGGTGGCGGAGCGCTCGAAGACAGCGTGCGCCTCCGCGAAGCGGCGCTGGTGGTACGCCGTCAGGGCCTTCTCGTGCAGCGCGAGCTGCTCCTGCTGCGGTCCGGTGATTTCACCCTTCCGCCCCACCAGCTCGTGCACGCGCAGCGGCTCCGTGCGCCCCTTGAGCCGCACCCGGTCCACCACGCGGAACACGTAGTTGTCCCCCGCGAGCGACGCGGTGCCGTCCCCCACCAGCACATAGGTGCCGTACACCTTGTTCAGCGACTCCAGCCGAGCCGCCATCCCCACCGCGTCACCGAGCACGGTGTAGTTGGACTTCAGCTCGCTGCCCATGTCGCCGACGATGACCTCGCCTGTGTCCACGCCAGCGCGGAAGTTCAGTCGACGGCCGTACTTCTTCTCCCAGGCGTCCTGCTTCTCCGTCAGCACCGCGCGCATCTTCAACGCGGCCTCGCAGGCCAGGTGCGCGTGGCGCTCCGTGCGCACGGGCGCGCCCCAGAACGCCATCACCGAGTCGCCGATGTACTTGTCCACCTGCCCCGCCGTGGAGCGCACCACCGCCGCCATCTCCAGCAGGTACTCATTGAACAGGCCCACGAGCTGCTCGGGCGTCATGCCCTCCGACAGGCGCGTGAAGCCCTCGATGTCGCAGATGTACACGGACATCCGCCGCCGCTCGGGGCGCATCAGGCTCAAGTCGCGAGTCACCAGCCGGGCGACCTCGGGGCTGACGTAGCGGCCCAGCGCCGTCTGCACGAAGTCGCGAATCTGCTGCTCGTTGCGGAAGGCGTAGACGGTGGTGACGGCGAACGCCCCCACCATGGCCAGCAGCGGTCCCGCCATGGCCACCCAGAGGCGCTGCTCGATGAACACGTAGAAGACCGCCGCCGTGTACCCCGCACCCGCGAGCGCCAGTCCACTCAGGTACAGCAGCGCGCCCCGCAGCGAGCGCAAGAGGAAGCTCAGCGACAGCGCGAGGAAGGCCCCCAGGAACGCGAGGCCCACCGTCAGCCCCAAATCGTAGTCCGCGGGGGCCCGGGTGATGCCCTCGGAGCGCAGGATGTTGGCCAGCGCCTGACCCAGAATCGCGCCGCCCGGCGTCTCCAGGCCAATGGGCGTGTGCCGCAGGTGGCCGGACTCGCCCGCCGTGCGCGTGAGGACGACGGTGCGGCCCTCCAAGTCATTGTCGAAGCGCGCCGGACGCTCGTCCGCCACGTCGAAGACATTGAGCAGCACGTTCCACGCGCGAATGGAGCGCGCCAGCGAGCCGCGAGAGCCCCGCCCCGCCGTCGGCGCATCCCAGCGCATCAGGCTGTAGCCCGACGCGTCCATCGGCACCGAGTACGCATCACCCACGTGCAGCCTGCCATCCACGTAGCGAAGCGTGCGCGTGTTGGCCAGCCGCATGGCCGCCGCGAGCGGGAGCGAGGGCAACACGTGGCGCCCATCCCTCGCCGTATACGCCACCAGATGAGGGATTCCGCGCACCACGCCGTCGGGGTCCCCCGGCAGGGTGACGGCCCCATAACCCGAGCCACCGCCCATGAGCGGCGCCACCGGATGCTGGAGCTGGCGCACCTCCACCAGCTTCGAGGGGTCCACCCCCTCCACCTGCACCTCCGCCAGCGAGACGAAGAGGTCCGTGGGGCCGATGCGGAACGTGTCGTCCGTGGCACGGCGCTCCGCGATGGCTGCCCCGCGCTCGCCCAGCCGCGTCCCCAGCTCCTTCCCATCCGCCTCGTCCGAGGCGCCGCCCCAGACCTCCACCTGACTTCCCGCGGGGATGACGAAGGCGGGCCGCTGCACCGCGAGCACCGTCTGCGCACGCGCGCGCGCCTCGGCGGTGTTGGCGAACGTGCCCACCTTCACCCGATAGGGCCAGAGGCGACTCGCCGGAGGCAGCACCCGCGAGCCCTGCGACTCCCACGAGAAGGACAAGAGCGCCTTGCCCGAGTCACGCTCCAGGAACTCGCGGAACGAGGCGTCGTCGCTGGAGATGGCGCCGGGTGACAGCTTCGGGTTGACGCAGGCGTTGGGGCTCAGCTCGGGGAACGGCAGGTCGAGCAGCACCAGCAACGCGCCCTCCTCCACCAGCCGG
Organism: Corallococcus terminator; assembly: GCF_049194865.1. GTDB lineage: Bacteria > Myxococcota > Myxococcia > Myxococcales > Myxococcaceae > Myxococcus > Myxococcus terminator_A. The sequence goes on along the minus strand of NZ_JBLZWL010000090.1, from coordinate 83,167 downwards.
TGTGCCATGGCGCCCACGAGCTGCCGGGGCCAGGGCTGGGTGGCGATACCGGGACGGTCATCCTGACGCGCCTCGGCGAGCGTCTCGTCGTCAATGGCCACGACGACGGCCTCGTCCGGGCGATCCGAGCGAGCGCCGAGCTCCAACACGCGCCAGTCGTAGGTGCGCCGCTCCATCCCCTCCAACCACCCCTGCGCTGTCTCCACGGGGCCCGAGGGCACCCATGCGGGCGAGTCCCCTCGCGGCGCCGCGGGCTGGGGCGCCCGGAGATACACGAGGATCCCCAGCACACAGCCGAAGAAGGCGGCCATGGCCAGCGAGAAGCCGAGCCGCTTGAAGAAGCGCCGGCTCGCGGAGTGAACGCGGTGTCCTTGCACGAGTGCCCGCAGGATACCCCGAGATGCCGAGTGCGCGGGGCTTGTCGCGCGTGCCTGCTATGCTCGGCGGACTCGTTGCAACCCAGGAACCCATGAATCGCGTCCTCTTGTCCGCCGCCGTCGCTGCCCTCTTCCTTGCTCCCCTGGCGTGCGACCTGGAGAAGACAGGGGCTCAGCTCACCGCCGACCACGTCATGGTGGGCACCCTGCTGGCCACGCCCGAGGTGGAGGTCTCCGCCTCGGCGCTCGCGGGCTTCGACGCCGGGACGTTCGGTGCGGATGGCGGCGACGCCATCTCGCTGCCCGCCCAGACGGCGGCGCTGGTGTTCTTCGGCACCAAGTCCGGGGAGAACTCGCAGCCCTCGGGGGTGTCCGGGGCCACGGCGACGCTGCAGCCGATGGGAGGCCAGGCCACGACGCTGACGGAGGACGGCTCGGGCAGCTACAGCCGCACCAACGTAGGCGGGAGCGACCCGAGCCTGGCGTACCAGTCCGGCGCCACGTATCAGTTCATCGCCTCGCGCAATGGCACGCGCTACGTGGGACAGGTCGACGACGCGCCGATTCAGGAGAAGATCGAGAAGTTCCACCCCAGCAATGGCTACCTGAGCCACGCCTCCGGGACGTCCCTGTCCTTCGACCGCCCCGCGCCCGCTGGCGGCAAGGAGCGCACGCTGGGCTTCGTCACCGTGGTGCCGCTCAGCTCCGACGGAGCGAAGGGCCAGCCGACGTACTCCAACATGCCCACCACGCCCCTGGAGTTCCTCCAGCTCGTCGCGGTGCCGGGTTCGTATCGCGAGGCGCAGGTGACGATTCCGGGCACGGCCTTCTCTCGGGCCAATCAGACGTACCTGGTCATCTTCCAGGCCGTGCGTCTGGGCGGCGCGGAGTCCGACAACCTGTTCCTCGGCAGCGCGCTGCTCGCGGGCACCGCCGACGTCGGCATCATCCGGACGAACTGACAGCAAGCCCCCCTTCGCTCAGGGAAGGCGCCTCCACAAAGGCCCTTCCCGTGCGAAGTGCGTCTGAACCCAGCGCTCACTCGCCGCCGACAGTTGCCACTCGCCTCGGCCATTGAGGACGAGGACATCGCAGCTCTCGAGCAGGGCGAGCATCGTCCGCTGCGAGCGCTCATCCTCGAAGGCCGCCGCCGCGGAGGCGTAGCGCTCGGCGCCTCCCAGCGCGTCGTGCAACATCAGTCCATACGGGTCGACCAGTGCGGGTGAGCCCTGGGGAATCCCAGGCAGTCGCCCCGCGACGATGCCCCACGCGGGCTCGAAGACGCAGAGCGCCGAGTCAGGAGACACATGGGCCCTGATGTCGTGCCCCAGCGCGAGCAGTCCACGGTCCCGCTGCTGGGCATCACGGAGGGAAGCAGGCAGCGGAGAGAGTGCGGCGAGCCCCACCACGCCCGCCATTGCCACCGCGAATCGGCGCGAGCGCGCATCCGCCCAATCGAGCAGCCACGAAGCGCCGAGCCCCGCGAGCAACGCCGTGGCCGGTGCCAGGCTCGCGTTGTATTGGCCCCAGTAGCTCTTGGATGACAGGAAGACCGCGCACGTGAGGAGCCAGGCTCCCGCGAAGAGCCTCTCGGCGACAGCCTCCCTCCGCCGAGCGCGAACCAGCACCACGAGCAGCCCCACTCCGCTCAACACGGAGACACCGAGGTGTCTCTCGCCCAGCATCGTCACGAGCCGACGCCAGGTGTCCAGCTCACCATCAGGCGGGCGCAGCAACTGGAAGTGCAGCAGGCCCTCGAACATCGGCCCGGGCGCCAGCGCGAAGAAGGGCCCCACCCAGAGCAGCCCCGCCACCAACGCGGCCCCCACGAGTCTCACGACTCGCTGCCACTCTCCCGCGGCGCCACGAGCCCACACCGCGGCGAGCACCCAGACGCCCGCGGTGAGCTTGATGGCGCACGCGGTGGCCAGCAGGACACCGGCCCACAAGTCCTGTCGCCGTGCTCCGTCCTTGCCTTCCGGACGAAGCCACACCCACGCCATCCCGAGACAGGTGAGGTTGAGCAGCGGCTCCAGGAACGGGCCTCGCTCAGTCGCGGCGGCCTCGGGATAGACGGCATACACGAGGGCCGCGACGAGCCCTGCCCGCATGCCCCAACGCTCCTGGGCGATACGTCCACTCAACACCGTGCTCAGGGCACCGAGGACAGGGATGCACCAGCGCACCACGGTGAACGCCGTCGCGGCATCGAAGACGCGGGAGAGCGCGGCCAGGGGCGACAGCAGCACCGCCAACCCGGGCGGGTGGACGAAGAAGTAGTCGCGATAGGGCAACACCCCCTGCGACAGGAGCGCGGCGGCGCTGAAGTAGACGCCCTCGTCGTAGTCCACGGGATGGCCGAAGGCGCCGCCCCGATGGAAGAAGCCCGCGACACGAAGCAGCCAGGCCGCGGCCCCCACCAGCAGGAGCGGCCACCACGGATGGCGCGAAGGACTGGAACTCGAGAGGCTGGCGTCGGACACGGAGTGTCGCGTCTACCAGAGGTCGCGGCCGTTTTCGAAGGCGGCTCAGCCCGCTTCGATATCCAGGTCGATGCGCCCCGCCAGCTTGAGACGCAGCAGGTGCCCCGCGAAGCGCTCGGACTCCTCGCGGCCGAGGACGTTGCGGAAGCTCGAACCCTCCACCACCTCCACCTCGAGCACGGCCCCGCGCTGCAGCAGTCGGAAGAAGTCCTCCCCTCCTCCGGGACGCGGCACGGCCAGCGGCAACATGCCCTTCACCGGAAGCACCTCTCCCAAGGCGCGCACGCGCTCCACCAACGCGGCGGCATCCGGCCTCACGTCCGAGGGAGCCACACCCTCGTCCGGATAGAGCGGCGCGGGCGCCAGGGCCACGTCCTCCGTGGAGTCATCCAGGAGGAAGCCGTACCGCGACGGAATCCGCCCCGTGAAGAGCTGACACAGCAGCACGGGCGTGTCACCCGACACGCGCTCGACATGGAGGATGGAGCGCTCCGTTCCCACCCGGCGCAGCAGCAACGTCAGACGCGGACGATGCACCGCGAGGTGCCGCTGCACGCGGTCCTTCAGCGTGGCGCGAATCTCCGCGAAGGCCGCCGAGTAGCCCGCTTCGGCCTCCGCCTCGCGCGCCGCGAGCGCCTCACGTGTCTTCGTCAGCTTCTCCTCGGCGTCGCGCAGGAAGTCCCCCGCCGACGCCGACGAGGGAACCAGCCCCGGCTCTGTCGACGCCGTCGGCTCCAGGCCCGCGGCGCGCACGGCCCCCAACAGGAAGGAGCCTTGTTGATCCAACCGCTCCCGCTCCTCGCGGAACCGCGCGACGGAGGCCGCGTGCTCCCCCTTCAGCTCCAGCCACGCCTCGTAGCCCGACTCGAGCGTCTCCAACGCACGCAGCCGGGCCAGCGCCGCCTCCGGCCCCGCCGCCGCGCTCATGGGCCCCAACGCCCCACCCTTCGTCGTCTCACTCACGGCCGCGGAGTCTACACCCTGCCCGCAACAGGGCCTCACGAGTCCACGCCGCTCCAGAAACACGGAAGGCCCCCACCCGACGCCGACTCGCGGCACACGGATGGAGGCCCTCACGTCATGACAGGGTCCGCGCTCGTGAGCACGGACCTCTGGAACTACGCCGTGCGGGACGAGGGCGACTGCGCGCCCTGGGACGGCGACGTCTCGCCCTTGCCCAGCGTGTTCGTCAGGTACTCCTGGCCGGACTGCAGCCGCTGCTTGAGGTCATCGCGGAGCTGGTTGCCCGGCTTCGGCGCCAGCAGCAGGCCCAGGCCCGCGCCAACCAGGATGCCCGCCGCGAAGGCGCCCAGCACCGGCAGCACATCCTCCGCCGCGCTGCGACGGCTCTCCAGGCCGATGAGGTTGAGCAGGTCGTCCTTGTCCATCTTCTTCAGGGCGTTCAGGTTCATTCGTGACTCCAACAGGCTGTTACGTCGTGGGGGGATGAGACAGCAAAGCTAGTAGGACGGAGGGCGCGGAGTCCCCGCGGCGGACGCATCCGCCGACGCGGAGCCTTCACGCGCGGCCGAGCCCACCACGCTGCGTCCCGTCTGATAACCCTGGAAGGCCGTCTCGGCCATGCCCAGCAGCTCGTCCTTCACGAAGGGCAGCGCCGCCAGCCGCACGCCCAGCTTGAGCATGCGCGCCGTCAGCGGCGTGAAGAGCCCGCCGCCCAGCACGTAGCCCACGCCCAGCGCGGCCGCGAGCATCCCGTACGGGTTGCGCTCGACGCGGCCCCGCAAATCAAGCGTCTGTCCCAGGTCATCCACCGCGCCCCTCGCATCGCTCCAGAGCTGCTGAGCCTCCGAGCCAATCTGGTCCACCCGCTGGCCGAACCCCGCGTCCGAGCCATGCTCACGGGACGAAGGGTTGCCGTTGCCTGAAGCCCCTGGATAGTTCGTCATGAGTGCCCTCTCTCGTGTTTCGTCAGCGGCGCCACTCAGCGACGCGAGGCGATGCGGCCAACAAGGAAGCCCACGGCCACCGCGCCCAACAGGCACGTGCCAGGGTTGGCGCGGATGAAGCTCACCACGCGGTTGTTCATGTCCACCAGGTTCTGCCGCGCCTCATCAATCTGGGGCACCACGCGGTCCTGGAGCTGACGGGCCCGGTCGGCCACCTGCTGCGGATTCATGTCCATGAAGGTCTTCTCCTCGGTTCAATCAAAAAGGTGAAACCACGAAGTCGTCGGCCCGCGCGGCCTCTAGCGGCGCGAGCCCAGCAGCAAGCCCACGGCGAAGGCCGCGGCCACGCACTCGTGCGGATGGCGGCGCACCCACTCGCGCCAGTCGGCGGCGACGGCCACTTCCTCGCGCAGCGCGCTCACCGACGTGGCCAGCTCCTCGCGCGTCCGCTCGATGTCCTGACGCAGGCTCGCGCTGGTGCGGGGCCCCGCCGTCTTCGGATGTCCATTGCTAGCGCCCACTCGAATGCTCCTTCAGGGCCGGTGTGGTGGCCAGCGCCGCCATGCTCCGCGTCAGCTCATCCGTCGTGTCGTCCATCATCTTCCGCGTCTTCAGCCGCTGCGTCGCCCAGGCGATACCACCACCACCCGCCGCCAGGTTGAGCAGCGACACCACCCCGAGCGCCCCGGCCCACCCCAGGTACGGGGACAGCACCGCCGCGAGCGCACCGCACGCGAAGGCATACCCCACCAGGATGAAGGGCACGAAGGCGGCGATCATCGCCACGTTCATGCCCGTGGCCTTCAAATCCTCCGCGAGCTCCAGGCGCGCCAACTGGAGATGCTGCGTCACCAGTCGGCTGAAGCTGTCCGCCATGCGGCCGACGAGCGCGGCGAGGCCACGCTCCGTCTGTTCGCTCCCCACGTGCATTCACTCTCCGGCCGGCGCTCACGTCCTTACAGAAGTGGCGCCAACCTAGGCACCCCTGCCCTCCGGGACAACCTCATCCCGGCGTTTCTGTCCGGCGTTCGCAAGCGTCGGCCACTCAACGCGCCCGCCGGTCCCCCACGCTACCCGATGAGCTCCACCGGGGGAGAGGGGGTGGACGTCGTCTCGACGACGGGCGCCGCGAAGCGCAGGACGAGCGGCAGGTGGTCGGATGCAATGCGACTGCGCTCCGTGCGGTGGGGGTGGATGGAGAGCGGCCGGACTCCCGAGTCCACGTAAATCCGGTCCAGCCGCAGCACGGGCCACCGCGTGGGGTAGGTCCGAGCAGGCGTCCCCAGCTCCAGCGCCGCGTCGTGGATGGCCTGGCGCACCAGCGAGGGCACCGCGCCGTTGCCCCAGTAGTTGAAGTCCCCGCACACCACGGCCGGGTCCTTGCGCACGGCGTCCCGGAGGATGTCCGAGCCCAACAGCAACGCCTCCTGGCGACGGCGCTCCGACACCCGCAGGCCCAGGTGGAGCGAGAAGACATGGAGCTGCTGTCCCCCGCCCAGGTCCAGGTCGCAGCGCAGCGCGCCTCGAGGCTCGCGCCGCCCCACGCTCAGGTCGTAGTTCTTCGAGTGGAGGATGGGCAGCCGCGTGAGGACGGCGTTGCCGTAGCGCCGGCCGTTGCGCACCACGTTGGGGCCAAAGGCCATGTGCATCCCGAGCATGTCCGCCAGGTGCTCGGGCTGGTCCTCGCGCGAGGTGCGTGCGCGAAAGTCGCCCACCTCCTGGAGGGCGACGATATCCGCTCCGACTTCGCGGAGGACCTCACCCACGCGGCCCAGGTCGAACCGGCCGTCCGTCCCGATGCCGCTGTGGATGTTGTAACTGACGAGCGTCAGTTCCACGGGGCGCGGCTATCCGTGGAGGGGATTGAGGCGCCGCGCCGCCAGACGGACCACCTCGAAGGGCAGCGCCGCCAGCCGAGCCACCGCCTTGGCCGCGTCCCCCAGTCCGCCGCGCAGCGTCTGCAGCTGACGCCCCGCCTCGTCGATGAGGTCCGGCAGCCGGCCGCGCGGAGGCTGCTCGCGCGTGGGAGGCAGCGCGCCAATGGGCGTGGTGCCACGGATGACGGGCTCCACCATCGGCGCGTCCTTCTTGACCTTGTCCTCCCTCACCTTGTCCTCGCGCGCGGCGCGCTTCGACGCGGCGCGGGCGGGCGCCGACGTGCCGTGGGAGAACTTGCCATCGGGTTCCTGACGCGCCAGCTCCTCGAGCTGCGCCTCCATCTGTCGCGCGTGGAAGATCTCCTCCGTCTCGGAGAAGGACTTGCCGTAGTGCACGCCTTCCTGCGCCGCCAGCTCTTCGGTCTGCGAACGGGATTGAGCCAAATGCTCCTTGTCCCGCCGGCGCATGCTGCGGCTCTGCGGCAAAGTCTTCGGCGCCTGGAAATGGTCGAAGCTATAGGGACGAGGCATCCGCGAATCTCCAAGAGTAATTGGGTCCGAGCAGAAGCTAGGAAGCCTGGAGGCGCGCCGGTACGGGTTGACACAGCGGCTGACAGTCGGCTGCCTGCTCTCCAGCCCGCCGGGCCGCGATTCCAGGCCCCTGCGACGTCCAAGTGCCGACAATGTCAGGCGTGCGCTGCCCGCTCGGAGACCGGGCAGCGGGGCCGCGCCGAGCAGGCACCCCAGCGGGCGCTCCTGGGCAAAGGAGCAACCGTCCGACACCTCGAATTCTCACCCTGGGAAGAGTCCGGGACTTCGTGGTGTAAAGAACGGCTCATGGCTCCGCACCCCGCACGCTGGTTGTATTCCGCGCCTTCCCACGCGCTGCTCGCACTGCTCGCCCTGGGTGCGAAGGCCCAGGCCGCCGAGAAGACGCCAGCGCCTGTCGTCCTCCCCGCCCCTTCGGTGGAGGCCCCTGTCGCGTCCCAGGCGCGTCCCTTGCTCTCGCTCCAGCCCGGCACGGCCAAGCCCGGCGACCCGGTGATGGTGGCGGTGCGGGGCATGGCGGGGATGCCCACGGGCACGCTCGCGGGGCGTCCGCTGCGCTTCTTCGCGTGGGGGGATGGCTTCCTCGCGGTGACGGGGCTGCCCGTGGAGCTGGCTCCGGGCAGCGCCCTGGCCCAGGTGGTGGGCCCGTCGTCGCTCGGCGGCGCGCCGCTGGAGCTGACCGGGAGTCTGGACGTGGTGGAGCCGGGCTATCCGTCGCGCGAGCTGCGCGTGTCCGGCAAGTACGTAGCGCCTCCGGCGTCGGTGAAGGCGCGCATCGCCGCGGACCGGAAGGCCTTCGCCGCGGCCTTCTCCCAGCCCTTCAGCGCGCCGCACTTCGCGCAGAACTTCGTCTGGCCCCGGCAGGACCGCATCACCGCGCCCTTCGGCGACCGGCGCACCTTCAACGGCAAGCTGTCCAGCCAGCACTTCGGCGTGGACATCGACGGGGACCCGGGCGCGCAGGTGACGGCCAGCAACGAGGGCACCGTGGTGATGGCGCGCGACAACTACTCCTCCGGCAAGACGGTGCTCGTGCACCACGGCGGAGACCTCTTCACCGCGTACTTCCACCTGTCGAAAATCCAGGTGAAGAAGGGCGACAAGGTGCCGCAGGGTCACCCGCTGGGCCTGGTGGGCAGCACCGGCCGCGTCACCGGCCCCCACCTGCACTGGGGCGTGAAGGTGGATGGCATCTGGGTGGATGGCGAGTCGCTCTTGCGCCTGGACTTCTTCCCGCCCACCGCCCCCGCCGTGGCCAGCGGGGACACCGCGCTCAGCACGCCCTGAGCGCGGCGAGCTTCAGCGGTCGTTCCACTTCGGCGGGCGCTTCTCCATGAACGCGGAGACGCCCTCGCCGGCATCGTCGGCCAGCACGTTGAGCGACAGCTGCGACGCGAGGAACTCCAGCGCCGCGGGCAGCGGCAGGTCCTCCGCCGTGAAGAAGGCGCGCCGGCCCAGGGCGAGCACCGCCTGGCTCTTGCCGGCCAGCTTCCCCGCCAGCGCCCCCACGGTGGCATCCAGCTCCGACGCGGGCACCACCCGGTTGAGCAGGCCGAGCGTCAGCGCGTCGCGCGCGGGGAGCCGGTCTCCCGTCAGCACCAGCTCCAGCGCCCGCTTGCGGCCCACGTGGCGCTGCAGGAGCGCCATCATCATCATCGGGAACAGGCCCACGTCGATTTCGGGCGTGCCCAGGTCCGCGCCCTCCACCGCCACGGCCAGATCGCACGCGAGCACCAGCCCCAGGCCGCCCGCCAGCGCGTGCCCGTTGACGCGCGCCACCGTGGGCTTGCGCGCCTCCTGGAACCGGGTCAGCAGCTTCCCGTAGGAGCGGCGACCGTCGTGGGTGGCGAGGAAGCCGCCATCGCCCACCATCTGTCCCAGGTCGCCACCCGCGCAGAAGACCTTCTCACCCGCGCCGGTGAGCACCACCACGCGCACGGCGGGGTCCGCCTCCGCGCGCTCCAGCCCGTCCGTCAGCGCCTTCACCACCGTGGGCGACAAGGCGTTGCGCGCCTTGGGCCGGTTGATGGTCAGGTTCGCTTGGGGGCCTTGGACTTCGTAGAGGACTTCTCCGACGACGGCTTCTCCGGCTTCCATGCGGCGGTCTCCGCGCCTGGCGACGCGACCGCCAGCACGCCATGAAGGAAGGTATCGGCGATCTGCGCCTTGGCTCGCTCCAGCGCCTGCGCGTCGCGCGAGTCCGCCAGCCCCGTCACGAAGGCCGTCAGCCCCATCTCAATCGCGCCGAACAGCAGGGCGGAGGACAGCAGCGGATCCGTGTCCGCGCGCAGCTCCCCCGCCTCCTTCGCCCGGATGAACAGCTCCGAGCTCAGGCGGATGGCGTCCACGAAGGCCGTTTGCCGGTTGATGCGCGAGCCCGCTGGACTGCGAGCAATCTCCAGGATGAGGACCTTCACCGCTCGCGGGTCCACCCGGTACGCCTCGAAGGCCACGTCCACCACGCCGTGCACCTTGGCCGAAAGCGGCCCCTCCCCCTCCACCACCGCGCGCACGCGCGTGACGAAGCCGCTCCAGCCCGTGTCGAACACGGTCTCCAGCAGCTCATCCTTGTTCTTGAAGTAGTGGTAGACGAGGCCGTAGGCGACACCCGCCTCCTTCGCCACGTCCGCGATGCGGCAGCCGTGATAGCCCTTCCGGGCGAACACATCGATGGCCGCCCGCAGGATGGTCCGGCGGCGCTCGCTCTCGCGATTCCCGTTGTCCGCCGCCGACTTGCTCTGGCCCACGACGTCCTCCACCGGCTGGTTGATTCTTGAATCAGTCGGCGTGGACCCTACGAACGCGGGCCCCCGGGGTCAATGGGTACTTCTCCGGGGAGCCCGCGCGAGACAGCGGACTAGAGCACGTCGCCCGTGACAGGGGGCGCGGTGACGGACACCTTGTGGCCTTCAATCTTCGCGGCCGTGTACGTGCAGGTGGCCTCCGTCTTCCAGTTCACCGGCGTCGGGAACGGCCCGGGCTGGGGCTCCTGGGTGACGTCGTGCTTGTCGCTGATGAGGTAGCGCTCCACGCGGTACGACGGGTACGTGAGCGGAATCGACCCAGAGGCGAACGGGTCGATGACGATGGGGCCCTCGGCGCCGCCGGTGCAGCCATCCGACTCCGAGTTCTGGGCGATCTGGTTGTACCAGGGGTCCGACACGAGGAAGGTCGCGCTGGCCGAGCCGAAGTGGTCGATGTGGACGTTGGTCGCGGGGGGCGGCGGGGAGATCTGCCGCACGGTGTCCGGGCGATCCAACCCGTGGGGCACACCCGTCCAGAGGATGCGCTCCTGGACCCAGATGAGCGTGGACGCGTCGTAGGTGCCGTTCTTGCCGGTCCACTTGCCGTCGCCGCTGGTGTCGACGAAGCGCTCGCCCGGATCCCACGTGCCGTTGTCGTTGTTGTCCACGAAGGGCTCGGTCAGGTCCTCGAAGAACTCCCCCGTGTCCCACTGGCCGTTGTTGTTGTCGTCATCGAAGGCCTCCTCGCCCGAGGTGACGGCGATGAGGGCGACCAGGTTGTCGCGCGGGTTGTTGGTGATGCCCGGACGGATGGGGTCGGCGCGCGTGGGCTCCGGGCGCGTGATGAACGGCTGGGGCGGGGTGTTGAAGGCCGCCAGCGGGTTCACATCCCAGAGGAAGGGCTGCATCCACAGCGGGGCGATGTACTCACCGGTGTGGGTGGCGTCCTTGGTGGGCGTCCAGGTGAACTCGCCCGGCGGAACGTCGTCCGGCAGCGGCAACGAGGTCTTGTAGAGGACCTGGGCGTTGCCCACCACGTCGGTGACGGACGTGGCCGTGGGGCCGATGGTGCCGGCCTCGGTGAGGAAGGACACCTGCGTGCCCTCGATTCCGTCGCCGTTGCGATCACCCACGTGGGCGATGCAGTTCACCTTCACGCCGGCGATCAGGTTGCGCGCCTCATCCCAGGCGCCAATGGCGTGGTGCAGACCGGACCCTTCACCGGACCACGAACCGCACTGGAACGTGAGCTGACGGGAGCTGGAGTTGGTGCCCGCGAAGCTGATGACCGGGGAGATGACCGACTTGGCCTCCGCACCCGTCCCCGCCGACGCCACCACGACCACCGAGGCAACACGGCCACCTCGGGCAACCACCTGCATGGTGACGAGACCGTCGCCAGGGTTGGTTGTTCCCACGGTGGGAGACAGCTCGACACCCGGGACCGGTGACTGGAGGGTGAAGGTCACCTGCGTGCCGGCTTGCGCCATGCCTCGCGAGTCCACCGCGCGGAAGCGCAGTGTGGTGATTTCTCCCAGTCGCGGCCGAGCCGGAGACTGATCCACGAACTCAAGCGTGGCAGGAGCTGGCGAAGAGCACGCCAACAACACCATGCTCGTAAAGGCCACCCACGAGGCCAGACCCGGACGCATCAGCGACGACTCCTTGACGAAGAAGAAAGCGCGCTGTGCGCGAGCAGCGCACAGCGCATCTCCATCATCTTCCCGGGCTACCTACCGTCCAGTCAAGGACAGGGCGGGCGGACCCCGGGGCCCCTTGCGTCCGGCGAGGGGCCCCACAGGTGGAATTCAGGCGGCGGTGCCGCTGAACATCACCCGGGCGACCCCTAGCAGGCGGTCCACGTCCCGTGCGGTGAGGCCCCGGGCGCGCGCGAAATCAGAAAGAGGACGCAGCAGGTCCTCCGTCTGGGCAAGGGTCTGCTCCGTTCCAGTGAAAAGCTCTCCAAGGCTGACGCCAAGGGCGTTGGCCAGGGCGGCGAGCGTTTCCACATGGGGGACACGCTCTCCACGCTCGATCATGGAAAGGAAAGAGACGCTGATCTGGGCCCGCTCCGCGAGCTCCTCCTGCGTCCACCGCTCCGGCCTCTGCGTACGAAGCTCGCGGATGCGCTGGCCGATTCGTTTTCCGAGATCCGACACGAAGTACTTCTCCTGGCTGCTTGGGGTTTGTGGAACCACCATGCACATGGGGTGATTCCTAGCCGCCCGAACCGAACGACCCGACACCGGCGACGCTGACATTTACATCGGAAAATTCCAACCCGATGTCACGCCGCAAAGTCACCACCCCTTCGATTCGCCAGCAGTCACACGCTGGTCCATACGACACGCCCAGTGTCTGCTGGGCGAAGGGCTTCGACTCTTGTGTTGTGCGATCTTGGTAAAGGGGCTGCACCAGGGCTTCGTACCGCACCCCGAGACCAAATCCGAGCTTCAAACGCGTACCCGCGATGAGAGCTTGAGCCCGCTCGGCCGAAGGGATGCCGGGCGTTTCCCGGGATACACTGCCTACCAGGGCATCTAGAGGGCGGCGGATGGCATCCGGACCCTGCGCGAAGGGCGTATCGCCGCGATCGATGGCGGCCTGGCTGGTGGTGAGGATGTCGTCGTAGCGGGCGTACAGCGCGGTGCCCTTGCCGTTGTCGATGCTGAAGTCGGCGCTGAGCTGGGTGATGCGACCGGACCTGGGGTCCATCCGGACCAGCCCGCCGGCGTTGACCACACCGGCGCTCGCGCTGAGCCGCGCGAAGGTGTCACGCAGGACGGGCTCCGGGTCTCCGAGCTTGTTGGCGGCCGGCACGTAGCGGGTCAGGTCGAACCCCTGGCCAATACGAAGCCGGAGGGGCTCCCGGACCTGGGTGCCCGTCTTGACGCGCAGCGACTGGTCCACGGCGAGCACGCCCTGGAAGAAGCCCCGGGTGGAACCGTCGAGCGCGAGCGGCACGGCGCGATCAATCTCGTCGTAGGGCTGGGCGAGCCCCCCCTCCTCGGCGCCGGCGGACGGCACCCTGCCCCACCCGCCCGGCACATAGCGCAGCTCCAGGGAGGGCGAGAAGGTGTGGCGGTAGCTGGTCTTCGTGCCCGTCCAGGTGCGGCTCCACTGCGTGTCCAGCATGAGCCCGCCGATGGGGTAGCCGCGCTGCCACGACTTGCCGGAGTACTCACCGGCCCACGCGTCCTGGCGCAGCGACAGCGACGGCGTCACCCGCGCGACGTCTCCCAGCGCCACGGAGGTGGCGAGCCGCGATGTGAGGTCGATGCGGTCCCTCGCCTCGCGATCACGCGTGTCGAAGAGGTCGTTGGACTGGCCGGGGTCCACCCATGGGGAAGCCCCCAGGCGAAGGTAGTTGCCATCGCGGCGGAAGATGCCGTCGACCCCTTCGTCCCCGAAGCCTCCCTCCATGGGGGCCAGGCGGGTGAACTCCGCGCGCAGCGCTCCGTTGAGGCCTCCCGCCAACGGGCGCTCGGGCAGTGACAGGACGAGTCCGGGCAGCCGCTGGAAGGTGCGCGGCGAGGGCAGGTCCGGCCGCAGCGGGTCGACCGCCGCCGGCACGCGGTTGTCCTGGAAGAAGCGGTAGGGCCAGCGGATGTCCTGGCGCAGCGACACGTCCAGGCCCGCGTAGGAGTCCTCCTGGCGCCGGAAGACGGTGGCGGTGCTGCGCAGGTAATCCAGCCCCTGGACGATGATGTCGGCGGTGAGGTCGCGCGTGTAGTTGCCGTCCGAGACGAACGACGCGTCCACCCTGTCGTACCAACCGGAGCCCAGGTCCTGGAAGTGCTGCCAGGAGGCCTCGCCCCGCAGCCCGCGCGGGGCGTCGACGATCTTCTCGATCCCGTTCGCATCCGGGGGATAGCGGTAGAAGTCTCCAGTCGCCGGGTTCAGCCGGGGCCGCAAGTCGTAGAGGAACCCGAGCGTGGCGCGCCCCCGCGTCCGCTCGCTGGGCACGTAGCGGAACTCCGTGAGCAACCGGGGGCCCTTCACGCCGTTGAGCCGAGGTTCCTCGTAGGTAATCGTGTTCTTCGTCTCGGGGTCGTTATCGGGGTCGCGCGTCAGCTCCAGGAGCTTGCCGCCATTGTAGTAGCCCGGAGTGAACGTCATGTCGTAGCTGCGCCCCAGCGTGACGAAGAAGGGCTGATCCAGGCCCAGGCCGTTGATGCCGGCGAACCTGGGGCTGGGGAAGAGGAAGCCCGTGCGGCGCTCGGCCAGGGGCAGGTACACCCAGGGCAGCGCGAAGATGGGGACGGACTGCACGTAGACGACAGGCCAGGTGAGCGTGGCGCGCTCGCCGAGGATGACGTTGGCGGAGCTGGCCTCCATGCGCCAGGTCGGCGTGCCGGGGCCGCACTCGCACGGGGTGAAGGCCAGGTCATCCACCACGAAGGCGTTGGTGCCGGTGCGGCGGATGCGCGAGCCACTGAGGATGATGGGCGTCTCCCCCATGGCGCGCAGCTCCTGGGGTGTCTTCGCCGTGAGCAGCGCGTCCTGGGTGACGCCCTTCTTCTGCATGAAGAGGCCGCCCTGGAGCGTGGCCTCGAAGGAGCGGATATCCACGCGCACGTCGTCCGCCACGGCGACCATGCCGCCGGGGCCCACGAACATGACGTTGCCGGTGGCCGTGGCCACCTGGTTCGCCTCGTCGTACGTCACCTCGTCCGAGCGGAGCAGCATCTCGCCGGTGCGCAGCTCGCAGTGGCCGCGCGCGGTGAGCAGCTGCTTGTCGGACTCGTAGGTGAGGAAGTCGGCGGCCAGCTCCACCGTCTCGCCGGAGGGGAGCTGGACCTGGGTGGCGAGCGGAATCTGCGCTGACGACACCAGCAGCGCTGCGGCGAGCGGAACGAGGAGGCCCATTCAGGGGTGCAGGGTATGCCGCGCCACGGCCGCGCGGTCGCCCTTATCACCGAGCCGTGCGCTGAAAATCCAACGAAATGACGTTGCCGTCCTGCTTCGCCTGCACCGGGGCCTGCTGCCGGAGCTGGATGGTGACGCGCACGTCGCGCCCGGAAGCGTCCGCCTCCACCCGCGTGACGGGGGAGTTGAAGTAGGACGTGTCCAGCGGACGGGTGTTGTTGCCCAGGTCGATGCGGCTGTTCTCCAGCTCCAGCACCACCGCGTTGCCCTGCTCGCTCACCGTGTAGCGCGCCGGCTCGTTGGTGCGGATGAAGACGCGGGAGACGCCCGCCTGCTGCTGGAAGCCCACCAGCGTCATCGTCTTGCGCCGCGACGACACCTCCGAGGACGAATCCGAGCCGCTGGCGACTTCGCGCCGCGGGCGAGGCGTGGCGGCGGCCACCCGCTCCTGCTGGCGACGCTCGCGCTCGGCGTGGGCCTCGTCCGCGCGCTGGCGGCGGGCCTCGGCGGCCTCGTCCGCGGCGGCCTGGGCGGCGGCGCGCTTCTCCTCGGCGGCCGTCTTCGCGGCGGCGAGCGCCTCCGCCTTCTGGCGCTTCTTCTCGTCGGCGGCGGACTCAGCGGAGGCAAGACGCTCGTCGGCGGCGGCCTTGGCGGCGGCACGGGCCTCCTCTTCCTGGCGCTTGCGGTCGTCGGCGGCGGCCTGCGAGGAGGCACGGGCCTCCTCTTCCTGACGCTTGCGCTCGTCGGCGGCGGCCTGCGCGGCGCGCTTCTCGTCCTCACGCTGGGACGTGGCGCGGGCCTCGGCCTCCTGCTGGCGCTGGCGCTCCGCGTCCGACTCCTGCTTCGCGCGAGCACTCGCCTCGGCGGCGGCCTTCTCCTGGGTCTGACGGTCAGCCTCGGCGCGGGCGGTGGCCTCGGCGGCGGCCTTCTCCTGGGCCTGGCGTTCAGCCTCGGCCGCGGCGGCGGCCTTGGCGGCGGTGCCGTCCGTCGTGGGCTGCGCGGCGGGCTCCGGCTGCGCGGTGGGGGCCTGGGCCACGGCCTGTCCGCCTCCGCCAGCGACCTTCACGATGAGCTGGGTGTCGGTGGCCTGGATGTCCGTCTCCACCTCGCGCTCGTAGCCGATGAGCACGCGGGCGATGGCGGAGTCATCCGAGCCGTAGCTGGCGGTGCGGATGCCCGTCACCGTGCCATTGCCCACCTGCGTCTCCTCGGGGACTCCGGAGAAGACGGCCTCGGCGATGTCGATGACGAGCCGGGGCGGGTCCGTCATGGTGAAGGTGGTGAAGTTCGCCTTCTTCGAGCCGGTGATGGTCACCGTCCCGCCATTCACCTGCACGCCGGTGATGGTGTTCAGGTTCGCCGGAGCCTGCGCGAGCGCCCAGAAGGGCACGAGCACCACACCGAGCAGCCACACCGCTGAGGCCTTCATCGAACCACTCCCCTTCACGTTGACAGTGGGCGCGGATGCTAACACGCGCGCTTCACCCTCCAACTTTCCAACCACACGGCCCTCAGCGCAGGCGCGGCATGGACGGCGACCGGTGACGGTGCGTCCGGGCGTACTCGATGAGGTTCTTGATGTCGTAGCAGATCTGCCGGATGTCATGCCCCATCGTCAGCTCGATGTGGCTGTTGCCCTTCACCGGGCGCCAGAGGAGGTACTCGCTCTTGGCGGCGCGATACACGCTCCGGGTGGATTCCACCGAGGCCAGCGGGTCCATGTCCCCGAAGATGATGGCCATGGGGATTTGAATCTTCCCGAAGCCGCGCTTGAAGTCATAGCCGGTGCGGTAGCAGACCATCTCCCCGCGTCGAATCCAGCGGGCGAACTGATCCAACACCTTGCGCGGCTCGCGCTCACCGCCCTCGCGCAAGAGCCAGCGGATGTCGTCCGAGCCCACGCGCTCCGGGTTGATGAGCCGGTTGAGCCGCGTGGTGAGCTGTTGATACAGCGGTGAATCCTCCGCCTTGCCAATCTGCCGCTCGACGAACTTGAGGATGAGGTCCACCGGCATCGCGTTGAAGCGCAGCTTGCGGCGCGCCTCCGGCTCCAGCTTCTTGCCCAGCTTCGCGTTCACCTTGCCCACGCCTCGCGCGAGCAGCTTCCTGCCCAGCCCCTCCACCTCGCCGCCCAGGTTCAGCCCCGCGAGCGTCAGGTCCACCATGCCGCCGAGCATCGGCGCGCCGTGGGCCACCATGCGCAGCAGCATGAAGCCCCGGCCCAGGTCCGCCGGAGAGCCGATGGTCATGAGGCCCTCGAAGTCGTCGTGGATGCCGGTGTAGCCATACCCCAGCATCCCGCCCATGGAGTGGCCGCAGTAGAAGATGCGCTCGCGGCGGGTGATGCGCTTCACGCCGGAGACGGCGGCGGGCAAGTCGTAGAGGAAGTAGCTGTCGATGTCCCAGTCGTAGTCCAGGTCCGGAGGCAGGGGGCGCTTGAAGCGCTCGGCCCGCTCCTTCTGGAAGGCGATGGAGCTCTTGCCGTGCCCTCGCAGCTCCAGGATGTGGATGTCCACGCCGAAGAAGAGGAGGTTCTTGACGAACTGTCCGCTCGTCCACGTGTGCCGGTTCTGGGAGAAGCCATGCACCAGCAGCAGCGGCTCACCGAACAGCGGCTGGGCGAAGGGTTGCTTCACCGGACGGTAGCGGGTGATGACCAGCGACCAGCCATCCGCCGTCTCCACCACGTACTTCGTCTTGGAGTAAAGCGCCCGGAAGTCGACTTCGTCGATGGAGGGGATGGCTGGTCCCGTGGTCGTCGCGGCTCTCCAGTCCGGCAGGCGCATATCTTGAATCTACGGCGGCTGATGCAGCGCGCCAAGGATTCAGTCTGGTTGCTCACAGGTCTTGCCCGGGCGGAACGGCAGCCCCACCCCATGAGGTCACCCCGTCAAGGCTCGCCAGGTGACGCCTGGCACGTCGGGACCAGGCCGCGTCCTCCAGCCGTCGCGCGGTGGCCCGTCAGGGCACTCGGGCCCGCTCCAGCCGGGCTCGCACCATGCCGACCAGGAAGAGCGAGCCGGTGCAGAGCACGAGGCCATCCACGCCCGCGCGCCGCCGCGCCTCCGCCAGCGCCGCATCCACGTCGGGCCAGGCGGCCACGTCGGGAGCCAGGGCGCGCGCCTCGTCCAGATAGGCCGCGGGCGCGAGCGAGCGTGGCGTGTCCAGCGGCGTGAGCTGCACCGAAGCACACGCGGGGAAGAGGGCCCGCATCATCGGCCCCCGGTCCTTGTCCGCCACCACGCCGAAGACGCAGTGGACGGGACGCCCCGCGTAGAGCGCCCGCAGGGACGCCAGCAGCACCGCCACACCCGCCGGGTTGTGGGCCCCGTCCAGCAGCACGGTGGGCCCCTGCCCTGCCTCCTCCATCCGTCCCGGCCAGCGCGCCGAGCCCAGCCCCGCTCGCGCCGCTTCGGGGGTGACGGCGATGCCGCGCGCGTCGAGGGCTTCCAGACAGGCCAGCGCCACCGCGGCGTTCTGGAGCTGATGCGGTCCCCGCAATGAGATTCGCAGACCGTCCAGCCGCCAGCCCGGCCCCCTGTAGGACAGGCTGCCGTCGGCCCACGTCTCGATGTTGAAGTCACGGCCTTCCACCCAGAGCGGGACGGACAGGGCGCGGGCCTTGGCCTCGATGGCCTCCAGGGCCTCGGGTTCCTGGCGGGCGACGACGCACGGCACGCCGGGCTTGAGGATGCCGGCCTTCTCACCGGCGATGGAGGCCAGGGTGTTGCCCAGGTACTCCATGTGGTCGAAGGAGACAGGGGTGATGGCGGTGACGAGCGACGGCGCGGCGGTGGTGGCGTCCAGCCGGCCCCCCAGGCCCGTCTCCAGCACCACCACGTCCACGCCCGCTCGCGCGAAGTGCCACAGGGCGACGACGGTGCCGAACTCGAAGTACGTCATCGGCTCCGCGACGGCGGAGGGGTAGCGCTCCAGCACGTCGAGGATGGCGCGGCCGAAGTCCGCGTCGGAGATGTCCTCGCCGTCCACGCGGATGCGCTCGTTGACGCGCACCAGGTGCGGGGACGTGTAGAGGCCCACGCGGTGGCCCGAGGCCTGGAGCGCGGTGGCGGCGAACGCGCAGGTGCTGCCCTTGCCGTTGGTGCCCGCGACGTGGAGCACCGGGTAGCGGCGCTCGGGGTGTCCCAGGGCCTCGAGCGCCTCGCGCACCCGCTCCAGCCCCAGCTTGATGCCGGAGGGGTTGAGGCGGGAGAGGAAGCCCAGGGCCTCCTCGGGTGTGCGGGGCGCGCTCATGCCAGGGACGCGAGCCGCGCGGGCTCAGCCCAGCAGGCCGAGAATCTGCCCGAGCTTCGCGCGCAGGTCCTTGCGGTTGACGATGCTGTCGATCATCCCGTGCTCGAGCAGGAACTCCGAGCGCTGGAAGCCCTCCGGCAGCTTCTGGCGGATGGTCTGCTCGATGACACGCGGACCGGCGAAGCCGATGAGCGCCTTGGGCTCGGCGATGATGACGTCGCCCAGCCAGGAGAAGGACGCCGCCACGCCACCCGTCGTCGGGTGCAGCAGCACGGAGATGTAGGGCTTGTTGCCGGTGCGGAAGCGGGCGATGGCCGCGGACGTCTTCGCCATCTGCATCAGGGAGAAGATGCCCTCCTGCATGCGCGCGCCGCCGGACGCCGAGAAGATGAGCGCCGAGCACTTCAAGTCATGCGCGCGCTCGAAGGTCCTCGCCACCTTCTCGCCCACCACCGAGCCCATGGAGCCGCCCATGAACTCGAAGATGAACGCGCCCACGGAGACCTGGTGGCCGGCGATGCGGCCCACGCCCGAGACGAAGGCGTCGTTCTCCTCCAGGTTCTTGCGCGTGGACTTCAGCCGGTCCTTGTACTTCTTGGTGTCACTGAACCCGAGCGGGTCCTGCGGCTCCAGCTCCTTGTCGAACTCCTCGAAGGTGTCCGGGTCCAGCAGCGTCGCCAGCCGCGCGCGCGCGTTCCACGGGTGATGGTGGTCGCAGTGCGGACACACCATCCAGTGCTTCTCGAGTTCCTGCCGGTAGATGATCTCGTCGCAGTTCTCGCACTTGGCCCACAAGCCCTCCATGCGAGACGGACCAGGCTCGGGTTGCTGCTGGGTGTCGACGGCGATGCGGGGCTTCTTCGAGAACCAGGCCATGAGACGGCGGGGGTTAATCCGACCGTCCCCGCCCGTCAACCGTTCCGTGTGGCGCGCCGCGTCGTCCCTCTTGGAGCAGGGCGAGAAGGGCCGGCCTACAGCTCGAAGGTGTCGTTCAGCTCCAGGACCTCCACCGGCATGCTCGCCAGCTCCTTCTTGAGCTGGGCCACGAAGGCCGGCTTGAGGTGGTAGAGCATGACGGAGGCCCCGTTGCGCTCGAACTTCTGAAGCTCCAGGCCCAGGGTGTGGGGCGTGAGGTGGCCGGAGATGTCGGCCAGCGACTGGAGCGCGTTGGGGAAGGACGTCTCCAACAGGAGCGCCTTGAGGTTGCGCGTCTCGTTGAGGGCCTTCCAGAGCTTGTCGGTGGGCCCGGTGTCGCCGCTCATGGCGAGCGACGTCTTCCCGTTGGAGATGATGAAGCCGCAGGACTCCACCGGGTGGCTCACCGGCACGCTGCGCACGGTGTACGGCCCCACCTCGAAGGTGCCGCCGGCGCGGAACGTCTTGATGCGCAGGACGGGGTTGCCCTTGGTCGGGATGCGGGTGAAGTCCGGCCAGAGCGCGTTGTTGAACATGTTGTCGCGCAGGGCCTTGGCGCACTCGCGAGACGCGTGGATGGTGACGGGCTTGTCGCGGCGACCAATCACGAGGTCCGCCATCAGCGGCAGGTCCTTCACATGGTCGAAGTGACTGTGGCCCACGAGCACGTGGTCCACCCGACACAGCTCCTCCAACGAGAGCGTCCCCGTCAGTGCGCCCGCATCGAGCGCCAGCACGTCATCGACGAGAAAACACGTGCTCTTGCACGTGGGTAGCTCGCCACCGTGGCAGCCGAGGACTCGGAGCTTCACCTAGAGGTCTCCGAACTTCCACTTCATCTCCAGGTATTGGAGGAAGTCGTGGAGTTTGGCCGTGTCATACACGGTCACTCTGTCACCACTGCGTGAGATGAGGCCGGCCCGGATCATCCGGTCCAGCACGTTGCGCACCGCGGGCTCGCCCACGCCAATCTGGCGGGGCATGTCGCGGACCACGAAATCGACCTCGGTGCCCTCTTCGGACGGACGACTCCGGGTCTGGGACATCAGGATGAGCTGGTGGACGACCCGGCTGGCCGGATCATTGTGGAGCAGGTTCTCGATTTGAGCGTCGGCCTCGGAGAGGCGCCCGGCCAGCGTCTTGATCATCCGGACGGCAATCTCGGCGTTGCCGCGGATCATCGCCTCGAACGTCTTGGGGTCGATGACCAGCAGGCGAGCGTCCTCGTTGACGACCGCTGACGCGTTGCGGGGCTTGTTGGAGATGATGGCCATCTCCCCGAAGAATTCTCCGGCGCCCAGCACGGCGAGGACCTTCTCCACGTCGCGCACGCGCTTGGTGATGGAGACCTTGCCCGCCTGGATGACGTACATCTCCCGGCCGGCCTCTCCCTCGCGGAAGAGCTCGGTGCCCTTAGAGAATTCCTTGCCGAAACGTTGAAAGAGGGTTTCCTCGGCGCCCATCCTGCGAGGAGTCAATCAGCCCCACCACCCCCGGTCAAATTCCCTGTTGTGCGGATCAGTGGGACAGCGAGTGTGTGCAGGCGTCCGCGCCTCAAACCCGACACCCTCTTTTCGCTGGCCGAGACAACGGGCGCGCCGGCCGATAGAAGGCCGCCCGTGGGAACGACCTACAAGCAGTCCGGAGTGGATATCGAGGCCGGCGACGCCTTCGTCGACCGAATCAAGCCCTACGCCGCGCGGACGATGCGTCCGGAGGTGGTGGCCGGCGTCGGCGGTTTCGGTGGGCTGTTCGCCCTGCCGCCGGGCAAGTACCGGGAGCCGGTGCTGGTGGCGGGCACGGACGGGGTGGGCACCAAGCTGAAGGTGGCCTTCTCCGCGGGCCGGCACGGCACGGTGGGCATCGACCTGGTCGCCATGTCGGTGAACGACATCCTCACCTGTGGCGCGGAGCCGCTGTTCTTCCTGGACTACTTCGCCACCGGGCGCCTGGAGGTGGACGCGGCGGCCGAGGTCGTCAAGGGCATCGCCCTGGGCTGCGAGCAGGCCGGGTGCGCGCTCCTGGGCGGAGAGACGGCGGAGATGCCGGGCTTCTACGCGCGGGGCGAGTACGACCTGGCGGGCTTCTGCGTCGGCGTGGTGGAGCGGTCGGCCATCATCGATGGCAAGAGCGTGAAGCCGGGCGACGCGCTCATCGGGCTGACGTCCTCGGGGCTGCACAGCAACGGGTACTCGCTGGCGCGCAAGGTGCTCCTGGAGGACTCGAAGCTCGCGCTGGACGCGACGCCCGAGGGCCTGGGGCGCTCGCTGGGTGACGCGCTGCTGGAGCCCACGCGCATCTATGTGAAGGACGCGCTGGCGCTGCTGGCGGCGGTGAAGGTGAAGGGCATGGCGCACATCACCGGCAGCGGGATTCCGGGCAACCTGCCCCGGTGCCTGCCGGATGGGACGCGCGCGGTGCTGAGCGAGAAGTCCTGGGTGAAGCCGCCCATCTTCGACCTCATCGCGAAGCTGGGCAGCGTGGCCCGCGACGAGATGTTCAGCACGTTCAACATGGGCCTGGGCCTCATCGTCGTGGTGGCGCCGGAGGACGTCGCGAAGGCGCTGGAGGTGCTGCGCGCTCGGGGCGTGGAGGCCAGCGAGGTGGGCCGCGTGGAGGCGGGCCAGGGCGAGGCCACGGCGGTCATCGAGCCATGAGCGGACGGCGGGTCCGACTGGGCGTGCTCGTCAGCGGCAGCGGGAGCAATCTCCAGGCGCTGCTCGACGCGTGCGCGAGGGAGGACTTCCCGGCCGAGGTGGCCTGCGTGGTGTCGAACGTGCCCACCGCCTACGCGCTCGAGCGGGCTCGCGCGGCGGGGGTCCCCGCCATCGTGGTGGACCACAAGGCCCACGCGTCGAAGGCGGAGTTCGAGGCGGCGCTGTTGGAGACGCTGCGCGCGGCGGGTGTGGAGTGGGTGTGCCTGGCGGGGTTCATGCGGCTGCTCAGCGCGGACTTCCTGGGGCGCTTCGCGGGCAAGGTGCTGAACGTCCACCCTTCCCTGCTGCCGTCGTTCCCGGGGCTGCATGCGCAGCGGCAGGCCCTGGAGCGCGGCGTGAAGGTGGCCGGGTGCACGGTGCACTTCGTGGATGCGGGCACGGACACCGGGCCCATCATCGGACAGGCCGCCGTGCCGGTGCTGCCGGATGACGATGAGCAGAGCCTGAGCGCGCGCATCCTCGTCGAGGAGCACCGGCTCTATCCGTTGGCCGTGCGGCTCGCTGTCACCGGGCAGGTCGCGATGGACGGGATGCGTACTCGAGTGGCGGCGGTGGCGACGGCGGGAGAATTGGCGCTGCGCAGTCCCGGGGCCGCGAAGTGACTCGCGAGGACGTGCGGGTCGGGACAGGCCTCGCATCCTCTCCTGACGGCGCCGCTGACGGTCCGCCCCAGGTGAGTACGGAAGCGGACTCTCGGGTGACGGACGCTGACGGCATGGCCACGCGCCCCCTGGCCTCCCCTGACCCCGGCGGCTGCCACGCACGCGCGCGGGAGACGCCGTCCCAGGAAACACGCCGCGCCGCCCTTCGCGAGGCGCCCGTGGTGTTGGTGAGCGCGTGCCTCCTGGGCGAAGCCTGCCGCTACGACGGACGCGCTCAGCGCTCGGAGCGCGTGCTCGCGGCCCTCACGGGCAAGGCCGTGGTGCCCATCTGCCCGGAGGTCGGCTCGGGACTCCCCATTCCCCGGCCCCCCGTGGACCTGTGTGGTGGAACGGGCGTCGACGTCTGGGCAGGCAAGGCGCGAGCGCTGGAGCGAGAGGCCCGCACGGACCGCACCGAGGACTTCCAGCGCGGAGCCCTCCTCGCGCTTGAGGCCGCGCGGCGCTTCGAGGTGACGGTCGCCTTGCTCAAGGAGAAGAGCCCCTCCTGCGGCAGCCAGCGCGTCTACGAAGCCGGAGTCCTGCGCCCGGGCGAAGGCATCACCACCGCCCTGCTGCGCTCCGAGGACATCACCGTCATCAGCGACGAGGAGCTGTAGCCAGCCGCGTCAAGGACAGACGCGGCGCCCTCTCGACGGAGCGTCGTGGACGTCCTCCAGCGAGACCCGTTCGCGTCAGTCCAGCGCCTTGAGCACTTCGAGCAGCCGGGTCATCAAGCCGTGCAGCTCCCGAGTCTCATCCGCGCCCAGGCGCCTGGCCACGCGCCGGTCGATTTCCACCAGCTTCGTCGTCCCATGCCGCATGGCCGCGATGCCCTTCTCCGTCAGGAGCACCCTGCGAGCACGGGCATCATCGGGGTCCGGCTCGATCCGCACCGCACCGAACTCCGCGAGCTCCGCGATGACCGGCTGCACCGCCTGCTTCGTCACCCCGAGGCTGCGCGCGAGCTCCGTGATGCGCACGCCCTCTGGATTCTCCAGATACGGCAGGAGCCGCGCGTGGACCTCGCGCATCGTCGGCCAGCCGGCCTCGCTGTTGACCGCCCGCATCCCCAGCTCGTTGAACACCTGCCCACACCGGATGAGCACGTAACCCAGGCTGCTGGCCTGAAGCCTCTTCACGTCCTCGAGCGCGTCCTTCTTCTTCATCAGTCAAGTCTACTTGACTTTATTGGTCAAGAACCATTGACTATCCCCCCATGCAAGTTCCCGCCTGGGTCGACCGAGAGGCATTTCCCTTCAACGTGCGTGAGGTGGCGGGGCTGTCGGTGGTGGACGAAGGCAGCGGTCCGCCCATCGTCTTCGTGCATGGGACGCCCACCTGGTCCTTCGAATGGCGCGCGCTCATCCGCGCCTTCTCGGCCACCCACCGGTGCATCGCGGTGGACCACCTGGGCTTCGGCCTGTCGCCCCGGCCTCCGGACGCGGACTACTCGCCCGAGGCCCACGCGCGCCGCTTCGCCGCGGTCATCGAGGCGTTGAAGCTGCCCCGCTTCACCCTGGTGGCCCACGACTTCGGCGGGCCCATCTCGCTCGACTTCGCGCTCTCCCATCCGGAGCGCGTCGAGCGCGTGGTGCTCATCAACACCATCGCCTGGCCCTTCGTCGACGAGCCCTCACTCGCCAGGGCCGCGCGCATGGCGGGAGGCTGGCTCTTCCGCTGGCTGTACCGGAACTTGAACCTCTCGTTCATCATCGCGAAGTCGGCCTGGGGCAAGGGCCCACGTCCCGAAAAGATGTGGAACCAGTACACCTTCATGTTCCCCGACCCCGACTCTCGCGAGCGCGTGCTCTGGGCCCTCGCGAAGAGCCTCAGCGCGTCCACGCCCTTCTTCCAGTCGCTCTGGGAGCGCCGCGAGCGACTCGCGAAGACCCCCATCCACTTCATCTGGGGCCTGCGCGACGCCGCCTTCCCACCCGTGGTCCTGGAGAGGTTCCGGAAAGCCTGGCCTCACGCCACCGTGGACACCCTCCCCGACGCGGGCCACTGGCCCCACGAGGAGGCCCCCGAGGTCTGCATCGACAGCTTGAAGCGCGCCCTGAAGAGCCCCTCCGACTCGGCTTGAGCGCTCAGCTCCGAGTCAGCACGAGCTCGTCACCGTCCCGGGGCGCGAAGCACGCCTCCACGTCCGCCTCCGTGACGTCGCCCAGCGTGCCCGGGTGCCAGCGCGGCTTGTTGTCCTTGTCCACCAGCACCGCGCGGATGCCCTCGCGGAAGTCCGCTCGCGCCGTCATCGACTGGCTCAGCCGGTACTCCACCGCAACCATCTCGTCGTAGTCCCGCGTGCGCCCCATCCGGAGCTGCCGCAGCGACACCTTGAGGCTCGTCGGACACATGTGCACCAGCGTCGCCCACGTCTGCTGGGCCCACGCCGTGCCCTCCGCCTCCAGCGCCTGCTGGATGTCCTCCACCCGCTCCGCCGCGAAGCAGCGGTCCATCGCCGCGTGCTGCGTGGCCAGCACCGACGTCCCCGCGTCCGCGTGGAAGCCCGCCAGGATCCGCTCCACCACCGAGCCCGCCGGCCCCGTCCCCCACTCCGCCCCCACCAGCGCCTCCAACACGGAGTCCAGCCGCGCCGACTCCACGTGGTGCGTCCCGTAGCCGAGCCACATCGCGTCCGCCGCGCTACACCGGGCCCCCGTCAGCCCCAGGTACGTCCCCGACTCGCCTGGGAAGCGCGGCAGGAACCAGCCGCCCCCCACGTCCGGGAACAACCCCAGCGCGGTCTCCGGCATCGCCAGCACCAGCTTCTCCGTCACCACACGGTACGCCCCGTGGATGGAGAGCCCCACGCCACCGCCCATGCAGACCCCGTCCACCAGCGACACGTACGGCTTGCCGAAGTGGTGGATGCGGTGGTTCAGCGCGTACTCGGCGCGGAAGAACTCGCGAGACACCCGCTCCTGCTCGCTTCGGGGGGATTCGGCCACGGAGGCCGCCACCGCGCGCACGTCGCCTCCCGCGCAGAAGGCCTTGCCACCAGCGCCCCGGATGACCACGGCCTTCACCGCCGGGTCCGCCGCCCACGCATCCAACTGGGGATGCAGTTGTCGGCACATCTCCAGGTTCAGCGCGTTCAGCGCCTTCGGACGGTTCAGCGTGACCACGCCCACCGCCCCACGCGTCTCCATCTGCACGCCATCACTCATGTGGAGCCCCGAATATCAGTCATGACCGCCAGCCGCGCGCGTTTCGTGGCCCCCCCCTCGCGGTCGCGCTATGGGTGGGAAACCATGACACCTTCCGACACGCCCCTGCGCGCCGCCGTGTTCGACATGGACGGTACCCTCGTCGACAACATGGTGTTCCATAACCAGGCCTGGGTGGCGCTCGCGCGCAAGCTCGGCCTGTCCCTCACCGCCGACGACTTCCAGACCCGCTTCGCCGGCAAGAAGAACGAAGAAATCCTCCCGGAGCTGCTCGGGCGCGCGCTCGCCCCGGATGAGCTGGAGCGGCTCGCTGACGAGAAGGAGAACCACTACCGCACCCTCTACCGGCCCCACCTGCGGCTGCACCGGGGCGCCGAGGCCCTCATCTCCCGCCTGCGCGCCGCCGGCATTCCCATGGCCATCGCCACCGCCGCGCCCCAGGGCAACCGGGAGCTGGTGCTCGACGGCCTGGGCCTGCGCCCCGTCTTCCACCGCATCGTCGGCGCCGAGGAGGTCTCCCGAGGCAAGCCCTTCCCGGACATCTTCCTCGCGGCCGCCCAGGGCCTCGGCGTCGAGCCCTCCCAGTGCCTGGCCTTCGAGGACGCCATCCTCGGCGTCATGTCCGCGCGCGACGCCGGGATGCCCGTGGTGGGCCTCACCACCACGACCTCCGAGATTCAGCTCCGCCAGGCCGGCGCCCTCTGGACGCTCCCGGACTTCACCACCCTGCCGCCCGAGCTGGAGTCCCGCCTCTTCGGCGTGGGGAGCTGAGCCCGGGGCCAAGGGCACTCCGCCCCCATCGGCCTTCACGGCGCGCCAAAAGGGAGCCAGCGGCGGGGGACGTTGTGTAGTGTTGCCAGCCTCATGACGTCCGCCGCCAAACTCAAGCTTCCCTCGGGTCCATCCCGGCACGTGTATGACGTCATCGTGCTGGGCAGTCAGCTCGGCGGTGCGCTCGCGGCCGCGTTGCTCGCCAAGCGCAGCCACCGCGTCCTGCTGGTGGAGCACGACGGCATGGGCCCGGGTTACGAGCACGGCGGCT
This sequence comes from Corallococcus terminator, assembly GCF_049194865.1. Lineage (GTDB taxonomy): Bacteria > Myxococcota > Myxococcia > Myxococcales > Myxococcaceae > Myxococcus > Myxococcus terminator_A. The sequence goes on along the minus strand of NZ_JBLZWL010000090.1, from coordinate 55,625 downwards.
ACGTGCTCCCCTACGCGCCCTTCGTCGCGCCGCCCCTCAAGGCCATGCCCGCCGTGGAGGAGGCCCTCACCGAGCTGGGCCTCACCACCACCGTGCAGCGCGCGCTGCGCCCCCACTCGCCCGAGCTGCAGCTCGTCCTGCCGCGAAACCGCATGGACCTGCACTCCGACGCCGCCCGCCGCAAGGCCGAGGTGACGCGCGAGCTGGGCGAAGAAGGCGAGGCGCTGCTGGGCGCGCTGGCCGGCACCACCGCGCAGCATGAGGCGAGCGACGCCTTCTTCAAGGCCAACCCCGCCCTGCCTCCCGACGGCTTCTTCGAGGGCTGGGGACTCAAGAAGCTCATCAAGGCCCACCCCGGACTGGAGACCCCGCCCCGGCTGGCCTCGGACGCCCCCGCCGCCGCCCTGGTGCGCGGGCTGCGCCCCTTCATCAACCACCTGGAGAAGCCGGAGTCGCCGCTCGCCCTCACCCGGACCTTGTCCCAGGTGCTGGCGGCGCCCTCCTATTTCACCGGCGGCCACGACGGCCTGCGCGAGATGCTCACCCGGCGGCTGACGGAGCTGGGCGGCGACGTGCTCGGGCGAGACAGCCCCACCGGCTTCATCGTCGAGGAGCTGTCCTTCGACGGCAACAAGTTCGCGGGCGTGAAGCTGGTGCGCTCGGACACGCTCTACCGCGCGGCCTGCATGGTGGCCGCCACCGACTCCGGCGCGCTGCGGCGGCTGGTGACGGACAAGAAGCACCACCGGGGACTGCTGGAGCACCTGGACCAGTCCACCACGAAGTCCATCCTCTTCACCGTCAACTGGGTGGTGCCGGAGTCGGCGCTTCCCCGGGGCCTGGGCGAGCTGACGCTCGTGGACACGCAGGACGCGGAGCTGGGCGCCATGCTGCTCCAGCTCCACCCCGCGCGCCCCTCGGCCTCCAGTGGCAAGGAGAGCAAGGACACGGAGGCCCTGCGCGTCGTGTGCGCTGGCGTCTTCATCCCCGCGTCCGCGCGGGAGCTGGGCGAAGAGCACCTGCAGGCCCTGGCCACCCGCATCGACGCGCAGCTGGACGCGGTGATGCCCTTCACCGCGCAGCACCGGCTCTTGCGCTCCGTGCCCTACCTCGACGCCAGCGGCTCGCGCGGCACGCGGCTGATGCCGCACCCGCTCTACAGCTTCGAGTCGTCGGCGGTGCTGGGCGTCACCGGCTTGAGTCAGCGAACCCCGGTGAAGAACCTGCTGCTCGCGGGCCGCGAGGTGCTTCCCGGCCTCGGATTGGAGGGCGAGCTGCTCGCCGGAGTGCGGGCCGCACGCCTGGTTCAAGACATGTTGAAGAAGAAGGATCCGCTGAAGGGCTGATCCAAACGGCTGAAAGGCTGGATTTCCAAGCGGAGTTCTGGCAGGTTCCGCCGCTCTTTATCGGCAGGCGTCCAACGCCCCAGTTTTCAAGGAGTTAGAGGTCATGGCGTGGAAGTGTGACATCTGTGGCAAGCGTCCGCTCGTCGGCAACAACGTCAGCCACGCGAACAACAAGACCAAGAAGCGAACCCTCCCGAACCTGCAGAAGGTCCGGGCCAGCGTCGAGGGCCGCACGGAGCGCGTTCTCGCCTGCACCCGCTGCATCAAAGCGGGCAAGGTGACGAAGGCGGCTTGAAGTAATGCGCTCGGGGGCGGGGTCCTCACGCGCTTCATCAACGAAACTCCCTCCCACCGAGCGGCTTCACCCCCGCGCGGACGACCTCGATCTACGCTCCATCGGGTCGGTCGTCCGCCGGTTACATGATGAGGACGTCGTCGCCGTCCGTGCGGTTCGCTCCGCGTTGCCCGCTGTCACCCAGGCAGCGACGGCCATGGCGAATGCGTTGCGGGCCGGCGGCAGGTTTCTCTACGTAGGTGCCGGCACCAGTGGGCGTCTGGGCGTGCTCGACGCCAGCGAGTGTCCTCCTACGTTCGGCAGTGCCCCTTCCCAGGTCCAGGCTCGCATCGCCGGTGGACGCCGGGCGCTGACTCGCGCCGTGGAAGGCGCCGAGGACGACGCCGCCGCGGGTGCCTCCGACGTGCGCGCCTTCGACGCGGGGCCTCTCGACGTCGTGTGCGGCATCTCCGCCAGCGCCTCCACGCCCTATGTCCGGGGCGCGCTGCGCGAGGCGAAGCGGCGAGGGGCGCACACGGTGCTGGTGTGCTGCAACAGGCCCGGGACTCGCGCGGACGTGGACACGCTGGTGCTGGCGCGCACGGGGCCGGAGCTGGTGGCCGGCTCGACGCGGCTGAAGGCCGGCACGGCCACGAAGCTGATCCTCAACGCCATCACCACCGCGGCCTTCGTGGCGCTGGGCAAGGTGTACCGGGGCCGCATGGTGGACGTGCGCCCCGTCAACGCGAAGCTGAGGGCCCGCGCCGCGCGCATGGTGGCGGAGCTGACGGAGCTGCCCGCCAAGGAGGCCTCGCTCCTCCTGGAAGCGGCCGGTGGCGAGGTGAAGGTGGCCGTGGCCATGCACTTCACCGGGCTGGAGGCCCGGGGCGCCCGGAAGCGTCTCCAGGAGAACGGCTTGCGTGCGCTCGGCCCCTCGGGACGTAAGGGCGCGCACGCACGGAGCCCTCGCTCGCCCGGCCGCTGACGGCGGAGCGTGGGGGGCGAGCCTTAGACTTGGAGGCATGCGCCTCCAACCGCCCCTCTCCGACTCCCAGCGCCCGCGCCTGTGCGTCGGGCTGCTGTCCGGCACCAGCGCGGACGCGGTGGAGGCCGCCCTCTGCGAGGTGACGGGCACCGGGGGCAGCGCCCGGCTGCGCCTGCTGTCCCATGTCTCCACGCCCTTCCCGCCGGAGCTGGTGATCCGGATGCTCGGGCCCCAGGACGCCCGCTCGCTGAGCCAGCTCGACTTCGAGCTGGCGGAGTACTTCGCCCGCGCCGCGCTCCAGGCGATTGAGCGGGCGGGGCTCACGCCCTCGGACGTGAGCGCCATCGGCTCGCATGGGCAGACGATGGCGCACCTGCCTCCCGGCACCACGGACTTCCCGTCCACCCTCCAGATTGGAGAGCCCTCCGTCATCGCCGAGCGCACGGGCCTGCCCGTCGTCAGCGACTTCCGCACCCGGGACATGGCCGCCGGAGGCCACGGCGCGCCGCTGGTGCCCTACTTCGACTGGGTGGCCTTCCGGAGCGCCGACGCCCCTCGCGCCCTGCAGAACATCGGCGGCATCGCCAACGTGTCGGTCGTCAGCGCGCGCCTGGATGACACCTTCGCGTTCGACACCGGGCCCGGCAACATGGTGATGGATGGGCTGGCGCGTCGCGTCACCCAGGGCCGCCTCGCCTGTGACTGGGATGGAACCCTGTCGCGACAGGGCCAGGTGATTCCGGAGCTGCTGACGGAGCTGCTCTCGGACACGTTCCTGTCGCAGCCTCCGCCCAAGAGCACCGGGCGCGAGCGCTATGGCGACGTGCTGGTGGACCGGCTGTGGGCCGGCTACTCGGCGCGCCCTCATGATTTGGTGGCCACCACGCTGGAGTTCACCGTGGAGAGCACCGCGCGCGCGTACGAGACGTGGGTCCTTCCACGCACTCCAGGTCTGGAGGCGATGTACGCCTCGGGGGGCGGCACCCGGAATCCCCGGCTGATGGAGCGACTGGAGGCAAGGCTGGCCCCCCTTCCCGTCCGCCGGCTTGATACCCTGGGTTTCCCGGAAGGGGCGAAGGAAGCGGCCCTGTTCGCGTTGCTGGCGGCCGAATACCTCGTGGGAACCCCAGCGAATGTCCCGTCCGCGACTGGCGCGAAGCGTCGAGTCGTTCTAGGAAAGCTGACACCGTGAGCAGCGTGAACCTGATGGCCCGCGAGGTGGCCGCCAAAATCGTCTTTTACGGACCTGGCTTGTCCGGCAAGACGACCTCGCTGCGGAAAATCTACGAAACCGTCCGGCCCGCGCATCGAGGCGAGATGATGTCCATCGCCACCGAAGGCGACCGGACACTCTTCTTCGACTTCCTCCCCGTGAAGGTGGAGCGCGTCGGCGACTGCTCGGTGCGGCTGGCGCTGTACACCGTGCCGGGCCAGGTCTTCTACAACGCGACGCGGAAGCTGGTGCTCCAGGGCGCCGACGGCGTCGTCTTCGTGGCGGACTCGCAGCCGGACGCCATGGACGCCAACCGCGAGTCGCTGGCGAACCTGGAGGAGAACCTCTTCGAGCACGGCATCCGCCTGGACCGCTTCCCACTGGTGATGCAGTGGAACAAGCGGGACCTGGAGAACGTGCTGCCCGTGGAGCAGCTCCGCCTGGAGCTCAACCCGCGCGGCGTGCCCGACTTCGAGACCGCCGCCACCAACGGGCGCGGGGTGCTCGACACGCTCAAGGCCATCACCCGGCTGGTCATCAAGGACCTGCGCGCCAAGCGCATCGTCCCGCCGCCGCGTCCGGTGGCCCCCGTCGGTGGCACGCAGCCCGCGGGCCTGGAGGCGCAGCTCGCCCAGCACCTCCAGCACCGGCAGCAGCCTTCACAGCACGTGGCCGCGCCCTCGGGCCATGGTCCCGCCGTGGCGATGATGCCGACGCCGGTGCCCCACCGTCCCTCGGGCTCGTTCCCCGCCATCGCTCCCCCGCCTCGGGTGGAGCCCGTGGTGGCCGCACCGCCTCCGCCCATCGCCCCTGTCTCGCAGGCGGCCTCCGCCAAGCTGCTGGGCGCGGTGAGCGCGCTGGCGCCGGGAGACCTGTTCGACCACGCGCGCGCCGCCGAGGCCGCGTTCATGGCGGGCAACTACTCCACCTGCGTCACCGCCTGCACGGACGCCATCCGGCGCTCGCTGGCCTTCGCGGGTGAGGGCACGCTGGCGCAGCAGGCGTTCCTGCTCCGCGTGGATGGGGCGGACCTGCTTCGCATCCAGGGCCTGGCCACCCAGCAGCACCTGCGCGTGGATGACGCGGCCTTCGCCCTCTACGTGCTGATGCAGACCTTCGTCCGCCTCAACGCGGTGGGCCTGCCCGCCTCGGAGTAACTCGCATCGCCGAGCGCCCCGGCACTTCGCACGGGGCGCGAGCCGACTGGGGCACCGAGGTCCGCGCGGAGCCAGACCGGGCTCTGTACGAGCCGGGCCCAGCGGTCCACGTGGAGAGCCGCGCCAGGCTCAGCGGTCCACGCCGAGCCAGACCGGAGGCCTCGGTCAGCGCGGCGCGGTGAGCTGCAACAAGCCCATGCGGTGCAGCTTCGCGAGCGTCTTGAGCGTCTCCAGCTCACGCGCGGGGCTCGCCAGGACGATGGTGGACACGTCCCACGTCCCGCTCACGAGGCCCGCGATCTGCCGCTCTTCGGGCTTGAGCAGCGACATGCCCTGCGGGTCGTGAATCACCTGGGGAACCAGCAGCGGCGGCATGTCGGAATAGAGCGCCGCCACGTGCTCGCGCTGCACCAGTCGCGCGAACTCGCGCACGCGCCGGTCCGCGGGGTCGCTCGCCAGCAGGGACGCGCAGACGATGCCCGCCGCGTCGAACTGGCCCTCGCGCATCAGCACCGCGCCCTTCTCCAGCATCTCCGCCACCGGATCCGCCTCCACCTGCGGCGCGCCCTCCACCTCCACCAGCTTCGCGCGGAGCAACTCGTACACCCGCCGCGTCACCGACGAGCGGGACACGCCCATCGACAGCCGCAGGCGTCCCAGGTTCTGCGGCGTCGCGCACAGCCCCAGGATGATTCGATGCATCAGCGGCTGGCTCGGGCTGGGCGGCGTCAACGCGCGGACGCTGAGCGCGTCGATGGGCAGCGCCTTCTCCACGTCCGGCTGCTCATCCACCCAGCGCAGCGACTCGAACAGCAGCTCGCGGATGCTCATGTCGGACGGCACCCAGTCCTCGCCCGAGCGGTCCGCGTCCTCCGTCCAGTGGAACGTCCCACGGCCCGCAATCGTCAGGTCCGTCATCGCCGCGAACAGCTCCTCGCGGCCCAAATCTCGAATCCACCGCGCCTGGAGGCCGTGCACGTCGAAGGCGGCGTCCACGTCCGGCGTGCGTGAGAGCTCATCGAAGGCCGCGAGCACCTTGGCCCCCGAGGCGAGCTTCGCCAGCGCCAGGAGCCGGGCCACCCTCCCGCGCAGGCCCTCGGAGGCCGTGGCCCCGACCTGGCCGGAGAGGAGGAAGAGCTTGCGCTCTCCGGCCTCCCAGGAGAGCTGGAGCGTCCCCGTCTTGCGGGAGCTGTCCAACCATTGAAGGAACTCGGGAAGCGGATAGCTGAAGAGGTCGCCGTGGAGGGCCATGCGTTCTGTTTCGAGGATACAGTCGCGAGCCGTGCGCGTCGCGCTCCTGTTCATCGATGGTGTGGGCATCGGCCGGAAGGACCCGGCCATCAACCCGCTCGCCCACCGCGAACACCTGCTTTCCTGTTTCCAGGACGCCCCGGGCCCCACCCTCCCGGACGGAGGACGCTGCATCCCCGTGGACACGACGTTCGGCGTGTCCGGAAGGCCTCAGTCCGCCTCGAACCAGACGGCCATCCTCACCGGAGACCCGGCCCCCGCCCTCATCGGCCAGCACGTGCTGGGCTACCCCAACGCCCCCTTGCGCGCGCTCCTCGCGGACCGCTCCATCGTCAAGCGCCTGCTCGCGGCCGGCCGCACCGCCACCTTCGCCAACGCCTACCCCGCGCCCTACCTGGACGCGCTCGGCGTCCCCCGGCGCCCCACCACCCTGCCCCCGGAGTTCGTCCCGACGCCCGAGGCCCGGCGCCGCATGAAGCCCTCCGCCTCCAAGCTGGCCTTCGCCGCGGGCCCCGTGCCCCTGCGCACGCTGGAGGACGCCCGCGCCGGAGATGGCCTCACGCCGGACATCACCGGCGCCAACGCACGCGCCTACGGCCTGCCCGCCCCCGAGCGCACGCCCGAGGAGGCCGCCGACATCTTCTGGCGCGTGGCCTCCGGCGCGGACTTCACCTTCTTCGAGCACTACCTCGCGGACGAGGCCGGACACGCGCAGGACTTCGTCGCGGCCCATGCGGCGCTGGACACCTTCGACGCCTTCCTGCGCGCCGTGGTGGCCCACCGCCCCGCCGACGCCCGGGTGCTGGTGTGCAGCGACCACGGCAACGTCGAGGACCTGTCCACGCGTGGACACACCCTGCACCGCGTCCCCGTGCTCTACTTCGGGCCACCCGCGCCGGACGTCGACGGCTTCACCACCGTCGCGGACGTGGGGCGCGCGGTGGTGCGCTGGCTCGGGGTGGAGTGAGGCTCGTGACGAGGGGATGGATGCGAAGACAGGGGAGCCTCGGCCACGCCCTGGCCCTGCTGCTGCTGGGGTTGCTCGCCGGCTGCTCCGCGCCGCGACGGACCACCCTGGACGTCTCGCCCGAGGCCCTGCTCAAGCCCGGCACGCCGACCGCCAGCGGAGCGCGCATCACCCTGGAGTTCCAGGCCCGGGACTCCGACGCCGCCGACCAGGTCCGCCTCGCCGTCGAGCGAGCCCTGCCGCGCATGGCCCGCTGGGGCACCTTCGACGACTCCGTCGCCATCATCATCCACCCCAACCACGCCGCCCTGGAGCGCGCCGCCAACCGCCCGGACCATGACTTCCTGCGCGCCTGGGCCCGCTACGAGCAGATTGAACTCCAGAGCCCCCGCACGTGGACGCTGCTGGGCGCAACCCAGGCCCAGGTGGACGAGCTGCTGCTGCACGAGCTCACCCACAGCCTGATGTACCAGGTGGCCTCGGACCGGCTGGGCTGGACGCGCAAGCGCATCCCCCTGTGGTTCCGCGAGGGAATGGCCTCGTACACCGCCGAGCAGGGCTACCGCGTGTCCTCGCTCGAAGACCTGGCCCTCTACTGGAGCACCCATCCCCGCGCGGATCCGCTGGCCCAGGCCGACACGCTCTACCGACGCGAGAGCGACATCGTCTACGGCGCCGCCCACCACGCCTTCACCTTCCTGGCCCGTCGCTACGGCGAGCCCGTGGTGCGGGGCGTCCTCCACGCCATGAGCCAGGGGCCTGACTTCCCCGAGGCCTTCACCCGGGCCGTGGGCCTCTCCCCCGACGTCTTCCTCCAGGACTTCCGCCGCTACATCCAGTGGCGCGGCTTCAAGGGCGGCCGGCAGCTCCGCCTCGCGCCACCTCCCACTCCAGGGCCTCTGGACATTCCTCCCCCCACCTCGCCCTGAGTCATCGCCACCACCTGTCGCCTGGTTGCACTTTTCAAAACTGCACACTGGATGCAGGGAACAAACTGGTGGCAGAATTTCGGCCGAGCTGAAATCCACGCCACGGGTTGGGGAAAGCCGTGCGGGGACGGGAGGGGGTAATCGATGGCCGAGCATCAGCGGAACAGCCCGGGGCTGTCCGCCGAGGCAACGGACTCGCTGACACTGTTGGAGCGACTCCAGCAGTCCGCCGATGTCCTGGAGCACCTCAGCGTGACGCGAGCCACGGGGCTTCCCGAGGGCGCGCTGGCGACCTTGCGTCAGGAAGCCTCCGCCCTGCGGGAGATGCGCGGGGAGCTGGGGCTGCTGCTGAAGAGCTGGTCGCTGCTCACGGACACCTCGCAGAAGCTGCTCAACCTCCCACCCGACGAGCTGGGGGCCGGCGTCCGCGCCGCGCTGGAAGTCCTGGGCCGGCAGATCGACGCGCAGCGCGGCTACGTCAACCTGCTCTCCGACGACGGCGAGCACCTGTCGGAGGCCTACGAGTGGTGCTCGGAGGGCATGCGCCCCCACGGGCTGGCGAGCCACCGTGGACGCTCCGTGGTCGGCTTCCGCTGGTCGCTGGACGAGCTGCGCGCGGGCCGCATGGTGACGGTGACGGACGCTGCGCGGCTCCCGCTGGAGGCCACCGAGGAGCGTCGCATCTGCACGCTGCTCTCCATCCGCTCCTTCATCAACGCGCCGCTGCTGCTGGCCGGAAGGTTGATCGGCTGGATGGGCTTCGACACCGTGGACCAGCCGCGTGAGTGGAAGCCGGAGGAGCGGCACCTGATGCGCCTGACGGGCCACGTGCTGGTCAACGCCGTGGAGCGCAAGCGCCGGGACGCGCAGTTCCTCCAGGACAAGGAGCGGGAGCAGCGCGCGCAGTCCCTGAGCATCCTCGCGGCGGGCCTGGCGCACGAAATCAACAACCCGCTCGCGTACACGGCGGGCAACCTCGAGTACCTGCGCGAGCGGCTGCCCGACCCCAGCGAGGCCTCGGACGTGGAATGTCGTCAGGTCCTCGACGAGGCCCTGGAGGGCACGCTGCGAATCCAGCGCATCGTCGCGGACCTGAAGTCCCTCTCCGCTCCCAGCGCCGAGGCCACGGAAGTGGTGGACCTCAAGGCCGTCACGGAGAGCACGCTCCGGATGGCGGCCAACCAGCTTCGCCACCGGGCACAAGTCGTGCGCGACTACGACACGGAAGTGCCCCGGGTGCACGGCACGGTGACGAAGCTGGGCCAGGTGTTGCTCAACCTGGTGCTCAACGCGGCCCACGCCATTCCGGAGGGACACGCGTCCCAGCACCGCATCACCGTCGCCCTGCGCGCCGAGGCTGGTGAGGTGCTGCTCTCCGTCACCGACACCGGCTGCGGCATCGCTCCGGAGGTCATGCCCCGCATCTTCGACCCGCTCTTCACCACGCGCCGCTCGGGCGAGGGCATGGGCATGGGCCTGGCCATCTGCCGCGACATCATCACCGCGCTGGGGGGACGCATCGGCGTGAGCAGCAGGGTGGGCCACGGCACCACCGTGGAGGTGTTCCTGCCCCGTGCCGAGAACGACACCTTCGTCCCACCGCTCCCCCGGGTCGGTCCCCCATCCGTGGGGCGACGCGTGCTGGTGGTGGACGATGAGCCCCGCGTGTTGGACTTGATGCGGAGGCTCTTGCGCGGGCACGAGCTGGTCACCGTCGCCAATGGCCGCGAGGCGCTGGAGCAGTTGGGCCAGGACAGGGCCTTCGATGTCATCCTCTGTGACTTGATGATGCCGGAGGTGACGGGCATGGATGTGTACCACTCCGTGCGCGACACCTGGCCGGGGCTGCATGACCGCATCGTCTTCATCAGCGGCGGCGCCTTCACTCCGGAGACGAAGCGCTTCCTCCAGGAGGTTCGCAACCCGGTGCTCGCCAAGCCCTTCGAGGCGCAGCACCTGCGCGACATGGTGATGACGGTGGGCTCCGCGCGGCTCGAGTGAAGCTCGCGACTCAGGGAGGCGACGGCTCGGCGAACAGCTCGACGCGGCGGCTGCGCGCGAAGCAGCCCGGAGTGCCATCGTCACACGGCGGCTGGTCCGCGCCCTGGGTCTCCAGCATCAGCCGGGTGCCCGCGACGCCGAGCGCCTCGAGCCTCGCGGCCACGGACTGGGCACGCCCCAGGCCCAGGGATGCGTTGATGGACTCGGGCCCCAGGACATCCGCGTGGCCGCGCAGCCGGACTCGCAGGCTCGGACGCTGACGGAGACAGTCCGCCGCGAGCATCAGCGAGGTGTCTCCCTCCACGGAGAGCCGGGTGTCGAAGAAGGCGAAGTAGATGGGCTCCAGCTCGCAGGTGCCAGGAGGCTCGGCGGCGGCGGGCACGGAGGCCAGGGCGGTGGGGAGCACCGGGGAGAGGCGCTGCGCCTCCGCGAGCACCTCGTCGACGACCCGCGCCGCCACGTCTTCAGGGAGCGGCCTGTTCGCCGCAGAGCCGTACTCGATTCCCACGACTGCTTCCTGGGGCTGGCCCAGCAGCAGGAAGACGGGGCGTTGCTGCCACTGCACGGTGACACCGTCGCGCTCGTACGCCGTGGAGGTGATGCGCACCGTATCGCCGGGCCGCGCGTCGAGCGTGACGCGCCCTCGCATCACGAAGCGATAGCCCTCCACGTACGAGAAGACGTCCGAGCGGCCCTCGTACACCGTCGTCACGTCGAGCCAATGCAGGCCGAGCGGCAGCACATGGCGAGGAGCGCCCTTCTCCCCGGAGTCGGAAGTCGACGGCAGGGGGCGACCATCCAGCGTCGCCTCCACCGAGATGAGCTCCCAGTTGCCTCCGGGCCCGAGCCGGTCGTCGTGCACCCACTCCAGCCACGCCTCACCCGAGGGCACGGGCTCCGCGCTCGCGACACTCGCCCCGAGGAGCATGAGGAGGACTCCGCACGCGGACCGCACGCTCCACGTGAAGCGGCCACCGCACACGGACAGCGGGCTCCGCGCGAAGCGAACTCCTGCATCGAGGAGCACACCGCACGCGGACAGCAGGCTCCGCGCGAGACGGGCTCCGTGATGGAGCACCGCGCCGCTCGACGTCCTGCCGCCCGGCGATGCCAGACGCGCCTTGTGCCATGCCCCCCGCATCGTCGGACTACGGCTTCTCGCGAGCCGGCGACGCCTGGAGCGTCGTGGGGCTGGGGAGGATGGGCGGACGGTCCTTGCCCTCCACCGCGCGCTGGAGCTCGATCTCCTGGAGCAGCGCCGCGGGCGCCACCGTGGACACGGGCACGTTGCCGCTCTCCGCGCCGCAGAAGCCGTTGAAGATGCCCCGCTTCTCACCAGTGGCCATGATGCGGTTCACCGCCGACAGCGGCGTGCCGACAATCTCCACGCCCCGCACCAGCGTCTCCTTCCCCGTCTTCACATCCACCCGGTACACCATGCGCGGAACGCCCTTGAAGGCCTGGTAGCCGTAGCTGGACGTGTTGGTGTTGCCGCCGGTGATGTCGCGGATGATGAGGCCATAGGGCTTGTCCTGCCGCTTCGCCTCGTCGATGAGCATCTGCTTCAGCTTCGCGTCGCTCACCTGCCGGGTGCTCTCCACCATGAGGTTCGCCATGCGCGCCACCGGCTTCAGGGTGCCCTGGCTGCGCCCATGCCCGTTGGAGGTGAGGAACCCGTCCACCGGACGCCGGCCCAGCAGGTAGTTTCGCAGCACGCCCTTCTCCACCAGCGTCACCTTCTGCCCCTTCACGCCCTCTTCGTCATAGAGGTAGTACCCGTTCAGCGGCTCCCCAGCCAGTGCACGTTGGGACGGGTCATCGTGGATGGACAGGAACGCCGGCAGCACCAGCTTCCCAATCTGCCCCTTGAAGGTCTTCCCCTCGTTGTCCCCGTCCTGCCGGTCTCCCTCCAGCCGGTGCCCCACCGTCTCGTGGAAGAGCACGCCAGACGCCTCCGGCGCGAGGATGGCGGGCCCCGAGTACGGGTCGATGGCGGGCGCCAGCCGCAGCGCGAGCAGCTCCTCGATGACCTTCTCCGCCGAGGCCCGCACGCGCGCATCGTCCGGAAGCCCCGCCTCCGTGGGCGCGTAGAAGTCCCGCGAGTCATCCAGGAGCTGGCCATCCGGCGCCCGCGTCACCGCCGTGACATGGAGCCCGTACAGCGTCTCCTCCGTCACCAGCTTCGTGCCCTCGGTGGACACGAACAGCCGCGTCACCTTGTCCGCCGTGACGCGGACCTCGGAGTCGAAGATTTCGGGATGCGCGTTGAACTGCGCGGAGACCTCGCGCGACAGCTTTATCCAGCGCTCGCGGTTGAACGGGTTCGCCACCGGCGGCTGGACGTAGCTAGCCGCCTTCTCCTTCGTGAAGGAGGCGGGACGCTTCGGGTCCTCCACCGAGTAGACGTCCTCGCCCTTCTTCTTCAAGAACTGGAAGAGCGCGGACTTGTACTTCTCGTCGGTGATGAGCCACAGCGCGGTGCGCAGCGCCAGCGGCGAATCATCCAGCGGGCCTTCCTTGCGCGAGGTGTAGCTGGTGCCCTTCGTGGAGAAGGAGAACTCCAGCCCCTCCTCGACGGAGCTGTCGAAGGCATAGTCGCCCACCCGCGCGTCGACGTAGAGCCGACGCTCGCGGTAGCCGTCGTCCATGAAGACGGCGCCATAGCGCGCGGCCACGACCTCCTGCGCGTAGTCCTTGAGCTGATAGCTCATGAAGTACGGCGGCTCGTGGCTCTGCAGCTTGAGCTGTTGTTGATTGCGCGTCAGTTCGCTCGACATGGCGTCGAGCAACGTCAGTCGCGAGTCCTGCACGGGCGCCGCCGCCAGCAACACGGCCGAAGCCGCCAGCAGGGGGAGAACGGGTCGGGTGAGGGAATTCACGCCCCCCACTGTACCCAAACCACCCCACAAGACGAGCAGGTCCGACAACCCCAGGTGCCCCTCCCGACACCTGGAGTCGTGAACCCCTGCCCGGAGGGTCGGCCTCCGGGCCCCTGCTTGTCGCTTACGCCTTGGTCACCTTCTCACGGCCCAGGGACACGCCCTTGGTCGCGTTGCGAGTGTCAATCACGCACGACGCATTCGCCACCACCGCCGCGTAGTCGATGTTGGTGTGGTCCGTGAGGATGATGACCACGTCGTAGTCGCCCAGCTTCTCCGGCTCCAGCGGGACGGACTTCATCTCCATGTTGAAGCCGTGGCCCTTGTGCAGCTCGGGCACGTACGGGTCGTGGTAGCTGAGCTCCGCGCCCTTCTCCGCCAGCAACGTCATGATGCGAAGAGAAGGACTCTCGCGCATGTCGTCGATGTCCTTCTTGTACGCGGCGCCCAGGCAGAGCACGCGCGCGCCCTTGAGCGTCTTGCGGAGGTTGTTGAGCGCTTCCATGGTGCGCTGCACCACGTAGTACGGCATCTGCCAGTTCACCTCGCCGGCCAGCTCGATGAACTTGGTGTGGAACTCGAACTCGCGCGCCTTCCACGTCAGGTAGAACGGGTCAATGGGGATGCAGTGCCCACCGAGGCCCGGGCCCGGGTAGAACGGCTGGAAGCCGAAGGGCTTGGTGCTGGCGGCCTGGATGACCTCCCACACGTCCACGTTCATCCGGTCGCAGAGCATCTTCATCTCGTTGACCATGGCGATGTTCACGCAGCGGTAGATGTTCTCCAGCAGCTTGGAGAGCTCCGCCACGCGCGTGGAGGACACCGGCACCACTTCCTGCAGCGCGCTGCCGTACAGCGCGGCCGCCACCTCGGAGCACGCCGGGGTGTAGCCGCCGACGATCTTCGGAATCGTCTTGGTGTTGAAGTTCTTGTTGCCCGGGTCCTCGCGCTCGGGGCTGAAGGCCAGGTGGAAGTCCACGCCCGCCTTGAGACCGTTCTTCTCGAGCAGCGGCTTGAGCACCTCCTCGGTGGTACCCGGGTAGGTGGTGGACTCCAGGATGAAGAGCTGCCCCCGGCGCACGTGCGGCGCGAGCGACTCACCCGTCTGGATGATGTAGCTCATGTCCGGCTCACGCGAAGCCGTCAGCGGCGTGGGCACGCAGATGATGACGCAGTCCAGGTCCTTCGCCTTCGCGAAGTCGTTGGTCGCCTTCAGCTTGCCCGACCTGGTCAGCTCCGCCAGCGGCCCGCTGGGGATGTGCTTGATGTAGCTCTCGCCCTTCTCAATCTTGTCGAGTTTGCGCTTGTCGACGTCGAGCCCCAGCACCGGGAAGCCCGCCTCCGCGAACGCCATACCCAAAGGAAGACCGACGTACCCCAACCCCACCACACCGACCTTCGCCTCCCGCCGACGAATACGCTCCAACAGCGGGCTGCCGACCATCACCCTCATCGTCCTCACCTCTCCTGATGCGACGTGCCGTCAAGACGGTCACGCCCCGACCAAAAACTCACCTGAAGACAACCACCCACCTCAAACTCGTCGGAGGCTTCACCTGCCCCCGGAACTCCACCGTCATCGCCGGCACCACCCGCCCGTAGCCGGGTGAATACCGAGAGCCCACCAGTGCCGACTCCAGACCTCGCTCCAGCAGAATCCATGCGAGCGGCGCGCCAGCGGGGCCCAGCTCCACCGCGACGGGCTCGAACTCCAGCGGCTCCTCCGCCGCGCGCTGCGCCCTCGCGAGCACCTGCGCGTCCGGCGTCATGCGCCGCGCCTGCTCGTCGGGAAGATGAAACCGTCCGATGACTTCGTGCTGCCCGGTACCGATGAAGCTGTCCCGCCCCGCCAGCGCGCGCTCATGCCGGTCCAACCGGAACGTGCGCTCGATGCCCACCGGAGCGGGCAGCATGCGGTACCCATCATGACGGACCCGCAACCTGTCCACGGTGGCGCCAGGAAGGAAGGCCACCACGCGCGCCTTCGCGCCTTCCGGCAGCGCGAACAGCCGAGCCGTATCCAACGGCGCCTGCTCCACGCCATCCACCTGCACGGTGTTGTGCGCGGCCGTGCCACGGAACGCGTTCCGCATCGCCGGGTCTCTCGTGTACGAGCCCGTGCCCGGGTCCACGATGAGCGGACGGCCACCCAGGTGCATCTCGAAGGAGAGCTTGTCGTTGTGGCTGTGCCCGCCCACCCCGCGCTGGCCCTGCTTGCCCGCGCTCACCGTGACGACGGCGCCCGCTCCGCGCAGCACGTGGAAGCCCCCCTCTGGAAAGCTCACGGACAGCGGCGCCGCCGCGGGAGGCAGCTTCCGGTGGCGCTCCAGGCCCTGACGGCCCAGCAGCCACGCCGCCTCGTCCGGCAGCTCGCCTCCGCCCAGGCCCGCGTCCCCGAAGAGGGCCGCGCCCAGTCCCACCAGATAGCCCTGCTCCAGGTCATCCCGCTCACGCAGCGGGAAGACGCGGCCGGAGTCGTTGTCGCCCACCTGCGGCGCCAGGCCCGTCTCCGAGCACCACGCGCGCACGGCGTGGAACATGCGACGCAGCCGAGTCTCGTAGGCCGTGCCCAGCGGCACGCCCGCGCCCCGCGCCGCCAGCAGCGCCAGGGTGAACAGCTCCACCGACAGCCGGTGGTAGGGAATGGAGCCCTCGAAGGACGTGCCCTCGACGTGCACCTGCGCGGACATCTGCGCGCACAGGCCCGACACCGACAGCGCCACCTGGTGGGAAGCGCCCGGCAGCTCCGGGAAGAGCACCCCCACCACGAGCAGGCCGACGTAGTTGGAGACGAGGTGGTTGTTGGGCACCGCGCCCCGGTCCTCGAGGTGTGCCTCCACCCAGGACTGGTGGTCCGCCAGCGCGCCCAGCACCGGGACGAGGAACTCCGGCCGACGCACCTCGGCCGCGTCGGAGAACATGACGAGCGCCTGCGCGAGATTGGCCGCGCGCAGCGCCACCTCCATGGCGCACGTCCAGTGGACGCCCTGCCCCACGGGATTGGCCTGGAGGAAGTCCAGCACCTGCATCACGAAGGCGGAGGCCAGCCGGGCGCGCTCGCCCTGTGACTCCTCCACCCAATAGCCCTGCGCGAGCGCGACGACGCTGTCGAGCCGGCCCATCACCCAGGGGTACTTCGGATCATTCCCCTTCGAGTGCAGCGGCATCCGCTCCACGGGCGCCAGCGGATAGCGGTGGCCACTGAGCGCATCCAGCGACCAGTCCACCGGGCGTCCCTCGCCAAAGGCGACGCGCGTTCCAAAGACATCCCATTCCTGACGGAGCGCGGCCTGGGCGCGGGCCCGGGCACGCTCCCGCGCTCCAGGAATGGCCGCGAGCGCGTCCACCACGGAGGCGCGCTGAGACAGCTCACACCAGACTCGCGACACTCGATTGTCGAGGGCTCGCTCCGCCAGCTCCTCCGCGCGGGCCGCGCCGAAGGCCTGGAGGAGCACCACCTCATCGGTGCGCTCGCGCCTTCGATATCGTGCCTGCCGCGCCACGCCCTGCACCCGCCGCATCGCGCTGAGGGCCAGGGCCCCCGGAGCGAGTCTTGCGATTGCCGCGTAGTAATCGAGAGTCCCCATTCGTCCCTTCCGCCGCCCGTCGCAGAGGCCGTTAGCAAGGGTTCGGCCAAGGGGTGCCTGCGAGGAGTTGAGCGGGTTTGGGCGATCACCCTGCCCCGCGGGACAGTAAAAAGTCGGGGGCTCGGCGGTAGCCGTGGGTAAAGGATTGCCGATACGCGTCCCTTTCTTTGCCCTCCCTGGGCAGTGTTGCGCCCCGGCCGCGCCGTGCCCATACCTCTGCACGTGCAAGCAGGTGCTTGGAGTGGGAGGAGCGTCGACCTCACTGGCGACGCGGGGGTGGAGCAGGCGCTCGCGGCGGTGGCCGAGCGCGCGCTGCGCTGTGGCGCCCTGGCGGGGATGGAGCTGATGCTGCGGGAGACGCTCCGGCTGACGGAGGCGTCAGGCGCGGCCCTCTTCGATGGACGCACCTGTGTGGCCAGGGCGGGCACGGGCGTCGCCGGACCTGCGTCGAGAGGAGGACAACTCCTGAAGGTCTGGCCGGAGCGGACAGGACGCTCGGACGGGGCGGTGCTCGCCCGGCTGTCCGCCTTCGGGAGCGCCCTGCTCGCCGCGCATGCCCGTGAGGCCGCGGCCGAAGCCCGGCACACGCGACTGTTGGCTTCGCGACGTGAGCAGGAGCGCAACGCGGTCCGCTGGGAGCAGCGCCGCTCGCTCGCGGCCCATGACCTGCGAACGCCGCTGATGGTCATCAAGGGCTACCTGGACATGATGTTGAAGGGCACCGCGGGCCCCTTGAGCGCGACGGTGCAGCGCTACCTGGACCGGATGATGCGCGCCGCCCAGGACCAGCGGAACCTCATCGACTTCCGCCTGGGGCGGGGCAACACCACGGACCTGCGGCCCCTGCTCCACACGGCCTTCGGCCCCGACACGCGGCTGGCCTCACGCTGGCGGGTGACGCTGACGGTACCGGACAGGACGTTGCTGGTGAAGGCGAGCCCCGCGCAACTGAAGGCCTGGGTGCGCGCCCTGGTGCGGGGGCTCGCGTCCACGCGCGCCACCTCCGTGGCGCTTCAAGTGGAGCTGCTCGAGGCGACGGGCTGCTGGCGACTTGCCGCCTCGACGCAAGGCGGAGGTGCGCCCGGAGAGCGCGCGCTCACGTTGTTGGCAGAGCTCACGCGGCGGCTCGGCGGCACGCTGCGCGCCCCTGCTCCGGGCGAGCAACGGTGGGTCCTCCAGCTCCCCGCGGAGCTGGGGCCGCCAGGAGCGTCCAGCCCCTGAGCGGCGTCAGCGGGTCGGCAGCAGTTGCCGCACCAGCTCCAACAGCTTGCCGCGCTCCACCTCGCGCTTGACGAGGTAGCCATCCGCGCCGGCCTCGAGTCCCGCCGCCCGGTCCTCCGGGCTGTCGAGCGAGGTGACGAGGATGATGGGCGTGGAGTGCAGCGTCGGGTGCGACTTGATGCGCCGCGCGAGCCCCACGCCGTCCAGGCGTGGCATCTGCCAGTCGCTCACGACGAGCTGGCACGGCGTGCGCTCCAGGACGCCCCACGCCTCCTCGCCATCCGCCGCCGTCACCACCGGGAAGCCGGCGATTTCGAGCAGCGACTTCATGGCGAAGCGCGTGGTGAGCGCGTCGTCGCACACGAGGATGCGCGGCCGCCGCGCCTCCGTCCCCGTGGAGCGCGTCTCCGGCCGGGCCGCGCGCACCAGCTCCGGCGCGTTGAGCACCGGCACCACGCGCCCGTCATCCAACACCGCGGCGCCGGCCAGGTGCCGCACGCTCTGGAGGTGTTTGCCCAGGGAGCGCACGACAATCTCCTGCTGCCCCACCACCTCGTCGATGGCGTACAGCACCTTGTCACCGCCGACCACGACGAGCGCCGCCGTCTGCACCTGCCCGGACTCAATGGCCAGGGGCAGCCGAGGCAGGCCGATGGCCTCCGCCAGGGGCAGGAAGGTGAGCTGCCCGCCGTCCACGCGAGCCACCACGCGGCCCGCCACCGTGCCCACGTCCTCGGGCTTCAGGCGCAGCACGCGCTCCACGCTGTCGGAGGGAATCGCGGACACCGTCGTGCCGGTGCGCACCAGCAGCCCCAGCGCGGACGCCAGCGTCAGCGGCAGGTCCACGGTGAAGCGGGTGCCCCGTCCGGCCCAGAACTCCACGTCGACGGAGCCCTGGAGCCGGGCCGCGGTGGCCTGCACCACGTCCAGACCCACGCCGCGTCCCGAAGTCGCCGTCACCTGCTCGCGCGTGGAGAAGCCCGGCTGGAACACCAGCCGCGCGGCCTGCGCGTCGGTGAGCTTGGCGGCCTCCTCCTCCGACAACAGGCCTCGGCGCACCGCCGTGGCGCGCACGCGCTCCGGTGACAGGCCGTAGCCGTCGTCCTCCACAATCACGCCGATGCGCGCACCCCGAGGCTCCACGCGCACCGTCAGGCGCCCCGTCTCCGACTTGCCCGCCGCGCGCCGCTCCTCGGGGGACTCCAGCCCGTGGTCGATGGCGTTGCGCACCAGGTGCAACAACGGGTCCTTCAGCGCGTCGAGGATGCGCCGGTCCAACCGCACGTCGCCGCCGGTCAGCTCCAGCGCCACGTCCTTGCCCAGCCGCGTGGACACCTCGCGCACGGTGCGGCGCAGCGGCTCCATGAGCTGGGACGCGGGCACCATGCGCAGGTCGCGCAGGTCATCGCGCGCCACCTGGGCCACCAGCGCCAATTGCTCGCCGTCGCGGTGCGCCTCGCGCGACACCTCCAGCAGGCGCTTCTGCATCGTCCGCATCAGCGCCACGCCGGAGCGCAGCGACTCCAGCGCCGGCCCGCCCCCCGCCAGGGTGAGCTGCGACGACGCGCGCTCCAGGTGCCGCAACACCTCGTGCGTCCCGTCCGACAGCGCGCGGTAGCCCTCGGAGCGCCGCGCCTGCTGCGCCCGTCCCGCCACCAGCAGCTCCACCTGGAGCGCCAGCGACTCGAGCGTCTTCACCGCCACGCGCACCGTGTGGTCCGCCGTGGTGCCGCGCGTCTCCTCCCGCGGCGCGGGCGCCTGCGCGCTCGGCGTGGCCGAGTCCGCGGGCGTGGGCGCCGGCACGGCCCTCAGCGCATCCACCGTGCGCGCCATGTTCCGCGCGCCGCCCTCTTCCAGTTGGGCCCGCAGCTCCACCAGCGTGCCGGCCACGTCGGAAGCAGCCAGGCTGGCCGCGTCGCCGCCGGGCTCCATGCGCGCGAAGCCCAGCGCGGCGGCCTCGGACAGCGTCGCCAGCCTCGTGGCCCCGGACTCCTGCGCCGAGCCTCGCAGCGCGCGCGCCCGCTCCATCGCCTTGCGCACCACGGCGGCCCGGTCCGGAACGTCCGGCGAGCAGAGCGCGCCGAGCGACGCCTCCAGGAAGTCCAGTGCCTCCAGGCCCTTCGAGGACAGGCCGGAGGCCGCCGTCGTGGGCTCTGGCATGGAGACGTCGCGCCCCAGGAGCTTCAGGAGCGCGCTCAGGCCATCCACTTGAGGCGCCTCGCCCGCGTCGCCCCGGGCCATGGCCGCCTCGATGCCTGACAGGCCGCGCAGCATGGACTCCACCGCGGCGCGGGGGAGGCCGGTGTCCGGCTCGATGTGAGCCAGCCCATCCTCGATGGCGTGCACCACCTGCTCGATGTCATCGAGTCCCAGGCTCGCCGCGGAGCCCTTCAGGCTGTGCACCAGTCGCTTGAGCGAGGGCAGGAGGTCCGCCTCACGCTCGCGCGAAGGGCCCTCCAATCCGAGCACCTTCGTTCCAATGGCTTGGATCTGCTCACGCGTCTCCGCGGAGAACACCGGCCAGATGCTGCGCAAGAGCTGCGGATCCATGTCGCGCCTCTATTCCCGCGCCTGGCCGGCCGGGCCTCCGAGCTGCTCCAGCTCCAGCACCGTCAGTCGGTCCGGAGTCAGGTACAGGAAGGGCCCCGGCGGGGGCTGTGAAAGCTCGGACTTCGGCAACTCCTTGCGGCCCTCCACCGTCTCCGCCGCCAGGCCAAAGCTCTCCTCGCCCACTTCCACCACCACGATTTTTCCCAAGTCCGACATGCCGCCACCCTCCAGCCCCAGCAACTGGCGGAGGTCCAACACCGGCACCACCCGGGAGCGACTGGCCAGCGCGCCCAGCACATGCGGCGGCGCGCCGGGCAGCGAGGAGATGCCGCGCGCCTCCAGCACATGGTCCACGTGCTCGATGCGCACCGCGTAGCGCTCACCTCCCACCTGGAAGGCGAGCACCGACAGCACCTCGTGGTGCTCCTCGTGACGAGACTCGGCCAGGGCGCGAGCGCGCGCGCCGAGCACCTCGCGGCGCTTCTCCGCGCTCACTCCGGGCGCGTGGGCAACGTCGAGCTGGGGCTGGGAGCCCGAGGAATCGTTGTTCACCTTGACCTCGTCACTCGGCATTCGGGCATCACCGGGTCTTCGCGGGCAGCTTCAACATGTCACTCACCTTCGAGCGCAGGTCATCCACCGACACCGGCTTGTTGAGGAAGGCGTTGGCGCCCACCAGCTTGCCCTTCTGACGACTCGCGTCGTCCTTCAGGGAGGTGAGCATCATGAAGGGGATGTTGTGCAGATGGCTGTCCGCGCGGACCGCCGCGCACAGGGCGAACCCGTCCATCAGCGGCATCTGCACGTCGGAGATGATGAGGTCCGGTTTGAGCTCTCGCGCCTTGCTCAATCCCTCCACGCCATTGGGCGCGTCGATGAACTCCAATCCCCATCCCATCAGGTAGACCTGGAGCAAGTTGGTGATGGTCTTCGTGTCCTCGACAATGAGGACCTTCAAGGCCTGTCGTGTCGTCGCCACGTTTGCGTTCATAGCTGGTACCTACCCACCAGGTCCGAGAAGCGCTTCGAGAGATTGGTCAGGTTTCCAGCCACCTGTTCGATGCGTCGCGTCCCTACGACGGAGTCTCCCATGGCGGACGTCAGCTCGCCCATCGCCGCGGCGATCTGCTCCACTCCAATCGTCTGCTGCCGGGTGTTGCCGGCGATCTGCCGGGCCGCGCCGGAGGACTCGCGAATGACTTCGGACAGTCCGAGGATGGCCGAGCCCGCGCCGCGCGCCAGCTCCATCGCCGCCTGCGCGCGCCGGCTGCCCTCCTCCGTCGCGCTGACCGCCGCCCGCGTTCCCTTCTGCACTTCGTTGAGCAGGCCACGCACCTGCTCCGCGGCCAGCCGCGACTGCTCCGCCAGGGTGCGCATCTCGGTGGCCACCACCGCGAAGCCGCGCCCGTGCTCGCCCGCCTTGGCCGCCTCGATGGAGGCGTTGAGCGCTAGTAGATTCGACTGCTCCGCCACGTCCTTCACCGTGCTGATGATGTCGCCAATCTGGAGGGTGCGCTCGTTCAGGTCGGTGATGGACAGGGCAATGGCCTTCACCTGCTCGCCCAGCTTCTCCATGCCCGCGACGCTCTCCGCGACGACCTTCTGGCCCTCGGAGCTCAGCGTCTCCGACTTCTGGGTCTGGGAGATGACGGCGTCCGCGTAGGCGGTCGCCTGCTTGGACGTCTGGGCAATCTCCGCCACGGTGGTGCTCGTCTCGCTGATGGCGGACGCCTGCTGGTGCGCCATGGCGGACTGCTGCGAGGACGTGGTCAACACGCCCACCGCCTCCTTCTCCATCTCCGACGCCGCGCCGCGCAGGTCTTCCAGCAGGTGCGCCAGGCCCTCGGACATGGCCGCGAAGCTGCGGGACACCTCGCCAATCTCGTCCTCGGACACGGTGTCGAACTGCTGGCGCAGGTTGCCGCCCGCGATGCCCGACGCCGCGCGCGCCAGCCGCTCCAGCGGGACGACGAGCAACCCCGACATGAACCACGAGGCCATGAGGCACGCGGCCAGGATGAAGATGCCGAGCACCACGGTGAAGCGGGTGGTGCCCTTCAGCGCGTTGGTGAGCGCCTCCTCGTGGAGCGCCACCTGCACGGTGCCCACGCGGCGATTGGCTCCCGGCGAGAGCACCGGCACCGTGGACTCCAGCACCGACTCGTCGTTGATGACCAGCCGGCGCTCCACCGCGTCCTCGCCCTCGGCGGACGGCTGGTCCGCGCCCGCGAAGCGCTCCGCGGCGACTTCCGCCAGCAGGTCGCCCTTCGCGTCGCGCACCAGCACGTAGGCCACATCCGGCACGTGCCGGAGGACCCCGTGCGCCGTGGACTGGATGCGGCTGGCGTCCAGGTTGCTGGCCACCAGCATGGGCGCCAGCGTCCGGGACAGCTCCGAGCTGACCGAGCGCGAGCGCCGTGACAGGTCCTCCCGTTGCGCGCCGCTCATCTGCACCCAGAAGGCGAGGATGAGGATGCCCGCCACCAGCACGCCCGTCACACCCGTGACGGCGACAATCTTGAATCGCAGACTGAGGCGTCCCACCGCGAGTCGTGCCGGCAGTGTCAGCTTCGTCTCTTTGACGTCCACTTTGCCTCCCACCGGTGAGGATGGCGCGTCATCAGCGCGCCCCCTGCCATCCGGCCTGCGTTCTTGGAGCCAGGGCCTGCCTCAGGCCTCCGGCGGTCATCGTTTCCACTCCGCGCAACGGCTGCTCGTCGTCCAGTCCGTCGAGCGCGCGCAGCGCATTCTGCCGTGCGCGCTCCGCGTCCTCGGGCCGGTCCATGCGCCCATAGAGCGCCACCAGCGTCGCGTGCCCCAGCGCCAGCCTCGGCTCCAGGTATAGCGCCTTGCGCACCGCCTCCACCGCCCCGTTCAGCTCTCCGCGCTCCTCCGCCACCATCGCCAGCAGAAGATAGGCTTCCGGAACCAGCGCCTTCGCGGCCTCGCGCGCCAGCGCCTCCGCCTCCGCGAACTGCCCGGCCCGCGCCGCGTCCAGCGCCCGCGCCATCGGGTCCTTGAGGGTGGGAACCGGAGGCGTCACCGTCCGCGCCGCGACGACGGGCTTGGGCGGAGGCTCCGGCGCGGGAGGTGGACGGGGCGGCAGCGCCTTCGCCGCCGCGCGCAGCGCCGTGGCCGCGTCGCGAACGGCGCGAGGAGTCGGCGGCGCGGGGCGCGTCCAGCCCGGGGGCGGAACACGCAGCGCCACGCTGCCCTCGGCGTCCACCGCCTCCAGGCCCAGCCCGTTGGTGAGCGGCACCTCCGCGGGCGAGACGAAGAGCAGCCCGCCCGGCGCGAGCACGGAGACGAAGCTCTCCAGCACCTGCCGCACCAGGTCCGGCGGGAAGTAGATGAGGACGTTGCGGCAGAAGATGGCGCTCGGCGCGCTCACGGGCGGCGGCTCCATGGCCAGGTTGTGGCGACGGAACTCCACCATGCGCCGCACCTGCGCCACCACGGAGAGCTGCTCGCCCCGGGGCTCCAGGAAGCGCTTCTCCAGCTCCGGCTCGATGTGCCGCAGGGACCAGGGCCCGTAGAGGCCCTCCTTCGCGCGCTCCAGCGCCCGGCCCGACACGTCCGTGGCCAGCACGCGGAAGTGGCCCTCGGGCACGCCCGCCGCGAGCAGCGCCATCGCGATGCTGTAGGGCTCCTCGCCGCTGGCGCAGCCCGCGCTCCACACCTGGAAGAAGGGCCCGGCCTGGGGAGGCGCCAGCCTGGCGAGCGAGCGGAGGTGCTCGGGGTGGCGGAAGAAGTACGTCTCGCCGATGACGGCGTGCTCGATGAAGGTCTCCACCGCCTGCGCGTCCCGCCGCAGCAGCGCGGTCAGGAACGCGGAAGGAGACAGGCCCCGCGACCCGGCGGAGCGCGCCAGCGCCGTCTCCAGCGAGCGTCGCAGGCTGTGCGCGAGCGTCAGGCCGCAGGCGGCCCGGAGGACCTCCTCGACCTGCACGAGCGTCGCGTCATCGAGGACGGCTTCGCTCACGTCTCCTCCGACCCCACCAGCACCGCGGAGATGCGCAGCAGCGGGCGAATCCCCTCGGGCGTGCGGCACAGGCCCGCCATCAGCCCCGTGCCATCCCATGGCAGGGCCACGTCGCCGTCCGGAGTGCCCTCCACCAGCACCGGCGCCTCGACGAGGTCTCTCACCCGGTCCACCAGCACGGCCACCGGACGTGCGCCCTTGCAGATGACCAGGTGCGCATCCAGCGCAGGCTCGCGCGTCACGCCCAGCAGCGCGGCCAGGTCCACCGCGACGGCGGGGTTTCCTCTGTAGATGAAGGTCCCCGCGACATGCGGAGGGGCTCCGGGCAGCGGCTCCAGCTCCACCAGCCGCACCACCTCCTGGACGGCGTCCGCCACCAGCAGCGCGCTGGTGCCCGCGGCGTCCAGGGTGAGATAGAGGCCCGGCAGTCGCAGCTCTCCCGACAGGGAGACCAGCTCCTGGCGCAAGCGCGCCTGCTCGACCTCCAGCGCGCCAAGACGCTCCTGCACGGAGGTTCGACGAAGCTGGGCTTCAATGACGGGGGAGTGGGGGGTGTCTGCCATGGGGGCGGCCCCGCCCGCTTCTGCCCTGGCGCGCGGGTGGACTCACGGTAGTCCGGGCAGTGAAGGAGCGTCAATGCGGGGTGAAATGGACCGTCCCACATCCGACGGCCCCCGTGTGTGCTGTCAGCCACCCTGGTGCGTCGTGGATCCACAGGCCGGGAGTGCGTCCGGAAGTGGAGATATGGTTTGATGCGTACCCGGCACACTCCTGGAGAATCCATGTTGCTTGTTGTCAGGGGGTACGAATGATCAAGGGCGACTCGCCGAACCCCGAGACGCCTGCCGCGACGGGCGCGGATCCGCTCATCGGCCGCACCCTGAACGGTCGCTTCAGCATCCTGGACCCCCTGGGTGTTGGCGGCATGGGCAAGGTCTACCGAGCCCTGCAGGCCCCCCTGGAGCGAGTCGTCGCGCTCAAGGTCCTCAACCCCAGCTACTCCAGCAGCAGGGACCCCGGCTTCCAGAAGCGCTTCCTGCGCGAGGCCTCCCTCACCTCGAAGCTGCGCCATCCCAACACCGTCACCGTCATCGACTACGGGCAGACGGACGATGGCATCTTCTACATCGCCATGGAGTACCTGGACGGCCGCACGCTGGCCCAGGTGCTCGGGCAGGTGGGGCCGCTGTCGTGGTCCCGCGCCATCGCCATCACCCAGCAGATCTGCCGCTCGCTGCGCGAGGCGCACAGCCTGGGCATCATCCACCGGGACCTCAAGCCCGCGAACATCATGCTGCTCAACGAGCAGGACCAGGATCTGGTCAAGGTCCTGGACTTCGGGCTCGTGAAGTCGGTGGCTGCGCCGCAGGAGGGGCAGATCTCCCCGGAGATCACCCAGAACGGAACATTCCTCGGATCGCCGCAGTACATGGCGCCGGAGCAGGCGCGCAACGCGACGGACGCGCGCAGCGACGTGTACTCGCTGGGCATCGTGCTCTTCCAGATGCTGATGGGGCGCCCGCCGTTCATCGCGCGGGACCACATCGAGCTCATCTTCGCCCATTACAAGGAAGCCCCGCCCACCTTCCAGCAGCTCCGCCCGGACATCGCGGTGCCGCCGGAAATCGAGGCGGTGGTGCGTCGCTGCCTGGAGAAGGACCCGGCGCGGCGCTTCCAGACGATGGACGAGCTGCTGGAGGGCCTGCGCGAGGCGAGCATGTCCGCGGGCGGCAACAGCGGCATCTTCAAGCGTCCCGGTGGCGCGACGACGACGGGCCCCTACCCGTCTCCGCTGTTCTCCAGTGCTGGCAGCGCGGGCACGGACTCCGGTGACACGCTCGCGGTGGACATCAGCGTGGAGGTGCCCGTCGCCGTCCAGCGCGCCCGTCAGCGCACGCTGGCCATCGGCGGTCTGGGCGGCCTGGCGGTGGCGGGACTCGTCGCCGCGGGCGCCATCTTCTTCATGAGCAACAAGGACCCCGCCAAGACTCCGGAGACGAAGCCGGAGGCGGTGGCGCAGGCTCCGGTGCAGGCGCCTCCCACGGCGCCCACGCAGGACGCGGTCGTCCCCGCCGGCGCGCAGAAGGTCCGCTTCAAGTTGATGAGCCAGCCCAGCGGCGCGCGCGTCTTCTATCGAGGCAAGGAGCGCGGCACGACGCCCTTCACCCTGGAGCTGCCGTCGGGCCAGGACGGCTCCATCACCGTGGAGCTGACCTTCGCGATGGAGGGCTACCAGATGGAGACCGTCGTCACGGGCGGCTCCGGCGAGGTGGTGCTGTCGCAGAAGCTCCAGAAGCGCCGGGGTGGCTCGCGTGGCGGTGGAGGCCTGGAGGTGGCGTCCGCCGCTTCCGCCACGGACGAGGTCGAAGTGGCCGAGCCCGTGGCGACGCCGGGCGGAATGTCCGCGCCGGTGATGCTCTCGCCCACGCAGGCGGTGGTCGCGGAGCCGGTGGTTCCGCCGACGGCGGGCGCGGTGGGCGCTGCGGCGGCGACGCAGGCCAAGGGCGTGTCGGGTGGGCTGGCGGTGCCGGTGTTGCCCACCGCGGCGCTCGCCTCCGCGCGGGGCGACGTGCTGCCCTACAACGAGGACATGTCCCGCCCGGAGATGCTCGACCAGAGCAAGGACCTCGTCTACACGCGCGAGGCGATGGCGGCCAAGGCCGAGGGCGTGATGATTGTCCGCTGCACCATCACCACCAAGGGCCGCGTGGAGAAGTGCCGCGTCATCAAGTCCGTCACGTACATGGAGAAGCCGGTGCTGGATTCGCTCCAGTCGCGCACCTACAAGCCCATCATGTACCAGGGCCATCCGGTGAACGTGGACTACACCTTCAGCATGCGACTGGTGGCGCCGCGTCGCTGACGTCACTGCTTGCCGCCGGGCCGTGGGCTTCTCGAGCTCAGGGCCCGGTGGAAGGCACCACCGGAGGCGCGGGCGGCAAGGACATGGCGCCCCCTCCGGACGGAACACCCCAGCTCACCACCGGCCAGCCCCGCTTCCGGGCCTCGCGCTTCAGCCGGTGGTCGGGATGCACGGCCACCGGCCGCCCCACCGCCTCCATCACCGACAGGTCCGAGTACGAGTCCGTGTAGAAGGAGCACGCGCTCAGCGGAACGCCCACCTCGCGCGCGTAGCCTTGCGCGTACGTGAGCTTGCCCTCGCCGAAGCAGATGGGCCCCAGCGGGCGGCCCGTGTGCAGGCCCTGGGCGTCCACCTCGAAGCGGTTGCACAGCACGGCGTCCAGGCGCAGCTCGCGCGCCACCCACTCCGACAGGTAGCCCGACGACGACGTCAACAGCGCCAGCCTGTCTCCGGCGCGGCGGTGCTCCTCCAAGGCGACGAGCGCACCCGGGCGATAGAGCGAGCGCACCGTCTGCTCGTAGAAGTCCGCGGTGCGCCGTTGGATGGGACTCGCCCGCGAGCCCGCGAGCAGCGCGACGGCGCGCTCCAGCGCGTCCTGCATGGACACGAAGCCCAGGTGGTAGCGGGCAATCCACAGGCTCGCGCGCAGGGCCTGCCACCGGGTGATGTGCCCCAACTCCAGCTCGCGGCGGACCCACAGCGAGCCGGAGTTCGCGGCAATCAACGTCTTGTCGAGGTCGAAGAAGGCGACAGCCACGTTCTTCGTTCTAAGTCCGCTCGCGAGTGGACGCAGTGCCGTCCCGACGTCCGCCCGTCCGCCGCCTCCCCCGCAGCAGGGCCACGGCGGCCAGCCAGGCCCCCATGACACCCGCGCCAGGAGCCGAGGTGCATCCGGTGCCCCGCCCGTCCGCCAGGAGCACGATGCCCGCCTCCGCGCGCATGAGGCACTGGTTGGGCGGAAGGCCCTCGGGATAGATGGAGCAGAAGCCGGCGGCGGAGCCCGGGTCGATGATGCGCTTGCGCGTCTCACCCGAAGGCGCGGTGGGCTCCATGGTGGCGCCCGCGACGGGCACATGGTCCAGCCCCACCACGTGGCCAATCTCGTGCGTCATGGTGTTCTGCAGGTCCATGGCGACGCAGTTTGTCGCCGGGGTCCCCACGCAGGGCGGCGAGTCCACCGTGGTGAACAGGAAACCGACTCTGCCTCCCGGCTGGGACCCGTTCAGCTCGATGTCCGAGTCGAGCACCCGGCCGTCGGTGAAGCTGAACGTGGAGGTGGTGAGGCCGATGGTGCCCTCGCCGTGCTCCCAGCACGTGTACTGGTTGCCGCAGGTCTCCGCTTCCCAGCACGGGTCTTCCGCCGCGACGACGTCATCACACGACGTCTCGCGGAACGTGACGATGTTGTAGTTGGCGTAGCGGTTCACCTGGTCGTAGCCCACGGCCACGGGGAGGCTCCAGTCGTCGCCCCGCTTGAAGGCGTAGTCGCTGCACGTCTTCGACACCTGCCGCCAGGACTCGAACGACGCCTCGATGGCGGCGACCTCGGTGTCTCCCGGCGTGCGCGAGCTGCCGGCCGCGTCCAGGTGATAGATGTACTCGCGCACCGGCCACAGCAGACACAGGGGCCTGCCCGGAACGACGGTGCGACGATAGGGAAACTCCTCCTGCGCCAGGGCGGGCGAGGAGACGAGGAGCGCGAGGCCGAGCATCCACCGCGTCTTCATGAGCGCCCCTCCTGGCCACGACGCCGCCGCCACAGCACCCAGGCCAGCAGCGCGGGGCCGAGCGACGAAGCGCCCGTCGCTGAGCAGCCCCCTCCCTTCGGGCCCAGCTCTTCGTTCACCACCGGATGCAGGCACGCCTGACTGGGGCCGCCCTTGGCGTAGACGGAGCAGACGAAGGCGCGCGAGCCGGAGTCGATGGCGCGCTTGGACACCTCACCGGGCTGCGCGCTCGGGTTCATGGTGGAGCCCGCGGCGCGCGTGTGGTCCAGGCCGACGAAGTGGCCAATCTCGTGCGTGGCGGTGTTCTGCACGTCGGTGGAGACGCAGTCCGTCGTCACGGGAGGAAAACACGTGGGCCCGTTCGACGTGGTGAAGGCGTACTGGCTCGCGTTGAAGGAGATATCCGAGTCGTAGATGATGCCCGAGCGCTTGTCGTACGTCGTCAGGGTGATGGCGAGGGTGCTCTCGTCGTCATCCCAGCAGTCGTATTGATTGGCGCACGTCTCCGCCTTCCAGCACGCATCCGTGCCCGCCACCAGCGCGCTACAGGCCTTCGTGCGGAACAGCACCACGTTGTGGTTGTCCTGGTTGCGCAGGTAGCCCACGCGCCGCTCGGCGATACGGGGGCCCTCGACCAGGTTGAGGTTGCCGCAGCTGGCGAAGATGTCCTCCCAGTTCTGGAAGGAGACGCGGACGGCGTCGAACTCCGTGTCGCCCTGGGTGTCCGCGTTGCCGAGGGTGCTCTGGCTCCAGGTGATGCTCGGCACCGTCCAGTACAGGCACTGGGTGGTGTCATTGCCCGGCGTCACGCGGCTGCGGACATACGGGTCGAACTGTCCCAGCGCGAGGACCGCGAGCAGGGTTGCCGCGGGCGTCACGGTGCCGGCTCCGTCAGCGCGGCGCGGATGGCGGCCTTGAGCTCCGCGAGCGTCCTGGGCTTCTCCACGACGGTGGTCGGCTGGCGCGTGACGGGGTCCAGCAGCAGCGCCTCGGTGGGCTCCGGCACGGCCATGGCGGGCTTGCCCGCGGCCTCGCGCAGCACCTGGTACTTGCCCTGCGCCCCGCCGGAGAGACGGAAGGCCTGCGTGCCGCGCTTGCGCAGGAAGATGACGACCTCTTCGCCTGTCTTGAACGAGGCAAGCCCGTGCACTTCCTGTCCGATATCGCCCACCTGGCCCCCGGGCTGCGTCACGAGCACCGTGTTGCCGGGCTGACCCTTGAGCGGCTCCTTCACCTCGACTTCGACGTCGGTGACGATGCGCATGCCGTCACCGCTCCATCGACTCTCCACGCGACGCACGACGCCGTGAACGACGGTGTCGGAGTCCCGGGAGAGCTGCGACAGATCCACCCGGAGCTGTGTGGTGGCGGCCGCGGGCAAGGCGCCCAGCAGGGCCACCGTCACCATCCCCATGCGAAATAGCTGACGAATCGACATACGATTTCTCTCCTCGGCGCGCACCATACCTCAGCGTGCCCATCCGCGTTGACCCCCTACCGCCTCCCTGCTAATTCGCGCGCCCGTATGCCCACTGCCCCACGCGTCCGCTTCGCTCCCTCGCCCACCGGCTACCTCCACATTGGCGGTGCCCGTACGGCGCTGATGAACTACCTCCAGGCCCGGAGGTTCGGCGGCACGTTCATCGTTCGCATGGAGGACACCGACCGCGTGCGTTCCACCGCCGAGTCGGTGCAGGCCATCCTCGACGGGTTGGTGTGGCTGGGCATCGACTGGGACGAGGGCCCCGGCAAGGAAGGCCCGCACGCGCCCTACTTCCAGACCCAGCGCCTGGACACCTATCGCGAGTACTCCCAGCGGCTGCTCGCCGAGGGCAAGGCCTACCGCTGCTATTGCACGAAGCAGGACCTGGAGGCCCAGCGCGAGTCGATGGAGAAGTCCGGCGGCTTCTACAAGTACCCCGGCACGTGCCGTGAGCTGAAGGCGCCTCCCGCGGGACGTCGCGAGGAGGAGGCCGTCATCCGCTTCAAGATGCCCTCCACCGAGGGCACGGTGTCATTCGACGACAAGGCGCTGGGTGTCATCACCAAGCCGTACTCGGACCTGGACGACTGGGTCATGCTGCGCGCGGATGGCATCCCCCTCTACAACTTCGGCTGCGTCATCGATGACCACCTGATGGACATCACGTTGGTGGCGCGCGGGCAGGAGCACGTCAACTCCACCTTCCCGCAGCTCATGCTGTACCTGGCGCTGGGCTGGCAGCCGCCCGACTTCGCGCACCTGCCGCTCATCCTGGGGCCGGACCGCGAGAAGCTCTCCAAGCGCAAGCACCCGGAGGCGGACGTGATGCTCCACAAGCGCACCGGCATCATGCCGGAGGCGCTGAGCAACTTCGTCATCCGCCTGGGCTGGAGCCACGGCAACGACGAGGTCATCACCCGCGAGCAGATGGAGCAGTGGTTCGACTTCTCCGACGTCGGCACCACGTCCGGCGTGTGGAACCCGGAGAAGCTGCTGTGGCTCAACCAGCAGTGGATGAAGCTCCTGCCGGAGGCCACCGTCGCCGAGCGGCTGGTGCCCTTCCTGGAGGCCAAGGGCTTCCAGGCAAAGGGGGACTCGCGGCTGGTGCCGCTGGTGCATGCGCTCAAGGAGCGCGCTCGCACGCTGGAGGAGATGGCGACGACGGCGGCGCTCTACTTCGGCTCGGGCGTCACGCTCGACGAGAAGGCGGCGGCCAAGCACCTCGTCGGTGACTCGCTCGTGCTGCTGCGCAAGGTGCGCGAGGCAGCCGCCGCGCTGCCTGACTGGACGGTGGAGGCGCTGGACGGCGTGGTGAAGTCCGTCAGCGAGTCCTCGAGCGTGGGCATGGGCAAGGTGGCGCAGCCGGTGCGGGTCGCCATCACCGGCAACACCACGAGCCCGGGCATCGGCGAGACGCTGCTGCTGGCGGGGCGTGACGAGGCCCTGCGTCGCATCGACGCCGCGCTCACGCGGGCCGGGTGACGTCGGGCAGACGAAGCGGTGGACGTCCGCCGCTTCGGCACCTATCTTCACGACCCATGATGCGTGCGCTTGACACCATGAAACGGCATTTCTATAAGGCGCGCCCGCTCAGTGCGGCGCTGTGTGCGCTCTGGGTGGCGGGGGCGAGTGCCGAGGTGGTCAGCGGCGCGCAGCTTCCGGACGGTGCCCAGAAGGTGGGCGAGAACCGTTACAGGGTGCCGAAGGACTTCGAGGCGACGCTGGACTACTACCGCTCGGTCTACTCGACGAGCAACTATCCACGACGGCAGATCGTCAACCAGCCGGGCGTGAAAGCGGTCCACATCACCAACCCCTCGGGGAAGAACTTCGCGGGGCTGAATATTTACGAGGCGAACGAGGAAGTTCGCATCTACATCGTCCCCACGCAGCAGGCGGTCAAACCGGCGAAAAAGCCGGAGACGAAACCGGGGAAGAAGAAGTAGAAGTCGCAGCAGCAGCCGCCCACCGAAGTTGTTGCAGTCGCTGGGCGGTGTTGGTAGTAGAGGCAGCCGCAGTGATTGGGGAATCGTCTAACGGCAGGACAGCAGACTCTGACTCTGCTTATCTAGGTTCGAATCCTAGTTCCCCAGCTCGCAGCACCGCAGTCCGCAGCACCTCGGAAGCTCGAAATCAGAAGGTTGACGAGAGCAAAACGAGAATGTAGGAAGCAGCAGCAGAAGCACGGTGGTTGCAGCGAAATGTCGGCCCTGTCGTCTAGCGGTTAGGACGGAGCCCTCTCACGGCTCAAACTCGGGTTCGAATCCCGGCAGGGTCACTCCGACGCCGCCTTCTGAAAAGAAGGCGGCGTTTTGTTTTTCCGGGCATGAGTGACGCGTGGCTCCGGAGGCGCTGGAGGCCGCCACGACGGGCGGCCCCCTCCTCCACTGAGCAGCCTCAAGCCGTCCGAGTGGGGATGCTCTGCCGGAAGGCGGAGAGCGCGGCGGTGAGCCGGTCCTGCGCCCGCTGCACGCCCCGGCGCAAGAGCAGCATCCGCACCTTCTCAGGCAGTGCGCTCGCGCCTTGTGTGCTGCCAAAGCCCACCAGGTCCATGCGCAGGGTGATGGCCTCCAACAAGTCCCCGAGGTCCGCCTGGGGACTGGCCAGCAGGAGCACGTCCGGGGGGCGGCGTTGGAGCCGCTCCGCCAGCGTGCGCCACTGCGGGTCTCCCGTCTCCACCACCACCACGTCCACGCTCTCCAGCTCCGGCGCGTACGGCGGCAGCTCCCGCACCTCGAAGCCCGCTTCCTTCAGCGCGGAGAGCGCCTCCTCGCTGCCCACCACCGCCACCTTCCCGTCCAGCACCGTGCGAGAGGACTCCTCGTAGGCGCGCAGCTCCACCTCCAGCGCCTCGTGGGCCGGCTCCGGCGCGTCCTGTCCCGAGGCCAGCAGCGCCGCCGCCTCGCGTGCCACTTCTCGCGCCTGCTCACGCACGTGCGCCCCGGCGCTGCGCCGCTCCAGCGCCGCCCGCACCTTGGCGCGCAGCACCCGCAAGTCATCGAAGGGCTTGAGGATGTAGTCGCTGACGCCCGCGGCGAAGGCGGCGATGACGGACTCACTGCTCGCGTAGGCGGTAATCATCAGCGCCTCCAGCGTCGGCTGGAGGTTGCGCGCCTCGGAGACCAGCTCCACCCCGCCCATGCCGGGCAGGTTCTTGTCCGTCACCAGCACGTCGACCCGCTGCTCGCTGAGTATCGGCAGCGCCTCTTCCGCGCTCGCCGCCACCAGCACCACCAGGTCCGGCTCGCGCTCCAACAACCGCGCGCAGATATCTAGAACGACGGGCTCGTCGTCCACCACCAACACCGTCGAGGCGAGCGTTCCCCCCTCCCCACCGCCGCCCTCACCGGTCTCGAACGGGAGATCCATGACTTGGAAGATTCGCACAGCTTCACGCGGACTTCGAGGCTCGCATGTGAGGGCCGCTATGCTGACATCCGTGGCGAGCTTCGAGGACGCATTACTGGAGAATCGGGTCCCCCCTCTGCTGGGAGACGTGCGCCTGCGTTACGACGGCGGCCGGCTGCTGGGCGAATCCCTCCCTCCGCGTTGGGAGCGGAGAATGCTGCCGGGACTGTGCGTCGGTGTCGCCGTGGGCGCCGCCGTGGGCGCCGCCGTCATGGTGGGCCACGAGCAAGGCGCCTTCCCCACCGCGTCTGGAGCCCTGGCCCTCGTCGCCGCGGCGCTGGTGGGACTCGCCCTGCGAATCGAGTCCCAGCTGGGACGCCGCCGCTTCGTGATGCACTTCCGCTCGGAGAGCCTGCGGTTGGAGCGCCTGGCCTGGACGCCGGGTGCCACCCGCTCGGAGATGGTGCCCTTCGACGCGGTGCGAGCGGTGCACCTCGTCGAGCGCCCCGGCCCTCGCTACGCGCTCGTCGTGGAGTACGCCTCGGAGGGCGCTCAGCCCCAGCGCGCCGTGCTGGTGGAGAACGTGCGCCCCTCGGAGGGCGAGTCACTCCACCGCGTGTGGCGCATGCTCAGCAACGCCTTCGGCCTCAGGGGAGCGGGGCTCGCCGGAGGGTGATTTCGATGTCCGTGCCCTCGCCCGGCGTGGACGACAGCCGCAGGTTGCCGCCCGCCTGCGTCACCAGCTCGCGGCAGATGGACAACCCGAGCCCCGTGCCAATGCCCACCGGCTTGGTGGTGAACAGCGGCTGGAAGACGCGCTCCTGGAGGTCCATCGGGATGCCGCAGCCGTTGTCCGCCACCGTGAGGACCACGTCCTCCGTCCGCACGGACCAGCGCACTTCGATGCGCCCCTGCCGCCCGGTGCCACCCATGGCCTGCGCCGCGTTGACCACGAGGTTGAGCAACACCTGGCACAGCTTCACCGGACCGAAGACGACGCGCACGGCCTCGCCGTTGCTCGTCAGTCGCGCCCTGTCCCGCACCTCGGCGCGCGCCAGCTTCACCGCGAAGGAGACCACTTCGGCCACGTCCGCCGTGCCCTCCATGTCCTCGCCTCGCGCCTGCGCGCGCAGCCCCAGCGCCACCTGCCGAAGATGCTCCGCGCCGTCCGCCAGGTCCTTGATGAGCGCCGGCAGGTCCTCCACCGTCTCCGCCACCTCCGGACTCGGGTCCTCGGGGAGGTGCTTGGACACGTACTGGATGACGCTCGTGAGGTCCCGCTGCAGTGACGCCACGTTCTGCGAGAGGTAGCCCACCGGGCCCATCAGCTCGTGGGCGATGCCCGCCGTCACCTGCCCCAGCGTGGCCAGACGCTCCGACTTCATCATCCGCCCTTCCACCTCGCGGATGCGCAGCTCCAGCCGGGCAATCTTCAGCGCGTCGTCCAGCGCGGCCTGCAGCTCCGAGCGGTCCCACGGCTTGACGAAGTAGCGCGTCACCTGTCCGCGATTCACCGCGTCGATGACGGCCTGCATGTCCGCGTACGCCGTGACGAGCATGCGCTTGGCGTCGGGCGCAATCGAACGCGCCCGCTCCAGCAGCTCCACGCCCGTCATCCCCGGCATGCGCTGGTCGGAGAGGATGACGCCAATCTCACCCTTGCGCTGCTCGAGCAGCGTCAATGCCTCGCTGGGGGACGCGCTGCGGAAGATGCGGAAGCGTTGCCCAAAGTTCGCGTCGAAAACCCGCAGGTTCAGGGCGTCGTCGTCGACGTAGAGCACCGCGGGTAGTTCAGACGGGTTCATGACGCTCCTCCTGGCCGGCTATCCCACGACGAGGCCAGGCTGGTGACGCCTAGGATAGCGCCTCCTCCGACTCCCTTTCTTCTGGGTGCCGACGGAACCGTCCCCCCGGGACGCAATGCCTCCCCAACTCTAGAGCAACCAGACAGGATTGACCCCCAGGAAAATCCAGACGACCGCACGGTTCCCTGCCTGGAGCACGGACGTGACACTGGCGTCGTGGACGCGCCGGGTGAGAGCCCGGCGCGCCGCGGAGAAGGAGGGTTCAGCGGGGAGATGTGAGGGTGGAGGCGTCGGACTCCGGGAGAGGCTCCTCCTGGGCGGCATCCTGCTCCAGGGCCACGGCCACGGCGTCCACGGAGGGGAAGCTGCCCCTGGGCAGCACGCTTAGCAACGAGAGCACCGTGGGCGGGGCCTCGTTCTCCCGGGCCACCCAGGTGAGCTCTTCAGCGGAGAGGGGGAACACCGCGCCGAGCAAGGCCTGGTGCAGCGACTGCGCGAGTGGCAGCGGCTGACCGACCCGTGACTCCAACTCCGACACACCCTCGACAAGCCGTTCGCGTGTCATGTCGTCGTTCATTTGAACCAAGTTAAGCAGCGAACCGAGGCGGCTGCCGGCCTTTTTTCGTGTCCGCTCAGCAGGCGAGGGAATAGGCCTTGCCGAGGGGCCTCGGGGTGGACGCCTTCCGCCACGCGCCACACCGTTGACGCGGGACTCCACGAGAGTCTCCCCCCAGGAGGAAAACCCCATGGCGCACCAGGACAAGCCGGACGACGTGCCGCGCAACGCGGCCAGCGACAGTGATTATGAGGAGCACATCGAACATGTGGAGGCCACGCGCCCCGAGCCCTGGCCCGGCATCAGGGGCCGCTCGGTGGACGAGGAGCACGACCTGCCCACCGGCACGAGCCGCGAGCAGCAGGCGAGCGTGACCTGCGAGCAGCGAAGATTGGAAGAAGAAGCGCGCCGCGATGAGCCGACGCGCAAGTGACACCGCGGCCCGCTCCCGTGCGCCCCGGAGGACGGGGCACGACGAGGAGCGGGCCACGAGAACCGCCTAGAACAGCAGCCGCGTCGGGTGCTCGAGCAGGCCGCGCAGCTCCCGCAGGAACTCCGCGCCAATGGCCCCGTCAATGATGCGGTGGTCGCACGACAGCGTCGCCGTCATCATCTTGCGGATCACCATCTGCCCGTCACGCACCACCACCTTGTCCGCCACCGCGCCCACCGCGAGGATGGACGACTGCGGCGGGTTGATGATGGCGACGAACTGATCGATGCCGTACATGCCCAGGTTGCTCACGGTGATGGAGCCGCCCGTGTACTCGTCGGGCTTGAGGGCCCGCTTGCGAGCGCGCTCCGCCAGCTCACGCACCTCCGTGGAGATGGCCTGGAGGCCCTTCGTGTCCGCGTCGCGGATGATGGGCGTGATGAGCCCCTGCTCCAGCGCCACGGCGATACCCACGTCCACCGCGCCGTGGTGGACCACCTGGTCCCCCTGGAGCGACACGTTGATCTTCGGGTAGCGGCGCACAGCCATCGCCACGGCCTTCACGATGAGGTCGTTGACGGAGACCTTGAGCTCCATCGCCTTCGCCTCCTCGCGCACCTTCACCGCGGCATCCATCTCCACCTCGAGGGTGAGATAGAAGTGCGGCACGCCGGGCTTCACCTCCGTCATCCGCTGCGCGATGACCTTGCGCATGGAGGACAGCGGCTCGGACCGGGCCTCGGGGCGGGCCACCGTCGCGGTGGACGGAGCCTTCCGAGTGGCGGGCGCCGTGGGAGCAACAGCGGCGGGAGCCTTCACTCCACGGGCCAGGGCCTCCTCGATGTCGCGCTTCACCACGCGACCCGACGGACCAGAGCCCTGCACCTGGGCGATGTCCAGGCCCTTGTCCTTGGCGATCTTCTTCGCCAGCGGGCTGGCGCGAACACGCCGTCCCCCGGAGGCCACCGGTGCCGACGCGGCAGGCGCGGCCTGTGCGGCGGGCGCCGGGGGCTTGGGCGCGACGGCGGCCGGAGCAGCCTCCACGGGCTTCGGCGCGGCGGCCGGAGCAGGCGCGGCGGCGGCCTTGCCACCCTTCGGCGTGAGGTACGCGATGGGCGAGCCGACGGGCGCCGACTGGTTCTCCCCGACGACGATCTCCGCCAGGGTCCCGTCGTCGTAGGCCTCGATTTCGAGGTTGGACTTGTCAGTCTCCAGCTCGGCGAGCGCCTCGCCGGAGGTGACCTTGTCCCCCACCTTCTTCAGCCACTTGACGATCTTCCCCTCCGTCATCGTCGGGGAGAGGCTTGGCAGTTGGATGGCGATGCGGTCCCCGCCTCCGCTCGACGCGGGAGCGGCGGCCGGAGCAGGCGCGGCGACCGGGGCCTTGGGGGCCTCGACCTTCGCGGCGGGAGCAGCGGGCGCGGGAGCAGCAGCGGCCGTGGGCGCCGGAGCGCCACCCGCCGCCACCTTCTCGCCCTGCGCGCCGATGTAGGCGATGGGGGCGCCGACGGGGGCCGACTGGCCCTCGCCGACGAGAATCTGAAGAAGGTAGCCGTCGTCGTAGGCCTCGATTTCGAGGTTGGACTTGTCAGTCTCCAGTTCGGCGAGTGCCTCACCGGAGGTGACCTTGTCCCCCACCTTCTTCAGCCACTTGACGATCTTCCCCTCCGTCATCGTCGGGGAGAGGCTCGGCATCTGAATGGGCGTGGCCATACGGGTCAGGCTCCCTGGCGGTACAGCACCTTCTTCACGGCCGCGATGATCTTGGGCGCGTCCGGCTGGGTCGCGTTCTCCAGGTTCGCCGCATAGGACATGTTCACATCGAGCCCCGTCACGCGCTCCACCGGCGCGTCCAGCTCGTCGAACGCCTTGGACTGGATGATGTCCACCACGGACGCGCCGATACCCGCCAGCGCCCAGCCCTCCTCGACGATGACGGCGCGGTTCGTCTTGCGCACGCTCGTCAGGATGGCCTCTTCATCCAGGGGCCGCAGCGTGCGCAGGTCCAGGACCTCCACGCTGATGCCCTCCTTCGCCAACTCCTCGGCCGCTTGCATGCAGAAGTAGTACATGCGGCTCCAGGTGATGATGGTGACGTCCGTGCCCGCGCGCTTCACGTCCGCCTTGCCCAGCGGCACGACGTGCTCGCCCTCCGGCACCTCGCCCTTCATCGCATAGAGGCGCTCGCCCTCGAACATGATGACGGGGTTCTCGTCGCGGATGGCCGCCTTGAGCATGCCCTTGGCGTCCGCGGGCGTCGCGGGCGCAATCACCTTCAGGCCCGGGAAGTGCGCGTAGTTGGCCTCCAGCGACTGGCTGTGCTGGCTGGACAGCCGGCCGCCAGCGCCGCCCGGTCCACGGAAGACGATGGGGCAGCGCAGCTGACCGCCGGACATGTGGCGCAGCTTGGCCGCGTTGTTGACGATCTGATCCATCGCCAGAATCGCGAAGTTCCAGGTCATCATCTCCACCACGGGACGCAGACCCACCATGGCCGCGCCCACGCTCATGCCGCCGAAGCCCAGCTCGGAGATGGGCGCGTCGATGATGCGCGCGCTCCCGAACTTGTCCAGCAGCCCCTGGGACACCTTGAAGGCGCCGTTGTAGCGACCCACTTCCTCGCCAATCAGGAAGACGTTGGCGTCGCGCTCCATCTCCTCGGCGAGCGCCTGGTTCAGGGCCTCGCGGTACATCAACTCGGGCATCGTCGGCTCCGACTCGAAATCAAAAAGGTTGGTTGGTCAGGGGGGCCTTGCGACTCAGTTCGTCAGGCCCGCCTTCTTGTCCGCCGCCTCGGCCTGCGCGCGCGGCTCCAGGTCCCACGTCACCTTCAGCTCCTGGCCGCTCGGGTACGAAGGCCAGTTCTCCACCTTCACGCCCAGCACCCGCTCACGGGGACGCACGTCCTGCTCGCCCGGCTCGACGATGGTGTCGCGCCACAGCTCTTCCAGGGCCGGCTCCGGGGACTCGTCCGCGAACTTCACCGCGGCGTCCACCTGCGCCTTCACCTCTTCTTCGATTCGCTCGAAGTCGGCGTCCGCGCCCAGGCCGTTCTTGATGGCGTACTCGCGCAGCTTGGGGATGGGGTCACCCTTGCGCTCCTCCTCCACCTCCTGCTTGGTGCGGTAGTTCGCCGGGTCCGCCATGGAGTGGCCACGGAAGCGGTACGTGTTCGCCTCCAGCAGCACGGGGCCCTTGCCCGCGCGGCACCACGCGGCCGCGTCCTTCACGGCCTCGTACATCTTCAGCGCGTCCATGCCGTCCACCGGCTCGCCGCGCATGTCGTAGGCGGCGGCGCGCTTGTAGATCTCCGGCACCGCCGAGGTGCGGGAGATGGCCGTGCCCATGCCGTAGCGGTTGTTCTCGCAGATGTAGATGACCGGCAGCTTCCACTTCGACGCCATGTTGAACGTCTCGTGGAGCGCGCCCTGGTTGGCCGCCGCGTCCCCGAAGTAGCAGACCGTCACGCGGTCCTCGTTGCGATAGCGGCTGGCGAAGGCCATGCCGGCCGCCAGTGGAATCTGCCCGCCGACGATGCCGTAGCCCCCATAGAACTGGTGCTCGATGTCGAAGATGTGCATCGAGCCGCCCTTCCCCTTGCTGTAGCCGGTGCCCCGGCCGAACAGCTCCGCCATCACCATGCCCGCGTCGCTGCCGCGCGCCAGGGGCTGGCCGTGGTCGCGGTACGCGCTGAGCATGTAGTCATCCTTCCGGATGGCCTCGATGGGGCCCACCGCCACCGCTTCCTGGCCAATGTACAGATGGCAGAAGCCGGCGATCTTCCCCAGCGTGTACTGCTGGCCCGCGCGCTCCTCGAAACGGCGGATGAGGTACATCTTCCGGTACATCGTCAACAGCAAGTCTTTCGAGTACGGGCTGGCCACCGCGGGTGCCTCCATGCTGTCCGCCCCTCCTCACCCGGGGCGGCATACGCCGTGCGCCTCATAGCGCGCGGCAGGGGGACTTCAAAGCCTTTCAAACCCTCTGGGCCGCACCTGTCTTCCAGGCGCGGTGCGTCAGGAAACGAGCGTGAAATGCGGGACGCTGATGATGCCGTCCAACAGCGTCACCGGTCGACCGGAATGATCCGTGGCCAGGTGAATCACGGTGGCCTCGGGGAAGCGCACCCGGTAGTCGTTGGCGTGGGTGGGCTCGTTGTCGAAGGCGGCCACCACGGTGCCCAGCCGACCCAGCCTCGCGTGGGCCTCGCGCTTGAACGCGTCGTCGTCCTCGCGCGGCGTGGGCTTCATCAAGAGCAGCACCCGCGCGTCGTCCGGCACCGCCATGCCGTGGCGCCGCAGGCAGGCGACTGAGCCCTCGCGCATGCCCTCGTGGCGCCCCGTCACGTAGACGAGCTGGGCCCCCGTGGCCACCACCGCGTGGGTGAAGGCCGCCGCGCCGTCGATGGCCTCGTCCACCTCGCAGTACGCGCTGGTGAAGAAGCGCTCGCCCCAGAAGCGGCGGGCCTCCGGGAAGTGGGCCTCCACCTGGGCCTCCTCCAGCCCGCAGGCACGCATCGCGTCACGCATGTCCCAGCCGGAGGTCCAGTGCTCGGGGCCGCAGGCGGCGAGGCTCGGCACGGCCTGGGCCTCGCCATATTCCCGGAGGATGCGGGCCTGCCGGTGCCGGTTGTCGAGCAGGGTGGAGTCCAGGTCGAACGCCAGCACCGCCCGCTCACCGAGGGAGCGAGCCCGGGCCAGGATGGCGTTCAGGCTGTCGCGCCAGTCGTCGCGGATGCGCTTCTTGAAGTCTTCGTGGGCCATGGGCGCGGCGAAGACTACCCGCGCGCGCGCTCCAGCGCCGCCGAAACCGCCCGGGTCAGGCGGCCGACTGCCAGGGCATGGGGCCA
The DNA here is from genome assembly GCF_049194865.1 of Corallococcus terminator. Taxonomy (GTDB): domain Bacteria; phylum Myxococcota; class Myxococcia; order Myxococcales; family Myxococcaceae; genus Myxococcus; species Myxococcus terminator_A. The sequence continues at coordinate 14,219 of NZ_JBLZWL010000090.1, read as the reverse complement.
GTGGGCGCGCCCGGCGTGGTGTCCGCGAAGCGCAGCATGCGCTGGATGCCGTTGCGGTCCAGCACCAGCCGCACCAGCTGCGTGCTCTCCTGGCGGCGGTCCGTCTCCTCCTCCTCCACCGTGAAGCGGAACACCACGTCCACCGGATAGCGCTTGGCGCCCCGGATGTGCCCCACCGACAGGTCCGCCAGGTCCACGTACTCCAGCGCCAGCTCCGGCTCGTCCATGTCCCGCAGGAAGCGCTCCACGTTGAGCCGCAGGATGTCCGTGACGCCCGACAGCCCCCGGTCCGAGCGCGGCAACAGGCGCGCGTCCAGGACGATGTGCTTGCGGTAGCGGATGACCGTCTCCGTCAGCTCGCCCTGGGACACGGTGAGGAAGTCGTCCTGGTGCCGCAGCGCCAGCACCGCGTCCGGCACCTTGGGCCCGTAGTCCACCCGCTCCTCGCACGTGCCGATGGTGCGCCCCGTCACCGGGTCCACCAGGTCCGCGGTGCGGTCCGACAGGTGCGTGGCGGCCACCCGGCTCGACAGCCGCCGCAGGCCCTCTTTGATTCGGTCCTTCATCATGTAGCCGACCACGGCGATGAGGAAGAAGTTGAGGCTCACCTGCGTGAAGCGGATCTGCGCCCACAGCGCCACCGCCGTGGCGAACGCCATCGCGATGCCCGCCGCCAGCGCGAACAGCACCTCTTCCCACCCCTGCCGCTTCTGCCTGCGACGCGAGGAGAGGAAGAGCACGTTCATGCAGAACTTCTTCAGCATGCCCAGCCGCTGGATGTACTCCTCGTTGTCGCCCGTGGGGCTCAGCACGCTGCGCAGCCGGTGCTCCTTGCGGTAGGACTCCTCGCGCAGCACCGCCTCCATCAGCCCCTTGCGCAGCCCCAGCCACGGCTCTCCGCGCGGCAGCGACTTCATGTCCGCCACCGAGCGCCGGAAGCCGTTCTCCACCAGCAGGCTGACGTACTCGTCCACCAGCCGCAGCGACGCGCGCGAGCGCTCCTGCAGCCGCAGCTCCCCCACCGAGCGCAGCCACTGACGGAAGCGCGCCAGCACCTGCGTCACCCCCGCCTGCATCGCCACCACGTCCGACTCCAGCGTCGCGCACGCGTCGGTGGGCAGCGCCACCGGCCCCTCGCAGCGCGCCTCCACCCCCGTGGCGAAGCGGCGCAGCGCCCCGCGCAGCACGCACGACAGGAGCTTGGCCTGGTAGACGACGTCCCGCTCCGAACCCAGCCCCGTGCGCAGCCACGCCTCCAGCCTCACCAGCGGCGAGGTGTCCGACGAGAGCAGCTCCTGCACCGCCATCACCGGCGTCTTGAAGCGCACGTAGTTGTGGATGTCCGCGTAGAAGTCCCCCCGCGGGTACGTCTCCTGGTCGATGTTCAGGCTGCCGGGGAGGAACAGATGCGCCTCCACGAGGTAGCGCGTCTCGTCCACGCCCGAGGGCTGGTACTCGAGCTTGATCTCGAACTGCTTCCGGTCGTGAACCTCGAAGCGGCTATGGAGCGGTGCGGGTGCCTGGGACACACCAGCACTCTACGTTACAACCCTGTCACGGGGGAGTGACGCCCCCGTGACGTCCAGCGGTCCACAGGGAACTCAGCCTCCGGTACCAGTCTTGGGAGCTGAAACTGTCTGCGTGACGGCGGAAGCGCCCGAGGCAGGGGCCGTCTTGGGCTGGGGCCGGGCGTTCCACACCCGGGTGGCCAGCAGGAGGCCCGCGAAGGACAGCGGCAGCATGGCCAGCGGCCAGTTGCCCCAGTTGTGGGGGTCCTTGGCCACCTCCCCCGCGGGGAGGATGCGGCCGAGCAGCAGGGACTGGAGCGCCGTGCCCGCATAGACGGCGCCGTCGATGATGCCCACCGCGAGGCCCGCGTTCTTCTTGCCGCCGAAGTCCATGCTGGCCGTGCCGGACAGCATGCCGTGCACGCCGATGACACACAGGGACATGAAGATGACGGTCCACCCCAGCGCGGGGCTGCCCAGCAGGAACAGCGTGGCCACCGCGCCCACGCTCATGCCCGCGTAGAGCACTGCGGAGACGGGGCCCCGGCGCGAGTCGAACACGCGGTCGCTGATGACGCCGGCGAACATGCCGCCGGTGATGCCCGCCACGCAGAGCAGCATGCCCCAGTTGGCGGCGACGAACGTGTCGGCGATGCCCGTCGCCTTCGCGAACTTGGGGTACCACTGCATGATGGCGTTGCGCATGAAGCCGCTGCAGAACTCCACCATCAGGATGATGATGATGGCGCGGTTGGTGATCATCTTCTTGAAGACGGGCCACACGCCCAGGCCCGCGTGGGCATCGCCGCTGGACGCGTCGGCGGTGTCGAAGTCCGGGTGGCCCGTGTGGCCAGGCGTGTCGCGGATGACGAAGAAGTCCACGACGAAGAAGACGGCGAGGATGGCCGCGGGTACGAAGAACACCCAGTACGTGGGCGCCGCCTTGGCGATGAAGCGGCTCCAGTCGTAGGCGAAGTACACGCCCAGGGAGATGAGGATGCCGAAGACGCCGCCCAGCTGGCCGCGCTCGCGCACGTGGAACCAGGACGCGTTCACCTTGACGATGGAGACCGCGCCGAAGCTCTGGAAGTACATGTTGACGGCGTAGAGGAACGACAGCGTCCCCACGATTCCGCCCGGCGGCTCCCAGCCCTCCGTCAGCACCTTGTAGACGACGATGCCCATCAGCACGTTCGCCACGGACGAGCCCGCGGCGGACAGGAGGATCGTCTTCCGCCCGCCGAGCCGGTCCGTCAGCGGACCGTTGAGCAGGAAGGCGCAGCCGTACACGAGCGTGCCCCAGAAGAAGATGGTGCCGAAGTCCGCGTTGGACGTGTGGCCCTTCATCGCGCTGGTGGCTTCGTTGAGGTTGTAGCGCCCCATGTAGAGGAACGCGTACGTCATCCCCAACGGGAACCAGTTGAAGAAGCGGCGGCGGCGGAACGCGTCCGTGTGGCCCAGCTCCACCTTGGGCAGGCGGGCCAGCACGAGCGAGACGGCCCCCAGCAGGATGAGAATGGGCAACAGGTTGGCCAGCCACGGGGGCAGCGACGACATGCAGCGACCTCGTCAGTGGAGTGCGGAAACGCCGCGCACCCTACCCTGGCGCGCGGCCCGCGAGAAACCCCACTGACACCGCTCAGCCCAGTCGGGCGAGCAGCCGCGTCAACGAAACCTCCGTCTTCGCATCCGGGATGTCCCCACGCCGGCACGCGTCGAGGACCTCGGACAAGGGTCTCCAATGAAGGAGCGTCCCCTCTTCCAGCGGCGACCCGTCGCCCTCCGGCTCCTCCTGTTTCACGTCCGTCACGTCCACCGCCGAGGGAAACACCTTCTCGGAGAGGATGCCGGGCGCCAGGAAGAACGAGCCGCCCAGCAGCTGGATGTCCTCGGGGCGCACCACGTAGCCCGCCTCCTCGCGCACCTCTTCGGCCGCGCGTCGCCGCAGCCCCTCCTCGCCCTTGTCCTCCGGCTCCAGCAGCCCCGCGACGATCTCCTCCACCCGCAGGTAGCCCGCACCGGGATCCGGCACCGTCATCGCGTCGCGTTGATCCTTCCTGAAGTACGCCGCGGGCCTCAGGTTCATCCGCGTCAACACCTCGAGTCCCGCCGCACCGCGTCGGTAGACGAGCACCGACACGGCGTCCAACCGAGGCCTGTCCACCACGTCCACTCGGTAGACAGGCGAGGAGGAGCCGTCCGCGCGCCGGTTGCGGCAGCGCAGTCGCTTCACTCGGAGGAAACCCTCGTCGCAGCGCGCCGTGGCCGAGAAATCCTCGATGATCTCGATGTCAGTCACACTGGAATGGCTCTGCCGCATGTCTGCCTGCTCTCCTGGAGTTGGACCGTCAAGGTGTGCGAGTAGGAATGCCATGGCGGCGTAGCTTGCCCGCCCGTGTCCGATACCGTACCTTGCGCGCGCTTTACTCCCGACGTTCTACCGAAACACGGATTCTTCCTGATGCGTCGCCTCCTGCTCGGCCTGCTTTGTGCCCTGGCCACCGCTTCGTGCATGCCAGTGGTGGAGGGCCAGGACTACCACCTCGAGGGGCAGGAGGTGCGACTGACGCTCCTTCATACCTCGGACATCCACTCCCGGCTCATCCCCTTTGACTTCGCTCCGCTGAAGACGGACCAGGACCTGGGCCTCGTGCCCGAGGCGGGCCCCTTCGGTGGCGCCACGCGCATGGCCGCCATCCTCAAGCGGGAGCGCGCGAGGGGCGAGCGGGTGATGCACGTCGACTCTGGCGACTGCTTCCAGGGCGCGCCCATCTTCAACCTCAACAACGGCGAGGCGGAGTTCCGCTTCCTGTCGCAGGCCCGTCTGGATGCCGCCGTGGTGGGCAACCACGAGTTCGACGCGGGCGCGCTGAACTTCACGCAGCAGGCCAAGCAGAACGCCTCCTTCCCGCTGCTCGCCGCCAACTACAACTGGAATGACTGGCGGCAGAACGGCAGCAACGAGACGGGGCTGGAGACCTCGCCGTACACCATCCGCAACATCAAGGGCCTGCGGGTGGCCATCGTCGGCATGGCCAACATCTCCTCGCTCAACTCCATCGTCGAGGGTGGCAACAGCCTGCAGGTCACCCCCCTGGAGCAGAACGAGGTCGTCCGCGCCTATGTGGCGCTCCTGCGGCCGGTGACGGACCTCATCGTCCTCGTCAGCCACCTGGGCCTCACCGAGGACCAGGACATCGTCCAGGGCTACGAGGCCTATTACGAGTACGGCCGCGCCCGCAGCTTCATCCGCCGCCAGGACAACCCCTGGCAGGTGCTGGAGTGGTTCGGTCCGGAGGGCCAGGAGAAGTCGGTCGTCCGCGTGTTCGTCCCCGGCGTCTCCGGCGTCGACGTCATCATGGGCGGCCACCTGCACGTGGTGCTCAACCCGCCGCAGCTGCTGGCGGACCCGAGCGGTCGCAAGGTGGTGCTCGCGCACTCCGGCGCCTTCTCCAAGTACGTGGGCCGGCTGGAGCTGGTCGTGAAGATGCCGGATGAGCTCGGCGCGGGAGAAGGCGGCGAGGTCCTCAGCCAGGACTACCGCGTGTTCCCCATCGACGGGCTCTGGTGCGACGACGCCATGCGCCGCTACCGCTACGACTCCAACATCTTCTGGGAGGAGGGTCAGTTCATCCAGACCCCCGCGGTGCGCGCGGCCATCGACAAGTGCCGCGAGCAGGAGGACCGCCAGACGACGCACCTGCTCCAGCCCTACATCGTCGGGATGGACCTGAAGCTGCAGCTCACCAACATCTTCGCGTACGCGCCCACGGACGTGACGCGCCGGAACAACTCGACGGGTGGCGACTCGCCGCTGGGCAACATCGCCGCGGACTCGATGCGCAAGCGTCGCCGCGTGGACGCGCAGATGGCGCTCACCAACTCGCTGGGCATCCGCGACAACCTCTACTCGGGTGTCGTGTCCCAGGAATCGATGTTCAACGTGTTCCCGTTCGAGAACACCATCAACATCATGTACCTGTCGGGCAAGGAGATGCAGGAGATGTTCGACTTCGTGGCCGAGCGCTCCTCCGAGCGTGGCTGCGTGAGTCAGGCGCAGATCTCCGGCGCCAGCTTCACCATGGATTGCGCCCAGGTGCAGATCAACGACCTGCGCGTCGCGTGTGACATCTCGCTGGCCGGCGCGGACTGCCCCCCGGACAACCGCGAGGGCCACGCCCCCTGGCAGTGCATCCAGGACCAGAACACCTCGGGCACGGCGGGCCGCTGCTACGCCCACCCCGGCACGAACATCATCGTGGGTGGCGAGCCGCTCAACCCGTTCGGAACCTACCGCGTGGCGGTGAACGACTACATCGCCAAGGGTGGCTCGGGCTTCAACGTGCTCAAGCGCAACACCACGCGCCAGGAGACGGGCATCTCCCTGCGCGACTCGCTCATCGGCTACATGCAGGACTTCTGCACCTGCGACGACATCAACGCGGGCTACGCGACGCGCGGCAACCGGGCCGACGGGCAGCGCTGCGGCTCGCTGGTGAACGGCCAGTGGGTCATCAATGATCGCCTGCGCGCCTCCTGCCGGGAGATGCAGGACTACGAGAACGAGCTGTCCGCCAAGGTGGGGAGCTGCTCCTGCGAGGACCTGCTCCGCAACGGCTACAACCCGTCGAGCTGCGGCGTCGCCACCGTCACCAACCCGGACCAGGCCCGCGCGGCCTGCATCGCCGCCAAGCAGGTGGGCTCGTGCACCTGCGGAGACCTGGCGGCCCGTGGCTACAACCCGAACGGCTGCAACATCCCCGACGTCACCAACGCGGTGGAGGCCCAGGCCGCCTGCGCGGTCTCCCCGGGCCCGTTCACCGGCCGGTGTGACTGCCGCGAAGTCATGAGTGGATCCAACCCCGTGTGCGGAACGGTGACGCAGCAGCTGCGCAACTTCTGCACGAACCCGACGGCGATGCCCATCGCCGACGCCGTGGAAGACGGCCGCATTGGCCGGAGGGTGAAGTAATGAAGAAGCTCATGCTGCTGTCGGCGCTGGCCCTGGCCGGCTGTTACACCGAGGAGTCGCCCCAGCCGAAGGGCCTCGCGTCCTTCGAGGTCACCGTGAAGGGCTTCTACGTCGCGGACTCCAATCCGCGCGCGGCGCTGCCCGTGGTGGCCAGCTGCGCCGCCCAGCACGGTGGCAGCCAGGCCGCGGTGCCCGTGGCGATTCGGGGCACCCCTGACTGCCGCCTGGCCATGCCTCGGAGCCCGGTGGATATCGACTTCGACATCCAGGCGGTGGACGTGAAGGGCCAGCCGATGGACTCGTTCAACGGGCCCGTCTCCTTCCGCACCGTCCCGGGCAACCTCACCGGCCCCTATCGCTACCGGTGGGTGCAGCTCACCAATGGCAAGGGCACGGGCACCGTGCGCAGCGCGCAGCTCTACGGTGAGGCCCATGTGTGGGTGGAGGACGAGCCCGTCCAGGTCGACTACGCCGAGGGCCAGGTCGTCGCCGGAGAGCTCCCGGAGGAGCCCGCCGTGCGCACCTTCTCCACCGGTCTGTCGCGCTCCATGCACTTCGAGGAGCCCACCATCTCCACGGTGCAGGTGCCGCAGAACAGCGACCAGCTCACCGCGTACAACGGCACGTTCATGCGCATTGGCCGCGCGCCCGAGGCGGGCTCGCCGCTCATCCAGAACTGCGAGCCGGACGACCCGAACTACAACCAGCCGGTGACGCTGCTGGTGACGGGCACGGATCCGGGCGGCTTCTTCGTGACGGACCTGACGGCGTGCCGCGTGCGCGAGGGAACCATCCCTGGCGCCAACACGCAGACGGCGGAGCCCTCGGGCTTCTTCCCTGGCCGCTTCAACGCCCTTTACATCTACAACTACTCCTTCCCGGAAGGCTTGGACCCGGGTGACCTGCTGTGGTCCATCGCGGGCTCCGTGCAGGAGTTCACGGCGACGACGCAGCTGACGTTCCCCTCGTGGAGCATCCGCGAGAAGGTCCGCCTGCTGCCCCAGTCCGAGTGGAACAAGTACCTGAACCTGGCGCCGCCGACGGAGATCAACGGCCGGCTGTGCGGCTTCAGCGGCTCGCCCTACATCACGGACGTGATGTGCGGCTACAGCTACGGCAACTACAAGATGGAGGGCCTGGAGTCCTCGCTGGTGAAGATCCGCCGCGTGAAGTTCCCGCGGGTCTTCAGGAACTGCGACGCCAACGGCAACAGCAAGGTGCCCTTCTTCTGTCCGGATCCGCGCTCCAACGTCTTCGGCGCCTGCGGCGAGGACGACCCCAATGACCCGGACGTGCCAGAGCGCCAGTGCAACGTGGACTGCACGCTGGGCATGGGCCAGTACCGCGGGCAGATCTGCGCCGAAAAGAATACGTACGACAGCTTCGGCCAGTTCGTGGTGGAGATGAACCCGATGGGCGCCGCCGAGGCGGGCCTGGACTCTTCCGTGAATGGCCGGCTGCACGCGCTCAACGCGCTGCCGCCCGTGTCTCCCGCCACCGAGGCCTGGACGCGCTCCACCAACACCTACGGCACGGGCGTGACGCTGAACATCTGGTGCGACAAGGCGGTGAACGTGCGGTTCGGTGGCACCAACGTGCCGGGTGTGCCGAGCAACGTCGCCCTGGCAGCGGCCACGCGCCTGGAGCACACGCTCACTGACAACCAGGCCTATGTCTGGGTCTCCGTGCAGAACGCGGCGAGCGGCTCGGCGGCCTGCAAGCTGAGCCAACACCCGCGTGCGCGCATCAACCTGGTGACCAAGGACGCCGTGCCGGACCTGCTGGTCAACTGCAGCGAGACGGATACCGACGCGACCCGCGCCGAGCAGTGCCGGTTCCTGCATGGGGCGACCTTCGACATCGTGGGCCATCTGCGCCACGTCAGCGCGGCTCGGCCTCGCTGGATTGTGCTGCCCCGAGATCAGGACGACCTCTGTTGCTACCCCGGCCCGGGCCTGGAGTGCCCGCGTCCCATTGAACCTTGCGTGAATCCGTAGACTTTTGACGAAACTCGCCCCCCGGGTCACCGGGGTGCAGGGAGGAGCGAACCCAAGCGGGCGCTCCGTGGAGAGGGACATTGAAAACGCTGCAGAAGCTGGCCCTGACCGGCCTTATCTCCCTGAGTGCGCCCGCCTGGGCCAGTGACTTCGTGGACACGCGTCTGTCGTTCGTCTTCGCGGACGACAACGTGCTCGCGGGCTCGGGTGAGACCACTCCCAACAGCCCCAACGCACGGTTTGGCGCGGGTAACCAGAACACCCAGTTCTACGACAACTTCAACACGCGCTTCTCCGGCTTCGAGTCGCTGTCGAACATCGTGCTCTACAAGCGGGCACCGGCGTTCTTCGAGGGACTGACGACGGAGGCTGCCCTGACGCTGCTGGTGCTGGAGCGCCCCAGCGGACAGGTCGCCATCCAGGACAACTCCAGCTACATCCGGCTCAACTACCAGCCGCCGGGCTGGGGTGAGAAGGAAGGCATCTCGCTGGTCGGCTTCCCGGTGTCCGCGGACCGCTTCCGTCTGGGATATGCGTACCGCATCTCCTGGGGTGGCAGCGGCGTGTTCACCACGCGCTCGGCGACCAACGGCGTTCCGGGTGCCAAGCTGCAGATCACCCGCGACCGCTGGTACGCGTACGTGGGCGGCAAGACGGCGCTGGTGCAGAACGAGCTCATCCTCGAGGAAGAGACGCTCTACGGCGTGATGGCCGGCGCGGGCGTGGACATCCTGGAGACGCTGCGCGTCGAGGCGGGCGGCGGCTACTTCCAGAAGGGCCTGGTTCCGGGGCTCGCGACGCTGGGTGTGGAGGCGCCGGTGAACGCCGCGGGCGTGTCCGCGCAGGTCGTCTACCACGTGGGTGTGCCCGTCGGAACGAGCGTGGACTTCCGGCTCTACAAGAACGACCCGGAGATCTACGAGCGCTTCTTCGCCCCGGAGAAGTACCCGGGTGGCCTGTCCTACTCCGTGTCGATGGAAGGCAGCTACCTGTCCCAGACGCTGGAGAAGCCTGACCAGTTCGGCGCGACGGAGCCCCAGGGCGCCACGGCGCTGGCGCTGCAGGCCCGCGCGAAGCTGGGCTTCCTGCGCTTGAGCCTGCTCGGCCTGTACCGCAGCCTCTCGTACATCCAGTTCGACGTGCCGGGCTTCCCCCCGTTCCAGGACTTCCCCGAGGGCACGGAGCTGAACCCGGAGATGTTCCTGGCGTTGGGTGCGGACTACCACCTGCCGGAGCTGCACTTCACGCCGGGCTTCATCTTCGGCATCCAGCGTCCCGCGTCGTTCCGCAGCCCGGACTCGGTGCTGGGTGGCAACAACCCGCCGCCGAACCTGGTGGGCACGCGTACCGTCGTGGTGCGTGACGTGAATCAGCTGAGCATCCTGCCGGAGACGTGCGGTGGCTCGGGCGCGTGCGGCGCGGAGCCCATCTACTCCGCCAAGGCGACGTTCCGCTGGGATTTGTCCGACTCCGTCGCGGCGGTCGGCGAGGTCTACTACACGTACGACACCAACCGGACCACGTTCCGGGACGACATCACCGGCGTGGCGCAGCCCACGTTCGAGAAGCCGCACGCGCTGGGCTTCAACACGCTGCTGCAGGCGCGGTTCTAAGCGTTCGCTCGGTTGAGCAGACATCGCGGCCCGGTTCCCTGCTCAGGGGACCGGGCCGTTGTCGTTTGAACGACGACCTCGAGAGGGCAAGCACAGCAGGAAAATCAACCTGGGTCGGCATCAACCAACTGGAACTCGTGTGCGAAGAGCACCTTGACGTTCGTATCGGAGAAAACGAAGCCTGAGTCCCCTGCATCAATGCGAGGTGCTTTCACCCGCCACCAACTGGGCAGGTGAATCTCCGTGCATCCAATGAGCACTAAGTACTTCCGGTATTTTTTGTCGGCACTGTTCAGCTCAACCACGAGCCGGTCGTGGCTCGACGTATAGCGCCACAACCGAGCTGTCCCGTTCTCCAGTGCGGAGAAGAACTCGCGCGCATTGGTCATATCCATCCTTGCACCCTACGGCAGCGTGGGACCAAGCCAACCATCCTCAAAGCTACTTCGTGAAGCAGGGGTGCGCCGTGTGACGGGCTCCAGCGATCCTTATCCGTGGGAGCCGCAGTCACGGCCCCGCCCTACTTCCGGTACTCGGCCTGGAGATGCAACGCACGGCTGGTCAGGAGTCAATGGATCTGCAGTCGAACGAGATGAACTCGTCCTCGTAATCCTTGACATGAAAATGAAGCCCTTCCCAGCCGCGGGAGGAGATATCCTCGGCTTGCATCAAAACCAAACCCGTCAGTTCGACGACCTGGCCAAGGAATCGCAGTGACCTCACGCCACGGAACACAAGTGTCCGGTCCGTCTGGTCATCGACCGCCTGAATTCTCATGGACACCGAAAGCTCATCCCCAGCACGCCCAATCTCGACGTGGACAACATGGCTGAGGGGGGCAAGCTGCCGTTCGTTTGTCTCTCGACTCACGGCGTGAACTCTCCTGGGAGGTGACTGCCAACTTCCTGACCAGCGGTTCCGGGCTTGGTCCAGACGTAGATGGCAGTGCGGGTCCGGAATCCCTTGCGCCTTGTTACCCGCATTGAAGTCGGTGTGAGCGTCACCCGCGTCGGTGGACAGGTTGGTTACGCAGCCACCCTCTTCGTTGTAGCCATTCGCTCGAGCTCGACAGGGCTGACGTAGCCCAGAGAGGAATGACGCCGCTTCCGGTTGTAGAACACCTCCATGTACTCGAACAACGCTCGCTTCGCTTCCTCACGTGTCTTGAAGTGGGTGACGTAGACGATGACCTGCCAAGGCGCGCATGGTGGAGCGCACCAACAGTGAGGCATTCGTTACAAAGTCAACACACGTGGATTCAGCGGTCTCTTTTCGAGGCCGCCAGTCTTTGCCGACACACGCTCAATCCCGGTCCCACCTGGCACCCGGTGATTGCAGGACCCCGCCGTGGTTTCGGCGGGAGCCCTGCCCACTCGCTCGCCTCACGCCGAAGTCATGCGCACCACTTCGTCGAAGGCCGTGAGCCCTTGAGCCAGCTTGCGCACAGCGGCCTCGCGCAGCGTGCGCATGCCTCCGCGCCGAGCCACTTCCACCAGCTTCTCGTACGGCGCCTCGCGTGAAATCTGCTCGCGCAGCTCTCCACCCGTGGTGACGATTTCGAAGACGCCCGTGCGGCCCACGTACCCCGTGCCTCGGCAGCGCACGCAGCCCGCGCCCTTCAGCAGACGCACCCCACCCGGCAGCAACGGCAGCGGCGCCTGGAGCGCGAGGAGCTCATCCGGCGTCAGCGTCGCCTCCTCCGCGCAATGACTGCACACTCGCCGCAACAGTCGCTGGGCCATGACGCCCAACAAGCTCTGCGCCAGGAGGAACGACGGGACACCCAAGTCCCTCATGCGCGCCACCGCACCCAGCGCGTCATTGGTGTGCAGCGTGGAGAGGACGAGGTGGCCCGTGAGCGCGGACTGGATGGCGTTCTCCGCCGTCTCCTGGTCACGAATCTCACCCACCATGATGACGTCCGGGTCCTGACGCAGGATGTGGCGCAGCGCGCTCGCGAAGTCGAGCCCCAGCTTGGGCTGCACCTGCACCTGATTGAAGGCGTCCCACACCATCTCAATCGGGTCCTCAATCGTGGTGACGTTGACGTCCGGCCCCGCGAGCGCCTTGAGCGCGGAGTAGAGCGTCGTCGTCTTGCCACTTCCCGTCGGCCCCGTGACGAGGATGAGGCCGTGGGGCTGATCAATCCATGACTCGAAGGAGCTCTTCTCTTCCGGATCGAACCCGAGCTGGGCGATGTCCTGCACCAGCGTCTCCGGGTCGAAGATGCGGATGACCACCTTCTCGCCAAAGGCCGTGGGCAACGTGCTGACGCGCAACTCCACCTCGCGCCCGTCCCGCTCCGTCTTGATTCGCCCGTCCTGGGGCTTGCGCTTCTCGGAGATGTCGATGCGCGCGAGCATCTTCACGCGCGAGACAATCGGCGGATGCACCTGCGCTGGCAGCGAGTACACCGGGTGCAACACACCGTCGATGCGCAGCCGCACCACGCTCGTGGAGCGCTTCGGCTCGATGTGGATATCCGACGCGCGGTTGTCGAAGGCGTAGCGCAGCAGGTAGTCCACCGCCTGCACCACGGGACGGTCCGACGCCTCCAGCTCCTGCGTGCCGCTGAGCGACACGAGCTGCTCGAAGTTGGAGACCTGTCCGCCCCCCACCGCCACGCTGAAGTCATCCGCCGCGCGGGCCAGCGTCTTCCCGAAGCCGTAGATGTCGGAGATGGACTTGAGGATGTCCACCTTCGCGCTCAGCACCGGCTCCACCGGCATCCCGGTGAGGCGGTGGAAGCTCTCGAACAGCTCCCTGTCAAACGGGTTGGCCACCGCCACCAACAACCGTCCCTGCGCCGTGCGCTCCAGCGGGAGCAACACATGCTTCTGCGCATACGGCCGGGACACCGTGCGCGTGGCCAGCGTCATGTCCAGCTTGAGCGGGTCTATCTTCCGGTAGGTGATGCCCGCGGCACGCGCGGCGGCCTCCGTGACCCGGTCTTCGTCCAGCACACCCCGGCCATTGGCCAGGGGCACCTGGAAGGCGGCCACCACCTCCACCGGCGACACGTCGTAGCGCGCCGCCTCCTTGCCAATCGCGGCCGTCTGCGCCTTGAGGACTCGCGCTCGCGCGGCCCCCTCCTTCGCGAGGACTTCCTGGGCCTGCTGGGGCGTCAACAGCCCCTGCCCCACCAGCGCCTCCAGCACGAAGAGCGTGGTGAAGTCATCCCGGCTCCTCGGAGGAGGACTCCCCGGGCCGCTCACTGCTTGTGCCAAGTCCGTCTCCTTCCCGCCACCAGCAGCAGCAGGACCAACCCACCGAGGAAGGCCGCCGCCGACACGGGAGCGCCCGTACAACCACAGCCATCCGGCCCCGTGGTGCTGCCCGTGGGCGGCCCCGCATCCACGGGCGGCGGCGGCTGCGAGCCACCATCGTTGCACAGCGTGCACGGCCCGGCGTCCGGCCGCGCCAGCGGATCGTAACAGGTGCCTCCGCTCGCACAGAGCATGTTGGGCGCGCAGTCCTGATTGGACACACACACAGGCAAACAAGCGGAGCTGCCCTGCTCCACCGAGCCACACCGCAACGTCGCGGGGCATGAGCTGGTGGAACACGCTCGCACGCAGGCCCGCTCACCTTCCTTGTTCACCACCTGGCACGACGTGCCTCCAGGGCAGGCACACGCGGAGACAGAGCACTGCTGCGCGCACACGCCCTGCGTGCCCCCTTCCGCGAAGAGGCAGTACTGGTTGGTGCCGCACTCGGCGTTCGCCGTGCACGCGTCGCCCACCTGCTTGCCCGCGGTCTGCTTCGGAACACAGACGCGGTCGCACGTCCGGCAGACGGAGTTGCTGTCACAGTCCAAGTCGCCATAGCAGCCAGGGACACAGAGGTTACCCTCGGGCCGGGCCTCACAGGTGTAGCCAGGACGGCAGTCGCTGCCCCCGAGCGTACAGTCCTTGAGACAGATGGAGCCCTGTCCAGCCACCACGGAGCACCCCGAGCCCGCAGGGCACGAATCGGCGCCGCTGCACGTCTCGGTGCAGTAGCCCTTGTCCCACCGGGCGAACTCGCCGTTGCCCGACGGCGGGGCCACCGGGGCGATGCAGGAGCCATTCGTGTTGCCGCAGCTCCGCGGGCCAGGCGTGCACTCACGCCCCACCGGCGTGACACCGTC
>NZ_JBLZWL010000097.1:0-126167 GCF_049194865.1 Corallococcus terminator | reverse complement strand
GGACTCGGTTCCCGGCGCCTCCTTCAGCACCACCTTCGATGCCAAGGCCAGCCCCCCAGGCTTCGCCCCGACGCCCGTCACCGTCCGCGCCAACTCCACCGCGGGCGGCATCCTCCTCGAGGTCGGCTACACCGGGCAGGTCTCCTCCGCCGAGCTGTCCATGATGGGCGCCTCCGCGCTCGCCCTGCGCACCGTCTTCGGTGACCTCAGCGAAGCCGAGGCCCAGGCCTTCGTCACCGCCCGCCGCATCGTCGGCCGTCCCCACGTCTCCACCCCTGGCCGCATCCAGTTCTTCATCCCCACGCTCGACGGCAAGGTCCCTCCCGACGGTGTCGTCATCGCGGACGTCGCTCTCCAGGACCCCTTCGGCCGCACCGTCCACACCTCCGCGGTGGAGTTCACCAGCTCCACCTCGTTCGACCCGCTCGTCTCCATCTCCACCCATCCCACCTCGCTCCTGCTGGACCAGGTGGGCCGCCGCGAGCAGCTCACGGTCTTCGGCAACTTCGCCATTGCGGGCGACGTGGACATCTCCGGTGGACGCCGGGGTGTGCTCTACGAGTCGAGCAATCCCGCCATCGTCGCCGTCACCCAGTCCGGTGAGGTCATCGCGCTCGCCCAGGGCGAAGCCACCCTCAAGGTCACCTACGCCGAGCGCACGAAGGAAGTGCCGGTCATCGTCACCGACCCCTCGCGCATCGCGGGCGTCCGCATCACCCCGAGCACCGTCACGCTCGCGCGCGTGCGCGACACCTTCCAGCTCAAGCTCGAGGGCCGACTGGATGACGCCGAGTCAGGCCGGGTCATCGACCTGACCCCGTCGACCCTCCGCACCGTCTGGAGCTCGGAGGACGCCGCCATCGTCTTCGTCACTCCCGAGGGGAGGTTGGAGTCGCGCAGCCCCGGCAGCGTGAACATCACCGCCCGACACACCACCATCGACGAGGTTGTCTGGTCGGACGTCATCCGCGTCGAGGCACAGGATGGTCTCCCCACGGTGCGCCTGTCCGGACCCACGTCCATCGCCGCTGGCGCCAGCTTCGAGGTTCGCGCCGTGGCCTCGGACGACCGCTCCGTCAAACACGTCAGCTTCCTCGTCAACGGCGTGCCCACCGTCATCGACGACACCTCACCGTACTCGCTGCGCCTCCAGGCACCACCGCTCGCGGGCGCGACCTTCAAGGTCGCCGCCATCGCGGTGGACTCCGGAGACCAGGAGTCGTCGCAGGCCATGCTCGACATCAAGGTCGTTCCGCCCGCCGGCCCCAGCACTCGCCAGGTCGTCTATGAGCTGCCCACGCCCGGCGCGAACCTCATCGAGGGCCTCCCCCAGATTCTTCGCGTGACGAGCGGTGACTGGACCTCGGGCAACCTGTCGCCCCTCGACTTCCAGGTCGTTCGCTTCACCGCGGACGGCGCTCCCATCGGCTCCTCCCAGACGGCCCGCGTGGAGCTGCGCCCCGTCCCCAACACCTCGCCTCAGGTGATTGTCGCAGTGCCCCTGTGGGAGATCAGCTACGTCCCCCCGGCGGGCAGCGCCGGCACCTCGGCCGCCATCAAGGCCACGGCCGTGGACCGCCATGGCGCCACGGCGGATGGCTCCACTGTCCTCGTCCGCATCGTCGGCAACGCCCCTCCGCTCATCACCCGCCGCGCGCCCCTGG
Source organism: Corallococcus terminator (assembly GCF_049194865.1). Lineage (GTDB taxonomy): Bacteria > Myxococcota > Myxococcia > Myxococcales > Myxococcaceae > Myxococcus > Myxococcus terminator_A. The sequence goes on along the minus strand of NZ_JBLZWL010000097.1, from coordinate 124,503 downwards.
GCAGCACGGTGGAGGTGACGGAGAAGGTTCCGCTCTCCGTCGAAGGCACGGTGGCGGATGACGCCCTGGCCTTCGGCGTCAAGGTGGCGCTGCTCGTGGACGGCAACGCGGTGGCCACCACGCGTCTGGACCAGGGAGGGCAGGGCGGTACGGCCGAGGGCGGCCAGGCGTTCAAGCTCGTCTGGACGCCTCCGGAGGGAAGCGCTGGCAGGCGTCCTCGCGTCGAGATTCAGGCCATCGACCATGGCGGGCTCGAGCGCCGCATCGGCTTCGAGGCCGTCGTCAAACTGGACGGCCCGCCCTCGGTGGCCATCCAGACGCCCACGTCCACGGACTCCTACGTGGGCGGCACCCCCGTCATGCTCACCGCCGCCGCGTCGGATGACAGCGGCGAGGCGCCGCAGGTGACGTGGAAGGTGAACGGATTGCCGGTGGGGCAGTCCTCCACGCCTCCCTATCGCGTGCTCTGGCGCACACCTGTCGTCGAAGCGGATGGGACCTTCGTCGTCACGGCCATCGCCCGCGACGCGCAGGGACACGAGCAGTCGAGTGGTGCCATCGTGGTGGGGATTCGCCGGGACCTGTCGGCCCCCACGGTGAACATCCTCACACCGCAACATCTGGTGGAGGTGCCGAACTCCCAGTCGCTGCTTGTCACGATCGCTGGGTTCGACGAGGTCGCGCCCCAGCGAGTCGAGCTCTATCTCGATGAGGAGGAGACACCGTTCTTCGTCGATGCCTCACTCGGCGACAACGCGGGCGTCTCCGGTTCGTTCATCAGCTACACCGTCATCCCTACCGACAAGTTCTTCCTGGGCCCGCTCCCCAAGGAGACCCTCAAGCTCACCGCGCACGCGTTCGACTCCTCGGGCAACCACAAGGACGTGAGCCACACCGTCACGCTCAAGGGCGACCGGCCCCCCACTGTCGAGTTCCTCAGTCCCAGTCCCGGCTTCGTCGGCACGGCGGCCACGCAGGTTCCCATCGTCCTCCACGCGGAGGACGATGTGGCCATTTCCAGGGTCGAGCTCTTCAAGGTGCTTGGAGGCACGCGCGAGTCCATCGGCGTCGCCACGGTTCCGCCGTATCGCTTCGACCTGTTGCTGCCGTCGACGCCCGGCACCGTCCAGCTCGTGGCGGAGGCCGTCGACAGCGCGGGCGAGAAGAACGCGGGCACCGTCTCCCTCTCGCTCGACGTGACGGCTGACGACGAGCCCCCCATGGTGGCCTTCCGCGCCCCCTCCGAGGGCACGCGCGTCTACGCTGGCCCCAGCCGCAAGGTGGACGTCGTCGTGGTGGCCACGGACAACGTCCGCGTCAAGAACGCCCGGCTCTTCCTCCAGGACCCGCTCCAGCCCGCGAACCCGGACGCACCGGAGACGCAGGTGGGCTCGGGCGCCATCACCGGAACGCAGGAAGGGCTGTACCAGGTCTTCAAGTGGAGCCTGGATGTGCCCGCCGCACACGCGGGCAAGCCGCTGCGCCTGCGTGCCGTCGTCGCGGATGACGGAGACCGCACCGCGGAGCGTCGCCTGGTGCTCCAGGCCGTGACGAATGCCGCTCCCGTCGTGCAGCTGATGCTTCCCGCGCCTCGCTCCGTGGTGAAGGAGGGCCAGGATGTCACCGTCACCTTCACCGTGTCCGATGACGAAGGTGTCGCGAGCATCGCGGCGCGCTCCGGAGGCGTGACGCTGGAGCCGTTCATCGGCCCCGTCAACACCGCCATCCAGCAGAAGCTGGTCGTGCGCGCCCCCATCGTCACGTCGTCCACGCCCGCGTCCGAGCGGTCCGTGGGCATCATCGCCAAGGACGTGAGCCCGGTGCCCCAGTTCGGGCATGAGGACGTGCTGCTCGACGTCATCGACGACCTGGAGCACCCCACGGCCCTCCTGCTGTCGCCCATTCCGGGGACGGCCACCCAGCCGCTCCAGGTCGCCAACCGGAGCAGCCTCGGTCTGCGCGTGGACGTCTCGGATGATGTCCGCGTCTCCCGTGTCACCGTGGTGCTCGACGGCGTGGAGATCCAACCGGCCGCGCCCCAGCCTCCGTACCTGCGCGCGAGCCAGGAGGACCTCGAGGAGGTCCGTGTCCCCAATCCGCAGGGGCCCGGCGACATCCTCGTCAGCCGACGCTACGTGGGGACCTTCTCCGGAACGGTTCCCCTCAAGCGCACCAACGAGGACCCGGCGAACACCGCGCCCGAGCGGCACGTCATCTGGGCCCGCGCCTATGACCCGGCCGGCAATCCCACGGACACGTCCAAGGTCGAGTTCGATATCGTCTCGGTCGAGGACAAGCTGCCTCCCGTGGTGCGCGTCTCGCTCAAGGGCGTGCCCAACGCGCAGTCGTGCGTGGCCGGCTCGCAGGTGGGGCTCCACGTCCAGGCGTCGGATGACAGCCAGGTGGAGTCCCTCTCCGTTCGCTTCGAGGGAGGCGAGGACCTCAACGAGGACCTGGAGCAGCTCCCGGACACCCTGCCCGCGGCCAGTGTGTCGCTGAGCGGCCCCTTCACGCTGCCTCCGTTGATCAACGGCGAGACGCGCACGGTGAGCTTCGAGGCCACGGCGACGGACAGCAAGGGGCACACCACGGTGTCCGCCTACTCCTGTCTGCTGGTCGCCGACACGGCGCCTGTCGTGCGCTGGGTGTCTCCGACGAGTGGAGACCTGATCGAAGAGCAGCGCTACCAGGGCGCGCTGGAGCTCCAGGATGACGTCGGCTTGCGGGCCGCGTGGCTGGTGGCCTCCACGTCGGAGGTGAAGGCCGTGACGCCCAACGACTTCGCGCTCCACGCGTCAGGACTCGTGGGCACGCCGCAGACTCCGTTCGCGCTCGCGAACTACGCGGTGCCGGTCGCCACGCTGTCGTTCGGCGGTCAGCCGGCCAGTGGTGGAACGCCAGGCGCTCCGTTCACCTTCAGCGTGACGGGCGAGGACGGCGCCGTGCGCGTTACGCCGCAGGTGGCTCTGACCTCGGACAGCGCGCCCGGCTTCCTTCGCCTGAAGGTCGCCTCGGATACTCAAGGGGCCGAGGCTCGCGTCACCTATCACCTGCGCCCGCGTGTGCAGCTCTCCCCGGATGCGCAGGCGGAGCTGGCCAACTTCAAGACCCTGTTCCCGTCCGGTGATCTCACGAAGACCCGCGTGCTCACGCTCGACGCCGGCAATCAGTACGAGGCGGATCTCGGGTTCCCGAAGAACGCCGTGGAGGTGGAGCAGATCCTCGTGGAGCTTCGCGCCCGTGGAGGTGACTCGCGTCCGGTGCTCGTGTCCGAGCTGGCGCTGCGATACCAGTCCGGCCAGCCCTATCAGGTCCGCTCCGCCGCGGGAGGGCAGCGGCTGACGGTGGACCCGCTGTCCACGTTGCTCAACCCGGGGCAGCTCTCCTCGCGTCAGGTGGGCTTCCGCATCCCCTCGTCGTGGACGTCTCCCGACGCGCGCCTCACCACCGTCGCGGTGGACACGCGCGGCGTGGTCACCAAGGACGCTCGGAGCCTGCGGGTGGTGCCCGACACGGTGGTCCCCACGGTGTCCATCGTCGGCCTGGGCGAGAGCCCGACGGCGGTGCGCGGTCAGCCGCTGAAGGTCCGCATGCGGGTCGCCGACAACGCGAGCCTGTCCCACGTCCGCTTGCTGATGGATGGCGTCTCACAGGGCGACACGCTCCTGGTGGGGACGTCGCAGGAAGTGGAGGTCTCCATCCAGCGCGAGGCGCTGGGCGCCGCCGAGCTGTACGCCCAGTCCGTGGACCGCGCCGGCAACGAGACGGTCTCTCTTCCCGCATACGTGCAGATTGTCTCGGATGCGCCGCCGACCCTTCAGATGGATCGGCTGGTGGCGGTGGGCGAGACGCTGTACCGCACGGAGCTGGAAGGCGGCTTCGTCAGCCTGCTCCAGAACAAGAGCGCGACGCTGCACTTCACCGTCAAGGACGACGTGGGCGTGCAGTCGGTGACGACGACCTTCGGCTCGGGTGCGCCGCAGACGCAGACCTTCGCTCCGCCCCAGGTGGGGAGCCGGGCGCTTTCCGTGAGTGTCACTCCACCGGTGGGCCCGGAGGGTCTGCCCACGGTGCTGACGATCACCGTCAAGGACACGGCGAACCAGGAGAAGAGCGCGCGGCTGGTCATCGAGAGCCGCAGGCCGCGAGCGCCCCAGTTGGCGATTCTCGAGCCCGCCCAGGATGGGTACCTGGTGGAAGGCAGCATCCAGCTCCGTCTGGGGGCGCTGGCCGCGGACGACACCAAGGTCACCGGCGTGGAGTTCTTCGTCAACGGCAAGCCCGCCCTCCAGCTCGAGGAGCGGGATGGCGTTGTCGTGCCGACGCTGTTCGACCCCGACGGCAACCCCGTCGCCGCGGACGTCACCGTGCGCGACACCCTCACGGCCCTGCGCGTGGGGCCCGAGGAGATCTCCCGCTTCCGCATCTTCCGAGGGCTGCTGGCGCTGCCTCCGGGCTTCGTCCGGTTGGACCCCACGCGCACCGAGAGCTTCGTGCTCCTGCGCGTCGAGGCGACGGACCTGGAAGGCAACCGCTCCTCGGTGGAGCGGCGGATTCGCATCGCAGAGGACACGGGCCTGCCGGTGGCGAACGTGCTGCGCCCCAGCCTGGGCCGCGACATCATCGAGAACACGCCGGTGCTCATCCAGGTCCAGGCGCACGACAACGCGTTCGTGGACCGGGTGGAGATCTACGCGGGCCCGAGCGCCGAAGGCCTCAAGCTGGTCCACGTCGCCGGAGGCTTCCCGTCGGAGAACGGGCTGCCGGGCTCTCCCTTCGACGTGTACTCGCCCGTCGTCACGTTCCAGCACTCGGTGCCGAAGCTGTCCGAGTTGGGCGGCCTGGACTCCGTGCCGTACTTCATCGCCACGCGGGCCCGGGACATCTCCGGCAACCTGGGTGAGCTGGAGTACCAGCAGATCGACGTCGTGAGAGATCGCGAGCCCGCCCTCTCCATCCTGTCCCCGTCGGATGGGACGACGGCCGTGGCGAGCAACCTGCTGCCGGTGATCCTCTCCGCGGAGGACGACGTCGCCGTCACCTCCGTGTCGCTCTACCTGGATGGCGCCGAGACGCCGGTCGCCACGCTGAACCAGCCCCCGTTCCGCTTCCTGGTCCCCGTGCCGGAGACGGCGGGCGGCACCCTGCGGTTGCAGGGGCGCGCGGTGGACAGCTTCGGGCACATCGTCAATTCGCAGACGGTGGTGCTGTCGGTGGCCGTGGACCAGCCGCCCACGGTGGCCATCGCCCAGCCGGCGCACGGCGCCATCGTGACGGAGGGCCGCGACTTCTCCGTGCTGGTGGCCGCGCAGGACGACGTCGAAGTCCAGCGCGTGGAGGTCACCGTGGAGGGTGGCGTGGACGGCGTGCTGCGCTTCGCCAGCGCCACCCGCCCGTATTCCTTCCGCGTGCCGTTGCCGCATGGCTCCGCGTCGAAGAGCCTCACCATCCGGGCGAATGCGCGGGACTCGTCGGGCAAGACGGTCCACGCGCAGGCCGTGACGGTGCTGGCGAAGGCGGACACCCAGGACCCGGTGGTGAAGCTGGTGTCTCCGGCGAACGGGTCCGCGATGGTGACGGGACTCCGGCTGGATGTGGAGGCTCGCGCCGAGGACAACGTGGGAGTGGCGGGCGTGTCGTTCCTGCTGGAGGTGGGATCGGGTGAAGCGAAGCAGGTGGCCTACGTCCCCGCGCCGCCGTACCGCTTCTCGTACCTGGTACCCAAGGACCTCGTCCCGGACAACGGCGCGTCCGTCCAGTTGAAGTTCACCGCCAAGGCGGTGGACCTGAGCAACCGGTCCGCGACGGACACTGTGACGGTGAACGCCATCGACGACAAGCCGCCGACGGTGGCCTTGAAGAACCCGCCGTTCAAGGTGGTGGCGAAGCTGCCGAGCAGCTTCCACGCGCAGACGGGCGACGACGTCGCGGTGGCCCATGTGACGTTCCTGGTGGGCCCGACGAAGGACTCGCTCGCCGAGGTGGGGCGCCGCTTCCAGTTGCCCTTCGAGCACATCTACGTGGCGGACCCCGCGGACGTGGGCAAGCGCCTGTGGATCGCCGCGCGCGCCGTGGACACCGCCGGACAGTCGACGCAGTCGGAGCCCATCGCGTTCAACGTCGTCGCGGACCAGCTTCCCACCGTGGAGCTGACGCGGCCCGAGGCCGACGGCACCGTCTTCGCTGGCGCGCGGCTGCGACTGGAGGCCAACGCCATCGACGTGGACAGTGGCCTCGAGTCGGTGTCGTTCTTCGTGGACGGTCGCAAGGTGGCCACGGCGCTTGCGCCCGCGGGCATTCCCGGTCGACCCAACGCCTACGTGGCGAGCTTCGTCGCGCCCATCGGCAGCGGGAGCCGCGAGTTCTTCATCAAGGCCGTGGCGGTGGACAAGGCAGGTCAGGAGGCGGAGACGCCCGCCCGGAAGGTGGGCACCATCCCCGACACCACCGCGCCGGCCGTGGAGCTCGTCGACCCGCCGCACCTGGACGTCGTCACCGAAGGCGACCCGCTGCTCCTGTCGGCCTTCGCAGCGGACAACGCCGGCATCCATGACGTGGGCTTCCTCGCGAGCTACACGTCGGAGTCGGGAGAGACGGTGTCAGGCGAGGTTGGCGCTTCGGCGGTGGCGGGGACCAGCTCCGCGAACCGGCCGCAGTACCGCTACTCGTGGCTGGTGCCGACGCCGCTGGCGGGCAAGTCCGTGACGCTCCACGCTCGCGCGAAGGACCTGTCCGGCAACACCACGTCGTCGCAGGCCGTCCAGGTGGAGGCCGGAATGCGGCCTTCCCGGACGCCGTACAAGCCGTTTGGTGGCTCGGGCGAGAGCACCCGCTTGTCCGCGCTGGCGCTGGATGGCGCGGGCCTGGGCGTGGTGGGCGCCACGGGGCTGCCGCTGGGCGCTCCGGTGCGCCGGGGCGTGGAGTTCTTCCGCGTGACGGACGCTCCGCTGGAGGCCCTGGTCGCGCACCCGCTGGAGGGCGTGCCGGTGGCGTCGGCCTTCCATGGGCGCCTGGTGCTCGTCAGCGTCCGCCATGACCTGGCGGCTCGCAACGGTGAGCTGGTGCTGTTCGACACGAGCAACGCGGGCAACATCACGCGTCGGGGCTCCATCGAGCTGTCCGGCCACGACGTGGGCGGTGTGGTGGCGGCGGGGCAACTGGCCTTCGTGGCCAATGGTCATCAGGGCGTCGTGGTGGTGGACCTGTCGAACGTGGACTATCCGCAGCGGTTGACGACGCTGCCCACGAACGGGCCCGCGTTGGACGTGGGGGTGCTCGGCGACAAGCTGTTGGTGGCGGCGGGGTCGGGCGGCCTGCGGGTGTTCGACCTGCTGGACCCGGAGTTGGGCGAGCTGGGCCACGCGGCGGTGCCGGGTGGCGCGGAGACGCTGGAAGTGGTGGGCGAGCGCGTCCACGTGGGTTGCCAGGGCGCCACGGCCTCGCTCGCCGTGGTCGACGTGCGCGCCGCGCCGCGCGTGCTGTCACTGCTGTCGCATGCCCTGGGTCGCGCGGATGTGATGGCCACGGGCCAGCGCTCCGTGTCGGGCCTGGGCAACGTGTCGGTGTCCACGGTGCAGCTCATCGACCAGGCCTCGCGGCCCGTGAAGGGCCTGCTCACCGCCTCCATCATCGATGACGAGGGCCTCGCCACGACCTCCGTGCGGGCCAACCTGCCCGCGGCGCTGGACGTGTCGATGACGGGCGACGGGCTGATGACGCTGTTCGGTCACCAGGGCGTGGCCGAGTTCACCTTGCCCCGCTTCATCGTCACCGACACCACGCCGGGAAATGGCGCGGAGCAGGTGGCGCTCGGCGCGCCGGAGCTGGCGCTGTCCGTGGGTTTCTCGCAGCCAGTGGACCCGGCCACGGTGAGCTCGGCGCGCGTCATCCTGCGCGAAGGGCTGCTCAACGGCCGCGTGCTGACCACCGAGGCTCGGGTGAGCCCGACGGACAGCTATCGCATCGAGCTGCTGCTCCCCGCGGGCGTGAAGCTCGCGCGTGGCAAGGAGCACTCCATCACCGTGGAGGCAGGGGTGGGCAGCACCTTCCAGCGGACGCTGGAGAAGCGCTACCTCTCGCGCTTCCGTACTCGCACGGAGGAGGGGACCGTGCCGCGCGTGGACCGCGTGGAGCCGCGCGCGGGTCCAGTGGACGGCGGTACGCGCGTGACGATTCGCGGCGCGAACTTCGAGTCTGGCGCCCGGGTGTACTTCTCCAACGCGGAGGCGACGGAGGTCTCCGTCAGTGAGTCGAAGACGGTCCTCACCGTGCGCACGCCGCAGCAGGTGGAGGGGCCCGTGAAGGTCACCGTGGTCAACCCGGGTGGGCTGCACGGCAGCCTGCTGGGTGGCTTCATCTACATGGACATCCTGCAGGTGAGCTTCGTCTCGCCGGCCTCCGGCCCCCTGGCGGGCGGGCAGGAAGTGGAGCTGTCCGGCGCGGGCTTCCAGCAGGGCGCGGAGGTCTACTTCCGAGGCCAGGGCGCGCAGACGGCGCGAGGCAGTCTGGCTCCATCGGCCATCGTCCTGTCCCCAGGGCGCATGCGGGTGACGACGCCCGGTGGCGGCTTCGGACCGGCGGACATCTTCGTCAGCAATCCGGACGGACAGCTTGCGATGGCGGAGAACGCCTACCTCTACACGAACCTCTCGACGACGAAGCGGATTGGCCGGTACCAGCCCGCCGTCGATGGGACGGAAGGCCGGCCCTCGTCTCGGCTGCCTCAGGGGCGTCCTGGTTCGCTCGCGCTCGAGAAGGGCCGCGCCTACCTGCTCTCGGATGCGTCCATCCAGCAGGGCGCGGATGTCATCGAGGTGCTCAAGCGCAGCACGCAGGGCGCGCTGTCCATCGTCGACATCTCCGTGCCGGAGAACTCCGAGGTGATGGGCGGCGTCTCCTTCCCTCCGCCCTATCAGCCCAAGGCGCTCGTGGTACGTGAGCGCATCGCCTACGTGGCGGCCGAGGCCGCGGAGCTGACCCATGTGGACATGGTGGGCGAGGGCGGCCCGTCGCTGCTCGTCGTGGACGCCAGCGTGGGCACGCAGCCCCGGCTCGTCATGGCGCTGCCTTATGAGGGCAAGGCGCACGACCTCGCGGTGGTGGATGACCTGGCGCTCGTCGCCGCGGGCGACAGTGGCCTCGCGGTGTTCTCGCTGGTGGAGCCGCTGCGTCCCACGCTGCTCGGCTCCGTGCGCTCCTTCCTGATGAAGGGCTCGGTGCGGACGCCCTCCATCGAGAAGGTGCGGATGCTCGGCCGCCACGCCGTGCTGCTCGCCCGGTCCGGGAACGACGTCGCCACCCTGGTGGTGGACCTGGCGCGCCCGGGTTTCCCGGTGGTCGGCGAGACGCAGGACCTGGGGGACCTGGCCATCCACTCGGGACGTGGGTTGTCGTCGTCGGGGGAGGTGGCCTCCACGGTCTCCCTGGCGCCTCCCACTCAGCCTCGCAAGGTGGCGCAGCTATCGGCCCTCGTGGGCACGCGCTTCTCGCTGTCCGCGCTCGGCACTCACCTGGGCGTGAATGCGGGCGCCGGCGTGGTGCAGCTCTCGGCGGTCTCGGAGCTGGCCGCGCCCCTCGCCGTGGATGCCGTGGACCTGTGGCCCGCGACGCTGCTTTCGGACGTGGGCATCGACCAGGGCGTGGTGGCGGCGACCATCAGCACCGTCTACTCGCCGCCCTCGCAGCCCACGCCCAATGACGGGTTCGTCGTCATCGCGGTGCCGTTCCCCATGGTGATGGCCGTGCGTCCGGCGCCGTATGCGACGGGCGTCCCCACCACGGAGACGCTCGTCGCGGACCTCAACCTCGCGGTGCGCGAGGCGTCGTCCGTCAACGCGCGGCTCTATCGGATGGATGGCTCCTCCGAGGGCGAGGAGCTCCCCGTCCTGGTCACGCAGCAGGTGAGCGCGGCTGGAGTCCACCAGCTCGTCATCGACCCGACCCAGACGCTCAGGGCGCTGACGCGCCACCGGCTGGTCATCTCTGGCCTCCAGACGCTGGGCACGAACGGCTCGCTCATGCCCGGGCGTTTCGTCACGGAGTTCGAGACGTCCCAGGACACGGTGGCACGTCAGGTCGTCGTCGACTCGATTTCGCCCCGTGAGGGCCCGGTGGCGGGCGGCACGCTCGTGACGCTGAAGGGGAGTGGTTTCGAGACCGGACTGGAGGTCCGCCTGGGCGGTGCTCCCGCGGAGCTCGAGTCGTTCTCCGCGAACCAGCTCGTCGTGCGCACGCCCGCGTCGACCGTGGATGGCGCCGCGTCGCTCGAGGTCCGCAACCCGTCCGGCAGCTCGCTGACGCGCGCGGGTGCGTTCATCTACACGAAGTCCTTGTCGCTGCTCGCCGTCACTCCGGGACGAGGCCCCGCGTCGGGTGGAACGAAGGTGCTGCTGCGGGGCACCGGCTTCACGACGAGCGGCACCGTCCAGGTGCGCTTCGGCAACACGCCCGCCCTGCGCGTTCGCGTGCTGGGCATGGAGCGCATCGAGGCGTACACGCCCAACGGCCTGCGCGGCGCGGTGGATGTCACGGTGGCGCAGTCGGATGGGACGAGCGCCACGCTCGAGGACGCCTACATCTTCGACCAGCCGACGGACTCGGCGGTGGCGTTCCAGGGCGCGATTCACGACATGGTGACCATTGGCGACCACGTCTACATGGTGGGCGCTGGCGGCCTTCGCATCGTCGACCTGTCGGGGCTCTACCTGAAGGGCCGGCTGGCGGGGACGCCGATTCCTCCCGAGCGCCGCAACGAGGTCATCGACGAGGACAGTGACCGTCGCGATGACCGCATCATCGGGACGTGGAGCTACCTGGGTGGAGACCTGCTCTCCATCGCGTACGCGTCCGAGTGGAATGACCGCCTCTTCATCGGCGCGGGCGCGACTCAGGATGGGAGCAGCTACACGGCGGGCACCGTCCTCGAGCTGGATATCTCCAACCCGGCCACGCCCAAGATGGTTCGCTCCACCGCTGCCGGAAACGGCGCGGCCTTCGGCCTGGACCTGCGGGGCGACCGGCTGCTGGCCGCCGCTGGCAAGGGCGGCCTGCGCAGCTTCGACATCACGAACGCGGCCTTCCTGCTGAACACCCTGGGTGACCCATTGCTCCCCGAGGTCAGCGCGCTGGCCGTGGAGGAGGAGCTGGCGGTGGTGGGCACCGGCACGTGGACCCCAGGTCATCGCTTCACTGGAGGCCACCTGCACACGGTGCGAGTGGACCGCATGCCGGCGCAACAGGGTTCGCTGCCGCTGGATGTCCAGCGGGTGCGCCTGCGTCGGGACCACGTGGCTGTCGTGGCGGCGGGGACCGAGGGCCTGGTGCTCGTGGACGTGTCGAATCCCGCGCACCCTGTCCGTGGTGCCTCGGTGGGCACCAACACGCTCAAGGGCTTCGCCTCGGACGTGCGGCTGGTGGGGGATGTGGCCTACGTGGCCGTAGGTGCGGCGGGCGTGGCCGTGGTGGACCTGAGTGACTTGCTGAATCCCCGGCTGCTGCACCATGTCGCGGGAGCGAGCGGTGGCTCCGCCGAGCGCGTCGCCGTGGCGGGAGGTCGCATCGTCAGCGCCAGGAACCGTGGCAACGCGGGCTGGGCGCTGGAGTTCGGTCCGGCGGCGGAGCTGACCCTGGTCTCCGCGAGCGTGAAGGCCGGAGACGTGGTGCCGCTCGACGTGCCGTCGCTGCTGCTCACGTTCTCCACGACGGTGACTGCGGAGAGCGCGCGTCAGGCCGTGTCGTTGACGGTGGACGGCACGGAGTGGCTGGGCACGGGCGCGACGGGCGCGGACCTGGAGGCGGGGAGCGCGACGGAGCCGGTCAGCACCGTGCTCATCCGCTTCCGTCCGGAGAACCCGCTGCCTTCGCACGCGAAGCTGAAGCTGTCGGTGTCCACGGCCCTGCTCACGCTGGACAGCAAGCACCTGCTGTCGCCCTTCGAAGTGGAGTTCGACGCGGCGCACGCTCCGGGCTCGCGTCCGGAGATCGCCCAGGTGGTGCCTCGCGTGGGGCCCACGGGCGGCGGTTCGATTGTCCAGATTCTCGGACGGAACTTCGCGGCGGCGACCACTGTGCTGATTGGCGGCGAGCGGGCCACCGTGTGGCCTTCGGGGATCCCGTCCTCGACGCTGTTGGAAGTGAAAGTGCCCCCGGGAGTGCCTGGCCTCGCGGACGTGGTGGTCATCAACGGCGTGCTGGATGAGAACGGAGCGCTGGAGTCGGGCTCGGGGCTGTGGGACCGCCGCGCGGGCGGCTTCCTCTACAAGGCACCGCTGAACATCACCAGCGCGACGCCTCGCTTCCTCAACCCCTTTGGCGGCAGCCAGATGCGGGTACGCGGTGTCGGCTTCCTGCCGGACTGGGCCTATGGGGCGCTGGGCGGACCGAAGGTCTATGTCGGCACGCTGCTGGCTTCCTCCGTCCAGGTCCTGTCCACGGAGGAGCTGGCCGTGACGGCGCCTATCGGGTCCTTCGGGACGGATGGCTTCGCGGAAGTGCGCGTGACGTCCTCGCTGCCGGACAATCAGGGCTCGGGCGAAAGCGTGGGAGAGCCGGAGGTGAGCCGCCTCGAGCGTAAGGTGGGCTACGGCCTGGAGCGCGGGCGCACGCCGCAGGCGCAGGGTGCTCCGACGAGCACGGATGGCGTTGCCACCGTCTCCGCGTTCCGCACGAAGGCCCTGGCCGCGGACCTCGACGAGCCCCTGTACCTGTACTCGTCAGCGGGAGCGTCCATCAACGGCAACCGCCTGCCGAAGGACCTCAACGCCAGGTACATCCAGGGAGGTCGCTACTTCGACGCCTACACCGCGGGCACCTTCGACGTCCGCAACGCGGGCCAGCCGGTCGCCTCCGTGGGGCAGACCGTCAATCCCAAGGTGGAGAAGGTGGACAGGCTCCAGGCCATCCTCTTCGGCTACCTGCCCAGTGACACGCCATGGCCGGAGTTCGACCTGACGCCGGACTCGCTCGACGTGGCGACGCTGCCGGGTCAGGTGCTCATCGCCAATGGCGCGGCTGGCCTGGCGGTGACGACGGCGAATGACCGCGCGATGACGGAGCTGGGCCGGGCGAAGTTCGGAGACTGGGGCGGGCCCGAGTTCGCCACGCGGCTGCTGCCCACGCCGATGGGGAGCTGGGTGGCCTTCAACAAGATGGTGCCGAATCCTCCGCCGGACGCGGGCCCCTGCGTGGGCTCCGAGCCCGCCGCGGGCCAGGGTGGCATCCTGCGCCTGCTGGACACGCGCTACCCCGCGGACCCGCTGCTGGTGGGGACCCTGTCTCCGGGTGGCGAGCCCTATGGCCTGACGATGCACGGCGGAAAGCTCTTCGTCGCCACCGGACACCATGAGGGCGCTCACTACTGCGACAACCCGGAAGGGACGTTGCCGCCGCCGCCCGAGTATTCGCTCGGAGGCGGTGCTGGCGGCGGACAGCGCACGACGTACCACGCGAAGACGGCCAGGCCCGAAGGTCACCTGGAGATCTACGACGCCGCGCGGCCCGGGGCGACGCTGCTGAAGCGGCTGACCTTCCCGGCCAACCTCACGGACGTGGTGGTGGTGGGGAACACGGCCATCGTCGCGGCGGCGGAGCTGGGGCTTCGCTTCATCGACATCAGCAACCCCGCGCAGGCGGTGGAGCTGGAGTGCCCGAACCCCGAGCAGCCGCTGGACTGCGCGCGCATCGACTTCGACGAGAGTCTGTCCAACACGCCGGGCCAGCCGCAGCGGCTGCGCCTCCTGGGCGACATGCTCTTCGTGTCGGCCAAGGAGGGTGGCGTGGTGCTGGTGGACGTGTCGAACCCGCGTGCTCCGAAGCTGGTGAGCGGAGGCAACACCGAGCCAGCCATGGACGTGGCGCTCGCGGGAGATCGCCTGCTGCTGGCGGGTGGAGACCGTCTGACGGAGCTGCAGGTTCCGTTCTCGTTCGTCACCGGCGTGAATCCGGAGCGCGGGGCCATCATCACTCCTGATAGCCCGGTGCTGACGGTGCGCTTCAACCGCTCCATCTTCGCGCCCAGCGTCGTGCCTGCCTCCGTTCAGCTCCTGGGCGAGGACGGTCAGCCCGCGCTGAACGCCCAGGGTCAGCCCGCCGTGGTGCAGCTCGCCGTGGAGCGTGACGACATGAAGCGTCTCTACACGGTGAAGGCCTCCGTGCAGGGCACGCTGAAGGCCGAGGAGGACTACACGCTGCTCGTCACCACCGGTGTGAAGGACGAGCGGGGCGGAGACCTCTTGAAGGATTTCCGCGCCACGTTCACCACCGGCAAGGCGAACAGCCGGGTGCCGTCGCTCAAGTCGGTGTCGCCGACCACGCTGGCCCGTGCCACCGGTGGAAGCCTCACGCTCAAGGGCTCGGGCTTCACGGGCACGGAGCAGGTGCGCATCGGCGCCAATGTGGTGACGTGCACGCTCAGCACCTGCCCTCGCTCGAATGGCGACACGGAGATGGTGCTCGCCGCGCCGGGGGCACAGCAGGCGGGCCCCGTGGACGTGACAGTCACGCACCCGGGCGGACCGAAGTCGGAGCTGGCCTTCGCGCTCTTCTACATCGATGACCCGGCCGTGGCGCACGCGACGCTGTCCCCGGACCATGGCCCCGTGGGTGGTGGGACGCGGGCGACGCTGGTGTTCGACCAGTCCGTGCTCCAGCCGGGGATGAAGGTCCGCTTCGGCGAGACGACGATGGCGGATGACGTCGACATCGTCGACCTGCGCACGGTGCGCTTCACGGTGCCCGCGGCGAACACGCCGGGAATGGAGACCGTGAGCCTGGTGATCCCCGGCGCGACTCCGGAGACGACGCTGGATTGGGACGTGGCGACCTTCGCCTATGACCTGCCGTTCGGCACGAACCTGGGGCTGCCCGGCTATCCGCCGAAGGAAGTGTCCGAGCTGCGGCTGTCGGGCAACACGCTGTACGTGGGCGTGGGAGCGCCGGCCCACGCGGTGGGCCTGGACATCTTCGATGTGACGCTCGAGGAGCGGCCCATCCGTCTGGGCGGCGTGAGGACGGACGCCCCCGTCAACAGCCTGGATGTGAGCGGCCACCTGGTACTGCTGGCCGAGGGCGCGGGCGTGACGGTGGTGGACGTGGCCGACAGCAAGCGGCCCTACATCGCGGGGCGCGCCACCACGGGTGGCATCGCCACGGGCGTTCGTATCGAGGGCACGCTGGCCTACGTCAGCGTCACCCAGCCGGGCGCGGCCAGCGGGCAGATCCAGGTCTTCGAGCTGGTGGGGCCGCAGCCGGTGTTCGTGCGCTCCATCCCGTTGTACCCGGAGGACGGCCTGGCGCTGGACCTGGGAGCGAACCGCTTCTACGTCCTCACGTCGAACATCAACGCCTCGGGTGGCAACGGCCTGCGGCTGGCCATCCATGACCGGTTGGGCGCGCGTCTAGGTGGAGTCGTCGTCGATGCGGGAGTGTCCACGGACCAGTTGATGCGTGCGCGCATCTCCGTGCGCTCGGGTCGCGCCTACGTCACGGTGGGCCGGCGCCTGTACGTCTTCGACGTTTCGACGACGCACGAGGGGCAGCCGGTGTTGCTCCAGTCCACCTTGCTGGATGCGGAGGGCTCAGGCCTGACGTGGTTCGGCGGTTCATTGTGGGTGGCCACGCGCGGCGCGGGTCGCACCGTCGTGGAGATTGCTCCCGCCGAGCTGCTCGCGGTGGGCTCGTTCCCGGAGCCGGATTCGTTGGCGCCGGTGGGCACGGAGGTCCGCATCGACTTCTCGCTGCCCGTGGCGCTCGACTCGCTGGTACCGGGAGCCTTCAGCGTGAAGGCCTTCTCGACGGCGTTCCCCGCCGGGCGCGTGGTGACCGGAGTCAGCCGGGTGGAGGCGACCGCCCTGCGGACCTCGTCGCTGTTCTTCACGCCCGACGTCGCGGACGTCTTCCAGCCCGGTGAGCAGGTGGAGGTGTCCCTGGCGGCGGGCGGCGTGAAGTCCACGCTGTCCGAGGAGGGGCTGTCGCGTCCGCTGGCGACGTCGGTCTTCTTCAAGTTCAAGGTGGACCAGGCCGGACGCCAGCGGCCCGCCATCACCACCGTCACTCCGTCGAGCGGTCTGCGGACCGAGACGACGACGGTGCGCATCGACGGCACGCACCTGGGCGGCACGGGCCTCGTGGTGTCCGTGGGTGGTACGCCCATCACCGGCGCTGGCAACGTGGTGTGGGACGCCGGGACGGGCGCGCTCATCGTGCGGATTCCGCTGTCGTCGGTCGCGGGGCCCGCGGCGGTGCAGGTGGCCTACTCGGACGGAATGCAGGCGACGCAGCTGGGCGCCTTCACGTACCGGGACGCGCTCCAGTTGAGCGCGCCGGTTCCGGACCATGCGAGCCAGCAGGGTGGCGTGGAAGTGGCCCTCATGGGCACGGGCTTCCTTCCCGGTATGGAGGTCTTCTTCGGCGACGCGCACTCGTTCACGGTGAACGTGCGCACGTCGGGTCAGGCCACGGCGGTGGCTCCTCCCCATGCGGCGGGGCTGGTGGATGTGAAGGCCCGCCTGACGCTTCCCACGCATGACGGTGGCACCCAGCAGCGTGAGGCCGTGCGCCTGAGCTCGTTCCTCTATGGCGCGGGAGCGATGGCGCGGCTGGAGACGCCTCCGTTGCGGCACGTCCTGGTGGACCGTGGCGTCCTCTACGCCTCCATCGGTGGCGAGGTGGACGTCACCGGCCCCCATGGCGCGGCTGTCGAGGGCGGAGGACTGCGTTCGCAGTCCCAGGGTGGCCTGTTCATCGCGGACCTCTCCGAGCAGACGGCGGTCCGGCAGATGGCGCGGGTGATGTTCAGCGACAGCGGGAAGTCGGGGGCGTACCAGTTGGCCAAGGTGGGCAACGTCCTCTACGTCGCGGCGGGGACGGGCGGCCTGAAGGTGCTGGACGTGACGCGGCCTTCCGCGTCGTCGGTGACGTACTCGCTGCCGGGGACGGGCGCGACGGTGGCCGTGGCGGCCGGGGGTGACATGGTCTACGCGGCGGATGCCGCGGGCATTCGTGCGTACCGGACCACGGAGAATCCCCAGCCGCGTCAGACGTACCAGCGGCTCATCCAGGGTGGCGTCACGGCGCTGGCGCTGAATGGCCACTACCTGCTCGCCTCGGCGGAGGGGGTGGGAGGAGCCCGGCTGCTCGTGCTGGATGCGCGCCGGGGAGACCTGGAGCAGGTGGGCGAGGTTCCGCTCATCGGCTCCGCGCGCCACATCACGACGGAAGGCTCGCGAGCCTACGTGTCGCTCGGCGCCAAGGCGCAGGTGTCCGTCATCGAGCTCCAGACGCCGAGCCAGCCTTCGCTAGTGGGCGCGCTGCTGCTCACGGACGTGATGAACAATGGCCGGGTCTCGGCGGAGCAGACGCGGGTGGCCGCGGGCATCGCGTATGTCGCGGCGGGCGGCGGCAAGGTGCAGCGCTTCCGGGTGCCGCACACGGGGAGTCCGACGGCACTGGAGCACGCGCTGGTCCAGGGCGATGCCAACACGCTGGCGATGATGGACAAGTACCTGATGGTGGGAACGCTGGTGCTCGACAAGAACGGGCGCGCGGTGGAACTGCCCATCCAGTCGCCGGACACCGGGCACGGAGAGCTGGCCGGCACCATCGCCTCGGTGATGCTGGACCACCTGGAGGTGCGTGGCTCCATTCCAGCCGAGGGCGAGACGGTGCCCGTGGGGACGAAGCCGACGGTGCTCCTGTCGGAGCTGCCGAGCACGAGCACCCTGGACCAGGTGCGCCTGGAGACGTCGACGGGCCAGGCGGTGACGGGCTCGGTGGAGGCCCGCTCGGACGAGGGTGGCGCTCGCGCCATCTTCACGCCGTCGCCCGTGCTGAGCGTGGGGACGCGCTACGTGCTCAAGGTGGGCAGCACCCTGGCCGACCTGCAGGGCGGTGAGCTGGGCACGGACACGGAGGTCCGGTTCCAGACGGCCACCCAGGCCACCGTCTCGGGTCCGACGCTGGGCGAGGTGAGCCCGGCCTACGGCCTGACTGCGGGTGGTGAGACGGTGACGCTGCATGGCACCGGCTTCATGTCGGGCTGCACCGTGCTCATCGGCGGCAAGCCGGCGGGCGCGACGTCTGGAGGAAGCTGCGCCGTGTCGCAGGGTGGAAAGGTCATCCAGGTCATCGCGCCTCCCGGTGTCGCGGGCGCGGCGTCCGTGGAGGTCCGCAATCCGGATGGCCTGTCGGTGTCGCGGCTCGGGGCCTACCGCTACCTGCCGGTTCCGAAGTTGACGAAGGTTGAGCCGACCTTCGCGGAGACGATGAGCCGCGCGCAGGTGCGCCTGCACGGCGAGGGCTTCTATGCCGGCTCGCGCGTGACGTTCTCTGGAGTGCCGGCGAGCGCGACGACGGTGGACGTGTCGGGCGTGCTGACGGCGACGGTGCCGGATGGAATCGTGGGGCCTGTCGACGTGCGCGTGGAGACGCCCACGGGCGGCGGCGCGGTGGGCAGCGTGCTGGCGGGTGGCTTCACCTTCACCCTGGCGAAGCGCGAGGAGCTGCAGGCCGGTGGGCCCGCGAGCGCGCTCGTGGGGACGACGCTGTTGCAGGCGCGGGACAGCGACCTGGTCGCCATCGACCTGTCGACGTCTGGCAACAAGCTCGAGCTGGGCCGCGTGCCTGGCGTGAGTGGTGCCATGTCGCTGGCGGTGTCGGGAAGCCGGGCCGTCCTGCTCGGGACGAACGTGGTGGTGCGGTACGAGCTGGGCGCTTGTGGCAGTGGCCCGGGAGTGCCTTGTGCACCGGTGGAGCTGGACCGTGTTCCGCTGGTGGCGGGCGCGTACCTGACGTCCGTGGCAGTGGGCCCTGGAGCCTCCACGGTCGCCGTGGCGGGTGGTGGTGAGCTGGTGCTGCTCGGCGAGATGCGCGAGGCGAGCCAGACGAGAGACCGGCTGGTGGTGCTGGCGCAGCACTCGCTGTCGCCTTCGCGCATCGCGGCGCTGGGCGTGGTGGGGGATGCCCTGGCGGTGCTGCTGGAGCAGAACCAGGTCTCGCGCGTGGAGCTGCGCAGCCTGAAGGACGGTGAGCTGAAGGTGCTGGGCACCGTGGGCGGGCTGGCGGGGATGGCCATGGACCTGTCCGTGGAGGGCAGCCGCATCGCCGTGGCGGCGGGTGCTTCCGCGTACGTCCTGGAGGCGATGGACCCGACGGCGCCGAGGTCGCTGGGCTCATGGACCTCGACTGGCGATTTCGCGAGCGTGCCGAGCGCAGTGGCGCTCTCGGGTCCGTGGCTGATCGCCGCGGGCACGGGGCGTGCGTCGTGGATCGACACCACGCCGTCGACGACCTTCGTCGAGCGGACCTTCTTCACGCACACCGCCAGCTACCAGCCCCGTCCGCTGGTGGGTGATGGCTTCGTGCTGGTGACGACGCTGTCGGGCCGTACTCAGCTCTTCGACACGCTGCCGTACCCGACGGTGCGCCACATGTCGCCTCGGCCCGGAGGCGTGCTGCCGCTGAACGCGCCCGTGTCGGTGTCCGTCGCGAGCGAGCTGTCCCTGTCCGTGGTGGCCGGCTCGTCCATCCTCCTGCTGGATGGGACCACGGTGGTGCCCGCGACGGTGACTCCGTCGGGCTCCACGCTGCGTTCGCAGCCCACCAGCGCGCTCGTGTCCGGTCGGGACTACTCCGCGCGCGTCACCCTGGGGCCGACATCCTACAAGGGCGGCACCGTGCTCGGGGACTGGACGTACTCGTTCCGTGGTGACGCGGAGGCCTCCGGTGTCTCTGTCTCCGAGATTGCCCCTGACCATGGACCCCTGACGGGTGGCACCGTCGTGACGCTCGATGGTTCAGGCTTCGCTCCGGATTCGCAGGTGTTCTTCGGCCTGAAGCCGGCCACGGATGACCCGACGCACGAGGCACTGGCCACCCAGCTGCGGGTGCTCGCTCCGGCGACGCAGCACGCGGGGCCGGTGCTGGTGCGCGTGGTCAGCGGGAGCGACGTGGCGGAGGTGCCCGGTGGCTTCGTCTACAACACGCCGCTCTCCGTCTCCGAGGTCGCGCCGAACCGCGTCGACCACGCGGGGCAATGGGTGCGACTGACGGGCACGGGCTTCACGCGAGGCCTGGAGGTCCGCTTCACGCAGAACGGTCCTCCCGCGCAGCTCATGAACTTCGCGACCAACCGCGTGGATGTCCGCATCCCCGCGGGAGGGACGGGCTGGGTGCCGCTCTACCTCTCCCAGCCGGGCGCGAGCCTGGTGCTGGAGCAGTCGCTCCACCGGGGAGACCTGAAGGCGCCGGGCCAGATGCCCGAGTATCTGCCCGCCGGGTCCGTGCCGCTCGCGCAGAAGACCTTCAGCGCGACGTTCGACGAGCCCGTGCGGCTGGGTGTGGCTCCCGAGGCGCTCACCACGGCCGTGATGACGAACGTCACGACGGGGACCGTGCTGGCGGGCACCTTGAGCGTGACTGGCTCGACGGTGACCTTCACGAGACCGGCGGGGGCCGCCAACCTCGAGTCCACCAAGGGCTACATGCTGACGTTGACGAACGTCTACGACGTCGTGGGCAACGTGCAGCCCGCGCCATGGCCGAAGACGTTCTACGCCGTGGACGTCCTCGACCCCACGGTGGCGCTGGCCTTCGACGGACGCACGACGCCGGTGCACAACTCCACGCTGGGCGTGGGCACGGAGTACACCTTCGTGGTGTCCGGCACGGACACGGGCCCGGGGCCGTTGAACCTGGAGCTCTCCGTGGATGGCCAGGAGCTGGCGAGGGTGTCGCCGTACGAGCCGAAGTACCGCCACACCTGGCGGAGCATCCCGGCTGGCGGCAAGTCCACGCTGGTGGCTCGCGCGGTGGATGGCAGCGGCAATGACGCCACGGTGACGGCCATCGTGAACCTGACCAACGACAGGTTGCCCACGGTGAGCTTCACGGAGCCCGCGCTCGCGGCGGTGCAGGGCAAGGAAGGCGAGACGCTCGCCCTCCGAGTCTCCGCGGAGGACCCCGAGCAGCTCAGCTCCATCGAGCTGAGCATGGACGGCCAGCCGCTGCGGCGTGTCACCGGCCTGACGGGGACGACGAGCGTGCTGGAAGAGACGCTCCCGCTCGTGCTGACGGGAGCGGTGAACGAGGTCCACGAGCTGGTCGCCGTGGCGACGGACTCGCGAGGACAGACCTCCGCGCCCGCGCTGCTACAGGTGACGGTGGAGCGCGACAACGAGGACCCGGTGGTGGCGTGGGTGCTGCCCACCCAGGGCGCCAAGATCTCCTCGGGCGCGAGCCTGGAGCTGCGCGCGAGCGTGTCCGACAACAACCGTGTCGTGCGCACCACGTTCCACCAGTTGATGGGGACGACCGAGCCGAAGCAGCTCGCCACGTTCGCGGGAGTCCCCGCGCCGGTGCGCTGGGTGGCGCCGTCCGTCTCCGAGGACACGCTCGTGAAGCTGCGGGTGTACGCGGTCGACGCGCGTGGCAACGACATGGAGTCAACGGTGGAGCTCACCGTGCTGGGCGCCACGTCGAGCGCGACGAAGCCGATGGTGAGTCTGCGCACGCCGAGCGTGGGCAGCACCTTGTGGGAAGGCAACGAGGTCGAAGTGGCGGTGGACGTGAGCGCGCCGGCGGGTGTCGCTTCCGTTCGTCTGGAGCTGGACCTGCAGTCGGTGACGCTGACGCACGAGCCCTGGAGCCATCGCTTCCAGGTGCCCGTGCTGGTCAACGACAAGCCGTATCGCGTGGCGGTGCGCGCGGTGGCGACGGACGTGGACGGGCTCCAGAGCGAGCCGCTGGTCCAGATCTTCCAGGTGCAGAACTCCTCGCTGCCCACTCCAATCATCCAGGTCGCGACGCGGCCGGTGGGGCCGATGTGGCTGGGGGGCTCGCAGCTCCAGGTGAAGGCCGAGGCCGGGGCGATGACGCCCGTGCCTTCGCTCACGGTGGGGGGCGTCGCGTTCTCCGGGACGGACGGGCGCTACACGCTGCCGCGCGGTCCGGAAGGCGCGCCGGTGGTGGCACGGGTGGAGGCCCTGGAGACGGGCTCGCAGCGACTGGCGAGCGTGAAGACGGGCGCGCTGGCGGTGTTCGCGCGGGGCGACGAAAGCGTGAAGCCGGAGCCCTCGTTGCCGGTGGTGGCCGTGGCCGCGAGGAGCGACGCGTGGGCGGTGCTGCGCGAGGACTCCGTGGGAGAGGCCGTGGTGGAGCTTCGCTCCCGTTCCACGCTCGCCGTCATCGGCACGCGCCGGGTGAAGGGGCGCGGGGTGGGATTGGCCTTCGTGGAAAACCGGCTCGCGGTGGCGGTGCGGCGCGGAGGCGCTGGCGTGGTCGAGCTGCTGTCGTTGCCGGACCTGACGGTGACGTCAGTGAACGTGCGGCGCGCGCCCACGGCGCTGGCGGCGGTGCGCGGTGCGCTGCTGGTGGTGGGAACGGATGAGGGCCTCGAGGTGTACACCGCCTCGGGCCAGGTCGCGGGACGACTGCCCGGCGAGCCCGTGAAGGGGCTCTCCGTGAGCGGGACGCGTGCGCTGGTGCTGGGCGAGACGCGCCTGACGTCGGTGGACGTGTCCACGCCGCATGCGCCCACGGTGAAGGCCTCGGTGGCCGTGGCGAACGCGGACCTCGTCGTCGCGGCGGGGGAAGACAGGGCCTGTGTGCTGGGCGGCACGATGCTGCGTTGCTTCGAGGAGTCGGGTGTCCACCTGACGCTGCTCGGGACGGAGCCCACCACGCTGGATGTCCCGGCACAGTCCGCTTCCGTGTTCGGGCCGTGGCTCGTCGTGGGAACCACCCAGGGGCTTCGGGTGCATGACATCCGCTCCGAGCCCGCGTCGGGTGGCGCGTACCCCGTGGGCGTGGGTCACTACCCCACGCTGGCGGGAGCGGCGGTCATCACGGCGGGAGACATCCTGACCGCGGATGCGCGAAGCGTGGCGCGGCTGCCGCTGGGACGTGGACCCGACGAGCCTGTCGTGTCGCTGGTCGCGCCCGCGACGGGTGTAGCGGGAAGTCGGATCGCGCTGACCACTGGCGTGAGCGACGAGGTGGATCCGTTCAATGCCTACGTGTCGGAGCTGAAGGTGAACGGCCGGACGGTGGAGGTGCTCGACGGCCGCTTGCCGGACTCGGTGGACCTGCCGCTGACGGGGACGAGCGCGCACCTGGAGCTGTGGGTGCACGACCAGGCCGGCAACTCCGAGAAGGCGGAGGACGTGGTGGCCCTGACGACCGCGACGTCCGGCCCGGAGTTCGTGAGCCTGGAGGCGCCCGAGCAGGTGCTGGAGGGCACGCGCATGACGGTGGTCCCCAGGTTCGTGGACCCGGCGCGGGTGAAGACCGTGACGGTGTCGCTGATGGACGGCGCGACGGTGCTCAGAAGCGTCACCGTGACGTCGCCGGCCCTGTCGGCGGTGCTGTCGGTGCCCATGGTGGGCACCGGAACGGGACATGGCATCACGTTGGTGGCGACCGCGACGGATGGCAGCGAGACGGCGATCTCCACGCCCAGGTCCGTGCTCGTCTTCACGAATGACAAGCCGGCTGGCACGCCGTTCACGGTGACACCCGCCGTCGCTCAGGCCTCGGAAGGCCAGCCGGTGTCGATGACGGTGGCGTTCCAGGGCGACGTGCCCGAGCGCTACACGGTGAGCTTCGCCGTCGGACTGAGCCAGGTGACGCTGGAGGAGCAGATGCTCCTCGCCTCGCCGGCCACGGTGGCCACGCCGAGGATGCCGTTGCTGGCGACGGGTGCGGGCAGTGTCCAGGCGTGGGTGACGGCGCGACTGGTCGACGGCGATGGTCGTGAGTCCGTGGCGCACGCGCAGGTGCTGGTGGTTCCGGACGAGACGCTCCCGTCGATTGCGGCGCTGGACGTGACTCCTTCGGGCACGGTGGTGGCCGCGGGTTCGATGGTGACCGCGAAGCTGACGGCGACGGATGGCTCGCTGCCGGTGGTGGAGCAGGGGCTGCGCGTGAAGCTGGGTGATGTGCTGGTGGCCACGGGGGGACCGTTGCTCAGCTACACGGTGCCGGTGGGCACGCCCGTGGGCACGGTGCTCCGCGTGGAGGGCTGGGCGAAGGACCTCCAGGGCAACGTCAGTGATGGTGGCCCCGCGGACTTCCGGGTGCGCGAGGTGGTGGCGCCCACGATGTCCGACGGCTCGGTCGTCGTCGCGGGGGACTTCGCGGGAGCGGTGGACGTCGCGCTGCTGGGCGAGCTCGTCGTAGCGGCGACTCCGAAGGGCGTCGCCGTGGGTCGGCTGGTGCGTGATGCGGCGACGGTGACCGTGACGCCTCTGGGGATGGTGCGACTCGAGGGCACGCCGCTGTCGCTGGCCGTCCAGGGACGTCATGTCCTGGTGGCGATGGCGGAGGGCGGCTTGAAGGTCGTGGACGTCTCGCGGCCGGAGCAGCCGCGCCTCGTGGGAGCGACGCAGAACACGTCGGTCATGTCGCTCAAGGGGGCGAGCCGGGCCTTCGTGGCGGAACAGGGCATGTCCTGGATCGATGAAGTCATCCTGACCCAGCCCGCGGCGCCTCGGTTGATCTCCTACGCGAGCCGCTCGGTCCCGTACGTGACGACGCCGTTGCTGGCGGTGACGGGTGAGCGGATGTTCTACGCGTCGCTCAAGCGCCTCTACGTGCGTCCGGTGGCGGTGCCTACCTCCCAGACCTCCGTGGACCTCCTGGACAACGTCCGGCTGGTTGACGTGGATGGAGCGATGCTGGTGGCGGGGACGACGCGAGGCGTGCAGGTGGTGGCGGTGGGCACGTCGAGCCTGGTGGCGCAGGGCGAGGCGGTGCTGGGAACCGGGACGCGGGCGCTGGCCGTCAGTCGTGGCCGGGCCTACGTCGCGGGCGACGATGGGGTGCTGCGCACCGTGGACGTGAGTGAGCCGTACGCGCCGCGAGTGCTCGCGCAGGAGTCACTGTCGGCGCGGGCGCTGCGCGTGTCGGGCGGCGTGTTGCTGGCGGCGACCGAGTCGGGGCTCGTGGTGAAGGTGCTGTCGGAAGGTCCGTCCGAGGGCACGACTCCTTCGGCCCTGGGCACCTGGTCCAACACGGATGATGCGGTGGTGGGCTTGTCTCCGGCGCGACGCGGCGTCGTCGTGGCGGCGGGGCTGGCTGGGGCATCGCTGGTGGACCTGGCCATTCCGTCGCGTCCCACGCGGCAGCTCTCGGTCTCCGTGCTGAAGGCAGTGCGGCAGATCGAGCGCGTGGGCGGGGACACCTTCCTGCTCAATGGAACGGCGATGTCCGTGTTGACGGATGCGAACACCACGGGGGCCTTCGTCGTGGACAGCACTCGCGGGTCCAGGCTGTCCTCTGGCGTCGGGAGCGTGGAGCGGTTCCATGCGACGCCTGGACGGCTGTGGACGGTGAGCGCGGGAGTCGTCGCGACGGCCAGCCTGCCGGACGTGCTGTCCGTCAAGAAGCTGGACCTGCAGGGGCCGACGCTCGACGTCGCGGGAGATGAGCGCTGGGCCGTCATCGCGCGAGGCCCCGCGGGCTTCACGTGGGTGGAGCTGGATCGCGCGGGGGACATCCTGAGGCGGGAGAGCATCGCGAGCGAGCCGACGAACGTCGTGGCGCTGGGCGGTGAGCTGTTGCTCGCGGGCAATGACTCCGGGTTCCGGGTCTACGCGCTGGACAGCGCGGGGAGCCTCGTGGCGCGGAGCACGGTGTCGACGCCGGGGCCCGTGCGGCGCATCCGGTTGTCGGGGCGCCTTGCGCTGGTCACCACGGAGCAGGGCGTGCAGCTGTGGGATGTCGCGACCACCACGCCGGGACTGAAGGCCACGCTCGTCGCTCCGGACGCGAGGGACGCGGTGCTGGCGGGAGACCAGGTCGTCGTCGCGCGGGGCTTCTCGGGCGTGACGGTGTTCACTGCGCCTTCGTCGCTCGCGGCGCCGACCGCGACGCTGCAGCTCTCCGCCGCGCCGCTGGTGGTGGTGCCAGGCACGCTGGTGCCGTTCGAAGCGCGGGTGTCGGGTGCTCGCGTGGACGACGCGCTGCTGCTGGTGGATGGGGTGCCCTTCGCGCACCTCGAGCCAGGGGCAGCCTCCGGCCAGTGGTGGGTGCCGGAGACCGCGCTGCCGGGCTCGGAGCTGCGGCTCCAGGTTCGCGCCCGCGCGGTCCATGGCGTGGAGGGGCTGTCCGAAGAGCGAGTCATCCGCGTGGCGACTCCGCCCGCCCAGGGCGAGCCGTGGGTGTCGGTGGAGGACCCGGACTGGTACGATCCGTTCGCCGTGGGGCAGTCCGTTCCGATCACCGCGTACGTGTCGGGCGGCACTCCGCCGTACACGGTGACGGCGAGCCTGGAGGACGTGTTCCTGGGCGTGCTGACGCCGAAGGTGGGCTCGGACGGGTACTACTCCGGCTCGGTCCGACTCCCCACCCACCTGGTGGAGTACCCGGCACTCTACGTCGACGTGGTCGACGCGCTGGGCCAGCCGGCACGCGGAGAGGTGACCATCAACGTGCGTGGCTCGGCGAGTCCTCCGGCGGACTTGCAGGGAATGCCCCGTCGCCTGTTCGCGAGCCCGGCGAAGAACGTGCTTCAGCTTTCAGCGATGGATGACGGGTCGTCGACCCTGCGGCTGTATGTCGATGGCGAAGTCGTCGCGAGCAACTTCTCCTCGGAGGAGGGGGTGCGCAACACGCTCGACTTCACGTTGGACCTCTCCGGGAAGCACGCAGGTGACGTGGTGACGCTGCGGGTCGTCGTCGAAGACACCCTGGGGCAGCGGCTGGATTCGGGAGTGCGCAGCTACGTGCTCCTGGCGCCTGTCGCCATTCCGACCATCGAGTCCTTCTCGGCAAACAACGCTCGCGTCGAGGGGACCGAGGCTTACGTCCAGGTCAACGCGGAGGACGTCGATGGGGACCTGGACACCGTGAGTGCCTGGGTCATCTACGGCGCGACGTATGTGAGCCCCACGCAGATCGAGGGTGGAGGGACTCCGGAGTTCATCGGCGGTGGCCTGAATGGGGCGCTGGAGACCTCCTTCTACCTGCCGTTCCTGACGGACCCCCGCCTGGAGGGAAAGAACACCGTGGTGGTGATGGCGCTCGCCATCGACCAGATGGGGCACGAGGCGCGGCGCTATACGGAGGTGAGGCTCGACGCGAACGCCGAGCCTTGGATCAGCTTCAGTGTCGTCTCGTGGCCGTCGAACCTGCCGTTGGCCGCCGGGCATACGGTCGGCTACCAGGTGTCGGCATGGGATGACCTGGCCATGTCGACGTTGTCGGTGGTCGCGACGCTCCCGAACGGAAACGTCGTTGCCGCCTCCGTGGACTGCCCGGAGTCCGGGACCTGCTTTCTCACGCTGTCCTCCCTCACGCTCACGGAGGGCACGCTCAGACTGTCGGCCGTTGGCACCGACATTCGCGGCAGGAGTGTCACGCAGACGCATGAGGAGCCGGTCGTGGCGAACCGCGCGCCCTGGTTCTCGCTCTCCGCGCGCAGCAGCTATGCGGCTGTGGGGATCCCCGCCACTGTGGATGCGACCTTCTTCGACGAGCGCCAGCTCCAGTCGCTGGAGGTGCTCGCCGGGAGCGCGGTCCTGCTGAGCGAGGGGCCCGTGGCGGTGAGCGTGTACAGCGGCTACAAGCGGACGGCCTCGTTCACGCCCGTGGCGGAGGGGCCGTTGACGTTCACCGCGTCCGCGGTCGATATGCTCAACGCGTCGGCCACCTCGGCGCCGCTGACACTGCCAGTGTACGCGGCGAACGCGGGGGCGGCCTGTATGGCAGCGGTTCCCCTTCCTCAAGGCGTCAACTTCCGGCCGCTGCTCCGTTCGCAAGAAGCTCCTGTCGCGTGGCCGTGTGGCGTGGCGACCATGAGTCAGCAAGGGTCATGGCATTCCCTGCCGTTTGACGGCCCTGTGGAGAGTCTCACGCTGACCTCGACGGGTGGCTGGTACCTGCCGTTCTTCACCTTCGTCCAGGACATGGCTGGACCCGACGGATGCACGCCGCTCGAAGGCCAGGCGACGTGCCGGACAAGCACGGTCATGAGCATCACGACCGGGCCGATGTCGAAGGACGCGAAGGTTTACATCCCGTCCCTGAGCAGCACCCAGGGAATCCTGTTGGAGCGGGCGCGTCTGGGAATTGGCGCGAAGTGCACGCCCGGCGACTCGAACTTCGTCTGCGGTCACGGCGTGTGCAGCGAAGAGGAGGGCGAGCAGTCGCTGGATGGCTCACCGGTGTTCCGCTGCCAGGGCAGTCAGTGCGGTGACGGGAAGAACAACGACGATGGTGACATCGTCCATGACTACCCGAGTGATCCGGGTTGCGAGTCTCCCGAGGACGACGACGAGATGGATCCCCCTACCGAGCCCACCTGCTCGGACGGCGAGGACAATGACGGAGATGGGCTCGTGGACTGGCCCGAGGATCCGGGCTGTGGCAGTGCCGCGGGAACGTCGGAGGACGGAGATGGCGAGAGCTGCGCGGCACCTATCGACCTGACGCAGGAGGCTAGTGTCGGTCTGGACCAGATGGCCATGCTTCCGATCGACTTCGGTGGGGCGGCGGATGACCATCGACTGACGTGCTCGACGGAGAACCAAGTGGACCGGGTGGTCGGCATCCGCATGCCGGGGCCTGGACTGGTCATCGTGGGAGCGGAGACGCAGCTCAGTGGCTTGTCCCTGCGCAACTCGTGCGCCGACGACAACCGGGCCATCACGTGTGACGTCAAGTTGGAGGCGGCGTCGGAAGTCTTCACGAGCGCGCGCGTGGACGAGGGCGGGGTCGTCTACGCCATCGCGGAAGGGACAGGGACGGCCCAGCTCCGGGTGCATGGCATCCTCGACGACGACGCCGTGTGTGATCCGTTGCAGCCCTGGTTCCGGTGCGCGGAAGATCAGCACTGTCGCCCGAAGGAACTGGAAGGCGGCGGGGTGTCCATCACTGAGTTCCAGTGCCGCGTGTCTCGCTGCGATGACGGGATGGATTCGGACGGCGATGGGAAGAAGGACTTCCCCAACGACCCCGGCTGTTCGGACCCGATGGACGACGATGAACAGGACCCCATCCCCGCGCCGGCTTGTGGCGACCAGGTGGACAGTGAGCCGGTGGGTCAGGAGGATGGGTGGATCGACTTCGCCGAGGGTTCGTCGGGAGATCCGTCCTGTCTGAGCGCCGGAGACGACGACGAGGTCGCCTGCGGCGAGCTGCTCTCGACGCAGGGCCTGCCGCTGACGCCGGTGGTCATCCAAGGGACGACCCGTTTCGCGGATATCGCCGCGTCGGCGGGGTGCTCCGACTCACGCTATGTCCGGGCACGGGCCTACGATTTCGTGGCGCCCGTCGCGGGGACGTATCGGTTCCGGGTGGACAGTAGTCTCAGCCAGGCCCGGCCCTTCTTGTCGCTGCGCGAGGAGTCCTGCCGAGGAGAGGTCATCACTGCCTGCAGGTCCCGACAAAGCTCGGGCGGCGCGATGGGAGTCGTGACGCTCGCGGCCAACGAGCGAGTGGTGGTCGTCATCGAGGCCTGGGACGCGGTTGACTTCACCCTGACGGTGGAGCTGCCGTTCGCGTGCGGCAACGGGCGGGATGACGACGGGGATGGGCGCATCGACTACCCCGAGGAGCCCGGCTGTGAGTCTTCCCGGGATGAGTCCGAGGTGGACCCCGCGGTGTTGCCCGTGTGCGCCGACGGCGTGGACAACGACGGAGACGGGCAGTCGGACTATCCGTTGGACGCGGACTGCCACGCGGCTTCCGGGACGACGGAGCGGACCAACTGCCAGGGCGTCGAGGGGGTCCACTTGACGGACCCGCTCCCCATCTGGACGGCGGCGAACACGTCAGGCACCAGCTCCATCAATCACGATCAGGACACCTGCTCCTATTGGTCCGAGGCCCCGGAGAAGGTGTTCTTCTGGGTGGCTCCCGCCGCGGGGACGTATGTGATTGATACGGAGGGCTCCAGCATCGGCACGGTGGTGGCGGTGTACCCCCGCTCGTGCGAGCCCGAGAGGATCCTGGCCTGTGATGGGCGGAGCCGGCACAACGGGACGCCGGAGGTCCGGATTCCGCTGGATGCCCAGCAGGCCATCACCATCGTCGTGGATGGCTACGAAGACACGGAAGTTGGCAGCATCCGCCTGAGCATTCGCGAGGAGTGACGTCAGGAGCCGCACGCCCCGCTCCAGTGCCGGAGCGGGGCGTCTGTCTTCAGGGCGCCTGGGGTGGATTCGGCGCACAGGCGCGTGCGAGTACCCGCTCCGGGTTCCACTGGCAGGGCCTCAAGAACCCACCCAGTCCGACGGCCAGGCTCAGGACGGCCAGTGCGGCCCAGAGGAGGACGAGGGGATGGGTCGCGACGCGCGAAATCGGAAGCGGGGCGAGCATCTCGGTTCTCTCCTCTCGCGAACAGGGTTCGTCCGGTAGGAGAGAAGGGTGGCGGGAGCCACCCGGGCAGGTCCATCCCAGGAATGTGGGGTCTTCGCGTCCAGAGGGCGCTCAGGGAACCCAGTCCACCATGGTTCCGATGGCGAAGGAGTCCGTCAGACTTCCATTCGTCGCCCGGGCCGTCAGCAGACAGGTGGGGCTGGGCAGGGGAGTGGTCCAGGTGTACCGCACCGAGCACGTCGCGGGAGCGGGGCTGGCCGCGCACGTGTCGACGCCGCGCACCACGGTGCCGCACGTCGAGTCGAGCGACGCGGTGCGAGTGCCGTGTCGGTTGCCATAGTCCACGAAGAACTCGATCTGGAAGGTCCGGTTCGGGCCCACGAAGGGCAGTCGCGTCACCGCGTCCTGGCGCGAGAACTGGCGGGCGCTCAGGCCGGTCCCCTGGATGTGGATGGCGGTGACGAGGGGCCGGGTGATGTACTCCGCTTCGATCTCGACCTCGCCAGTCTGCGGCGTCGTCAGCCCCTGGACGCCCACGGTGATGCTCTGGCTTACCGTCACGCCGCGCGCTGTGACGTCCACCTGGATGCGGCAGGTGCCAGCGTCACGTGGCACCCACTGGGTATATGAGGAGGTGGGGTGGGTGAACACGCTCGTCGGGCAGTTGCTCGTCCACTGGTAGGTCAGGACGTCCCCGTCGAGGTCGCGGGCCGACACGCTCAAGCTGGTGTACTGATTGACGCGGGACGGCCCGGTGATGGTCGCTCCGAAGATGAA
This sequence comes from Corallococcus terminator, assembly GCF_049194865.1. GTDB lineage: Bacteria > Myxococcota > Myxococcia > Myxococcales > Myxococcaceae > Myxococcus > Myxococcus terminator_A. The sequence goes on along the minus strand of NZ_JBLZWL010000097.1, from coordinate 93,417 downwards.
AGGCGCGATGTCGGGCTGGGGCACCGGCGGCGTGAGGTCCTGGACGCGCAGGAGGGCAGTCACCGTCGTACCTCCGACGACATCCACGGAGGTAGTGCCGCTCGCGACGAGCACGGGGTTGCCCGCGCCATCGTCGACATAGCCTTGCGCCGTCAGGGTCTGAGTTCCGACGGGCAACACGAGCGTGCCGGTGAAGGTGTCCGTCGTCGCCGAATACGACAGGGATTGAGAGACATTGGCCGGCTGCACCGTGAGGACCAGACTGTCGAGCTGCTGGGCGGTCAGGCCGCTGACAGACAATCTCATCTCACCGGAGAGCTCCGGCTGAATCGACTCCTCGAGGCCGTCAGAACAGGCCATCCACAGCGAGGCGAGACTGCACATGACGACGTTCCATGACTTGGACATGGAGATCTCCTGGGCTTGGTTGGGGGGTGAGGGGGAAAGCCTATCCGCGCCCGAAAAGCCGGCACAGTGATGCCGGGGTGACCCAGGATGGGCTGTGAGCATGGGTCCACCCGGACCAGAGGCGATGGAACGAGCAGTCGGGGCTGGGCGTCTTCTGGGGGCTCGGGCGAGACTCCTCGCCCACACCCTCCTTCTGGAGAATCGAATGGGACTCGCCGAACGCAAGGCCGCGAAGCAGTTCGAGGAAACGCTCTACCCGAAGCTCCAGAAGGACGTGGAGGCCGCGGCGCGCTTCGAGGTGCCCGTGCAGGTCGACTGGGCCAGCCTCACGGCGGAGGGCTACGCGGAGCTGTATGCGGAAGCCTGGCCTCAGGTCTATTTCGCCCCGCTCATCGGCGCGCTGGACGCCCTGGGGCAGGACGACCTGGGCCGCGACTTCCTGCGAGGCGCGCTCAAGCGCATCGTCATCCGCAACTCGTCGAGCAACTCGTCCGCGTCCAGCATCGCGACGTTTCAGGAGGGGGTGCTCACGTTGGACCATGAGCCCGTCACGAACCTGGACCAGGTGGATGACCGGAAGGAGGCCATCCGGAAGACGCTCGAGGCCGCCCCGGAGCTGCCGAATCCGTACACGGGTGACCCCCTCCGTTCCTTCCTGGAGGCGGATGCCAAGGGTGTGGATGCATTGCTCCATGCATTGGTGCGCATCACCGCGCGGGAGCGGGCGGGGGTTCCGCTGTTCCTTCCCCGCGCGACGCTGTCCCTGCGCAGCGGCCGAGCCATCACCGGCGTCGTCCGGGAGATGCTGGAGGACCGTCGCGAGGGCCGCTCCATCCTCGTTTTCGCTCCCCGGGAGGGTGGCTACTCGCAGGAGGATGCCTCCATCATCCCCGTGGGCACCGTCGAGGCCGTCACCGTCCACGATGTCGTGTGGTTCGGCGAGCTGCGGCGAGATTCCGTGCCCGTCCCGTCGCTGCTGGATCTTCGCCGTCAGCTCATCGCGCTGGAGGCCCGCCTGCGCGCGGTGACCGAGGCTCCGTTGGAGGTGATGCTGGCGCCCGGGGTCAACCCCGCGAGCGCGGAGGAGTTGCGCGCGCTGGGCTTCCTCGCCGAGCGCGTCCGCGAAGTGGTGGAGTCCCTCGCCAAGGACGAGATTGGTCGCACCGCGCTGCGTGAGAAGGTGAAGCGCATCCAGTTGCGCACGGATGCCCAGGCCTCCGTCTCCGTTTCGAACGGGACACTGGATCTGGTCTCAGGGCTCCGCCCGGTGAGCTGGCAGACGCATCAGGAACTGGAGCAGGCGCTCCAGAAGGCGCTGTAGCGCCCACGTCTTCAATCGGTGCCTCGGCCTCGTCAGTGCGGACCGATGTACGGGGCCGACGCATGTGGCGCGGTGGTGGGCCGTGCTTGTGGCCGTCAAAGGCTGAGCGTCATTCGCGTTCGTCGCAGCGCCACCTGGACACCACGCTGGCGCGGTCAACCACCTGGCGCTCGGTGATACGCGCGGAACCCCTTGGAACATCAAGGGGTTCCGCTATGACCCCGACAGGAATCGAACCTGTGGCCTGCGGTTTAGGAAACCGCCGCTCTATCCAACTGAGCTACGAGGTCGTTCGCGGCTAAATCCGCAGAATTACTCGTTATTTCAAACGAAGGGTGGCCACTGCTGGTGGCTCCCTTCGCACTGAAGCGGTTTATAGCAGGTGCCCGGACGCGCGCAACGAGAGCGATGCCCTGATGGGCACGCCCGTTGAGCCCGGTCTGATGCCTTGCGAACAACGGGGCTCCGTCCCAGGAGCACGGAAGCGAGCCCGGGTGGCCGCCCCCTCGCCCACCACAGGGGCCAGGGAGCACCCACCGCCCGCCCTCCAGCGACAGGCCCCAGGTACTGCCCCACTACTGGTCGAACACCGAGATCTTGTCGACCTTCACATAAGAGATGTCATGCCAGTACACGCGCGTCTCGATAGCGTGACCCAGCCGGTTGTCCAGGGAGAAGCTCAGGCTGAAGTCTCGATACATGTAGGGCTGGATGAATGACGAGCGCGGAATGGCTCGCGTCGCGATGACCTGGTCTGTCGTGGCGTCATAGACATCCACCGTCACCACGTTGCCGCCAGTCGTGATGGAGTCGACCATCAGTCTGAAGATCGCGTTCTTGGCGCCATCCCCCCAGTGGCTGGCATAGGGCCCGTAGAGGAGTCGGCCCTGCGAGTCGGCCGCGGTGCTGGCGGACCAACCATCGCCATCGGTGCGACCTACGAGCTTGAAGAGTGAACCGCCCTCCGCCTCGTAGACGAAGGGGAGGGTGTACTCTGCCGGAAACGAGATACGGCGCGTGGTTTCGATGGACCGGGTGCCGCCCGCGATGGGCAGCGAGATGCCCCGATGCAGCACGCCACCACCCACCTCCATTCCCCCGTGGACGTTGCACAGGCAGAAGCCCGTGTCGTCATTGTCGACAGGGCCCAGGGACTCCATCTTCAACGAGTCTCCGAGCGACGCACGTCCCCGCGCGCTCCAGGAGATGGACGTCGCCAGCCATCCCCAGACCTCGTCCTCGTTCGACGACGTGGCCGGGCGGCGCGCGGTCCACTGGCCCGCGGGGAACGTATAGGGTGGCACGGGCCCCGAGACAGCGCGCAACTCCGGGCGCACCGTGTGGAACAGGTTGGCCTTGGCCGGCTGGGTCGCTGGCAGCTTCGACAGGACCAGCCCTCCAATCACGGACCACACTTCCTGCCCGAAGGCCGGGTTCCCCGCCGGATTGTCGAACTGGTAGGTCCGATCAAAGAACGCCTTGTCCCCATGCAGGACGTAGCCGAGCCGCAGGAACACGGGACGTCGGACTCCGTCGGAGAAGAGGAAGTCCTGGTGGCAGAGGTCTCCCTCCTTCGCGCCATCCCTCCCCGCATCGGACTCCTTGGTGATGGGCGCCTCGTAGACCAGGCGGAGCGAGGTGGCGCTTTCCTCCTGGAGGGAGGGACGGACGCGCCGGGCCCAGGCCATGCGGTTCTGGGCACACGCCGTCCAATGGGGCACGTCAGGGTCGGTGACCGGCGCCGCCTCGTTGATGCTGTACCAGTTGCAGATGGTTCGGACGCAGGCGCTGCCCGTACACGCCTCATTGGTGTCGCATTGCCCGTTCCTGTTGGGGTCCTCGCCAGGCTCCGGAGTCTCGTGGGGCAGCTCATAGTGCTCGGCGCCGCTGTAGCCCGCCATCCACGCGCCATTGCCGTCCTCGGCCACGCCCAGGAAGCTCACGGGGCGTCGGGTGGTGGGCTGCTCATGGACGAAGGCCAGTGCGTCTCCCGTCGCGCCATTGAGAAGCCAGAGGGCGTTCATCTTCCCGTAGAAGCCCGTCTGGTCAATCCATGCCATGTAGTGCTTGCCGACGAAGACGAGGTCTCCGGCGTTGGGGCCGTCTCGACGGAGTGGGGCGGTGGCCGGGTCATAGGTCCCGAACCCCAGCCCCTCGATGGCCCTTCGAACCAGGGCCTGGACGTGCGCGGGAGAACTCTCGGTGAAGTTCCTCACCTGCGGCTCTCCCTGGGCGAAGTCGTCGAGGTGGACCGTGACCTTGTCGATGTTCAGGTAGGCCTGATCGAGCCAGCCCAGGCGGACCTCCATCTGTTGACCGGCGCAGAGCCGCAGGTCGAACCAGAGGTCGAAGTCCTGATATTCGAAGGTCCGGGTGAAGTCTCCTCGCCGCAGTTCCTTCGTGGCGATGAGGCGATCACTGTCGTAGCAGTAGACGTCCAGGTTCGCGACGGGAACGTTGTTGGAACTGTTGTTGTCGATCATGATTCGAAAAACGGCCTTGCCCGCGCCGGCACCCCAGTTCGTGGCATAGGGACCGTAGACGAGCGTGCCCCGTGCGTAGGCCGCCGTGTTCGCGGCCCAGCCGACGCCTTCCGGATAACCAATGGCATGCTGCAAGTTCGTTTCTGCTTCGTAGATGAAAGTCCTATCAAAGGACTCCGCTGATGCGTGAAGTGGAAGGGCCAGAAGGACGAGGAGAACCGCATACAGCCTGGGTGTCATGGACGTGCCTTGGCGCTGCGAGGGGAGGCAAATCCTGGCGTTGGTTGGCGTGGCGAGCCAATTCGTGGGTGGTAATGAATGGCGTTGAGTCTGGAGTGCGTCTGACCCTGGGGCGGTCTGGCTGACGCCGTACCCCCGTCGCGCGGGCTGCGGGTTGCCTGCTCGACAGCCCCACTCCCAGGGGAGACGCCCTCCCCGGGAACAAAGTCGTTCCAGGTATTGTCGATATGTACGAACGTACACATGCAGGACTTCTCCTTCGATGTCGCTCTTGCACGAACTCTCGAAAAGCCAGGAGCCCCCCTTGGCGACCCGCCGGAATGATCCCGACCGACGCGACCGCATCATCGACGCCGCGCTCGCCGTCATCGCGGAGGGCGGGGTGGCGGGAACGTCACACCGCCGCGTCGCGGACCGTGCCGGGGTGCCACTCGGGTCGATGACCTACCACTTCACCAGCATGGATGAGCTCCTGCGCGAGGCCTTCACCCGCTTCGCCGAGCGCGTCAGCGAGCGCTTCGCCGCGCGACTCTCGGTGGCGGCCCATCGTGACGAGCTCGCCTCGGCCATCGTCGACCTGGTGCACACGGACCTCGTGGAGGGGCCCGATGACCTGGTGCTCACGCTCGAGCTCTACACCCTTGCTGCCCGGAAGCCCGCCTTCCGGCAGATCACCCACGACTGGATGCGCCGCAGCCGCGACGTGCTCGAACAGCATGTCGACGCGGAGACCGCCCACAAGCTCGATGCCTTGATTGAAGGGCTGTTCATCCACGTCAGCCTCGACGCGACACCGCATGGCCGCGACGTCACTCGCGACGCCGTGCTCCGATTCCTCTCTTCCTAGAGCCGCCTCATCATGACCATCCCCCTCTCGCCCCCGGTGCCCCGTGAGCACCGAGCGGCCCGCACCGCCGTGGCGGTGCTGTTCCTCACCAACGGCGCCATCCTCGCCAACCTGTTGCCTCGTTATCCGCAGATCAAATCCGACCTCGGGCTCAGCAATGCCCAGTACGGACTCGCGGTCGCGTCATTTCCTTTCGGCGCCCTGATGGCGGGACTTGCCGCCGGAGCGCTCATCCGTCGCTTCCGCTCGTCCCGGGTCGCCGTGGCCGGAACCGTGCTCACGGGGCTGGGAATGCTGTTCGCCAGCATCGCACCCTCGTGGGCGGCGCTCGCCGGGACGCTCTTCCTCGCGGGCAGCATGGATGCCATTACCGACGTGGCCCAGAACTCCCACGGTCTTCGCGTCCAACGTCTCTACGGTCGCTCCATCCTCAATTCGTTTCACGCCATCTGGAGCATCGGCGCGGTGCTCGGGGGACTCATGGGAGGACTCGCCGCGGGCCTCAACGTGCCACGAGGCATCCACCTGGGCGCCTCGGCGCTCATCTTCTCCGCCGTGTCGCTGACCGCCTTGCGCTTCCTGCTCCCCGGCCCCGAGCCCTCCGCCTCCAACGACTCATCCGAGGCCACGGTTCATGCAGCGGCCGAGCCGGCACGGCGTGGGTCGTCGGTGCGGCTCCGACTGGGGCTCGCGGTCGCCGCGCTGGTCATGATTGCGCTGAGCGGGGCGCTCGTCGAAGACGCGGGGATGACCTGGGCGGCTGTCTATCTTTCCGGCACGCTCGGCGCGGGCGTCACGGTGGCTTCGTTGGGATACGTGGCGCTCGTGGGCGCGCAGTTCATCGGGCGGCTGCGCGGTGACCGGCTCGTGGACAGGTTCGGGCAGCGAGCGGTTGCTCGGGCGGGCGGTGCGTTCGCGGCGGTGGGCATGGGCGCGGCGCTGCTGTTCCCCTCGGTGCCCGCCACCATCGCGGGGTTCGCGCTCGCGGGCTTCGGCGTCTCGACGCTGGTCCCCGCCGCCATGCACGGCGCTGACGAGCTGCCCGGCTTGCGCCCGGGCACGGGTCTGACCCTCGTGAGCTGGTTGATGCGCCTGGGCTTCCTCCTGTCGCCCCCCGTGGTCGGGCTCGTCGCCGACGCGGTGGGACTGCGAGTGGGGCTGCTCGTGGTGCCCATCGCGGGGGTGCTCGTGCTGGCCCTGGCCGGAGTGCTGTCGGCCGCCCGCGTGTCGGACAGACGCGCCAGCTGAGGCGTCACGAGCGGTGTCACTCGGGGTGCGGCGACACCCTGAGGGCCTCGATGACCAGTGTGTTGGGCTGGGTTCGTATACAGTCCGGACCGTATTCCGGAGGTGTCGTGAGCCAGCAGGGTGGGATGAGGGGGGCCGTTGCGCTCCTGGGGTTGTTCATGGGGGTGGCCTGTAGCTCGCCCAAGGCCGAGGTCCCCGTGCTGGCGTCCCAGGAGGCTCGGGTCCTGACGACCTCGCCCTCCTTCATCCGGACTGGCTTCACGCAGACGGTCCTCGCGGACGGGCGGGTCCTCCTCGTCGGTGGCACCACCGCCGCTCCGGGCGCCCCCAGTGATTTCCGCGCCTGTGAGCTGTACACCCCAGGTGCCTCCACTCCCTGGAGCGCCACCGGAAACCTGGTGAAGGCTCGCCACGAGCATGCCGCCACGCGCCTCTCGGATGGCCGAGTCCTGGTCTCCGGCGGCATTACCCCTCGCGGGGATGGCAGGAACGCCGAGCTCTATGATCCGACGACGGGCACCTGGTCGGAAACGGGCCCGCTCCAGGTCGCCCGGGCCCGCCACACGCAGACGCTCCTGCCCAACGGCAAGGTGCTGGTGGTGGGCGGGGACAATCCCGCCTCCGCCCAGGGGCTCGCGTCCGCGGAGCTCTTCGACCCGGCCACCGGAACGTGGGCCCTGACCGCCGCTCCCACGCACACCTATTCAGGCCACACGGCCACGTTGCTCAAGCAGGGGGACGTGCTGGTGCTCGGCAACCGTCTCCAGCACGAGCGGTACAACCCCACCGCCAACACCTGGTCCGCCGTGGCGAACAGCGGCAACGTGCTGGCCTCGGGCCACTCCGCGACCCTGCTGACGAAGACCGACTCTGGACTGGTCCTGGTGGTGGGGCCGCGCTGGATCAACGACGTGCCGGAGCAGAGGGCCTCTTTCTATGACCCGGTGACGAACACCTGGGCCTTCGGTGCCGTGTCGGTCGTGCGCACGGGCCACGCCGCCGTCGAGTTGAGCAATGGCTCCGTGCTCGTCGTGGGCGGAATCCATCCGACGACGGGCACTCCCGTGACCTCCGCGGAGCGGTACAACATCGGCGCGACTGGGTGGACGGTGATGCCAGCGCTTGCACTGGCGCGCCGGGACTTCAAGCTGTCGCTGATCGCTTCATCCCCCGACAAGGTGCTCATCAACGGCGGCTGGAATCGGGACTCGGGCGGGGTCTTGAGCCGTCAACCCAGTGAGCTGTACTCGACGGGGTGTGTGCCTGCGACGACCTGCTCCGCGATAGGAGGGCAGTGCGGCACTCCCCCGGACGGCTGCGGTGGATCGCTCAGTTGCGGCGCCTGTGCCGCTGGGTCTGTCTGCAACTCCCAGTTCATGTGCGAGTCCACCTGTCAGCCCAGCCCGTCCAACTGTATTGGCCTCTGCGGCTGCGTCCCCAACGGCTGCGGTGTGGTCATGAACTGTGGCACTTGTGCCGATGCGGGCCCTGCGTGTCCCGCGGGGCAGCAGCGCTGCTGTGACGGCAGTTGTGGGACGAAGAACGAGTGCCTCATTCTGGCGTGCGCCTCGTCTTCCGAGCCTGTGCACAATCCCCAGAACCCCTGCGACGAACAGTCCATGTGACGGGCTGAGCACAGGGCCTCTCGTCGAGGCCCTGGATCCAAGGGCGGGCACGCAAGTACAACCGGGGGAGGCGGGCACCTCGCTCGCCGCCCTGGGACCCATGCTCGCCAACCTCCATAACGCCGACATCCCCCAACCCGTGCTCGACGTCATCGCCCGGCTGCGCGAGCTGGGCCATGCCGTGTACCTGGTGGGCGGCTGCGTCCGGGACATGGTGCGCAAGGTCCACCCGAAGGACTTCGACGTCGCCACCAGCGCGCTCCCCGAGGAGGTCCAGCGCGCCTTCCGCAAGGTCATCCCCACCGGCATCCAGCACGGCACCGTCACTGTCGTGCAGGGCGGCACCCACGTCGAGGTGACGACGTTCCGCTCGGAGGGGGACTACCTCGACGGACGCCGGCCCAGCTCCGTCGCCTTCGAGCGCGACATCGTCAAGGACCTGTCCCGCCGCGACTTCACCATCAACGCGATGGCCTACAACCCGTTGGACCGCGACCTCGTGGACCCCTTCGGCGGCCAGACGGACCTCCAGGCCCAGCTCATCCGCTGCGTGGGCTCGGCCCTGGAGCGCTTCTCCGAGGACGGCCTGCGCCCCATGCGCGCGGTCCGCTTCGCCGCCGTGCTCGGCTTCACCCTGGACCCGGACACCCGTGACGCCATTCCCGCCACGCTCGGGGTGTTCCGAAAGGTCGCCCTGGAGCGCGTGCGCGAGGAGCTGACGAAGCTGTTGCTCTCTCCGCGCGCGGAAGGAGGCCTCGTGCTGCTCGCGGACACGGGGCTGATGGACGTGTTCCTCCCCGAAGTGGCCCGCGCTTCTCCCGAGGCCGCCCGGCTCGCGCGTGCCGCCGTTCAGGCCGCGCCGACGGAAATCGAACCGCGCATGGCCACGCTGCTCGCGGACCTCGTCGACCGCGCCCAGGCCCGTGAAATCGGCCTGCGGCTCAAGTTCCCCAACAAGGTCGCGGACCTCGTCGCGCTGCTCGTGGAGACCGCGAAGCTGGAGGAGCGCGTCTCGGACGCGGACCCCGCGCTGCGCCGGCTCCTGGCCCGGGTGGGGCCGCCCCAGCTCCCCCAGCTCGTTTCCGTAGCGCGGGCGCGCGTCCAGGTCCGTGCTCCGGAGCGCCTGGCCGACGTGGAGCGCCTGTGCGCGCGGCTGGAGGCCCTCGCCGCCGCGAAGCCGCCCCTGGTGCCCAAGGACCTGGCGCTCACGGGGGGCGACATCATGGCCACCCTCGCCGTCGGCCCGTCGCCCATCGTCGGGGAGGCGACACGCTTCCTGATGGACTCGGTGCTCGACGAGCCGGCCCTGAACACCGCCGAGGGGCTCAAGCAGCGGCTCCTGGCCTGGCGGTCGGCGCGCTCGGGGGCCTGAGCCCGGCCGGTGGGCGGCCCTCCCACCGGGCTCCAGGGTCGGGTTTGGGGGGCACCCCGCGTCCTCCCGCGTGCGCCCGGAAGCCGGGGCGTGTAGGAAGGGGCACCATGCGAGTCGTCGTTGCGATGAGCGGCGGGGTGGATTCCTCGGCCGCTGCCGCCTTGCTCAAGGAGCAGGGCCACGAGGTTATCGGCATCACCCTGCGCGTCTGGTCCTACGAGGGCAAGGCGAAGTGCGGGAGCTGCTGCAGTCCCGACGACATCGATGACGCGCGCGCCGTCGCCCAGACGCTCGGGATTCCGTTCTACGTCGCCAACGCGGAGGAGATCTTCCAGGACCGCGTCGTCAATCCCTTCGTCCAGTCCTACCTCGGCGGGCGCACGCCCATCCCCTGCGTGGCCTGCAACCGCGACGTGAAGTTCAACTTCCTGCTCAAGCGCGCCCGGGCGCTCGGAGCGCGACTGGCCACTGGCCACTACGCGCGCGTGGAAGAGACGGACGGCCGCTTCGTCCTGCGCCGCGCCGTCGACGCCGCGAAGGACCAGAGCTACTTCCTCTTCACGCTCGGCCAGGACGAGCTGCGCGACATCGTCTTCCCCGTGGGGGACATGACCAAGGCGGAGGTCCGCGCCGTCGCCGAGCGCCACGGCCTGGTCACCAGCCACAAGCCGGAGAGCATGGAGATCTGCTTCGTGCCGGACGGCGACTACGCGGGCTTCGTGGAGAAGGTCGCCGGCCCTCAGCCCTCGGGCGAGGTCGTCGACACGGAGGGGCACGTGCTCGGCACCCACCAGGGCATCCACCGCTACACGGTGGGGCAGCGCAAGGGGCTCAACCTGGGCGGCGGAGAGGTGCGCTACGTCCAGCGGCTGGAGCCGGAGACCCACCGCGTGGTGGTGGGCAGCGCCGAGCAGACGGGGCGGGATCGCTTCGGCCTGCTCCAGCCCCACTGGGTGGACGCGCCGCCGTCGCCGGAGACGCCCGTGGAGGTCCGTATCCGGCACCGCCACGCGGGGGCCTCGGGGCGTGTGGAGATCTCCCCCCACGGCCTCGTTTCGGTGAAGCTGGATGCCCCCGCGCGCGCCGTCACCCCAGGACAGGCCGCCGTGGTCTACGCTCGGGATCAGGTGCTGGGCGGTGGTTGGATCGTCTGAGCTCGAGTCGGCTTGAGGAAGGAAGCAGGACATGGCGCGGCGCCTCATGGGATGTCTGCTCGTGGTCGCGACGGCCAGCCTGCTCCCTGCCTGCAAGGAGCGCTCGGACAAGCCCATCGCCGGGCTGCTCGCGGCCGGAGCCCCGGTGATCCACACGCGGGGCAAGGAGCAGCGCACCGTCGCCGTCGGCGCCCAGCTCACCGGTGACATGTTGCTCACCGCCACCGGCCCCGCCGTGCTCGAGTACTTCGGTGGCGGCCTGAGGTTCCTGGAGAAGGGTGACACGCTGGAGGTCGGCGACGCGGACGAGGCGAGGCTCCACGGCTCCAACCTCCCGTCCCACCGCTGGGTGGAGGGCGCGGTGCAGGAGGCGCCCCGCGCGCTGCGCATCGTCGCCGCCCGGTACACCAACGTGCAGGTGACGCCCAAGAGCGCGCACGAGGACGCGTACTCGTCCAGCCAGTACTTCGTCGCCTTCTTCACCCCCAACGGCCTTCAGAAGATGGGCTCGGACGTCGAGCACGAGGGGCCGCACACGCCGCTTCCCGCGCCGCCGTTCCGCCCCAAGGTCCCGTTCATCCACGCGGGCGACCTGGGGGAGGGGGGGCTGGTGGCGGTGGTGGATGACGGCATCGCCGTGGCGGAGACGGATGACCTGGCCACCGCGGTGCTCCTGGAGGGCCGCGAGGTGCCCCTGGGGCGCACCGTCCGCCTGCTGGTGCCGGATGGGGCGGAGGTCATCCTGAAGGGCAAGGACGGCTCCGAGGTGGAGGTCGAGGGCCCCGTGGACCTGCGCCTGCGCTGAGGCGTGGGGCTGGCTGGATTGTCCTCGCGGGTGCGCCTTCTGTAGAGTCCACCGTCCCCTCGGCGGAGGTGTGCCATGACGAGGAGTGAGCTCATCGAGCGCATCGCGGCGCGTGCACCCCACGTCCCGCGACGAGAGTTGGAGGCCATCGTGCATGCGGTCTTCGACTGCATGTCGGAGGCACTCGTGGCTGGAAAGCGCATCGAGCTGCGAGGCTTTGGTGTCTTCTCCCTGCGCACGCGGCGTGCCCGGACGGGGCGCAACCCGAAGACGGGGCAGAGCGTCTCCGTACCGGAGCGCCGCACGCTCAGCTTCGCCGCCGGCAAGGAGCTGCGCGCTCGGCTCAATGCCCCCGCACCCCGGCAGGAGCCCGTGGGGCCCGTGCTGCCCGCGGTGGCGATCGCCTCCGCGACACCGCCGGTGACGTCCGTGGCGCGGTGACGGCGCGGCCTTGGAGCCGCCTTCCGTGAATTTGACCGGGTGGGGGGTGGGGCGTACCTTCCCCTCGACGCCGACGCTACAGGCCGCAACACGGACTCGTGTGGCCCGCTCTGTCCGCGCGCGAGGATCCCTGAGTCATGCGAGACGCCCACCGGATGAAGGAGAAGTTCGACGTCTCTCTCGACAACCGGCAGATCGTAAGCCTGTTGATCGCCGGCATCGTCGTGCTTGGCGCCGTCTTCGTCCTGGGCGTCGTCGTGGGGAAGAAGCTCGCGGGTGACGTGCAGACGGCCAGCGCTCCCGACCTGCTCTCCGCGCTGGATGCCAATGCCCAGGCGCTCCAGGCCGTGCAGCAGAAGGACTCCGCGCTCACCTTCCAGGACGAGCTGACGCGCAAGGCCAGCGCGGAGCCCGTCGCCGCCGCCCCGAAGCCCGCTCCGGCGAAGCCCGCCGCCGCTCCCGCCGAGAAGCCCGCGCCCAAGCCCCCCGAGCCCGTCAAGACGGCCGCGATGGCCCCGACGCCGGACCCGGACACCGGCGAGCTGCCCCCGGAGGAGCCCTCCGAGGAGCCCCAGGCCGTGGCTGTCGCGGAGACGCCCAAGCCCACCCCCGCGCCCGTCGCGGAGAAGCCCGCCGCTCCCGCCGAGAAGCCCGCGCCCGTCGCCGCCAAGCCCGCACAGGTGTCCGGGAAGGTGGAGACGGCGGCCGTGCCGACCCGGACGACGCAGAAGGAGGGGAGTGGGATGAAGGAAGCCCTGGCCCGCGCCGCGCAACTGCCGGACCCGGCGGTCAAGGGTGGGGCCTTCACGCTCCAGCTGTCGGCCTTCCAGGACAAGCAGGAGGCGGACAGGTTCATGGCCCGGTTGCGTGATAGGGGTTATGCCCCGTATATCGTCACGGCGGAGGTGGCCGGTAAGGGCACCTGGTACCGCGTGCGCATGGGCACCTTCGCCTCGAAGGACGCTGCGACGCGGTATCTGTCAGACTTCAAGCGTGAGACCCAGCTCGACGCGTTCGTGGCCGGCACGAACTGAGAGCGGGCGAGGAAGACGGGAAGCACCATGACGACGACAAGGCGAGTGGAGAAGCCCTGGGGCCACGAGCTCATCTGGGCCCACACCGAGCGCTACGTGGGCAAGCTGCTGCACGTGAAGCAGGGCCACAAGCTCAGCCTGCAGTACCACAACCAGAAGGACGAGACGATCCACGTCCAGAGCGGCAAGCTGCTCTTCATCGTCGACGAGGGACAGGGGCTCATCGAGAAGGAGATGAACCCGGGGGAGAGCTACCACATCAAGCCCCTCACCAAGCACCGCATGGTGGCCCTCACCGACTGCGACATCCTCGAGGTCAGCACGCCCGAGCTGGATGACGTCGTGCGGTTGGAGGACTCCTACGGCCGCACCGGCACCAGCAAGGCGTAGTCGCTGCGCCGTGAAGGCGCGGCTCGCTCCTCAGTCGCGGGCCGCGTTGTTGGGATTGCGGGTCCACTTGTCGACGGTGCCATCACCGTCCAGGTCCTCGCCGATGCGGTCCACCTGGCCGCCCTCCCAGTACTCCCAGTAGTCCACGCGCCCGTCCGCGTTGGTGTCGCGCTCCTTGCGAACCAGGACGCCGCGCTCGTAGAAGGTGACGCTGTCGGTGCGGCCATCGCCGTCGAAGTCCCGCTCGCGGCGCGTGTTGGCCCCCTTCTCGTAGAAGTAGGTGGCGTCCACCTTGCCGTCGTAGTCCAGGTCCATCACCTCGCGCATCAGCGCGCCGACGTCGTCGAAGTAGCGCGTCAGGTCCACGCGGCCGTCCCAGTTCAGGTCCAGCTCCTGGCGCACCTTGCGGAAGCGCTCCTCGCCACTCGCGCCCGCGTCCGCCACCGTGTAGGTCCACACGTCCGGCTTTCCGTCGCCGTTCACGTCCAACTGCGTGACGTGTTCGTCGCGCGAGCGCTCCGGCCGGATGGACTCGGATGCGGTGGGTGAGGACCTACCCGGGGCGCTGTCGCCGCGCTCCGCTGACTTGTCCCTGGCGCAGCCGGTGAGCAGGCCGGATGTCATCAACCCGAGGAAAATCCAGCGCTTGCAACGGCTCATTCGGTGCTCCCGGGACGCAGGGGCCTCTGCGCCGAGTCGTGTGCACGAGATGCTTTCGCGCGCCACGTCATTCCATATATTTTCACATATCGCCATGGCCCGAAAGAAGATCAGCACCACCATCTACATCACCCCGGAGCAGAACGAGCTCCTCAAGGCGCTGAACCAGAAGACGAAGGTGCCCGTGGCCGAGTACATCCGCCAGGGCATCGACCTGGTCCTGGAGAAGTACAAAGCGCAGCTGCCGGGGCAGGCGACCTTCGACGAGATTTGAGAGAGAGACGAGGCGCGACGTGAAGAGCATGCAGGGCAAGCGAGTGGTGGTACTGGGCGGCGCGGGCTTCGTGGGCTCGCACCTGTGCGAGCGCCTTCTGGATGACGGCGCGGCGGCCGTGACGGCCGTGGACAACCTCATCACCGGCAACGAGGAGAACATCCGCACGCTGCAAGGGCGGCCGGGCTTCGGGTACGTGAAGGCGGACATCGTCGACGGCATCCCCGTGAAGGAGCCGTTCGACTACATGTTCAACATGGCGTCGCCCGCGTCGCCCATCGACTACGCGAACCTCCCGCTGGAGACGCTGCGCGTGGGCTCCATCGGCACGGAGAACGGGCTGAAGCTGGCGGAGGCGAACAAGGCCGTCTTCCTGATGGCGTCCACCTCCGAGGTGTACGGCGATCCGCTGGTGCACCCGCAGCGCGAGGACTACTGGGGCAACGTCAATCCCATTGGCCCGCGTTCGGTGTACGACGAGGCCAAGCGCTACGCGGAGGCGGTGACGGCGGCCTACGGCCGAAAGGGCGTGCAGGTCCGCATCGTTCGCATCTTCAACACCTACGGCCCGCGCATGCGGCTCAACGACGGGCGCGTGGTTCCAGCCTTCGTCGGCCAGGCGCTCAAGGGCGAGGACTTCACCGTCTTCGGCGATGGCAGCCAGACGCGCTCGTTCTGTTACGTGAAGGACCTGGTGGACGGCCTCATCCGGCTCGCGCTGTCGGACGAGCCCAACCCGGTCAACATCGGCAACCCCCGGGAGATGACCATCCGTCAGTTCGCGGAAGCCGTGCGCACGGCGGCGGGCGGTGGCGGGAGCATCATCGAGAAGCCCCTGCCCAAGGATGATCCCAAGCAGCGTCAACCAGACATCACCCGCGCCCGCACGTTGCTCGGCTGGGAGCCCAAGGTGCCGCTGGAAGAGGGTTTGCGGGAGACCATCGCGTGGTTCCGCGAGGTTGCCGTGCGGCGGTCCCCGGCATAGGTTGCCGCCGCGAGAGATCCTGGAATCAAAGACAAGTTTGGCCACGGCCGGGTGGCGGGGAGACGGAAGCGTGAAAGTCCTGGTGACGGGTGGAGCGGGCTTCATCGGCTCGCACGTGTGCGACGAGTTCCTGAAGGCCGGACATGAGGTCATCGCGTTGGATGACCTGTCGGGTGGCAAGAAGGAGAACCTGGACCCGCGGGTCCGGCTGGCCGTGCATGACATCCGCAGCCGCGAGGCCGCGGAGCTCATCAAGTCGGAGAAGCCCCAGGTGCTTTGTCACCTGGCGGCGCAGATGGACGTGCGGCGCAGCGTGGATGATCCGGGCTTCGACGCGGACGTGAACATCCGCGGCATGCTCAACGTGCTGGAGGCTTCGCGGGTCTCCGGCGTGAAGAAGGTCATCTTCAGCTCCACCGGCGGCGCCATCTACGGCGAGCAGGACGTGTTCCCCGCGACCGAGTCCCACGCGACGCGCCCGGTGTCCCCGTACGGCGTCTCCAAGGCCGCCGGAGAGCTGTACCTGGGCTACTACCGGGCCCAGTACGGCCTGCAGTACGTCGCCCTGCGCTACGCCAACGTGTACGGCCCGCGACAGAACCCGCACGGCGAAGCGGGCGTGGTGGCCATCTTCTGCCAGCGCCTGCTCTCCGGGCAGGGCGCCACCATCTTCGGCGAGGGCAAGCAGACCCGCGACTTCGTCTTCGGTCCCGACGTGGCCCGGGCGAACCGGCTGGCCTTCGAGAAGGACTACGTGGGCGCCATCAACATCGGCACCGGCGTGGAGACGGACATCAACCGCCTCTATGCGCTGCTGGCCGAGGCCGCGGGTTCGACGGCCGCCGTGGCCCACGCGCCCGGCAAGCCCGGCGAGCAGCTTCGTTCGTGCATCGACAACTCACTCGCGAAGAAGGTGCTCGGCTGGGAGCCGTCCGCCGACCTGCGCGAGGGGGCTCGCCGCACCGTCGCCTACTTCCGCGAGAAGACCGAGCCGGGCCGAGTCCACGGCTGAGGCTGGCTGGCGAGCCTGGGGGCAGGGGAGTCCGGGAGGAGACTGCCTCCCGGGCGGGACCTCGTGCCCCTTCGTCCCGAGGTGGCCGGGCGTCCGCTCAAGGGCGCCTGATGATTGGGGAACAATCGGGCGCCCCTGACGGGTTGCTCGTCGAGTGGGCGTTCGCGCGTAGATTTTCGCGCGGTTCGATGTTAGTCACGCCCGCTTCTTCCGACGAGCGCCCCGAACATGCCGGCTGAAAACGCGCACATCCGCAACTTCTGCATCATCGCCCATATCGACCATGGAAAGTCGACGCTGGCTGATCGCCTCCTCGACAAGACGGGGACGCTGAGCAAGCGCGAGGCGCAGGCCCAGTTCCTCGACAACATGGACATCGAGCGCGAACGGGGCATCACCATCAAGGCCCAGTCCGTGCGGATGAACTACACCGCGAAGGACGGCAAGCAGTACGTCCTCAACCTCATCGACACGCCGGGACACGTCGACTTCGCGTACGAGGTCAGCCGCAGCCTGGCCGCGTGCGAGGGCGCGCTCCTGGTGGTGGACGCGTCGCAGGGCGTGGAAGCGCAGACGCTGTCCAACGTCTACATGGCGTTGGATCACGACCTGGAGATCATCCCGGTCATCAACAAGATCGACCTGCCCAGCGCGGACGTCGACCGCACCCGCGCGGAGATCGAAGACGTCATCGGCATCGACGCCTCCGTGGCCGTGCCCGCCTCCGCGAAGGAAGGCATCGGCATCCACGAGATTCTCGAGGCGGTGGTCGCGCGTGTGCCGCCGCCGACGGGCTCGCCGGATGCGCCGCTCAAGGCCCTCATCTTCGACTCCTGGTACGACAACTACCGGGGTGTGGTGACGCTGGTGCGTGTGCTGGAAGGCACGCTCAAGCTCAAGCAGAAGATCAAGCTGTTCAGCAACAACAAGGTCTTCGAGGTCCAGGAGCTGGGTGTCTTCACCCCGTTCTCCCGCCCCGTGACGCAGTTGATGGCCGGCGAAGTGGGCGTGCTGGTCGCCAACATCAAGGAACTGCTGGACGCGAAGGTCGGCGACACCGTCACGGAGGAGGCCCGTCCGACGCTGGAGCCGTTCCCGGGCTTCCAGGAAGTGAAGCCGATGGTGTTCTCCGGCATCTTCCCGATCGAATCCGACCAGTACGAGAACCTGCGTGACGCGCTCGCGAAGCTGAAGCTCAACGACTCCGCCTTCACGTACGAGCCCGAGTCGTCCACGGCGCTCGGCTTCGGCTTCCGCTGCGGCTACCTGGGCCTGTTGCACATGGAGATCGTCCAGGAGCGCCTGGAGCGCGAGTACAACCTGAACCTCATCACCACCGCGCCCAGCGTGGTGTATCAAATCACGAGCGGCAAGGGCGACGTCCAGCTGGTGGACAACCCCGCCAAGCTGCCGCCGGTGCAGAACATCGCGAAGTTCGAGGAGCCCATCCTCACCTGCCACATCCACGTCCCCAACGACCACCTGGGCGCCATCCTGAAGCTGTGCCAGGACCGCCGCGGTGTGCAGAAGGACATGAAGTACCTGGGCAGCAGCGGGCAGCGCGTGCAGGTGACGTACGAGATGCCGATGGCCGAGGTGGTCTTCGACTTCTTCGACAAGCTCAAGAGCGTGTCGCGCGGCTACGCCAGCCTGGACTACGAGCTGACCGGCTACCAGGAGGCGGATCTGGCGCGCCTGGACATCCTCATCAACGGGGAGCCGGTGGACGCGCTGAGCGTCATCGTGCACCGCGAGCGCGCCTACCTGCGCGGTCGCGAGGTCTGCGCGAAGCTGAAGGAAGTCATCCCGAAGCAGATGTACGAAGTGGCCATCCAGGCGGCGATCGGCGCGAAGATCATCTCCCGTGAGACCATCTCCGCCATGCGCAAGAACGTGCTCGCCAAGTGCTACGGTGGTGACATCAGCCGCAAGCGCAAGCTCCTCGAGAAGCAGAAGGAGGGCAAGAAGCGCATGAAGCAGGTGGGTACGGTGGAGATTCCGCAGGAGGCCTTCCTCGCGGTCCTCAAGTCGGAGCAGTAGCCATGAACGCTGCCAGTCCTTCCGCCAACCCTCCCGCGAAGCTGGCGACCGCGATGGCGGCCCGGCGCACCCCTGAGCAGGTGAGCGCTCGCCGCAAGTTGCTGTGGCGGGAGATGCTCACCAGCCTGTGGGCCCCGCTGTGCATCGTCGCGCTGGTGCTGTTCCCGTACACGGTGCTCATCGAGTTCGTGCCCACGGCGGCCGCCTGGGCCCAGCCCGCGATGAAGGGGCTGGGGCTGCTGATGGTGGCGTACTTCGTGGCGCTGCTGGTGTGGCGCAACGTGTCGCCCCGCGAGAAGCAGCTCCGCCGGCTGCGGCACGAGGCGCATGAGCTCATCGCCGAGAACGAGCGCATCCTCCAGAAGCCGCAGGTGCGCGAGAAGGTCTCCCCGCTGGCGGCCGAGCAGATCGCCGACCAGGCCCTGAAGGTGGAGTCGGCCTCGGCCGAAGGGGACATGGAGCGGCTGCCCCTCGAGGTGAAGGCGCTCGACGCGCTCACCGCCCAGCACCTGGGCGCGTTCCGCAAGGAGTCGCCCATGGACTTCGTGGGCGGCTTCGTGAAGATGCTGCTGGTCGCCCTGGTGTTCCGGACGTTCATCGTGGAGCCGTACCGGATTCCCTCCGGCTCCATGTTGCCCACGCTCCAGATTGGCGATCAGGTCTTCATCAACAAGTTCATCTACGGCGTGCGCGTCCCGTTCGCGAACGTGGTGCCGTTCGTCATCGTCCGGCCTCCGGGGCGCGGTGACGTCGTGGTCTTCAACAATCCCGTGAACGAGGCCACCGACTACATCAAGCGCGTGGTGGGCGTGCCGGGTGACACGGTGGAGATGTTCGACGGCGTGGTCCACATCAACGGCCAGCCGCAGACTCGCGAGAGCATCAACCCCGAGTACATCGTCAACAACATCACCGAAACCGGGCAGTGGTTCGACCAGCAGGAAGCGCTGTTCCGGGAGGACCTGGGCGGCGTGACGCACAGCGTGCTCCAGACGCCCACGCGGATGCCTCGGCACGAGGGCCCCTACGTGGTGCCCGAGGGCCACGTCTTCGTCATGGGCGACAACCGCGACAACAGCTCCGACAGCCGTCACGGCCTGGGCATCACCGGCTACAACAAGACGGAGTTCGTGCCCTACGGCCACATCAAGGGCAAGGCGATGGTGGTGTGGCTGTCGCTGGGCTACCACGGCCTGCTGCACGGCCTGTTCGGCGGCACCGGCCTGCGGTTGGACCGGTTCTTCGAACCCGTTCGCTAGGAAGTTCCTGGAAATCGCTTCCTGGGTGGTTCGTACAGGGGGCGGCCCTCCATGAACTCCTTGCCTGCCCCTGCGTCCACTGAGTCGTTGTCCTCGATGATGGCGGCTCGGCGCACCCCCGCGCAGGTGCGTGCCTGGCGCCGGCTGCTCTGGCGGGAGCGACTCACCAGCCTGTGGGCTCCGGTGTGCATCGCCGCCCTGCTGATGTTCCCCTACACGGTGCTCATCGAGTTCGTGCCGTCCGCGGCGAGCTGGGCGCAGCCGGTGATGAAGGGACTGGGCCTGCTGCTGGTGGCGTGCTGGGTCGCGCTGCTCGTCTGGCGCGGCGTGTCGTCGAAGTGGCGTGACTCGCGGCTTGGCGCGTCGGAGTTGCTCGAGCAAAACGAGCGGGTCCTCTCCAGGTCGCCGGTGCGCGAGAAGCTGGCGCCAGGAGTTCCCGCGCTCCTCGCCGAGCAGGCCCTGAAGGTGGAGGCCGCGTCGGTGCGAGGGGAACTGGAGGCGCTGCGGGCCGAGGTGGGGGCGCTGGACGTCCTCACGGAGAAGCACCTGGGCCCGTTCCGCAAGGAGTCACCCCTGGACTTCGTGGGCGGCTTCGCGAAGCTGCTGCTCGTCGCCGCCGTGTTCCGGACGTGTTTCGTGGAGCCGTACCGGATTCCCTCCGGCTCCATGCTGCCCACGCTGGAGATTGGCGATCAGGTCTTCATCAACAAGTTCATCTACGGCGTGCGCATCCCGTTCGCCAATGTGGTGCCGTTCGTCATCATCCGGCCTCCGGGGCGCGGCGACGTCATCGTCTTCAACAACCCGGTCGACGAGTCCTCTGACTTCACCAAGCGCGTGGTGGGTGTGCCCGGTGACACGGTGGAGATGTTCGACGGCGTGGTCCACATCAACGGCCAGCCGCAGCCGCGCGAGCGCATCAACCCCGAGTACATCGTCCACAACCTCACCGACGGCGGGGAGTGGTTCGACCAGCAGGAGTCGCTGTACCGGGAAGACCTGGGCGGCGTGACACACAGCGTGCTCCAGACGCCCACGCGGATGCCTCGGCACGAGGGCCCCTACGTGGTGCCCGAGGGGCACGTCTTCGTCCTGGGTGACAACCGCGACAACAGCGCGGACAGCCGTCACGGCCTGGGCATCACCGGCTACAACAAGACGGAGTTCGTGCCCTACGGCCACATCAAGGGCAAGTCGATGGTCATCTGGGCGTCGCTGGGCTACCGCGGCCTGCTGCACGGCCTGTTCGGTGGCACCGGCCTGCGGTTGGACCGGTTCTTCGAGCCCGTGCGCTGACCCACACACGGCGGGCAGGCGGCCCGTCACGCCTCGGACGGTGCTTGACGCGCCGCACGGCCCGGGGTACGCGGCGGCCCCGGCCATGAGACACCTCCTTGGAATCGAAGGCTGGCGCCGGGACGAGCTCGAAGCGGTGCTCGACAGGGCGCGCGCGCACCTGCCTGGTGGTCCAGACGTCACCCACACCCTGCGCGGCAAGGTGGTCGCCAACCTCTTCTTCGAGGACTCCACCCGCACTCGCACCTCGTTCCACATGGCCGCCCGAGGCCTGGGCGCCGGCGTCCTCAACTGGAGCCCCTCCGGCTCGTCGACGTCGAAGGGCGAGACGCTGCTGGACACCGCTCGCAACATCGAGGCGACGGGGCCGGTGGCCATCGTCATGCGCCACCGCTCGTCCGGTGCGCCCCACCTGGTGGCCAAACACGTCCGCTGCGCCGTCATCAATGCCGGGGACGGCACCCACGAGCACCCCTCCCAGGCCCTCCTGGACGCCTTCACCCTCCGCCAGCACTGGGGCAGCCTGGACGGCCGCACGGTGCTCATCGTCGGTGACATCCTCCACAGCCGCGTGGCCCGCTCCAACCTCTGGTGCCTGAAGTCGCTGGGCGCGCGGGTGGTCTTCTGTGGTCCTCCCACGCTGGTGCCCCCGGGCCTGGAGTCGCTGGGCGCCGAGGTGACGCACAACCTGGACGCGGCGCTGCCGCACGCGGACGCGGTGATGTGTCTGCGCCTGCAGATAGAGCGCATGGGCGAGGCGTTCCTGCCCTCGACGAAGGAGTACTCGCGGCTGTTCGGCCTCACCCCCGCTCGCGAGGAGCGGATGAAGGCGGGCGCGCTGGTGATGCACCCGGGCCCCATCAACCGAGGCCTGGAGCTTGCGCCCTCGGTGGCGGACGGGCCGCGCAGCGTCATCCTGGAGCAGGTTTCCAACGGCGTCGCCGTGCGGCGGGCCATCCTCGAGGTGTGCGCGTCATGAGCTCCACGGTGCTTTTCCGGAGAGGGCGCGTCATCGACCCGCGCAACGGAGTCGATGGGGTCCGCGACGTCCTGGTGCGCGACGGCAAGGTGGCGGAGGTCTCCGACGCGCCGCTCCCCGTGCCCCAAGGCGCGGAGGTGGTCGAGGCCGAAGGGCGCTGGGTCCTGCCGGGCTTCATCGACCTGCACGTCCACCTGCGCGAGCCGGGCGAGGAGGGGAAGGAGACCGTCCTCACGGGCTGCCGCGCCGCCGTGGCGGGAGGCTTCACCGCCGTCGTCGCCATGCCCAACACCAAGGTCGTCAACGACAGCGGGCTCGTCACGGAGCTGGTGCTGTCGCGCGCTCGCGCCGCCGGCCTGTGCCACGTGTACCCCGCGGGCGCGATTACGAAGGGCCTCAAGGGCGAGGAGCTGGCGGAGACGGGCGAGCTGGTGTCCTCCGGCTGCGTCGCCATCACCGACGACGGCCGCCCGGTGATGAACGCGGCGCTGATGCGGCGCGCGCTCCAGTACGCCACGCTCTTCGGCGTGCCCGTCATGGTCCACGAGGAGGACCTGACGCTGTCCGCCGGGGGCGCCATGCACGAGGGCACCACCTCCACGCGCCTGGGCCTGCGCGGCATCCCCGCCTCGGCGGAGGTGGCCATGGTGGCGCGAGACCTGGTGCTGCTCGAGGAGACGAAGGGCCGGCTGCACATCGCCCACGTGTCGTGTGAGGGCAGCGTGCGCCTCATCCGCGAGGCGAAGCGCCGGGGCCTGCTCGTCACGGCCGAGGCCACGCCCCACCACGTCATCCTGGATGACCGGGCGGTGGGGGACTACGACACCCACGCGAAGATGGCGCCGCCCCTGCGCGCGGACCGGGACGTGGAGGCGCTGCGCGAGGCGCTGGTGGATGGCACGGTGGACGCCATCGCCACGGACCACGCGCCCCACGGCGTGCTGGACAAGCAGGTGGAGTTCGACAAGGGCATCAACGGCATCATCGGGCTGGAGACGGCCCTGGGGCTGACGCTGGAGCTGGTGCACTCGGGGCTCTTGGGCGCGAAGCGGGCGGTGGAGCTGCTGACGCACGGGCCGGCGAAGGCGTTCGGCCTGCCGGGCGGTCACCTGGCGCCCGGGGCTCCGGCGGACATCACCGTGGTGGACCCCTTGGAGGAGTGGACGGTGGATGCCCACCGGTTCTATTCCCGCAGCCGGAATACGCCTTTCCATGGCCGGAAGCAGAAGGGCCGCGTGGTGCAGACCTGGGTTTCTGGCCGGAAGGTGTTCTCCGACGGCCAGGTGAAGGAGTCACGGTAATGACGAAGCGGGCAGTGCTCGCCCTGGCGGATGGCACCACCTTCGAGGGCCGTGCCTTTGGCTCGGTCGGCGAGACGGTGGGTGAGGTGGTCTTCAACACGTCCATGTACGGCTACCAGGAGATCCTCACGGACCCCTCGTACGTCGGGCAGATCCTCACCATGACGTACCCGGAGATGGGCAACGTCGGCGTGACGCCGGAGGACGAAGAGGCCGGCAAGCCGCACGCGGTGGGCATGGTGGTGCGCGCCCTCGCGAGCCAGCCGTCCAACTGGCGCTCGCGTGAGTCGCTGGATGGGTACCTCAAGCGTCACAACGTCGCCGGCATCGAAGGCCTGGACACCCGCCGCCTGGTGCGCCACCTGCGCACCCACGGCGCGCAGATGGGCGTCATCTCCAGCGAGGGCCTGTCTCCGGCCGCGCTGTCGGAGCGCGCTCGCACCGCCCACGGCATGGAGGGCCTGGACCTGGCCAGCGGCGTGTCGGTGAAGACGCCGTACACCTTCACCGCGCCCTCGCCGGACGTCTTCACCGGCATTGGCGAGGCCCACCCCCAGGGTGAGCCGCGCTTCGACGTGGTCGCCTACGACTACGGCCTCAAGAAGTCGATGCTCCACTTCCTGGTCGACGTGGGCTGCCGCGTGACGGTCGTCCCAGCCAACACCACGGCGGACGAGGTCCTCGCCCGCAAGCCCCACGGCGTCTTCCTGGCCAACGGCCCCGGAGACCCGGCGGCGGTGAAGGGCGCGGACCGCACCGTGGCGGCGCTCCTGGGCAAGGTGCCGGTGTTCGGCATCTGCCTGGGGCATCAAATCATGGCCCTGGCGCTGGGCGGCCGGACGTACAAGATGAAGTTCGGCCACCGCGGAGGCAACCAGCCCGTGAAGGACCTGACGACGGGCAAGGTGGAGATCACCGCGCAGAACCACGGCTTCGCCGTGGACGACGCCAGCCTCAAGGGCAAGGCCGTCGTCACGCACATCAACCTCAACGACGGCACGGTGGAGGGCCTGGCCGTCCCCGACGCTCGGGCCTTCAGCGTGCAGTACCACCCCGAGGCCTCTCCCGGCCCGCATGACGCACGCTATCTCTTCGGCCGCTTCGCGAAGCTGATGGCGGGGTAGGATGACCGACCCTCTATGGACTCCCCGCTGTCACCGCTCTCCTACCAGCCGTACCTGGACCAGCTCATCGCCTTCGGCAGCGTGGAGTCGCGGAAGGCGGACCTGCTCGAAGCCAAGGCGGAGTACTTCCGCCTGACGGGCGAGGTCTTCGAGGACGACAAGCTCTTCGAGCTGCGCATGGCGTCGTTCCTCGACTACTTCCTCTATGACCGCGTCTCGCCGAGCACGGGCAAGACGCCGGCCGTGGAGTTCTACGAGCAGCGCCTGGCGAACACCCCGCCCGAGGAGGCCAACGCCTTCCGCAGCTTCACGGAGACGGTCCACGGCCTCTTCGAGGTCCGCAAGCTGGGCAAGGGGCTGGTGCGCCTGCGCGACTTGTACTCGGGCAAGGACTTCGACGTGACGGAGCGGCGCCACATCGCCGGGCTGGAGACGGGCGACATCCTGGAGGCCCGCCTCATCCCCTTCGGTGGACATCTCCTGTTCTCCTCCGCCTTCTGCTACCACCCGCGCGCCGCGGTGAAGTCCATCAAGGCCGAGGTGAAGCGCCGCAAGAAGAAGGAGCCGGAGCGCACCTCCAACGAGCTGGTGTGGGAGTGCGCCCGCCGCGCCCTCAACATGGAGCGCTACCGTCAGCTCGCCGTCGAGAAGATCTACGACTTCGAGCAGAAGGTGCTCTGAGTGACGCCGTCCACCGCGCTCACACGCGGTGGATGCTCATCAGATTGGTGTTGCCCGGCACGTTGAGTGGCACGCCGGCCACGACGACGACGGGCGTTCCCACCTGGCAGATGCCCTCGCGCAGGCACAGCTTGCGCACCTGCCGCAGCATGGAGTCCGTGGACCTCACGCGAGGCACCTGGAGCCCCGTCACGCCCCAGTACAGCGCCATGCGGTTCACCGCGGCCTCGTTCGGCGTGAGGGCGATGATGCGCGCGTGGGGGCGGAACTCGGAGATGAGGCGCGCGGTGTGGCCGCTCTCCGTGTACGCGACGATCGTCTGGATGTTGAGCTGGGTGGCCGCCGCCACCGCCGCCGCCGCGACGCCCGTGCCCAGATCCTCCGAGCGCTCGAAGGGGGAGTGGTGCTGGTGTCGCACCACGCCGCGCTCTGTCTCCTCGACGATGCGGGCCATGGTGGACGCCGCCTCGATGGGGTAGCGCCCCGCGGCCGTCTCGCCCGACAGCATCACCGCGTCCGCGCCGTCCAGAATCGCATTGGCCACGTCGGACACCTCTGCGCGGGTGGGGCGCGGGTTGTTGACCATGCTCTCCAGCATCTCCGTGGCGACGATGACCAGGCCGCCCATCTGGTTCACCACCCGCACCATCCGCTTCTGGATGGCGGGGAGCTGCTCCAGCGGCATCTCCACGCCCAAATCGCCCCGGGCCACCATGATGCCGTCGGACGCCCGCGCAATCGCGTCGAGCTGGTCCACGGCCTGGGGCTTCTCAATCTTGGCGATGAGCGGCGTCTTGTTCTTCGCCACGTGCTTGCGGGCGCGGTGGATGTCGTCCGCCGTGCGCACGAAGGAGAGCGCCACGTAGTCCACGCCCACGTCCTGGCCGAACGCCAGGTCCACTTCGTCCTTGGGGGTGATCGTGGGCACGGACATGGGCGAGCCCGGCAGGTTCAGCCCCTTGTGGTCCTTGAGCAGGCCCCCGATCTCCACCTCGCAGAGGACGTCCTGGCCCGTGACCTTGCGCACGCGCAGCCGCACCCGGCCGTCGTCCAGGAGGATGGCCTCTCCGGGCGACACGTCCTTCGTCAGCGACTTGATGGGGGTGGGGATGATGGAGCCCTGGCCCATGACGGCGCGCGTCGTCACCGTCACGCGCTGGCCCTGCGTCACCAGGAGCTGTCCACCCTCGAACTTTCCGAGGCGAATCTTGGGGCCCTGGACATCCTGGAGGATGGCCACGGGCAGCTTCAGTCGCTTGGACGCCTTGCGGATGAGGGCCACTCGCTGACGGTGCTCGTCGTGCGTACCGTGCGAGAAGTTCAACCGCGCCACGTTCATCCCCGCGCGGATGAGGCCTTCGATGGCCTCCTGCGTGCTCGATGCGGGCCCCAGGGTGCAGATGATCTTCGCCTTGCGCATATGCGCGCGCATCCTAGGCGCCAGGGTGCGCGGCTTGACAGCCTCGCGCCTGGGAGACTAACTCTTTGCCCCAGGCGCGGTGCCGACCCCCGGGTGGGCCCCATGCCAGTGTTTTTCAGGTGCTCGCTGTTCGAGAGAGAAAGCCCGGCTTCCCTGGGAGGGGGGGCCGGGCTTTCTCGCACCTGTCGCCAAGCCTGCTCGTCCCGGACTAGAGGTCGATTTTCTTTCCGGTGCCCTGGGGCGCGCCGAGCGGCGGGTGGCCGGGCGGAAGGGCCTCCGTGTCCATTTCGATGGGCGGCTGGCCGGGCGCAGGCAGCCCAGGCGGAGGCATCACCTCCGGCTCTTCCATCAATCCGCCCGGGCCGCTGCCGCCGACGCCGGGACCGCCCTGCTGGAGCGACTCGATCTCCTCGCGGCTGATGCCGGCCAGGGTGAGGACCTTTCGGGTGACGCGGATGCGGGCATGGCTGGTGAGGGCCATGGCGATGGAGTCCGACGGGCGGGCCTCCAGCGTCATCTTCTTCGCGCCCTGCTCCAGGAAGACGCGCCCCGAGTAGACGTTGTCGCGCAGGTCGTCGATGCGGACCTCGGTCACCTTGGCGCCGAGCTGGTCGACGACGTCGTCCAGCAGGTCCTGGGCGAGCGGCTGGGGCGGCTCGCGCTCCGCCAGCCGGAAGGCGATGGAGACGGCGGAGGCCTCATCCACGAAGACGGGGAGGACCACCTGCTTGTCCTTGGTGGTGAGCACGACGGCGTGCGTCTGGGCCTCCACCAGCGGGACGACATCCTGCACCTCGAGCTCCACCAGCTCGTTGCAGGCCTTGGGGTCGCCTCCGTGCTCGGTGATGCACGGTTGCCCGGAGGCGTCCGGGAGGGTGGCCGCGACGGCCCCCGGAGCGCTGAAGGCGGGGAGCAGCAGGACCCCCCCTAGCGCCAGCAACAGCGCCGACAGGGGGGCGAAGAAGAAAGTGGCGCGGTTGGGTGTTCTCACACCCTGAAACTACGCACCCGCTACCCTGTCGGGAGGGTAGCGGTTCAGCCCGGTTGCCCTGGGCGACGGGAAACGGTCGCCCGGAGGGCAAGGGGGCGGACGTCAGGGACGCTCGTCTTCGTCGCCGTCGTCGTAGTCCTCGTCGTCCTCGACGTCCTCGTCTTCATCCTCGTCGTCGTCCTCCTCGTCGTCCTCCTCGGACTCCTCATCCTCGTCTTCGTCCTCGTCGTCGATGGTGTCGGTGACGTCCTCCGACTCCAGCGTCATGGAGACGGCGAACTTCTTGTCGAGCACGGCGATCTGCGCGCGCATCTCCGAGAGCGCGGCGACGAAGTCCTCCGAGAGATTCGCGGGCGCTTTCGCGTCGCAGTGGGGACAGACGATCTTCTCCGTCCCCTCGATGAGGTCTTGAACGTCAAGCTCGAAGCTTGCCTCGCACTTCTGGCACGTGAAGTCGATGCTCATGGTCGGGCGCGGCATACAAAGCCATCCAACCAGCTGTCAACGTCCGCGAACCGGTGGCGTGGTCGGAACGCCCCTACATCCGCTAACCTTCGTCGGATGGACCTCCCGAAGACGATGGTGCATGCCCTCCATGACCGCGCCTCGCAGCAGGAACATCGGCCGGCCCTCTGGACGCGCCGGGGACACGCTTATGTCCCTACCTCCTGGTTCGACTACGCCCAGCGGGTCAAACGCTTCGCCCTGGGCCTGAGGACGCTCGGGTACGGGGAGGGCCAGCCGCTGGGCATCATCAGCTTCAACCGCGAGGAGTGGCACGTCGCGGACCTGGCCGCCATGGCGCTGGGGGGCGTTCCGGTAGGTCTCTACACCACCAGCGCGGTGGACCAGCTCGAGTACATCCTGGGCCACTGTGAGGCCACCATCCTCGTGGTGGAGAACGAGAAGCACCTGCGCACCGGCCTGGCCCTGCGCGAGCGGCTGCCCAAGCTGCGCCACATCATCATCCTGGACGCGCCGTCCACGCCGCTGCCAGAGGGCGTCCTGCGCTACGCGGACGTCCTGGAGAAGGGCACGGGGGTGGACGACAAGCCCTACTGGGACAGCGTCAACGCCCTGAAGCCGGAAGCGCTGGGCACCCTCATCTACACCTCCGGGACGACGGGCCACCCCAAGGGGGTCATGCTCAGCCACCACAACATCGCCTGGACGTCCCGGCAGCTCATCCTGGCGGTGGACTTCAAGCACAAGCAGGACTCCGTCATCATCTCCTACCTGCCGTTGTCCCACATCGCGGAGCAGGTCATCTCCCTGCACTGCCCGCTGATGCTGGGCATCCAGGTGTACTTCGCGGACTCGGTGGAGGCGATGCCGTCGAACCTGAAGGACGTGCGGCCCACGTTCTTCTTCGGCGTCCCCCGCGTGTGGGAGAAGTTCAAGGCCAAGGCGGAGGAGGGGCTGCGCTCCCAGCCGCCCATGAAGCGCCGCATCGTCTCCTGGGCCCGGGGCGTCGCCTCGGAGCTGCATGCCCGCGCCCAGCGCCACGAGCGCATCCCCGTGCTGCTGGACGCCCAGTACAAGCTGGCTCGGCGGCTGGTGTTCGAGCCGCTCAAGGCCCGCATCGGCATGGAGCGGGTGGACTTCTTCGCCACGGCGGCGGCGCCCATCGGCCGGGACGTGCTGGAGTTCTTCGCCTCCATCGACATGTTCATCCACGAGGTGTGGGGCATGACGGAGGTGGCGGGCCCCGGCACGGTGAACACGCGCGAAGCCGCCCACCTGGGCACGGTGGGGCGTCCGCTGATCGGCGTGGAGGTGCGCATCGCCGAGGACGGGGAGATCCTCGTCAAGGGCGGCAACGTCTGCATGGGCTACTACAAGAACCCGCGGGCCACCGAGGAGCTGCTGGAGGGCGGGTGGCTGCACTCCGGGGACGTGGGCCAGCTCGACGGCGAGGGCTACCTCCACATCACCGGCCGCAAGAAGGAGATCATCGTCACCTCCGGCGGGAAGAAG
The DNA here is from genome assembly GCF_049194865.1 of Corallococcus terminator. GTDB lineage: Bacteria > Myxococcota > Myxococcia > Myxococcales > Myxococcaceae > Myxococcus > Myxococcus terminator_A. The sequence continues at coordinate 64,050 of NZ_JBLZWL010000097.1, read as the reverse complement.
ACGGCGCCCGGCAACATCGAGGAGCTGATCAAATCCCTGCCCGGCGTGGGCCACGCGGTGGTGGTGGGCGAGCGGCGCAACTACCTGGTGGCCCTGCTGGCGCTGGACGTGGAGAAGTGCCGCGCCCTGGCCCAGCAGAAGGGCTGGCCGGAGGACCTCAAGACGCTCTCCCAGGACGCCCGCCTGCGCCAGCTCCTCCAGGAGGGGTTGGACCGGGACATCAACCCGAAGCTCTCCCGCTTCGAGACGATCAAGCGCTTCGTCGTCCTGGAGCAGGACCTCACCGTGGACGCGGGCGACCTGACGCCCACCCTGAAGGTCCGCCGCAAGGCCGTGGAGCAGAAGCACGCCGCGCTCATCGAGGCGATGTACGCCGAGGCCAACGGCGCGGCCCAGACGGGCTGAAGCAGGGCGGTGCGGGCGGCCCTCGGGGCTTCTGGAGCCTGGGGCTTCCGGAGCCCGCAAAGAGAAAGGGGCGGGGAACCTCGCGGTCCCTCGCCCCTTCTCATGTCAGGCCGTGAGGCGTGACGACGCGCCGATTACTTCGCGGTGCGCTTGTCCATGGAGACGTAGTCGCGGCGCTTCTGGCCCGTGTAGATCTGCCGGGGACGGGCGATCTTCTGCTCGGAGTCCAGGACCATCTCCTCCCACTGCGCGCACCAGCCCACCGTGCGGGGGATGGCGAAGAGGACGGGGAACATCTCCGCCTGGAAGCCCATCGCCTCGTAGATGAGGCCGGAGTAGAAGTCGACGTTGGGGTAGAGCTTGCGCTTGACGAAGTAGTCGTCCTGCAGCGCGATGCGCTCCAGCTCCACGGCCAGCTCCAGCAGCGGGTTCTTGCCCGTCACGTCGAAGACCTCGTCGGCCACGCGCTTGATGACCTTGGCGCGCGGGTCGTAGGACTTGTAGACGCGGTGGCCGAAGCCCATCAGCTTCTTCTCGCCCTCGCCGCTCTTCACCGACTTGATGAAGTCCGGGACCTTGGAGATGTGGCCAATCTCGCGGAGCATGCGCAGCACCGCCTCGTTGGCGCCGCCGTGCAGCGGGCCGTAGAGGGCGCCGATGCCCGCCGTGACGGCCGAGTACGGGTCCACTTCCGACGAGCCCACCGTGCGCACGGAGGTGGTGGAGCAGTTCTGCTCGTGGTCGGCGTGGAGGATGAAGAGCACGTCCAGCGCGCGCTCCAGCACGGGGTGGACCTTGTAGGTCGCGGTGCCGACGCGCTTCACCATCGCCAGGAAGTTGGCGACGTAGGACAGGTCATTGTCCGGGTAGATGTAGGGCAGCCCCATCAGGTGCCGGTAGGAGAACGCGGCGATGGTGGGCATCTTGGCGATGAGCCGGGTGATCTGGATGCGGCGGCTCTGCTCGTCCTTGGTGTACTTCGCCTCCGGGTAGAAGCTGGACAGTGCGGCCACGGTGGAGCCCAGCACGGACATGGGATGCGCGTCGTAGCGGAACCCGTCCATGAAGGACTTCACGTTCTCGTGCACGTACGTGTGGTGCGTGACGAGGTGGACGAAGTTGTCCAGTTCCTTCGGGGTCGGCAGCTCACCGTTCAGCAGGAGGTAGGCGACCTCCAGGTAGCTGGACTTCTCGGCCAGCTGCTCGATGGGGTAGCCGCGGTACTCCAGGATGCCTTTGTCGCCATCGATGAAGGTGATGGCGCTCTTACAGTTCGCGGTGTTGAGGAACGCCGGATCGTAGCCCATGAGGCCAAAGTCGTCGTCCGCGACCTTGATCTGTCGGAGGGCGTTGGTGCGAATACAGCCGTTCTCGACCGGGACCTCGTACGTCTTGCCGGTCCGATTGTCGGTGATCGTCAGCGTGTCCTTGGGCATGGGCGGAGATTTCACAGGGGGCAGATCGCTTTCAACAAAAAAGATCGATAAGTCGACGGGGGAGACACTGATGCTTCCTACGGCTGCTCGGAAATACGCGCTCCCGAGCGGGACAGCTGCCGCCAGAAGCCGGGAAAACTCTTCTCGACACACTCGGGACCGGTCAGGACGAGGGTCGCTCCAGACAGCACGCTGAGTGTCGCGGCCGTCATCGCCAGGCGGTGGTCCCCCCGGCTGTCCATCTCGAACCGGGCAGGAGGGGCCGCTGGAGGCGTCAGGTGGAGGATTTCCCCCTGAAGGTCCGCGGTGCCCCCGTAGGCCTTCACGAGGTCTCGGATACCTTCCAACCGGTCACTTTCCTTGAGTCGGAGAATTCCGACGTCCGTCAGCGTGGACGGCGCGGGGAGCACACAGGCGAGCGCCGCCAGGGTCGGCAGCAGGTCCGGGCACTCCTTGCCCGAAGCCCGCAGGCCTCCCACGGGACGGCCCGTCACCTTCAAGGTGTGGGCGGGGCCCGCTGGCGTCGTGCCCAGGCCCACCTGCTCGATGAGGCGGAGGATGGCCTGGTCCGGATGGGCGCTGGCCGAATCTGCCCGCTCCACCGTGCCGCCGGCCTTCCAGGCGACGAGCAGGAGATAACCTAATGAGGACCAATCCCCGGGGAGCGAGGGGACGCTCGGCGGGGGCGTGTAGCCGGAGAGGGTGTAGCGGGAGTCGGACTTCTGGACCTCGAAGCCGAAGCGCTCCAGCCATGTCAGCGTGAGCTCCAGGTAGCCGGCGCTCGTCAGCGTGCCTTCGATTTCGACGCTCCACGCGCGGCGCTCCCGGAGGAACAGCGCGGCGCAGCCCAGGAGCAGGCTGGAGGCGTACTGGCTGCTCTGCGAGCCGGGCACCCGGAAGACGGGCGACACCTTCGAGGTGTCCGTGGGCGCGGCCAGCTCCACGGGCCACGGGTGTCCCTCGGTGAGGGTGAGGCCCGCGGGGCCGAGCGCGTCCTTGAGCGAAGTGAAGAGCGGGCCGTGGGGACGCTCACCCAGGCGGGGCGTTCCGGTGAGGCTCACTCGCGCGCCTGGAGTCACCGCGGCCTGGGTGGCGAGGATTCGGAAGGGGGCGCCACCGTCCGCGCAGTCCACGTCGCGAACGGGCCCGGGTGGCAGTCGCAGGGCCTCCACGCCTCGACGGAGCACGCGCACGTCGGCGGGGAGGTCCTCGTCCGACTCGGCCTGGACGGAGGGCAGGGGCCAGGCGCCGGTGAGGTGGCCGAGCACCAGGGCGCGCTGCGCGTCCGACTTGGAGACGGGCGGGGTGAGCGGCGAGGCCACGAGGCCGCTCGGGTCCAGGAGGATTCGACGGGTGCTGGTGCTCACGGGCGCACCGCCTTCGTCCACGACGGCCACAGCTCGCGCCACGTGGTCGCCGCCACGTCGCGGACCTCGGTGGCGCCGATGGCCGTCAGCAGCACCATGCGCAGCTCGCCCCGCGCTCCCGCCTTCTTGTCGGCGTCGAGCAGCGTGGCGATGTCCTTGAGCGACGCGGGGCGCAGCAGGGCGGCGACTCGCTCACGACTCTGGACACCCGGGCCGTCGATGAGGGCCCGCTCGACCTCGGCGGCCACGGGCTCGGGGGTGACGCCCAGGTGGCGACCCACGTCCAGGGCCAGGAGGATGCCCAGGCCCACGGCGTCACCGTGGGACAGCTTGAAGTGGGACACGCTCTCCAGCACGTGGCCAAAGGTGTGGCCGAAGTTGAGCACCCGGCGCAGGCCCTTGTGCTCGTACGGGTCCTGCTCGCAGACGCTCTCCTTGAGGCCGCGCGCGTCCTTCACCAGCTTCTCGAGCGCCGGAGGCTTGCGCAGGTAGCGACGGAAGAGGGCGGCATCCAGGCTGATGACCATCTTCCACGCCTCGAGCGAGCCCTCGCGCACCTGCGTCGGCGACAGCGAGGCGAACAGCTCCGGGCAGATCCACGACTCCTCGGCGTAGTGGAAGACGCCGGCGGGGTTCTTCACCACGCGGCCCTTCACGGTGAGGTCCACCGCGCCCTTGCCACCCAGGCTGCTGTCGACGGCGGCGAGCAGCGTGGTGGGGACCTGCACCAACCTCACGCCGCGCTTGAGCAGGTGCGCGGCGACGGTGGACACATCGCCCACGGTGCCTCCGCCCACGGCGAGCAGCGTGCCGGAGCGCGGCAGGGACAGGCCCGCGGCGAGCACCTTCTCCAGGGCCTTGAAGCTCTTCGCGCTCTCTCCGCCCACGAGCTGGACGATGGCGCGAGGATTCTGCGCCTCCAGCGCGGGGATGATCCCCGGGTGGAGACGGGCCACGGTGCGATCCACCACCGCGAGGCTGCCTTCGGGGAGGCGTTTGGCGAGTCGGGAGAACGGACCCCAGCGGTCGTTGGGAGGACGGTAGGCGCCGGGAGGGTAGGGGCTCATAGGGTGTTGGGGCGTGCGTTCATCTGTTGGACGAGGTCTGCGATGACCAGTGACACCATGGACTCCAGCACCGGAACGGCGCGGGGCATGATGCACGGATCGTGACGGCCACCCTTCGCGTGGTCCGCCAGCGTCGCTGGGGGTTTGAAGAAAGCGCGGACCTGGAGCGGCTCACCGTTGGTGAGTCCCCCTTGGATGCCGCCGTAGACGTCCTTGACGGAGTGGAACTGGGTGCCCGGCTGGCCGATGCGCTGGAGCAAGTCCGGCGGGCCCCAGACGACACCCGTAATGGCGCCCACGCTGCCGAGCGCCTGCGCGATGAGCGCCTTGATCTTCCCGAAGATGGGCTCGCCCAGTCCCACGGGCAGGCCTTCCACGCGGATGTCGATGGAGCCGCCGAGGCTGTCCCCGGCCTCCTTCGCGGCGAGGATGCGGCGAGACATCTCCTCGCGGACGGCCTCGTCGGGGCAGCGCGTGGGGTGGGCGTCCACCATGGCGCGCGTGAGGCCCGGCGCGGGTACGGAGGCGATGAGCTCACCGACCTGCGACACGTACGCGACGGTGCGCACGGTGGGCATATCTCGCTCCAGGTACGCCTCCGCGATGGTGCCGCCGATGACGCGGCAGAGCGTCTCGCGTCCGCTGGTGCGGCCACCGCCGCGGTGGTCCCGGTGCTTGTAGCGCTCGCGCCACACGGCGTCCGCGTGGCCGGGCCGGTCCACCTGCTTGAGCTGCTCGTAGTCGCCCGAGCGCTGGTTCGTGTTGCGCACCATGGCGGCGATGGGCGTGCCGAGCGTCTTGTCCTCGAAGACGCCGGAGAGGATCTCCACCCGGTCTGGCTCGTTGCGAGGCGTGACAAGGGCGGACTGGCCAGGGCGGCGCCTGTCCAACGCGGCCTGGAGGCGCTCTTGCGTGAGGGGCACGCCCGCGGGACAGCCATCCACCACCGCGCCGAGCGCGGGGCCGTGGCTCTCACCAAAGGTCGTCAAGCGGAAGAGGACTCCGAAGGTGTTCATGTCGCGGTCTCCCAAAGCTGTCGCTGCCGCCGGGCCTGCGCGACGAACCACGCCGCACCCAGCAGGACCGGGGTGCCGCCGCGCCGCGTAATCTCCGCCGCGATGCGTCGGCCGGGCGCACCGTATGCGATCACCGCGACGCGTGCTCGCTCGAATCGCAGGGAATCCGGCGGCTCCACATGGACTGGCCAGGTCCAGACGCCCGCCCCGGTGAGGGGGGCCTGGATGTCGGCCCGGCGAAGGATGCGCAGGGCGTCACCGCGCTCGGCCGCCACGGTGCGCAGCGCGGAGGTGGCGCCCCCGTCACCGAGGACGAAGACGTCCTTGGCGCCCAGGCGCTCCAGCACCTTCCGGGCGCCCTCGGTGTCCGTGTTGAAGGACTCCCACCGGTTGCCCCGGCGGACCAGGGTGTTGATGGCGTCCAGCGATGAGCCGGTGTGCCGGGCCAGGGGCATCTTGAACGGGCTGGTGACAGCGAAGCCCGCGTAGTGGGGCAAGAGCGAGTCCAGGAGCGCCTCGACGGGGCCGCCCTCGGGGATGTCGATGCGATCGAACGGCTGGCGGTGGATGCGCGGCGAGCGCGAGTGGGCAATGGACATCCCGAAGATGCCCAGCCGCAGAGGGGCTGGCAGCGTGGTGCGGTCCGAGCCGCGCCACTCGCGGACGACGTCGTCGAGGAGTCGCTGGCCCGGAGCGGCGGCCCACGAGCCGCCTGCCGCCACGTAATCGAGAAGGTTGTTCCGGGCGAGCACGGCCCGAGCCGGCAGCGCCACCGCGCCCATGCCGAGCACCGTGACACGCGTCACGCCGAACCGCTCCGCCAGCCGACGCTGGGTTTCGAGCAGGGTGCCGACATGGTCCGGATGGGCCATGGGCTCCACGTGTTTCACCAGCGCGTCGGGAGGCACATCGCGCTCCCACAGGCGCAGCGCCTCGTCGGTGGTGAGCTGTCGGTCCGCATGGTGCGACGCGAGCAGCTTTCCGGAGGGCGCGTCGAGCGAACCCTGGTGCCCGGTGGCGTCCATCAAGTCCCGGTCCACGCGCCACGCGGCGGAGATCCAGGCGGCGGGCAGCGGCTTGCCACGCTCGGAGACGAGCAGCGGAAGGACGGCCGCGAGCGCCGCCGGGTCCACGGCCTCCGGGGTGTGCAGGTCCGTGCGAATCTCCAGCACGTCGGCGCCGCGACGCTGGCACTCCCGGGCGAAGTGCACGGCGTCAGCGCCGAGCAGGGTGGGAGGCAGCGTCACGACACGCCGGGCGGGTGTCACGGGGACTCCTCGAGGTGGAGGCAGCCCCGGAGGAAGTCCACCAGGGCGATGGTGGGAACGCGGGCGTGCAGGACCTCGCGCTCATGGAAGACGGAGGAGAGCTCCTCTTCCAGGGAGACCTCCGGACGCAACCGGGGGCGGGTCCGGTCCGTGAGCAGTCGCTCCCGGTAGGTCTCGAACGTCACCGGGATGAGCAGGGTGAACATCCCCGCCAGCGCGTCCGGGTGGTGCGAGAGGAAGCCGCCACCCACCGCGACGAGGGCACCGGAGGGAAGCTCCAGGAGCGCTCGGCGCTCAGCGGCGCGAAACTCCGCGGGAGCCTCCGCCACCCACTTGCGCAGCGGGCGTCCATGGGTCTGCTCCAGGTGGGTGTCCAGGTCCAGGCCGCGCCGCTCCAGCAGCCCGCCGACGCGGGGCAGCAGCGTGGACTTGCCCGCGCTGCGGTGGCCACACAGAACCACCGTCTGGCCCGCGTCCGGGCGGGGTATGGGCCCCGGACGCGCGAGGGCTTCTCTCAGGGTCGGCGCGAGCCGGGGATCCACTGAGTTGAGGACATGCTCGACGAGTCTTCTGCGGCCTTCAGCGGACGATGCCGACATACACGTTCGCGGTCCCGAACATCAGCGGATGCGCGCTTCGCTCCGCATAGGCTCCGGACTGGTCCATCAGCGACAGGAAACGGTCTCCGGCGGGGAAGGCCGCCGAGGTGCGGGGCAGGTACTCATAGGCCGCGCGATTGCCGGTGAGCATGCCGCCAATCGCCGGCATCACCGTCTTGCTGTAGAAGCGGAAGAGCGCTCCGAAGACGCCGTTGGGCTGGCCGAACTCCAGCACCACCACGCGGCCACCCGGCTTCACCACGCGCCCCATCTCACTGAGGCACTTCACCGGGTCATCCACGTTGCGGATGCCGAAGGCGATGGAGGCCACGTCGAAGCTGTTGTCCGCGAAGGGCAGGGCCATCGCGTCGGCGACCTGGAAGTCCACCTGGAGGCCCGCCTTGGCCGCCTTCGCGGGGGCGCTCTCCAGCATCTCCGGGCAGAAGTCCGTGCCCATGACTCGGCCGTTGCTTCCCACCTTCCGCTTGAAGACCAGCGCCAGGTCACCCGTGCCGGAGGCGCAGTCGAGGACGCTGTCGCCTTCCTTGGCCCGGCTGAGTCGCACGGCCGTCCGGCGCCACAGGCGGTGGATGCCGAACGACAGGACCTCGTTCGTCACGTCGTACCGCGTGGCGATGGAGGAGAACATCTGACGGACTTCAGTGCTCATCGCGCCCTCACGACCTGGGCCGGACTCTCCGGCCGCCAAAGGTGTCGGCCCACCGCGTCTAGCACGGCTGGCAGCCGCTGCATCAACGTTTGAAAGCGCTCCGGCGTCAGGGCCTGCGCCCCGTCGCACAGCGCCTGCTCCGGCTTCGCATGGACCTCAATCAACAACCCGTCCGCCCCCGCCGCCGCCGCCGCCAGCGACATGGGGAGGATGAGCTCCACCAGTCCCGTCGCATGTGAAGGGTCGACGATAACGGGCAGGTGCGTGCGCTGCTTGGCCCATGCAACGGCGGCCAGATCCAGCGTGTTGCGCATCTCCGTCTCGAACGTCCGGATGCCCCGCTCGCACAGCAGCACCTGCTCGTTGCCGCCCTCGAGGATGTACTCCGCCGCCAGCAGCCACTCCTGCACCGTGGCGGACAGCCCCCGCTTCAGCAGCACCGGGCGGCGAATCTTCCCCAGCGCGCGCAGCAGGGAGAAGTTCTGCATGTTCCGCGCGCCCACCTGGAGGATGTCCGCGGACTCCGCCATGAAGGGAATCTGCGCGGTCTCCATCACTTCACTGATGATGGGCAGCCCATGTCGGCGTCCGGTGTCGGCCAGCAGCTGGAGCCCCGGCTCCCCCATGCCCTGAAACGCGTAGGGACTGGTGCGGGGCTTGAACACGCCACCGCGGAGGACATGGGCACCGGCTTGGGCCACGGCGGCGGCGGTGCGGTCGACCTGCTCCAGACCCTCCACGGCGCAGGGGCCAGCCATGACGACGAATCCCGGGCCGCCTACCTCCACGGTCCCCGCTCGGACACGCGTGCCCTCGGGCCGGAATGAGCGGAGCACTCGCCGCGCACCCGTGTCCTTCCCGGCGTTTACCGGCACGGATTCGTCTGGCTGCTTGCCTCCCACGAGCCCTCCCATCCACCGAGTTCAAGAGGTTTTGAACTCCTTGGTGCATGTATAGCCGAGATGGCTTAGAAGACAACCGAAGGTGATTTCAGGGCAGTCGCGGATGAGGACCGCTGATGAAGACGCTCAATCTCGTTGAGAGCCAGCGCTGGGTGGCCGGAATGATGCCCCTGGCTGCGGTGGATCCACTCTCCGGAGCGGACTCGCTGGGCGTTCCAACGGTGTATTGGGAGCGGCCCCTGGAGCGGGAAGCGGTGGCGGGGTGGGGTGAGGCGGCGGTGGTGGAGGCCTCGGATTCCGGGCAGGTGCCCGAGGTGCTGAGCACGCTGGCCGCGACGTCGCTGCGCTGGTTGGGAGAGGCTCCCGACAACCTCCCGGGTCCTTGGTTCGGCGGGATTCGCTTCGGCGCGACGGGCCTGCCCGATGAGGCCTGGGCGGCGCACGGCGTGGCGCGCTGGACGTTGCCGGAGGTGCTGGTGTGGCGCACCTTGAGCGGCCTGGCCGTGGCGGCCTTCGCGCCCGAGGGGCGGGGTGGCGAGGACGCGGTGCGCTCGCGGCTGGAGCGGGTGAGGGCGCGCTTCTCGGAGGCCTATCGACATGTGCGGGGCGGCGAGGTCTCGCTGTCGCTGACGTCGTCGCGTCCGGACTTCGAGGCGCGGGTGGAGCGGGCGCTGGAAGCCATTGCTTCGGGACAGCTTCAGAAGGTGGTACTGGCGCGCGCCGTGGACGTGGAGGGGCCGGCGCCCTTCGACGTGGTGGACGTGCTGGCGCGGCTGCGGGAGCAGAACCCTCGCTGCGCCACCTTCTTGTTTCGAGCGCCGGACGGGACGTGCTTCCTGGGCGCGACGCCGGAGACGCTGTGTCGGGTGGAGGGGCGGGTGCTGGAGACGGAGGCGCTCGCGGGGACGGCCGCGCCGCATCTGGCCGAGGGGCTGCGGGGCCAGGACAAGGACGGGCGCGAGCACGAGGCGGTGGTGCGCTACATCCTCGCGACGCTGCGGGGCCTGGCCACCGACGTGCGGGCTGACGCGGAGCCCCAGTTGTTGGCGTTGAAGAACGTGGTGCACCTGCGCACGGCCATCCGCGCGGAGCTGCGCGAGGGCGTGTCGGCGGCGCAGGTGGTGGGGGCGCTGCATCCCACGCCCGCGGTGGGAGGAACGCCGCGCGAGCGAGCGCTGTCCTTCCTATTGGAGCACGAAGGGTTGGACAGGGGCTGGTACGCGGGGCCGGTGGGGTGGGTGGGGCCGGGGCGTGCGCACCTGATGGTGGGGTTGCGCTCGGCGCGCGTGCGGGGCTCGCGGGCCCGGTTGTTCGTGGGTTGCGGAATCGTGGCCGGCTCCATCGCGGAGGCGGAGTGGCGGGAGACGGAGATGAAGAGTCTGGCCGTGTTGCGTGCGTTGGGAGGCGGGGATGTCGGGCGACAGTAATCTCAACCTGCTGTGGGCTCGTGCGCTCGTGGAGGAGCTGGTTCGCGGTGGCGCGCGGCACGCGGTGGTGTGCCCGGGCTCGCGCTCCTCGCCGCTGGCGCTGGCGTGTGCTCGCGCGGAGGGCCTGCGCACCTGGTCCATCATCGACGAGCGAAGCGCGGCCTTCTTCGGGCTGGGGCTCGCGAAGCAGTCTCGCGCGCCAGTGATTCTCGTGGCGACGAGCGGCACGGCGGGCGCGCACTTCTATCCCGCGGTCATCGAGGCCTCGCTGTCGCAGGTGCCGCTGGTGGTGCTGACGGCGGACCGTCCGTTGGAGCTGCAGGGCTGGGGCGCGGCGCAGACGGTGCCCCAGGCGCACTTCTACGGTGAGCACGCGCGCAGCTTCACGGACGTGGGAGTCCCCGAGGCCAGTGACGTCGCGTTGATCCACCTGCGCGCCACCGCCGCCCGGGCCGTGGCCACCGCGCTGCGCATGCCGCGTGGCGCCGTGCAGCTCAACGTGCCCTTCCGCGAGCCGCTCGCGCCCGTGACGGAGGCCTTCGGCGAGGAGCGGCTGTCCGCGCTGGCGAAGGCGGGCCGCGCGGGGGCGCCGCTCACGCGAATCGTGGCGCCGATGCCGGTGCCTGACGCGGCGGTGTTGGAGTCGCTCCGTCAGCGCATCGCCGCGACGGAGCGGGGTGTCATCGTCTGTGGACCGCGCGACGAGGCGGACGGGTTCGCCGACGCCATCTCCGCGTTGTCCCAGGCCACGGGCTACCCGGTGCTCGCCGAGGCGACGTCCCAGGCGCGCTACGGCGGTGGGCCGCTCACGCTCTCGTATTACGACGCGCTGTTGCGCCATGCGCCCTTCGCCCGGGCGCACCGTCCGGAGCTGGTGTTGCGCTTCGGTGGTGGGCTGACGCCCAAGTCGCCGCAGCAGTGGATGGAGGCGTCGGGCTCGGACGTCGTCCTCTTCAGTGATGGGGGCTCGCTGTTCGACCCCACGCATCGCGCGGCGACGGTGGTGGAGGGCTCGGCGGTGGCGGCCTGCGCGGCGCTGGCGAAGGGGCAGACGCGAGGAGCGGGGCGGTGGGCCCAGGGCTTCCTCGCGGCGGAGCGACTGGCGAGAGGCGCGCTCGAGGCCGCCTTCGCCGAGCGGCCCGACCAGCTCAGCGAGCCGCGCATCGCTCGCGAGGTGGTGGCCGCGCTTCCAGCGGGAGCCCCGTTGTTCGTCTCCAGCAGCATGCCCATCCGCGACGTGGACGCCTTCGCGCCGGCGGGTCCGGTGCCGCTGCGGGTGCTCGCCAATCGTGGAGCGAACGGCATCGACGGCATCATCTCCAGCGCGCTGGGCATGGCCGCCGCGGCCTCGCGTCCCGCGGTGCTGCTCACGGGCGATCTGGCGCTGTTGCACGACGTGGGCGCCTTCGTCACGGCTTCGCGCTCGCGAGTCCCGCTGACGGTGGTCGCGGTGAACAACGACGGCGGCGGCATCTTCTCGTTCCTGCCCATCGCCCAGACGGCGAAGCCGGACGAGTTCGAGACGCTGTTCGGCACTCCGCATGGCGTGGACCTGTCGCATGCGGCGGCGCTCGGCGGTGCGCGGCTGCACCGGCCGACGACACCCTCCGCGCTGCGGTCGGCGGTGCGTGAGGGACTCGAAGGCGGCCTGCACCTCGTGGAGGTGCGCGTGGACCGGGCCGCGAACGTGGATGACCACCGGCAGCTCTTCGCGAGGATGGCCGCCGCACTCGGAGACGGACCATGGGCGTGACACTGGCCTACGAGACGTGGGGAGAAGGTTCCCGGCCCCTCGTGCTGCTGCACGGCTTCACCGGCAACCGGGCCTCGTTCGATGGACTGCGTCCGCTGCTGGGGAGCGCCGTGCGAGCCATCGCGGTGGACCTGCCTGGACACGGCGCCACGCCGCTGCCCGAGCGACAGGGCCGCGACGGCTTCCTGGAGACGGTGGACGCACTGGTGTCCCTCGTGGACTCGCTGGGCGTGGGCACGGTGGATCTGCTCGGTTATTCGCAGGGCGCGCGGGTGGCGCTGGCGGCGGCCGTGCGCGCACCGGACCGGTTCGGTCGGCTCATCATGGAGAGCGGTTCGCCGGGCCTGCATCGTCGTCAGGAGCGTTCCGCGCGACGTGAGGCGGACGCACGGCTCGCGGCCTTCATCCGCGCCCAGGGTGTGGACGCCTTCGTGGAGCGCTGGGAGGCGCTGCCCCTGTTCGACGGGTTGCGAGACATGCCAAAGGAGCGCCGTGACACGCTGCGCGCTCACCGTCGTGCATGCACGGTGGAGGGACTCGCCGGTGCGCTGGAGTGCCTGGGGCTCGGTGTGCAACCGGATTACTGGTCGGAGCTGCATCACCAGCGGCTGCCCACGTTGCTGCTCACGGGGGCGCGGGACGAGAAGTTCACGCAGACGGCGCGGAAGATGGCGACGGAGCTTCCTGTGGTGTGGCGACATGCCTTCTCTGACTGCGGCCACGCGCCGCACCTGGAGGCGCCGGAGGACTACGTCCGGGAGGTGCTCGGTTTCCTCCAGACGCCCTGGTACGAGGCGCCCCAGTTCGAGGCCGCCGCCCCGGTGGCGAGTCCTGGGAGGGTGAACCCGTGAGTACGTCCGTGCCGGTAGCCCCAGTGGGCATGGCGAAGCCTCGGCCCACGGTGAAGACGTGGTTGATGGCGGTGCGCCCCAAGACGCTGACAGCGGCGCTGGTGCCCGTGCTGGTGGGGACGACGCTCGCGTTCGGACTGGGTGTCGGGCGCACGCTCCCGGCCCTCGCGGCGCTGTTGGGCGCGGTGCTCATCCAGATTGGCACCAACTTCATCAACGACTACTACGACTTCAAGAAGGGCGCGGACACGCACGAGCGGCTCGGGCCGGTGCGAGTCACGCAGAGCGGGCTGATTGCTCCGAGCACGGTGTTGCTGGGCGCGGCGGTCTGCTTCGCCCTGGCGACGGCGGTGGGGGCGTACCTCGTGGCGGTGGGCGGCTGGCCCATCGTCGCGATTGGGCTCGCGTCGCTCCTCTGCGGGTACGCGTACACGGGCGGGCCGTTCCCCCTGGGCTACAACGGGCTGGGCGACCTGTTCGTCTTCATCTTCTTCGGGCTCGTCGCGGTGACGGGGACCTTCTACGTGCAGGCCGGCACGGTGCATCCGGCGGCATGGTGGGCGGCGATTCCAGTCGGTGCGAGCGGCACCATGCTCATCGTCGTCAACAACCTGCGAGACGTCACCACGGACGTGAAGGCGGGCAAGCGCACACTCGCCGTGCGCTGGGGGACGACGGCGGGAAAGGCCGAGTACGTGCTGTTGCTCGTCGCCTCGTTCGCCACGCCGGTGGCGATGTTCTCGCTGGGACTCGCGGGACCCTGGGTCTTTCTATCGTTCCTGAGCCTGCCCCTGGTCGTGCCGCCGCTGAAGCGGGTGCTGCGAGAGCAGGGGGCTGCGCTGAACCCGGCGCTGGGCGGGACGGCGCGCTTCCAACTCTTCTTCGGAGTGCTGTTCGGCGTGGGCCTGTACCTGCGATGATGTGAGCTCATGCGCATTGTCCAGGCGACGCTGACCCCGCTGAAGTTGGAGCTGCTCCAGCCCTTGAAGACAGCCCGAGGCTCCTACTCCGCGCGCGAGGGTTTCCTCGTGCAACTGGAGGACGAGGATGGGCGGGTGGGACTCGGCGAGGCGATGCCGCTTCCGGAGTTCGGCACGGAGTCGCTGGCGGTGTGTGGTGAGGTGCTGGGCGCGTGGCTGTCGTCGCTGAAGGGCCAGCTGTTGGGCGACTCGGTGCGCGCTGTCGAGGACACGCTGTCTCCCTTCCCGCCGACGGTGGCGCGTGGCGAGGGCGTTCGTGTCCGGGCCCGCCATCCCGCGCCGCCGGGCCCCGTGCCCGCCGCGGAGCATGCGCTGGAGCTGGCCCTGTTGGACCTGCTCGCCAGGCGCCAGGGCGTGCCGCTGTGCTGGCTGTTGGCGGAGGAGTCGCGTCCCGAGGTGCTGGTGAACGCGCTGCTGGGCGAGGAGTCTCCGGAGGCGCTGGCGGAAGAGGCCCGGAGTGCGGTGGCCGAGGGCTTCGGGACGCTGAAGCTGAAGGTGGCCACGCGTTCGCTGGAGGCGGACGAGCAGCGAGTGAAGGCGGTGCGCGAGGCCGTGGGGCCGGACGTGAAGCTGCGGCTGGACGCGAACGGTGGCTGGTCGGAGCTGGACGCGAAGCGCGCGCTCGACAAGCTGGGGTGGTACGGCCTGGAGTTGGTGGAGCAGCCGACGCCGCCGGACGACCTGTCGGCCCTGTGGCGCGTGCAGCGAAGGGCGCCATGCATGGTGGCGGCGGACGAGTCGCTCGGCTCACCAGAGACGCTGCGCGCGCTGCTGTCGGTGGATCCGCTGTTGGGGGGCGGCCCCGCGGTGGGCGCGGTGGTGCTCAAGCCGATGGTGCTGGGCGGACTGCTCCCTGGGCTCGTGGTGGCGATGCGGGCCGCTCGGCTGGGAATGCAGGCGTATGTGACGAGCTCGCTGGATGGCGTCGTGGCCCGAGCGGGTGCCGCGCATCTGGCCGCCGCGCTGCCCTCGGGTGCGCTGGCCTCGGGGCTCGCGGTCGGGCGGCTCTTCGCGAAAGAGCCCGACTGGCATGACTACCAGCCCGTGCACGGGCGCATCCGTCTTCCGGAGTCGCCTGGACTGGGCCTGGATGCCAGGGTGGTGGTGTGACGAAGTTCGGGTGTCCCGTTCGCGAAGGAGCCTTGCGTCACCCGGACGCGGAGGCGCTCACCTTCGCGGGACGCTCGTGGAGCTACGGCGCACTGGATGCGGAGGTGCGTCGGTGGGTGGCCGCGCTGGAGGCTCGCGGAGTTGGCGCGGGTCATCGCGTCTGTGTGTTGGCGACGAATCACGCGGCCTGCGTGTTCCTCTTCTGGGCCCTCGGTCGTCTCGGGGCCGTGCTGGCGCCGCTCAATGCGCGACTCACCCGCGCGGAGCTGGAGCCCCTGGCCCAGGATGTCGAGCCAGGCCTGACGCTCGCCCTGGCAACGCTGCGTGAGCGGCTTGTGGGCGCGGAGGGGCTGGAGAGCTTCGCGGGAGAGGCCTCGTCCGACACGTGCGTGGAGCTGGAAGGGCGAGCGCCTCGCGTCATCCTCTTCACCAGTGGGACGACGGGGCGGCCCAAGGGCGCGGTGCTGATGGAGGGGAACTTCCGGGCGTCCTCGCGCGGGTCCGCGGGGAACCTGGGAGAACACCGGGCGCCACGCTGGCTCGGGACCTTGCCGCTGTTTCACGTCGGCGGGCTCGCGATGCTCACGCGCACCGCGTACGAGGGGGGCTGTCTCGTGCTGCACGAGCGCTTCGATGCGGAAGCCACCTGTCGGGCCATCGACGAGGAGGGCGTGTCGCACGCGAGCCTCGTCGCCACGACGCTGGAGCGGGTGCTGGATGTTCGCGCCGGGCGTCGCGTGCCGGAGTCCTTCAAGCTGGCGCTGATTGGCGGAGGGCCGGTGCCCGTTCCCTTGTTGGAGCGGGCGCGCGCGGTGGGACTGCTCGCGCTCCAGACGTACGGACTCACCGAGGCGTGCTCCCAGGTGACGACGGAGCGTCCCTCCGATGCGGATGGGCGGACCGCCGGGCCACCACTTCCAGGGATGGAGGTTCGCATCGTCGGAGAGCGCGGCGACGTGCGAGGCCCGGGGCAGGAGGGTGACATCGAGGTGCGTGGCCCCACGGTGATGGCGGGCTATTGGCGCAAGCCCGAGGCCACGAACGAGGCCTTGCTCGATGGTTGGCTGCACACGAGAGACCTCGGTGTGCTGGACGCACGAGGTCGCCTCACGGTGCTGTCGCGCCGCACGGACCTCATCGTTCGGGGCGGGGAGAACATCTACCCGGCCGAGGTGGAGGCGGTGCTCGCCAATCACCCCTCGGTGCGGGAGGCCGCGGTCGTTGGCGTGCCGGACCCGCGTTGGGGCGAGGTCCCCGTGGCCTTCCTCGCGCGACGCGCGGGACAGCCGCGTCCCGAGGCGGAGGCGATGGACGCCTGGTGTCGCCAGTCGCTCGCGGGCTTCAAGCTGCCGGCGCGGTTCATCTGGGTGGAAGCCCTGCCACGCAATGCGATGGGGAAGCTGGAACGTCCCGCATTGCGCAAGGCCGCCGAGGACTGAACGACACAGAGGAGCGCCCGGCCGGTCTCCTCCCTTGGGGACGTGGAAGGCCCTGCCCACCCAATCGCGCCAACGCATGTCTTGCGCCGGGCCTGGGTGCGCGCGCGAAGTCTTTGCGCGCCAATGTGCGGCGTAGAGGGAACCCGGTAGGCTGAGGTGGGAGTGGATTGATGTGTCAATCAATCGTGAATCGAACCGCTTTCGTCAGAGCCCTTCCCTCGGATGGGAGCTTTCGTGGGCCCCTCGAAGGGACCATTCACGCGCTCACCCTCGACAAGGGGGCCGGGGCTCCTGGTGGGGACGTGACGCCGGAAGCCGGGGGACTTCCGGCGAGCGTCAGCCCGACTCAGGACTCCGAGACGGGGTGGCCCCAGGGATTGGTGCGAGGGTACTCACGCAGCATCGCGCTCAGCCGGTACGCCGCCGCCACGGTGGCGCTGACGCGCACCCGCCGGGTCAGGGAGGCTCCAAGGGCCGCCGCCGCGCCCAGTCGCGCGGCCTGCTGCGCGAGCTGTCGCTCCACCTCGGGGGACCAGCGGGAGAATTCGAGCCATTCCATGGAACTGCTCCTTCGCGAACTTCGCGTGAGGGGGAACCGCCACCAGAACATCCGTCGATCCCTGAATGCACGACGCCGCGCGTTGCCCACGACGTCTGTGCTGCTTTCCAGACAGGGTCTCCGTCGCTACTCGACACTGCGATTTCATGCAGACGCAAAACTTGTAGCTCACGAGGAATGCGCTCCCACCTCGGCCCACGACGGTAAGCCGCCGGGTAGGGAGCACCCCCCGCTCGAAATGGAAAACATCCAGGCGTGATTGGAAATTCTGTTCGAGGGGTGAAACTCAAACAGGCAAGGAATCCACCCCCAGGCGTTCTTTGAATCAAGAGGCACGGGGCGAGGCGGAGCGGTGGTACTGGCTTGATTATTCCAAGGCCTGGCCTGGGGGATGAATCAAAGGCAGCTCAACAAGCACGACACCCGGAGGGCGGACGTGGCTCCAGAAACTGTTGATGTCATCATCGTGGGATGTGGACCGGTCGGAGCGATGGCAGCCAATCTGCTGGGGCTCCAAGGCGTGAGGACCCTGGTGGTGGAGAAGGAGCTGTCCGCGCATGGGCAGTCCCGCGCCATCAGCGTGGATGACGAGGCGCAGCGCATCTTCCAGTCCGCGGGACTGGAGGGCGAGCTGGGGCCGGGCTTCCATCCGTGCCACACGTTGCGCTACCTCGACGACCGCCTGCGCTCGCTCGCGGAGGTGGACTTCGCGAACCTGGACCAGCCGTACGGCCACTATGTCGGGGCCTTCTTCCAGCAGCCGCGCATGGAGGCGGTGCTGCGGCGGGGGATGGCGCGCTTCGAGAACGTGGCGCTGTGGCAGGGCCGCGAGGTCGAGTCCTTCGTGCAGGATGGCGAGGGGCTCAACGTGCGCGTGCGCGAGTGCGGTACCGACAGGTCCGTGACGGTTCGCGCGCGCTACCTGCTGGCCTGCGACGGCGCTCACAGCTTGATCCGCCGCAAGCTGGACCTGAAGCTGGAGGGCACCACCGCGCTCGAGCACGCCCTGGCCATCACGGTGAGCACGACGTCGCCGGAGCCCGACTACACCAGCTACCTGTGTGGACCGAACCGTCGGGGCTTCATCGCGCGCACCGCGCGGGACGAGATGCGCTTCGACCTCATCGTGGACCCAGGCTCGGACCTGGAGGCCGTGCGGCAGCCGGACCACGTGCGTTCGCTCATCGCGCACTACATCGACCCGGCGACGGTGACCATCCGCTCCGTCAACGTCCACTCGTACCATAGCCGCCTCGTGGACCGCTGGCGGGTGGGACGCGCGTTCCTGCTCGGTGACGCAGCGCACCTGATGCCGCCCTTCCTGGGGCAGGGCTTGTGCGCGGGCTTCCGCGACGCGGCGAACCTGAGCTGGAAGCTGGCGCGGGTGCTGGACGGCTCGGCGGACGACTCGCTGCTGGACACGTACGAGCACGAGCGGCGCGGCCATGTCGCGGAGGTCATCAAGAGCTCGGACGCCATGGGCCGGATGATGATGACCGGTGGCCAGGTGCTGGCGCGCGCGCGCAACGTGCTCATCCAGTTGCTCTACCGGCTGCCCGTCACCGGGGAGTTCATCCGCCAGTTCAAGGTGAAGCCCGCCTTCGCGCTGGAGAAGGGCTTCATCCTCGGCACGCAGCGGGCGAAGGCCGCGCCGGAGGGCACCTACTTCCCGCAGCCCCGCGTCGAGGCCTCCGAGGGCCAGCGAGTGCTGATGGACCACGTGCTCGGCGATGGCTTCGTGGTGCTGACGCGGCCCGGGGCCTCGCAGGACACGCAGCGGGAGGCGCGCGCGCTGGCGGCCGAAGTGGGCGCGCGGGCCTGGTCGGTGCTCTCCGCGGAGCGCATCGGCGAGCCTCCCGCGGACGCGTTCGTGGACACGGAGGGGCGGCTGGGCGCGTGGTTCAAGCACCACGACAAGGACGTGGTGGTGCTGCGTCCGGACCGCTACGTGTTCGGCACGGCGAAAGGCCCCAGCCTGGACGGCCTCCGCCGCTCGCTGCGCGGGCTCATCCGTCCCCGGCCTCCGGGGGGCACCACCGAGGTCCGCAAGGCCGGGTGAGGCGAGGGTAGGGCGCTGCTTGAAATGACGACGGGGCGCCCAGGCCAGAAGATGGCCCGAGGCGCCCCGGAGTTCTTCCACCCGACGGTGAGGTCAGGCCGCGGCGGCGGGCTTCAGCAGGCCCTGGGCGCGCTCGACGCAGTCGCCCATGAAGCGCAGGTAGATGTCGAGCGCCTGCGCGCCCGTCTTGCCGATGACCTCGGCCTTCTCGGGCACCTGGGTCAGCAGCTTGCCGAGCATCACCTCGTTGAGGGCGGTGTGGCCCACGTCGATTTCGGCGTGCTCCTTGACGAAGGACATCGCCTCCATGATGTCCTCGCCACACACGCGCTTGGCCTGCTCCATCAGCCCGGGCGCGAAGACGACCGACAGGTTCTCGATTTCATATTCAATCGCGACCTGGGCGGCGGGCATCGGCCCGACGATGGTGTCCTCGTGGATCTTCCGGTACTCCACCATGGCCTGCGTGGGCACCTGGTTCAGCAGCGCCGTCGCGTCCAGCTGGGGACCGCGCTTGGCGTTCCACCGGGCGACGAGGCTCTTGGTGTCCTCGATCATCATCAGGTGGTGGCCTTCCTCGTGCTTCGCGTGGGTGATGAGCTTCTCGCCCACGTCCTTGAGGCCCATCTTCACGGTGGCCTCACCGGCGCGGCGAATCCAGCCATCCACCGGCTCCGTCATGTACACGCCCAGCGAGTTGAGCTGGATGAGGAATCCTTCCACGAGCGCCGGGTCGACGTTCGGATCCAACAGCGTCTTGAGCGCGGGGGAGGACTTGAGGCGCTCGCGGACTTCGACCACGTGGGGAACGTACTTCTGCTCCACGAGTTGCTTGTTGCTCATGTCTGGACCTCTAGGGCGTGTTAGCGAGGGTTGTGGGCGCCACGGCGCCCGATGGTCAGCTCACTGATGTGCTCGAGGAAGTCGGGAATCAGCTTGGAGGAGATGATCCACATGAATGGATCAGGTCCGCCGTGGATACCGGCTTCCTGCACGTAATCCCCCCCCTCGTCCTCACACAGGAAGTGGAACGAGGTGCGGCGTCGCGCGGCATACCAACGGCGCGCGGCATCCACCAAGGCGACATAGGTGGACGGTCCTTCTTCGGTCATCGAGAACAGGCGGGCCATGTCCAGCAGGCAGTACAGGTTCGTGCCCCGCTGACCCAGTTCCAGCACCGTCGCGGCCACGGGAACTCCGCCCCGACGCGCGACCAGAATCTCGCGCTCACGCTCGAGACCGAATTCCTTCCAGCGCGCCTGCACCGGGCGCATGTCGATGCGCTCCCGCGTGAAGTCCAGCGCTTCCACGTAGCAGGCCGGTCGCGTGCGAGCGATGGTGTCCGCCAGCAGCGTCAGCTCCTGGGGCGTGGCGAGCCCCACGGTGATGCCCTCGTGGCTGCGGCCGGTCTGCTCATGGGTGAGCACGTCCAGCATGTGGACCTTGCGGGTGAAGGCCAGTCCCTGGCCCGTCTCCATCTGCCGCTCGGCGTAGCGCACGTGCGCCTTGGCGATCCACGGGTTGAGGGCCTCCACGTAGGCCACCACCCAGCGGAAGTCCGGATCGCTCTGCGGGTGCTCGAACGTGCGCACGTACAAGTCACGCATGATCTGCCCCGGCTCCGTGACGCTCGGAGGCGGCTTGCCGGGACGCTTGGCGACCTGGTGCCCCATCCACGCGTGGCGGTAGGGCTTCATGAAGGACAGCGTCGCCTCGGGCCCGCGCTCCGACGGCCACACCGCCTGGCAGAAGAGCTGGGGAACCTCCGCGCCGCGCTTCGCCATGGTCCGGAAGGACAGCCGCAGCTCCTCGAACTCCTCGGTGGACTTGCCCGCCAGGCTGAAGAAGCCGGAGCGGGTGAACAAGTCCCACAGCCCGTCCTCCATGTCCTCGCTGGTGCGAGTCGCGGGGGACGTCGTCTGCGACACGAAGCGCACCCAGCGCGCCTCGTCCACGGAGTAGGGCTGCACGCTCAGGCCGCACAGCACGGAGCCGTCCGCGCGCGGGCTGGTGACGTAGCGGATTTCGCCACGCAAAGTCAGAATCTGGCCCGCGCCTGTCTCCAGCTCGATGTGGGGCGGCAGCAGGCCGGGGAACATCAAGTCCTCGGGCTTGCAGCGGACGCACAGGCCGGAGAAGGACAGGTCCACCGCGTCGCGCTGCAGCTCGCCCAGCTCGCGCCAGAGCGGGTGGTGGAAGCGCACGCGCGCGCCGGCGGGGGCGGGGACGCGGCGGTGCCAGCGGTGACGGATGCGGAAGATGCGCGTCGGCAGCGGCGTGAAGAGCCGATCTCCATCCGTGCCGCCCGCCTCCAACTGCATCCGGTAGGCGCTGTTGTAGCCGATGACGTCCACGTCGTAGGGCGCCTCGCCCCACTCTGAGACTGTCTCGTCCGTGCGCCACTCGAGCTGGGCCGTCGCCGAGTTGAAGCGCTCCAGCACCATCTGCACCGAGCGGCCCATGCGGCGCAGCACGCCCTTGTTCCCCGCCGCGCAGATGGCGCTGAGGATGGAGCGGATGCGCTCCGGCTGCTCGATGGTGTCCTGCATCGGGAGCGCCGAGGCCGCGGGCTCCGCAACGCCGTTGCGCAAGGCATCCGCCAGCATGGCGAGGATCTGCCGGCCCTGCTCCACGGTGACTCCCACGAGCTGCAGGCCCACGGGCGCGCTCGCCGTCTCGGCGTCGGTGCGGATGAACGCACCCACCAGGGGACCAATCGTCACGCCACGGCCCTTGAGGAAGACGGGCAGGGTGGGCGCCTCGGAGTGGTTCACCGGGCCTCGCGGCATCACCCAGACCACGGTGGGGCTCAGCCGCGTCACCTCGCCAATGGTCCCTTCCAGCGAACCCAGCGAGCAGGTGATGGCGTTCGGGCCTCGGCCATGCAGCGAGTATCCCGAGTCATCCAGCGCGGCTTCCGCTGGCGGCAGCGGAATCACATTGATGAAAGCGTCTCGGCTGTCGAACTCGACCGTCCGCCGGTCAGAGAGTGGGTTTCCCCCTTCCATGTCCAGGAGCCCCCTTCTCCGGTAGTGAGGAACGCCTGAAGCGGATGGCGAAGTTGCAAGCACAACAGTTCCTCCCTGCTCCAGCGGTGCTGCGGTGGGCGGCATTTCGCTATGGGTCCGTATCATACGGAGTCAGCAGGAACAGTCAAATCAAATTTGTGCAGCCTTGCTGTTTTCGGCAAGGCGAGAATCTAGGTCACTGGGTCAACCGTGACAGGTCATTTCTCCAAGTTTCACGAACTGTATGCCCAGCACCCGACAACGCCACCGCCAAGATGTCGCTCAACTGTAATGTCACCAGTCAACCACGCTCTGAGTGCTTTCTCGTAGTGAAATGGAGCGAGTCGGATTGCTCCAGTAAACTCCCTCCTGCACGCCAACCATAAGAGGTGAGCGATGAGCGCGGCGCGGGATTGGGTGGGAAGCACTTCGGGTGAAGCGGCGAACGAGGGCGGACGCCCCGTGCGCGCGGCCTCCCTGGAGTCGGTGGAGGGGCCGGATTTCCACCAGGTGGATGTGGCGGCGCTCATGCGTGAATCCAAGGAATTGCTGGAAGTCACGCGAAGAATCCACGGCATTGCGGTGAAGCTGGATCTTCCAGGGGAAGCGGTGCTGGCGCGAACGGGGCTGCGTCGCACACGGCAGGTGCTGTTGCTGCTGCTGGCCCATGCGGCGGACCTCGCCGGGGAGGGCGGCGTTCAGGTGTCACTGGACGCGCCGGACGATTTTGGTGACGAGGGGCCGCGCTTCCAGGTGGTGACGCCGGATGCGCACCTGTCCGAGCGCGAGCTGAGGGCCGTCGTGCTGTCGCCCATGCTGGTGGGCTCGGCGCACCGGCGGCTGGCGCGCGCGCGGGAGCTGGTGGAGTCCGTGGGCGGGACGTTGGAAGTGTCGCGCGGCGTGGAAGTGGGGCTCACCGTGACGGTGGAGCTGCCCGCGCCGGGCCTGGCCTGTTGGTAGTCGGGCCGGCGAGGAACTCGAGCGCTCGGGGGCGTGCGGGAGGTTCGCCCTCTCGTGCCGCGCCGCTGGGTCCGATAAGTCCTGCACCCTGGAGGGGTGGCCAAACTCCTTGACGGGAGGGGGGCGGGTTCTCGACTATCCCGCGCCAATTCTTACACGGCCACACCTTCCAGGAGCACGTCCATGGCGCCCCCGACGTCCGGCGAGAAGATCACCCTCCAGAACGGCAAGTTGTCCGTCCCGGATCATCCGATCATCCCCTACATCGAGGGCGATGGCACTGGCCGCGACATCTGGCGCGCGTCCCAGGCCGTCTTCGATGCCTCGGTGGAGAAGGCCTACAAGGGCAAGAAGAAGATCGCCTGGTACGAAGTGCTCGCCGGCGAGAAGTCCTTCAAGGCGGTCAACAACTGGCTCCCCGAAGAGACGGTCGAGGCCTTCCGCACCTATCTGGTGGGCATCAAGGGGCCGCTGACCACGCCGGTGGGCGGCGGCATCCGCTCGCTCAACGTGGCGCTGCGCCAGATGCTCGACCTGTACGTCTGCCTGCGTCCCGTGCGCTACTTCAAGGGCGTGCCCAGCCCGGTGAAGACGCCGGACAAGGTGGACATGACCATCTTCCGTGAGAACACGGAGGACATCTACACGGGCATCGAGTTCGAGGCCGGCACCCCGGCGGCGGACAAGTTCCTGGCCCTGCTGAAGCAGGAGTTCCCGAAGGAGTTCGGGAAGATCCGCTTCCCCTCCGACGTCGGCATCGGCCTGAAGCCGGTGTCCCACGAGGGCAGCGACCGGCTCATCCGCGCGGCCATCCAGTACGCGGTGGACCACAAGCGCAAGAGCGTGACGCTGGTCCACAAGGGCAACATCATGAAGTTCACCGAAGGCGCCTTCCGCAAGTGGGGCTACGAGCTGGCCGCGCGGGAGTTCGGTGACAAGGTCTACACCTGGGACCAGTGGGAAGTGACGAAGGCCGCGAAGGGTGAGGACGCGGCCAACGCGGAGCAGAAGGCCGCCGTCGCCGCCGGGAAGATCATCATCAAGGACTCCATCGCGGACATCACCCTGCAGCAGGTGCTCACGCGTCCGGACGAGTTCGACGTCATCGCCACGCTGAACCTCAACGGCGACTACCTGTCGGACGCGCTCGCGGCGCAGGTGGGCGGCATCGGCATCGCCCCGGGTGGCAACATCAACTACGTCACCGGCCACGCCGTCTTCGAGGCGACGCACGGCACGGCGCCCAAGTACGCGGACCAGGACAAGGTGAACCCCGGCTCCGTCATCCTCTCCGGTGAGATGATGTTCCGGCACCTGGGCTGGCACGAGGCCGCGGACCTGATGATCCAGGGCATGGACCGCGCCATCGCCGCCAAGACGGTGACCTACGACTTCGCCCGTCTGATGAAGCAGGAAGGGCAGGCTGGCGTGAACGAGGTGAAGTGCTCCGAGTTCGGTCAGGCCATCATCAAGCACATGTAGTCCCCTCACGGGGAAATGGGAGACGGCGAATCCATGGCTCAGAATCGCAAGAAGAAGATTGGCCTCATCGGCGGCGGGCAGATCGGCGGCAACCTCGCGCTGCTGGCGGTGCAGAAGTCGCTCGGTGACGTGTTCCTGTACGACATCCCCGTGGCCGAAGGTCTGGTCAAGGGCAAGGCGCTGGACATCAACCAGCTCGCGGCGGTGGACGGCTACGACTGTCGCGTCACCGGCACCACGGATTGGAAGGACGTCGCTGGCTCGGACGTGATCATCATCACGGCCGGCATGCCCCGCAAGCCGGGCATGAGCCGCGAGGATCTGCTCGAGATCAACCTCAAGATCATGAAGGACGTGGCTGCCAACATCAAGCAGCACGCCCCGGGCGCGTTCGTCATCAACGTGGCGAACCCGCTGGACGCGATGGTGTTCGCGCTCCACAAGATCGCGGAGTTGCCGGACAACATGGTGGTGGGCATGGCGGGCGTGCTGGACACCAGCCGCTTCAAGTGCTTCGTGGCGGAGGCGCTCGGCTGCTCCATCCGTGACGTGGACGCGCTGGTGCTCGGCGGCCACGGTGACGACATGGTGCCCCTGGTGCGTCACAGCACCGTGGGCGGCGTGCCCCTCACGGAGCTCATCGCGAAGGACAAGCTGGACGCCATCGTCAAGCGCACCCGTGAGGGCGGCGCGGAGCTGGTCGGCCTGTACAAGACGGGCAGCGCCTACTTCGGCCCCGCGGCCTCCTCCATCGCCATGGCGGAGAGCTTCATCTTCGACCGCAAGCGCATCCTGCCGGGCGCGGCGCTGCTGAAGGGCCAGTACGGCATCAGCGACTACTTCTTCGGCACCCCCGTGCAGATCGGCGCGGGCGGCATCGAGAAGGTCATCACCGTCGACCTCAACGCCGACGAGAAGGCCGAGCTGGCGAAGTCCTTCCAATCGGTCAAGAAGACGGTCGACTCCGTCAAGCTGTAATCCGTTCCAGTCGTGGAGCCCGCCGGAAGCACTCGGCGGGCTTCGCGCCTGATGCCGCGGATGACGCGGGCTTATCGTTTTCGACGCCGCCGTTGCGGCGCGGTTCCGCCAAGTTAACTAGCCTGTAGAACTCGCACGGGGATGTCCGGAGCGTGGCGCGCCAACGTGGCGAGCCGGCTGACAGCTGGCGCGTCCGGGTTCCCGGCAGTCAAGGAGACGATGATGGCAGCAGCAGCGCGGTTCACAGTGGTGGGCGGCGGTCTCGCCGGGCTGATGACGACGATCAAGCTCGCGGAGGCGGGCCACCAGGTGGATGTGCTCTCGCTCGTCCCGGTGAAGCGCTCGCACTCGGTCTGCGCCCAGGGCGGCATCAACGGCGCGGTGAATACCAAGGGCGAGGGCGACAGCCCGGAGGTCCACGTCAAGGACACGCTGCGCGGCGGCGACTTCCTGGCCGAGCAGATCTCCGTGAAGGGCATGTGTTACGCGGCCCCCGGCATCATCTACCTGCTGGACCGCATGGGCGTGACGTTCAACCGCACGCCGGAAGGGCTGCTGGACTTCCGCCGCTTCGGCGGCACGCTGCACCACCGCACGGCCTTCGCCGGAGCGACGACCGGTCAGCAGCTGCTCTACGCGCTGGACGAGCAGGTCCGCCGCTATGAGGCCGAGGGCAAGGTCACCAAGTACGAGTACTGGGAGTGGCTCGGCACGGTGAAGGACGAGGGTGGCCGCTGCATCGGCAGCGTGGCCGTGGACCTGCGCACCATGGAGATCCGCACCTTCCCGGCGGAGGCCGTGTGCCTCGCCACGGGCGGCCCTGGCATCGTGTTCGGTCGCTCCACCAACTCCATCATCAACACCGGCACCGCCGCGGGTCGCGCCTACATGGAGGGCGCCATCTACGCGAACGGCGAGTTCATCCAGGTGCATCCGACGTCGATTCCGGGCGAGGACAAGCTGCGCCTGATGAGCGAGTCGGTGCGCGGCGAGGGTGGCCGCGTCTGGGTGCCTCGGAAGAAGGGTGACACGCGCGGGCCCCGGGACATCCCGGAGAGCGAGCGCTGGTACTTCCTCGAGGAGAAGTACCCCAAGTACAAGAACCTGGTGCCCCGCGATGTGGCCACGCGGGAGATCTTCATCGTCTGCCGCGACCTGGGCATGGGCATCGGGGGCAGGGACGGCGTGTACCTGGATGTGACGCACATCCCGGCCAAGACGCTGGACGCCAAGATCAAGGGCGTCATGGAGATCTACGAGAAGTTCGTCGGTGACGACCCGCGCGTCACGCCGATGGTCATCTTCCCGGGCATGCACTACTCGATGGGCGGCCTGTACGTTCAGTTCGAGGCGGATTCGAAGACGCAGACGCCGCTCGAGGGCAGCCCGAAGAACCAGTCCACGAATATTCCGGGCCTCTACGCCGCGGGCGAGGCGGACTACGCGTTCCACGGCGGCAACCGCCTGGGCGCCAACTCGCTCTTGTCCTGCATCTACTCGGGCATGATCGGCGGCCCGGCCATGGCGTCCTTCGCCAAGAGCAACACAACGAGCGCGGCGGCGATGCCGGAGAAGTACTTCCAGGACGCGAAGCGCTACTGGGAGGACCGGTTCGGGACCATCAAGAAGATGGCGGGCCCGGAGAATCCCTACGGCCTGGCGCAGGAGCTGGGCGACGTGATGACGGAGAACTGCACCGTCGTCCGCTACAACGACCGGCTGAAGAAGACGGTGGACAAGATCCGCGAGCTGAAGAGCCGCTGGAAGAACGTCAACGTCCTGGACACGGGCAACTCGTCCAACCGGTCGCTGTCGTACACCAACCAGGTCTGGAACATGCTGGAGCTGGGCGAGGTCATCGCCACCAGCGCGCTCTTGCGCGACGAGAGCCGCGGCGCGCACTACAAGCCGGACTTCTCGCTGCCCGAGCCGAAGACGAAGGACCCCAACGAAGATCCGACGTGGATGGCGCTGTGGCAGGCGCGCCACGACAAGTGGGCGAAGACGACCATCGCGAAGTACGCGGAAGAGGGGCCGAACATCTCCTACGAGGACGTCCCGACGCCCGTGCTGAAGCCCGAGCCGCGCTGGTACGCGTGAGGCGCCGGGGAACTTTCTGGGTGGGCTCGCGCTCGGTGCGCGGGTCCCCGTCACTGACTTGGAAGTGAAGGGTCGAGCCACATGGATACCGCACAGGCAGGCGCCGTCAGCACCCAATCCATCTCCTTCCGCATCTGGCGGCAGGACGCTCCAGATCAGCCGGGCCGCTACGAGGAGTTCAAGGTTCCCTACCGCAAGGGCGCCAACGTCATCTCGTGCCTGATGGAGATCCAGCGCAACCCCGTCACCGTGGAGGGCAAGCGCGTGCCTCCGGTGGTCTGGGACGCCGCGTGCCTCGAGGAGGTCTGCGGCAGCTGCGCCATCAACATCAACGGACGGGTGCGCATGGCGTGCTCGGCGCTCATCGACAAGCTGGAGCAGCCGATCACCCTGGAGCCCATGAGCAAGTTCCCCGTGGTCCGGGACCTGGCCGTGGATCGCAGCCGGATGTTCGAGGCGCTCAAGAAGGTGAAGGGCTGGATTCCCACGGACGGTACCCACAACCTGGGGCCGGGCCCGCGCCAGTCGCCGGTGGACCAGTCCACGATGTACGTGCTCTCCACGTGCATCACGTGCGGAAGCTGCCTGGAGGCGTGTCCCCAGGTGACCCTGGACAACGACTTCGTGGGCGCCGCGGCCATCAGCCAGGCCCGCCTGTTCAACATGAACCCCACGGGCAAGCTGAACTCCGAGGAGCGCGTGCGCTCGCTCATGGGGCCCGGCGGCGTGCAGGATTGCGGCAAGGCGCAGAACTGCGTGAAGGTCTGCCCGAAGGAGATTCCGCTCACCACCTCCATCGCGATGATGAACCGTCAGGTGACCAAGCTGGTCATCAAGGACCTCTTCTCGCAGGATGAGGAGAAGAAGGCACACAGCGGTCCGGGGTGACACGTTCGTCACTCGCGTGATGCCCGAGCGGCCTCGTGCGCGTGTCCTCCGGGACACCGCATGGGGCCGTCGCCGTTCGAGCGTTCGCCCCGTCGCTCGGACGAGGTGAAGGCGGCCTCATCTGCCTGGACATCCCTGGTTATCAGCTGTCCACACGCTGCCGCACCGCGGTGTGTGCCGGGTCAAACGGTCTTGCCATCCGTCGGTTTCTGCGCAATGAGGGCCACGCGCTGACGCCTGTAAGGGGTCGTCCCCCTCGTCTCCACATGGAGCCTCGATGAAGATCCACGAGTACCAGGGCAAGGAAATCTTCCGGAAGTACGGTGTGCCCACGCCGAAGGGAATTCTCGCCCTCACGCCGGATGCAGCGGAGGCCGCGGCCAAGGAGTTGGCCACGCCGGTCGTCGTGGTGAAGGCCCAGATCCACGCCGGTGGCCGAGGCAAGGGCGGCGGCGTGAAGCTCGCCAAGAGCCCGGCCGAGGCGAAGGACCTCGCCAGTCAGATGATTGGCATGATGCTGAAGACCATCCAGACCGGGCCGGAAGGCACGAAGGTCAACAAGGTCTACATCGAAGAAGGTCTGGCCATTGGCCAGGAGCTGTACCTGGGCGTGACGCTGGACCGCGTCACCAGCCGCGTCACCTTCATGGCGTCCCGCGAGGGCGGCGTGGAGATTGAAGAAGTGGCGGAGAAGCACCCCGAGAAGATCCTCCGCGAGACGGTGGACCCGGCGGTGGGCTTCCTGGACTTCCAGGGCCGCAACCTGGCCTTCGGGCTGGGCCTGACGGGCCCCACGGTGAACAAGTTCGCCCAGTTCTGCACCGCGCTCTACAAGATGTTCATCGAGACGGATGCGTCGCTGGTGGAGATCAACCCGCTGGTCATCCTGAAGGATGGCGGCGTGGTGGCGCTGGACGCGAAGGTGACGTTCGACGAGAACGCCCTCTACCGTCACAAGGACCTGCTGCAGTACCGGGACCAGGCGGAAGAGGACGAGCGTGAGACGAAGGCCAAGGAGTGGGACCTGGCCTACATCGCGCTCGAGGGCAACATCGGCTGCATGGTGAACGGCGCGGGCCTGGCCATGGCCACCATGGACACCATCAAGCTGGTGGGCGGCTCGCCGGCCAACTTCCTGGACGTCGGTGGCGGCGCGAGCAAGGAGAAGGTGACGGCGGCCTTCAAGCTCATCCTGGCCGACCCCGCGGTGAAGGCGGTGCTGGTCAACATCTTCGGCGGCATCATGAAGTGCGATGTCATCGCGGACGGCATCATCGCCGCGGCCAAGGAAGTGCAGCTCAAGATCCCGCTCATCGTTCGGCTGGAAGGCACCAACGTGGAGCAGGGCAAGGAACTGCTGCGCAACTCCGGCCTCGCCATCACCCCGGCGGACAACCTGCGTCAGGCGGCCGAGAAGGCCGTCGCCGCGCTGAAGTAGTCCGCGCGCTTCATCGCCCACACTTTTTTGAAGGAGCGCCATGAGCATCCTCGTCAACGAAAACACGAAGGTCCTCTGCCAGGGCATCACCGGCTCGGCGGGCTCGTTCCACTCGAAGCAGATGTTGGACTACGGCACGAAGCTCGTTGGTGGTGTCACGCCGGGCAAGGGCGGCACCGACTTCGAGGGCAAGGTTCCCGTGTTCAACACGGTCGCCGACGCCGTGAAGCAGACGGGCGCGAACACGTCCGTCATCTTCGTCCCGCCCCCGTTCGCCGCGGACTCCATCATGGAGGCCGCTGACGCGGGCGTGTCCCTCATCATCACGATCACCGAAGGCATCCCGGTCCTCGACATGGTGCGCGCCAAGCGCTACCTGCAGGGCAAGCCGGGCGTGCGCCTCATCGGTCCGAACTGTCCGGGCGTCATCACCCCCGGCGCCAAGTGCAAGATCGGCATCATGCCGGGCCACATCCACAAGGCGGGCCGCATCGGCGTGGTGTCGCGCTCCGGCACGCTGACGTACGAGGCCGTGCACCAGCTCACGCAGCTGGGCCTGGGCCAGTCGACGGCGGTCGGCATCGGCGGAGACCCGGTCAACGGCACGGACTTCGTGGACGTGCTGAAGCTGTTCAACGCGGACCCGGACACGGACGCGGTGATCATGATTGGTGAGATCGGCGGCAGCGCCGAGGAGCTGGGCGCGGAGTACGTCGCTCGCGAGTTCACCAAGCCCATCGCCGGGTTCATCGCCGGTCAGTCGGCGCCCCCGGGCAAGCGCATGGGCCACGCCGGCGCCATCATCTCTGGTGGCAAGGGCACGGCGACGGAGAAGATCAAGGCGATGGAGGCCGCGGGAATCCTGATGGCCGCCAGCCCCGCCGAGCTGGGCACCACCCTCCAGGCGGCCGTGAAGCGCGGCCCCACGAAGCGCTAACACCCCCCCTCAAGGGAACAAGGAGCCAGTCAAAATGGCCATCGAGCGTACGCTGTCCATCATCAAGCCGGACGGTCTTCAGAAGGGCGTCATCGGGAAGGTCATCAGCCGCTTCGAGGAGAAGGGTCTGAAGCCGGTCGCCATCCGGCTCCAGCAGCTCTCCCAGAAGGAGGCCGAGGGCTTCTACGCGGTCCACAAGGCCCGGCCCTTCTTCAAGGACCTGGTGCAGTTCATGGTCTCCGGCCCGGTGGTCCTGATGGTGCTGGAGGGCGAGAACGCCGTCCTGGGCAACCGCGACATCATGGGCGCCACCAACCCCGCGCAGGCGGCCGAGGGCACCATCCGCAAGGACTTCGCCACCAGCATCGACCAGAACACGGTGCACGGCTCCGACAGCCTGGAGAACGCGAAGAACGAGATCGCGTACTTCTTCCGCGAGACGGAGATCCAGTCGTACGAGTACACCGCCAAGAAGTAGGCGGCAGGGCCCCCGCGCGGGGCCCGTGACTGACGGCCCGGTGTCGGCACCCGCGAGGGGCTGGCCCGGGCCGTTGGCTTTCCAGCGGGGCAGGGGAGCGGGAGGGCGCTCCTGCCCGGAGCAGGACTCAGGGGCCGTGCGCTCCTTTGACTTGTCGTGCCCAGGTGTGGGAAGGGACGCCCCGGGCCTTACCGTTCAATAGCGCGACGACGATGACCGAGACCTCCGCCACCCCCTCTCTTCCCGTCACGGAGCCCCTGCCGGCGCCCGCGCCAGCGAAGCTCGTGGACGTGGCCAGCCTGTCACTGGAGGCGCTCACCCGCTTCGTCACCGAGCAGCTGGGCGAGCGCGCCTTCCGTGCCCCCCAGGTCTACCGCTGGCTGCACCAGCGCGGTGCCACCTCGTTCGACGAGATGACGGACCTGTCCAAGGTCCTGCGCGAGAAGCTCAGGGTCGCCGCGGAGATCATCCCGCTGGTGAAGGACCTGGAGCAGCGCAGCATCGACGGCACCATCAAGTACCGGTGGAAGACGCGGGACGGGCGCTACATCGAGTCCGTCTACATGCCCTCCGAGGACCGCAGGACGCTGTGCGTGTCCACCCAGGTGGGCTGCGCCATGGCCTGTAGCTTCTGCATGACGGGCACGATGGGCCTCAAGCGCAACCTGACGGCCAGCGAGATTGTCGCCCAGGTCCACGCGGTGAACCGCGAGGTCCGCAAGAACGAGGGCCACGAGACGCTGCGTCCGCTCTCCAACCTCGTGTTCATGGGGATGGGCGAGCCGCTGCACAACTTCGAGAACCTCAAGACGGCGCTCGCCATCCTCCAGTCCGGGGACGGGCCGAACTTCAGCCACCGCCACATCACCGTGTCCACCGTGGGCCTCGTTCCCATGATCGAGCGCTTCGGCCAGGAGACGGACGTGAAGCTGGCCATCTCCCTCAACGCCAGCACCGACGAGCAGCGCAGCAAGACGATGCCCGTCAACCGCAAGTGGAACATCGCCGCGCTGCTGGACGCGTGTCGCAAGTTCCCGCTGCGCCAGGGGCGCCGCATCACCTTCGAGTACGTCCTCATCCAGGGCTTCAACGACAGCGACGAGGACGCCCACCGCCTCATCCAGCTGCTCAAGGGAATTCCGGCGAAGGTGAACCTGATTCCCTACAACGAGAACCCGGGTCTGGGGTTCCAGACCACCGCGGAAGAGCGGGCCGAAGAGTTCCGAGCCATCTTGTCGGACGGGCACGTGGCCGCGTACATCCGCAAGAACCGGGGCCGGGACATCGCTGGCGCCTGCGGGCAACTCGCCAATCGTGGTGAGGCGTCCGCAGCCGAAAGCACGACATAAAGTCCCGAGCTTCCTTGACAATCCGGCGGGTACGGCGTTAAGAGCGCCACCCCGTTTCCATCGTCGTAACCTGTTCGTTGGAGTACTCCATGGCCGTCGTCCTCCGTCTTGCCCGAGCGGGCGCCAAGAAGAAGCCCTACTACCACGTGGTCGCCACCGACTCCCGCAATCCCCGGGACGGCAAGTTCATCGAGGCCGTTGGCGCGTACGACCCGAACCTCACCCCTCCGAAGGTGGAGTTCAACGAGGAGCGGCTGAGCTACTGGCTGAAGACGGGCGCGACGCCTTCGGAGACTGTCGCCGACCTCATCAAGGTCGCCGCGAAGGCTCCCAAGTCCACCCCCGCGGCTTGATCCGCGACCGCCTGTACTGAGCGGACGTGGAGCAACTCCTCACGTATCTGGCGCGGGCCCTGGTCGATCAACCGGACCAGGTGGGCCTGCGCATCTCCGAGGCGGACGGCGCGCGGCTCTTCGAGCTGAAGGTCGCCCCCGAGGACGTCGGCAAGGTCATCGGCCGTGATGGGCGCACCGTGAATGCCCTCCGGACGCTGCTCAATGCCGCCGCGCAGAAGTCAGGCCAGAAGGTCCGTCTGGAGATCCTCGACGACCGGCGCAATGCGGCCAGCGGTCCCCCCGCCGCCGCACCGGACGTGTCGCGGTGACCCAGAAACCCTTGCTTGAGCTGGGCTTCATCTCGCGCGCGCACGGGCTGCGCGGCGAGGTGGCCGTGCGGCCGTTTGATCCAAACTCGGAGACGCTCGCCACCGTCGAGCGGGTCCGCATCCGCACGCGTGCGGGCGTGGAGCGCGACCTCAAGATTGAGGAGCTGCGGCCCACGCCGAAAGAGGACATCGTCGCCTTCGAGGGCGTGGAGACGCGCACGGAGGCGGAGTCGCTCGTGGGCTCCACGGTGTTCGTCTTCCGCGAGGACCTGGAGGCGCCCGAGGAGGGCCAGTTCTTCCAGGGTGACCTGCTGGGCCTGTCCGCCGTGGATGAGGCTGGCACGCCCCTGGGCACGGTGGAGGAGATCTGGGCCACCGGCGAAGTGCCGAACCTGGTCATCCGCGCCGCGGGACGCCAGGAGCTGGTGGTTCCCTTCGCGGACGAGTTCGTCCCCACCGTGGACATCGCCGCCCAGCGCATCGTGATCCGCCCTCCAGAGTACGTGGAGGTCGGGCGTCGCGACGCCGACAAGGACGCCCCGGACGGGTCCGAGTCGTGAGCCCGCCGTATCCGGTGGAGCTGCTCACGCTGTTCCCCGGCATGGTGTCCGGCTACCTGGGCTCCAGCATCCTCGGCAAGGCCCAGGAGAAGGGCCTGCTCTCCACCACCATCACCGACATCCGCGAGTACGCGGAGGGCAAGCATCGCGTCACCGACGACGCGCCCTACGGGGGCGGCGCGGGGATGGTGATGAAGCCCGAGCCGCTGATCGCGGCCATCGAAGCGGCTCGGACGCGGCTGCCCGGCGCGAAGGTGCTGCTGATGAGCCCTCGTGGAGCGACCTTCACGCAGGCCACGGTGCGCGAACTGGTAGCGCACACCGCGGGGCTGATCCTCGTCTGCGGCCGCTACGAGGGCGTGGACGAGCGGGTGATGAGCCACCTGGACGGCGAGCTGTCCTTGGGGGACTTCGTCCTCACCGGCGGGGAGATCGCCGCGCTGGCGGTGGTGGATGCCGTGGCGCGCCTGGTGCCCGGGGTGCTGGGCAACGTGGCGTCCTCGGTGTCGGAGAGCTTCGAGGAGGGGACGCTGGAGCATCCCCACTACACGCGCCCGCCCGTCTTCCGGGAGGTCGAGGTGCCCGCGGCCCTCCAGTCGGGAGACCATGCCCGCATTGCCCGGTGGCGTCGGTGGAAATCCCTGGTGCTCACGCAAGAGCGCCGGCCGGACCTGTTCGCCCGCCTGACGTTGTCGAAGGCGGATCAGAAACTGCTGGCTCGCCGCGAGGAAGACCTGTAACCCTGGGGGTTCTCAGTGGATTGGGCTTCAGCGGGCTTGTCCGACACCGTTCTCTCTGGTAGTACGGCCCGCTCTTTCACGCGTTCATCATCGCGTTAGCTTCCGCTTTACTGGAGTCTGTCATGCGTAACAGCGCCATTCAGCACGTCGAGGCCAAGTACCTGCGCCAGGACGTCACCTCGTTCCGTTCTGGTGACTCCGTGCGCGTCTTCTGGAAGGTGAAGGAGGGCGAGAAGGAGCGCGTGCAGGCGTTCGAGGGCACCGTCATCCGGAAGACCTCGGGCAGCCACCGGGCCACCTTCACCGTCCGCAAGACGTCCTTCGGCGTCGGCGTGGAGCGCATCTTCCCGCTGCACAGCCCCCGCTACGAGAAGATCGAAGTCCTGTCGCGTGGCCGCGTGAACCGCAGCCGCCTGTTCTACCTCCGCAACCTCAAGGGCAAGGCGGCCCGCGTGGACGTGCAGGAAGACGCCGACAAGGCCCCCAAGGCCCCGAAGGCCTCCTGAGCGCCTGAGTCCTCGTCGGCCCTCGGGCCGTCATCAAGAAGGAGCGTCCGATCCCGGGCGCTCCTTTTTTCATTCGCGGTAACATGCGCCGGCCATGCAATTCGTCGAGGTCGCCGTCCAGAATGTCCGGGGCTTCACTCCCGCGGGCCGCTTCGCGCTCAAGTCCGGGTACCTTGTCCTCAAGCCACCCTCGGCTGAGGCGAGCCCGTTCGCGGGGCTCCTGCTCGCGCTGTTCTATGCGGACGGCCGTGGCGGAGATGCCTCCTTCGTGGCTCCCGGTGCGAAGTCCGGCAAGGCCGCGCTCACGTTCCAGGGCGTCGATGGCGCCACCTACCGCGTGCTGCGGGAGCTGGGCGGCTCGGGGACGTTGCACCGTCTGAACAAGACGACGCAGCAGCCGGAGCTGGTGTCCTCGGACGCCTCGGAGATGAACCAGTTCCTCCGGGGCCAAGTGGGGCTGCCTCCGCGGACGACGTTCGAGCAGCTCTACTGCCTCCAACTGGGGCAGCTTCCGTCGCGGCGTCCGCGCAAGGCCGCAGCCAAGGCCGGCGTGGATCCGAAGACGTCCGGCAAGTTCCCCTCGCTGGCGTCCGCCTCCGCCGTGGCGCCTTCCGAGGACGTCGCGGCGTCCGAGGCGAAGGTGCGCGCGCTGGAAGCGGAGCTCGTCTCCGCGCGTGAGGTGGATGCGCTCCAGTTCAAGGTGGATGGGTTGTCCTCGCAGATCTTCGATGCGGACCAGCGCCTGAGGGGCACCGAGGGCCTGAAGGTCGCCATCAACGATGCGGAGAACGCGTGGCGGGCCGCGCCGACGCCGCAGACGCTGGGCCTTCCCCAGGACATCCTCAACCGCGTGCAGCGCTACCCCAAGGCGGTGGCGAAGCGGGACGATGCGCTGGCCCGACTGGGCGCGGACCGGGATGCGGACGCGGCGGAGGTGCCGGACTCGGTGGAGCCGCTGACCGAGGACCGTGGCTTCTGGGCGGGCATCGCCGTGGGCGTGTTGTTCCTGGGGCTGGGGCTGGGCCTGGGGCTCGGCATCGACAGCACGTTCCGCTACCTGGCGCTGCTGGACATCCCGGCCTTCGGCTTCTCCGCGCTGCTCGCGCTGCGCTACGTGGACGAGCTCCAGAAGACCTCGCAGCGGGGCAGCAAGGAAGGCCGCTTCGACTCTCGCGAGAAGAAGCTCCACGAGGAGTTCGAGGCCGAGGCCGCGCCGGTGCGCATGGCGCAGAAGGCGCTCGGCGTGGAGAGCCTGGATGAGATTCCCGCCGCGCTGGAGCGCAAGGAGCTGCTGGCGGCTCGCGTGGTGGAGTTGAAGGATCAGCTCGTGGGCATGGAGGCGGATCCGGAGTTCGTGGCCGCGTCCACGCAGCGACAGGCGCTGAAGGACCAGCTCGAGGCGCTCAACGCGGACCTCACGCAGAAGGGCTCCTACGTGCGCGACATGCGCGAGGTGGAGCGCGAGCTGGGCCGCGTGAAGGAGTCCATCGCGCTGGCGAAGGCCCCCCCTCCGCCGGCCGCTGCTGGGCCCGATGGTTCTCCCGCGCCCGCCGAGCCGCTGGAGGACCCCTCTCCGGCACTGCTGGCGCAGGCCTCTGACATCTTCACCACCGACGTGCTGAGCGTGCAGGCGATGCTCAAGGAGCGCTGCGTCCAGTACTTCACCGCGCTCGCGGACCGCCGCTACCAGGGCGTCGAGTGGGACAAGGAAGGTCGGGCCTTCGCGCTCGCGGGTGGTAAGCGCGTGCCGGTGGGCGAGATTCCGCCCAAGGACCTGGACCTGTATTACCTGGCGCTGCGGATGACGGTGGTGGAGAAGGCGAGCGCCCGCGTGAAGCGGCCCTTCGTCCTCGAGGATGTCTTCGCCGGCGTCGAGGAAGTGAAGCTGCCGCTCATCGCCCGCATGCTGAAGCACCTGGGCACGCTGACGCAGGTGCTCCACGTCACCCCGCACCCCGGCTTCGCCCAGATGTCGGACGGCACGGTTAACGTGTAGTCCGATGTGGCGGGTGTCCTCCGTGGAGGAGGACCGTGGGGGTACGGGGATGGGGCGTGGGGTGCGGCGGGAGTTCGGGGACGAGGCGGAGTCGGTGGCGGTGCGGTATCTGGAGGAGCGGGGTTGGCGGGTGAAGGCGCGGAACTGGCTGTGTCGTTACGGCGAGCTGGACGTGGTGGCGGAGCGCGAGGACCTCGTGTGCTTCGTCGAGGTGCGGATGCGCTCCTCGGCTGTGTGGGGAGACCCGGCGCACACCGTGTCCTTCGCCAAGCAGCGTCGGGTGGTGAAGGCGGCGCTGCACTATCTCTTCGCTCATGACCTGCGTGAGCGGATGATGCGCTTCGACGTGATTTCAGTGGTGGGGCGCGGAGAGCGCGCCACCGTGGAGCACATTCCCGGCGCCTTCGATGCGGGCATGTAAGGGGAAGGCATGGCTGGAACGCTGTACCTGGTGGCCACGCCCATCGGGAACCTGGGTGACATCTCGACTCGCGCGCTGGAGACGCTGCGCGCGGTGCGCTTCATCGCCTGCGAGGACACGCGGCACTCCCGCGTGCTGCTGGACCACTTCGGCATTGGCGGCAAGGACCTGGTGAGCCTCCCGGCCTTCGCGGAGGGACAGCGGGCCGGGCGAATCCTGGACCGGATTTCGGAAGGGGATGACTGCGCGCTCATCACGGACGCGGGCAGTCCGGCCATCAGCGACCCTGGCGAGCGGCTGGTGGCCGAGGCCCTGGAGCGAGGGCTGACGGTGGTGCCAATCCCTGGCGCCACGGCCCTCGTCGCGGCCCTGAGCGCGTCAGGGCTCCCCACGGGGCGCTTCCACTTCCTGGGCTTCCTGCCCCGTAAGGGCGCTGAGCGGCGCGCCATGCTGGAGGAAGTGGCCGCGCTGTCCGCGACGCTGGTGCTCTACGAATCTCCCCGCCGCCTGGGAGAAACGCTCCCGGACCTGCAGGAGGCCTGGGGTGATCGCCGTGCGTGCGTGGCCCGTGAGCTGACCAAGCTGCACGAGGAGTTCGTGCGGGGCCCGCTGTCGGAGCTGTCCGCGCGCTACGCGACGGAGGAGGCCCGGGGCGAGGTGGTGGTCCTGGTGGAGGG
Source organism: Corallococcus terminator (assembly GCF_049194865.1). Taxonomy (GTDB): domain Bacteria; phylum Myxococcota; class Myxococcia; order Myxococcales; family Myxococcaceae; genus Myxococcus; species Myxococcus terminator_A. The sequence continues at coordinate 25,960 of NZ_JBLZWL010000097.1, read as the reverse complement.
CCGCACCGGAGAGCGCCGCTGGTCCGAGGAGGAGCTGCGGCGAGGGCTCGAAGAGGGACTGGCTCGCGGGGAGAAGCTCAAGCCGCTGAGCACCGAGCTGGCGCGTCGTGCGGGCTGGTCGGGACAGGACGTCTACCGACTCGGGCTCTCGCTGAAGCGGTGAATCGAAGTGGACTCCAGGGAGGGAATGGTTCCTTCCTGATGTCCGCGTTGCCGCCGTCGCGGCACCGGGAGGGCAGGCGGTGCATGCCGCTCCTCCCGGGTGCTTCCTGCCGCTAGAAGTTGAACGAAGCGCTCAGGTCGAAGCGGAACGTCGTGCTGCCCACGGCGCGGAAGCGGCGGGAGACCAGGTCGTAGCGCCAATCGAACGTCGGGTTGAGCTCCGCCGAGCCTGGATCGGTGTCGACTTCTCCGTTGCCGTCGAGGTCCTGGCCGAGCTCCTCGTTCGTCAGCGTGTGGTCCGTGTTGTAGAGGAACGTGCCCGACGCGCGAATCTTGAAGGTGTCCGACGCGCTGGCGGTGGCGCCGAGCATGCCGCCGACCTGGAAGTAGTCCTCGGAGGTGAGCAGCTTGCGCAGCGCCGCGCTCAGCTCGTTGTTGTACCGGCCGGAGCCCACGTAGTTTCCGATGGCCCGCAGGTCCAGGGTGAACTTCTGGTGCTTCTGGGGCCGGTCGAACGGCACCAGCTCCACACCAGCCGTCATCCCCAGCATCTCGGGCGACTTCATGCCCGTCTCCTTGCGGTTCCACGGGCCCGTGCCGCAGTTGCCGGGCGCGCCGAGGTTCGGCGGGTCGGCGTCGCGCTGGTCGCAGTTGGAGTAGAAGAGCGGGCCCCGGACGGGGATGGTGTAGCTGGCCTTGAAGTACGGCTCGGCCACGCCCATGCGGCGCGAGAACGCCGTGTAGATTTGATACTTGTGGACCCGGTCGCCGATGTTGCCGCGCTCGTCCGAGTTCGTGGTGTCCACGCTCGGGTCCCGCATCTTCGCGGTGGGCGCCTCGTAGTCGATGCCGACAATCCAGGTGGGCTTGGTGTCGTCCTTCGCCTGGTTGAAGAAGGCGTAGGCCAGGCCGAAGTGGAGGTTGCCCAGACCGCCCCGGAAGCTCTCCTGCGGCATGCCGAAGAGGGGCACGCCGTTGGTCTGCGGATCCGAGAGGCATCCCGCGATGGTCGTCCCATCCGCGTTGATGCAGTTGTTGGTGATGGTGGACGTCTCCTGGGACGACTGGGAGGTGAAGTCCCAACTCTCGTTCTGCTGGAACACCAGCGGGAGCGTGAAGGACAGCTCCAAATCCCGATAGAGACCGATGGCCAGCCTCAGGTTGAGGCGGGCATCCACGCCCTTGTACCAGAGCTCCGCGGCATCACCGCGGGTGGCGGGCGAGCCATCCTCATTGGGGGGCGTGCCCGCGGGAGCGAGTTGCTCGCGGACAATCTTGGCGCGAGTCTGCGTACGTTCGAACCCGACGTCGATGAACAGGTCGAACGGATCGTCGTCCTCGAAGGACGAAGCGATCCGGGTGATGTCCGCCGCGCTGGCGGCGAACGGCGCGCCCAGTGTAAGCGCGGCGAGTACGGCGCGAAGCCTGTGCATCCGACCTCCGACGGCGAAACGACCGGGCCTTCCGGCAAGCCCGGGGGCTTCCAGCTAGCCGCGCCGTCGAAGGAGTGTCAAGAATCGGGTTGCTTTTACTTACCCGCGACGGAGGTTCCGAGCAGCCCTTCCAGGCGCCGGACCTCGTCATCGAGGCCCGTCTTGTGGGTGGCCGCGATGGTGCGTCGGTAGGTCTTGTGCTGGTCGAAGGGGTCCAGCACCCGGTCATCCTGGGTCATCAGCTGGTAGTGCAGGTGGGGCGCGAAGGAGCGGCCCGTGTTGCCGCTCCGGCCGATGACCTGTCCCACGTTGAAGCGCGTGCCCGGGTGGATGTCCTTGCCCACCTCGTCCAGGTGCAGGAAGAGGGCGCGGCGGCCACGGCCACCCGACTCCACCAGCTCCAGGCAGTTGCCGTTGCTGCCCCAGTTCCAGTTCTTGCGCTTCACCACGCCCGCGAAGGGCGCCTTGACGGGCGTGCCCACGGGGGTGCGGAAGTCCACGCCCTTGTGGCGCCGGCCGTCGCGCAGCAGCGACGTCACCTGCTCGTAGTCGTCCAGCGGCGACTTCTCCAGGCGCAGCTCCAGCTCCTCGCCCGTGGACAGGTAGTACCGGGCGGCGGCGCCCTCGGTTCCCGACTGGTAGCGATACGCGCTCAGCGTCTTGCCCAGCTTGGCGCTCGTGAAGCGCACCGCGTGCACCAGGGGCTCCTCGTTGGGGCGGCGCTGGAAGAGGATGTCGAGCGTGTCGCCGCGCAGGATTTCACCCGGCACCGCCACCCACCACACCAGCGTGCGCGTCACCACCTGCGCCAGGGCGGGGCCCACGTCCGCGCCGGCGGCGTTGTTGATGGCCGTCTCCAGCGGGCCGTCGATGCGCATCGACGCGCGCTCCATGCCCGCGGCCTTCACCGGGTCCACGGGAACGGGCGCGGTGAGCGCGGACGCCGCGACGGCGCCCGCATCGACGGAGCCGGCGGCCTCGGCGACAGGCTGATGCACGGCGGCCTCGCCCGTGGCGCTGGCCATCCGCTGCTTCCACCACCACACGCCCCCGGCGGCGCCGCCCAGGATGAGTGACACGGCGACCACGGGCCCGATAGGGCTGCGCTTGGGTGGTGCACCGAGGGTGGGGAGATTCGGCCGCATGCTGGCTCCGTGAAATGGAAAGAGTGGGCGGGCGCGAAAACCAGCGCCCGCGACGAGGAATTCCGCCTGCCGAGGGTCAATCCTCGGGGCCGTCCTCTTGCTCGTCTGGCGTGGTGTCGCGCAGGCCGAATTCCTTCATCTTCGTCTGCAGCGACTTGCGGCTGATCTGCAGGAGCCGTGCGGCCCGGGTGACGTTGCCCCCCGTCTCATCGAGCTTCTTGACGATGAGGTCCCGCTCCAGCTCCGCCGCCTTCATCCGGACGATGTCCTTCAGGCCCACCTCGCCCGTGGGAACTTCCATGCTCGGCGCGGTGGCGGCTGACGAAGAGCTCGCCTGGACGCCCGGTCCCTGACGGACGGGGTCGGGCAGGTCCTTGGCGGTGATGAGCGGGCCGTCCGCGAACAGCAGCGCGCGCTCGATGAGGTTCTCCAGCTCGCGGATGTTGCCCGGCCACGAGTAGCCCTGGAGCAGCGCCAGCGCTTCGTCGCTGATGCCCTCGATCTTCTTGTTGAGGCGGCGGTTGTACTTATCCACGAAGTGCCGCGCGAGCATCAGGATGTCGCTGCGGCGCTCCCGCAGGGGCGGCAGGGTGAGCGGCACCACCGCCAGCCGGTAGTACAGGTCCTTGCGGAACCGGCCCGCTTCAATCTCCGCCTGGAGGTCGCGGTTGGTGGCGGCGACGAGGCGCACGTCCACGCGGGTCGTCTTGATGCCGCCCACGCGCTCGAACTCACCTTCCTGGAGCGCGCGCAGCAGCTTCACCTGCATCTCGACGGGAATCTCGCCGATCTCGTCCAGGAAGAGCGTGCCTTCGTCAGCCAGCTCGAAGCGGCCGGGCTTGGAGGTGACGGCGCCGGTGAAGGCCCCGCGCTCGTAGCCGAACAGCTCGCTCTCCAGCAGCGTGGCGGGGATGGCCGCGCAGTTGATCTTGATGAACGGCTTGTCGCGACGGCTGGAGGCGCCGTGCAGCGCGGTGGCGATCAGCTCCTTGCCGGTGCCGCTCTCGCCGGTGATGAGCACCGTGGAGGGCGTGTCCGCCACCTTGTCGATGACCTTGTAGACGTCCTGCATCTGGGGCGCATCGCCGATGATGGCGGCGCGCGCCTTGAGGTCCGGACGCACGGAGCGACGGGCGCTCTCGTTCGTCTTGGCGGCCTTGGCGACCACGACGGACAGCTCCGCCTGATCGAAGGGCTTGGTGATGTAGTCGAACGCGCCCGCCTTGATGGCGTCCACGGCCGAGTCCACGGTGCCGTGCGCGGTGATGATGATGACGGGCACGTCCGGGTTGGCGGCGCGGATGGTGCTGAGCACCTCCATGCCGCCCACCTTGGGCATCACCAGGTCCGTCACGATGATGTCGGCGCCGTTCTTGTGGAACTCGGCGAGCCCCTGCTCACCATTCTCCGCGACGGTGACGTCAAAGCCATCCCGGCGCAGCATCGTGGCGAGCACCTTGCGGAGGTTCGCCTCGTCGTCAATCACCAGGACTCTTGCCATGGGAGCAGGGCGCGGAGGGGCCGTACTAACGACGGGCCGGCGCCGCGGTGGGGCCCTCGAGGGTGCAGATGGCGTCCGGGTGCTTGATGCGCAAGAGGAGCGCCTCCAGCACGCGGAACGGATGGTTCATCCGCGAGGCGCCCAGGTAGGACGCCACCATGTCCATGGACACCGCCAGGTCCATGTTCTCGCGGCCGGTGGACACCACCACGCCGGAGTCGCCGCGCAGGCGGTTGGACTGGAAGACGCCGTCCGAGGCCAGCTTCATGATGGTCTCGATCTCCAGCACGCCCGTCTTCTCGTAGATGCGGTGCAGCTGCGAGTACAGCCGGGGCGACAGCACGACGGCGTAGGGACCGAAGTGGCCGTGCTCGTTGAGCTTGCGCGTGGCCTCGACGATGGCCTGGAACCCACCGCCCGCCACCGTCCAGTCACCCAGCGACACGGTGAGCCGGCCGTTGGCCGTCATCAGGCCCTCGTAGCCGAGCTTCGCGTCGCCGTAGAAGATGAGCTCGTCTTCCTGCTGCGCGCACAGCGCGGCGGCGCCCGCGGCGGCGGACACGTCCAGCGGCATGTTGTGCGTCCGCGCCGCCTCGATGTCCCGCCAGTGCAGCAGGAAGTCCTTGTAGATGATGGGGATGGTCTTGAACTTGCGCGCGTCGGTGAAGACCATCGCGGTCTCCTGCTCGCCGACGATGTCCACCGCGCCCGGGGACACGCCCTGGAACTCGTCGTAGGGCACCGTCTGCACGCCCGCGCCCAGCGGACCGTAGATGTCGAGGATGCGACGGCCGACGAGCGAGCGCCGCGCGACCTGGATGACGGTTTCATTCAGGCGCGCCCACTCCTCTTCACGGAGCGGGTTCTCGGCATGTCCAAGGAAGTCAGGCATCGAACAGTCTCCAGATACTCAACAAGGAGAAGAGGAAAGGAACGGCTTCAGCGACTGCGGCCACTGCCACCACCACCGCCACCGCGGCGGAGCGAGCCCACCGTGAGGGGATGGGACTCCACGGTGGGCGGCGGAGCAGGCAGGCCGTACATCAGGCGCTGAGGGGGAAGGGCGGTGAGCGGCTCCACCGGGGACCGGCCGTTGGTGAGGTGCGGCGCGGGCGGTGGAGACGGAGAGGGCGAGTGGGCCGCGACAGGTGTGCCGGCGTCGGCGACGGCCTGCTGGAAGTGCCCGGGCGCGATGGGACTGGTGAAGCGGGTGTCCTGACTGGCGTCGAGCATGCGAAGCATGTGAACCGCCTCCGACACGTGTTCCTTCTCCTCTGTCGCCAGGTGGAGGAAGAACGCCTTCACTTCCGGGTGTGTGGCGGCCCGGGCGAAGGACTCGTATTCGTTGATGGTCTCCAGCTCGCGCGCCAGCACGCGGCGGATGCGCGCCACGTCGTCCAGGTCGCTGTCCGGGGTATCGGCCATTGGGTACGGACCCTTGCAATGCGCCGGGGGCACCGTCAAGAGAAACAGGGCCCGGTGGGTTTCCTGCTTCATGCCACTTGACGTCACGCATACAGTCCGGCGCTCGTGACCGTCTCCGTGCCCGAGCCTTCCCCGCCGCCTTCCACCGCCTCGTCCCCTCGGTCCGAGCGCTCCAGCGGACGAGGCGCGGTGCTCGTGGCCACTGGCATCCTCGCCTCCAAGCTCGTGGGGCTCGTGCGCGAGCGCGTCTTCGCGCACTACCTGGGAAACGAGGCGGCGGCGGCCATCTTCAAGGCGGCGCTGCGCATCCCCAACTTCCTGCAGAACCTGTTTGGCGAGGGCGTGCTCTCCGGCTCGTTCATTCCGGTGTACGCGCAGCTGCTCGGCCGCAAGGACACGAAGGAGGCGGACCGGGTGGCGGGCGCGGTGTTCGGCCTGCTGTCACTGGCCACCGCGCTGCTCGTGGGCGCGGGCATGCTCTTCACGCCGCTCTTCGTGGACCTCATCGCCCCGGGCTTCGAGGGCTCCGCGCGCGAGCTGGCCATCCGCGTGGTGCGCATCCTCTTCCCGGGCACCGGCTTCCTGGTGCTCAGCGCCTGGTGTCTGGGCATCCTCAACAGCCACCGCCGCTTCCTGCTGTCGTACCTGGCGCCGGTGGTGTGGAACGGCGCCATCATCCTCACGCTGCTGGTGCTGGGCGGCCGCCATGCCGAGGAGCGGCTGGTGGAGCTGCTCGCCTACGGCGTCGTCGCGGGAAGCTTCCTCCAGTTCGCGGTGCAGGTGCCGAGCGTCCTCAAGTTGCTGGGGCGCTTCCAGCCCTCGCTCTCCACCGCGGCGGCGCCCGTGCGCCAGGTGCTCAAGAGCTTCGGGCCCGTCGTCCTGGGGCGCGGCGTGGTGCAGTTCAGCGCCTGGGTGGACACGGCGTTCGCCACGCTCATCTCCGTGCGGGCCATGTCCTCGCTCGTCTACGCGCAGACCATCTACCTCATCCCCGTGAGCCTCTTCGGCATGGCGGTGTCCGCGGCGGAGCTGCCAGAGATGGCGCGCGCGGCGGATGGCGAGCAGGAAGCGGTCGCCGCGAAGCTTCGGACGCGCATCGACGCGGGCGCGCGGCGCATCGCCTTCTGGGTGGTGCCCTCGGCCGCGGCCTTCTTCTTCGTGGGGGACATGGTCGCCGCGGCGCTGCTGCAGACAGGCCGCTTCTCCGCGGCGGACTCGCGCTACCTCTGGTACCTGCTGATGGGCGCGTCCGTGGGCCTGGTGGCCGCCACCGTGGGCCGGCTCTATGCCTCCGCGTTCTACGCGCTGAAGGATCCGAAGACGCCGCTGCGCTTCGCCATCGTCCGCGTGGCGCTGGGCTCGCTGGGCGCGTGGCTCCTGGGCCTGCACGGGCCCGAGTGGCTGGGGCTCCCCCCGCACCTGGGCGCGCTCGGCCTCACGCTCTCCAGCGGCATGGTGGCCTGGCTGGAGTCCACCCTCCTGCGCCGCAAGCTCTCCAGGCAGCTGGGCCGCGTGGGTGTGCCTTCTGGATTGCTCCCCCGGCTGTGGGGCGCGGCGGTGATTGCCGGAGCGGTGGCCTTGGGGGTGAAGCTGGGGCTCACCTCGGTGCTGGGTCCCATGCCTGGAGTGCAAGCGGAGTGGGGTGGGGCCTTCCTCGCCCCCCCTCGGCTGCATCCCATCCTGGGATTTGTCGCCGTCGCCATCCCCATGGGAGCCATCTATTTCGCGGTGGCCGCGGCGCTCGGCGTTCCGGAGGCCGGCGCGGTCTTCGCAAGGTCTCGGGCCGGCTTCGCCGAGGGCGCTAAGTGCCCGCCACTGCTCGGTTCCTGACGGACCAGGCAGGCTGTGGTTGGGGGTGCAAGCAGGTGTCGGAAGGGATGGCGTGGAGGGGCCTCTTCGTTAGGGTTCAAGGGGTGGTGTGGACCACGTGCGCGTCATCGGGGCTTCCTCCCGACAGGGCGCGCGTGTAGAGTGCGCCGCCTTTTTCATGGGCTCCGGCTTCACGCGAAGTCTGGGCTGTCTTCGTCTCAGGAAGGTCTCGGCAGTGAGCGACGAGAAGAACGGTTCCAATGCGGGCGGTCCTGGTGGAATGGGCCCCAAGAAGCCGAAGGCGACCTTCGGAGACGTGATGCTCGGCATTCCTTCGGGCGGCGCGAGCCGTGGTGAGGGAGGTCGTGGCGGCGGCGGCGGCGGTCGCGGAGGCGAGCGCGGCGGTCCCGGTCAGGGGCGCGATGCGCAGCCGCGCCCCGCGGGAGGAGCGCCCCGCGAGGAGCGCCCTCCGCGGGGTGGTGACCGAGGGGGTGAGCGCCGCGGTGGTGGCGAGCGCCGTCCGTCGGGGCCCATGGTCGTCGTGAAGCGTGCGTCGGGTGCCATCGAAACGCGGGGGCCGGTGGGTGAGCAGCCCGCCGAGGCGACCGCGACGGCGGAGGCCACCACGGCCGAGGCCGAGGCCTCCGGCGCCACTCCGACGCCGCGCCCTGTCGTGCCGACGCCGGCGCCTTCCACGGCGCTGTACGAGGAGGTCCCCGAGTCCCAGTCCTTCGCCGAGATGTTCGAGGCGCAGGCCAAGGACGGTGGCGCTCCGGGTCGTCGGGGCGTGCGCCTGGGCGAGAAGGTCAAGGGCACCATCTTCCAGCTCGGCGCGGACACCGCGTTCGTGTCGCTGGAGGGTTCGGCCAAGAGCGAGGCGATGATTGAGCTGCGCGAGCTCAAGGACGACGAGGGCATCCTGCGCTTCGGCGTCGGCGACAGCCTGGAGGCGCACGTCATCGAGGTGGGTGCCAAGGGCATCGTCCTGAGCCGCGCGCTGGCCAAGGGCAGTGCGTCCATGGCGATGCTGGCCGAGGCTCGCGCTTCCGGCATGCCCGTCGAGGGCATGGTGCTGAGCGTGAACAAGGGCGGCGTCGAGGTCGCCATCGGCGACCAGCGCGCCTTCTGCCCCATCAGCCAGCTGGACCTGCGCTACGTGGAGAAGCCGGATCAGTTCATCGGCGAGAAGCTCAAGTTCCGCGTCACGGAAGTGCGTGACCGCAACGTGGTGCTGTCGCGCCGCTCGCTGCTCGAGGACGAGCAGCGCCAGCTCGCCTCGGAGACGCGCAAGACCCTGTCCCAGGGCAGCATCGTCAAGGGCAAGGTCTCTGGCGTGCGCGACTTCGGCGTGTTCGTGGACCTGGGCGGCGTGGAGGGGATGATCCCCGTCTCCGAGCTCTCGTACACGCGCGTGGGTCACCCCAGCGACGTGGTGAAGTCCGGTGACGAGGTGGAGGTGGAGATCCTGCGCATGGAGGCCGCGCAGCCCAACTCGCCCGACAAGACCAAGCAGAAGGAGCGCATCACGCTGTCCATGCGCTCGCGGCAGGAGGACCCGTTCAAGAAGGCGATCTCCGAGATCAAGGAGGGCGACCGCCTGCAGGGCAAGGTCGTCCGCCTCCAGCAGTTCGGCGCCTTCGTGGAGCTGCGTCCCGGCGTGGACGGCCTGGTCCACATCTCCGCCCTGAGCGATCGCCGCATCGCGCACCCGCGCGACGTCGTGAAGGAAGGCGAGACCATCTGGGTCGCCGTCGAGAAGATCGACGCGAACGACAAGCGCATCGGCCTGCGCCGCATCACCGAGGAGGAGGCGCAGCGTCCTCCCGAGGAGCGCACGGCTCCGGTGGCGGCCGAGAAGACCGCGCCCTCGGCTCCGGCCGCTCCCCGTCCCAAGGCGGGGCAGGTGGTCGTGGGCAAGGTGGACCGCATCGAGCCCTACGGCGTGTTCCTCCAGTTCCCGGGTGGCAAGGGTCTGCTCCCCGCCAGCGAGACGGGCACCGAGCGCGGCACGGATCTGCGCAAGCACTACGCGCTCGGTCAGGAGGTGAAGGTGGCGATTCTCGACATCGACGCCTCCGGCAAGATTCGTCTGTCCGTCACCGCCGCGGTGCGCGCCGAGGAGCGTGCCGAGGTGGAGGAGTGGCAGAAGACGCAGCAGCCGCAGGGTGTCGCCGCTGGCAAGAAGGGCTTCGGCACGCTCGCCGATCTCTTCAGCAAGTTCGGCAAGTGATTCACCGCGACCGAGCACGTTTGAAGCGTGTTCGGGTTCGCGGGAAATAGATGTTGCAGTCCACGGCGAGGGGCGGTACTACCTCCCTCGCCGCTGACGCGGGGTGGAGCAGCCTGGTAGCTCGTCGGGCTCATAACCCGAAGGTCGCAGGTTCAAATCCTGCCCCCGCAATTAGGAATGCCAGAGGCCCGGAGAATAGAAAGCCGGGCCTCTGGTGTTTATTGGCAAACACAACATGTCGCGGGGTGGAGCAGCCTGGTAGCTCGTCGGGCTCATAACCCGAAGGTCGCAGGTTCAAATCCTGCCCCCGCAACTTGGTGTCTTTTGAAGCCTGTCTGGCTTCAGAGGCGCCGCAAGGTTGAAGACCCCGGTCGCCAGAGATGGTGGCCGGGGTTTTCTCTTTTGGTGCGCTCGTGCCTCCGCTCGCCGCGCGCGCCTGCTCCTCACGTGCTGGGTTTGCTCCGGGCAGGGGAGGGGGGCTGCTCGCGAGGTGGATTGTCCGGGGCTCGACAGCCACCTGGACTCCGCGTCCTGTCTGGCTTGACACCAGAGAACCAGGGTAGGTCCGTCAGCACTGGAATGTGGCCCACGGACATTGCAGACCCTTGTTCTGCCTGGGGATCTTTCCGGACGAGTCTCCCGTGGATACGGAAATCTCCCGCCATCGTAGAAAAAACCGCGATGTCGCCTTTCAACTTACATCAGTAAAGGCACTAATCTCTCCAACAGGTGACAAATTGTCACCTGGGAGCCAATCAGAACAGACCTGAACTTCCGGCGAGATTGTCGGAAAGCGACGTATCGGGTCTCCCGGGCGGCTCCCACCCCGCGCAATCCCATGGGAGCACCCCCACGTGAGAAGGTTGGTTGCCAAGCTGTCCGGCCTGGCGCTGGTACTTTCAGGTACCGGCTCCTTCGCCAGGACGCTGCCGAACTACGACGCATTCCTTGAGGCGAAGCCCGCGAGCCGCACCGCCGCGAGCTTCAAGCCGGTGGACGCCGACACGAATGTCCGTGTCACCCACCGCGACGAGCACACCGGCGCCCCCCGCTTCCTGTGGGCCAATGGTGGCGCTCAGACGAACAACAAGCTGAAGGCGCAGTACGCCAGCATGGCGCCGGCGCAGGCGGCCCTCGCCCAGCTCAACGACTACACGGCGATGTACGGCGTGAAGTCGTTCGAGGCGGCCGGTGCGCGCGTCTCCGGTGTCAAGGAGCTGACCGCGGGCGTCAAGGTCGTCACCGTGGCGCAGGAGCTCTCCGGCGTCGAGGTGTTCCGCCAGAGCCTCCGGATGCTCTTGAACAAGAACAACGAGCTGGTGTCGATCTCCGGCACCATCTCCGAGCACGTGACGGAGTCGCACACCGTCCCCGAGCGCCTGCGGTTCAAGCTGTCCGCGAAGTCCGCCATCGCCGCCGCCTACCAGGATGTCACCGGCTCGGCGCTCGACGGCAGCCTGCTGGCGGAAGTGAAGAGCGCGAAGTCCACGGGGCGCTACACGCACTACACCCTGGCCTCGTACGCGCGGCCTCAGGAAGCGGGCCTCCGCGAGCCCGCCCGTGCCAAGCAGGTCTACTACGAGCTGCCGAACACGCTGGTGCCCGCGTACTACGTCGAGGTCTTCACCGGCCGCGTGGACAGTGTCGGTTCGGACGCCTACTCGTACGTCATCTCCGCGTTGGATGGCCGAGTGCTGTCTCGCAAGGACCTGCGCGAGCAGGCCGCCTTCAGCTACCGCGTCTTCGCGGACTCCACCCCCCCGTATACGCCTCACGACGGCCCCGCGGGCACGAACGCCACGCCGCACCCGGACGGTGCGCCGACGGGCTTCCGGCCCGCGTTCGTTCCCCCCGCGCTCGTCACCCTGCAGAACGCGCCCTTCAGCCAGAACGACCCGTGGCTGCCGGCCGGTGCCACGGTGACGACCGGTAACAACGTGGACGCGTACGCGGACCTCGTGGCTCCGGACAACTACAACGAGGGCGACCTTCGCCCCACCGTCACGGCTCCTGGCGTGTTCGACCGCACGATGCTGTTCGACATCCAGCCGAACGCCAACGCCGAGCAGATCTCCGCGGCGACGACCAGCTTGTTCTTCCTGAACAACTGGCTGCACGACTGGTACTACGACACCGGGTTCGACGAGTCCGCGGGCAACGCGCAGTCCGACAACTTCGGGCGTGGCGGCTTGGGAAGCGATCCCCTCCTGGCGCAGGCGCAGGATTACAGCGGGATGGACAACGCCAACATGACGACGCCGGCGGATGGTTTTCCGCCGAAAATGCAGATGTACCGCTTCAGCGGCCCCCGCGATGCGAATCTGACGGTGAATGCCCCGGCCAACGTCGCGGGTACCTATGCCGTCGGTATCGCGTCGGGCATGGGCGCTCAAGTGTTCGACATGGTGGGCGACGTCGTCATCGGGTTGGATGGCGTGACCGCGCCCGGAACGTCCCCGACGGACGGCTGCACCGCGCTGACCAACGCGGCGGCGGTGGCTGGCAACATCGTCCTCATCGACCGCGGTAACTGCGACTTCCTCGTCAAGGCCACCGTGGCCCAGGCCGCGGGCGCGCGGGGCATGATCATCGCCGACAATGCCGCCGGCCCTGTCGCGGACATGGGGGGCACTTCGGCCACCATCACCATCCCCTTGCTGCGCATCACCCTGGCGGATGGCAACCTGCTCCGCAACGCCCCGAGCCTCAACGTGCGCATGTTCCGCGCGCCGAGCATCGGCCCGGACGGCACCGTCGACAACATCATCGTCGCGCACGAGTGGGGGCACTACATCAGCAACCGCCTCGTCCTGAACTCCTCGGGTCTGGTCAACCAACAGGGCCGTTCCATGGGTGAGGGCTGGGCTGACTTCCACGCGCTGCTCATGGTGACCCGGCCGGAGGACATCAACGTCCCCTCCAATCCCAACTGGACGGGCGCGTACGGCGCCGCCGAGTTCGCCCCGCGCTACGGCGCTAGCTCTCCCGACAGCGCGTTCTACGGCATCCGCCGCGTGACGTACTCCTCCGACATGGCGAAGAACGCGCTGACGTTCCGCCACATCTCGAACTCGTCGCCCCTGCCCACCACGGCGCCCATCCTCCCGAACGCCAGCGTGAACTCGCAGTTCCACAACTCCGGTGAGGTGTGGGCCACCATGCTCTGGGAGGCCTATACGTCGCTCTTGCGCGTGCACCCGTTCCAGGTCGCCCAGGACCGGATGAAGCAGTACATCGTCCTGGGATACATGCAGACGCCGTTCGCGCCCACCTTCCTGGAGGCTCGTGACGCCATCCTCGCGGGTGCCTATGCCGTGGACCCCGCGGATGCCGAGCGCCTGTGGGTGGCCTTCGCCAAGCGCGGTGCCGGTGTCGGCGCCGTGGGCCCGTCCTACGTCTCCACCAACCACGAGGGTGTGGTGGAGAGCTTCCGCACCGGTCCCGCCCTGGGACTCGTGGGCGCGACGCTGTCCGACGACCTGCCTACCAGTTCGTGTGATCGCGACGGCGTGCTCGACAATGGTGAGACGGGCCGCGTCGTCGTCACCATCGCGAACACCGGCTCGCACCCCGCGCGCAATGGCTCCGTCACCATCTTCTCGCCGACGCGTGGTGTCGTCATCAGCAACGGGGGCTTTGTCCGGCTGCCGGAGATCCCTGTCTTCGGTGAGACGACGGTGTCGCTGCCCGTGACGCTGACGGGCGCCGCGCCGAGCTCCGTCGCGGAGTTCATCATCTCCTTCCGCGATGAGAACCAGGCGAGCCCTGGCGACGTGATCGCATCGCTGGCCGCGATGACCAACTACGACGAGGTTCCGGAGAGCAGCCGCACGGAGACCGTCCAGTCCAACCCCGCGACGCTCCCCTGGGAGCTGGAGTCCAGCGAGGCGCCGCGCATCATCGAGACCTACTTCGGGCTCATCTACTTGGACGAGGCGTACGTCGACCGCGCCTTCTTCGGCGAGGACCTGGGGGTCCCCACGGACTTCTGGCTGAAGACGCCGCCGCTCCAGGTGAGCGCCACCGCGCCGTTCATCGTCAGCTTCGACCACGCCTACGATTTCGAAGCCGACGAGGACTTCAACTACGACGGCGCCGTCATCGAACTCACCCAGGACAATGGTCAGACGTGGATTGACATCGGTGGCCCCCTGTACGGCGGCGTGCTGGACACTGCTCCGGGCGTGTTGAACCCCCTGCAGGGTCGGCAGGCCATCGTCGGCACGAGCGCGAACTTCCCCACGCTCAACGCCGCGTCGCTGGACCTGGGCACCACGTACGCTGGCCAGACGGTCCAGATCCGCTTCCGCATCGGCACCGACAACGCCGTCGGCGCGACGGGCTGGGCGCTGGACAACCTGTCCTTCAGCGGCATCGACAACACCCCGTTCACCGCGCTGGCGGCGGACGACAACGTGTGTCTGAACCGTCCTCCGGTGGCCAACGCCGGTGCGGATCAGATCGTCAACGAGCGCACCGCGGTGACGGTGGCGGGCAGCGCGACGGACGCCGACGGCGATGCGCTCACGTACACCTGGACGCAGTTCTCCGGCTCGGCGGTGACGCTGTCCGGTGCCGACACGGCCACGGTGACCTTCACGGCCCCTGAAGTGGCGTCGGACCGCGACATCGTCCTGCGCCTGGTGGTCAGCGACGGCAGCCTGACCTCCACGGACTACGTGACGGTGCGCATCCTCAACGTCAACCGCGTTCCCTCGGTGAACGCGGGCCTGGACGGCGCCGCGGATGAGCGTGGCAGCTACACCCTGTCCGGCTCCGCGAGCGACGCGGACGGCGACAGCATCACCTACCTCTGGACGCAGGTGTCCGGCACCCCGGTGGCGCTGACGGGCTACACGGCGGCCTCCGCCACGTTCGCGACCCCCGAGGTGGACTTCGACACGACGCTCACGTTCCGCCTCACCGTCTCCGACGGCAAGGTCAGCGTGAACGACACCGTGGACGTGGTCATCCGCGACGTGAACCGCGCCCCCGTCGTCACCGCCTCGTCGGTGACGGTCGACGAGCGCAGCACCGCCACCCTCGCGGCCACGGCCTCGGATGCGGACGGTGACACCCTGACGTACGAGTGGACGCAGCTGTCCGGCCCGGCGGTGACGCTGTCCGGTGCGGACACCGCGAACGCTTCCTTCGCGACGGGCGAAGTGGCCGCCAACGCCGTCCTCACCTTCCGGGTGACGGTGTCGGATGGCACGGCGTCCGCCACGCAGGACGTGACGGTGAACGTGCTCCACATCAACCGCGCTCCGACGGTGAACGCGGGCCTGGATGGCTCCGTGAACGAGCGCGCCGTGGCCACGCTGAGCGGCTCGGCGAGCGACGCGGATGACGACACCCTGACGTACACCTGGGTGCAGACGGCCGGTACGCCGGTGGGCATCACCAACGCCACCTCGGCCATCGCCACCTTCACCGCGCCGGAGACGGCGACCGGTGAGACGCTGACCTTCCGCCTGACGGTGAGCGACGGCAGCTCCACCGCCAGCGACACGGTCAACGTGCAGGTCAACCCGGTGAACCGCGCCCCGGCGGTGACGGCCTCTGCCGTCACGGTCAACGAGCGCGCTCCCGCCACGCTCACCGCCTTCGGGACGGACCCGGACGGTGACACGCTGACCTACGCCTGGGCGCAGCTGACCGGCACGGCGGTGACGCTGTCCGGTGCGACCACCGCGACGGCCACCTTCACGGCCCCCGAGGTCACCACGACTGGCACCCTGACGTTCCGGGTGACGGTGACGGATGGTCCGGAGACCGCTACCCACGACGTGACGGTGACGGTGCTCAACGTCAACCTCGCGCCGACGGCGAACGCGGGTGCGGCGGCCTCCGCCGTGTCCGGTACGACTGTGACGCTGGATGGCAGCGCGAGCAGCGATCCGGACTCCACTCCGGTGACGTACGCGTGGACGCAGGTCAGCGGCCCGTCCGTGGCGCTGTCCGACGCCACGGCGGCCCAGCCGTCCTTCACCGCTCCTTCGGTGCAGGCGCAGCGCGACCTGGTGTTCAGCCTGGTCGTGAGTGACGGGGTGGCGATCAGCGCGGCCTCCCTGGTGGTCATCACCATCAACCCGACGGACATCCCGAACCGGGCTCCGGTGGTGACCGCGTCCGCGGTGACGGCCGATGAGCGGAGCACTGTCTCCCTCGTGGCCCATGCCTCGGATGAGGACGGCGACACGCTGACCTACGCGTGGACGCAGCTGACGGGCACCAACGTGACGCTGCAGAACGCCAACACCGCGACCGCGACGTTCGACGCGGGCGAAGTGGATGCCAACGCGGCGCTGTCGTTCCGCGTGACGGTGTCGGATGGCACGGTCTCTGTGACCACGGATGTGGCGGTGACGGTGCGCAACGTGAACCGTGCTCCCACGGCGGACGCGGGCGCGGCGGCTTCCGCTCAGTCTGGCGCCACCGTGACGCTGAATGGCAGCGCGAGCAGCGATCCGGACTCCACTCCGGTGACGTACGCGTGGACGCAGGTCAGCGGCCCGACGGTGGCGCTGTCCGATGCCACGGCGGCCCAGCCCAGCTTCACCGCCCCTGCGGTGACGGCTGATCGTGACCTGGTGTTCAGCCTGGTGGTGAGCGACGGGGCGGCGAGCAGCACGGCCTCCCTGGTGGTCATCACCGTGACCGCCGCGCCGGTGGAGAACACGGCGCCGGTGGCCAAGGCTCGCATCATCCTCAATGGCAGCCAGACGTCGATGACCCTCGACGGCTCGGCTTCCAGCGACGCGAATGGCGATGTCCTGACCTACAAGTGGGAGCAGACGGGCGGCCCGGGCGTCACGCTCAACGAGTCGACCAAGGCGGTGCTCAGCGTGGACGTTCCGGAGCTGGATGACGACAGCGCCACGTTCTCGTTCAAGCTGACGGTGAAGGACTCCAAGGGTGCCACCCACAGCGTCACGGTGGAGGCCACGGCCACCCCGGATGATGGTGGTGGTTGCTCGTCCACGGGCGCGGGTGCTCCGGCGGGCATGCTTGCCCTGGCGCTCCTCAGCCTGCTGCACCGTCGTCGCCGCCTGAACTGAGTCGGACGCCGCCTCCCTTCGAGGAGGCGGCTCCCTCCGGGGACGGGCGCCTGACAGGCCCGCACCCGGAGGCACACCACTCGCTTCAGCGGTCCTGAGAGCTCTCGAAGTCCGACGGCCGGCATCCTCTCGCGAGGGTGTCGGCCGTTGCTCATTCCGGCGCCGTTGGCGGGGTGGTGAAGGTGACTGGTGCACGAATCCGCCGCGCGGCGCGCTGGCGGCCTCTCGTGCTGGGGCAGGCTCGGCGCGCGTGTGGCCCGGCCGGGCCGCCGCCCTCCGTCCATGTTCCCTCTCGCCTCCGCCGCGCCGCCGTTCCTGCAGGAGATTGTCATCCTGATCGCCGCGGGCGCGGTGATGGCCTACGTGGGCCATCGCTTCCGGCTGGTGCCCATCGTCGGCTTCCTGCTCGCGGGCGCGCTGATTGGACCCAACTCCCTGGCCCTGGTGAAGGACCTGGAGCTGGTCAACTCCGCCGCGGAGCTGGGCGTCATCCTGCTGCTGTTCAGCATCGGGCTGGAGTTCAGCCTGGAGAAGCTGTCCCGCCTCAAGCTGCTCCTGTTCGGAGGAGGAGGGCTCCAGGTGGGGCTGGCCTCCGTGGGGATGATGGGCCTGCTGATGTTGTTCGGCGTGGCGTGGCGCCCCGCGCTGTTCACCGGCTTCCTGGTGGCGCTGTCCTCCACCGCCATCGTCCTCAAGCTGCTCGGAGACAGGGGAGGCACGTCGTCCGACGTGGGCCAGGTGTCCCTGGGGCTGCTCATCTTCCAGGACCTCGCGGTGGTGATGATGGTGCTGCTCGTTCCAGTGCTGGCGGGGAAGGGGGACACACCGCTTCACTTCGTGTGGGCGTTCGCCAAGGCGATCGGCATCATCATCGCGGTGCTGGTGGTGGCGCGACGACTGATGCCCCGGCTGCTGGAGGTGGTGGCCCGCACGTGCTCGCCGGAGCTGTTCCTGCTCACCGTCATCGCCGTGTGCTTCGGCACCGCATACCTCACCAGCCTCGCGGGCGTCAGCGTGTCGTTGGGGGCCTTCCTCGCGGGCCTCGTCGTCAGCGAGAGCCGCTTCAGTGAACACGCCTTCGGAGAGATCCTCCCGCTCCAGATCCTCTTCAGCGCCACGTTCTTCGTCTCCGTGGGCATGTTGCTGGACGTGGGCTTCCTCGTGGCGCACCTGCCCGAGGTGTTGCTGGCCATCGTCGCGGTGCTCGTCGTGAAGGCGGTGACGACGGGCATCAGCGTGCTGGCGCTCGGCTATCGACCACCCGTGGCGGTGGAGAGCGCGCTGCTCCTGGCCCAGGTGGGGGAGTTCTCCTTCGTGCTGGAGCGCAGCGGCCGGAAGCTGGGGTTGTTTCCAGCGGGACTCCCCGAGGGCTCCCAGGCCTTCATCGCGGCCACGGTGATGCTGATGGTGCTCACGCCGCTGCTGTCCCGGCTGGGCGTCTGGGCGGGCGGTCGGCTCACCCGCAGAGGTCACCGCGCGATGGCGCAGGAGAGCCCCACGACGGATGAGTCCGAGGCGCTCGCGGCGGAGTCCTTCGCCCGCTTCGAGAACCACATCATCGTCGCGGGCTATGGAGACGGGGCGCGCAGACTGTCGCGCGTGCTGCGGGGCTCGGGCATCCCGTTCCTGGTCACCACCTTGAGTCCCCAGGGGGCGAACGAGGCGGAGGCCGAGGGCATGGCGGTGCTGCGCGGCGACTATGCGCGTCAGCGCACGCTGCGCGTCGCGGGCATCCAGCGCGCGAAGCTCCTGATGGTGGTCGATGACGAGGTCGCCATGGCCCACCGCGTGGTGGCCGTGGCGCGGATGGAGAACCCGACGCTGCGACTGGTGGCGCGCGTCCGCACCGTCGCGGACGTGGAGCCGATGAGCACGGCCGGCGCGGATGTCGTCGTGTGCGAGGAGCTGGAGAGCCTGGTGGCCGTGCTGTCCTCGGTGCTCGAGGACTACCGACAGTCGCCGGAGGAAATCGAGGACCACGAGGACGCCGTGCGGCGCTCCGGCTACGCGGCGCTGCGTCTGTCGGGCTCCCTGGAGAAGCCCCTGCTCGTGTGCGCGCTGGAAGATGACTGCCTCGGCTCGCGCCGCGTGACGGTCCGCCCCGGTGCGCCCGTCGTCGGGATGACGGTGGAGGCGCTGGTCCAGCGCGCGGGGGGCGCGCTCCAGGTCCTGTCCCTGCGAAGGGACGGAGCGCTGCTGTCACAGGTGGGACCCCACCTGCGCTTCGAGTCGGGGGATGAGCTGGTCCTCAAGGGCGCGGTCTCCGTCTTCGAGCGCGGCGCCGAGCTGTTCCGCGCGCCACCCCCGGAGGGCGTGGAGGTGGATACCTCCTCGCCGGCTCCCACCGCACCGCGCACGGCGGCGGAGCTCATCGACCCGCAGGCCACCATCGAGTTCCATCCGAAGGAGGGCACGGGCCCTTGTGGCCACCTGGATCAACTGCGCCCCGTGCGGCCCCGGACGAAGGGCTGCGAGGAGTGTCTCAAGCTCCACGACACCTGGGTGCACTTGAGGTTGTGCATGACGTGCGGCCACGTGGGGTGCTGCGACGACTCGAAGAACAAGCACGCGACGCGGCACTTCCACGACACGGCACACCCGCTCATCCGCTCGCTGGAGCCCGGTGAGAACTGGGGCTGGTGCTACCTGGACCAGGTCCAGCTCGAGAATGAAGCCCCGCCGTCACGCCCGTGAGGCGCGTGGCCCCGTGCTCAGAGGGGCCTCACATGCTCGGCGAGCTGACCGGTGGCGATGAGCTCCTGGAGCTCGTCTCCCATCCGCTCGCTCTCGGCGACCACCTGGTTCCAGGCGCGGATGCGCGCGGTGTCCGTCATCCGCTCGAAGTCGATGCGGTCCGGAATCTTTCCACCGGGCAGCCTCGCGACCAGCTCCGGGGAAGGGGAGATGAGCAGCGCCCTCCGGAAGTTCTCCGGCCGCGCCCGTCGCCAGCGCAGGGCCTTGTCGAACCAGCCGGGCACCACGTACGGATAGAAGTGCGGGTACAGCACCAGGCCTTCACCGGGACCGAAGTCCAGGTCCAGGTGGTAGTCGATGACGCCGCCATCCCGGTACACGCCCGGATGCGCGCCGGGGATGCGCACGCCGCTGAGCACCAGCGGAATCGAGCCCGAGGCGATGAGCGCCGGCTTCAGGTTCTCCGCCGTCAAGGGCAGGTGGACGGAGGGCAGGTCCTTCTGGCGCGTGAAGGGGCTGGTGTCTCCCGCCGTGTCGAAGATGACGCGGCGCAGGTGGAGGCTCAGGCTCTTGCGGCTCACCACGTTGCCCATGGCGCACAGCGCCAACCCCAGGAGCTGCACGCGGGGATGCTCCACGCCCATGGGTCCGCGACACAGCGCGGTGACGATGTGCAGCCGCGCCCACGGGTGGTGGAGGATCTCCTGCAGGCCGTCGTCACCCAGGAGCGCGTCGAGGATTCGCTCGCTCGTCTCGCTCACCAGGGCGGGGGAGGGCTTGGGCGGATAGCGCTGGTCGATGTACGCCGCCTCGAAGCGGCGCAGCGCGGACACCGGGTCGTTCTGGGCCAGACACGCCAGCCGCCAGCTCCCGATGGAGCTGCCAATCAGATGCAGGGGTCGGGTGCGCCCCTTGAAGAGCTCGCCGAACAGGGCGCGATCCAACCCCGCCAGCACCAACCACTTGGGGCCACCAGAAGCCCCAGGAACGACATCCACGTCGTCACCGCGCAGCCCTCGCGCCCGCAAGAGCCGCAGCGCGTCAGGTCCCGCGAGAAGCGTCAGATTCGAGGCCATGTCGGCCTGGCACCGTAACAGGAGCGTGCGCGACGCGCGGGACTTCCGCGTCCGGGGCCGCCTCGCTTGCGACAAGCCATGCGCCACTGCTGTACTGCGCACGCCCCCATGAAAAAGCCCACGCCGCCCGGTCATCGTTCCTGGGAAATGAGCCGTCGTGCCTTCCTCGGAGGCACGGCCGCCGTCACGGCCCTGTCCTCGCTCGACGTCTCCGCGAACCCCGAGGGCCAGGCCGCGCCTTCAGCCAGTCGCTTCGACCTGGAGGAGGCCACCATCGCCGACCTTCAAGCCGGCATGGGCGAAGGGACGTACACCGCGCACGGCCTCACGGAGCGCTACCTGGCGCGCATCGCGGCCATGGACCGCACCGGTTCGCTGCCGCTGCTCTCCGTCATCGAGCTGAACCCGGACGCGCTCGCCATCGCGCGGGCGTTGGACCAGGAGCGCAAGGAGAAGGGCGCGCGCGGTCCGTTGCACGGCATCCCCGTGCTCATCAAGGACAACATCGCCACGGCGGACCGGATGCAGACGACCGCGGGCTCGCTCGCGCTCGTCGGCGCCGTGCCCTCGCGAGATGCGTTCGTGGTGGAGCGCTTGCGCGCGGCGGGCGCCGTCATCCTCGGCAAGACGAACCTCAGCGAGTGGGCCAACTTCCGCTCCACGCGCTCCGCCAGCGGCTGGAGTGGACGCGGTGGCCAGTGCCGCAATCCCTACGCGCTGGACAGGTCTCCCTCGGGCTCCAGCTCGGGCTCGGGCGCCGCCACGGCCGCGAACCTGTGCGTCGTGTCCGTGGGCACGGAGACGGACGGCTCCATCGTGTCGCCCTCCGCGGCGTGCTCGCTCGTGGGGCTCAAGCCCACGGTGGGGCTCGTCAGCCGCTCGGGCATCATCCCCATCTCCCACAGCCAGGACACCGCGGGCCCGATGACGCGCACGGTGGCGGATGCCGCCGCGCTGCTCACCGTGCTCGCCGGAGTCGACGCCGCCGACGTGGCGACGGCCGCGAGCAAGGGTCGCACGGGGCTCGACTACACGAAGTTCCTGGACGCCGACGGGCTGAGGGGCGCGCGCATCGGCGTTCCTCGCGAGCGCTTCTTCGGCTACCACGCCGCCACGGACGCGCTGATGGAGCAGGCCCTGGAGGTCATGAAGTCCAAGGGCGCCATCCTCGTGGACCCGGCCTCCATCCCCAACGCACCCAAGCTGGATGACCCCGAGTTCGAGGTCCTGCTGTACGAGTTCAAGGCCGGCACGGAGGCCTGGCTCGCGAGCCTGGGAGACAGGACGAAGCTGCGCACGCTCGGGGACCTCATCCGCTTCAACGAGGAGCACCAGGACGTGGAGATGCCGTACTTCGGCCAGGAGCTGCTGCGTCAGGCGCAGGCGCGCGGGCCGCTCTCCGACGCGAAGTACCTCAAGGCCCTGGCCACCAGCCGCAAGCTGTCTCGCGCGCAGGGCATCGACGCGGTGATGAACAAGCACCGACTGGATGCACTCGTCGCGCCCACGCAGGCGCCTCCGGGGCTCATCGACCTGGTGAACGGAGACCACTGGCTGGGCAGCAGCTCCACGCCGGCCGCCGTCTCCGGCTACGCCACCCTCACCGTGCCCGCGGGCTACGTGCGCGGACTGCCCGTGGGGCTGTCGTTCATCGGTCGAGCATGGAGCGAGCCCACGTTGCTCAAGCTCGCCCATGCGTATGAGCAGGCCACGCGGCACCGACGTCCGCCTGGCTTCGTGCCCACCGCGGACCTGCGCCTCGTCGCCGGGCGTTGAGTCCGCGCGAAGCTCAAGGAGGCGATGCCGCCCAGGGAAGCGTCGCCTGCATCACCGCCTCGTGCAGCGCGGCCGTGCGCAGGTGGCTGAAGCGCTGGTAGTCGGGGTCGTTCACCATCTGGAGGAACGCGGCGCGGCTCGGGTAGCGGACAATCATCACCGCGTCCCAGCTTTGCCCCGGCTCGGCGACCAGCGCGGTGGAGCCGTCGCCCGCATAGAGCGGCTGGGCGCCCGCCTTGATCATGAAAGGCATGATGGCGTTCGCATACTCCGCGAACGAGGCCCGGCCCCCTTCCTTGAACCGCACCAGGTTCATCATCACCAGCGGTCCCCCGGGGTCTTCCTGGATGAAGCGCTGAACATCGGTGCCCTGCGGATCGACAGCCACGGTGCCTCCTGAACGACGAATCGGTCCGCCCCCCATCGAGACGGCGAATCATTGTCTCTCAGTCTCTCCGTGCTTTGAACCCGGCACAGGACAGACCCGGGAGCCCTCAAAACTGGGGCCCCCACCACCCACGACTCTCAGGAGACGGGAGACGAGCCCAGGGCCGACGCAAGGACGCCGGGCATCCGAGCGACCCGCGCGGCGACGACATCACGGCCTTGCCGAGATTTCAGATGTTTCAGGTATCGCGGCGCTCGCGCTGCGCATCCAGATAGGCGGCGAAGCCGGCCTTGGACTGGATGCGAAAGGCCGGCAGGCGGGCGAGGGCGTCTGGCGGGAAGACGTACTGCTCACAGACGAGGCTGGCGCGCTGTGTGTCGTCCTGGGCGCCGAGGAACGGCTGCACCTCGTGCTGGAGATGGCCCTGGAAGTGAACCAGCAGCCCGGGCCGAGGCCGCACTTCGCCCACGCGGTGGTTGTCGTGAAGCAGCCGAAGCGCGCCGCCGCGCGCGCCCCGTGGCATCTGGAGATACAGCACGCTCACGTGTCGGGGCGTGGCATCGGCGACGCCGCTGGGGCCCTGCAATGTCGCATCGATGTGTCGGCCCACGCCCTTGCCCGCATCGAGCAACAGCAGGTTCAGATAGAACGCGTTGGGTATCGGCTGTCGCGAACCGAACAACCGCTCACGCCACGGCAGCAGCCCGCGCGCGCTGTCCGGTGCCAGCACTCGCGCGAGGTATGCGCGCAGGAACGGGAAGCGCGCCTCCAGGGTGCTCCGACCTTCATGTGTGAAGATGAAGGCGAAGCCCCGACTCGCCTGGAACGTGCCCATGAGCGGACTGCGGGCCACGAAACGCGAGCCCAGCAGGGCGTCTCGCAGTGACTCCAACTCCACTGTGGGGAGAGCTTGACGGTGGCTGATGTATGCGCGCACGACAAAAGGCCGGGAATGCGAGGGAACTGACCAATAGTGCTTTTACAGCCTACCTTTTAGGTTCCAGAATTGCCGCGTCTCACTCCCTCCCCCCGCGCAAGGTCCCCCCCTGCATGAGCCAGCAACCTCGTCCCATCAACGCCGCTCCTGTCTCTCCCAGCTCACCTCCGCCCGCAGCCGTGATGACACAGATGGTCTACGGCTTCTGGGTCTCCCGCAGCCTGCAGATCATGGCGGAGCTTGGCATCGCGGACACCATCGGTGATGTGCCCAAGAGCGTGGAGGAGCTCGCGCAGGCGAGCGGCACCCATGTTCCGGCGCTGCGACGCATGCTCCGACTCCTGACCGGCCTGGGGGTGCTGGTCAAGGACGAGCAGAGCCAGCGTTTCGGCCTCACGGAGCTGGGCAACATGTTGCGCAAGGACAGCCCAGGCTCGGTGTACGGCTCGCTGCGCGCGCACGGCCACCTGCTGTCCTGGCAGGCGTGGGGAGACCTGGTGTCGTCGCTGAAGACGGGGCAGCCCTCCGTGGAGAAGTTCATGGGGGACAGCTTCTTCGGCTACATGTCCAAGCACCCGGAGGACGCGGCCATCTTCAACGGCAGCATGGCCGCGTATCAGAGCCTCAACGCTCCGGCGGTGGTGGGCGCGTATGACTTCTCCACCGCGAAGTCCGTGGTGGACGTGGGCGGTGGAACGGGCACGTTGCTGGCGCACATCCTCCAGTCCCATCCGAACCTCCGGGGCGCGCTCTTCGAGCTGCCGCACGTCAAGGCGGAGGCCACCGCGCGCCTGACGAACCTGGGTGTGGCGTCACGCGCCGAGGTGCTGGAGGGCAACTTCTTCGAGAAGATTCCGTCGGGCCACGACATCTACATCCTGTCGCAGATCCTCCATGACTGGGACGACGAGCGCAGCCTGAAGATCCTCACCAACATGCGCGAGGCGATGCATCCGGGAGCGAAGCTGCTCATCGTGGAGACGGTGCTTCCGGGCGACAACGTGTCGCACTTCGGCAACCTCTACGACATGGCCATGCTGGTGCTGGTGGGCGGCCAGGAGCGCACCGGGGTGGAGTACACCGCGCTGGTGGAGAAGGCCGGGCTGCGCATCCACCGCGTGCTGCCCACGTACATGCCGCCCAGCGTGGTGGAGGTCGTCCCCGCCTGAGTCGAACGGCCGGCGGCCCGGCGTCGCATCACGCGCCGGGCCGGCGCTCCCCGACGACTTCAGCAGGTGGAGCAGGGCCTCCTTCGCGCCGTGGCCGTGGTGGCGACGGCATCGTCCTTCTGTCCGGGTGAAGGTGGACCCCGGACCTGTCGAGGCCCGGCCCTCCAGGCGCTGCGCGGCCGAGGGCGGCTGGGCGATGCGGGCTCTGCTCGGTGGCTCGGCGAGCGTCCGGCCCGGAAATCGACGGGGGCGGTTTTCGGAGAGAATCAGGGTCGATTAGAGTCCCGGGCGACGATGACGCCCTTCTTCGACGCCATCCTCGCGTTTCCGACCGCGATCTTCACCACGGCAATGGGCGTGGTGCTCACTTATTGGCTGTTCGTCATCATCGGAGCAGTGGGTATCGACCTGCTCGATGGCGGTCACGTCGACTTCGAATCTGGCGGAAAGGCACTGGGAGCGGCGTTCGAGGGTGGGGGCAAGGCCCTCGCCGGGACGCTGGAGGGTGGGGCGAAGGCGGCGGGCGAGGCCATCCAGGGCGGCGGCAAGGCCATGGGCGCGCATGACCACGACGCGCACATGGAAGGCGGCATCCTCTCCACGCTGGGCTTCGCGGGCATTCCCCTTACGGTCTCCGTGAGCCTCGTCTCGTTCTTCTCGTGGTTCCTGTCGCTCCTGGCCACGCCTCCCGCGCACGCGCTGCTGGGGGGCGTGCTGCCCTCGTGGCTGCTCAACAGCACGGTGGGCATCCTGTGCTTCATCGCGGGGCTGGTGATCTCCGGCATCTCCGTGCGGCCGCTGCGCCCCGTCTTCGTGGCGCGCAAGGCGCCGGGTCGCGACTCGCTGATGGGCCGGGTGTGCACCATCTCCAGCGGCGGCGTCACGGACCGCAACGGCCACGCGACGTTCGAGGACGGCGAGGCGGGCTTCATCTTGAACGTGGTCTGCTCGAAGAAGAACGGGCTCAAGCGGGGAGATCCCGCGCTGGTGCTGTCGTACGACGCCCAGCGGGATGTCTACGAGGTGGAGCCCGTGGACTGGCTGATGCCAGAAGAGATGGACCAGCTTCGCGACCCCGCGCGGGCCGCGGCGCTGGCCCGCTCTCGAGCGCGCACATGACTTGAGTCGAGGCGCGGTCCGCTCAGGGGGGCGGA
>NZ_JBLZWL010000096.1:0-130171 GCF_049194865.1 Corallococcus terminator | reverse complement strand
GCTGAAGCTGACCATCGCCAAGTACCTGACGCCGGGCGACGTCTCCATCCAGGAAGTGGGCATCGTCCCGGACATCCAGCTCGTCCCCACCCGCGTCACCGACGAGCGCGTGGACGTGTTCGCGTCGCGCCGCTCCATGGGCGAGGCGGACCTGGATCAGCACTTCGGCAACCCGGACTCGACCACCGTCGCGAAGAAGCGCGAGGACGTGTTGGACCGCGAGAAGCCGCGCGAGAGCCTCAAGTACCTGAAGGTGGACCCCAAGCAGCAGGAGAAGCTGGCCGTCGCCGCGAAGGAGGAGCCGAAGAAGGATCCGAAGGCCGTCGCCGCGAGCAAGGACGCTGACAAGAAGCCGCATGGGGAGAATGACCCGCTGCTGGACGTGGCCGGTCAGGGCGAGGACCTGGACGACCAGCTGGACGCGGAGTCGCAGGAGGAGATCAAGGAGGACTTCGAGGTGCAGTTCGCGCGGGACTACGTGCTGAAGGCCCCGGCGGCCACCCGGCAGCAGCAGCTCCAGCAGGGCAAGGGCTTCATCGAGCAGAAGCGCCGCGAGGAGGAGACCCGCATCAACGCCGCCATCGCCGCGCTGGGTGTGGACTGGAGCGCCGGTCCCACGCCGAAGAACGTGCAGCTGACGGGCACGCTGACGCCGACGCCGGACACGAAGATTCACGCCGGCGAGCTCCTGGAGATGGTGGTGACGGCGGAGAACAAGGGCACCGAGCCGCTCAAGCGCGTGCGCGCCTGGACGGAGAGCGACAACGCGTTCCTGGACCGCCGTGAGTTCCTCTTCGGCGCGCTGAACCCGGGCGAGAAGAAGTCCTGGAAGGTGAAGGTGCGCCTGCCCAAGGACCTCACCAGCCGCCGCGACGACGTGACGGTGCGCTTCTTCGATGACCAGGGCGCGCTGCCGGAGACGCGCGTGTCGGAGCTGAACTTCGCGGAGCTGCCTCGGCCGTCCTTCGCCTTCAACTGGCAGGTGGTGGACGACTGCGCCAGCTGCAACGGCGACGGCACGGTGCAGCGCGGCGAGACGGTGGCGGTGCTGCTGGACGTGACGAACGTGGGCCCCGGCGTGGCGATGGACTCGTTCACGCAGATCAAGAATGGCGGGGACGCGAACATCTTCATCGAGAAGGGTCGCTTCAAGCTGGGCGAGCTGAAGGCCGGCGAGACGAAGACGGCGCGGTTCCAGGTGGAGGTGAAGAAGGGCTACAAGGGCGACACCTTCCCGCTGAAGCTGGCCATCATCGACGAGCCGCTGGAGGAGTTCGTCATGGAGAAGATGGAGCTGCCCGTGAAGGACGCTCCGGTGGCCACGCTGGAGGCGAAGAAGGGCGTGGTGCGCGTCACGGAGAAGACGGAGTTCCTCGGCTCGCCGGTGGAGGGTGGACGCACGGTGGCGAAGCTGAGCACCGCGGCGGTGCTGCCCGTGGAGGCCGCGAACAAGGGCTTCTACCGCGTGGAGCTGGAGAAGGGCCGCTTCGGCTTCGTGCGCGCCCAGGACGCCCGTGAGGTGAAGGCGGGCAAGCCCACCGCGCCGAAGCTGGCGTGGACGACGACGCGCCGTCCGCCGGACATCAAGCTGGACGCGGACCCGTCCGCGGGCGGCCTGGTGGCCAACGGGGAGAAGTTCACCCTGTCCGGCGTGGTGACGGACCCCAACGGCCTGTTGGACGTGTACGTGCTGGTCAACGACCAGAAGGTCTACTTCAAGGGCGTGGACCCGAAGGGTGGCGAGCCGAACACCCTGAAGTTCTCCACGGAGTTCAACCTCAAGGAAGGCAACAACAACGTGCTGGTGGTGGCTCGCGAGAGCACCGACTTCGCCAGCCGCCGCACCCTGGTCATCCGCCGCCGTCCGGCGGAGGTGGCCCAGAAGGTGACGGGCCAGAGCCCCGGCGGGGTGAAGCCGCAGCCGCAGTAGGCGCCTGACGACACGCGCCAGCCGCCTTCCGGGCGGCCCCTCCGGTGGGCTCTCCTTGAGAGACTCGTCGGAAGGGCCGCCCGTTTTGTTGACGCTCCTCGCGGGCTGGCGTTAGCGTCCGCCGCAGTGGGGCGCCCCCGGCCGGCGGGTTCCCGGGAGGCGGTGACTCGAATGCGGACGTTCAGTCGGTGGCTCGCCCTGGCGGCGTGTGTCTCGGGAGCGACCGCATACGCGGACGACAATGACCTGCGGATCGCGGACTTTGGCGACCCCAAGGCCATGGAGGGCGGCGCTCTCACCAACGCCGCCGCCAACGCGAACTTCCGCGCCTTCGCCCGCGTCATGGGCGCCGCCATCACCTCGGCGAACCTGATGCCGCCGGAGACGACGGGCCACTCGGCCTGGGCCATCAACGCGGAGCTGTCCGTGGTGTCGCTGCCGGACAGCGTGCGCATCCCCACGGAGAACGTGGAGCAGCCCTCCACCGTGCTCATCCCCTCCTTCCACGTGCGCAAGGGCCTGCCCTTCTCGCTGGAGCTGGGCGGGCGCGTGGGCTGGGTGGAGAAGAGCAGCCAGGTGGTGGCCACGGGCGAGGTGAAGTGGGCCGTCAACGAGGGCTTCACTTGGCTGCCGGACGTGGGCCTGCGCGGGCACGTGACGAAGCTGTTCGGCGCCCGGGACTTGAGCCTGACAGTGATGGGCCTCGACATCGGCGTGGGCAAGCAGTTCCCGCTGGGCGGCATGGTGACGCTGACGCCCTACGGAGGCCTGGACCTGGGCTTCGTCGGAGCCACCACCAGCCGCCTCGACTTCGACCCGTCGCGCAGCTACGAGGACTCGCTCGGCGGCGACTCGCGCGCGGCGCTGACCGGCACGGACAGCTACACGAAGGTGTCCTTCGGCGACAACGTGAACCAGCGCATCTACGGCGGCGTGCGGTTCATCGGCGGCGTGCTGCAGTTGGGCGCGGAGCTGTCGCTCACGCGCACCGGCAGCGTCGAGACGCCTCGCGCGGACAACCCTAACGCGCTCGAAGACCGCGGCCTGCCCGCGGTGTTCGCCTTCAGCACCACGCTCGGCCTGGACTTCTAGGCACGGCGGTCAGGCCGCGGCGCGCAGGGACTCTCTCAGCGCGCCGGGCCGGTTGGTGATGAGGTAGCTGACGCCCATCTGCTCCAGCGCGCGGGCTCTCGCGGCGTCGTCCACCGTCCAGGTGGCCACCCGCAGCCCCGCGGCGCGCCAGGTGGCGACCCGCTCCGGAGTGCAGTCCTCGTAGTAGGGGTGCACCGAGTGGGATGAGACGAGCGGACTCACCGCGTACGCGTGCACGCCCCAGCGACGGTCCGGGTCGATGAGGTAGCCCCGCCGCAGCTCGGGCGCGACGGCGAGCAGGCGGAAGAGGCACAGCGGGTTGAAGCTGGAGATGACCACGCGCTCGGCCAGCCCCTGGCGGCGCACCAGCTCCGCCACCTTGCGTGAGAGGCCGTCGTCGTCGAACCGGTCGCACTTCAGCTCGATGTTGACGACGAACTGGGGCGGCAGCGCCTCCAGCACCTCCTCCAGCAGGGGGATGCGCGCCGGAGCGAAGCCCAGGGGTGTCCCCACGTCCGCGCGTCGCAGCTTCCACCACGGCGTGTGGCGCACCTCCCAGGGAAGGCGCGCCAGCCGCTCCAGTCGCTCGTCGTGGCAGACCACCACCTCGCCCGAGCCGCACACCATGGCGTCCAGCTCCACGCCGTCGGCGCCCTGTCGGGCGGCCTCGGTGAAGGCTTCGAGGGTGTTCTCGGGGGCGTCGGCGGAGGCGCCTCGGTGGGCAAGCAGGAGCATGGGCGCAGTGTGCGCTGGATGAGCCTTCCCGCGCAGCAGAAGTGCGGAGGGGCGTCAGCGGGTAGACGCGCGGCTTGCCTCCCCTACCCCTTTGCTGCACTCTGAGTTCATCATGTTGGGCCTTCACCTCGGCGAACTCATCCTCCTCGGCTTCATCCTGCTGGTGGTCTTCTCGGCCGCCCGGATGGGTCAGCTCGGCAACGCGGTGGGCAAGTTCGTCTACTCGTTCCGCAAGGCGTCCAAGGGCGATGACCTGGTCGATGCGAAGTCGCTGCCTTCCTCGCGCCGGGGCACCACCGACGCCGAGTACAGCGAGAACGATTCAACTCGCCGCCGCTAGGCTGCTCGCTTCCTCTTCCACGGTCGTTCAGTCGTGCAGGTGACGGGTTCCGCGTGCGGGCTCGGGCGCTTCCTCCGGCGTGGGCCGAAGCAAGGCGGCCCCTTCCGCCAGCAGTCGCTCGGCCTGCTCTCTCAGGGACAGGTGCAGCGCGGCGCTCGAGTGGAGTTCGCGCAAGTCACTGCTGTTGAGCAGCGGGACTATCTTCGCGCCGATTTCAGGGGGCAGGTACGGATTGAAGACGAGCGCGCGGCGCACGGCGTGGCGCACGGACCAGCGGGGGGAGCGCCAGATTTCCAGCAGCGGCTCCGGGCGGGCCGGACGGCGGGCGGCGATGCGCACCACCAGGTCCTCGGTGAGGCGCGGGTTGATGAGGACGTTGCGCAGCACGGACGGGTTGCTGACGGTGGCCAGGCGCGACAGCGTGTCGGGGTCTCTGGTGAGCCGGGCCTGCTGCTTGAGGTGCCCCAGTGACTGGGAGAAGGCGTTGGCGTCGGCGCGCGCGGCGGCGTCCGGGTGCATCTCCCGCTTCGCGGGGCCCTGGGCGAACAGGTCCGCCACCGTGTCGAGCGCCTGCACGTGCGCGAGCCTGCGCAGCTCGGTGACATGGGGGATGTGCTCCGCCTCCTGCTCCAGCGCGGCCAGGAAGTCGGACAGCACGCAGGTGGCGGGCTCCCAGCCCTGACGCGAGAGGGAGATGAGGTGCCCCACCAGCTCGTTCGCGTCGAACGGGTCTCCACGGGCCAGCTCCCTCGCGGCCGCCTTGCGGCGCACCTCGGCGCCTCCACCCAGGGCGTGGAGGAACCTGGCGACGTTGCGTGCGTCGTCCACTGAGGGCATGGCGATTACTCCGTGGGCGCGGCCTGGGCGGGGGCCTGGGACGGCGCGGCCTCGGTGGGTGCGGGGACGGCCTCGGCGGCGGGCGCGGGGACGGCCTCCACCGAGACTTCGAGCCGGAAGCTCCCGAGAGCCGCCGGATACTCGTGGAACACGAGGAGGAAGGGCGCGCGGGCCCCAGGCGCGACGGAGACCGCTCCCGCGTCCAGGCGCTTGCGCAGGGCTTCAGCCGCCTCCGCGTTGCCCACGGCGTGAAGTTGCTCGGGAGTGGCCACCACGCCCGCGAGCCCCTCGACGGAGCGCACGCGCTGGTCACCGTCGAAGAGGGCGCCGCGCACGCGGATGTGCGTCGCAGCGCCGGTCCGGTTCTCCACGTCGCCCCGGACGTAGAAGAGGGGGCGGCCGGCCTGCGTCTCGTACAGGCCGTTGGAGACATCGAGCGCCACCAGCGGCTTGGGCGCGGGGACGACGAGGGCGCGCAGGTTCTCGGGCGACAGCACCGACAGGTCCAGTCGACCTTCGCTCAAGTAGACGCTGCCCACCGCGCCCAGTCCCACCACGAGCGCCGCGGCCACCATGAGGTTGACGAGCAGCGCCGTCACCTTGCGAGCGCGGCTCGGCGGGCGGCCCTGAGGGATTCCAACGTCCTCCGGCCGGGCCGTGGGCTTGACCACGGAGACCACGGGCGCGGCGGACATCTGCGGGTCCAGCTCGAGCACCTCGCGCTGCCCCACTCCGGCCCCGCCAATGCGGCCCAGGGTGACGCCTCCGAAGTCCTGGCCCTCCTCCGGAGGAGGAACGTCGTCCAGGAGCGAGCCCGTCGAGTGCGCCTGGGCGTCATCGAGCCCGAGCGAGTCGTGGGACGAAGAGCCGAACAGCGCTGCACGCCCGGTGTCGGAGGGCTGAACGCCCGCGTGCTCGCCGTAGTCGCCGTCCGAGGAGAGGTCGAACAGGTCTTGAGCGCCCGGAGGCGCTGCGGGGCTCGCGCCGACGGACGGAGGAGGACGGCTGGGATTCGTCGCGCCGCCCAGGTCGAGGGACGTGAACGGGTCCGCGCCACCCGGGGCCGCCTGAAGCGGAGGACGACCGGGGACCGTCGCATCGATGTCGATGGACGCAAACGGGTCCGCGCCGCCCGGAGCCGCCTGCAGCGGTGGACGACCGGGAACCGTCGCATCGCCCAGATCGAGGGCCGCGAACGGGTCAGCGCCGCCCGGAGCTGCCTGCAGCGGTGGACGGCCAGGCACTGTCGCATCTTCGGGCGCGGAGTACGGCGCCGCACCTCCTCCAGCCGGACGGGCCGACGGGGCAGCACCCTGGTGCGGAGGTCGCCCAGGCAGCGTCGCGCCCTCGGGCCCCAGGAAGGCGCCGCCTGCCTGGGCGGAACGCGCGGGAGATGCGGTGAGCGGTGCTCCCGCCGAGCCAGCTCGGGGCGCGGCAGCAACGCCGGCCGCTCCCACCGAGGCCGAGGGCGGAGCGGAGGCTCCCGTCGAGGCGGCACGCGGCGCGGAGGCTCCCGCCGAGGCCGCACGGGCGCCCTGCGGAGCCCCCATCGCGGCGGACGGAGCACCCGGCGGCGCACCGCGCGAAGGCGGTGCCGACGACGAGAACGGGGGCTGTCCCGTCATCGTCGCGTCGTCGATGTCGATGGACGCGAACGGATCCTCCTCCACGCTGGGAGGAGCAGGAGGAGCCTGGACCGGGGGGCTCCCCGTCATCGTCGCGTCATCGATGTCGATGGACGCGAACGGATCCTCCTCCGCGCTGGGAGGAGCAGGCGGCGGAGCCACCCTCGCACCAGGAGCCACGGGTCGACGGTCGGCGATGCTCGGCCCCGTCACGGGCGCGGGCAGTGCGTCGAACGGATCCAACGCGCCCCCGGGCATCGGAGCGGACATGAAGTCCGCGAATGGATCCTCCGCGCCGGGGCTCGGTGAACCACGGGCGGCAGGTGCGGCGCTCCCACCCTGGCGCAGCGCGGCGGACGGAGGCGGCGGAGGCATGGCCCGAGGCGCCATCGCGCCCGGTGACGCACCGCGCGGCGAAGCGACTCCTGGCCCCGAACCACCCGGCGCGAAGCCCGGCAGGGGCACGGCGCCCGAGGCCACCGCCGCGCCGTCCTCGACGGGAGGAGGCACCGCGCCACCGTACAGCCCGGTGGAGGTGTCCACTGGTGAACGAACGGCTTCAGGTGGCGCCGGCAGGGGCACGGCGCCCCCGTTTCGCGCCGTGGCGACGCTGGGCGAACCCGAGGCCTGGGGCGGCGGCCGGGGCATCGGACCGATGCGCGTGGGCTCGCGGAAGACTCCGTCGTCGAGCTCCCCGTCCATGCTGTTCCAGGAGGGGTTCTCCGACGGCGAGCCTCCCGAGAGAGCGCGCGTGGCCGCGACCCCCTGGGCGAAGAAGCCGGGGCGCGTGACTTCCACGCCTTTGGGGTCGGGGGCGACCCCGAACTCGGCGAATGGGTCGGCCTGCCCGGCCGAGGGGGGAGGCGAGGACGCACCGGCATCCTCCCCGCCAGGTTCGCGGGTGACGCGGAACGTGTTCTGACATTTGGTGCAGCGGACCTTGACCCCCTTTTCGGTCACCTTCTCGTCGGGGATCTTGAACCGCGTCTGGCACCGCGCGCACTTGACGATCATTCAGGCCTGGGGCGGGCACCAGTATAGGGCCACCGGGTGGGTACCGCGAGTCGGGTTCTCGCTGCTTGCTCGCCTCCAACCCCTCTGGTACGAGGTTCGCCCCTGCGAGACTCAGACATGGAAGTTGGCTTTGAGTCGAGCCCAAAAGGGGCGGAGAGACCGATGAGCGAGGCCGAGCAAGCAGGCGCTCCGAGCAAGGAGCCGAAGATCATCAAGCGGTACACGAACCGAAAACTCTACGACACCGTGGAGAGCCGGTACGTGACGCTGGATGAGATCGCCGCGATGATCAAGGAGGGCACCGAAGTGCGGATTGTGGATAACCGCACGAAAGAAGATCTGACGTCGGTCACCCTCGCGCAGATCATCTTCGAAGAGGAGAAGAAGAAGAACCAGATGCCGCTGTCGGTGCTGCGGGAGATCATCCGCCACCCTGGCGAATCCATCTCCGGCTTCATCCAGAAAGAGGTCAGCCCCCGCGTCGCCTCCATCCGAGAGGAAGCGGAATCCCGTCTCGACAAGCTCCTGCGTCGCGAGGAGGCCGCCAAGGCGGGCATCCCCGAGGCCGCCATCGAGGACACCCAGCAGGCCGCCGACTCCGCCGCCGCCGCCGCGGGCGGACTGTCTCCCGCCGACCTGCTGAAGGCCAGCCAGCGCGCCTTCGAGGACTGGCAGCGCAAGATTGACGAGCGCGTCAAGCACGTCGTCGAGAACCTGACCGGCAACCTCCCTGCCCTGGGCCGCGACATGCAGTCGCTCACCCAGCGGCTGGAAGAGCTGGAGAAGAAGCTCGAGCAGTTCGAGCAGCAGAAGAAGCAGGAGCCCTAGCCGGCTCGCGGTGCCCGCTTCCGCTTCCGGGGAGCGGGCCCGCCGTGGATTTCGGCCGCGATGGCCGCCAGCATCCGCGCGCCTCGGCTCCGGGGCGCATACTCGAAGATGGTCTTCCCGTGGCTCTGCGCCTCGTCCACCTTGACGTCGTAGCCCAGGGGCGTGGTGGCCAGTGAGTCGGGAAAGTACGCCCGAAGCCGGTCCAGGATCGCCGTGGCCAGGGCCGTCTTCCGGTAGAGCGTGGGCACCACCTTGGTGACGCTCAGCCCGGGACGGCCCTCCGCCTCGCCCACCTGCCGCACCGTGTCCGCCACCTCCGCGCAGCCATCCAGCGCCAGGTACGTCAGCGCCACGGGCACCACCACCTCCGTGGCCGCCACGAGGATGTTGCGCGTGGTGAGCCCCATGGACGGCGGCGAATCGAAGACGACGGCGTCGTAACCCGCCTCGCTCGCGGCCTCCAGGCGATCCGCCAACCGGTGGGCCCGTCGCGCGTCCCCCGCCACGACGAGGGGGAAGTCCGCCATCTCCTTGTACGAGGGCAGCACGTCCAGGCCGGGCACCGCCGAGGGGTGCACCACGTCCTGGAGGCGCACGGCGTCGTCGGTCAGCAGGTGGAAGACGTTGCGAGGCAGCGTGCGCACGTCCAGGCCGAGCGCCTTGCCGGCATGTCCCTGGGTGTCCAGGTCCACCAGCAGCACCCGCAAGTCCCGCTCCCGCGCGAGCCACGCGGCGGTGTTCACCGCCAGCGTCGTCTTGCAGGTGCCGCCCTTCTCGTTGATGAAGGCGATGCGCCGCATGGGCCTTGGACTCCCCGGCTCGCTTCCGGGTGCTTACTTCTTCGAGGACGGCGCCTTC
This sequence comes from Corallococcus terminator, assembly GCF_049194865.1. Taxonomy (GTDB): domain Bacteria; phylum Myxococcota; class Myxococcia; order Myxococcales; family Myxococcaceae; genus Myxococcus; species Myxococcus terminator_A. The sequence continues at coordinate 120,912 of NZ_JBLZWL010000096.1, read as the reverse complement.
TGCGCCACCAGGGTGTCCACCTTGCTCTCCACCGACGCGAGCAGCCGCTCCAGGTCGTCCACCTTCGCGCGCAGCTGCTCCAGGTCCGCCGTGGACGGCAGGTTCATCGCCGACAGGGCCGAGCGCAGCGCGCTGTCCAGCGTGCCCTTCGCCGCCAGCGAGCGCGACACCAGCGTCTGCACCGTCGACACGAACTTCTCGTTCGACAGGAGCTGCTGCGCCAGCTTGCCGACGCGCTCCTCGCCCGTCTCGACGAGCTTCTTCATCACCGGGTTGTTCTTGAGCATGGGAACCAGGAGCTTCACCCGCGCGGGCACTCCCCGCCATCGGGACGTCGGGAAAAAGACGCCGCACTCTGCGAGGGGGCAACGCGACGTGTCAAGCCAGGCAACACCCCCTGGCCAAACGCGTTGACTCCTGGAGACACGATTCCTACGGTTCGCCGCTCTCTTATGGCAGGGCTCCTGGACAAGCGGTTGTGGGTCGTCTCCGGCAAGGGCGGCGTGGGCAAGAGCACGGTTGCCGCGGCGCTCGCCCTGCGCTCGGCGCGCGCGGGGCGTCGGACGCTGGTGTGCGAGGTGAACACGCAGGAGCGCATCAGCCGCTTCCTGGAGCACCCCGCCGCCGGCCCCGAAGTCACGCTGCTGGAGGAGAACCTCTGGGCGGTGGACGTGCGCCCGCAGGAGGCCATGCGCGAGTACGGCCTCATGGTGCTGCGCTTCGAGGCCCTCTACAAAACGGTCTTCGAGAACCGGCTGGTGCGCTACTTCCTGCGCTTCATCCCGTCCCTGCAGGAGCTCGTCCTGCTGGGGAAGATCATGTACCACCTGCAGGAGAAGCTGCCGGACGGCAGGTGGCGCTTCGACACCATCGTCCTGGATGCGCCGGCCACCGGCCACGCCATCTCCTTCCTCAGCGTGCCGCAGGTGCTGGTGCAGACGGTGCCCCAGGGGCCCATGTCCCGCGAGGCGCAGAAGATGCGGGACTTGCTGGTGGACCCGTCGGTGACGGCGGCGGTGCTGGTGGCGCTCCCGGAGGAGATGCCGGTGAACGAGGCGCTGGAGCTGCACGCCGCGCTGACGGACAAGGTCCACATCCGCACGCACGCGGCGGTGCTCAACCAGGCCATCCCGGAGCGCTTCACGGAGGCGGACCTGGAGGCGCTGGCGGGCCATCCGGAGCTGCACGACGTGGCGAAGGCGAACCACGACCGCGCCGCGCTGACGGTGCTCGCGGGCACCAAGCTGGAGCGCAACCTTCACGCGCCGGTGTTCAACGTCCCCCGGCTGTACCTCCCGTCCTTCGGGCGGGACGCGATTGAACAGGTCATGGGCCACCTCGAAGCACTGGTGATGGGGGAGAAGTGAGCACGACGGCTCTGGGTCCCGCGCTCGCCAAGAAGCGCGTCCTCATCTGCGTCGGCTCCGGCGGTGTCGGAAAGACGACGGTGGCGGCCACCCTGGCCCTGCGCGCGGCGGTGGATGGCCGCGCCAGCCTGGTGTGCACCATCGACCCGGCGAAGCGCCTGGCCAACTCGCTGGGCCTGTCCGCGCTGGGCAACGCGGAGACGCAGGTGCCGGCTTCCGCGCTGGAGCCGCTGGGCGTGACGGCCCGCGCGTCGCTCCACGCGATGATGCTGGACATGAAGCAGACGTGGGATGACCTCATCACCCGCGTCGCTCCGCCCGAGCAGCGCGAGCGCATCCTCGCCAACCGCTTCTACCAGTCGCTCTCCACCGCCCTGGCCGGCAGCCAGGAATACATCGCCATGGAGAAGGTGTGGGAGCTGCGCCGCAAGGGCGAGTACGAGCTCGTCGTGCTGGACACGCCGCCCACCGCGCACGCCCTGGACTTCCTCGACGCGCCCAACCGCGTCCTGGACTTCCTGGACAACGAGGCGGCGAAGTGGCTGCTGGCCCCCGCGCTGAAGGCTGGCAAGTTCGGCCTGTCGCTGTTCAACCGCAGCGGCTACGTGCTGCGCGCGCTGTCCAAGTTCACCGGCACGGAGATGCTCCAGGAGCTGTCCAGCTTCATGCTCTCGCTGTCCGGCATGAACGAGGGCTTCCGCGAGCGGGCGCGCGGCGTGCGGGCCTTGCTGGAGGACGCCTCCACGGGCTTCGTGCTGGTGACGAGCCCGCACCCCGAGCGCATGGATGAAGCCATCCACTTCAGCACCCTGTTGAAGCAGCACCGCATGGAGGTGGTGGCGCTGGTGGTGAACCGCGTCCACCCGCTGCCCACCGAGGCCATGTGGCAGGACGCGGCCACGCTGACTCCCACCCGCCGCGCCAAGGTGGAGGAGACGCTGCGCGAGCTGCAGGTGCTCGCCGAGCAGGACGGACGCGGCATCGCCCAGCTCCAGGCTGCCTGCCCGGGCATCCCCCTGATTCAGGTGCCCCGCTTCGGACTGGACGTGCACGACATCACCAGCCTCTGGCAGACGGGCCGCTTCCTGCTCGGCGACGACAGCTTCTGAGCCCCCACACCGGGCACCCGGCCAGGGCCCGCCCGAAGGGCGACCGGCCGGGGCGGCGCGGAACGGGGGGACGCATTAAACTGGGCGCGCCCACCTCACGCGGTGGGAACTCCAAGGGACGGGGCGTTGTCCTGAGGCGGTAGGGCCAGGAGGCGCATTCCGTGACGGGAAGCGAGCGAACGTACATGTCGGTCAGCCGGTGGTGGTGGGTGGTCGCCCTGGGGCTGGGCGTCACCGGATGTCGGACGACGGGCAGCGCCGCGCGACCGGAGGTTTCCGAAACGGGCCCCGTGAAGCAGGAGCTCCAGTTCGACGCCGTGACGGTGACGGCGGACCTGGAGCTGGACAAGCTCAACGACGAGGAGCTGTTCGCCGGGGCGACGTCGGCCTTCGCGGCCAACGACTTCAAGCAGGCGGCGCGCTACTTCGGCCGGCTGGTGGACTTCCACCCCAACAGCCAGCACCGTCGCGCGGCCCTCTACAACGCGGGCCTCGCGCACCAGCGCCTCAAGGAGTGGGAGGAGGCGTGGCACCGCTTCTCCGAGCTGGCGGACCCGGCCAGGGGCCAGGGTGACGCGCTCGACGCCTCCTTCCGCGTGGCGGAGACGCAGTACCACCTGGAGCGCTACGACGAGGCCCTCGCGGTGCTGACCACCATCGCCGCGCGCGCGGACCTCCCCGCCAACCGCCGCATCGAAGCCCGGGTGCAGCAGGGCGTCTGCGAGCTGGAGGCGGGCCGCACCGACGCCGCGGAGGCGACGCTGCGCAAGGCCATCACCTCCTACGAGGCCCTGGCCGACAAGGACGAGGTGGACGACTACTTCCCCGCGCAGGCTCACTTCTTCGTGGGCGAGCTGTACCGGCTGCACTACGAGAACGTGAAGCTGGACCCGGCGAAGGGCGCCGACAAGCTCGCCGAGGACCTCAACTACAAGGCGGAGCTGCTCCTGTCCGCGCAGGGCCACTACCTGCGCTCCATCCGCGTGGGCAACGGCTACTGGGCCACCGCCGCGGGCGCGCAGATTGGCGCGCTGTACGAGGACCTCTACGCGCAGATGGTCAGCTCCCCGGCGCCCTCGGAGCTCAACGCCGAGGAGTCCATCGTCTACCGCCAGGAGCTGCGGAAGAAGATTCGCGTGCTGCTCACCAAGTCCATCAACATCTACGAGCGCACCCTGGAGACGGCCGAGCGCATCGGCTCGCAGAGCGCCTTCGTGGACCGCACGCGTGAGAGCCTCGCCAAGGTGAAGGCGCTGCTGCTGGCGGACGCGGAGGGCGAGCCCGTTCCCTCCCCGCCCGCCTCCGAGCAGGAGCCCCATACGTAAAGCGGGGGAGCCCCCCTGACTGGGCAGCCAGGGGCCGCGCGGCGTAGCCTGGGGCCCGCCCATGGAGCCCATCTTCACGCCCGAGCAACTGGCGGAGATTCACGCCTACCACCTGCCCTATTACATCCGGGCCGCGGTGGCCCCCTTCGCACTGCTGGCCGTGCTGTCGCTGCTGCTGGGCGTGCTCGTCCGCCCCTTCTTCCGCACGGCCACGGCCACCGCCGCGGGCCTGGAGCGCCGGCTGGGCTTCCTGCGCACCGCGCCTGTCAGCCGCGTCTTCTTCAATGCCATGGACCGGCTGTGGGGTGAGTCGGGCTGGGGCGCGGCCGTCATCTTCGCGTTGATGACGGACCTGTTCGTGAAGCTCGTCTACGCGCCCGTGGACATCTGGTTCGCGTACACGCGGGAACACCAGTACGGCATGTCCAACTACACCCCGACCGCCTTCGCCTGGGACCTGCTCAAGGGAACCCTGATGGGCGCAATCGCTGTCGCCGCGCTCGTCATCGGCATGTACGGGCTGGCCCGTCGCACGCGTCGCTGGTGGTGGGTGCTGGGCGTGCCCGTCGCCCTCCTCCTGCTCGTCTCCTCCGCGTTGGACCCCTTCCGGGGCCGGCTCTACTTCGAGCAGCAGCCCCTCCCCCAGGGGCCCCTGCGCACGCGGGTGACGGAGCTGATGGCCCAGGCGGACATCGCCTTCTCCGACGTGCTGGTGGAGAAGACCTCCGTCGCCTCGCGCCGGCTCCAGGCGTACTTCGCGGGCCAGGGCCCCACGCGCACCATCGTCCTCAACGACGTCATCCTGAAGGAACTCACCGAGGACGAGCTGCTCGCCGCCGTGGCCCACGAGGCCGGTCATGTGCACGAGCCGAAGTGGCCCGGCCGCATCGCCTCCTCGGTGGCGCTGGTGGCACTCCTCTTCGCCATCGACCGACTGCTGCGCGTGGCCGCCGCGCGCGGCTGGTTCGGCACCACGCGCTTCGCGGACATCCGCACCCTCCCCCTGCTCTCCGTCCTGCTGTCCGGCGTCCTGTTCGTCGGCGGCCCCATCGCCGGGGCCTTCTCCCGAGAGCGCGAGCGCGAAGCGGACCGCTATGCGCTGCGCCTCACCCACGACGTCGACGCATTCCGCCGCATGCTGGTGAAGGCCGCCCGCGTCAACAAGATGGACCCCCAGCCCCCCCGCTGGATTGTCCTCAAGGGCCAGAGCCATCCCCCCATTGGCGAGCGGCTGGCCGACCTGCCTCCACCGTGACGTGAAAAAAGCGGCCGGCAGGTGGGCTCCCCCATTTCCCGTTCCCTCTCCACCCGAGCCCACCCGCCGACAGCCGCCACCAGGCCACTCCCCCGAGCGCCGGCGGCACTTCCCCCCACCCCCTTCGTCCAGCTACGGCTGCTGGGCGTCCTGCTTCAGCTTCTCCACCGCCGCCAGGGTGATGGACTTCACCAGCGCCCTCGCCCTCCGCCCCGCCGCCGTCTCGCCGTGCGGGTCCACCTCCACCGCGTTGGACAAGTCCGTGAAGCCCCGCCGCTCCCCCTTGCGCAGGTACAGCTCCCCCCGATTCGCCAGCGCCACCGGATGCCCCGCATCCCTCGCCAGCGCCGCGCTGTACTCCGCGATGGCCTCCTCCAGCCTCCCGAGCTTCTGGTACACGGTGCCCAGCGCCGCGTGAGCCCCCGCGTCCCTCGGGTTGCCCACCACCAGGCCCTCGAAGAGGATGCGCGCCTCCTCCAGCCGCCCCGCCGCCGCCAGGTCACACCCCACCTGCGCAATCGCCTTCGCCTCCTCGAAGGTCATCCCCTCCACCTCCGCCCACGTCGCCTCCCCCCGCGCGAAGGACCGCATCCGCTGCACCGCTCCACTCTCCATCCGCATCGCCTCCGCCCCCTCGTGTTTGATGACGCGTCCCATGGACCCCTCAGGCGCCTCGCAGGTTGGAGATGGCGGTCTTCGCCATCTCGTTGAACTTCGCTGACATGTTGCTCATCAGGTCGAACATGGACTTGCGCTTCTCCAGCAGTCGCTGAAGCCGCAGCTCCAGCTCGCGCATGTTCCCGTCGAGCGTCGCCGCCTTCTTCTTGTCCGCGTCCGACGTGCCCAGCACCGCGCGGTCCTCCCCCGCGCTCGCCATGCTGTCCATGACCTGCAGAATCTCCGCGTCCGTCTCCGTGGAGATGGCGCCGAGGATGGCCTGCACCTTGTCCTCGATGCTCATGTTCGGGTTGTCGAGGATGCTCCGCGCGCTCGAGACCTTCGTCGGCGACGTGCCCGGCTTCGCGCCCCCCGACAGCTCCAGCTCCGCCTTCACGTCCAGCCACCCGATGATGCCGTCGCGGCCGTCGATGCCCGCCGCCATCTCCAGCCGGTCGAAGTACAGCGGGTTGTCCTTGAAGAACTGCGCGGCCTTCTTCAACGTCGATGACGCCGCGGGGCTCAACAACAGCGCCGCCATGTCCTCGCGCGTGACGCGGTCATCCTTCGTCCCCGCCGCCGTGTCGAACGTGCCCCAGTTGTCGCGCAGCACCGCCACCGCCTCGAGGTACTCGCGAAAGTCCGGGTCCTTCGACGTGGGCGGCTTGCCACCACCCCCCACGGGGCCCTGCCCGCCCCCCGTGCCCGGCGTCGACCCCGTGCCCGGCGAAGGGGTGCCCGGCGTGGGAGGACGCGTGCCCGGTGAAGGAGTGCCCGGCGACGGACCTCCCGTCGAAGGAGGACGCGTGCCCGGCGTCCCCGTCGAGGGAGGACACGTCTCGGGCTCGGGCTTCGGCGTCCGAGGGCGCTCCGGCCGCCCGTAGCGAGCGAACTCCTCGCCCACGCGCTTCAGCTCGGAGCGCACTCCCGGCAGCTTGATGCGGTCGTCGTTGTACAGCTTCCCCACCGCCGGCATGAACCGAGCGAGCAGCCCGCTCGAATCCACCCTCTCGAACAGCGCCGCGTTCTCCGTCAGGAAGCGGGCCGCGCTTCGCAATTGCGGAGACAGGCTCGTGTCATGGGCCGCGCGCCGCAGCTCGTCCTTCGACAGCGAGCCCGACTTCTTCCCATCCGCGAGGTCGAGCTGGTCGAAGTTCGCCTCCAGCACCTTCAGCGCGTCCTCGTAGTCCAGCATCTTCGGGTCCAGCGCGCTGGTGCCGGTGGGAAGGATGGGCGCGTAGCCCTCCGTCTTCACCCCAGCGCCGCTCGACGCCGCGTACTCCGTCTTCGCGGGCGGGTTCTTCTTCAAATCTTCCGCGACGCCCGCCACACCGCTCGCCGCCAGCAACACGTTGCCCGTCGCCACGCCCTCCACCGTCTTGATGGAATGGGAGATGAGGGGCGGCAGCCCCCGCGTGTCACCCGCACCCTCCACCGCCGTGCCCTCGGGGCTGGCCAGCAGGTTCGTCGCGCCCTTCAAAAAGTCCACCATGAGCCCTCCCGCGCGGCGTGTTGGAAGCAGTGCCGTGCGATGGGCAGTCGGGTTTGCAGCGGGGATGCCGAACGACGGCTCGCATGCCGTCACAGCGAATTCCGTCGGTTAGCCTGACTGACAGGCAAGGCGCGTCCCCGACGTCGGACGGAGCGGTCCGCGACGGAGGATTGCGGTTAAGGTCCCCGGCACATGCGCACCTTCGGTTTGGACTTTGGAACCAAGACCATCGGCGTGGCCGTCTCGGATGGCCTGGGTCTCACCGCCCAGGGCGTCACCACCCTCCGACGGACCTCGCTCAAGGCGGACCTCGCCGCGCTCGGCGCCCTGGCGCGCGAGCACGAGGTGGACCGCATGGTCATCGGCCTGCCACTCAACATGGACGGCTCCGAGGGCCCGCGCGCGGAGGCCTCGCGCAAGTTCGCGGACGCGGTGACCCAGTCGCTCGGCGTCCAGGTGGAGCTGTTGGACGAGCGGCTCTCCACCGTGGCCGCCACCCGCACGCTCCTGGAAGCGGACGTCAGCCGCGCCCGCCGCAAGGAGGTCATCGACCAGGTGGCCGCGCAGTTCATCCTCCAGGGCTGGCTGGACGCCCGCCGGCCCCTGGAGGCGGCGTTCCACGCGGATGACTACGACGACTACGGCTCGGAGCCCTCGGAGTGAAGAAGGCCCTCGCCGCGGTGCTCGTGCTCGCCGTCCTGGCGGCGGCGGGCGGGGGTGGCTGGTACTTCCAGCAGTCGCGCCACCTCGCGGACTTCGCCGCCACGCCCACCGCGCTGCCCGCGCCCGTGACGGTGGACGTTCCTCCTGGCACCGGGCCTCGCGCGCTCGCTCGGCTCCTCGCGGACCAAGGCGTGGTGACAGACGCGGAGCTGTTCTATCGCTACCTGCGCCACGAAGGCCTCGGCCCTCGGCTGAAGGCCGGTGAGTACGCGTTCGAGGGCACCCTCACGCCGGCCCAGGCCGCGGAGAAGGTCGTCTCGGGTCAGGTGAAGCCGCACCGCTTCACCGTGCCGGAGGGACTGCGCGCGGAGGAGATCCTCCCACTGCTCGCGGCGTCCGGACTGGGGCTCGACCTCAAGAAGCTGGAGGCGCTCACCGCCGACGCGGCCTTCTTGCGTGAAGCGGGCGTGCCCGCGAAGTCCATCGAGGGCTTCCTCTTCCCGGACACGTACACCTTCGCCAAGGGCGTCCGCGAGGAGGCCGTGCTGGGGAAGATGGTGGCGCGAGCCCTGGAGGAGTACCGCACGGCGGACGCGGCGCGAAAGCCGGGCGTGAAGCTGAGCCTGCTGCAGACCTTCACGCTCGCCTCCATCGTGGAGAAGGAGACGGGCGCGCCCGAGGAGCGGCCTCGCATCGCCTGCGTCTTCCACAACCGGCTCCGCAAGGGCATGCGCCTGGAGACGGACCCCACCGTGCTCTACGCCATGCGCCTCTTGCGCGGCGTCTTCACGAAGAACCTCACGCGCGAGGACCTGCGGACGCTTCACCCGTACAACACCTACAAGGTCTCGGGCCTGCCTCCGGGGCCCATCGCCAGCCCGGGCGCCGCGGCACTCCAGGCCGCGCTCTCGCCCATGGACTGCGAGGACCTCTTCTTCGTGTCGCGCAACGACGGCACGCACGTCTTCTGCCCCACCTACGACTGCCACCAGGCGCTCGTGAAGCAGTGGCAGGTGGAGTACTTCAAGAAGCAGCAGGCGACGCCTCGGAAGCCGTGAGGCCCCTGGCCGCTACGGGCGGCGGCGGTACACGTGCAGGGGCGCGGTGAAGCCATCGACCTCCTCGTAGGCGACGCCGTCCAGCGTCAGCGTGCGCCCCTCCAGCTTCACGCCGGGGACCTTCACCAGCGCGCCCTCGTCGAAGCGCACCAGCACCTCCGGCCGGGTCTCCTCCAACCGCTTGCGGAACGTGTCCCAGCGCACGCGGGCGATTCTCTCCTCCGGCAACCCGGAGAAGAAGGCCACCTGCAGGTCCATGTAGCTGGGGTCGTCGTCGAGGGCCACCGCGCCCCCCTTCGCCGCCACCTGCTCCTTCACGTAGTCCGCCACCTGCATCACCGGCACCGGGTTGGTCGACGTGGGGCTCACCGGCCGCAAGGAGTTCTGCAGCCGTCCCTCCGCGCGGAACGTGTACAGGCCCATGGCCACCGGCAGCACCACCGCCAGCACCGCCGTCACGCCCAGCACCGCCTTGCGCAGCCCCTCGCCCTTGCTGCCCACCAACGCCGCGAAGCCGAAGGCCACGAACACCGGCAGCACCGCCAGCTGCGTCACCGTGAAGCGCCCCAGCGGGACGAAGTTCAAGAGCACCACCGCGCGGAACGTGAAGTACGCGGTGGGCACCACCGCCGTTGCCACCAGCCAGCGCGTGTCCGGGCGCGCCTTCCACGCCTTCACCATGCCCAGCATGCCCAGGAGCGCCACGCCTGGCGTCAGGGTGAGCAGCGCCACCCCGGGCCAGAAGAAGAGCTGCTGCACCCGCCACCCGATGGCGGCGCCCGAGCCCGCCGACGACAGCACCCAGCCGCGGTGGAACTCCTCCACCGCCTTCACGGGGAAGAACGGGTCGCCGTGCATCAGCTCGTTGCCCTGCATCCACAGCAAGGGGAACGGCAGGCACGCCAGCCCGAAGCCCACCGCGCGCGTTATCGACGCCACCTTGTCCTGGCTGCTGAAGAGCAGCGCCACGCACATCAGCGGGATGTACATCCATGCGTCGTAGCGCAGCGCGCACGCGAGGTTGATCATCAGCGCGGCCTGGAACAGCGGCGCGAAGCGGTTCTCGTCCACGGCCTCCGCGTACAGCGCGAAGGAGGCCAGCATGAAGAACAGCGACACCGCCTCGCTGCCCGCCGTGGTGGAGAACTGTAGATGCATGCCCCACGCGGCGAAGGCCAGCCCGCCCGCCACGCCCGCACGCCAGCCGAACAGCCTCCGCGTCAGCGCGAACAGCGGCACCACCGACAGCACGCCGAACAGCAGGCTCACCACGCGCCCCGCCACCTCCCTGTCGAACACCGACAGGGCCAGGCCCACCAGGTACAGGTGCAGCGGACCGAACTGGTACGCGCCGTCACCGTACGCGGTGATGACGTGCGGCTCGCGCAGCCAGCGCTCCGCCAGTTCCGTGCGCACCACCGCGTCGCCGTAGAGGTTCTCGTTGACGAAGAACACCACCAGCCGCGGCAACAGGGCCATCACCAGCAGGACCCCCAACAGCCAGCGTGTGCTCGGCTCGTGCGAGGGGGTGGGGACCGCCGCCAGGCTCGGCACGGGGGACGAAGGATGGGAGACGGGGGTAGGTGCGGTCGCCATGACGCGCGGCAGGATACGCAGGCACGGCACAAAGCCAAGCTGACGACCCCGGCTTCTCCCACTCCCGCTCGCTTCACCCCCGGCGAAGCCCGCCCCGGAACGCGCGGAGCCTCACCGTGCGTGTGCCTCCTGTAGGGCCACCCACCGTGCGCAAACGAGCGAATGTATCACCCTCCAGGCCCGGGTCGCCCGCCTGGTCGCCGCTCTTTCCACGCACGAATGCAAACCCTGGCGCCGACATGTGGAGCGAACGGAGACGCCGCCCCACAACCAGCGGACAGTTGGCCCTCGGCGGACACCCGTAAACCCCTTCAGGCGTTCAATACCCTTCGCGTTCGGAGGGGGAGCCTACCCCCTCGCGAGCGCGGCCCTATAATCACCTCTGCCTCTTCACCCCGTGGAGGGGGCGCGCCTGGTCGGCGTCCTGCCCCTGACACGAGCCTAACGCGCGGTCCCATTCCGCGGCGGGGTCCCGAATTGGCTGCAGGGCTGTCGTGCCTGGGACCTCGGCGGGATGGTTGTGGAATGGCAATCCAGCCCTCCAGGTTCACCATTCTGGCCCCCTCGGGTGTGAACATTTCGCACCCCTGGCCGGCCCCCGAGGGAGAGACATGAGGGACGCTGAAAAGGGTTCGTGGGTCTCCAAGATCGCCGCGCTCCAGGACGCGAAGACCTATGCGGAGCTCACCTGGGAGGGCTCTTTCGAGGACTACATCGAAGTGGTCCGCAAGAACCCCAAGGTGACACGCACCGCCTTCCAGAGGATCTACGACATGATCCTCAGCCACGGGAAGACGGAGTACATCGACAACAAGAAGAAGCTCATCCGCTACCACTTCTTCAGCGACGAGAAGTTCGGCGGCCGCGACGCCATCTTCGGCCTGGACGTGCCGCTGATGAAGCTGGTGAACGTCTTCAAGTCCGCGGCCCAGGGCTACGGCACCGAGAAGCGCGTCATCCTGCTGCACGGCCCCGTCGGCTCCTCCAAGTCCACCATCGCCCGCCTGCTCAAGAAGGGCACGGAGGACTACTCCAAGACGCCGGAAGGCGCCGCGTACACCTTCTCCTGGACCACCGACAAGAAGCTGCCGGATGGCACCACCGCGAAGGAGAAGATGAAGTGCCCCATGAACGAGGAGCCCCTCAACCTCGTTCCCCGGGAGTGGCGCGCCAAGGTCTACGCGGAAATCTCTCCGCCGGAGGCCGGCCACACCATCCCCGACGGCTCCGAGCTGTGCCCCGCCTGCCGCTTCGTCTTCAAGGACCTGATGACGCAGTACCACGGTGACTTCGCCCGGGTGATGGACCACATCCACGTCCACCGGCTCGTCTTCAGCGAGAAGGACCGCGTCGGCATCGGCACCTTCCAGCCCAAGGACGAGAAGAACCAGGACTCGACCGAGCTCACCGGCGACATCAACTACCGGAAGATCGCCGAGTACGGCTCCGACTCCGACCCGCGCGCCTTCAACTTCGACGGCGAGTTCAACATCGCCAACCGCGGCATCATCGAGTTCGTCGAGGTGCTCAAGCTGGACGTCGCGTTCCTCTACGACCTGCTCGGCGCGTCGCAGGAGCACAAGATCAAGCCGAAGAAGTTCCCGCAGACGGACATCGACGAGGTCATCCTCGGCCACACCAACGAGCCCGAGTACAAGAAGCTCGAGAACAACGAGTTCATGGAGGCCTTGCGCGACCGCACGGTGAAGATCGACGTGCCGTACATCACCAAGCTCGCGGAGGAGGTGAAGATCTACGAGAAGGACTTCAACTCCCGCGCCATCAAGGGCAAGCACATCGCCCCGCACACGCTGGAGATGGCCGCCATGTGGGCCGTCCTCACCCGCCTGGAGGAGCCCAAGAAGCACAACCTCTCCCTCCTCCAGAAGCTCAAGCTCTACAACGGCAAGACGCTCCCCAACTTCACCGAGGACAACATCAAGGAGCTGCGCAAGGAGAGCAACCGGGAGGGCCTGGAGGGCATCTCCCCGCGCTACATCCAGGACAAGATCTCCAACGCCCTGGTGAGCGACAAGGGCGATGGCTGCATCAACCCCTTCATGGTCCTCAACGAACTGGAGGCGGGCCTCAAGACGCACTCGCTCATCAGCAACGAGGACGCGCGCAAGCGGATGAAGGAGCTGCTCACCTCCGTGAAGCAGGAGTACGAGGACATCGTCAAGAACGAGGTCCAGCGCGCCATCTCCGCCGACGAGGACGCCATCGGCAAGCTGTGCGGCAACTACATCGACAACATCAAGGCCTACACCCAGAAGGAGAAGGTCAAGAACAAGTACACCGGCCTCTACGAGGAGCCCGATGAGCGCCTGATGCGTGCGATTGAGGAGAAGATAGACATCCCGGACAGCCGCAAGGATGACTTCCGCCGCGAAATCATGAACTACATCGGCGCGCTGGCGGTGGAGGGGAAGACCTTCAACTACCGGACGAACGAGCGGCTGCACAAGGCGCTGGAGCTGAAGCTGTTCGAGGACCAGAAGGACAGCATCAAGCTGAAGAACCTCGTCTCCTCCGTCGTGGACAAGGAGACCCAGGAGAAGATCGACCTGGTGAAGGACCGGATGATGAAGAACTACGGCTACTGCGAGATCTGCTCCACCGACGTGTTGAACTTCGTGGCGAGCATCTTCGCCCGCGGCGACGCGAAGGAGTAACCACCTCAGGAGAAGGGCGAGCCGTCGTGACCTTGAAGATCCACCAGGACCACTCCCGCTTCAAGCAGATCGTCCGCGGGAAGATCAAAGCCAACCTGCGCAAGTACGTGCAGAAAGGCGAGATGATTGGGAAGAAGGGCAAGGATGCCATCAGCATCCCCATTCCCTTCATCGACATCCCTCGCTTCAAGTACGGCCACAAGGAGCAGGGCGGCGTCGGCCAGGGAGAGGGCGAGGTGGGTCAGCAGCTCGGCCCCGGGGCCGTGGAGCCCGGGGAGGGCCACCAGGCCGGCCAGGGCGAGGGAGACCACGCCCTGGAGGTGGACGTCACGTTGGAGGAGCTGGCGCAAATCCTGGGCGAGGAGCTCCAGCTCCCCAACATCGAGCGGCGTCAGAACGAGCGGCTCGTCACCCAGAAGATTCGCTACACCGGCATCAACACCACCGGTCCGGAGTCGCTCCGGCACTTCAAGCGGACCTTCAAGCAGGCCCTGCGGCGGCAGATCGCCGCGGGCACGTACGACGCCGCGCGCCCGGTCATCATCCCCACGCGAGAAGACCGCCGCTACCGCAGCTACAAGCTCCAGAACCTGCCGGAGACCAACGCGGTCATCATCTACATGATGGACGTGTCGGGCTCCATGGGCGACGAGCAGAAGGAGATCGTCCGCATCGAGAGCTTCTGGCTCGATACGTGGCTGCGCCACCAATACAAGGGCCTGGAGGCGCGCTACATCATCCACGACGCGGTGGCGCGCGAAGTGGACCGCGACACCTTCTTCCACACCCGCGAGTCCGGCGGGACGATGATCTCCAGCGCATACAAGCTCTGCCGGGACATCATCCTGGCGGACTACCCCAAGAGCGCGTGGAACATCTACCCGTTCCACTTCAGCGACGGTGACAACTGGAGCGCGGACGACACGCGCCAGTGCATCGAGATGCTGCGCAACGACGTGCTGCCCAACGTCAACCAGTTCGCCTACGGCCAGGTGGAGTCGCCCTACGGCAGCGGCCAGTTCATCAAGGATTTGCGCGAGGCGGTGGGAGACACGCCCAACGTCGCGCTCAGCGAAATCGCGGACAAGGACGCCATCTACGCGTCCATCAAGGACTTCCTCGGCAAGGGCCGCTGACGTCTGGCCTCCCCCACGTGCCCCTCGGAGAGACTTCCCGATGCCCAAGAGCCTCACACCCCGTCTCGCCGCGCTGAGGGATGAAATCCACGGCTACGCGAAGGAGTTCGGCCTCGACTTCTTCGACACCGTCTTCGAGATGGTGTCCTACGACGAGATGAACATGGTGGCCGCCTACGGCGGCTTCCCCACGCGCTACCCCCACTGGCGCTGGGGCATGGAGTACGAACAGCTCGCCAAGGGCTACGAGTACGGGCTCAGCAAGATCTACGAGCTCGTCATCAACAATGACCCTTGCTACGCGTACCTGATGGAGAGCAATCCGGAGGTGGACCAGAAGCTGGTCATGGCCCACGTCTACGGACACTGCGACTTCTTCAAGAACAACTTCTCCTTCCGCCACACCAACCGGCGGATGATTGATGAGATGGCCAACCACGCCACGCGCGTCCGGCGCTGGGTGGACAAGATTGGCGTGGAGAAGGTCGAGGACTTCATCGACCGCACGCTCAGTCTGGAGAACCTCATCGACCAGCACTCGCCCCACATCCGGCGCAACCCGGACCCCAAGCGCGCGGCGGACGAGCTCAAGGCGAACGAGGGCGTGGAGGGCTTCAAGGTCGGCCGTGAGTACATGCGCGGCTACATCAACCCGTCCGAGTTCCTCGACTCCCAGCGCAAGAAGGCGGAGGACGAGAAGCAGCGGGCCAAGAAGTTCCCCGAGCGCCCCCAGCGCGACGTGCTGCTCTTCCTCCTGGAAGAGGCGCCGCTGGAGCCGTGGGAGTCGGACATCCTCGCGATTCTGCGCGAGGAGGCGCACTACTTCGCGCCCCAGGGCCAGACGAAAATCATGAACGAGGGGTGGGCCAGCTACTGGCACTCCACCATCATGACCCGCCGCGCCCTGCGCGATGACGAAATCATCGACTACGCGGACCACCACTCCGGCACCATGGGCACCCGTCCCGGCGCCATCAACCCCTACAAGCTGGGCATCGAGCTGTGGCGGGATATCGAGGAGCGGTGGAACAAGGGCCGCTTCGGCAAGGAGTGGGACGAGTGCGACGATTTGCGCGCCCGCCGCTCCTGGGACAAGAAGTCGGGCGCCGGCCGCGAGAAGATCTTCGAGGTCCGCAAGCACTACAACGACATCACCTTCATCGACACGTTCCTGACGCCCGAGTTCGCGATGGAGCAGAAGCTCTTCGTGTATGGCTTCAATGACAAACGCAACTCGTGGGAGATTCTGGACCGCGAGTTCCGCAAGGTGAAGAGCAAGCTGCTCCAGGGGCTCACCAACTTCGGCCAGCCCATCATCGAAGTCGTTGACGGCAACCACGAGAACCGCGGAGAGCTGCTGCTCGCGCACAAGCACGACGGCCAGGACCTCAAGGGCGACTACGCGCGCGAGACGCTCAAGAACCTCCAGTCCCTCTGGCGCAGGCCCGTCAACATCATCACCCGCTATGACAACAAGGGCATGATGCTCCGCTTCGACGGCACGACGCAGACGGAGAAGAAGGTGGAGCTGTAGCGCTCCCCTCCCCTCGGGCGCGCCTCTGTGGCGCCCGGGGGACTCGTCGTCGAGTCCTCAGCCGGGGTTGAGCGCCCCCCAGGGGCGTTCCTCCGACGCGGACGTGGAGCTCTCGGAAGAGAAGGCCGCATCGGCGCCCGGCGAGGCCAGCCGCTCCAGCACGTCACAGAGCGCGTCAGCTCGACTGAAGCGCCCCGCGGGGTCTTCCGCGAGGCAGCGCTCGATGGCCCGCGCGAAGTCGACGTCAATTCCGGGCACCCGCTCCGACAGCGGCACGCACGCGGGGCCGGCATCCATGACGGCCGTGACGGGCCTGCGCGTGCGCGGCACCGTTCCCGTGCACAGCTCGTACAGCAGCAGGCCCAGCGCATAGAGGTCGCTCTGCGGCGTGGCGGGCGCGCCCAGGCGCGTCTCCGGGGCCATGTAGCGCGGCGTGCCGACCACCCCTGGCACCGTCCAGGGCGTGCAGTGCTCCATCCCCACGAAGGCCGCGAGCCCGAAGTCGAGCAGCTTGATGGTGCCGTCCTTCTCCAGGATGGCGTTGCTCGGCTTGAGGTCCCGGTGGAGCACGCCCCGCTGGTGCGCGGCCCTCAGCCCCCGCGCGAGCCCCACGGCGATATCGAGCACGTACCGCCACGGCAGCGGGAGCTCCAGCTCCGCCAGGCTCTTGCCATCCACGTATTCGTAGACGAGGTACGGGCGCCCGGCGACCTCACCCGCCCGGAACACGGTGACGACGTTGGGATGCTTGATTCGGGCAATCGCGCGCGCCTCGATGGCGAAGCTCTTCAGGGTGCTCGTATCGGGCTGGAGCGCGACGCTCAGCTTCAGCGCCACCAGCCTGTCCAGCGAGGTGTCATGCGCGAGGAAGACGGCGCCCATGCCGCCTCGCCCCAGCAGCCGCCTCAGACGGAACTCGTCCAGCTCCGTCGGCGGGCTCCACGTCTCCCCCAGGGGAGGCCCCCGCTCCGGAGCAAGCACCGACTCCGCCGAGGCCGCGTGAAACGCCTCGCTCCGCACGACGGCCACCAGCAGCTCACGACAGGCAGGACACGCCGCGGCGTGGTGATGCACCCGAGCCCGCGCCCCTGTCTCCAGCCGCCCTTCCATCAGGCGCACCACGTCGTCTTCGCACAGGCAGCTGGTTGAAAGGATTTGATACCCCCTGGCACACCCCAAGTGAAGCCTCGCACGGAAGACTCTTGACTCGAAAACTCCCCCGTTTCATGCACCAAGACTACCTTCACCCAGATTAACCTGCATAGTCCGGAATTATTGAATGTGCACTATAATGATGCGCAGGAGGGAGGGGGATTGGAATTCGCAGCGTTGTTCCTCGCGCGCGTGGGCCTCCACGGCGAAGGGGCCATGTCCCCAGAGCGGCTCGAGCACCTGCTGCTCCGCTGCTGGCGGGCGGGGTGCGAACAGTGGCCCGACATCCCCCTGAGCGCCGACAGCTTCATCCTCCACCTGGCCACGCACTTCCCACGGCGGGCTCCCGGGGAGGACGTGGAGCAGTTGCTCTCCCAGTTCGTCCCAGGAGACCTCTTCCTCGCCTGCGCCTGCGCGGAGGGCCTCCCCATGGCGCTCGCCGCGTTCGAGCGACACCACATGGCGTGCCTGCCGTCGGCGCTCGCGCACATGCGGCTGTCCGCCACGGTGCTCGACGAGGTCCGACAGCGAGTGCGGGAACGGCTGCTGGTGCGCACCGACAGCGCACCGAGGATTTCGGAGTACTCGGGCCGGGGCACCCTGGCCAACTGGGTGAGGGTCGTCTCCCTGCGCATGGCCTTGAGCCTGCTTCGAAAGAATCACGATGAAGGCGCGGTGGGGGAGGCCCTCCTGGAGCTGCTGCCCACCCAGGGCGCCGACCCTGAAATCACGGCCATCCAGCGGCGCTACCGCGACGAGTTCCGTCAGGCCCTGGAAGAGGCCTTCGCCACCCTGCCCAGCGAGCACCGGTACCTGCTCCGGCTCCACTTCGTGGACCACCTCTCCACGACGAAGATCGCCACCCTCTTCGGCGTCAATCAATCCACCGTCTCACGGTGGCTCCAGAGCGCGCGGCAGGCCGTCCACGACGAGACCCGCCGACTCCTCAAGGAGCGGCTGGACCTCTCCTCCCAGGAGTTCACCAGCGCGCTCAGGAGCGTGGAGAGTCAAATCAATCTCAGCCTCAGCCGCATCCTCAATGAAACTATTCACTCCCAGTGAATCATTGAAAATCACCGCATAGGTCGCCGCTGGCGTGCGTCTTTAGCTCGCGAACATCGAGGTGAGGCGAGGCCCCGCTCATCCGTCGCGAGCGGAGAAGACATGCGGTCCCGAGAGCCCCACCCCCACCGCGTTCGTCGAACGAGAGCCTGGCTCCTGTCCGTCTTCGCATCGCTCGCCCTGGCGGGGAGCGGCGGCTGTGAGTCCCAGACGCAGTCACCAGCGCCCCAGCCAGACACTGGCACTTCGCGCGAGCTCGTGCGCCTGGGGAGGTCGCCCGCCGAGCTGCGCATTCCTGGCGAATACATCGTCCGCTTCTCCGAGGGCATCACCGGGACGTCCATCCAGGCGGCGGCGACCCAGGTCGTCCGAGCGGGGGGAGCGAACGCGCTCCTGCACCCGTACTCCATCATCCCGGGGTTCGCCGCCCGGCTGGACGACACGGAGCTTGCCCGGCTGAGGAGAGACCCGGGCGTGGCGTCCATCGACGAGAACCGGCGGGTCTCCATCAGCGGCCTGGTGCCCAGCCCCTCGGATGGCATTGACCGCGTGGACCAGCGCCAGGGCCACGACGGCAGCTACGAAGACCATGGCAGCACCGGCATCGGGGTGCATGTCTATGTCCTCGACACCGGCCTCAACGCGGAGCACATCGACTTCACGGGGCGGATAGGCCAGGGGTTCACCTCCATCCTGGACGGGTGGGGGACCGACGACTGCAACAGCCACGGCACCCATGTCAGCAGCACCATCCTGGGCACCCTCCATGGAATGGCCAAGGAGGCCACCCTCCACCCCGTGCGGGTGCTGCGCTGTGACGGCAAGGGCGGTTGGGCTGGCGTCATCGCCGGGCTGGATTTCGTCGGGACGCACTGCCCCGTCCAGGATGGACCCTGCGTCGTCAACATGAGCCTGAGCGGCCCCAGCTATGCGCCCGTCGACGCGGCGGTAGCGAACCTGGTGAGTCGGGGCATCACCGTCGTGGTCGCCGCGGGCAATGACGACGAGGATGCCTGCAACTGGTCCCCCGGGCGCGTGCCCACGGCCATCACCGTCGGGGCCGTCGACGACGCGGACACGCGGGCGGACTTCTCCAACTGGGGGACCTGCGTGGACCTGTTCGCGCCAGGCGTGAGCATCCTCGGCGCGTCCATCGGTGACGCGGTGGCGACCCACGTCGACGATGGCACCTCCATGGCCAGCCCCCACGTCGCGGGAGCCGTGGCCCAGTACCTGAGCATCCATCGCCAGGCCACCCCCGCCCAAATCGCTCTCAACCTCAAGGGCGCGGCGACCCTCGACTGCGTGTCCGACCCCCAGAACTCACCCAACGTGCTGCTCTTCAGCGACCTGCAGCAGGGCAACTTCATCTGCGCCCCCACGCAGGGCAGCTGCGTGGGGCTCTGCGGAGCAGCCTCGGAGGGCTGCTTCTGTGACTCGGGCTGCGCGCGGTTCAACGACTGCTGCCCGGATTACGCCCAGGTCTGTGAATGACGCGCGCGCGTCCCTGAAACCTTGTCAGCAGTCTGAAGCGGAGGAGGCACCATGATGGGAATGCGTCGTTTTCTGATGATGGGTTGCACCACGGGCCTGGCGTTGCTGTCGTCGGGCTGCACGTCGGCGCCACGGGACGAACAGGTGGCGAACTTCGGCCGCACCCTGCAAGGCTTGGGAGACGCCTCGCGGCTGACCAAGGCCGAGTGGGCCACGTATCAGAGTGACCAGGGCTACCTGCACCGCATCGCGAAGCCCGACGTCCGCATCCGACTGAACCTGGCGGACCCGGCGCAGTACCGCTTCGCGCTCGCGCGACTGAAGCTCGCCGGCAAGACGCCCGCGAACTCTCCCTACCTCTTCGAGGCCATGGAGACGCGGCACCGCGAGCACGTGGCCCTGGGCTACAAGCCGGGCCTGCTGCCCCTGGACAAGAACGTCGCGGAGAACTCCGTGGCGCGACAGGAGCAGCACGCCATCATCATCGCCAGCGCTGGCGAGGGCACCGACATCGCCAACGATGGGCTCGGCACCTCCCTCTCCTCGTTTCCAAACGGCTCCTTCTACACCTATACGGACACCACCTATACGGACACCACCGGGTTTCCGCTGGGCGAGCTCTCCTGGAGTGAGGAGTATGACCAGGGAACGAACGTGACGGCGAACGCCCTGGGCGACCTGTCGCTGACGCGGCTCACGCGCTACCGCATCGCGTCCTACAAGGTCGAGGACTCGGTGGAAGGCTTCCAGGACTCGTATCTCTTCAAGGAGGTCGGCTCCGAGGTCGAAACGGATGTCAACCAGGTGCCCCGCCTGCACACCCCCGTCATCCTGGCGCCGCTGGATATCAAGAACAACGACAACATCATCTCCATCTGCCTCAATCGCACCTGGACCAACGACTGCGACTATGACCTGACTGGCAACGACCAGTCCGTCAAGTTGCCGCTCCAGGGCAGCGTCGCCATCAAGAGCGACCACATCTTCGACGCCGCCGCCATCAATCAATACAAGGCCGACCTGAACAACAACGTGGCGCGTCCCGACTCCGGACACATCAAGCTCATCCTCGCCAAGGCGGGCGGCGGGTGCGATGTCACGGACGCCAATACCCTGCAGGCCAGGATGGGCCAGTTCTGGAACCGGGTCAGCCTGAGCACGGACAAGAAGACGCTCTCCTGGGACCTGACGGAGACGAACGCCGCGTTCTTCGACGACGGCTGCCGCCTGGTGCAGGACTCCGTCACCCTGACGGCGCAAATCACGCTGCCGCTCCAAATCACCTCGGGCCCCACCACCAAGAAGGCCCAGTCCTCCATCACGCTGACCAGCGACCCCGCCTCTCGGCAGCCCTATAAAATCAAGAGAATCATCATCACCAACAGCTGCCTGGCGGCCGGGACTGAAATCGAGCTGGCCGCGGGCAAGGTCGCGCCCATCGAGTCCGTCAAGGCGGGTGACCAGGTGCGCAACCCGCACCAGCCCGCGCTCACCGTCATGGACACCGCCATTGGCGTGGAGGCCGTCCCCATGGTGCGCATCCGCAGCGAGGCGGGCCGCTCCCTGCTGATGACGGAGATGCACCCCATCCAGGTCCTGGCGCGCGGCATGGTCCAGGCCAAGGCCCTGAAGAAGGGCGATGTCGTCATGACCAGGACGGGCCCCAGCAAGCTCGTCGAGGTCAGCCGCGAGCCGTACGCCGGCAAGGTCTACAACGTCAAGGTGGGCTCGGACGCGGAGAAGCTGGCGCTCGCCGCGGACCAGACCGTCGTCTACGCCAACGGCTTCGTCGTCGGTGATGGCCAGATTCAGCAGAAGTACGAGTCCATCGCCATGACGCGCAAGGACGGCGACGTGCTCGCCCACCTGCCCAAGAAGTGGCACCGCGACTACCAGATGGCCGCCCGGCGCAAGTAGCACCCCCGCAGGGCCACTGTCGTTCAAGGCACCGGCCACCCAGTGGGCAACCGCTGGGTGGCCGTGCCCGTTTTCGCCCACTGAAGCTCGCCTCCCCCGTCCCACCTGCTCAATGCAACGGAGTGAACCTGATGCAGACGCGCAACGTTCTCCTGCTCCCATTCGTCGTAGCGCTCGCCATGGCGTGTGGTGAGGCCAGTCCCCCGCCACCCGACAGCGGACAACAACACCCCCAGGGGTTGCGCGCGGAGGCCAGGGCGGAGCGCCAGCGGGCAGCGAGCCGGCGATTGGTGACGGCCACTGCCGGGGCCACGCTCGCCACGGCCACCGAGCTCGTCGCCGCGCTGGACCTCCCCGCGGGCTCGGTGACCAGCGCCACGCTGACGGCGCCCGCCGCGGACGTCGCGCTGGTGTTCCCCCAG
Source organism: Corallococcus terminator (assembly GCF_049194865.1). Lineage (GTDB taxonomy): Bacteria > Myxococcota > Myxococcia > Myxococcales > Myxococcaceae > Myxococcus > Myxococcus terminator_A. The sequence continues at coordinate 98,998 of NZ_JBLZWL010000096.1, read as the reverse complement.
TTCGGAGACATCAAGCCCCGGGCGGGAACCACGCTGGCGGTCCTGAGCACCGGCCTCCTCGACCAGGCCCCCAACCAGAACACGGTCCTCACGAACGCCGCCGAACCCGGCACGGACTTCGCGCCCTCGGGAACCGCCGGGGACGTCGTGACGCTCCGGCTCACCTTCAATCTGCGCGCTGGAATCTCCCGCCTGTCTTTCCACTACCGCTTCCTGAGCGCGGAGTCCCCCGACTTCATCGGCAGTGAATTCAATGATGTGTTCCAGGCCCGGGTGACGGACGCCAATGGCACGCGGGTGGTCGAAGAAGTCACGGTGAACAGCGCCCACTTCTTCGATGTCTCCCACACGCGCGCGAAAGACACCGGGTTCGACCTGTTCGCGGACGACCCGGCGGATGTTGATTACTTCCCCGTCACCTATTCCGGCATCCCGATATTCCCGGACGCAGGCATCACCAACTACAAAATCGTCAACGTGCCTGTCCAAGGCGGTGGCCCCCTCACCCTCGAGTTCTCCATTCAAGACCTCGGGGACGGAATCCTCGACTCGGCGGTGCTCCTGGACAACGTCGCCTTCACGAGCCTCCAGGTGGTCGACCCGAACGAAGACCTCATCCACAGGGGCTCGCGCTCGGTGGAGCAGGACCCGGTGCTGCTCACGGACGAAACGAAGGGCGCCAACATCCGCGCGGTGGTGGCCGACGGCGCCACCCAGCTCGTCGTGCGCTCCAAGGTCTCCGGCCCGGGAAACATGGTGTTCTCCCTGCCGGGAGGCGCGGGGCTCCCCAATGGCGCGCTGAGTGCCATCGGCAGTTCCACGCGCGGCGACTCGGTGTCGGTCCCCGCCGTGCTGGTCGGCACGAGCTACTACGCGCTGGCGCTGTACACGAGCCCCGAGGACTTCAACGACGGAGCCTCCGCCGCGCTCGCCAGTCGGGTGACGAACCTCTTCGCGGCCTTCACTCCGACGGGAGGGACGCAGGCCACGGAGTTCCTCCCGCTCACCCTGGTCCGCCCCCCGCTGGTCGTCATCCACGACATCTGGTCAAGCTGCACCGCCTGGAAGGGCAACGCACTCATCTACGACAGCACCCTCTTCGACATCACCTGCGCCGACTACTCGCACTCCAACGCAGCGGGCATCGACACCCCGGAGAACAAGGACGTCTTCGCCAGAGCGGTCGATGAGGCCCTGACAGAACACCGCCACGACAACGTCGCCGTCACCCAGGTGGATGTCCTCGCGCATGGCATGGGAGGGCTGATGGCCCGCAAGTTCGTCGACCGAGGCAACTACCGCGACGACTCGAACTTCGATAAGGGCTCCCTCAACCGGCTCATCACCATGAACACCCCCCATGTGGGCGCGCGCATCGCGGACAAAATCGTGGAGATGCGAGAGTACGTGAAAACACTGCCAATTCCCGCCAATGGCACTGAGTTGCCTATCACGACCCTCAACAACACCCTGTTCGATGTCGACATCCTCATCGACGGGACGCTGGGCGGCGCCATCGATGACCTCCGGACCCAGAGCCTGACCATCAACAGCATTCAGGACACCCGGGTCCCATCGCATGCGCTGGTCGGCACCCAAGGGAACACCATCGCCACAAACACCGCCTTCCCGATGCTGCTCCATCCCATCAATGTCTTGTACAGGAATCTGCAGGGCCAATACCCAAGCCTCACCGCGGCCAGTCGGCAGAGGTTCATCCTGGCGAAGAAGGATGCGGCCACGAACACCAGGAGCGGCATCTTCTGCGACGACCCATACGACCTGTTCCTCGCCGAGGCAGACCAACAGGGTGGTTTTCCCACCACCGCCATCACCGGAATTCCCGTCAGTGACAGTCCTACCGCGGGCGACCCAAAGAAATACAGCGATCACTTCAGGTCCATGAAGAATACGACCTACAATAATCGCGTCATCGAGTTGCTCAACAGCCCCGTCTCCAGCAACTTGTTCGCCGCGTCCATCATCTCTCCGAGAAACGTGACGCGGGAAACCAGTTGCCCGCCCAGCGTCGCGCCTTTCGAGGCGCCCCTCCCGCCCCGACAAGCCAGCCCCCTGTTGACCCCCCAGAGCCTGCAAATCGTCTCGCCCGCCCCTGGCACGCCCGTGGCTCCGGGCAGCCGCGTGACAGTGAGCGTGCAGGGCATCAATGGCTTCTCCCCGCAGAGTGTCTACGTCACGGGCGGCGGGCAGGCGGCCTTCATGGACGTCGCCCCGTTCACGACCCAGTTCGAGGTTCCGCCGCATGCCATGGGCACGGTGACACTCAGGGCGCTGGGGTTCGATGCGGCGAGCAACTCCGCGCAGTCCGCGTCCATCAGCCTGCCCGTCGTTTCCTCGGCGAGGCTTCAGTCCATCTCGGTCATCAACCGTGACACCACCCTTCGCGGCGAGGGTGCCATCCGGCGCCTGGTCGTGCTGGGTCACTATGATGACGGGGTGACGCGAGACATCTCCTCGCCAGCACTCGGCACCATCTACACGACCTCCAACCCCGCCATCGCCACGGTGACCATGGGGGGAACCGTGACTTCCCAAGGAGAGGGGCTCGCCACCATCGGCATCGGGAACGGAGCAGCCCACACCAGCATCACCGTGCACGTCGACGACGGCAGCATCGGCCATTGTCTGGATGTCCACCTCGCGGACCACAACCTCTACGTCCTGGGAGACTACCGCGACGGCTTCGACGTCGGAGGGCAGGTGGCCGCGGGCGGCAACATCCTCCTCAAGAACTTCCAGGTCGGCTGGAGGCTCCCCGCGACGGAGGCCACCAACGTCCTGGTCGCGGGCGGCAACCTCACGCTCCAGAACGGCACTGTCTGGGGCAACACCCGATATGGCGCGCAGCTCTTCCCCAGCGGCTCCGTCGTGGTGAACCGTGGCACGGCGGCCCGGGGCACGCCCATCGACTTCAACGCCCGCTTCGCCACGCTGCGCGACCTCTCCACCCGCCTGAACAACCTGCCTCGCAATGGCACCACCGTGCGCGCGCCCTTGGGAGGCATCCTGCTTAGCGGCGCCGACGCCAGGTTGAACGTGTTCAACATGGATGCCAGCATCTTCACCGGCGCCACCCAGCTCTCCCTGGACGCACCCGCCGGCTCCCTGGCTGTCATCAACGTCCGCGGCCCCACGGCGAACCTCGCCAACTTCGGACAGACCTTCGCCGGAGGCATTGACGAGACAGGCGTCCTCTTCAACTTCCCGGACGCCACCACCCTCACCGCCAGCAACTACAACCTCCGCGGCACGGTCCTCGCGCCCAACGCCAACATCAATTTCCAGAACGGCAGCTGGAAGGGGGGCATCTACGCCCGCTCCCTGACAGGCAATGCTGTTGGCCATATCAGCCGCTTGCGGGATACTACCATCTGCCATTGAGGTCTGGAGTTCCCGTCAAGGGAAGGCAGTGAACCCGTGGGGGTCAAGTGGGCAAGAGTCTTCTGAGCAGTGTCTCCATCGTGGTGTGTGCCCTGGCGATAGGCGCGGGGTGCGCGGTGGAGGTCCCCCCGGGAGCTGCTCCCGACGCGCGTGAGCAGGTCGGGAGCACCACGCCGTCCCCTTCCGTCGCGGTCGTCTCCCGCGACGTGAAGGGAGGCACCCCGACGATGGTGTGGGCCGAGCGCGCTCCGTCGCGCTCGCGCTCCCCCCATGACACCCCCGAGGAGGCCGCGCGAAGGTACCTCGAACAGCAGGCGTCGCTGTATGGATTGTCCCCGGCCGACCTGCGCGCGGCGTATGTCCATCGCGTGCACGAGCTGGAGCGCGGTGGGTTCATCGTGTTCTTCAGGCAGCGCGTCGCGGGCCTGGAGGTGGTGCGCAATGAGCTGAAGGTGCTCATGACCCGGGACCTGGGGCTCGTGGGCCTCACCGGCCACCTGAGTCGCGGAGTGGAGCGCGCCCTGCAACGGGCCGATGACACCCAGGCGCTCTCCCGGCTCCGCCAGTCTCCCGGCGAGGCGGTGCTGCGCGCCCTGGAAGACCTGTCTGGCCAATCCCTGGCGGGCGAGGTCCGCGAGCGGAACCACACCCGGGCGGGTGCGGCGCTCTTCGACTTCGTGCCCGCCAACGTGAACAAGGGCGCTGGAGTCTCGCTGGTGACTCCGGCCCAGGTCCGCCAGGTGTACCTTCCCGTCAGCGGGCAGCTGCTCCCGGCGCACTCGGTGGAGCTGCTCTCCGAACGTCCGGGTGATGAACACCCGCAAGGGTATGGCTATCTCCTGCACACGGAAGATGGCCGCGTGCTCCATCGCCGCAATCGCATCTCACATGACGTGTTTTCGTACCGCGTCTGGGCGGATTCCCAGGGTGTCCCGCTGGACAGTCCACAGAGCGACTACTCTCCCCATCCCACGGGCCTGCCGGACGGGCAGGAGCCCGGCTTCACCTCTCCGAGCCAGGTCTTCGTGGACGGACTGGTCCACCCCGCCCCCTCGTTGACGGTGGATCCGTGGCTGCCGGCGAACGCGACGCAGGCCCGGGGCAACAATGTCTGGGCCTATGCCGACCACTACAGTCCGGACGGCTACTCCCAGGGGCCCGCGGGGAACGACGTCCAGGCGCTCCTCCCAGCCGGCACGCGAGACTTCCCCTATCAGTACGACCCCGACCTCCAGCCCCTGGCCTCTCAATCACAGACAGCCGCGGCGGTGGTCCAGCTCTTCTACACCACCAACTGGCTGCACGACTATTACTACCGCGCCGGCTTCAATGAGCTCGCGGGCAACGCCCAGGACAACAACCTGGGGCGCGGCGGATATGAAGGAGACGCCCTGCGGGCCGAGGCCCAGAACCAGGGGCCGGATGCCAGGGCACGCAACAACGCCTTCGCCTACGTGCCTCCGGACAGCCTCCCTCCCCGGCTGGAGTTCTATCTCTGGGAGACGCCCGAGGTCCGCTCGTTCACCGTCGACGGCACCTCCTACTCCACCGGCAAGGCGACGTTCGGCGCGCGCGACTTCACCCAGGAGGCGCTCCTCGTCCTCGCGGATGACGGCCAGGCGCCGAAGGAGGACGGCTGTCAGCCGCTGGTGAACGGCAACGCCGAGGGCGCCATCCTCGTGGTCCAGCGAGGCACCTGCACGGACGAGCGCAAGGCCCTCCACGCGGAGCTGGCCCACGCGGCGGGCCTCATCGTCATCAATCACATCCCAGGGGCCCCCGCGCCCACCCTCTACGAAGGGGACCCGGCGCCCAATCCCACGCTCCCCGTGCTGTCGCTCTCCCACGCGGAGGGCCAGGCACTCAAGGCACGGCTCGCCCAGGGCGCGCTGCGCGGTGACATGCGGCGCGTCGCCAGCATCGAGCGGGATGGCACGCTCGACAACACCATCGTGGCCCACGAGTGGGGGCACGTGCTGTTCCATCGGCTGGCGGATTGTGTGACGGCGCAATGCGACGCCATGAGTGAAGGCTGGAGCGACTTCACGGCCCTCCAGCTGATGGTCCGCGAGGAAGATGACCTCGACGGCACGTATGCGGTCGGCGGCTATGCGGCCCAGGCCCAGGGGCAGAGCCCCTACTTCGGCGTCCGCCGCGTCCCGTACTCACGGACGGCGACGAAAAACGCGCTCCGGTTCCGGCACATCGCCGATGACTTCCCCCTGCCCGACACCCACCCGGTGCGCGCCAATGGGGTGGAGAACTCCGAGATGCACAACGCCGGAGAGGTCTGGGCCAGCATGCTCTTTGACGGCTACCTGGCCCTGCTCCAGGAGAGCCGAGGCGCCTCGCCGCGCATCCCCTCGTTCGCCGAGGCCCAGCGCCGCATGGCCCGCTACGTCGTCGCCGGCATGGAGGCGGCGCCCATGGACGCCACCTTCACGGAGCAACGGGACGCGCTGCTCATGGCCGTGGCGACCGAGGACCTGGAGGACATGCTCCTCCTGGCCCAGGCCTTCGCCCAGCGCGGCGCTGGGAGCTGCGCGGTGGCGCCTCCTCGTGACTCCGTGAGCTTCAGCGAGCTCGTGGAGGCCCAGGACGTCCAATCCGACCTGCGGGTGGAGAGCGTCCAGCTTCGTGAGGGCAGGCGCTCGTGTGACAAGGACGACGGGGTGCTCGATGCCGCGGAGGTGGGTGACATCGTGGTCAAGCTCGTCAATCACGGCCCGGCCGCCGCGACGGGCGCGAGCGTGAGCGCCTCCAGCAACGAGCCCGCCTTGTTGTTCCCCGGGGGAGGCACCGTCTTCGTGGACGTCGTGGAGCCGTTCTCCAGCAAGGAGGTGCTGATTCCCGTGGAGCTCGCCGCGTCCCTGGTGGGGGCCCGCACCGCGCTCTACGACGTCGTCCTCGACATCCCCACCTCGTGCCAGCCCTCCAGCACGGAGCAGCGCACCGCCCAGCTCAACTACGACCTGGCCCCCTCCGTGACGGACAAGGTCGAAGGCCACAGGACGGTCTGGAACGCCCAGGTGCTGGAGGGCGGAGCGGACCAGGCCTGGCGCATCCAGGACTCGCCGCGCGTTCAAGGGGAGCGCCTCTGGTTCGCGCAGGATGCCTACGACTTCGCGGACACGGCGCTGGAGACGCCCGCGCTCGAGGTCCCCTCGGGTGGGCGGCTCAGCCTGACCTTCGAGCACCGCCACTCCTTCGCCTACCGCATCAACGAGCACACCGGCGTGGTCCGCTACTGGAACGGCGGGGTCATCGAGTTCCGCCGGAGCACCGATATGGAGTGGAGGGACGTTCGCGAGCTGGTCACCGTGGCCTACTCGGGAACGCTCGACACACAGACCGGCAACAACCTGGGCGGCAGGCTGGCGTATGTGGCGAGGAACCCCTCCTGGCCCAACACCAACACCGTCACGCTGGACTTCGGCACGAAGCTCCAGGGCACCACGGTGAAGCTGCGCTTCCGGCTGGGCTCGGCCGTGGCGCTCTCGGCCCACGGCTGGGAAGTCGACAACATCACCGTCCAGGGGGCCACCCAGCCGCCCTTCCTGAAGCTCGCCGAGGACGTCGGCACCTGCCATCCGAAGGCGCTCGTCGGGGGCGAGCAGACCGTCTTCAGTGGGGACCCGGTGACGCTGGAGGGCTCGGGGAGCACCGACCCGAACGGCGACACGCTGACATTCTCGTGGGCGCAGCGCTCGGGGCCTCCGGTGACGCTGCTCGGCGCCGACACCGCGCAGCCGGACTTCACGGCGCCCACCGTGGCGCTGGACACGGAGCTGACGTTCGAGCTGACCGTCAGCGACGCGGACTTCTCCGACTCCGCGGTGGTGAAGGTCATCATCCGGCCACGGCCCGTCGTCGTCGACGCGGGACCGGACCCCGAGCCTGAACCCGACGCGGGGCCGGACCCCGAGCCCGAACCCGACGCGGGGCCGGACGCGGGGCACGACTCCGGCCGCGTGCTCCAGCCGCCCGAGCGCCCGGGGCAGGACACCGGCTGCACGAGCATCGGGGGCGGAGGCACGGGCCTCGCGTGGCCGTTGGGACTGCTCGGCGCGCTGCTGCTCACGGCCCGCCGCCGACGCCGGAGCTGACGACGGAGCGAAGCAGCCGGGCAGGCAGGCACGGGAAAAACCAGAGCCGCCAGTTGGGCAGGGGCACGGGTGTCCACTACACTCGCTCCCCGCCCCATGCGACTTGCCCCCCTCCTCGCCCTGGCCGCCCTGCTGACTGTGTCCTCCTCCTCGGAGGCCGCCGTCCGGTACGACATCAAGAACCGCCGGATTGAACCGCGCCAGACGTTGGCGGGCGCGCTGCATGAGGCCCAGCTACCCGACGCCCAGGTGACAGCGGTCATCTCCGCACTGGAAGGCGTGTTCGACTTCCGCAAGTCCCGCGTGGGGGACCAGCTCCGCATCGTCCTGCGCGACGGCGAGCTGGACTTCTTCGACTACCGCCAGAGCCTGGTCGACGAGTGGCAGGTGCGCCGCGACGGCGAGAAGTACGTGGGCAGCAAGCGCTCCATTGAAGTGGAGAAGCAGGTGTCCGTCGTCTCGCTCGAAATCCAGACGTCGCTCTACGAGGCGGCGGTGGACGCGGGCGAGGACCCGGCCATCGGCATGGTGCTGGCGGACGTGTTCGCCTGGGACATCGACTTCTACCGCGACGTGCGCAAGGGCGACACCGCCCGGGCCCTGGTGGAGAAGTTCGTCTCCAAGGGCCGCGTGCTGCGCTACGGCGAGGTGCTCGCCGCCCAGTACCAGGGAGGCCTCGTGGGCCCCAAGAAGGTCTACCGCTACGTCCTCCCGGACGGGCAGCCCAACTACTTCCAGTCGGACGGCGCCAGCGCGAAGAAGACCTTCCTCAAGAGCCCGCTGAAGTACGCGCACGTCACCAGCAAGTTCGGCTCGCGCTTCCACCCGGTGCTCCAGTACCTGAAGAACCACAACGGCGTGGACTACGGCACGCCCATCGGCACGCCCGTGTGGGCCGTGGCGGACGGCACCGTGACGCAGGCGGGCTGGGCCGGCGCGGCCGGCAACATGGTGGTGTTGCGCCACGCCAACGGCTTCGAGACGCAGTACATGCACCTGTCGAAGCTGGGCGAGGGCGTGCGCGCGGGCGCCCGGGTCAGCCAGAAGCAGGTCATCGCCTACTCGGGCAACACCGGCCGCTCCACGGGGCCACACCTGCACTTCGGCATGAAGCGCGGCGGCGGGTACACCAACCCGCTCAACCAGCAGTTCCCCCGCGCGGACCCGCTGCCCAAGACGCTCCTGCCGGACTTCCTCGCCAAGGCGCAGGACCTGGCCGGACAGATGGAGGCCGTGTCCGTGGCCGCCGTCGCCGGGCAGGCCCCCGCGGCGCCCTGAGCCTTCTTCGAGGCAGGGCAGGCACGGCGGACTACTCCCAGACGATGTCGTAGTCCGCCGCGAAGTAGCCGTGCGGCGTGCCCACCACGGTGCCCTTGCACTGGATGGCCTTCAGGGCCTCCTGGAGCACGCCCTCGTGGAACTGCACCGGCTGCATGTCGCCGTGGAAGGACAGGCGCACGTGGCGCTCCGTCACCACGGTGTAGTCCCGGCGCCCGTAGCTCACCAGCGTGGAGTACGCGGTGGGCGCGTTGGACAAGAGGCGCTTGGGGTCGCCCTTGCCAATCAGCCGCGTCAGCGTCTGGCCCACCGTGGAGGAGAAGAAGCCCGTCACCGCGGCGGCACCACACGCGCGCACCGCGTCCTCCTGGGTGCTGAAGCGCCCCGCCTTCTCGAGCGCCTCCGACGTGGCGTACAGCAACCGGATGGCGTCCACGGCGGAGTACGAGAAGAAGTCCACCGGGGAGCGCTTGAAGAGCGGCTCCCGCAGCCGGGCGGCCGTGTCCGGACCCAGCTGCCTCTCCGCGAGCGTCAGCACCGCGTTGAAGATGAGGCCGCGGACCGTGTCTTCGGGCCGCACCAGCGCGAGCCGCTGGTCCAAGTCATTCTTCGGGAAGGCCATGAGCGTTGATTTCTACATCAAACCGGCCGCTCAAGGGCGCCCGTTCCACGCGCGCGCTGTGGGAAAGCGGGCGGATGGACACACGTCCCGCATCGCTCCTGGACGTCCCAGGTCCTTGCCAGGGAGCATCCACCCCCTTCCTGGCTCCGCGCTTTCCCATGCGAGGTCCGCCAAGGCTGCGATACCCTGACACCCCGCATCACCCTTCCCACCCGAAGTCACACCCGGATGGAGACCTCTCGCGACATGGCCTCTCCCGCCTCTGCTTCTCCGCAGCCCCGTCCCTCGGCGTCGACCTCGAACGACGACAGCGGTCGTACCGGGCGCGACGCGACGTCCATGCGCCGCTCCTTCCTGGACCACGTGCGCTACTCGCGCGGGAAGAACTACGAGACCTCCACCGCGCATGACCGCTTCATGGCGCTGTCCCTCGCGGTGCGCGACAGGCTGGCGGACCGCTGGGTCCGCACCGCGCGCACGTACTACGAGAAGGACGTCAAGCGCGCCTACTACCTGTCCGCGGAGTACCTGCTGGGGCGGGCGCTGGGAAACAACCTGCTGAGCCTGGGCATGCACGACGCCGCGTCCGAGGCCATGCGCGAGGTGGGGGTGGACCTCACCAACCTCCTGGAGATGGAGCCTGACGCGGGCCTGGGCAACGGCGGCCTGGGGCGGCTGGCGGCGTGCTTCCTGGATTCGCTGGCGACGCTCGGCTACCCCGGCATGGGGTACGGCATCCGCTACGAGTTCGGCATCTTCACGCAGGACATCGTCGACGGCTACCAGGTGGAGCGCGCCGACGAGTGGCTCAAGTTCGGCAACCCGTGGGAGATCGTCCGGCCGGAGAAGGCGGTGCCGGTGCGCTTCTTCGGGCGCGTGGAGCACCACCAGGGCCCGGACGGCAAGCCCGTGGCGCGCTGGGTGGGCGGCAAGACGGTGGTGGGCGTCCCCTACGACACACCGATTGCGGGCTACCACAATGACACCGTCAACACCCTGCGGCTGTGGCAGGCGCGCGCGTCCGAGGAGTTCGACCTGCTGCTCTTCAACGCGGGCGACTACGAGCGCTCCGTCGTGGAGAAGAACGACTCGGAGGTCATCTCCAAGGTCCTCTATCCGAACGACGCGTTCCAGGCGGGCAAGGAGCTGCGCCTCAAGCAGCAGTACTTCTTCGTCGCGTGCTCCATCGCCGACATCGTCCGGCGCTACCTGAAGAACCACACGGACTTCAGGGACTTCCCCAAGAAGGCGGCCATCCAGCTCAACGACACGCACCCGGCCATCGGCGTGGCGGAGCTGATGCGCGTGCTGGTGGACGAGAAGCGGCTGGGCTGGGAAGAGGCGTGGTCGATTACGCAGGCGGTGTTCGGCTACACCAACCACACGCTGCTGGCGGAGGCGATGGAGAAGTGGCCCGCGACGCTGTTCGAGCGGCTGCTGCCCCGGCACCTGGAGCTCATCTACGAAATCAACCAGCGCTTCCTGCGCCAGGTGCAGATTCGCTACCCCTATGACCAGGAGAAGCTGAAGCGGATGAGCCTGGTGGAGGAGGGCCCGGAGAAGAAGATTCGCATGGCCCACCTGGCGGTGGTGGGCAGCCACAGCATCAACGGCGTGGCCGCGCTGCACACGGACCTGCTGCGCCGGGACGTGCTGCCGGACTTCGCGTCCATGTATCCGGAGCGCTTCAACAACAAGACCAACGGCGTGACGCCGCGCCGGTGGCTGGCGTGGTGCAACCCGCGCCTGTCCCAGCTGATTACGTCCCGCATCGGCGAGGGCTGGGCGACCAACCTGGACAAGCTGCGCGAGCTGGAGCCGCACGCGGAGGACCCCGTCTTCCGCAAGGCGTTCCGCGAGGTGAAGCGCGCCAACAAGGAGGACTTGTCCAACCACATCCGGGACATCCGCTCGGTGCGGCTCAACCCGGACGCCATCTTCGATGTGCAGATAAAGCGCCTGCACGAGTACAAGCGCCAGCTGCTGGACGCGGTGCACATCGTCGCGCTGTGGATGCGGGCGCGCAGGGACCCGAGCACCATCATCCACCCGCGCGCGTTCCTCTTCGGCGCCAAGGCGGCGCCGGGCTACCACCTGGCGAAGCTGACCATCCGGCTCATCAACGGCATCGCCGAAGTCGTCAACAGCGACGCGGGGACGACGGGGCTGCAAGTCGTCTTCGCCCCCAACTACCGGGTGAGCCTGGCCGAGCGCATCATCCCCGCGGCGGACGTGTCCGAGCAGATCTCCACGGCGGGCATGGAGGCCTCCGGCACGGGCAACATGAAGCTGATGCTCAACGGCGCGCTGACGCTGGGCACGCTGGACGGCGCCAACGTGGAGATTCGCGAGGCGGTGGGCGACGAGAACTTCTTCCTCTTCGGCCTCACCGCCGACGAGGTGATTGCCCGCAAGCGCGCCGGCTACCGGCCGCGCGACGAGTACGAGAAGAACCAGGAGCTGCGCGAGGCGCTGGACCTCATCTCCACCGGCTTCTTCTCTCCGGAGGACCGCGCCCTCTACAAGCCGCTGGTGGACAGCCTGCTGGAAGAGGACCGCTACCTGGTGCTGGCGGACTTCGCGGCCTACGCGGCGAAGCAGGACGAGGTCGTCCGCGTCTACCAGGACACCGAGAACTGGACGCGCAAGTGCGTCATCAACGTGGCGCGCGCCGGCATCTTCTCCTCGGACCGCACCATCAAGCAGTACGCGGAAGAAATCTGGCGCATCCAGCAGACGCCGGTGGAGCCGTGAGCCAGAGCCCCCCGAAGCCCGCTGGAGCGACGGGGGGCGACCCACTCCGGGACGCGCTGATTCAGCGCGTCCTGGACTTCACCGACGCCTTCAACCGCGATGACCTGGACGCGGTGATGGGCTACTTCGCGCCGGACGCCCTCTACGTGACGTTCGAGGGCAAGCACTGCCGGGGCCTTACGCAGGTGCGCGCCGCCTTCGCGCCGCAGTTCCGGGGCGACTTCGGCCGCATCCGCTTCCTCACGGACGACGTGGTGGTGGACGCGGCCTCCGGCAAGGTGGTGCTGAGCTGGCGCTGCCAGCACGAGCTCACCCGCGCCCCCGGCCCCCGGCAGTGGCTCTACCGCCTGGCGTACGGCAGGGACTTCGGCTGGTACGGCGTGGATGTCCTGCACTGGGAGGGCGGCCTGCTGCGCGAGAAGCGCACCTACGCCCAGGCGGGCCTGCCCCGCGTCGTGCGCGGCAAGCCCTGACGGGCGTCCCGTGTCTCTCTCGCGAGCCTCGAGTCGCGACGCGACGCGCAATAATTGACGCATTGATACAGCGCAGCGCGCAATCACAGACAACGCAGTGCGCCACCAGACAGACGACTCGTCCCGTAGGGCTGACGCGACGCGACGTATTGACTCTGGAATCAATCCTGAGGCACTGATCTCTCGTTCTTCGGGATTCGCTCGGTTGTGGGGATGGGCTGAGTCGCCGCAGGGGTGCCTCCTCGTGAGGCCGGCTCCCGAGGTTCTGTTCCGACGTGCATCGGTTGCAGCAGGCGTTCCTCCCAAAGACAGGAGTCCCCCATGAAGCAACAGCCGCTGTTCCTTGCAGTCCTGACGCTCGGTGTCCTGGGCGTCGTAGGCCCGGCCACCGCCGCGGAGAAGACCACCTACCCCGTCGTGTTCGCGCACGGCCTGGGCGGCTTCGACGACATCCTCGGGTACGACTACTGGGGAGATGACTACGGCACCTTCGTGGGCGACCCGTGCAACGAGCTGTTCGAGGTGTCGTGCAACGACGGCCTGAACAGCGGGCAGCGCGCCTTCGCGGCGGCGGTGGCGCCGGTGCAGAACTCCGACGTGCGCGGCCTGGACCTGGCCAATGACGTGGAGGGCTTCATGGCCACCGCGGGCTCGTCCTATGTGAATCTCGTGGGCCACTCGCAGGGCGGCTTCGACGTGCGCAAGGCCGCGCGCGTGCTGCGCGAGCGCAAGGGCTACACGGTGGTGAAGGCGCTGGTGAGCGTGTCCTCGCCTCACCGCGGCTCGCCGGTGGCCAAGTACATCCTGGACCTGGGGCCCGGCATCACCAGCGTGCTGGACGCGCTGTTCCGCCTCTATGGCGACATCGTCTACGCGCCGGGCAATGACGGCTACGCGGCGGTGAAGGCGCTCATCTACAACGACGCGGACGCGAACGACGGGAAGACGACGGGCGCCAAGGCCTTCAACATCGCCAACCCCATCAACGCGTCCTACGCGTCCCACTACGCGTCGCTCATCACCGCGCAGCAGGGCTTGAGCGTGAATCCCGCGCTGTGGTTGGTGCGTCAGTTCCTGTTCGACATCGACGGGGACGGCTACTGCGTGGATGACTGCGACAACGACGGCGCCTGGGGCAAGGGTGACGGCAACAAGGCCGAGCAGGACGACGACGGCCTGGTGGGCATCAACTCGCAGCAGATGGGCTACCGGCTGCGCTACACGGAGCGCCTGGGCTCGGACCTCATCGCCCAGGACTCCGCGCTGGGTTACGTGTCCAACATCAACGCGCCCAGCTCGTTGCAGTCGACCTCCATGTCCAGCGTCATCAACCAGGACCACCTGGACGTCATCGGCCTGGGGCCCGACACGTTCAGCGAGATGGAGTTCTACGCGGCCATCATCGACTACATCGCGAAGGTCGACTGACCCCGCGCTGAGCCGTTCATCGCCGGGAGGGCCGTCACCTGGCCTCCCGGCGTTCTTCACCGTGCCCACAGGGAGTTGATGCATGCGACAGCGAACGAAGGTCTTGCTGGTGGGCGCGGTGGCGGTGGCGTGCGGGGTGCTGGGCTGGGGACTCGTCAGACCCACCGGGGCGACGGTCCCGGTCGCGACACCCGCGACGACGCCCGCTCCCCCGGGAGCCGCACCGACGACACCTGGCACAACCAGCCCCTCGGCCGTCACGCCGCCTCCGGTGATGCCCGCCCCCGTGCCGGCGCGCGGTGCCGGGGATGAGGAGCTGGAGGCGTTCGCGACGTCCCTGCGCGAGAAGTACGGGGCGAAGCTCCACGAGCCGTATCTCCAGATACGGATGGTGGAGGAGCTGATGCGCTTCTTCCAGGAGCGCTTCCCGGACCGCTGGGAGCAGGAGCTCTTGGCCTTCCTCAAGGCGAACTTCCCTGAGCACTACGACACGCTGGCGGCGATGCTGCGCAACCGCGTGGACTACGAGAAGTGGGTCAAGGACAGCGACTCGTACCTGCGGGGGCTGACCGACACGCAGCGCCGGGCGGCGACGTGGGACGCGCGCCACCGCCTCTTCGGCAAGGAGAACGCCGAGCGCATCTGGGTGTCGGAGCGGAAGAACCAGGCCATCGCGGACACGCTGCGGACGCTCGGCGCGCAGGAAGGCGTGAGCCTGGAGAAGAAGCTGTCCACCTACAAGGAGCGCCTCCAGGAGGTGCACGGGGAGCAGGCCGCGGCCTACGTGGAGCGCCACCAGCAGGAGCTGATGAACCGCTTCCTGGACCTGCCCTCCGTGCAGACGGACCTGGGCGCCATGCCGGCCGACGAGCGCGCCAAGAACCTGCGCGCGGTCCGCAAGGAGATGGGCCTGGACGACGAGGCGCTCCAGCGCTGGGACGCGTTGGACCAGAGCCGGGACTCGCGCTGGGACGCGGGCGCGAAGTACATGGCGGAGCGGGAGGCGCTGGCGAAGGAGCTGTCCGGAGAGGCGCTGGAGGCGAAGCTGGTGGAGCTTCGCGCGCGCTACTTCGGCGGTGAGGCGGAGACGATTGGTCAGGAAGAGGCCGGTGGCTTCCTGCGCTTCGCCCGCCCCCGTGTGTGGGGACGCAACTGACGGCGCCCCAGGGCCCGGCCGGCCCCGTCAGCGGTAGTGCGTGGCAATCCAATCGCCATTGATTTGCTGGATGGCGATCTCCAAGTCATAGACAGCCCGCAGCACGTCCGGCCGCATGATGTCCTCCGAGCGCCCCTGGAACGCGACCTTGCCGTCCCGCATCGCGATGAGGTGGTCGGAGTAGCAGGACGCGAAGTTGAGGTCGTGCAGCACCAGCACGAAGCTCTTGCCCAGCGTGTCCGCGGCCGTCCTCAGCTGCTTCATCATCGACACCGCGTGCTTCAAATCCAGGCCGTTGAGCGGCTCGTCCAGGAGGACGTAGTCCGTGTCCTGGCAGAGCACCATGGCCACGAAGGCGCGCTGGCGCTGGCCTCCCGACAGCTCGTCCAGGAAGCGCGCGGAGAGCGCCTCCAGGCCCATGTGCTGGATCGCCCGCTCCACGTGCTCCTGGTCCTTCACCGTGGGCCGCCCCTTGGAGTGGGGGTAGCGGCCGAACGTCACCAGCTCGCGCACCGTCAGCCGCGAGGTGAGGTGGTTGTCCTGACGCAGGATGGCCAGCCGCTTGGCGAGCACGTCTCCCGGCGTGGTGACGACGTCCAGCCCATCCACCAGCACGTTGCCGGAGGACATGGGCAGCACGCGGGAGATCATCGACAGCAGCGTCGACTTGCCCGCGCCATTCGGGCCGATGATGGAGGTGATGCCGCCCACGGGCAGCCGCAGGGAGACGTCGTCCACGACGAGCGTCGTGCCGTAGCGCTTGGTGACGTTCTTCGCCTCGATCATCCCGGGGCCTTCCTCATGAGCATCGTGATGAACACCAGCCCTCCGACGAACTCGATGATGACGCGCGGATTCGTGTCGAACGCGAAGACGTGCTCCAGGACGACCTGCCCCGCCACCAGGGCCACCGCGGCGACCAGCGCGGCGGCGGGCAGGATGAGCGCGTGCTTGTACGTGCGCACCACCGCATGGGCCAGGTTGGAGACGAGCAGGCCGAAGAACGTCACCGGCCCCACCAGCGCGCTCGACACGGAGACGAGGATGGCCACCAGCACCAGGATGAGCGCCACCGTGCGCTGGTAGTCCACGCCCAGGTTGATGGCCGTCTCCTTCCCCAGCACCAGGACATCGAAGATGCGCAGCATCCGGAAGCCCAGCACGGACACGCCCAGCGTCACCAGGAACGAGACGACGAGCAGCTCCTGGTCCGGGTTGTTGAAGCTCGCGAAGAAGCGGTCCTGGAGGAAGATGAACTCGTTGGGGTCGATGAGGCGCTGGAGGAACGACGACAGGCTCCGGAACAGCACCCCCAGCACCACGCCCGTCAGCAGCACCAGGTGAAGGCTCCTGCGCGCGCCGCCGAACAGCCCCCAGTACAACACCCCCGAGAAGGCCACCATGATGAGGACCTCCACGCCGAACAGCAGCCGGGGGTCCAGGTTCACCACCGTGCTGGAGCCCAGGAAGAAGAGCAGGCACGTCTGGATGAGCACGTAGAGATTGTCGAACCCGAGAATCGCGGGCGTCAGCACGCGGTTGCCCGTCACCGTCTGGAAGAGCACCGTGGAGACAGCGATGGCGTAGCCCACCAGCAGCGCCGTCGCCAGCTTCCGCCCTCGGAACGGCAGGACGAAGTCCCACTGTCCGCCCACGTCGATGAGCATGAACAGGGCCGCGCAGGCCGCCGCCACGCACCCGAGGATGAGCAGGGTGCGCTCGGGCCGCCTCACCACCACGAGGCCGTCAGCCGACACGGGCATCCCTCCTCAGGAGGAGGAAGAGGAAGAGCACGCTGCCAATGACTCCGGCGATGGTCGCCCCCGGGATTTCGTACGGGAAGCGCACCACGCGGCCGATGATGTCGCAGAGCAGGACGAAGCCCGCGCCACCCACCGCCACCCAGGGAATGGACCTGCGCGCGTTGTCGCCCATGAACAGGCTGACGACGTTCGGCACCAGCAGCCCCAGGAAGGGAACCATTCCCACGGTGACCACCACCATCGCGGTGACCAGGGAGACGATGACCAGCCCCAACGCGACGATGCGCGAGTAGCGCAGTCCCAGGTTGGTGGTGAAGGACTCCCCCATGCCAACGACGGTGAAGCGGTCCGCCGCCACATAGGCGCCCAGCGTGAGGACCAGCGTCACCCAGAGCAGCTCGTAGCGACCGCGCAGGACGGTGGAGAAGTCTCCCGTCTTCCACGCGTTGACGGACTGGAGCAAATCGAAGCGATAGGCGAAGAAGGTCGTCACCGAATCGAAGACGCTGCCCAGCACCAGGCCCACCAGCGGAACAATGAGCACCGAGCGCAGGGGGATGCGCTTGAGGATGAGCAGGAACAGCGCCGTCCCCGCCAGGGCGAAGCAAGCCGCGACGAGCATCTTGCCGAGCACGGGGAGCTGCGGGGCCAGGGCCGTGGCGGCCAGCACCCCCAGGCTCGCGGACTCCGCCGACCCCGCCGTCGCGGGCTCCACGAAGCGATTGCGCGCGAGCATCTGCATCAAGAGCCCCGCCACGCCCAGCGACGTACCGACCAGCATGACGGCCAGGAGCCGGGGGATGCGGCTGATGACCAGCACCTGGAGGGCACGCTCATCGGGACTCGGCGAGAAGAGCGAGTTCCACGACACGTTGCTGACGCCAATGAACAGACTGACCAGGGCCAGCAGGGCGATGACGGCGGCGGCGGCGATGAAGCGTTTCACGACCCGGACAGCCTACCGGGCTCGCGCTGCGTAGGCTTCCTCAATCTGACGGCGCAGGGCCTCCACCGCCTGGATGCCACCTCCGATGAGGTAGGTGGTCATCGGGTCCAGGTAGACGACCTGCCCCGACTTCCAGGCCGAGGTCTGCTGGACCAGCTCGTTGTCGAGCACCTGCTGCGCCCCACCCCGCTGGCCCATGCCCGCGTCACGGTCAATCACGAAGAGCCAGTCGGGGTTCTTCTCCCGGATGAACTCCGAGCCGATGACCTCGCCATGCAGGGACGCGTTGAGCCCCTCGGCGGCGACGGGCACGCCGAAGTCGCCGTGGAGGACGCCGAAGCGCGAGCCCGGCCCGTAGGCGCTGATGCGGCCTCCGGTGACGAGGACCACCAGGCCCTTGCCCCGCGTCGCCGTCGTCTCCTTCAGCTTCGCGATGGACGCGCGCAGGTCGGCGACGAGCGCGCGGCCCTTCTCTTCCTTGTTGAAGATGCTCGCCAAGAGCTCCGTGTTGGCCACCACCGTGTCGATGTAGTTCGTCCCGCTCATCGGCAGGTCGACGGTGGGGGCGATCTTCGACAGGTTCGCGTACTTCGCGCTGGAGCGCCCCCCGGTGATGATGAGGTCCGGCTTCGCGGCGTGGAGGGCCTCGTAGTTGGGCTCGAACAGCGTCCCCATGCGCGGGTACTTCGCGTCGGCGAACGGCGCCAGGTGGTGGGGGAACTGCTCCCCCGCCACGCCGAGCACGTTCACTTCCAGCGCCTGGAGGATGTCCAGGGCCGCCAGGTCGAAGACCACGACGCGCTGGGGATTCAGCGGGACGACCGAGGTCCCCTGGACATGCTTCACGGTGCGGCCCTGCGCGGCGGGCACAGCGGCCTCGGGTGCCTCGGCGGCCTGGGCCACCGGCGCGGACGACGAAGCGCCGCGCTGGAACGCCACGACGCTTCCGACGACGGCCAGCAGGGCAACGACACCGAGAATCGCGAAGAGGGGAACGGGACGCCTGTCAGGTGTGCTCACGGTTTCATCCAGCCAGTGCGCGCGCGAACGGAAGCGAAGGGCGCGGGACGGCGCGGCCTCACATAGCAGCCCGTGCGGGGGCACGCACTACTTGATTCTGCAAATCAATATCGACATGTAGGACCAAGGAGGATGACGGCCACCGCGCGGCCGGGGAATCAGGCTCCGCTCACGGCTGGGCCTGCCCCGTGTAGTAGGCCTTCTTGATGAGCCGGCCGCAGAGCACGGACTTGCCGGAGGGCGTCTGCTCCGCGGGGGTGCTGGCCGTCTGGCCCACCGCGCCCAGCAGGTCTTCCCGGGCGACAATCAGGTACGTGGACTTGTCCTTGGACACCCACGGGTAGAAGCCGAACAGGCCCGGGCTGCTGAAGCCCCCGCTGTCGGCCGCGCCGTCGTCCGGCTCCGCCCAGTGGGCGAGCGAGTAGCGCGCCGGCTCGCTCGCGAACCACGGGCTGTAGCCGGTGTTGCCGCAGGCCGGTGAGGCGCAGACGCTGGAGGTGCCCAGCAGGGCGCCCAGCTGCAGCGAGCCCGTCATGAGCGCGCGCAGGAACTTCGCGTACTCCGTGGCGCTGGCCCGGCCTCCTCCCGCGAGGTTGACGTTGCCATAGGAGAGGTTGAGCGGCAGGCGGCTCTCCAGCGCGGAGGCCAGCGCGAGCGTGCCCGAGGCGCCCAGGCCCATGGCGTAGTCGGCGTGCGCCTCCAGGTGTCCGGGCTGGTAGACGAAACGCGTGGGCGTCGCGGGGCCGTAGCCGGACAGCGGCCCGGTGATTCCACTGCTCAGGTTGCAGCCGTGGACGGTGGTGAGCAGCGCCCTGCAGGCCGAGGCGCCCGCGGCATCGAGCAGGGGCGTGGTGCTGGTGAAGTTCAGGAAGGGCAGGTCGCCGGGCAGTGGCGCGCCGCCGCGAACCTCCGCCACGTACGCGCCATACAGCCACTTCGAGGCCGAGGCGAGGCTCAGCACGCTCCCCGCCAACGGCGCGAGCAGACCGACCGCTTCGCCGACGACCTTCCCGCTCGCGTCCCCCACCTCCCAGTAGAAGGGCCGCACGTCCCCGCAGGCGTTCTGCGTGGACCGCGCCGTCTGCCTCGCCGCCTCGAGCTGCTGCGGGGTGGGCTGCGCGAAAGCCATCGCCGCGCTCAACATCACCCCGGCTGCCACGATTCTGTTGTCCATGGTCGGTGACTCCCTCCACGCCCATCCTTCTTCAGGGCGTGGGGGAGCCGCCAATGGACCTTGGGACAATGCTCACGCCGCCTTGTTCAGCCACGCCTCGTACGCGGTGTAGTCGTAGTCGCGACCCAGGAAGGCGTGCACCAGCTTCGCCGCGTCGTCCGAGCCACCCGGCTCCAGCACCGCGCGCCGGTACGCCTTCGCGGGCTCGGGGGACAACATCCCCTCCTTCTGGAACACGGTGAAGAGGTCCTTCGCGATGACCAGCGACCACATATACGTGTAGTAGTTGGACGAGTACCCCTCCAGGTGTCCGAAGGACAGGTGGAAGTACGTGCCCTCCACGTAGGGGAACGGCGTGTACGTGCCCTGGAGCTCGCGCACCAGCGAGGTGGCGTCCAGGCCCGCCGGGTCCCTCCGGTAGATTTCCAGGCTGAGCGCCGCGTAGAACATCTGCTGGCGCACCCACAGGCCCTTGCCGAACTCCTCCGCGCGGCGCATCCGCGTCACCATCTCCGCGGGGAGCGGCTCGTTCGTCTGGTAGTGCTTCGCGAAGGTCTGCAGGCTCGCCGTGTCGCGCGCCCACTCCTCCAGCATCTGCGACGGCGCCTCCACGAAGTCCCACTCCGTGCGCACGCCGGACACGCCGGCCCAGCGCGTGTGGCCGCCGAAGATGTGGTGCAGCAGATGGCCGAACTCGTGGAGGAACGTCTCCACGTCGTCATGCTGGAGCAGCGCGGGCTCCGTGCCGGGCTTGGGGAAGTTGCACATCAGCACGCCCTCCGGGAGCCGCCGCCCGGACTTGCCGCTGGTGAGCGTGAACTGCGCCGCGTGCTTGTACTTGTCCGCGCGCGGGTGCATGTCCAGGTAGAAGCGGCCCTTCACCGCGCCGCCCTCCAGCACGTCGTAGGCCTCCACGTCCGGGTGCCACACCGTGGCGTCCTGGATGCGCCGGTACGTCACGCCGAACATCCGCGCCGTCAAATCCAGCATGCCCTGCTTCACGCGCGTGTACTCGAAGTACGGCCGCACCGCCTGCGAGTCGAAGGCGTACTGCTCCGCCTTGATGCGGTCCTCCAGGTACGCCTGGTCCCACGGGTCCACGCGCGCGGCGTCGGGCACGTCGCGGCGCTTGCGCTCCAGGAGCAGCCCGTAGTCGCGCTGCATCCGCGCGCCGGACGCGTCCGAAATCTTCGCGATGAAGTCCGCGGCGGCCTGCTCGTCGCGAATCATCTTGTCCTCGGTCGCGAAGGCCGCCCAGTTGCGGTAGCCCAGCAGCGTCGCCAGCTCGTGACGGCGCGCCACCATGCGCTCCAGCACGTCCGTGTTGCTGGGGTGTCCGCGCATGCGGAAGGCCCGCCACATCTGCTCGCGAGCCTTCGCGTCACGCGAGTACGTCATGAAGGGGATGATGTCCGGATAGTCGGTGGTGATGCTCACCTGGCCGTCCGCGCCGGGAGGATGGGCGCGGACATAGTCGTCCGGCAGCCCGTCCAGCGCGGCGGGCGGCAGGGACACGGCACGCGTGTCCTGGAGCATGTTGCGGCTGAACTCCTGGCCAATGCGGACCAGCTCCTCGTTGAGGGCCTTCACGCGGGCGCGGGTGGCGTCGTCCCGGTCCACGCCGGAGCGGCGGAAGTCGCGCAGCACCTTCTCCATCCACTTGCGCGTCTGCGCGTCCTGGCCGGAGAGGTCCAGCGACGCGAGCACGTCGTAGACACCCCGGTCCATGCGGATGTCGGTGGCGAGCGTCTCCAGCTCCTGCTCGGCGGCCTCGGAGGCCTCGCGCATGGCGGCGTCCGGGTGGGAGTGCCGCGCGACGCTCGCGCGGGCTCCCGCGTCATCGAGCGAGGCCATGGCCTCGTCATACAGCTCCAGCACCTGGACCACGTCGAAGGGGGCGCGAAGCGCCTTGAGGCGGGCGATTCCGGCGCGGGTGGCCTCCATGGCGGCTTCGCCGGAGCGTCGGAACTCCGCGGGCGGACAAGTGATGAGGCGGACGGCGTCGGGGACAGGCGTTTCAGGCACGGGCTGCTCTCCTGGGCGTGCTGACGGGAAGTGTGCGCCGCAAAGGTAATCCGCCCGCCGCCCGCGAGCAGCAGCCTTTGATGCCCGAACGGCACGCTGGCCGACAGTGGGACAGCCAGGCCCCACCCTCGGAAAACAAGGAGGCCGCCCCGGCGTACAGCCAGGACGGCCTCCCCTCCCGCTTGAGTTGTCCCGAGGACTACGGAAGCTCGGTTCCGCTGGAGGAGTTCTGCGGCTGGCGGGTGGCGCGAATCACGAAGTCCGCCGAGTTGTTGTTGGTATCGGAACCATTGCCCCGGCTCGCGTCGGAGCCGCCCTCCGCCATCGTGGCCTGCGTGGAGGTGGGCAGCGCCTTGCGCTCGATGCTGCCGCCCGCCGCCGGGTGGAACGGACCGCCCGCGCTGCCCTCCGGCGCATTCGCCGTGCCCCACCCCAGCTTGTCCACTTCAATGGGCGAGGGCGTCGTCAAGTCCCGGCCGATGCGGACATGACCGCCCCCCGTCACATTGGCCGACATGTCGAAGCCGGACCACGTCGCGTCCGCGGCCAGCGCTCCGGTGCCGGTGTAGCCCGTGTTCGCGAGCAGGAAGTAGCCGTGCGCCGGGATGACCTTGCCCGCGGGAATCACGACGGTGCCCGTGTACGCGTTGCCGGTCGCCGACTTGTACTGGAGCATCCAGCCGCTCAGGTCCACGGCCTGGTTCGTCGGGTTGTGCAGCTCGACGAACTCGTCCGTCTGGGACGTGGCGCCACGGCCGCTGACCTCGCTGATGACCACGTGGTCCGACACGGGGATGACCTCGTCCACCGTCACGGTGCCGTAGCTCGCCGGGACTCCCTGCGCGACGACGCCGTTCTGGTCGCAGTAGACCCACGTATCGGCGCCCACCGGGCCGCGCGTGAAGCGGTAGCGGAAGCCGTAGAGGTAGCTCCCGTTCGCGGGAATCTGCAGGGTGGCCAACATCTCGTCGTCGTTGCCGCCGGCCGCGCCGTAGCTGGGGTTCGGCGTCGCGGGCACCCACGTCCAGGACTCGGGCGCGTTGGCATTTGTGCCGTAGCCCAGCTCCGAGACGAGGTACGGGAAGTGGTCATTGCCCGATGTGCTGCGCGTCGTCACCGACGGCTCGAAGACGCGGCTGGTGACCTCGTGGAACGAGCCCGGTGCAATCGCCGTCGGGAACGACTTGGGGGACTCGATGTTGCAGAACTCCACGGGCGGCTGGATGACCACGCCGCACGTCTCGTTGGGCTGGCCCGGCGTGCCCCGGTCTCCGCCCGACAGCTCCTCGCTGGAGGCGCACCAGAACCAGGAGTAGCGGCTCGCGGTGCTGCCCACCAGCTCCGAGGACAGGTTCAGCGAGCGGCCCGCCACCAAGGGGAACTCCTCGTCATAGGTGACGTCGTCCATCACCACGCCGTTCACGCGCAGGGACAGCTGGCCCGTGGTCTCCAGGTCCAGGGCGTTTCCGTAGCCGTAGTCCGCGGCCACGCCGCCGTTGGTGGCGAAGTCCGGGTTGCTCGCCAGCACCACGACGCCCCGCGCCGGCAGCACCACGGCCGCGCCCACGCCCCGGTCCACCGAGGCGGTGCTCGTGCCCGAGGAGATGAGCGAGAGGCCGTTGATGTTGAGCATCGCGTCGGACGTGCTCGTCACCTCGACGTACTCCGTCGTGCCGGTGCTCGGGGACGCCATGATTTCGGTGATGATGAGCGCGCGCTCGCCAGGAGCGGCCGCCGTGGTGCACGCCGCCTGGTAGCAGACGGCATCCACACCGGCGCACGCCGTCGCGGTGGGCACGTAGCGGCACGTCGGCTCGCCCGCGAGCACCTCGCAGAGGGCCTCGTACGTCACGACCTCCACGCCCGACTCGGAGCACTCGGAAGCGCGGGGTGCGCAGACGTGACTGCCACACGCGCTGGGCAGGTCCAGCGAGGTTCCGGTCAGCAGGCTGGTGTTCCCCGCGCCGTCCAGCACGCGCACGGCGAAGTGATACGTGCGGCCCGTGGGGAGGCTCGCGATGGTCGCCTCCTCCTGCGTGCCGGGCAGGCCGGGCGCGCCAGTGGGCACCAGCACCGCCACCTCGAAGTTCGTCTCGTTCAGCGGCGCCAGGCTGTAGCGCAGCTGGTAGGACGCGGCCTGGCCGAGCTGGCCGTCATCACCCGTGGCGACCCAGCGCAGCCGCGCGGAGTCCGTGCCCACCACGCTCGCCTCGAGCGAGGCCACCTTCGCCGGCAGCTGGTCGTCGATGATGGTCAGCGCGCTGGCGGCGGCCGTCAGGCCTCCACCAGCCACCGAGGCCGTCAGCGTGTAGTCCCCCTCCTGCACCACCGAGAGCGTGCTGAAGCGCGCCACGCCCGCGACGGCCGTGGCCGAGACGTCACCCGAGAGCACACCGCCGCCCGAGAGCGCGAGCGTCACCACGGACGTCACGGAGGACGCCGTGTTGCCGAACGCGTCCTGCGCGGCCACGCTCACCTCGGGGAATACCTGACGCACCGAGGCCGAGGCCGGCACCGAGACGAAGCCCAGCCGCGCCGGAGCCGCGGCCTCCACCGTCACCGCGAGCGTCTCCGACACCGAGAGCGCCGTGGCCGTGAAGGTGACGCTCTGAGCGCCCGCGGTGCGCAGCGTGATGGAGAAGGTGTGCTCGCCCTGCTCGGCGGCGGTGTACGTGTGGTCGGTGAGAGACCCCGCCTGCGCATCCGTCGACGACGGCTGCACCGTGCCCACGTAGTCGCGGGACAGGTTGCCGAAGCGGTCCCTCGCGCTGACGGAGAAGGCCTGGGCGACACCAGCGGTCAGCGGCGCCGTCACGGCAGAGACTCGCAGCGCGGCGACCACACCGGCGCTCACCGTCACGGCCTCGGAGGCCGTCAGCGTCGCCTGCTGCGTGTCCACCGCGGACAGCGTCGTCGCCTGCGCCTGGGCGAACGTCACGCTGAAGACGTGCCGCCCCGCATCCGCCTCGGTGAAGGTGTACGCACCCGGGACGGAGGCCCCGGGGTCCTGCGCCACGCTCAGCGCCACCGTGCCACGGTAGCCAGCGGCCTGGTTGCCATACGCGTCCACCAGCGTCACCGTCGTCGCCACCGTCTGTCCGGCGGCCGGCGTGTTCGTGGACAGCCCCAGCGTCAGCGACTCCGCGGACCCCGGGGACACCTGCGTGCCCTGGGAAACGGACAGGGCGCCGCTCACCTCCGACACGGTGATGGAGTGCGCGCCAGAGGTCTCCAGCGTCGCGCTGAAGGTGTGGCGACCGGCGTCCTCGGCGGTGAAGACATGCTCGGGCGGGAGCGTCGCCCGGGGGTCGTCCGAGACGAAGTCCACCTCACCGGTGTAGCCCGTGACGAGGTTGCCCAAGCGGTCCCTCACGCTGAGCGTCAGCTCGTGGGTGCTGCCCGCGGCCACCTGCGTCGGCAGCCCTTCCAGGACCAGGTGGTGGGCACCGTCATTCGTCACTTCGACCTCCATGAAGGCCGTGAGCTGGGCGTTGGCGGTGTCCGTCGCCGTCACGCGGTGGAGCCCCGTGGTCTCCAGCACCACGCCCGCGAAGACGTGGCGCCCCTGGTCCTGCGCCGTGAAGGTGTAGTCGGCGGGCAGCTCCGCCGCCGGGTCCGTGGACGTGAAGCGCACCGTGCCCGTGTAGCCCTTGGCGACGTTGTTGAAGTCGTCGAACGCCGCCACCTCCACGCTCTGGGACTGCCCCGCGACGACGGGCGCCACCAGCCCCGTGAGCGCCAGCCGCGACGGCGCACCCGCCACGATGACGAACTCATCGCTCTGCACCGTCAGCCCGTTGGCGCTGGCCTGGAAGCGATAGGTGCCCGAGGTGTCGACGCGCAGGCCCGAGAAGAGGGCCACACCGGACGCGGCGGAGACCTGCTTCGGCTCGAAGCCCGTGCCCCCCACCAGCGACAGCGTCACCGGCAGGTTGCTCGCCGTGACGACCTCTCCCTGCGCGTTCAGCAGGGAGATGCGCACGTCCGCGAGCGACTGACCCGCGGTGCCGTTCACCGGCTGCGTGGTGAAGGCGACCTGCGTCACCTCGGCATTCAGCGTCTGGAAGGACAGGCTGTTGGAGAGCGCGGTGTTGCCCCGGTTGTCCGCCACGCGCAGCGCGGCATGGTACGTCTGGTTCGCGACCAGGCCGGTGAGCTGGGCCGACTCGGCGGTGCCCGGCAGGGCGGGAGCATTCACGCCGCCCACCGGCGTCGCCGCGTCGAACTCCGCGTCGGTGGTGATGGGGGCCAGCGAGTAGCGCAGCGACTGCGACAGCGCCCGGCCCACGTTGCCGTCATCACCCACGGCCACCCACGTCACCGTCGCGGACTCCACGCCGAGCGTTCCCATGGAGAGCACGGGCCTGGCGGGAGGAACGTCATCCACGATGGCGATGGCGGTGCTGTTCGCCGCCGTCAAACCGGGCGCGCTGGCGCGGAGGTGGAAGCTGCCCTCCTTGCTCACGCGCAGCCCGGTGAAGTGGGCCACG
Organism: Corallococcus terminator; assembly: GCF_049194865.1. GTDB lineage: Bacteria > Myxococcota > Myxococcia > Myxococcales > Myxococcaceae > Myxococcus > Myxococcus terminator_A. The sequence goes on along the minus strand of NZ_JBLZWL010000096.1, from coordinate 72,361 downwards.
CCATCCACCGGCGCCACTTCCACGACACCGGAGAGGTCACCGGCCTCCACCAGCGCCACCGTCACGCGGGGCGCGCCCACGGCCGCGTTGTTTCCGAAGACATCCTGGAGCGACACCTCCACCGAGGACAGCGCCATGCTCGCCGAACCCGACGTGGGCACCTGGGTGAACGCCAGCGCCGAGGCCTCCGCCGCCACCACGCCCACGTCTTGCTGAGCGCTCAGCGTGGCGACGCCCACGTCCTGCACGGTGACCTGCTGGCTTCCAGCGCGCTTGAGGACAATGCCCGTGAAGGTGAAGTGGCCCGCCTCCGCCGAGGTGAAGACATGGGACGCGGGCAACGAGGCCGTGGCGTCCGAGGAGCGCACCGCCAGCGTGCCCGTGTAGTTCGAGGCCACGTTGCCGAACGCGTCGAACACCGTCACCTGCGCCGACCGCGCCGCACCCGCGACGGCGGTGGACGCCAGGCCCGCGAGCTCCAGCGAGGCCGCCTGGGCCGGCACCACGGTGAACGTCTCCGTCGTCGCGTTCTCCACGCCCGTCGCCGCCGCGCGCAACTGGAAGCCCGCGCCGGCCTTCTTCAGCACCACGTCCGAGAAGCGCGCCACGCCATCCACCGGCACCACCGTGAGCGTGCCCTCCAGCGTGGCGGCCCCCGGGTTCGCCGCCAGCGACAGCGTCACCGGCTCCGTCGCGCCCGCGACGAGCCGCGCGCGCGCGTCGAGGAAGCGCACCTCCAGGCTGTTGATGACCGCGCCCGCCGTGGCCTCCAGGGCCGAAGTGGAGAACGCCAGCCGCGTGGCCACCGGCGCGACGAAGGTGAACGAGGGATGCGAGGCCAGCACCACCGCGCTCCCCTCGGCGGCGACGGAGACCGTCACCCGCTTCTCGCCCGCGCGCGTGGACACCACGAAGGCGACGGCGACGCCCTGGCTGTTCGTCAGCCCCGGCTGCGTCACCGTGTTGCCCTCCCCCGCCACCGCCACCGTCACCGTACGGCCCGACAGCAGCGTGCCGTCCTTGCCCTTCACGATGACGGTGACTTCGCCCCGGGCCTCGCCATCCGCCAGCAACGCTCCCTGCGGCGTCAGCACCACGGTGGACGCGGTGGCGTCCGGCAGCGTCGCGGGCGTCGGCAGCGGCTGAGGATTCGAGTCATCGCCACAGCCAAGCAACAGGCCAAGGCTCAACACAGCCAACCCGAGGAGTCGGGCTGACGGGGCAAGGCGTACGGACATGCGTGTCTCCGGGATGCGAGCAGTCCCCCCAGGGAAGACTCCGCTCGCGAGTTGCAAGGCCTTGTACCAGACCTCGCGGCCCCACGTAGACCCGGGCCACAAGTTTGCAATTACAATAGATTTCACCCAGGAGGAGGTCGTGGACACCCCAGCCTCCTCCCGAGCCAGGCGCGGAGGCTACATCCCGATGGCGGCCATCAGCGCGGCGCCGCCCAGCAGGGACTGGCCGCCGTCGCAGACCATGATGGAGCCGGTGATGTAGGACGCGCCCTCCGAGGACAGGAAGAGGGCCAGCCGCGAGATGTCCGCCTTGGTGCCGAAGCGCTGGAGCGGCAGGGCCTGGGCGAGCTTCTGGTGTCCTTCCGCGCTGGGGGCCAGGCGGCGCATGCCCTCGGTGTCCTCGATGGGGCCGGGGGTGATCGCGTTGACGCGCACGCCGGCGCCGCCCCACTCGAGCGCGAGCACGCGGGTGAGCATGTCCACGCCCGCCTTGGCGGCGCACACGTGGGCCTGCATGGCCATGGGCAGGTAGGCCTGGGGGGCGGAGATGTTGATGACGGAGGCGCCGGGCTTGCGCAGGTGCTCGAAGCCGGCGCGACAGAGGTTGAAGGTGCCCAGCACGTCGATGTCCATGACGGCCTTGAAGCCGTTGGAGGACATGCCCAGCACGGGTGCGGGGAAGTTGCCCGCGGCGCCACAGATGAGGATGTCCAGCTCACCGTACGCATCGCGCACCGTCTGGAGCGCCTTCTCCACGGCGGCGTAGTCGCGCACGTCCGCGGCCACGCCCATGGCGGTGCCGTGGGCCTGGAGGCCCTTCACGGCGCCCTCCAGCTTCTCCACGTTGCGACCGTTGATGGCCACCTTGGCCCCCGCCTTCACGAACGCCTCGGCGATGCCGAGGTTGATGCCGCTGCTGCCGCCCGAGATGAACGCCACCTTGCCCGCCAGCAGCCCGTCCTTGAACACGCCTTCAGCCATGATTCGTCTCCTGTGGAAGCAACCGGGCGGCGACTTGAACAGAACCTGCCGCACTGCGTCCACGGGCGCGTGGAGGGGCTCGCTGTGGTAGAGGGCGGAGCCATGCGCCGTCGTCCTGAAATCCTCGCCCCCGCTGGAGACCTCGACTCGATGAAGGCCGCGCTGGCCAGTGGCGCGGACGCCATCTATTTCGGGCTGGACGAGGGCTTCAATGCCCGCGCGCGGGCGGAGAACTTCTCGCTCGCCACCCTGCCCGAGACGCTCGCGCTGGTGCACCGCGCGGGGGCTCGCGCCTTCCTGACGATGAACACGCTGGTGTTCGAGCCGGAGCTGCCGGTGGTGGAGGACATCCTGCGGCGCGTGGCCGCCGCGGGCGTGGACGCGCTCATCGTCCAGGACCCGGCCATCGCGCTGGTGGCTCGCGCGGTGTGTCCCCAGATGGAGGTCCATGCCTCCACGCAGATGACGATTTCGAGCGCGGAGGGTGCGCGCTTCGCTCGCGGGCTGGGTGCCACGCGCATCGTGGTGCCGCGCGAGCTGTCGGTGGCGGAGATTGGACGGCTGGCGTCGGAGACGGACATCGAGCTGGAGGTGTTCATCCACGGAGCGCTCTGCATGTCGTGGAGCGGCCAGTGCCTCACCAGCGAGGCGTGGGGTGGACGCTCGGCGAACCGGGGCCAGTGCGCGCAGTCGTGTCGACTGCCGTATGACCTGGTGGTGGATGGAGAGACGAAGGACCTGGGCGACGTGCGCTACCTGCTCAGCCCCAAGGACCTGGCCGGGGTCATGGCGGTGCCGAAGCTCATCGAGATTGGCGTGCACTCGCTGAAGATCGAGGGCCGGCAGAAGGGGCCGCAGTACGTGGCCACGGCGGTGCAGGGCTATCGGCGCTGGGTGGACGGGGTGACGGCGGGCAAGGCGGACACGGGGGCACTGCGCAAGGACCTGGCCGACATGACGCTGTCGTACAGCCGGGGCTTCTCGCACGGCTTCTTCGCGGGCTCGGACCACCAGACGCTGGTGGAGGGGAGGTTCCCCAAGCACCGGGGCGCATACCTGGGCGTGGTGGAGGCGGTGCAGGGCCGCGACGTGCTCGTGGCGGAGGACCCGGAGGGACGTCCGTGGACGGGCGGGCTGGGGCAGCAGCAGGACGCGCGGACGAAGGCGGAGTCGCCGCAGGGCAAGGTGTCGTCGCCGCTGGAGGGTGATGCGCCGGTGGCCGCGGAGCTGTCCCCTCGCCCGGGCATGGGCGTGGTGTTCGACGATGGGCATCCGGAGGACAAGCACGAGGCGGGCGGGCCGCTGTTCCGCGTCGAGCGCACGGGCGACGGCTGGGTGCTGGGCTTCGGCAATCCCGGGCCGGACATGGCGCGGGTGGTGCGCGGGCAGCGCGTCTGGGTGACGAGTGATCCTTCCCTGGCGAAGCACACGGAGGAGCTGCTGGCGCAGGGCGAGCCCGAGGGCCGTGTCCCGCTGGCGCTGACGGTCTCGGGGACGGCGGGTGGGCCGCTGGTGGTGACGGGCACGGCGCGAGGAGGCCATGTGGCCACGGCGTCGAGCGCGGTGCCGCTGGCGCAGGCTCGCGGTGGTGGGATGGACGCGGCGCTGCTGAAGGACAAGCTGGCGGCGCTGGGGGGTACGTCGTTCCATTTGACGGAGCTGGACACGACGGCGCTGGCGACGGGGCTGCACCTGCCGGTGTCGGAGCTGAAGGCGCTGCGTCGCTCGCTGGTGGCGGAGCTGACGGAGGCGGTGTCTCGCGGGCCGGCGCGCACGGTGCGGGAGACGGCGGTGCTGGAGGAGGTGCGCGCCTCTCAGCGGGAGCGCGTCGTCGCGTCACCCACGGCCGAGGGCGCGCGGCTGTTGCCGCTGTGCCGGACGGACGAGCAGCTCGAGGCGGTGATTGCGGCGGGGCTGCCGGAGGTGGAGCTGGACTGGATGGAGTTGGTGGGGCTCCAGCGGGCGGTGGAGCGGGCGCGCGCGGCGGGGCTGCGCGTGACGATTGCGACGATGCGGGTGCAGAAGCCCGGCGAGGAAGGCTACGACGCGCGCATCGCGAAGCTGAAGCCGGACGCGGTGCTGGCGCGGCACTGGGGCGCGATGATGCACTTCCTGGAGCGGCCGTTCGCTCCGGGGGAGACGCGGCCGGCGCTGCATGGCGACTTCTCGCTCAACGTCACCAACTCCGTGACGGCGCTGCATCTGCTCGGGTTGGGGTTGGACACGCTGACCTTCGCGCACGACTTGGACGCGGTGCAGTTGGGGGCGATGTTGGAGCACCTGCCCGCCGAGCGCTTCGCGGTGACGGTGCACCACCACATCTCGACGTTCCACACGGAGCACTGCGTGTATTCGCACACGCTGTCGCATGGGCGCGACTTCAAGAGCTGTGGACGCCCGTGCGAGAAGCACCGGCTGTCGCTGAGAGACCACAAGGGCTTGGAGCATCCGGTGGTGGTGGACGTGGGCTGCCGCAACACGGTGTTCAACGCACAGGCGCAGAGCGCGGCGTCGCTGGTGCCTTCGTTGCTGGCGCGCGGCGTGCGGCGCTTCCGGGTGGAGTTCGTGCGGGAGTCGCGCGAGGAGGCCACGCGCGTGCTGGGGGCGTATCAAGAGCTGCTCGCGGGCCGCATCTCCCCGGCGGAGACCGTGCGCCGCGCGGCCGTGCACGAGCAGTTCGGCGTGACGAAGGGGACCATGAAGGTCCTCAACCCCACGTTCACCGTTCAGCGTTAGTGCTCGCGGTGTCGCGACACAGCCGCAACACAGCGTGGAAGACGTCGTCCAGCGCGCCTGTTTGGAGCCCATCGTGTTCCGCCCACTCGCGTCGGATGTCGAGCATGGATGACTCCCGCTCCGTGTCGGGAAACGGGAGTCCGTGCTCCGACTTCACGCGGGCCGCCTCCTGGACCAGCCTCGCTCGCCGCGCCAAGAGTGACACCAGCTCGCGGTCGACCTGGTCGATGCGCTGACGCACGTCCAGCAGTGCGGGGGGCGCGGTAGGGGTGCGAATGGCCTTCGCGGAGGCCTCCAAGCCCTGGTGGAGCTCCGTGAGCGCGTCGAGGAGTCCCGCGCGGGCCTCGCGCGCATAGGGGTTCTCCGACTGCACGACGTTGAAGAGGTGGGGGACCTCCGTGCGTGCGTACTCCTCCAGCCGGGCCACGGGTTGGAAGCTGGGAGGGGCGAACGGCAGGTCCTTCCCCACTCCCGCCTTCACGAGTCCGTGGGCCAGGAAGAAGGTGAGCACGTGGGTACGAGCCATCAGCGAGTCATGCGCTTCGGGCGACATCTCCGTCACCTCGCAGCCGAGCCGCTCGAATAACGCACGTGCCCGCTGGGTGGCTTCGGGGTGAAGCGAGTTGGGACACACCACGGTGCGCCGCGCATCCCCACGCGCGAGACTCGCGGGGCCGAAGAGCGGATGCGTACCCACCCAGGGAATGTCGCGCCCCAGCACGGAGGCGAGCACTTGCACCGGCCGCACCTTCACGCTGCCCACGTCGATGACGAGCTGGGTGGGCGACAACATGGGGCGCAGCGCCGTCAGCGCATCGTGCATGGCGGTGACAGGCATCGCCAGGACGAAGACCGTGGAGCGCGAGGCCAGCTCCGCGAGCGAGGTGGCTTGCAGCTTCGGAGGGACTTCGTCCTGCCTCGGGTCGAACACGCTGTGCGGCACACCCGCGTCGGACAGCAACCCCGAGAGGGCGCGACCGAAGCGCCCATAGCCCAGCAACCCAACTGTCTCCGTCATTCCGTGGGACTCCCGGGACTCGACTTCATGGGAATCCTCGCACTGTGAGCGCAGCGGGTGAAAGCCCCTCGCGAGAGGGGCGGGCTCACCGGCCCAGGAACTTCGCGGGGCGGCGCTCGGCGAAGGCGGAGAAGGCCTCGGCGAGGTCGTGCGACTGGAGGAACGCGGAGTTCCACACGGCGACGTAGCGCAGGCCGTCCGACGTGGACTTGTCCGCGCAGTACTCCATCACCTGCTTGGCGCCCTGGACGACGAGGGGCGGGTTCTCGGCGATGCGCCGCGCGATGGAGCGGGCCTGGGTGAGCATCTCGTCAGCCGTCGGGAAGACCTCGTTGACGAGTCCCATGCGGAGAGCGCGCTCAGCATCTACGTCGCCACCGGTGTAGGCCAGCTCGCGGGTGTGGCCCTCGCCGATGATGCGAGGCAGACGCTGGAGGGCGCCCAGGTCCGCGACGATGCCGACCTTCACCTCGCGCAGGGAGAACTTCGCGTCGCGGGAGCAGTAGCGGAAGTCACACGCGGCGATGAGGTCCATGCCGCCACCGATGCACCAGCCGTGCACGGCGGCGATGAAGGGCTTGCGACAGCGGGCGACACCTTCAGTGGCCTGCTGCATGTCGCCAATCAGCTTCAGGAGCTTCGTGCGCTCCAGGGCGAGGTTGTTGTCACCGATGAGCAGGGGCCCCAGGGACTCCATCATCCCCATCAGGTCCAGGCCGTAGGTGAAGTTGTCGCCGTTTCCCCGGACGAGCACCACGCGCACGGACTCGTCGTCGTCGAGCGCGCGAATGGCTTCAGGCATCTCCCGCCAGAAGTCCGGGCCCATGGCGTTGCCGCGACCGGGGCCCAGGAGAATCACTTCGGCGACTCCATCCGCCTTCTCGATGCGCAGCGACTTGTAGGTGGTGTCCATGACGGCCTCCCGCGTGAGTGGGCGAACCGTACCTCACCCACGCGGAAGCAGTGGGGTGTTGGAGAAGCGCGGCATCCGCTTTCAGCGGACCTCGAACTCACTGAACGTTACCCCGTCCAGTCCCAGCCGCTTCACCGTGTCCACGAAGCGCTCGGTGACGATAAGGATCCCCCAGGCTTCACTGTGCCGGAAGACATCCACGTCCTGGGGAAGCGATGCGGCATCCAGGATGAAGTGCTGGATCCACTTGCCGGAGCGCCTGCCGCAAGTGGAGCAGGGCTCGCTCCGCAACGGCGCAAGTCCTGATGAATGAATCCGCCCATGAAGCTCCAGTTGAAGCTCGAGCAACTCGGGCGGATTGGCGCCTCGGAACCGAATGTCGACGGGGCAGCCCTGGAGCCCCCGCAACCCTTCGGACTGAAGGGCTCCCATCACTTCTCGACGGAGAAAGAGCGCGAAAGAGTCCTGCACGAAGAGCGCACCAAAGCGCCCAAAGCCTTTCCCATTGCAAGGGCCATACTGAGTGCCGGGCTCCAGCAGCGCCCAGGACGGGGCCAGGGGGCGGACCAACTCACGCAGCCGCGAGAACTCCTCGAACGGAACCGGCCATGGGTCTTTCAGCTTCCGCAGCTCATGAGGCGGCAACCCGGACAGGTCCACACAAGGGTAGGCAAGCCACGGCGTGCCTCCACCGAGACGACACTTCGGACAGGGCTCCACACCCGGCAGACACCACTTGTTCACCGCCTCCAGATATCCATCGCAGCCGAGCGAAGTGTCCTCTTCGATTCTGTAGAACCTCATCGAACCTCTAGGGAGCACGGAGTTGAGGCATCGAATTGAACGGCGCCAGGGGCGCATTGTAGGGCACCACGGGACCTGTCAGCTCGAAGCGAAAAATGAGTTCAACCGCCTTTCGATGAAGTTCCTCGCGCGTGGCGCTGCGGCCATCCTCGATCGTGCTCCTCCGGTAGTCCCTCCAAGCCTGGTTCCACAGTCCACCGCGCCCGGTTTCACCATGGATCTGCCGGTGGATGTGCTCGGGAATCAGGATGGTGAATTTGTGGATGTCGATACCGCTCTCCTGAAACCACCGCGCCAGCACTTGCTCCTGGGGAAACAAGTGGTGATGCACCAGCTTTCCTGGCCCACGCGGCAACGCGGGGAGGAACCCCTCACGATAGCGGAAGTGAAACGTCATCCGAGACCGTGCACCCGAACGGATTCCCAGGCTCCCCCAATTGCGAAAAGCCGGAGGGGCTCGTGGCGGCGGCCTCATGGCCAGGACGGGCTCGACACGAGGTGACTCCGCCCCGGACGACAGCGCTTCCGGGTCGACGTCCTCACAGCCAAACAGGCTGCATTCCTCCCCAGCACAGGCAAGGGCGACGCACTCTTCCTCGTGCGCACGCTCACAGACACCCATGGAGGGAGCAGCCCCGCGCGACAGGGCACCGGACGGCCCCGAGGACGAGCAGCCCCACAACAGCACTCCGAGGAGAAGCCAACGAAGCAGTGACATGCCTCGAACCGTAGCCGATGAGAGCGCCAACCAACGCCCTCTCATGGCTTCCTACAAGGCGGTGACGCCCCAGCCCGCAGGCCAGGAGCGCCACAAGCATCACCCGAACTCCACCACCCGCATTCCAAACAACCGGTCCACGGCGAGCAGCAGGTCGTCATGCACCTGCACCTTGAGCGACGTGTTCCCGATGAGCGCCTCCGCCTCACCGTGGAACAGCACACTCACCGCCACCGGCGTGGCCCCCGCGTACTTCTTCGCCAGCTCGTGCAGCTTCGCCACGCGGTCCTCCGTCAGCAGGTCCGCCGGCACGCGCAGCTCCAGCCGCTTGGTGCGCTTCTCGCGCACCTCCTTCAGGCTCTGGATGTCATCGACAATCAGCTCCGGCGTGGGCGAGTCCTCGTCACGCTGGCTGATCTGCACCGTCCCCGTCACCAGAATCGGGTCGTCCGACTTGAGCAGGTGCTCCCAGTTCTCGAACCCCGGCTTGGGCCCCTGCTTCGCCCACTTGCCATCCCGGCCCATGACATTGCGAGTGCCGTCCTTGCCCGGGAAGCACACCAGCTCAATCGACCCGGACAGGTCTTCAATCGTCACCCACGCCATGCGCTTGCCCGTCTTCGTGGGCCGCTCGCGCAACACCGTGACGACGCCCGCCACCGTGAGCTTGTCGTCCTTGCGCGCGCGCTGCACCGCCGTAATCGGCTTCGCGTAGCGCTTGAGCTCCTTGTCGTACTGATGCAGCGGATGGCCGGACACGTAGAAGCCGATGGCCTCCTTCTCCAGCGCCAGCCGCTCCTTCTCCGACCACTCCTCCACCACGACGTAGTCGTCCTTCATCGCGGCGCCACCCGACGCCGGCCCGGCCAACATGCCGAACAACGAGCTCTGCCCCGCCGCCTTGTCCTTCTGGCTCGACGAGCCGCGGTTCATCGCCCGCTCAATCGTGTCGAACACCTGCCGGCGAGGACGCTTCTCGAAGTCGAACGAGCCCGCCTTCACCAGCGCTTCCAACACCTTCTTGTTGACGCGCCTGCTGTCCACGCGCTCGCAGAAGTCGAAGAGGCTCTTGAAGGACCCGTCCTTGCGCGCCTCCAGGATGGACTCGATGGCGCCCTCGCCTACGCCCTTGATGGCGCCCAGCCCGAAGCGAATCTTCCCCTCCACCGCGCCGAACTGGAGGTCGGACTGATTCACGTCCGGAGGCAACACCTGGAGGCCCGACTCGCGCGCCTCGCCGATGTGCTTCACCACCTTGTCCGTGTTGTCCTTCTCGCTGGAGAGAAGGGCCGCCATGAACTCGCAGGGGTAATGCGCCTTCAGCCACGCGGTGTGAATCGTGACCAGGCCGTACGCCGCCGAGTGGCTCTTGTTGAAGCCGTACTCGGCGAACTTCTCCATCAGGTCGAAGATTTCACCGGCGACCTTCAGGTCGACGCTGTTCTTCGCGCAGCCCTCGAGGAAGCCGGCCCGCTCGGCCTGCATGACCTCGGCCTTCTTCTTGCCCATGGCGCGGCGAAGCAGGTCCGCGCGGCCCAGGGTGTAGCCACCCAGGACCTGCGAAATCTGCATCACCTGCTCCTGGTACACGATGACGCCGTACGTGTCCTTGAGCACCGGCTCCAGCGCGGGATGCGGATACGACACCTTCTCCCGGCCGTGCTTGCGGTTGATGAAGACATCCACCATGCCGGAGTCCAGCGGACCCGGGCGGTAGAGCGCGCCAGCGGCGATGACGTCTTCGAAGCAGGACGGCTTGAGCTTCACCACCATTTCCGTGAAGCCACTCGACTCCATCTGGAAGACGCCGGCCGTGTCGCCCTTGGCCATCAACTCCCAGACCTTGTCGTCATTCAGCGGAATCTCGTGCCGCGGAATGTCCTTGTCGTGGTTGCGCTTCACCAAATCCAGCCCGTGCTGAATCACGGTGAGCGTCTTCAGGCCGAGGAAGTCGAACTTCACCAGGCCCGCCGCCTCCACCTCGTCCTTGGCGAACTGGGTGATGAGCGTCTTCTCACCCGGCGGCTGGTAGACGGGCACGTACTCCCACAGCGGCTTGTCGGCGATGACCACGCCGGCCGCGTGCATGCCCGGCTGGCGGTGCAGCCCCTCCAGCGCGAGCGCGATTTCGAGCACGTCCTTCGTGGTGACGGGCCGCCCCTCCACCTCGCCGATGTTGGAGGGCTTCTCCATCATCTCCTTGAGGCGAGGCTCCATCTCGATGGCCTCCTTCAAGGTGATGTTGAGGACTTCCGGCACCAGCTTCGCGATGCGGTCACCTTCGCTGAACGGCAGCGCGAACACGCGGCACACGTCGCGCAGCACGCTCTTCGCCTTGAGCGAGCCGAAGGTGATGATCTGCCCCACGTTCATCTCGCCGTACTTGCGGCCGACGTACTGGATGACCTCGTCCCGCCGGTCCTGGCAGAAGTCGATATCGAAGTCGGGCATCGACACGCGCTCCGGATTCAGGAAGCGCTCGAACAGGAGGTTGTACGGAATCGGGTCCACGTCGGTGATGCGCAGCGCGTAGGCCACGAGGCTGCCGGCGCCGGAGCCACGGCCCGGGCCCACGGGGATGCCCATCTTCTTCGCCCAGTTGATGAAGTCCTGGACGATGAGGAAGTAACCGCTGAACCCCATCTTCTGGATGACGCCCAGCTCCAGCGTCAGGCGCGCCTGGTACTGCTCGCGGTCGATGGGATAGCCGACGGTGGCCGCCAGCTCGATGAAGCGCTCGCGCAGGCCCTCGTAGGCCAGCTCCGACATGAAGGTGTCCGGCGTGTGGCTGTCCGGCACCTTGAACGTGGGCAGCATCGGCTTGCCCAGCTTCAGCTCCAGGTTGCACTGCTCGGCGATGCGCTGGGTGTTGTGGACCGCCTCGGGGATGTCCTTGAAGAACTCCAGCATCTCCGTGGGGCTGGTGACGTAGAGCTTGTCCGTGGCGTGCTTCATCCGCTTGCTGTCCGCCAACGTCTTGCCGCTGGCGATGCACATGAGCAGCTCATGCGCGCGCGCGTCCTCGCGCTTGATGTAGTGCGCGTCCGCGGTGGCGCACAGCGGGAGGTCCATGTCCCGCGACAGCTGCATCAGGTTCGTGTTGGCCTTGTCCTGCTCCGGCATCCCGTTGGACTGCACTTCCAGGAAGAAGTGCCCGGGCTCGAAGATGTCCTTGTACTCCTGGGCCGCGCGGCGGGCGTGGTCCATGTCACCGCGGAAGCACGCGCTCGTCACCTCTCCACCGAGGCACGCCGTCAGCGCGAAGAGGCCCTTGCTGTGGTCCGCGAGCACCTTCTTGTCGATGCGCGGGTGGTAGTAGAAGCCCTGCATGTACGCGGTGGAGGAGAGGTAGCGCAGGTTCGCGTAGCCCTCCGCGTTCTTCGCCACCAGGATGAGGTGGTGGGAGACCTTCTCCGAGCGGTCCTCGCGACCCTTGGGGCCCGCGACGTACGCCTCCATGCCGAGGATGGGCTTGATGCCCGCGTCCTTCGCCTTCTTGTAGAAGTCGATGGCCCCGAACATGTTGCCGTGGTCCGTCACGGCGACACTCGTCATCCCCTTCTCTTTCACCGTCTTGATGAGGTCCTTCATCCGGATGGCCCCATCGAGCAGTGAGTAGAGCGTGTGCAGGTGGAGGTGGGTAAAGGACATGACCGAAGAGTATTCGGCTCCCGGCCTATTTCCACTCCGTAAAGCGCTTCCGCGCGGCACGTCCCACAGGCCGAGAAATCGGCCTCGAAAGACGTTCTGTCGGGAGCGGAAAGGCGGGGTGCCACCCGAAATCGGGGCACCTTGGACGCATGGGGCCGGGCTCTCCCTCCAGGCGTCCAGGCAGGCGCACCCGGGGCGAAAATCCAGGGCCCAGGGGCTTCACATTTCTTCACGCCCGGTACAAGCGCCCCATAAAGCGGCCCGGCACATTGGGCAACGTCGCCAACACGGCGAAGCCACCCGGGCCCGCGTCGGGCCCCGCATTCGGAGAGTGCCCCATGATGAAGAAGCTCGCCATCGCCGGTTCCGCCGTCGTCGCCGTCGTCCTGCTCAGCGGATTCGCCTTCCGCGGAGGCCACCATGGCTGGGGCCACAACCCCGAGCGCATCAAGCAGATGGTGTCGTGGAAGCTGAACGACAAGCTGGATGACATCGACGCGACGGACGCGCAGCGCCAGTCCATCAACGCCGTGAAGGACCGCCTCTTCGACGAGGGCGCGAAGCTGGCGCAGGAGCAGCACGCGGTGCGCTCGGACGTCGTCACCCAGCTCGAGTCGGACAAGCCCGACGCGCAGAAGCTCCACGCGCTGGTGGATGAGCGCATCGACGCCATGCGCGCGTTTGCACACCAGGCGACGGATGCCGCGCTGGAGGTCCACGGCACGCTGACGCCGGAGCAGCGCAAGGAGCTGGCCACCGAGTTCCGTGAGCGCACCGGCATGCAGTGAGACACACCGGGGGAGCCCGTCCCCCACTCAACGCCCACCCATGTCCGCGGGTAGGAATGGGTAGGCGTTGGGGAGCGTCACGCATAGGTTGCAGGTGTGAGATACACCGACTACGCGCAACGCATCCGTTCGTTCGAGAACCTTGGAGAAGTGGCCGAGTACGGCCAGGTCCTGGAGGGCGGCCAGCCCTACCCGCTCTTCCGCATCACCGTGCCGGGAGAGCGTTGGCTGGTCATCACCTCGGGCTTCCACGGAGAGGAGCCCGCGGGCCCGCTCACGCTGGCCGAGCGCTTCCCCGAGGTGGTGGCCTATGCGAAACAACGCGGCGTGGGCCTGCGTGTATATCCCTGTATCAACCCCTCCGGCTTCGAGGATGGCACCCGCTACAACCGCTCCGGCGAGAAGCCCAACAACGACTTCATGCGCTACGAAGTGGCGCCCGGCGAGTGGCGCGGTGAGCTGAACGAGGGCCAGGACCATCTGCGCTGGGCCCTCTTCGACGGCGGGCCCAAGGAGACGCGCCTGGTGCGCTCGGACCTGGCGCGCTTCCGGCCTCCGAACGCCGCGCTGGACATCCACCAGGACAACTACCTGGGCGGCGCCGCGACGTACGCGTATGTCTTTGGAGACAAGGCCGTCTATCGCCCGTTCGTCGAGGCCTCGTCCAAGCACGCGACGGTGGTGCGCAACCAGAAGGTCGACGAGCAGAACATCACCGACGAGGACGGGCTCATCGTGTTCCACGATGGCAGCGTCACCGACTGGTACATGCGCCAGGGCGTGCCCTACACGGCGACGCTGGAGACCACCACGCCCATGAGCCTGGAGGCGTGCCACGCGGTGAACCTCCTCTGGATTAAAGGCTTCATCGACCTGGCAGCGCGCGCGGGTCGCTGACCCGGGCTGGCGCGCACGCCTCGTCGTGACATGCTCCCGAGCATCCCCCGTGCGCGCGTCCCGTGCACGGGGCTCGCGAGGAGGAAGTCACCGTGGAGCGCCGTCCGCTGGGGAGAACTGGACTCGAGGTGTCGGTGCTCGGCTTCGGCGCGGGCCAGGTGGGAAGTGATGACCTGGACGACCGGGCGGCGTCCGCGCTGCTGAATGGCGCGCTCGACGCGGGCCTCAACCTGGTCGACACGGCTCCCAGCTATGGCCTGTCCGAGGAGCGCATCGGCCGGTTCCTCGCCGGGCGCAGGCAGGAGTTCCTCCTGTCCACCAAGTGCGGCTACGGCGTCCCCGGCGTGGAGGACTGGACGCCCGAGTGCATCACCCTCGGCGTGGACCAGGCGCTGCGGCGGCTGCGCACGGACGTCATCGACGTGCTGCACTTCCACTCGTGTCCCAGCGAGGTGCTCCAGCGCACGGAGCTGGTGGATGCGCTGCGGCGGGCCGTGGCCCAGGGCAAGGTGCGAGTGGCCGCGTACTCCGGCGACAACGCGGCCCTCCAGGTGGCGCTGTCCAACGGCGCCTTCGGCAGCGTGCAGGCCTCCGTCAACGTGTTCGACCAGCGCGCTCTCGACACGGCCGTGCCTCGCGCGCGGGAGCTGGGCGTGGGCGTCATCGCCAAGCGCCCCCTGGGCAACGCGGCCTGGCGCTTCGACACGCGGCCCCCCGCGCATGACGTGGGTCAATACTGGGAGCGGATGAAGGCCATGGCCGTGGACCCGGGTGACCTGGACTGGAGCGAGCTGGCGCTGCGCTTCACCGCCCATGCCCCCGGCGTGTCCACCTGCATCGTCGGCACCGCCAACCTGGACAACCTGCTGCGCAATGTCCGGCTGCTGGAGAGGGGCCCGCTCCCCGAGACCCAGGGCTCCCTTCTTCGCGAGGCCTTTCGTCGGAACGACGCGGGCTGGGACGGCGTGATTTGAGCGCACGGCCCGCCCCTCGATGAGAGGAGGAGCGGGCCGCTGTCACGCCCGCCGTCAGTGCTGCTTGCGTCGACGCTGGCGCCAGCTTCGCAGCGCGAGCAGGAGCAGCGGGAGTGGCAGCGCACCCGCGGCACCACACCCGAAGCCCTCGGGCATCGCCTCGGTGGCCACGCGCTGGGCCGCATGGGCAACGGCGACCTCGTCCACGTCACCGGGCGCGGGCGCCTCCGACACCGGGCCCCAGCGCTCGAAGTCCGCGAGCTGCTCCAGCAACGGTGCGTCCTCCGCGAGCCACGCGACCGGCGCGACAGCGGGCTCCTCGCTACCAGAGAGCACCTGGCCCTCGGGCTGCGCCATCGACGCGGACACCCGCTCGTCGGCCTCGCCAGCGGCGGTCGTTCCACCAGACGTCACGGTGTGCCCCAGCACCCGGAAGTCACTGTCCGCGATGACCGTCCGCACGGACACGCGGCCCAGGTCGTTGATGGACGGCGCCCCGGTGCGGAAGAGGTAGCGGTTGGCGATCTGCACTTCGCTCCCACCCGGAGGACGGACCCACACGCTGTAGCGCTGCGCGGGAAGGTCCGCTACGAGGCGCACGTGGTACGTCTGGCCGTTGACGTAGGGCACCTGGACCAGCGACGCGTACGTGCCACCGTTGCGCACGTCGAAGTACCCATCCAGGTTCATCCGCACCGTCATGTTCAGCACGGAGTAGCCCGTCACCGACGTGGAGCTGTCCGTGTAGCCCACCGTTGCGTCCTGCGAAGCCGCGAGCGGTGTCACGTCGAACTCGACGGTGCGCACGCCCGTGTTCGTGGCGCCGAGCAGGTGCTGGCTCTCGAAGAAGGCAATCTTCGAGTACCAGGGGTACGGCGGGTTCGGGTTGAAGCGAAGCACCGCCTCCAGGAAGTAGTAGTCGCCGTAGATGAGGCTGACATCAATCTCCTGGTTGGCGGGCAGGTGCCCCACGCCGTGCAGCAGCAGACCCGGGCTGTTCGTCCCCTGCGCGAAGTACGCCGGCGACACCAACGTGTCCAGCGTGCGCAGCGCCGCGTCGCGGTAGCGCGTCTTGCGCGCCGCATCCGTCTCCAGGTTGCTCAATTCCTGCAACGCCGAGGCGACGATGGCCGCCGCCGAGGAGTCCTTCTGCGTCCCAGGCGCATTGAAGTCCCACTTCGGCACCATGTCCGCCGGCACATTGTCCAGGTACCAGTCCGTCACCTTGCGCGCCGCCGCGAGCATCCGCGCGTCCCCGGTGTACCGGTACACCATGGTGTAGCCGTAGATGAGCCACGCATGGCCGCGCGCCCAGGTGGAGTTCGTGGAGTACCCCTGGAACGTGCCCTTCGAGCGGATGGCCCCGGTCGCGGCGTTGTAGTCCACGTAGTGGAAGGAGCTGCCATCCGGACGCACCGCGTCCCGCAGCGTGGTGAGCGCGTGGTTGATGGCCATGGTCCGCAGCTCCGCGCGTCCCCCGTTCGCCGCCGCCCACAGCAACAGCTCCAGGTTCATCATCGTGTCCGTGACGAGCGGCACGTCCCACGCCGAGTTCCAATCACAGCAATCGATGATGCCGATGCGTGAGTTGTAGCGCGTCGCGAGCGACTCGGCCGCGGTCAGCAGCACGCCGCGATAGTACGGGTCCCCCGTGAGCCGGTACGCCTGGCCGTAGCTCGTGAACAGCTTGAAGCCCAGGTCGTGCGTCTGCCGGTTCGTCTTCTGTCCCTCCAGGGGCCGCGTCCACTGGTCGGCCTTCTGCTGCCATGAAGGCTCCAGCCCCACCTGGAACATCTGCCACATGCTCCCCGGGAAGAAGCCCTGCGTCCACGCCACCGCGTCCGTGTTGGCCACCGTCGACCACGTTCCGTCGGCACGCGAGGCCTTGGGAGAGCGCGACGTGTTCGGCATCGCGGTGGCCGTCCTGCGCAGCTGCGTTCGCGCGAAGCCCACCACCTTCAGCGCATCCGCGTCGTCGAACGCCTGGGCCGTGCTCGTCATCAGCAGCAACACCACCCCCAACACGCCCATCACCTTCCTCAGCATCCCCGCCTCGGATCGCCTCATGAGACCCCCTTGATTCACTCGCGGCCAAGGTGGCCGCATGCCTGTCCCTCGTCCAGCGAGGCCCGGCATGACAGCGACCGGCCGCATGCCCGCGAAGCACTCGCACCCACCGGTCCAAGCTCGGTCCCGGGGGTGCTGTGGCAGGTACGCGACAGCGCGGATGTGAAGTAACGCCTTGTGCCGTCCGTCCGCGGGGCACGGCAGACGTCGGGAATCCCGGAGGCGCTAACGACCGGAGGTCAACACGCGCTGCCACAGCGTCAGCAGGTCGCGGACCACGGGGCCTTCGGGGACCTCCGCCACGGGAGGCACATCCACGCGGACTCCGTGGGCGGCCAGCTTCGTGAAGGGATTCTCCGGGTCCTGGGTCTTGAGCGGCACCGCCGGGTCCGCCGGGCGGAAGCCGAACGACAGCGCGCGCTCCTGCACCGGACGGCTCTGCAGATAGCGCAGCCACTCCAGCGCCGCCGCCTTCTGCGCGGGCGTCACCCAGTCCGCCTGGAGCACCGCCGCGGGATGGTCGCTCCACAAGGTCAGCGCCGGGTAATACACCCGCAAGTCGCCCCACCGGCCCTGCGCGTGCGACAGCTCCGCGATGGCCAGGTTCTCGTACACCACCGCGATGTCATAGCGGGACGGGCCGAAGCGGACCATGTCCGCCATGAAGGTGCCCGTGGAGGGCTCGAAGCGGGTGACGCCTCGCTCCAGCGCCTTCATCCAGTCCTGGTAGCGCGGGTCCAGCAGGTCCGCCACCGTGAGCCCACCGCGCTTGCCGTAGTACTCCAGCGTGGCCAGCAACAACGCCTGGAGCCCGGAGTTGGAGCGCGTCGGGTCCGTGTGGCCCAGCTTCACGAACCCCCACTCCGGCTTGCCGCCAATCGCTGGCCAACCCTGGGGACTCGTCACCGCCTTCTGCAGCACCTTCCACGACACCGCGCCGCCACCACTCGCCTTGCGCAGCACCTCCGCGCGGTCCTCCCACACCACGAAGACCAGCGGCGTGATGACCAGCGGACGCGGAGCCTGCTCGCCCTCCTCCGCGAACAACGGTCCTCGCGTGGGGTCCGTGGCCCAGTCGGAGGCCAGCATGCGCAGCACCGCGCTGTCCGCCGGGCTCCACACCGTGGGCTGCTCACGACCGTCGAGGATGGCCTGCGCCGCGTCCAGCGACCCGCGCCCCACCAGCTTCAGCCGGATGTGGGGATGCTGCTTCTGGAAGTCCGCCGCCGCGGCCTCCACCCACTCCTTCTTCTCCGTGCTGTAGAGGAAGGAGATGTCCACCACCTCGCCGGGCCTCGGAGGCCGGGCCGGTGCGGTCACCGGCGTGCCGGCCTCCTGGACACCCGGAGCCGGTGGCTCACGACTGGCGGACAGGTAGAGGACCCCGCCCAGCGCGAGAAAGAGCCCGACGACGATGAGAACCCTGGGTGTCATGTGTCGATGCGCCCCCCTCGCGCTCCGCCTCGCCTCACGCCTCCAGGCGCGAGAGCCGACCAGCGAGCTGCGTGTCGCTCCCCGTGTTCACACCCTTCACCCACTCCGTCAGCGAGCCACCCGACGAGGTCAGCTTCGCCTCGACATGCGGACGCAGCACGCCCCAGCGCTTGCCCCAGCCCTCTTCGGACGCGCTGCCCTTCATGCCCGGACGCTCCGCGAGCAACAGCCCCAGCCGCAGCGCCAGCTCCGGCTCACCGAGCGACTCGGCCCGCCGCACCATGGCGAGCGCCTCCGTCTCCGGTGCGCGACGCCACGCCTCCACGGCGCGGGAGAAGGCCGCCACGTCCAGCTCGCTCAGCAGGCCCAGCGCGTGCCGCAGCGGCAGCCGGCCGTCCTTCGGCGAGGCGACGACGCGCGCCATCAGCGCCTCGAAGGTGGAGGCCAGCTCCGCGTGCGCGGCGGGGTCCACGCCACCGAGCGCTCGCAGCGCACGGCGCGCGCTCCGGGCCCGTGAAGTCACTTCCCAGCTTCGCCAGCCCAGCCGCGCCCGCAGTCCCGCGAGCGCATCCGCGGCGGCCTTGAGCGTCTCCGGCGTGGGCCGGGCGACGGGCACGCGGAGAGGCAGCGCGACCTTCTCGGGCGCGCGCGGCGCGGCGGCGACGGGCGCGGGCGCGGCACCATCGGCCGTCACCTCGCGGTAACCCTCGCGCACCTTCTCCGCGACCTTCTTCTCGTACTCACGCTCGGCGGCCGCCGCGTCGGGGAACGCCTTCTCCTTGCGCTGCCCCGCGGTGCCGATGCGGCCGAACGTGACGATGAAGTTGTTGCCCTGAACCTCCGGCTGCCAGAACTTGGAGCTGGTTCCCTCGACGAACTCGAACCTTCGCATGGCCCATCCTCCTCGCGCATCGGCCGGCCCGCTAGGCTAGCGCACGCGCACGTGTCGCGCCTCACGCGGCGCGCGAAGACCGCTCCTGGAACGCCGTCTCCATCTCCTTCAGGCCGATGGAGCGCGGCATCCGTCCTTCGTACCCCAGCTCCTGCCGGGCCTTCTCGTCGCTCACCGTCACTTCGCGGCCAATCAGCAGCACCTCCGTGCGGCTGAGGGGCGGCCGGCCCGGCAGCCCGAGCGTGTTCCACGCCAGGTCCGCCACCGTGGCCACCAGCGCGGCCAGACCGTAGGGAATCGAGCTGTTGCCCGGGTCCACGCCCTGCGACTTGAGCATCGCGGTGACGAACTCCCGGAACACCACCGGCTCGCCGTCGGTGAGGAAGTACGCCTCGCCGCCACGGCCCTTCTCCGCTGCCAGCAGCATGCCCTCCACGCAGTTGGCCACGTGGCAGGTGGACGTCAGGTAGCGCCCATCCCCCACCCACTTGAAGCGCCTGGTGCGCACCGCGTCCACCATCTGCGGCAGCACCGACGTGTCACCAAGTCCCCACACCAGGCGCGGACGCACCGCCACCGTGGTGAAGTCCGCGGAGCTGACGCTCAGCACGCGGCGCTCCGCCTCGTTCTTGGTGGAGGGGTAGTCGCCGATGGGGCGCTCCGGCAGCGGCCAGGTCTCGTTGACCTTCACCAGCGGCGTGCCGTCCGCCATCACCGCCTCCGTGCTGACGTGCACCAGCCGCTTCACCCCGGCGGCGCGAGCGGCCTCCAGCACCCGCTCCGTGCCGCGCACGTTGGCCTCGTAGTACTCCGCGCGAGGCGCCCACGACTTCACCAGCGCGGCCGAGTGGAAGACGGTGTCACAGCCCTCCATGCCCTCCCTCAGCTTCGCCACATCGGACAGGTCGCCCTCGAAAGGCGCTCCGCCCGCGGCCACCACCGTCGCGATGGCCTCCGGAGAGCGCGCCAACGCGCGAGCCTCGTCGCCGCGCGCCTTGAGCGCCGCGAGAAGGTACCTGCCCACGAAACCGGAACCACCGGTGACGAACGCCCGCATGGACTGCTCCCCTAGCAATGAGGTCTCGGGCTCCTACCATCACCCGCCCTCGACGCGGTAGCCACCCGACGGCCTGGGCCCCCATTCGAGCGCCCTGGCGCCCGACGAGGAGCCCCCGCCCTCTCTCAGAACATGTCCCGCAGGGACGGCTGCGGCCCGGCGAACAGCGCCATCGCCGCCTCCACGGAGGCATCGTCCGCCTCCACCAGCCCCACCGAGCGCAGGGAGGCCGCGGACTGGAAGCCGGTGTACAGCGGGCCCAGCTGGCGGATGTCCAGCCGCAGCCGGCCCTCGCCGCCGCGCGTCACCCGGCCCACGCCGTCCTCCACCTTCAGCACGAAGCGCCCCTGGTTCTCCGGGAAGAGCTCGTCCGTCACTTCCAGGTGAAGCGAGCCGGAGAGCCCCCGCGTCCAGCCACGGGCCTCCAGCGCGGAGACGACATCCAGCACCCGCACCATCCAGTGCATGTACACCTTCACCGAATAGGACTGCTCGCGCAGCAGCAGGAGGAACGGGTCGTCCGGGCCGCCGTACCACACCACTTCCGTGCCCAGGGAGTGGTGGTCGCCCAGGAAGCGCAGCAGTCTGCGCGCCGCCGCGGGTGTGGTGGCCACGAT
This sequence comes from Corallococcus terminator, assembly GCF_049194865.1. Taxonomy (GTDB): domain Bacteria; phylum Myxococcota; class Myxococcia; order Myxococcales; family Myxococcaceae; genus Myxococcus; species Myxococcus terminator_A. The sequence continues at coordinate 51,576 of NZ_JBLZWL010000096.1, read as the reverse complement.
GTCCGTGAGGGCCAGCTCCTGCTTCAAGTCCTTGAGTGGCCGGCGCGCCAGGTAGACGTAGCCCTCCACACCGGCGCTGCCCTCCACGAGATAGCCGTGGACGGGCTCGGAGCGCGGGTTGCGCACGCGGCCCCAGGAGAACTCGCTCCGGTCCAACCAGCCCTGTCGGAAGCGGGCCACGCTCGTGTAGCACGCGGCGATGGCCTCCTCGTCGCGAGGCTCGATGGCTCGCAGCGACAGCGAGCGCTCGCCCATCTCCAGCGCGGACATCTGCACGCGCGTCTCGTAGCGCGCTCCGGCCTGCTCATAGCCCGCGCGGCGATAGAGGGGCTGCGTGGCGGGGTAGAGGATGGAGAGCGCGGCGCCCGACTCGCGCGCCTCCTGCACCAGTCGGGTCATCAGCCGGGTCGCCGTCCCCTGCCCTCGATGGAGCGGCGAGACGCCCACACCGCCCACACCGACGACGGGCACGCTGCGCCCGCCGTACCACTGGCCCTTCCGGATGGAGACCAGCGTGCCCGCCACCTTCCCGCCCTCGCGCAGCAGCCGCAGGTCGCGGGAGTCCAGCCGCTGCCTCCATGCGATGCAGTCCGCCGGCGTCATCGCATAGGCGTGCATCAGGATGTCCGCCACGGCGGACAGCTCCTGCTCATCTCTCGGCGGCCCAAAGTCATCCGGCTTCGCGTCCACGGCCACATCCCTCCAGGGGTGCGCTCACGCCCCCTGGGGGCATCCTACCGGGGGGCTCACGGGACGACGCGCTTCATCTTCGAATAGAAAGAAGGCGCGAGCAGGTAGGCGAACGTCGCGTCTCCGAAGCCCAGCAGGTCTCCGTCCCGCACGTGCAGCTCTCCGCCCGACTCCACCTCCTTGGCGTTGACGAACGTGCCGTTGCTCGACTTCAGGTCCACCAAGGTGCAGCCGACCGACGGCCCCCACCAGCAGAGCTTCGCGTGGCGCTTGGAGACCGAGGGCTCGTTGACCACCAGGTCGCAGTCCGGCTGACGCCCCACGGTGAGCACGTCCTGTCCCTCCACGGGCGGCAGCGTCGCCACGGTGAGCGCGTCGAAGTGCAGCCAGAGCGCGACCTGCTGTCGCTCCAGGCTGGGGATGTCGCGAGCCATCGTCGTGCGCGCGGCGCCCATCTTCAGCGCCAGCTGCGCCATCACCGGGCTGGGCGGACGCTGAACCAGCACGAACGGCCCCACCTGCTTGCAGAAGAACGCTTCTGTCAGACGGGAGCTCAGCGCGCGCAGTTCCTGGACGGTCATCATGGTTGCTCCCCCGAATCGCTCACGCGCGCGATTCTGCGGGTGAGCGGCTCACCGCGTCCAGCGCGTTACGCGACAGGGGGACATCGAGCCGGTGCGCGAGCCAGTAGCCCAGGTGTTCCAGGGCACGCACGTCCACCGTCCCGCGCATCAACATTTGAGCGCCCTGGGGAGTGCGCAGCAGGAGCGAGAACCTCGGGTCGCCGTCGTCGTCGTCCTCGGGCCGATGCCGCTCCACCTCGAGTTCCGTCACCTGATAGCGCACCCGACCCGCGCGCCAGAGTCCACGCTGGAGGTGGACCATGACGCCAGGGCGGACCTCCCAGCCCTCTCGCACCTGAAGCGTCCCCCAGTCCCGCCGCGCCACCAGCGCGGCCAGCGCCCCCAGCCCCACCGCCAGGAGCGTCGCCAGGAGGCTGGCGCCATCGAAGAGCTGTCGCCATGCCAGACAGACCACGGCCCCTATGAGCAGCGTGGTCACCAAGCCGTGGAACCAGGCCCAGCGAACCCGGATGTAGCGCGCGGGCCTGAGCACATCGCCCCCTTGCGCGAGCGACACCACTTCCTTCCCCATCGGCACATGATGCTTCAGCTCGGTCGCTGGGCCCCCCAGCCCCGACAGCTCGCGCATCCGCGTCCACAGTTCCTGGTGCTGCTCCGTGGTGCCATTCTGGGCCAACGCGACGGTCTTCCCCGAGGGAAGGAGCGCCATCACCCCATTGCCCGGCCCCAGCAGGTACAGGTCCGTCAGGTCGGAGTAGCGCACGCGCAGCTCGCGATGCCACGGCCCCCACCACCGCTTGCGCGTCACTCCTCGCGCATCAACCGTCACGTGCTCCCGGCCAGCGAGCGCCCACAACAACCCGACCTGCACGACGACGCCCACGGGAGTCCAGACCAGCACCCACGCCGACAGGAACATGGCGGCCAGCACCGCGCCCGCGGTCGAGGTCGGTACCGTCGACGCCTGCGCCACCAGGGGGATGGGCCGCAGGAGCGCCAGGAGCAGCTGGAGGAGCGCGCGGAAGCCCACCGCGACACCGGCACTCCAGCCCACGGTCCAGAAGACCCAGCAGAGCGCGAGCGCGAACCGTGACGCATAGGAGGGCCGCAGCCGCGCCCGCCAGACCGCTCCTTCCTTCGTGAGCCACAAGACGATGGTCCTCCTGGATGCTCCGCCGGGTGAAGGCGACGTGGCACCGACGACGGTGCGCTCTCGACTCAAGCGCTCCCGCGTCGTCCGGAAAGCGCGTCACCAGGTTGTCACGTGGTCATCCCCAGGACGTCACCCTTCGCTCCTGGCGACAACATCACCGCCACGTCGTGGCGCTCGCCGCATCGCCTGACTCCTAAGTGAAGCACTCGACCCGGGAAGCCCCGTGCGCCGCGACGGCGTGGGTCTACGCTTCGTCGTCCGGCTCCACACCGAAGCGCTCATCCCGCGTCGTGAGGATGTGCCGATAGGGCACCACGCGCACCAGCTCCGCCACCGTGGTGGCTCCGGCGTTGACCTTGTCGAGCCCGTCCTCCATCAGCGTTCGCAGACCGTGCTTCCGCGCGTATCGGCGCAGCCGCACCGTGGGCTCGCCGTGCGCGATGAGGTCCTGGAGGTCAGGGTCCACCACCAGCAGCTCGAAGATGCCGGAGCGGCCTCGATAACCCGTGTGGTTGCACGCGGCGCACCCTCGCCCGGCGCGCGTGTGGACCCCATCCAGCAACCGTCCCAACAGCTTCGCCTGCTCCGGCGTGGGCCGCGTGTCCTCCACGCACTGCTCGCAGATGCGCCGCACCAGCCGCTGCGTCAGCACCGCCAGCAGCGAGTCCGCCACGTCCACGTCGTCCAGCCCCAGGCCTCGCAGGCGCGCCACCGCGCCCACCGAGTCCGCGGTGTGCAGCGTGCCCAGCACCACGTGTCCCGTGGCCGCGGCCGTCAGCGCCATGCTGCCCGTCTCCAGGTCGCGCACCTCGCCCACGAGCAGGACGTTCGGGTCCTGGCGCAAGAGAGCGCGCAGCAACGTCGCGTAGGGCATCTGCGGCGTCACCTGCTTCTGGTTCACCTTGGGGACGTAGTACTCGATGGGGTCCTCGGCGGTGACAATCTTGCGCCGCCCGTCATTCAGCTGCGCCAGCGCCGAGTACAGCGTCGTCGTCTTGCCGCTACCCGTGGGTCCGGTGACGAGCACCAGGCCCTCCGGGTTGGAGAGCAACTGGAGGAAGACGGCCTGCATGGGGGGCGACATCCCCAGCTTCTCCACGGGCACCAGGCCCACGCTCGCATCGAGGATGCGGATGACCACGTCCTCGCCCGCGGGACTCGGCACCACGCTGACGCGGAAGTCCACCACCTTGCGCCCCTCGGGCCGCTCGACGATGGCGCGCAGGCGACCGTCTTGAGGGCGGCGGCGCTCGGTGATGTCCAGTCCGGCCAACACCTTCACGCGGCTGACCACGCCCGGCAGAGAGCGCGGGTCGATGTCCGTGTAGGACTGATGGAGGATGCCGTCGACGCGATAGCGCAGGTCCACGTCGTCGAAGTAGCTCTCCACGTGGATGTCGGAGGCCTTCATCTCCACGGCGTTGAAGAGGACGTGCTCCACCAGCTCCACCGTGGTCGGCGAGTGGGTGAGCTTGACGCCGGGCCTCAGCACGACGTCCGCCGTGACACGAGGCCCCGCGCCGAAGCCGACCTCCAACGCGGACTCGATTTCGTAGGTGTTCAGCCGCACCGTGTGGAGCGGGCGCCGGAGGAACTCCGTGACCAGCTCCAGAATCGCGCCATTGTCCGGGTTCGTCGTGCCCACCGTCACCGGCGCGTCGTGGGCCGCCGGGTCCACCTTGCCCAGCACCGCCACCTGGTTGCGACGGCAGAACGATTCGGGAAGCAGCCGGAGCGAGGCCCGGTCCAGGGTGAACTGCGCGAGCTCTGCGAAGGCGGGGGAATCCTCGGACATGGCGGACCGAGGCTATCAGTCGCGAGTCATGTCGGGCGCACCGCCATTCCTCCCGAGGCCCGGAAGGGAATGGCGGTACCGGGCCAGCCGCCGCTCTTAGCGGACGTAGGTCGCGAGGTGCTCGGCGGTCAGCGTCGACCGCGCCGCGACCAGGTCCGCCGGGGTGCCCTCGAAGACAATCTTGCCGCCCTCGTGGCCAGCGCCCGGCCCCAGGTCGATAATCCAGTCAGCGTGCGCCATGACCGCCTGGTGGTGCTCGATGACGATGACCGACTTGCCGGAGTCGACCAGCCTGTCCAGCAGTCCGAGCATCTGCTCCACGTCGGCCAGGTGCAGGCCGGTGGTCGGCTCGTCGAGCACGTAGATGCCGCCGTCCGTGCCCATGTGCGTCGCGAGCTTCAGCCGCTGCCGCTCGCCACCCGACAGCGTGGTGAGCGGCTGACCGAGCCGCAGGTAGCCGAGCCCGACGTCGGCCATGTGCTTGAGAATCTCATGGGCGGCCGGCGTACGCGCCGCGCCGGAGCCGAAGAAGGTGACCGCGTCCTTGACGGGCAGGTCGAGCACTTCGGCGATGTTGAGCCCGCCGAGCTTGTATTCCAGCACCGCCGCCTGGAACCGTCGGCCCTCGCAGTCCTCGCAGGGCGTGCTGATGCCCGCCATCATCGCCAGGTCGGTGTAGATGACCCCGGCGCCATTGCACGTGGGGCAGGCGCCCTCGGAGTTGGCGCTGAACAGGGCGGGCTTCACGCCGTTGGCCTTCGCGAACGCCTTTCGGATGGGCTCCAGCATGTCGGTGTACGTCGCCGGGTTGCTCCGCCGCGAGCCACGAATCGGGGCCTGGTCGACCGACACCACGCCCTCCCGGCCCGACACCGAGCCGTGAATCAGGGAGCTCTTTCCCGACCCTGCCACGCCCGTCACCACCACCAGCACGCCGAGCGGGATGTCGACATCGACCTTCTTCAGGTTGTGGGAGCTGGCGCCGCGCACCTTCAGCGCCCCCGATGACTTGCGCACCGACGGCTTCAAGGAGGCCCGGTCGTCGAGGTGCCGGCCGGTGAGGGTCTTGCTCGCCCGCAGCGCGGCGACGGTGCCCTCGAACACCACCTGGCCCCCCGCGGTGCCGGCGCCGGGGCCCAGGTCGACGACATGGTCGGCGATCTCAATGACCTCCGGCTTGTGCTCGACGACCAGCACGGTGTTGCCCTTGTCGCGCAGCCGCAGCAGCAGGTTGTTCATCCGCTGGATGTCGTGCGGGTGGAGCCCCACGGTCGGCTCGTCGAACACGTACGTCACGTCGGTGAGCGCGGACCCGAGGTGACGAATCATCTGGGTGCGCTGGGCCTCGCCGCCCGACAGCGTCCCCGACGGCCGGTCGAGGCTGAGATAACCCAGCCCAATCTCCACGAACGAGTCGAGCGTCTGCCGCAGCGTCGTCAGCAGCGGCGCGACGGAGGGCTCGTTCAGCCCGCGCACCCACTCGGCCAGGTCGCTGATCTGCATCGCACAGGCGTCGGCGATGTTGAGCTTCTTGATCTTGGAGGACCGGGCCGCGGCGTTGAGGCGGGTGCCATTGCACTCGGGACAGGGGGTGAACGTCACCGCCCGCTCCACGAACGCGCGGATGTGCGGCTGCATCGCCTCCTTGTCCTTGGTCAGGAACGACTTCTGGATTCGCGGAACCAGCCCCTCGTAGGTCAGGTTCATGCTCTCGAACTTCACCTTGGTCGGCTCGCGATAGAGGAAGTCGTGGAGCTCCTTCTTGGTGTACTTGCGGATGGGCTTGTTCGGGTCGAGGAAGCCCGAGGCCCCGAAGATGCGCACCTGCCAGCCGTCGGCGGTGTAGCCAGGAATCGTGAGCGCGCCCTCGGCGAGTGACTTCGTGTCGTCGTACAGCTGGGACAGGTCGATATCCGTCACCGAGCCCATGCCTTCGCATTTCGGGCACATGCCGCCAGCAGCCGTGAACTCGCGCTTCTCCGTCTTCGCCTCGCCGTCGCCCTTGTCGATGGAGATCTGCCCCACCCCACGGACCGACGGGACGTTGAAGGAGAAGGCGTTGGACGAACCGATGTACGGCTTGCCCAGGCGGCTGAACAGCACGCGCAGCATCGCGTTGGCGTCGGTCGCAGTGCCAACCGTCGAGCGGGAGTTGGCGCCCATCCGCTCCTGGTCGACGATGATGGCGGGCGTCAGCCCTTCCAGGACGTCGACCTCGGGTCGGCCCAGGCTCGGCATGAAGCCCTGCACGAACGCGCTGTAGGTCTCGTTGATGAGCCGCTGCGACTCCGCGGCGATGGTGCCGAACACCAGCGACGACTTGCCCGAGCCCGACACGCCGGTGAACACCGTCAGTCGCCGCTTCGGGAGCTCGACGCTCACGTCCTTCAAGTTGTTCTCACGAGCACCTCGGACGCGAATCAGGTCATGGCGGTCCGCGGGAGGCTGGCTGGGGGAGGTCTTGCGCTCGTTCATGGCGTAGGACACCAACGGCTAGGGGAGTTTGGGGTGTGGGAAATCCGAGCGGGGCCGACCGCTCGGCTGCCTGGCTTCTATGTCGACCGACGGTCGACGGCGAGGAACATGCCTTGACGGTTATATACCTGAATGGGTATATATCCAGCGTGGAATCATCGTTCGCCATCATCGCGGAGCCCCACAGACGGGCCATCTTGAGTCTGCTGCTCTCGTCGGAGCGCTCGGTGGGTGACCTCGAGCGCGAGCTTCGACTGTCGCAGCCGTCTGTCTCCAAGCACCTGCGGGTGCTGCGAGACGCGGGGTTCGTGGAGTCACGCATCGAGGCGCAGCGTCGCCTCTACCGACTGAGACCGGAGCCGCTCATGGAAGTCGACGAATGGCTGATTCCGTTCCGGCGCTTCTGGTCGAAGCACCTGGATGCGCTGGAGCAACACCTCGACAAGATGGACAAGGTCCCCCCAGTGAAAGGAAGGAAGAAACATGAGCAGCCGTGAGCGCTACACGCCGGGTGCCGCGTCGGGTGCCAGGATCCAGAAAGAGGGAGAGAAGTGGACGCTCGTGCTCGTGCGCGACCTCTCCCACCCTCCCGCGAAGGTCTGGAGGGCCATCACCGAGCCCGAGCACCTGCGCGAGTGGGCGCCGTTCGACTCCGACCGGAATCTGGGGAGCGTTGGCACCGCGAAGCTGTCGACCGTGGGCGCGCCGAAGCAGATGGTCGCCGAGACGCAGATCAAGCGGGCGGAGGAGCCGAAGCTGCTCGAATACAGCTGGGGGGGACAAGACCTCCGCTGGGAACTGGAGCCGCGGGGAGCCGGCACCCGGCTCACCCTCTGGCACAACATCAACCGTGGCTTCATCTCGATGGGCGCCGCGGGATGGCACATCTGCTTCGATGTGATGGATCGGCTGCTCGCCGGTGAGCCCATCGGACGCCTCGTCGGCCCTGACGCCATGCAGTTCGACGGCTGGCAGCGCTTGAACGTCGAGTACGCCAGGCAGTTCGGCGTTGAGCCCCCTACTTTCTAACGGTCACCCGAGATGAACATGCATCGCTCAAAAGGAATCGTCATTGGCTTCTGGGTCGTCACCGCGCTGCTCTGCTTGCAGATGGGCTTCACCGCCTACGCACAGTTGAGCCTGCCGGAGGTGGCGGAGGCGATCGCCGAGCTTGGCTTCCCTCACTACTTCCGCAAAGAGCTCGCGTGGGCCAAGTTGATCGGCGTGGTGTTGTTGCTCGCGCCGGTGCCGGCGCGGCTCAAGGAGTGGGCCTATGCGGGCTTCGCCTTCACCCTCGTCTCCGCGCTCATTGCCCACCTCGCGATGGGTCACGGCCTGGAGAGGTGGATCTACGCGGTGGTCACCGGTGTGCTCTGGGGGCTCTCGTACTTCTTCTGGCGCCGTCTGCAGGCCCCGGCTGTCGAGCTCCGCCCGGCGCACGCCTGATTTCTGGAGGAGACCATGAAGAAGGCAGGCGCGAGTGAAGGCCCTCCGGCGTCGGAGCTCATCTCCCAGAGAATCGTCGACCTCGGAGGCTGGCGCGGGGAGACCCTCGCCAGGATGCGCAAGCTCATCAAGGACGCGGACCCGGAGGTCGTCGAGGAGTGGAAGTGGATGGGCACTCCGGTCTGGTCGCACGACGGCATCATCTGCACGGGCGAGTCCTACAAGGAGGTCGTGAAGCTGACCTTCATCAAGGGCGCGTCCCTGGTGGACTCGTCCAGGCTCTTCAACTCGAGCCTCGAAGGAAACGCGCGCCGCGCCATCGACATCCGCGAAGGCGAGAAGGTGGACGCATCCGCTTTCAAGGAGCTCATTCGCCAGGCGGTCGCCCTCAATAGTGCGGGCAAGGCGAAGCCCTCGAAGGCGAAAGCGAAGCCCTGAGTTCGCCTCAATGTGGAAGGCACCGGCAGCCGAAAGCGTCAGTGCCTTCCACGCCAGTAACACGTTGAACTCGTCGCTGGAGAGGCCAGGGCGCAGGTCGCCATGCACCTCGAAGCCGGGTTCTTCGCTATCGGTCCCAGTAGCGCGCAGCTCCACCCGCGCCGGGCAGCCCCACCCTGAAGGTCCTCCCCGATTGACCCTACACCGCCACCACTGATAGGAGGTCTGCCGCGCCGATATTGATTTTGAATATCAATATCATGCCTACCCTCACGCCCGCGACGCCTGCCCGTAGACCGAGAACATGCCCACACTTCGTCGCTGGCCGGGCGCCCCCGCGCCGTCCTCCCTGGTCCCCACGCTCGCGCTCCTGGCCCTGCTGTCGATGGGAGCCGCGCGGGCACAGGATGCGAGCGAGACCCCGGCGCCGACGACCTCCGCTGCCCCTTCCGTCGAGGCTCCGCACTCGCGGGGGCCGGAGGCTGATGGTGAGCCCGCGCCATCCGGCGGAGTCATCCCTCCGGTGCTGCTGGCCCAGCCAGAGGCGGTCTATCCGCCCGACGCCCTCGCCGCGAGGATTGAGGGCGCGGTGAAGCTCCTCCTGACGCTCGATGAGGAGGGACGCGTCACCCGCGCGGAGGTGGTCGAGGGACTCGGGCACGGACTCGACGAGGCGGCCGTGAGCGCGCTCGAGAAGGCACGCTTCACCCCGGCGATGCAGGACGGCCACCCCGTCCCCTGCCAGTTCGAGTTCATCCACCACTTCGTCCTCGCCCCTCCGCCCGAGGACGCGCCGCCAGCCGTCGAGAGCGGCGCCCAAGGCACCACCGACACGCCCGCGCAGGAGGCGACCGCACAGCCCTCCGTGGAGTCAGCGTCTCCCGCCTTCACCTCCGTAGTCCGCGGCAAGTCGACTGAAGCCCGAGCCCTGGTGCGGGGTTCGGAGTCGGTGGACGTCGTCGAGTTGGAGAAGGCCCATGAGCGCGCCGAGGACCTCGCGGAGGTGCTGACGCGTGCCTCCGCCGTGCAGGTCCAGCGGACAGGAGGACTGGGGAGCCGGACCAACCTCTCTCTCGGGGGCCTCTCCGGCGACCAGGTGCGCGTCCTCCTCGACGGCGTCCCCATCGAGTACTCGCCGTATGTCTACGGACTCGGAAGCGTTCCCGTCTCCCTCATCCGGCAGCTCGAGGTCTTCAACGGCGTCGTCCCGGTGCGCCTCGCGACGGACGCGCTGGGAGGTGCCATCCACCTGCGCTCCGACCTCGCGGCGCCGGAGACGGGCGCGTCCCTGTCGCTCCAGGGCGGGTCCTTCGGCAGCTACCGGGGCACCGGCAGGCTGACGTGGCGGGCCCACGAGCACGTCTTCGTGCGAGCCGCGGGGTTCCATGACCGCTCGCGGAACGACTACGTCGTCACCGTCCCCGTCGACGACCCGGTGACGGGGCGCGTGTCGCCTCGCGCATTGCCTCGCAACCACGACGCCTATCGGGCGACGGGCGGCGGTCTCGAGGTGGGGCTGGAGGCGCTGCCGGGAATCGACCGGCTCGTGCTCAATGGCTACCTCGGCCGCTACGACAAGGACGTCCCGCACGACCAGTTCATGATCCAGCCCTATGGCGCGGTCACCTCCCTTCAGGAGAGCCTGGGCCTCGGCCTTCGCTACGAGGTGTCGCCCCATGAGCGACTGAAGATGCTCGCCATCGCCGGGTACAACCAGCGTGTGGGCGAGTTCTTCGACGTCTCCGACTGTCTTTACGACTGGTACGGCACCTGTCGTTCGCGACAGGCCAGGGCCGGAGAGATTGGCTCGTCGCCTCTCGAGAACACCCAGACGCGCCGGACGTGGTTTGGACGCGCGCGGCTGCTCGGGACGCTGTTCGACGCGGAGGACCTGGAGGTTTCGCTCGGCGTCGACAACAGCGAACGCAGCGGCGAGAACGCCTATCTCACCCGCCTGGAGCAGGAGGACCCCCTCCGGATTCCGCTCACGCTCACGTCCGCCTTCGGCGGGCTCTCCCATCGGCAGAGCCTCTGGGAAGGCCGGCTGGAGAACACCGTGTTCGTGAAGGGCTACTCGCAGCGCTTCGCCTCGGGGACGAACCGGGAGGCCGCGGAGGTCCGGTGGGCCGGCGGCCTCGGTGACACCTTGCGCTTCAGCGTGACGCGCTGGCTGCTCCTCAAGGCGTCCTATGAGCGGACCACGCGCATGCCGAGGGTGGACGAGCTCTTCGGCGATGGAGGGCTGCTCTCGGAGAACTCGGAGCTCGTCCCGGAGTCGAGCCACAACGCCAACCTGGGCGTGGAGCTGCTCTCGCTCGTCACGCCGGTCGGCCGCTTCGGTGCCAACGCGGTCGCGGGCGTCCGGGATATCGAGAACCTCATCCAGCTCTTCCCCGGCGACGCCACCCAGGCCTACGAGAACGTGGACCACGCCCGCTCCGTCACGGCGCACGCGGGCCTGGACTGGGACTCACCCGGCGATTGGGTGGGGCTCTCCGGCTCCGTCACGTGGCTCAACTTCCGCAACCTCGCGGAGGACGGGCAGTTCGCCCGCTTCAACGGGGACCGCATGCCCAACATGCCCTGGCTCCAGGCCTCGGCGACCGCGCGGTTCCAGGTGAGTCGGCTCTTGAGCTCCGAGGACGCGCTCGGCCTGGAGTGGACGACCCGCTTCGTCGAGTCGTTCTACCGCTCCTGGGAGAGCGCCGGGCAAGGGGGCGACAAGGCGCGGGTGCCCACGCAGGTGCTGCACTTCGCCGCGCTCACCTACCGCACCCGCGTCCAGCAACGCGCCTTCTCCTTCTCCTTCAATCTCCAGAATCTCACCGACGCTCGCGCCTTCGACATCGTCGGTGTCCAGAAGCCGGGCCGCGCGTTCTCCGCGCGCGCCACGGTTGACCTCTGAAGCGCTCGATGAGTCGCTTTGAAACCCGCGCAGCACCCATTGCCAAAGGAAGACCGATGAAGCTGAAAATCGCACTCCTCGCCCTCGCCGTGTCCGCCACCGCCTGCTCGGATTCGGACGACCCGCCCACTCCCCAGCCGACCCCCGACGCGGGAACCGTCGACCCCCTGTATGCCGTCATCACCCAGGTGGCCATCACCGGTGGCAGCACCCAGAGCTACCTGTTGACGGTGGACGACATCCAGAAGGAGCAGACGGTCGGCGTCGCCAACGCGATTGAGCTCCCCTCGGACGCGTACATCACCGCGGGCTACCCGGGCTCGGGCAAGTTCTTCGTCAGCAGCAATCAGGTGCCGACCGTAACGCCCTACACCCTCAACGCGAGCGGCGCGCCCGTGGCCGGGGATGCGCTGTCGTTCATCAGCCAGGGCGTCGCCTCGGTCAATGGCTATCAGGCCCAGCACTACTTCGTCAGCGAGACGAAGGCCTATTACTTCGACCACGTGAACTACAGGCTGGTCATCTGGAATCCCCGGGACCTCGCCATCGTCACGTCCAAGGACCTGACGTCCCAGCTCAAGGACGGAAACTTCACGTTCCGCTACTCGCAGAGCCTGGCCGTCACCGCCGGCAACAACGTCATCATCGCCGGTGGCTGGCACGCCTCGGACGTGCGGACGGTTCCCGCGAAGACGGCGCTGGTCGTCGTGAACACGCAGACCGACGAAGTCTCGGTCAAGACGGACTCGCGCTGCGGCTGGGCGCGCGACGGCGTCAAGCACACGGACGGGAAGATCTACTACGCCACCGAGCCCCTCGGCAGCGGCGCGCACTTCGTGTCTCCCGGGACGACCGCCACGCCCTGCATGATTCGCTTCGACCCCGCGACCGGCGAGTTCGATAACTGGTTCACCACGCTCGATGCCTTCGTCACCCCCGGAACGGACGGCGACATCGCGGGCATGCTGCTGCCTGGCGCGCCCGGCAAGGCGTACCTGCGGGTGATGAACAAGACCGCCGCGCAGGCCGCCTGGGACAGCGCGGTGGCCGCCTCCAGGCCCTTCAACGGGCAGAGCGCCGCCACGGGCGCCTGGTGGAACCTGTGGGAAGTCACTCTCGGCGACGCGCCGACCGCGACGCCCGTCGTCCGGAGCGACCTCGTGTCCACCAACGGCCGCACCATCCCGCAGAACCCCGGTGAGTTCCTGGTGCTGCCGGAGTTCATCAATGACAACGCCCAGACGCGCTTCCGCATCATGAGCCCCACGACGGGCCTCGGTGACGCGAAGACGGTCGTCGAGGGCCAGGTGCGCGGCCTGCTCCGCATCCGCTAGCCCTTCGTGGTCCGAGCAGAGCCCCCGCCGTGCATCAGCGGGGGCTCTGCGCCCATCGTCTCCTGTCATGAGCCTCTTCATTCCCCGGCTCCCGAAGAGTGGTCACCTGATGCGCATCCACTTGCTCCTCGTGGCGGGCCTGCTGACCGCCAGCTGCTCCACGGTTCCGGGGCCACACGCCGCGCCGGTGGCTCGGACGGAGTGGCCGCCGGTGACGCTTCCGGGGACCTTCCAGTTCGATCTCGACTCGACCCACACCGGAAGGACTCATCGGGTGTACGTGGCGGTCCCCGAGGGCCAGGCGCCCGCCGAGGGCCATCCGGTCATCTACCTCCTGGATGGCGGTGCTCACTTCCCCACCCTGGACCGCCTCACGCGCGTCCTCCCCAGGCTCGCGAAGGGCTTTGGCGTCGCGGCGACACCGCCCATCATCGTCGGGCTGGCCTACCCGGGAGACCAGCCCTACAACGACCAGGCGCGCGGTGAGGACTACACGCCACCAGCTCCAGAGTTGTCGAACACGGGGGACCGGTTCTCGAAGAAGCAGGGAGGAGCGGATCGCTTCCTGGACTTCTTGAAGAAGGAGCTTGAGCCAGCGCTTGCATCGAGGTTGCAGCTTGATGCCTCGCGCACCGCGCTGATGGGGCACTCCTATGGAGGGCTCCTGGTGCTGCATGCGCTCTTCACGAGGCCCACGTCCTTCGGCACGTTCATCGCGGGGAGCCCGTCCATCTGGTGGAACGACCGGTATGTGCTCACCGAAAAGAAGGTGCTCCTCGAGCAGCATGCACGGACGCCGGTGAAGGCGCGCGTGCTGCTCACGGTGGGAGGGCTGGAGCAGAAGCCGCGCAAGAGCGAGGGGCCGCGGGGCATGCTCACCGTCGAGCGGCGGATGGTCGACAATGCACGTGAGCTCTCCGTGGAGCTCGCGGCCCTGGGCGGCGGAGATTTCGAGGTCCGATACCTGGAGTTTCCCGGTGACGACCACTACAGCGCATCGCTCCCCATGCTGAACCGTGGGCTGCTCTTCTTCTCCGCCCCTGCCCTGCTTCCAGGCGCCGAGTAGGCCCGCACGGGCCCTTCCCCTGCATCAGACCTGCGCATGGAACCGCAGGAGTCTGGTCTGTGGGGAAAGGGCTCGGCGTTGTCGCTAACGCTGAACGCCGGAGAATCCCTTTCGTCCTGGGGCCCAGTAGGCGACGTTGGTGACCTGTTTCGTGGAGAGGCCTGCTCGTCGTACCGCCTTGTAGAGGCGCTGGAGCGATGAAGCCTTCCCGGTGAAGACGCATCGCGTCCGCGGCGCGGCTCGGAGCGCGCTCGTGAGGTCACTCTCGATGCGCTCGAGGTGACGATCCTCCGGCTCGCGCAGGGTCAGCGTCACGCCGTTCGTGATGCCGATGCGCTCAAGCACGAGGCGCGAGGCGTCCTTGGACTCCACCTCGAACGAGAACGCAACCTCTCGCAAGCCCTCCGACGTCGCTCGAATCGCGGCTGCGGTGCCGAACGAGGATTCGTCGCCGAAGAAGAACATCGGCCGATTCACGGCGGAGAGGTCAAGCGCCGAACGCGGACCGACGAGGAAGAGCTGCTCTCCGGTGGTCGCCGAAGCGAGCCAGTTCGACGCGATGCCGGGACCGTGGACGTAACCGAGAAACGTCGTGGTGCCGGTTCGGGGGTCGAAGGAGTGCGGCGTGTACGCGCGCCCGGCCAGGCCGGCGAAGCCAATCTGAATCATGTCGCCGGGTACCCAGCGGCGGTTTTCGAGATCTTCTCCGACGAGCGTGACGAGTCGGAACGCATCGCCCACGGGCTCGACTTCGCGAACCCACGCGCGACGCGAGACGAGGCGATGGAATACGGACTCGACGACGCCCGAAGGCACGGTGGACGGCGGGGGCATGGAGGAGAACATAAGCAACCAGCGCCCGTGGCCGCATTGCGCAATCAGGACAAATTGTTTATCAAAACGGCCATGGCGGTGAAGCGGCGGAGTTCGAGGGCGACACGGCTCGCGCATCCGATGGGCTGGACGACTCACGGAGACGTCCAGGTCGCGAGTGCGCCCCGTGGAGAGGTGGCGTCGTTCGAGTCGCTCGCGAGCCGGTTCGCGATTGAGGCGCGTGGGCGATGGAAGACCGCGGTCGCGCGACCGGCGAGCGCAATCGGCCTCAGCATGGCGAGCGGCGGGCTTGAGAGCGAGCCTCACTCGCACCGCGAATCGCAGCTCATGTACCAGGTGCGCGGTGAGTTGATCTGCGAAGCGTCGAACGCGCTCTGGATTGTACCGCCGCAGTCGGCGCTGTGGGTCCCCGCGTCAGTGACGCATCGAATCCGCGCACGCGCGCCGCTCGAGGGCTACACCGTCTTCGTCGAGCCCGGCGCGGCGCCGAACCTCCCGCTGGAGTGCTGTGCGGTATCGGTGACGCCGCTCTTGCGCGAGCTCTTGCTTCGCCTGGCGACACGCCCCGCGCTCTACGACCTCGAAGGACCGGACGCGCGACTGGTGAGCGTGCTCCTCGACGAGTTGGCAACGGTTTCAATAGAGAAGCATCGCCTGCCGATGCCGAGCGACTCGAGGCTTCGCCGTCTGGTGGATGCGATGACCGCCGAGCCGGCGAACCGCGCGACGACGAAGACGTGGGCGAAGCGAATTGGCATCGGTGAGCGTACGTTGAACCGCCTCCTGGTCGAGGAGACAGGTTTGAGCTTCGGCCGCTGGCGCCAGCAGCTCCACATCATCCTCGCCATTCAAAAACTCTCTCGCGGAGCGGCCGTGCAAAGCGTGGCGCTGGACCTCGGCTACGAGAGCGCGAGCAGCTTCGTGACCATGTTCCGCAAGGCGCTCGGGACCTCGCCCGCGCGGTACATGGCGAGCCGACTGGCCGCGCCCGTTTGATGCGCGCGACGTGCCAGCAGCGATGGAATTTTCGACAGACACAGGTGCATTCCAGCAGAAAGTCACGCAGGACCCTGGCTCGACCAGGTAGATGATTTGTCCTCCACTTTCTGGCGCCGTACTGCTCAGGCAATCGCATCGAACAAACATCGTCAGGATTCACCGACAGTGAACTAGCCTTCGCGCGTCCCGAGTGCCTTCGGGAGAGGAGACACCCTGATGCGAAGCAAGTCGAAAGCTGACCTGGTAGCACTGCTCATTCCCAGCCTGCTGCTCACCGCTTGTGGTGAGGAGGGTTTGGAGCCGCGTCGTGGCCTGGACCCGGAGCTGGCCAGAGTGCCGGCTGGCGCCACGGTTCGTGAGGGCTACGCGTGGAGCGCGGCGAAGGGCAAGCTCGTGCCAGTGAAGTATGCCGAGGTGGATGGACTGGCCATCCTCGAGGGGGACATGGTTCTCGGCACGGTGGAGGCGATGGAGGCGCGCGTGCGCGAGGTGAAGGCCCGGGGAGGTCTCGACGCCCCCGGGGTCCAGGCCCAGGGCGTGGCCATCACCGGAGCAAACATCCGCTGGCCCAACTCCGAGGTGCCCTACAGCATCGACGCGGCCGTGCCAAACCAGGCGCGAATCACGGACGCCATCAATCACTGGCAACAGCGCACGCACCTCCGCTTCGTTCTGCGCACCGCGGCCAACGCGGGGACGTACCCGGACTACATCCACTTCCAGACAGGCACCGGGTGCAGCGCCACCGTGGGCCGCGTTGGTGGCAGGCAGGGAGTGTGGCTGGAGGGCGGGTGCAGCACGGGCAACACCATCCATGAAATCGGACATGCCCTGGGCCTCTGGCACGAGCAGTCGCGCGAGGACCGCAACAACTACGTGCGAATCCGGCCCGAGAACATCACCGCTGGCTATGAGCACAACTTCAACCAGCAGATCGCCAACGGCGACGACATCCTCGGCTATGACTACGCCTCCATCATGCACTACCCCAGGACGGCGTTCTCGTCGAACGGGCAGCCCACCATCGAGACCCTGGGGGGGCAGGCCATCGGGCAGCGCGACGCGCTGAGCGTCACGGACGCGGCCTCGGTGGCGCGTATCTACTCGAGGACCTTCACCCTGCGTTCCGCGAGCGGCCACTACGTGGTGGCCGAGCTCGGCGGCGGCGCCGCGGTGGACGTCAACCGCACCGCCGTGGGTGCGTGGGAGAGGTTCTACGTGGTGGACCGCAACGGCTTCGAGTTGCAGACCGGCGACCTCATCAACCTGCAGACGTACAACGGCAACTACGTCATGGCCGTGAACGGTGGCGGCGCGGGGGTGACAGCCACCCCGACGGCACCTGGCGACCATGAAACCTTCCGCATCTGGAAGATGGCCGGCACTGGCTTGAACACCATCGGCACCGGAGACACCGTGGCCCTGGCGACGCTCAATTTCGGCTACCCCCACTACCTGGTGGCCGAGGGCGGCGGCGGTGGCACGATGAACGCAGACCGCACCGCAGTGGGCCCCTGGGAGCAATTCATCGTCACCTTCGAGTAAGGGACTGCCAGGGAACTCCGGGCGGAAGGAGATACTCTTCTGCCCGGGGAAAAATGTCAGAGGGCTCGGGTATCAATGCGTAGCAACCCGATGTAAGGAGCGACCCCATGGCACCTCCCGTTCTCCCTGACGACAAATCGCAGACTCCCGAGGTGATGCTGGCCGGATGGGATTGGTCCGAGGCCACCCCACCTTGGGCATACACCTCCGCGAGCGCGTGGGAGTCCAAGCTCCCTGCGGGCGTGCCGGTGGCGCCGCTGAGCACCGTGGCGGGTGACTTCCACACGAAACTGCAAGCCACGGTAAACGCGGCCCCTGGACGGGTCATCGTGCGGCTCCCGGCGGGCGTATTCACTCTCAATCAGTTCCGCGCGATTGGCTCCAGCGGCCTCCCCACGTATGCGTTCGGGTTCTTCTTCCAGAAACTCGCGGGGTTCGTCGGGGCTGGGCCAGACCAGTCCATCATCGAGATGGCGGCGGGGTCGGTGAGTCAGGCGCAGTTGTCGCATATGTCCACCATGACCCAAGCGTCCTTCAACCAGTTGCTGATGGGCATGTGCCGACTCGACACGCAGTACGCGAACGCACCGGCACCCATCTATCTGGGTGGCGTCGGCTTCGAGGCCGCGCCGCAGCCGCTCCTCACGTCGATCAGCGGCGACATCACGGGCGGCGTGTACGTTCCGCAGTCGGCACCGCATCTGGGCGTGGCGATCTACTCGGATTCGAGTCGTCGTCACCCCGCCTCCCTGGTGACGCACTGCCGGTTCCGTGGCGCGGGCAAGGCGATGACCAGTCAGCCTCCGTTTGAGCTGGGAAACATCACCAGCCAGCGCAACCACGTCACCTACGAGAACACGGAGTTCGACGGGCGAATGAGTCCCCGCTACGACACGACACGCCCCCGCAAGTGCGGGCCGTTCATGACGAACGGCGGCGTCACCCAGCACGTCACCAACTGCTGGATGCATCACTCCAACGTGTCCCGGTACGCCGCGAACGACGAAGCGGTCGCTTCAGGCACGGCCCTGTCGAACCACTACCGGATGGAGCGGTTGAAGATAGAGCAGATCACCAACAACCAGAACCGGCAGCCCCCCATCAACGGAGGCAACTCCCTGGGCGGGTACACGAACGCCTCGTGCATCGGGTTCGAGTCAACGAACGCGCTGATAGAGATCATCGACTGCATCGCGTCCGTGGACAACAACCTCATCGCGGGGCAGGTTCCCTGTCACATCCAGTTGACCAACACGGGCGCTGCTCGTGCCGGTGGGCGGCTGTACGTGCGCGGCGGCGAGTTCCGTCACACGGCGTTCGCGCAGTTGGATGGATTCGTGACGTTCCGCATCCAGCCCACATCGAACTGGTGGACGGACGGCTTCAACACGACCCTCGACGTGCGCGACGCCGCTGGCAATCGGCTGACCCCGTATCAGGTGACGGGTACGTGGCCCCCCACTGCCGCGGCGCTGGCCTCGGCAGGGGTCACCCGGACAACCCACTTCCTGATCCGAAGCACTTAGGCGGCAGGATTCAGAGCCACTCCAATGGGATGCGGCTCCGAGCACTCGGGGGGGGCGTCGATCAGAAGATGCCCTGTCCCGGCGTGAGGATGCGGTCTGGGTCGTAGCGCCGCTTCGCGTGCTCGAACCGCTCCCAACTGGGGTGGAAGTGGCGGCGCCAGTCGGCGGGGCTCAATGGCACGGCATCCACGGGATAGATCTTCCCGCCGATGGCCATGAGCCGCTCGAAGATGGCGCGGTTCTTCTGCACGAGGGACGCGACGTTCTCCGGCGTCGGTGGAATGGCGGTGCGCAGCAGCGAGAAGAGGAAGATGTGTCTGTCGTTGGGGGTGCGCAGGAAGGGCGCGGTCAGCTCCGAGGAGCGGAAGGGATAGAGGAGGATGGGCCCCTGCCCCATGTCGGCCTCGGTGGTCTGCGAGAGGACCTCCTGGATGAAGGCCTCGGCGGACCGGGCGGGGACGAACATGTCCAGCCACGGATGGGGGAAGCCCCAGACGCCGAGTTGCTTGAGCAGCTCGATCAGCGGTGCGAGCCGGTTGGCGAAGTCGAAGTAGCTGCCGTCGCTCACCTGGAGCGTTCCCGGCTGGAAGCCCAGGCCCGCGAGCAGTGTCGCATCGTGCGGCTCCGAGCCCGGGGTGAAGTACTTCACCACCTCGAGCTGATACGCCCGGCCCCCGTTGGAGGCGACGGCGGAGCCCTCGACGTAGTCGAAGCGACCGTCCTCGATGACCCGCCGCTGGTCCTCCATGAAGCGGTGGAGGTCGTTGTACAGCGCGGTGTACGTCCGAGCGCGGGGCGGCACTTCGACAAGCCGCACCCTCGCTCGCACGATGATGCCGAACTGGCCCAAGCCCGAGCGCACGGCGTCGAACAGAGGCCGCTCACGCCAGCGCGAGCACCGCACGAGCTCGCCCCGCCCCGTGACGACGTCCATCTCCAGGACGTTGTCCACCTGGAGGCCCCAGCGAAATGCCTGCCCGCCGATGCCCCCCGCCGACAGCGACCCACCGATGCTCAGCTCGATGTAGTCGGTCAGCACCGGAGGGCTCCTGCCTCCGGGAAGCGAGGCCTGGAGCAGTTCGTGCCACCGGACTCCCGCATCCACCCAGGCGCTGTCCTCGCGGACTTCGTGGATGGTCGACAGCGTGGACATGTCGATGACGATGCCCGCCGGCACCTGGGCCTGGCCGAAGGTGCTGTGGCTCTCACCGAGGCCCCGAGCGGCGGCGATCTTCAAGCCCTGGCGCCGCGCGAAGCGGACCATGGCCACGATGTCCTTCACCGAGCCGGGAACGAGCACCGCCCACGGCGTGCGGTGGAGGATGTGGCCGAAGTCCTCCGCGGCCGCGGTCCGCGACGCCGTGTCCATCAGCAACTCGCCATCGAGTGGCGGCAGGGGGACCGCGCCAGCCTCCAGCGTGGAAGCCCAGCCGCGGCTCATCGGATTGAAGGCCACTGCCACCAACGCACCTTGGAGCAACGTCCTCCGGGAGACGGTTCGACTCGACATTCACTCCTCCTTCGACGTCGGAGCCTTCTATCTCGCCGCCGCGTCCCCCAACAATTGCCCTCCCCTCGGGCTCCATCGCATGGTTCGCAACGCGCCAGCTTCGGGTCGCGCTGCTACGCTCCCTTCACGCCCATGAAGCACAAGCTCATCGACTACTTCTCCAGGCTGTCCCCGCTTTCGGAGGAGGAGGCCCGGGCGATTCTGGACAGCATGGTGGTGAGGACGTTCAAGAAGGGCACCGTCCTCCTGGAGCAGGGGCAGGTCTGCACCGAATGCTATTTCGTCCTGGAAGGCTGCGTCCGGCAGTACTGCTTGGTGGACGGTGAAGAGCGCAGCAACGGCTTCTTTTCGGAAGAGCAGTGGGTGCTCTCCCTGCGCAGCTTCATGAACAAGACTCCCGCCGAGCACTTCCTCGTCTGTGCCGAGGACACCACGCTGGTCGTGGGCACCGAACAGAAGGAGAGCGACCTCTTCGCGCGCTTCCCGCGCTTCGAGTCCATCTCCCGGCGCACCATGGAGCAGGTGCTGGCCGAGCAGCAGGACCGCCTGACTTCGTACGTCATCGACACGCCTGAGCAGCGCTACCTGCGGCTGCTCGAGACGCGGCCCGACCTCCTCCAGCGCATTCCGCAATACCAACTGGCCAGCTACGTCGGCGTGAAGCCCGAGTCCCTGAGCCGCATCCGCAAGCGCCTTGCGTCCAGGGGCGGACGCCCTACGCCGCGGCGGAGCGGGTGACGGGCCGGAACCCCTTCGCCATCAACCAGCCGCCCAGGCCCAGCTCGAACAGCCCACCCGGCAGCGAGAGGAAGGTGCCTACGCGGAGCCCGAGGAGTTCCAGAACACACCCCAGCGCCAGCAGGGCGTAGCCGGCCACTCCGAGCAGGGCCAGGGAGGATGGCGCCAGACCGGAGCGGAACAGCAGCACACAGAACGCCACGCTGCCCGCTCCCAGCACGAGCATGGCGAGCTGGTAGGCCCAGAAGTTCCCTCTCGCGAGGAGCGTCGTCAGGGTCAGGAGATCCTGCGACCCGAAGGCCCCGAGGCCTTGTGCACCTTCCCCGAGATCGAGGATGGAAAGCAGGAAGAGGACTCCCACTGTCAGCAACAGCGCCTCCATCACCCTCGTGCAGACATAGGCCAGGGCGATACTTGGGTGGTGCATCTTGCCGATGGGGAAGAAGAGCACGCCGATGCCCATGACCGTCGCGGAGTTGAGCAGCAGGAGCAGCGCCCCGGCGACATACCGGGTGCGGTGCTCGATGACCTGGGACAGCGGGTCCGCGCCCTCCAGTAGAGAGCTGATGACGGCGGAGCCGATCCCGTAGGCGAAGAAAGGGAGGATGAAGAGGAGACCCAGGACCCTGCCGGGTTTGCGATTGGCGGTGTTCATATCGAGGTGCGGTGCCGTGATGCACCGTTGAGGCCTCGAGAGTAGAAGGGGCCTCCGCTTGGTTCATTGACTCGGGTCAAGAAACGACGGCCCCGCCGTGGCGGCTGCCAGGCCCTGTACGAGGCTCGCGGCAATCCCGGCAAGGCCCAGGCGATGCTGGCGGAGGCCCATCGCGATTCCGCACGGACTACGCCAACGAGGGAAGGCGCGACGAGGAGTCGCAGCGCAGAGAGCGCTCCACGCGACGCGACTTCGGCGGATGCTCCTATCCGGAATGCGCCTCTCGCTGGGACGAATCACTCTGCTACGGGGCGTCCCCTTCGACGTAGACGGTTATCCCTACTTCCGGGCCGCTGGAGTCGTCGAAGTCGAGGTGCAGATTGCCTATACTGGCTCAAGGACCGGGGGCGTCGCTGCGGCGACCCGCGCCGCTGGACTTCAGGCGACACCCAAAGGGATGACGTGGCATCACCATCAGGCTCGACCGACCATGCGGCTTGTTCCAACTGGAGTTCATGCGCGAACGGGCCACACGGGTGGGTTTTCGGGAGGCCAATAATGGTTCATCTGGTGCGGACAACCGAGGGTGGACCTTCGCGGAGCGACGAAGAGGTCCAGTTGTTCGAGGCGCAGCACGGCATCAAGCTTCCTCGCCAGTTTCGGGATTTCCTGCTGGTGACGAATGGCAGGATGCCAGAGCGCGACCTCTTCCAGATTGATGGGTTTCAAGAGAATCCGCACGGCCGAATCCATGTGTTCTTCGGCCTCAACGATCCTGTCGAGTCGTGCAATCTGGATTGGAACCTTCGAGTATTTGAAGGACGCATTCCTGGGTGGCTCCTTCCTATTGCGACAACAGAAGGCTCCGACAAAATTTGCTTGGCGACTTCGGGCGGTGATGAGGGCGGCATCTACTACTGGGATGCACATGCCCCCTCTGGCACGAACAGCGCCTACCTCCTTGCCGATGACTTCGGTACCTTCGTGTCATCCCTTCAGTCCGATGAGGTATCCCCTCGAATCCGCAGGTCGTAAAGGGATGGCTCTCACCAGAAAGGTCAGAGCCATTGGCCCCTCCATGCCATGCGGCGAGCGGCGAGCCAGGACGCCAGCCGTCGGTCTGTTACACCGAGTCAGGGCCGTCAGGATGCGGAACTTCGTTGGTCCAGTCCCGCATCCTGTGTCTCGGAGAGGTGCTCGGCCTGCCGTCAGCCGTCCTGCTCAGCGATTTCGGTCCTGCGGTCCTGGGGCAGCGGGCGCGGCGCCGCCAACACCAGACAGGGAAGGCTCCTCGCACAGGCTTCCAGGCTGAGCCACGCACAACTCGTATTCGGCGAAGCATTGGTTCTCGAGATAGTCGCGGGCCCTTTCGTCCGTCTCCCTGAGCGCTAGATATCTACACTCCTCAAAGACTTCCTCGCAGCCCCCCGCCAGTGCCGGCATGCTGACAACGAAGGACGCCGTGACGAAGGCACCAGCAACCAACCTCTTCATCGAAGACATGAGTTCTCCCGTCAATGCCCTGCCATGCAGGGACGCGGAACCATAGACGGAAGTCCGGAACACTTGAAGTTGGATCCTGTGATGGACCGGGTAATGGATCGCAGGCAGGTCACGATAGCGACCTCTTCAGCACCACGCGTCGAATCCCCTTGTGATTCAAGGGCTTAGAACCTATTTCGGTAGGAGCGCGTGGAACCAGGTGATGATGCCGAGCGCGAAGTGCAGCATTCCCAGGTAGGTGTCCTCGCGCTTCTCCCACCGCACCAGCAGCCGACGGAAGCGGTTCAGCCAGGAGTGCCCGCGCTCCACCATCCACCGTCGTGCTTTCTTCCGAGAATTGCTTGTCCTGGTGCGCACGCCGCGCCCGCGTCGAGGCAGGTGCAGCGTGAAGTGGAACTCTTCCGCCAGCTGGCGCACCACGTCGTAGTCATAGCCTCTGTCCACCCAGAGGTGCTGACGTGCGGATTCAGTGGGCGTGGGCCTGGCGACTGGGATGGATTCGAGCGTGGTGCGCGCCAGCTTGAAATCGTTCGTGTTGGCGCCACCGACCGCGAGGCCGAGGGGGGCGCCCCGCGAGTCCGTCAGCAGGCTCTTCTTGGTTCCTGTTTTCGCTCTGTCGGTGGGGTTGGGGCCGGTTTTTTCCCCCACCCAGCGGTGCCTTCCCCATCGCCCCATCCAATGCCAACCAACTCCAGTTGATGCGCGCCAGGCCGTCGTAGGCCAGCAGCCCCTGCCGCCAGAATTCTCGAAAGACACCGGCGGCCAGCCATTCGCGGAAGCGCCGGTAGGCGGAAGAGGGGTGGCATAGGCCGGTGGCCTGAAGGGCGCCCCACTGCATGCCTGTACGCAGCACCAGGAGGATGGCGTCCATGGCCAGCCTGTCGGGCACTCGCGGGTTGTGGCATCCCAGCGGATGAGTAGGCCGGCGGGGAAGCAACGGCTCCAGCTTCGCCCACAGCTCGTCCGGCATCCTCCAACCATCGTCCTTCTTCACCAGCCCCATACGTCTGCCCTCCTGCCGTCAGAACGCAGCAGGCTGGCCGACTTCTTCCCTACCGAAATAGGCTCTTAAGCACGAAGGCCTCGCAATGTTCATCACGAGGCCCGTGTTAGACAAAAGGCCCTGCCAGTTGGCCTGGCCTTCTATTCAGCTCCCCGACTGTTGCCGAGCACGCTTTTTGATGGTTCCACGGCGTTCCACGGACCGGCTCGTTGATGGGCACCTCCAGCAAGCGCGCGAAACCACTGGAGTCCATCACGAACGTGCGCGGCCGGGTGTCACCGCCGATGATGGCCTCTTCTTGAGGCGATTCCCCTTGGGGAATCGACGGTTGCAGCTTGAGCCGGAGCACGAGGCGGCTCAAGGCTGCCCGGAGGGCACCGCCGCTAGAGCGCCGAACAGGTTAGGTCACGCCGCGAGCTGGAAGCGCGCGGCGACCTCAAGGTTTTGGACGACCGAGAGTCGCCTGAGGTCAAAGAGGTTGCGGCGCGTGCCTCGGTAACGGGCCTTCGGACCCTGGCGGTTGGCGAGATGAGCCAGGCGATGCTCGACGCCGACCCGCTCGCGGAGTTGTGCGCGGCCCGCGCGCGACTGCAGAAGTGAGCGAAGGCGATGCTGGAGCCGCTCGTCATCGCCCATCGTGACGCTGCGCCCCTTACCGGATGCGGCCTGGGTACAACTGGGGCGCAGCTTGCACGGTCCGCAGGCTTCCGGGTCGAAGTGCACGACGGCGCCGGGCTCGAAGGGCTCCACCTCACCCGCGGGGCACGTGAGGGTACCGTCGCGGATGTTCACTTTGAAGTCGCGCTTGCCGAACAGTCCCGGCTTCGCGCTGGCTCCTCGCCACGGCCGGCAGACGAGGTCGCCGCCGCTGGCCAGCACGTCCTCGGCCATCGTGCTGTTGAGGTATGCCCTGTCGACGAGCAGAACGTCGGGATAGAGGTCCTGGTGGGCCATGTCTTCCTGCAGTGCGTCCGTCGCCTCGTCTTCGGGGCGGTTGGCGGGTGACACGGCGCAGGCCACCACGAGCTCGGTGTCGAGGTCGATGCCGACGTGCTGCTTGTAGCCATTGAAGCGCTTGCTCTTGCTCTTACGCCCGTGGCGCATGTCGGCGTCCTCGATGGAGATGCGCCTGTCGGCTGCCACGCCTTGTCGAATCTGAACGCCTCCTTCGGGGCGAGGCTCGAGGTCCTGTTCGCGCACCTGCGCGAGCGCTTCGATGTAACGCGTCAGCGGCGCCTCGACGCACGACTTCGACTGCTTCGCCACCCAGGCCATGAGGCGGTCGAGTTGTCGGCACAGGCGATTGAGTGCGTCGAGCTTCGCGTCGGGCGCACTCCAGTCGATGTCGAGGCCGGCCTTGATGCTGCTGGCCCTCAGCAACGGCGCATCGGCCTGCTGACACACCTCCTCGACGTCAGTGCCGAGCGCGAGCGCCATGCACTCGGCCACCTTGCGGCCTGCGTGGCCGAGCAGGTTGATGGTGTCCTCAACCCGCCCGGCTCCCTCTAAAGGGCGGCTGTCGACCCCCACTCGCAACGTCTTCGGCGTCTTTTTCGAATCGAACCCCTTCGTCCGCTTCGCCACCTCGACGGTGTGCTCGAGCAGCCGACGGTCCATCTCGTGCGCGATGAGGCGCTCGCGGAACTGCTGCAGCCCGCCCTGCGAAAACGCGGGCGCGTCTTCTTCATCATCGAGCGTTCCGAGAACCAACCGCCAGCAGCGGTCGCTCGCCGACAGACGCACCGCTTCCGCATCGGAAGTCTGCAGGTAGGCCTGTAGCAACAGGCCCATGCACATCAGCGCAGGCGGCTGCGCGGCTTCACCCTGGCCCGTCTGTCGATACATCGACTCCAACTCGGCCTGAAAAGCGTCGTCGAACAACTCGTGCCGGTGCTCGCGCAGAAAGACGAAGAGCTTCCGACTCTTGCCGGCGAGCTTCAGGAGCTTCTGCTCGCGGGCACTGCACTCCATCGTGGGCTTCCATCGGTCCAAGTGGCACCTCCGTGAGGAGGTGACCTGAGCACTCGGCGACAGCCCGCGTCGACCGTGCTCGTAAGCGATCGATTTTCCTCGGGCTGATTCCTGATCGGCGCTCTAGCAGGTGGCGGACCGCTGGCACTTGCTGCTGAATGGACGGCAAATGATGGAACGCTGGATGACCAGCGCTCACCCCCTCCTTCGAGCACTACCAGCCGTGTCGAGCGGAGACACTCCTCCCGCACATCGTCACACCAGCTTCTCGCGAACTCACGCCGATGCTCACGCCCGAGAGGAGAGCCGCTCCCGGCGTGTCGCTGCATACGAAGCCGTACGGCGGCGTCACCTGGCCGGGGAACCCCTGCTGAGAATCAGTCGCACCCTGGGACTTGCGCGAGGGACGGTGCGCAAATACGCCGCCGCCGAAGTCTTCCCCGAGCGCGCGGCGCGCGTGCCCAGACCGAGCATCCTCGACCCTTATTTGGAGTACCTGACGCGGCGACAAGTCGCGGGGTGTGAGAACGCCTGCGAACTCTGGCGGGAGATTCGAGACCAAGGCTTTCGTGACACCTCGCGGCGGCCTCCTGTGTCAGGGAAGATGTCGCCTCGGCTGATCTGCCGAGCTGACCACCCAATGGGGGCGAGCGCAGGCGGTTGCAGTGCCATACACAGACGCATTCAAGACGCAGATGGTTAAGCGGATGGTGGGCCCGAGTGGGGTGAGTGCCCCGACGGCTGGACGACCTCCTTGTAGCGGAAGACGCCCTCCTCGGGGGTCGCGAGCACGATGTCATTCACCGCGAGGCCGCGCACGAAGAAGGGAATGTTGTCGAGCTGGAAGAGCCCGTCGCCAACCCGGACAGCCCAGGGCGTCTCCGCCACCGCTGGAGGGTAGCAATCTTCGTCTTGCTCCAACCCGAACAACACCTTGACGTATTGATCGCTCTCACGAGCCTTCATGGCCATGCCGCGCTCACTTGGGTCCGACAAGAACCGATTTCCCCGCCCCCTTTCCTCAGAGGAAGTGTGATTGAGAGCGGCGGGTTGCTTTTAGTGGAGGCGGAGGGAATCGAAGCCGCCGCCCCGAGACGAATCAGGCCGTGTGGAAGGCGCGGGCGAAGAGGTTCTCGAGGCGCGACTTCTCGGGCTGAAGGGTGTTCGCAGGAGAGGCCACGCTCGCGGCGTTGCCCAGCGCGGGACGCAGGCCCGACGCGATTCCCGGCTTGATGTGGTGGCGCAGGTCCACCGCCACGTCGGACTTCAGGTGGGTGCCCACTCCCGCGGCGGCGTTGACGTCCGCTGCCGTCTTGAAGAAGCCATTCTCCAGCCCTACCTTGCCTCCCGCCTGCGCCGCAGCGCCCGCCACCACTCCGCCGGTGACGGAGCCGTGCAGCCGGCCCAGGTGCCCGCCCGCAGTGCCGTACGCGCCCGCCGTCGCGGACGCGCCCACCTGCCCCGAGAGCATCGCCGTCGCCGTCCTCGGATCCAGGCTGGCCACGCCCTCGGCGTAGGCGTTGGCGGAGGCCTTGGCCTCGCCCTTCACGTAGCCGCCCACGTGCCGGTTGAAGTCGTGGCTCGCGCTCGCCCCCACGCCCACGCCCGTCTCCGCCTTCGCCGTCAGCGCTCCCGTGTACGCGTGCGAGTTCCTGTCCAGCGAGTACCCGGCCTGCGCCTGCCCCTTGAAGCTGTTCGCCTCGGCGGTCAGCTGGCCGCTCGTCACACCGAACCGGCCCGCGTGCGTCTTCTGCAGCTCGTACGCCGCGCCTGGCCCGTTCACCTCGGCCTGCGCCGAGTGGTAGCGCACCCCATTGCCGCTGTAGTTCGACGTGGACGCCTGCATCGAGCCCACGTTGCCGCTCAGCTTGCCTCCGCCGTACGTGTCCTGCTCGAAGGGCCGGCCCGGCCGGTCCACGAGCATGTTCTGCTTCGCTCCCGGGGGCGGCGTCAGCTTGTTGTCACCACCGCTCACCATGATGTCCGAGGCCTGGCCCGTGGTCTTCTCCCAGGGGCTGTAGGTGGGGCCGCCCTCGGGCATGCCCGGGTGCTTCAGCGGCTTGGACTCCGGCGCCGTCGGCGTGCTCGCGGCGGGCTTCGTCTGCGAGGGCTTCAGCGTCTGCGAGGACGGCGACGAGGCGGGCAGCGTGTTGGCGCGCGCGGGGGGCTTGGGCTTGGACACCGAAGAGGAGGAGGAAGGGAGCGTCGCGGAGCGGGAGGGGGACGAACCGAGGCGGCGAGTACGCATGGGGGGGCTCCTCAAACAGTGCAGCGGGTGGGGTCGGTCAGTGCGGCGATGTCCTGTCTGATTGCACCCGACATGCCACGCAAAGGTGGCCGGATGTGGCCAAGGCCCCTCCCTGATTTCAATGGGTTGGAGGCAGGGACTCAGAAGGCCGCGAGCGCGCCCTGATGTCTGTGGTCATCAGCACCCTGACACCAGTCATCCCCCCGCGATTGAGGAGAGCGGATGGACTCGTGGCCGCGGGCAGACTCGATACCCGCCCGGACTAGGATTCCCCCGCATGCGCATCCGAAGACCCGCTCTCGCACTGTGCTCCGTGGCCACGCTGCTCTTCGGTGCCTGTGCGCATGACCCGCCGGTCATTGAGTGCGGACTCCATCCCAACGCCGTCGAACAGTGTGGGGATGAGCTGGCCAGGGGGAACCTGGACAAGGCGGAAGTGCACTGCGACCTGGGCCTTGAGTTCAGTCCTCAGAACCCCGAGCTGCACGCCAACAAGGGCCTCATCGCGCTGCTGCGGCACGACACCGCGATGGCGAAGCGGCACCTCCTCCTGGCGATCAAGTTCAACCCAGACCATCCACTGCAGGCCCTCGCCAAGGCTTCGCAGCTCGCACCCGAGGACCCCTTCGTCTGGCAGTTCCTGGGCTCGGTGTTGATGGAGCAGCGGCGCTTCGACGAGGCGGAAGAGGCCTTCCGACACTGCGCGGGCCTGCGTGAGGCACCCGCCGAGTGCCAGGACAGTATGGAGCGGGCCCGGCGCGCGACGAAGCCTTGAGGAGGACGCAGGCTGGCTGAGTCCGTCACACCACGGGCTGGCGCCAGGCGCGGGACAGATGCGCCTGCCCATCTTGGGCGAAGCGCCGCACCAGTTCCTCACGGCCGCGCGTTCCGTGCTCCAGCAGATACGCAAGCTCCGCGGGCATCAACACCTTGACTGTGACCAGCCGGACCTCTCCGGCTGGCATGGTGAAGCGGACAGGCAGCGTGCTCGACTCCATGCCTAGCAGCACCCCCACCCGGCCATCCTTTGTCAGGAGAGGCTCGGGCATTCCCTGGCCAGAGACCTCCATGGAGAGGAAGCCTGCCTTCACCTTCCCACGCACACTTTCGTGTGCCGCGATTTCGTCCCCCACCCGCTCCAGCAACTGCAGGAGCCAGCTCTTCTCGACATGCGCCTGGGGCTCATTCGTCTCCAAAGCCAGTTCCAGGCCGAAGCCCACGGACGGCTCGGGATCCACTCCGTCCACGAAGAAGAAGTCCGAGAGCCCGTGTGTCACCAGCAGGGTCCGCCCATTCTCGCGGTGGATGACACGCCACATCTGACGCCGGGCCGGCCAGTTGCCTCCGACGACAATGGGAATGATGACCTCTTCATCCAGTTTCCCCAGGGTGCGCCAGAAGACTTGGCGGGCAGCGTCTGCCTGATCCGCCAGCGCCATGAGCTGATGGTTGCGTGCTCGCTCCTCTGGGCTGATGGCGCTCGGACCGGTGACCTCCTGGAACTTCGCCCCCGTGACACCCGCTCGCTCCATCGCATCCTTGATGTCCTCGGACACGATGAGCGCGATGCTCCACCCCCACGTTCGGAACACCTTCGCATCGCCCACCTTCGTCGGGTCGATGCGCATGTCATGTACAGCCCGGTAGTCGCCGAGCCTGTCCGGTCGACCATCCTCCGGTTTCCAGTACTGCACCTCCGCGGACAACTGGTCATCGATGCACCGGATGAGTCGAGTAGCAACGAGGATGTAGTAGGGCTCGGACTCTCCGGCGACGTCGACTGGAATGGCCTGTACGGCATCAGGCGCCAGCTCCGTCAAGATGCTCGCGACCCTCTCGTGAACAATGGGGGTGACACCGACGCCAGCCAGGGAGAAATCGAGAGGCTTCCCGGGATGGTCGATGGGAATCTGGAGTCGTTCTTCAATCACAACGGGACGGCCATCCGCGAACTGCCACGGGTCGTCCACCTCCTTTCCCTGTGAATCCGTTGGGTCTCCCAGCAACCAGCGCCCCTGGGCCCCCATGTCATCCAATAGATCAAAGTATCGCTTCGCCATGAAGCACTCCTCGCATCACTCGGTGCGCGTCACCATCTTATTGAGCAGGGTGCCTGGTTTGGATATCTCCATGGCCAGCCGATTCAGCTCCGCCGTCAATCCGTCTCGGCACTGCTGGATACTCCGGCAACGGAACGTCGCTCGCTGCAATCGGCGAAAGACCTCAAGGTGGTACGCCTCTGGGTGAGGCCCCTTGTGGCCAGGTACGCGAACCTTGTTGGCCGCGTCATTGAGGGACATGCCCGCCCGGTCGAAGAGCTTCTTGAACTCCGGTGACCACGGACCACCGTTGTTGAAGGAGTCCCACCACTTGTTGGTGGCGATGTGGTGCTCGTGGGCACTCGTCGCCACCGGCTCGGACGCCACGGCTTGCGTACCGCGTGCCGTCTCCGCGAAAGCCTCCGGGTCCAGCGCGATGGTGATGACACCTCCCGCTGCCACCGCCACGGAGGTGACCTGCCCCGCTGCAGACAACCTGAAGCCGCCCTGCCCTGCTCCCACCAGCGCAGCCTGCGCGGAGCCAGGGAGCGTGGGAATCCGCGCCGCCAGCGTCTGCGCCGTGCCTCCCAGCGCCGCCATTGCCAGCATGACGAACGCCCGCGCGGCGTTCCTCCCCATCACCTCTCCGTACTTATCTCCCGCGTCCTGAATCCCATCAAAGGTGGTTGCCTCCTCCACCTCCTTCGCCAGCACCCTCCAGCCCTGCACGAGGCTCCACACCGTGTCCCATCCCAAGTAGGCGATGAGCGCCACCGTCAGCGTCGCCGCGATGCCCTTCGAAAGCAGGGGCTCGGGCAGCAGCCACAAGGCGAAGTAGACGGCGCCCGTCGTGGCGAGCATCGTCATCATCGACTCCTTGTCCGTCAGCCCCTCCAGGGCCTCCTCCGTTTCGTCCCAGACCGAATCCAGCGCCAGACGAAAGGCCAGGGTGCGCTTGCCCTCCTCGTCCAGGGCGACTCCCTCGTCCAGCAGATGGAGGCAGTCACGGGACTGCTCCTGACGCTGGCACCAGCGCCCGTAGGCACTCGCCAGCTCCGTTTCCGTGTCCGGCGTTTCGGCCACCAGAAGGCGCCCTCGCCGCGGCTCCTCGACGGAGACCAGTCCCAGGCGCCCCCGCACATGAGCTGAGGCACGAGGAGGGTCCAGGTGGAACAGCCGCATCGCGGCGTCCCTCGACCGAGCGAAAGGAGGGGTGGTGCGCGCCAACTGCTGGACCGCCTCGGTGAACTCATCAGGCTCCAGCCTGACTGGCTCTGCATCCGTGCGCGGCTCGTGGACGAAGGGCCGTCCTTCGCCCGTATCCAGTCGCACCTCCCTTGAACTCGCGCAGCCTGCTCCCAGCAATGCCAGCAGCACCACCGTGACCCAGCGCAGCGTCATGCTCTTCTCCGCGTCATTGCTTTCCATCTTGAGGGACGAACGCCATGAAGCATCCAAGCAGATTCACCGGCCCCGAGAAGCTTGAGGAATCCGGCGCTTCATGCCACCGGCGCTGCTGGACCTGCCCCAGCCGGGTGGAAGGCACCCCATTGTGGCGCATGCCCGCCGGGCGGCAGACTTCTTCCCGGTGAAGGGTCCCGTGGGCTCCGGCCGCTGCGGCAGCCGAACTCATGCGGGTGACGCTCACCGCTCGCCTCATGACGCGGTTTCGCGGGACTTGAGCCGTGAAGACGGGCGTCCGCACCCCACCTGAGAGCCTCCTCCATGAACCGTAGTTCGAAGAACCCCGACCAGCTCACCCCGAAGCAGCGCGCGCTGTACGAACTGCTGCTCCAGGAGAAAAAGGGGCAGCTCCAGGCAGCCTCCACGAAGGCCGTCGAGCGAACTATCCCAAAGCGCCAGGACCTGGGACCGGCGCCGGTGTCCTTCCCCCAGCAGCGACTGTGGGTGGTCGACCAGCTCGAGGCAGGCCGCTCCTCCGCCTACAACGTCCACATCACCGTCCAGTTCACTGGCGCGCTGGACATCCTGTTGCTGGAGCGGTGTGTGAACGGCGTGGTGCGGCGCCACGACTCGCTGCGCACCGTCTTCGCCGCGCGCGACGACGGCATGCCCGTGCAGGTGGTGCTGTCGGAGCTGCGGCTGCACATCCCCATCGAGGACATCTCGCACCTGCCCAAGGAAGCACAGGACGCGGAGGTGGAGCGGCGCACCCGCGAGGAGTCGCAGCGCCTCTTCGATCTGGCGCGCGGGCCGCTGCTGCGCGGCAAGGTGCTGCGGCTGGGGCCGGATGACCACGTGGCGCTCGTCACCATGCACCACCTGGTGACCGACCGCTGGTCGCTGGGCGTCTTCGTGCGCGAGCTGATGGCGCTCTATGCGGCGGAAGTCACCAGTCAGGCGGCGGACCTGTCGGAGCTGGTGATTCAATACCCGGACTTCGCCGCGTGGCAGCGCGGGCGGATGCAGGGCGAGCGGCTGCGCGCGGAGCTGGACTTCTGGAAGCAGCACCTGCGCACGCTGCCCGCGCCGCTGGAGCTGCCCACCGACAGGCCCCGCCCCCCGGAGCAGACCTACCGGGGCTCGCGCCAGTTCGTCACCCTGCCCGTGGCGCTGACGCGCGCGCTGAAGGAGGTCGCCCAGCAGGAGGGGGCCACCCTCTTCATGACGCTGCTGGCGACCTTCCAGACGCTGCTGCACCGGTACTCGGGGCAGACGGACATCACCGTCGGCTCACCCATCGCCGGCCGCAACGTGCCGGAGCTCGAGTCACTCATCGGCTTCTTCGTCAACACGCTGGTGCTGCGCAACCACCTGGACGGCGACCCCACCTTCCGCGATCTGCTCCGGCGCGCGAAGGCGGTGTGCATGGCGGCGTACGCGCACCAGGAGCTGCCCTTCGAGAAGCTGGTGGAGGAACTCAATCCTCCTCGCGACCTGGGCCGTCACCCCATCTTCCAGGTCATGTTCGGCTTCCAGAACACCCCGCGCCAGGACCTGTCCATGCCGGGGCTGAAGTCCACGTACCTCCTCGTGGACCCGGGCTCGGCCAAGTTCGACCTGCTCCTGGAGCTGCGCGAGGACCGGCCGGACGAGATCTTCGGCTGGTTCGAATACAACACCGACCTGTTCGACGCGGCGACCCTCCAGCGGCTGCGCGGGCACTTCTACACGCTGATGGACG
This sequence comes from Corallococcus terminator, assembly GCF_049194865.1. GTDB lineage: Bacteria > Myxococcota > Myxococcia > Myxococcales > Myxococcaceae > Myxococcus > Myxococcus terminator_A. Next base: position 17,974 of record NZ_JBLZWL010000096.1, on the reverse strand, counting down.
CAGTCGCCGCGAACCCGGACCAGCGGCTGTCCGCGCTTCCCTTGATGAACGCCGAGGAACAGCGCCAGCTCCTGGTGGATGGGAATGGCCCGCGCGCGGAGTACCCACGGGACATGCCCATGCATGAGCTGTTCGCGCACCACTCCGCGCGGGCACCCCAGGCCGTGGCCGTCGAGCACGAGGGCCGCACCCTCACCTACGCCGAGCTGGATGCGCGCGCAAACCAGCTCGCGCGCCACCTGCTGTCCCTGGGGCTGCGGCCCGAGGCGCGCGTCGGCCTGTGCGTCGAGCGGGGCCCGGACCTTGTCACGGGCATGCTCGGCATCCTCAAGGCCGGAGGCGTCTACGTGCCGCTGGATCCAGCCTACCCCCGCCAGCGACTGGCCTTCATGTTCGAGGACTCCAGCGTGGCCGTGGTGCTCACGCAGCAGCCACTGCGGCCCTTGTTGCCTCCGCACTCGCGGCCCACCGTGTGCCTGGACTCGGACTGGCCGGTCATCTCCCGCGAACCCGTCGAGCCGCCCACGGGCATCCGCGTCTCCTCGGACCAGCTCGCGTACGTCCTCTACACGTCGGGATCCACGGGGAAGCCCAAGGGCGTGGCCATCTCGCACCGCTCCATCGTCCACCTGGTGCGCGACACGAACTACGTGGACCTGGGCCCGGACGACTGCATGGCCCAGGTGGGCACGCCCTCCTTCGACGCGGCCACCTTCGAGCTCTGGGGCGCGCTGCTCAACGGCGCGCGGCTGGTCATCATCCCCCGCGATGTCTTGCTCTCTCCGGAGGACCTGGCGCTGCGGCTGGCCGAGGTGAAGGCCACCTGCGCGCTGCTCACCACGGCCCTCTTCAACCAGGTGGCCCACGAGAAGCCCTCCGCCTTCTCGGCCATGCGCTACGTCTTCTTCGGTGGAGAGAAGGCCTCTCCCCAGGCCGTGCGACAGGTCCTGCACGCCGGCCGTCCCGGACAGCTCGTCAACCTCTATGGCCCCACCGAGGTCACGGTGTGCGCCACCTTCCACCCCCTGTTGAGCCTTCCGGCGGGGGCCACCTCGGTGCCCATCGGTAGGCCCCTGGCCCGCATGCGACTGTACGTGCTCGACGCTCACGGGCGGCCCGTGCCGCGCGGTGTGCCAGGAGAGCTGTACGTCGGAGGCGACGGGCTGGCGCGCGGCTACCTCGGGCGGCCGGACCTGACGGCAGAGCGCTTCGTGCCGGATGCGCTCAGCGGCGAGCTCGGGGCACGGCTGTACCGCACCGGGGACATGGTGCGCTGGCTCCAGGACGGCACGCTGGACTTCGTGGGCCGGGTGGACACGCAGGTGAAGGTGCGCGGCAGGCGCATCGAGCCGGGGGAGATTGAAGCGGCCCTGCGCGAGCACCCCTCGGTTCACGAGGCGGTGGTGCTGGTGCGCGAAGACGTGCCCGGCACCGTGCGCCTCGTCGCCTACTGCGTGCCCTCGGCCTCGGAAGAGGGAGCCGCGCTGGATGTCCAGGCGCTGCGCACCGCTCTCGCCGAGCGGTTGCCCGAGTTCATGGTGCCCTCGGCCTTCGTCGTGCTGCGGGAGCTGCCGCTGTCGCCCAGCGGCAAGGTGGACCGCGAGGCCCTCTCCGCACCGGACGCGAAGCCGCCCGAGGCCGGTGGTGACCGCGTCGAGCCGCGTACACCCCAGGAGAAGGCACTGGCCGCCGTCTGGACGCAGTTGCTGGGCGTGCCCCGCGTCAGCCCGGACGACAACTTCTTCGAGCTGGGTGGCGACTCCATTCTCGCCATCCAGGTTGTCTCGCGAGCACGCCAGGCAGGCCTGCACCTGGCGGCCAGCCAGTTATTCCAACACCAGACGCTGGAGGCCCTGGCGCGCGTGGCGAAGCAGCAGGGCACACCGCGGGCCGAGCAGGGGCTGGTGCTGGGCGAGGTGGCGCTGACGCCCATCCAGCACGACTTCTTCGAGAAGCACCTGCCCCAGGCCAACCACTTCAACCAGGCCGTCATGCTCTCCGCGAGCGAGAAGGTGGACGTCCCGAGCCTGGAGAAGGCGCTGCACGCCGTCGTCGCACACCACGACGCGCTCCGGCTGCGCTTCACGCGCCGCCTGGACGGAACCTGGCAACAGCAGCTCGCGGGCCTCGAAGCCCCCATGCGCCTGGAGCAGATCCGCCTCTCCTCCGCGTCCGGTGAGGACTCATCCCAGGCGCTGGAGGCCGAAGCCACCCGCCTGCACGCCAGCCTGCGCCTGGACGAGGGACTGCTGCTGCGCGCCGCCCTCTTCGACTTCGGCCCGGAGCAGGAACAGAAGCTGCTGCTGGCGGTGCACCACCTCGCGGTGGATGGCGTCTCCTGGCGCACGCTGCTGGAGGACCTGGGCACCGCCTACGTACAAATTACGCAGGGCCGCCCGGTGACCCTGCCGCCCAAATCCACCTCCTTCAAGACGTGGGCCTCCAAGCTGGCCATCTTCGCCAGCTCCGAGAGCGTCGCGAGCGAGCTGCCCTACTGGCTGGAGCAGGGCCAGGCGCAGGCACACGCCCTGCCCATGGACGGGCCCGGCGGTGAGATTTCCGTGGCGTCCTCGCGCGTGGTGGAGGTCTCCCTGGACGAGGAAGAGACGCGCCTGCTGCTGCGGGAGACGCCGACCGCGTGGCGAGCCCACATCAACGACGTGCTGCTGACGGCACTCGCCGAAAGCCTCACGCGGTGGACGGGGCAGCCGAAGCTGCGCGTGGAGCTGGAAGGCCACGGTCGCGAAGCCCTCTTCGACGACGTGGACCTGTCGCGCACGGTGGGCTGGCACACCGCGCTCTACCCCGTGGTGCTGGATGTCTCGGACACAGCCAGCCTGGGTGACCGGCTGCGCGCGGTGCGGGACACGCTGCGGCGGCTGCCCCGGCGAGGCCTGGGCTACGGCCTCCTGCGCCACCTGGCGGACCCGGAGCAGGCCCGCAGGCTGCGCACGCAGCCGCGAGCGCAGGTGCTCTTCAACTACCTGGGCCAGTTCAACCAGGCGCCGGAGGGCGGCATGACGCTTCCCTTCCACGCCACGCGCGAGCCCATGGGCGCCACGCGCGCTCCCGAGGCCCCGCTCTCCCATCTCCTGGAGGTCAACGGCTACGTCTTCGAGGGCCGGCTGACGCTGGCATGGACGTACAGCCAGGCCGCGCACCGGGAAGAGACCATCCAGCTCCTGGCGCAGCGCTTCCTGGGAGCGCTGCGCGAGCTCATCGCCGCGCGAGAGTCGGCGGACGTGCACCGCTACACACCGACGGACTTCCCGCTGGCCCGGCTGGAGCAGGCTGAGCTGGACCGACTGCTGCCCTCGGGCACGGCGGTGGAAGACCTCTATCCGCTCTCCCCCCTGCAGCAGGGCATGCTCTTCCACACCCGCATGGCGCCAGCCTCGGGCGTCTACGTCACGCAGCTGACGTGGACCTTCGGGGGCACGGTGGACCTGGGCGCCTTGCGCCGCACGTGGGACGTGGTGGTGGCACGCCAGCCCATGCTGCGCACTGCATTTCTCACCGAAGGCATGGAGGAGCCGCTGCAGCAGGTGCATGCGCGCGCGGAGCTGCCGTGGAGCGAACTCGACTGGCGAGGCGTCCCTGAAGCCGAGCACCCCTCCCGCTTCCAGTCCCTGCTGGACGAGGACCGCGCACGAGGCTTCGACCTGCGCACGCCACCGCTGATGCGCTTGACGGTGGTGCGCCTGGACGAACGCACCCACCACGTCCTCTGGACGTTCCACCACCTGGTGCTGGATGGCTGGAGCCTGGGGCTGCTCTTCCAGGAGCTCTTCACCACCTACGCGTCGGTGCGCGTCGGAAGGAAGCCCCCGGCCCGAAGCGACGCACCCGCTTTCCGTGAGCACATCGCCTGGCTCCAGCAGCAGCCGCTGGAGGCGGCGGAGGCGTTCTGGCGCGAGGCCCTGAAAGGCTTCACCGCCCCCACGCCGCTGCCCGGCGCGCTGCCGAAGTCGACCGGTGCGGCCCTCCAGCGCAAGCACCTGCGTGTCCACCTGGGCGCGCGGGCCACCACCTCGCTGCAGGCGTTCGTCCGCCAGCACCAGCTCACGCTCAACGCCGTGGTGCAGGCCGCCTGGGCGCTGGTGCTCTCGCGGCTCACCGGTGAGCAGGACATCCTCTTCGGCGCCACCGGCTCCGGCCGCTCCACCGTGCTGCCCGGTATCGACCGCGCCCTGGGCCTGTTCATCAACACGCTGCCCATCCGCATCCAGGTGGACGATCAAGCCCCTGTGCTCTCGTGGCTGAAGCGGTTGCAGGAGCAGCAGTTGGAGCTGCGCCAGTACGAGCACACGCCGCTGGTGCGCGTGCAGGGGTGGAGCGACGTCGCGCGAGGCACGCCCCTCTTCGAGTCGCTCTTCATCCTGGAGAACTACCCGGTGGACGCGGCGGTGGGCTCGGCCAGCGCGGAGCTGGGCATCCGCGACTTCCGCGCGCTGGAGCAGGCGGACACCGCGCTGGAGGCCTACGTCATCCCTGGGGCCTCGCTGGAGCTGCGACTGCTCTTCGACGCGGCCCGCTTCGAGGCGGCGGCTCCCGAGCGCCTGCTACGCCACTGGAGCGCGGCACTGGAGGCCCTGCTGGCACGGCCCGAGGAGCGCCTGGGCCACGTCTCGTTGCTGACCGGTGACGAGCGCGACCAGGTCTTGCGCGCGTGGAACGACACCACCCGCGCTTACAACTCCGCCTGCTTGCACCAGCAGTTCGAGGCGCAAGTGACCCGCACGCCGGACGCCCCCGCGCTCTCCTTCGTCGACGAGCACCTCACCTACCGCCAGCTCCACCAGCGCGTGCTGCGCCTGTCCGCGCGCCTCCAACGGCTCGGCGTGTGCTCGGATACCCTCGTGGGCCTGTCGCTGGAGCGCTCACCCGACATGGTGGCCGCAATGCTGGCCATCCTCCACGCGGGCGGAGCCTATCTCCCGCTGGACCCGGACTACCCCACCGAGCGCCTCGCGTGGATGCTCCAGGACTCCGGAGCCCAGGTGTTGCTCACCTCGCGCCACCTGCTGGGCACCCTGCCCGCCACGGGCGTTCCGGTGCTGCTCATCGACGAGGAGACAAGTGACGAAGCGCGCGCACCCGGTGCCTCGATGCCCGATCACCTCGCGTACGTCATCTACACGTCAGGCAGCACCGGCCTGCCCAAGGGCGTCATGGTGCCGCACCGGACCGCCGCCAACTTCCTGGGCGCCATGGACGCGCTGCTGGGCACATCCACGCCGGGCATCTGGCTGGCCGTCACCAGCATCTCCTTCGACATCTCGGTGCTGGAGCTGCTGTGGACGCTGACGCGCGGCTACCACGTGGTGCTGCACGATGAGCGCACCGCTTCTCGCCGAGGCACGGCGCCTTCCCTGCATGAGGCGCTGAGTCGCCACGCCATCACTCACCTGCAATGCACTCCCGCCTTTGCCCGCGGCAGGGTGCTGGCCGCCGAGTCCGTCCCGGCCCTCGGCTCACTGCGCCACCTGCTCGTCGGCGGCGAGGCCATGCCCGGGCACCTGGCCGCGCGGCTGCGCGAGGCCCTGCCCTCCGCCACCCTCACCAACCTGTACGGCCCGACGGAGACCACCGTCTGGTCCTCCACCCACTCCGTCAGCGACGGCGACACGGGCGTGGCGACGGTCTCCATTGGCGCGCCCATCGCGAATACGCGCCTGTACGTGCTGGACGCGTCCGGACAGCCCGTGCCCACGGGAGCGCCGGGCGAGCTCTTCATCGCCGGTGACGGCGTGGTGCGCGGCTACCTCGGCCGGCCGGAGCTGACCGCCGAGCGTTTCGTGCCGGACGCCTTCTCAGGTGTCCCGGGCGGCCGCCTGTACCGCACCGGAGACCTGGCGCGCTGGCGCCATGACGGCACGCTGGACTTCCTGGGCCGCACCGACTTCCAGGTGAAGGTGCGCGGCTTCCGCATCGAATCGGGTGAAGTCGAAGCGGTGCTCTCACGCCACCCGTCCGTCCAACAGGCGGTGGCCAGCGTCCATCGTGACGCCTCCGGTGATGGGCGCCTCGTGGCCTACGTGGTACCCACTCCGTCGGCACGGGCCGAGGACACGTTGGACACCTCCGCGCTGCGTGACTTCCTCCGCGAGCACCTGCCCGAGCACATGGTGCCCTCGTTCTTCATCGCGCTGGACGCCTTCCCGCTGACGCCCAACGGCAAGGTGGACAGGAAGGCCCTGCCCGCTCCGGAGCAGCAGGACTCCCGCCGTCCGTATGTCGCGCCGCGTACCCAGACGGAGGAACAGCTTGCTGGACTCTTCGCCCAGGTGCTGGGCCCGCAACGCGTAGGCGCCACCGACAGCTTCTTCGAGTTGGGCGGGCACTCCCTGCTCGCCACCCAGGTCGTCTCGCGCATCCACGCCGCGCTGGGCGTGACGCTGCCCCTGCGCGTCCTCTTCGAGTCGCCCACCGTCGAGCAGCTCGCTCGTCAGGTGGACGCCGCGAAGCGCTCCCCCGGACTCGCACCGCCGCCGCTGCGACCCGCGCCGCGCGACGGCGTCATTCCCCTCTCCTTCGCCCAACAGCGCCTGTGGTTCCTCGACCAGCTTCAGCCGGGCGCGGCCACCTACAACCTGCCGTCGGCACTGAAGCTCGAGGGCGCCGTGGACGTGGGGGCCCTGCGCGAAGCACTGCAGTCGCTGGTGCGGAGGCACGAGTCCCTGCGCACCACCTTCGTCGTCCGCGATGGCGAGCCCACACAGCACGTCCACGCCGGGCTTCCGCTGGAGTTGCCAGTGAGTGACTTGTCCGCCATGAGCGAAGCCGTGCGGGAGGACGAGGCGCGGCGGCTGGTACACGAGGAGGCGCAGCGGCCGTTCGACCTCGCGAGCGGGCCGCTGGTGCGCGCCACGCTGGTGCGCCTCACGCCCGAGCAGCACCTGCTGCTGGTGACGCTGCACCACATCATCTCGGACGGCTGGTCCTCGGCCATCATGGTGAGAGAGCTGGGCGCGTACTACCGCGAGCGAACCGGCGGACCTCCCGCCCACCTCGCGCCGCTGGCCGTGCAGTACGCGGACTACTCGGTCTGGCAACGCCAGTGGCTCCAGGGCGACGTGCTGAAGCAGGAGCTGGACTGGTGGCGCGAGCAGCTGGCCGGAGCCCCCTCCGCCATGGAGCTGCCGACCGACAGGCCGCGTCCGGCGGTGCAAACCCACCGGGGCGCGAGGCTGCCAGTCACGCTGCCCCGGAGCGTGAGTGAGGCGGTGACGGCGCTGGCGCGGCGCGAAGGGGCCACGCCCTTCATGGTGCTGCTCGCGTCGTGGCAATTGCTGCTCGCGCGCTACTCGGGCCAGGACGACGTCTGCGTCGGCTCGCCCATCGCAAACCGCACCCGTGCGGAGACCGAGGGCCTCATCGGCTTCTTCGTCAACACGCTGGTGCTGCGCGCCCGGCTGGAGGGAAACCCGTCCTTTCGCCAGCTGCTGGCCCAGGTGCGCGAGGTGACGCTGGGCGCCTATGCCCACCAGGATGTCCCCTTCGAGAAGCTGGTGCAGGAGCTTCAGCCCGAGCGCGACCTCAGCCGCGCTCCGCTCTTCCAGGTGATGTTCATCCTGCAGAACGCGCCCGTCTCCTCCATTCGCCTGCCGGGACTGCGGATGGAGGCAGCCGAGGCCGGCGGAGGTTCCACGGCGAAGTTCGACCTGACGCTGTCCCTGTCGGAGTCGGCGGAGGGACTGTCAGGAGTCCTGGAGTTCAACACCGACCTGTTCGAGCAGGCCACGATGGCGAGGCTGCTGGGGCACCTGCGGGTCCTGCTGGAAGGGCTCGTGGTCCATCCCGAGCAACCCGTCTTCTCGCTGCCGCTGCTGGACGCGGCCGAGCGGCGCAAGCTGTTGGTGGATTGGAGCGATGGCGGCGCGACGGACCCATCGGACCTGTGCCTGCACACCCTCTTCGAACAACAGGCCCTGCACACGCCGGACGCCGTGGCCCTGGTGGCCGGTACCGAGGCACTGACGTACCGAGAACTCGATCAGCGCGCCAATCACTTGGCGCACCGGCTGCGCGGGTTGGGCGTGGGGCCGGAGGTGCGAGTGGGCGTCTGCGCCGAGCGCTCCGCGTCGTTGCTGGTGAGCCTGCTGGGCATCCTCAAGGCGGGCGGTGCCTACGTGCCGCTGGACCCGGCCTACCCGCGCCAGCGCCTCGCGGTCATGCTGGAGGACGCAAGGCCGCTCGTCCTGGTGGGCCAACGCCAGCTCCTGGACTCGCTGCCCCCCTGCGACGCAACACGAGTGGAGCTGGACACGGGCCCCGCACTCGCGGAAGCGCGGACGCACGGCCCGCGCTCCGGCGTCACCGCGGAGCACCTGTCCTATGTCCTCTACACCTCCGGCTCTACCGGCGGGCCCAAGGGCGTCGCACTGGAGCACCGGAGCGCGGTGGCCTTCCTGCGCTGGGCCGCCCGGGCATTCTCAGAGGCGGAGCTCGCGGGGGTCCTGGCCTCCACATCCATCAACTTCGACCTGTCCGTCTTCGAGTTCTTCGCGCCCCTGTCGGTCGGCGGCGCCGTGGTGCTGGCCCAGAACGCGCTGGAGCTGCCGGAGCTGCCGGCCGCCAGTCGCGTCACGCTCATCAACACCGTGCCTTCCGCCATGACGGAGCTGGTGCGCGCGCGGGCCATTCCGTCCTCGGTCCTCACGGTGAACCTTGCCGGTGAGCCGTTGCCCGGCGCCCTGGTGAAGTCCATCCATCTGGCCGCTCCCCACGTGGAGCGCGTCAACAACCTGTACGGCCCCACTGAAGACACCACGTACTCGACGTGGGCCCAGGCCCCGAGGGATGGAAGTGAGCCAGCGATTGGCCGCCCCCTGACGGGAACGCGGGCCTACGTGCTGGACGCGCTGCTGCAGCCCGTACCGGTGGGCGTGGAAGGAGAGCTGTATCTGGCCGGCGCCGGCCTGGCGCGCGGCTACTTCGGCCGCCCGGAGCTGACGGCGGAGCGGTTCGTCCCCGATGCCTTCAGTCCTGAGCCGGGGACCCGGATGTACCGCACCGGGGACAGGGTGCGGTGGAGGGAGGACGGCTCGCTACGGTACGGCGGCCGCATCGACCAGCAGGTGAAGGTGCGAGGCTTCCGCATCGAGCTCGGCGAAGTCGAAGCCGCGCTGCGCCGGCACGGCCAGGTGCGCGAGGCCATCGCCCTCGTGCGCGAGGACGCGCCGGGTGACAAGCGCCTCGTGGCCTACGTCGTCGCGCCGGGGACAAGCTCCGCCTCCCTCAAGGACGTCCTGCGCCAGACGCTGCCCGAGTACATGCGGCCCTCGGCGCTCGTGCTGCTCGACAGCCTCCCGCTGACGCCCAACGGCAAGGTGGACCGGCGCGCGCTGCCAGCTCCCGAGTCCACCGGCTCGCAAGGGCGTCAGTACCTGGAGCCCCGCACGGGGACAGAGCAGCGACTGGCCATGCTCTGGACCGAAGTGCTGGGGGCCGCGCGGCCAGGACTGGACGACGACTTCTTCGAGTTGGGAGGCCACTCGCTGCTCGCCATCCAGGTCGTGTCGCGCATCCGAGCCGCCTTTGGTGTCGCCCTCCCCCTGGGCGCGCTCTTCGAGCACCGGAACCTCGAGGCGCTCGCGCGGGCCCTGGAGCAGCTCGGCGCGGATGTTTCGCGAACCGGAGGAGCCGAGACGGAGGTGTCCGCGCGGCTCGCCTTGAAGCGCCCCACCGCACTCGGGCGCGCCACGGGCCCCGCCTCCATCGCGCAGCGCCGGTGGCTCGGCTACGCGGGCTCGAACCCGAGCCGTCCCAGGAGCACTGGCAACGTCCCGCTGTGTGTCCGCATCACCGGGCGGCTGGATATCCCGGCGCTCGAGCGGGCCCTGACCGCGCTCGTGGAGCGTCATGAAGTCCTGCGGACCCACTTCGCCCGGAGCGATGAGGGCTTCGTCTTCCAGGTGTCCCCGCCAGAGCCGGTGCGGCTGGATCAGCGGGAGTTCTCCTGGATGCCTCGGGAAGAGCGCGAAGAAGAGGTGCGCCACCGCGTGACGCAGGACACGTCGCTGCCGTTCGATCTCCTGGCCTCGCCGATGTTCCGGGCGTGGCTCTACATGCTCGGGCCCGAGGAGCACGTGCTGCTGGTGATGACACACCACATCGCCTGGGATGGCTGGTCCGAGGCCATCCTCATCCAGGAGGTCGGCCTGGCCTATGAGGCCTGCTCCCGCGGCGAGGAGCCGCTCCTGCACGAGCTGCGTATCCAGTACTCGGACTTCGCATGGTGGCAGCATGAGCAGCTGCGCGGGGCGCACCTCGAGTCGCTCGAGTCCTACTGGCGCCGGCAGTTGGCTGGTGGGGTGAGCATGGTCGACTTCCCCCTGGACAAGCCTCGCCCGGACACGCGCAGCTACAGCACGCTGTCAGCGACGTCCCATTTCCCGGCGAGGCTGTCCGCCGCCATCAAGGCGCTCAGCCAGCGAGAAGGCGCCACGCTGTATATGATTGCGATGGCCGCCTACCAGTCCCTGCTCGCATTGCGCAGCGGCGCTCGGGATGTCTCTGTCTTCAGCAACATCGGAACCCGCGAGCATCTCGACGTGGAGAACCTCATTGGCTGCTTCACCAACATCGTCCTCATCCGCACCCACCTGGAGGGAGACCCCACCTTCCAGGAGTTGCTCGCACGGGTGCGCGAGTCGGTGCTTGGCGCGCTCGCGCACTCCGCCCTGCCCTATCAGCGCGTGCTGGACATGATCGGGCAGAACCCAGACAGCCAGAGCGCGCGCACCTTTCCCGGCCTGAACCTGCAGACCTTCCAGAAAGCCGGGGCATCCGAGCTCGCGCTCGAAGGACTTCAGCTTGACCGCCTGAGCATCCCCCAGAGCGGCAACCTGATGGTCAACATGTTCTTCTTCATCTCCGAGTCGGAGGACAGCGTCTCGGTGACAGCCAAGGCCAATGGCGACCTCTACGAAGCGCGAACGGTGGAGCGCATCGTGGAGGACTTCCAGAGACTCCTGGAGGTTGCGTGCGCGAATCCGGACCTGCGGCTCTCCGAGCTGCTGTGCGGAGAGGGGCCGGGTCGCGCAACGGGAAGGAAATCCCCGACAAAGTGACTGTGCGCCGGCCAAGTTCGAATGGGCAGCGGCATCGTCAGTCTGTCCACCGAACCGGAGCACGCCCAGGCGGACAGCTTCCGGCGGCCGGTGGAGCGCGGGCCGTGGGCCCGGACCCGGGGAACACTCCACCGGGTCCGGGCACGACTCCGCCGCTACAGCTCGTCGAGGATGATGAGGCCGCGCGCCGAGTCCACGACGTACACGTAGCCGTCACCGGGGATGCGCACGCCGATGGCGCCCTCGAGGCTGCCGGGCATCTGGTCCGGGTGGTCCTCGCGGAAGGTGTTGAAGTGGGCGACCTGCCGGGGCTGGGTGGGATTGGAGACGTCAATGACGCGCAAGCCCTCCTGGTACCAGGCGATGTAGAGGAGGTTGCCGCGCAGGAGCAGGTTGTGAATGGACGCGGGGGCGCGCATGCGGAACGTGCCGATGAGCGGGATGTTCGTCGGGTCCGTCACGTCGAGCACGCGCAAGTGGGCGCCGGCGCCCTCCCCTCCCTCGAAGGCGATGGTGCGTCCCGCGAAGGTGCCCACCGCGTTGTGGTGGGCGTAGACGAAGGACCCCGGGGGTGTGTAGTTGCCGAGGTGCTGGACGTTGTCCAGGTCGGTGATGTCCATGATGGAGAAGCCCGAGTCCGCGTTGCTGATGTAGAGCCGGTCCCCGTACACGAAGGAGTCATGCGGGCCGCCGCTGAAGCCCCCGGGCGTGGGCGTGACGAGCTGGAGCAAGGTGGGCTCGAGCGGCGTGGTGATGTCATAGACATAGGTGCCCGTGCCGGCGCTGTTGGCATAGACGCGGTTGCCCTCGACGAGCACGGTGTGGACTTGGGCCGGGCCCTCCGCGCGGCGCACGAAGACGGGGTTGGCCGGGTCGCTGATGTCGAAGACGACGAGCCCCGACGAGTCGCTGGCGATGTAGAGCGCGTCCCCCTTTGCCCAGACGCCGTTCCAGGCACCATCCCCGGCGATGCTGATCGTCTTGACGAGCGTGGGGTTCGTCCGGTCCTTCACGTCGAAGACGGACAGGCCACCCACCTGCGGGGTCCGCCCCAGTGAGACGACATAGGCGTGCTCCTTGGCGACGTAGATGTCCACGGGCAGGCCGATGGGCGTGGAGGCCTCTCCCACGCGGGAGAGCCCACCGGAGGACTCGCCCTCGCCAGGTACCCAGGTCATCCGGTAGGCCTCGAAGGTACCGAGCGTCTTGCTGTAGCCGGAGAAGGGACTGTCGAAGCACGACACGTAACAGCCGGTGATGACGCCGGGTGAGGGGACGTGGCAGCCGGCGAACGCGGTGGTGGTGGTGGCGTCGCCCATGGGAGTCCAGTTGGTGCGGCGTCCCGCGACGAAGAAGGTGCCACCCTCCGTCACGCGGGCCAGGAGGGGCGCATTGCCCATCGAGTCCTTGGAGCCATCCAGGCTGAGCTGGAAGGCGCCGCTGCCGTTGGAGACGGAGGTGGAGGTGGGGCGGTCCGCGCGGACGCGCAGCTCCGTGCGGGTGCTGAGCTGGAAGATGCCCTGGCCCTCGAGGGCGGAGAGCTGCTCGGTGGAGCAGCTCGACAGGTCGAAGCTCGAGAGGCTCTGGCAGCGCTGCGGGTCCAGGTTCTCGGCGTCGAGGAACTGGCACGTGTCGTAGCGGCCCCTGTCGATCCAATCGCCCTGGTCCTCGAGCACGGTGTACGTGCCGTCCCAGGGCGGCGAGCCGCTGTCCGGCGTGCCCGCGTCTTCGAGAGGTGGGCCGCTGTCGGGAGTCCCCGCGTCCTCGGGAGGCAGGCCGCTGTCAGGCGTCCCTGAGTCCGGAAGCGAGCCCGCGTCCTTGCCGGAGTCGGAGTCGCCGCAGGCGACGAGGAGGGGGAGGAGAACACAGAGGAAGCGCCACGAACCCTGCGATGACGGACGTGTGTGCATGGAAGGCCTCGGGAAGACCACCCGGAAGGTGCGGGTGGTGCCTCCAGAAATAGAGAGGCGCGCTCCTGGCGCTAATGCGGGCAGAGGATGCTTGCTGAATGATGACGGAATCGCGGACACGCACCGTGCTCGCGGCGCTTCAGCCCGGCTGGGTCCTGTCCTTGCAATGGCCCGGGTCCCGGCTTCACCCCATCCCTCTCATGCGCCGCTCCTGGAGCCCGCTGTCCTGGCTCAGCTCGAGGGTGGGGGCGCCTGAGCCACGAAGGACTCCAGCGCATCCTCGAACCGGGCTGTCGCCTCCAGGAAGGGCATATGGCCCACCCCGGGCAGCCAGGGACATCATCCCCGGCCCGAACAGCGCGCGCGCCGGCCTGCCCGTCTTGAGCGCCGCCGCCACGAAGAACAAACCACCCAGTGCGTCGTCGCCGTGACGCCGCAGGTAGTCGCCGACGACGACACCGTCGTAGGACCAGGCCACGACGACGGGCCGTATCAACCCGAGCTGCTGGATGACCGCGGCGAGGTCTCCCGCGAAGTGGACCCCGTCAACATAGGGAGCATCGCCCTCGGGCTTGTCGGAGTCCCCGTGCCCGCGCAGGTCGATGGCGACGAGGTGATGACGCTCGGCCAGTCGACCTCGCAGCACCTCGTCCCAGTTCCCTCGGCCCTGGGCGAGCCCGTGCACGAAGAGGAGGCTCGGCGCACCCGCTGCCGGGCCCGACTCGTCCACCGCGAGCCGAACCCCTCCTGACCCCTCGACGAAGCGCGTGGGGTGTCTACAGAACTGGACTGCTCCCACATTCCCCGCCCTGCGTTCGGGTGAACGGAGGGGGCCCTTCTTGGGCCCCCTCTCCAGTCTCGCGCGTGTTCGACGGCGCCGCTTGCGGGCGTCACTCGGGGAGGAGCGTGTCCAGGCCTTGCAGGGGGGTGGTCAGGCAGTCGAAGGAGTTGAGCCGGCAGAAGCCGATGCCATCGAGCACCCCGTTTGCTCCCGTGTTCATCACGACATACACGTACAGGATCTTGCCGTTGGTGATGCGGGAGTTCCCCTCTTGAGGCGTGATGACCTCGGTGCGTGTGAGGGGCGTCGGAGCGGGCGGTGCAGTCAGGCCGGTCGACAGGAAGCCGTTATTCTGCACGCCGAACGGTGCGAGCCGAGCGGGAGTGTCTTCTCCCTTGAATCCGATGCGAAGCGCCCAGGACTCCGCGTCGAGTCCGCTGCGATTGGTGATGCCCAGGCGGAGGAGCTTCTGCCCGCTCGACAATTGGGCTTGCTCGACCTTCACCGGATCGGTCTCTTCCGTGGCGCTGACCGTGAAGGGCAGCGAATCGTTGCTCACGGTGTACTTCAGCTTCAGCGCATAACGGTCGAGATAGCTCAACTCCGCGCCTTCTCCCACATATTGGCGGACCGTCTCCGTCGTCACCACGGGATCCGACGGGAGGTTGTTGTATTTGCGCACCTCGCGCTGGAAGAGCGTGTGGACCTTGGGGTCGTTTCTGAGGTCGAACACGAAGTCGCTCGTGGAGTAGTCGTAGTGCAGTCGCGAGACGAGGTCGTAGTGCCCGATGGGGTTCCTGTTCTTGATATCCGAGTTGCCATTGGAGGAGATGACATCCACATAGGTGTCGCGGTCGAGGCGGGCTTGCTCGTGATAGAAACCGAGCGCATGCATCATCTCGTGGCGCACCACGGACGCCGACGCCTTGGTGCCCAGTTCCACTTTTGCCCAGGTGAAGTATCCGTACTCGGGGGTGTGTGGCCCCCAGCTCGTAGAGCCAGAGTTGTTCTGGGACCCGCTCGGCAGGAACTTGACCATGCTGGTCGTCGCGGCCGGCACTTCCTGCCAATCCACTTCGGTGGTGGTGTTGAAGTAGGTGGCCGCGTCACGAATGACTTGCACGACACTCGCGGACAGGTTGCTGTCCAACGAGTAGAGGATGGGTTTGTTCTGCCAGGTAGGGCCATCTGGCAGGCTCTGGGCTTGGACCTCCGAGGTGCTCATCGAAAGAAGCTGCTCCACCTTGCCGAGGATGGTGTGTCCGAGCACGAGGTAGCCCTGGTGCTCCCGGGCGGCGACCGTCGTGCGCTCCCAGTCGAGCGGGAACTTCACGGAGACGTGATGCACGGGTGCATCCGGTGGAACCTCCGCGACGTCGAACCCCGGGCTCGGGTCGTCAGCGGAAGGCTCCGAAGGACTGACCGGGCCGCACGCGACGAGCCACGCCACGAGCAGCAACAAGTGCTTGCTGCTCGGGCTCCGGAACGATGGATGGGGGTGGTGGGCCGTCGTTGTCGACGGAGGGACTGGGGTGGATGGGATGTGGGGATTCATGGACATATCGCGGACCCTCTGCTGCTGCGTGAGCACAGGAGTGAGTGACTCCTGGCAACACGCATCGTCGCAGCCCCCTTCGAGGGTCGCTGTGGCCCGGTTCATACGGAAGCTGTGAACCAGGTCTCACGGCCTACGCCGCGAGCTTGCGTTGCAGCCACGCATCGGCCGCGAACTTCCCTGGCCCTGCGGCGAGCAGGAGCACGGAGATGACGAGGTAGAGCAGGGCAATCTCTGTCCACCGGCCGCGAGCATCGGTCGGGCCGCCCGTCTGCGGCCCTCTTCGGCCCCTCTGCACCCTCCCTCCCCTCAACAGGGCCCCCTTCCCTCTTATGCGCCACCCATGAAAGCGGTATGAGCGGCGGCGGCGGAACAAAGTCGCTGAACGAAACGGACATTCATGACGATGTCCGAATCCGGCGAGTCCGCCGCCCGGCGCGGTGCTAGCCTGCACTCATGTCGACGCTTGCCAACGCCACTGCGATCCCTGACGCGAACACCTGTGAGCAGGCACGCCTCACCCGCGACCCACGTTTCGACGGGCTGTTTTTTACCGCGGTCACCAGCACCCAGATCTATTGCCGCCCCGTCTGTCCGGCGCCGATGGCCAAGCGCTTCACGTACTACGCCAGCGCAGCCGCCGCGGAAGCCGGCGGCTACCGGCCTTGCCTGCGATGTCGCCCGGAGCTGTCACCCGGCGACGGCGCATGGCGTCGTGGCGATGCGCTGTTGGCGCGCGCTTTGAAACTGATCGAACAAGGCGTTCTCGACGAACAGCCACTGTCCGCGCTCGCCGAACGCGTCGACATCGGCGAACGCCAGCTGCGTCGGCTGTTCGTCGAACGCCTCGGCGTGTCGCCAACGGGGGTGCATGGCACGCGACGCTTGTTGTTCGCCAAACAGTTGCTGACGGAAACGGCGATGCCGATCACCGAAGTCGCGCTTGCGGCCGGTTTCGCCAGCCTGCGTCGCTTCAACGCCGCCTTCCTCGAAGCCTATCGGATGGCTCCGCGCGACCTGCGCAAGCAACGCGTCGAAGTTCCCGGCGAGACCTTGACGCTGCGCCTGGGTTACCGCCCACCCTACGACTTCATCGCGATGCTCGATTTCCTGCGCGGGCGTGCGCTGCCCGGCGTCGAAGTGGTGGATGCCACGAGTTACTCGCGGATGTTCGGCTCGAGCGATGCGCCGGGCTGGCTGCGTGTTTCGCAATGGCCCGCATCGCATCGCCTGGCGGACGCCAATGCGCTGCGGCTCGAACTGCACGGCGCGCGCCCTTCGCAGCTGATGGAGAGCGTCCATCGGCTGCGACGCATGTTCGACCTCGACGCGGATCCACAGGCCATCATCGAAGCGCTCGGCGCCGATGCGCGGCTGCGTCCGTTGCTGAAGCAGCGCGCGGGACTGCGCGTTCCCAGCGGCTGGGACGGCTTCGAGAGCGCGGTGCGCGCGATCATCGGCCAACAGGTCAGCGTCGCCGGCGCACGCACGCTGGCGACGCGACTTTCGCATCACTTCGGCCAGCCACTGCCCGCACCCCTCGCGCCTGGACTCGACCACATCTTCCCCACGCCCGATGCGCTGGCCGACGCCGACCTGGGTGAGATCGGCCTGACACGCGCGCGTGCGCAGACCTTACGGACCCTGGCGCGCGCACTTCTGGAGGGCCACGTCGACTTCAAGCCGGAGCGCACGCTGGACGACTTCACGGCGCGATGGGCCGCGTTGCCCGGCATCGGCCCGTGGACCGCGCATGACATCGCGCTGCGCGCATTGGGCCATCCCGATGCATTCCCCGCCGACGACCTGGTGCTGCGGCGCGCGGTACCCAACGATGGTTCACGCATGAGCGCGAAGGCGCTGACCGCGCGGGCGGAAGCCTGGCGTCCCTGGCGCGCCTATGCGGTGATTCATCTGTGGAAGGATTCAATGGGGCCACCCATCAGGAAGGCAAAGGTGACCGCGTAATGCAAAGCAACCTGTTCTATCGCCACATCGAAAGCCCGGTCGGGGCGTTGCTGATTGCCGGCAATGACGAGGGCCTGCGGCTGATCGAGTTCCATACACCGCGCCACCCGATGCGTCGTGGCGAGGATTGGCATGAAGGCGACCACGCGGTCCTGCGGGACACTCAGAAGCAGTTGGACGAATACTTCGCGGGCAAACGCCGGGGCTTCGAACTGCCTCTGGCGCCGCAGGGGACGCAGTTCCAGCGCCAGGTGTGGTTGGAACTCGCCAACATTCCATTTGGCGGCACGATCAGTTACGCCGAACTCGCGCTGCGCCTGGACAGACCCACGGCGACGCGCGCGGTGGGCGCGGCCAATGGGCGCAATCCGATTCCCATCGTGCTCCCTTGTCATCGCGTCATCGGCACAAACGGCAGCCTCACCGGTTTCGGCGGCGGATTGCCGACCAAGCAGTTCCTGCTGCGGTTGGAAGGAGCGATGCCGCGTCAGGTGGATCTGTTCGCGGTATAGGGCAGAACAAGCTCCTCGCTACAAGCATCAACCCAGCAGCACGCGCATGGCGTCGCGATAGCGCGCCGCAATCGCGTCACGATCGAGATGCTCGCCGCCACGCACCCCGTCTGTGGCACTCCTCGGCCCCTCTTCACCCGCCCTCCCCCTCAACAGGGCCCCCATCCCTCTTT
>NZ_JBLZWL010000089.1:0-130546 GCF_049194865.1 Corallococcus terminator | reverse complement strand
AACGTTTGAAACGGTAGCTGGGCATTGAAGCGGCCGGGCAAGCCTAATCACGGCTTTCTGGTGCTTCAAGGCATCGACTCTCCGCTGAAGAGGCAGAACGTCCCTGGCGGGCACTGCGTTCCCGACCTGGATGCACCGACAGTCGGTGGAGGCGTTTATTTCAGGGCAACGCCCCCTGGCTGCTCGTGGGCGGAGGCGGCAGGACGTTCGCCTCGCGCAGCCCTCGGTACAGGAGCGTCCCGGCGACGATGGCCACGGGCAGGAAGAAGGTGTTCAGGACGGGGACCCACAGGAGCAGGTAGACGCCCGCTCCCAGGCCCAGGCCCAGGGCCCGGCGCTGCCTGAGCATGCGCCTCACCTCGGCGAAAGGGTAGAGGTGACGTGTCATGGGGGCGGCCAGGTACTCGCCCGCCATCCAGGTCATGGTCCACAGGCCGCCGAGCACCGTCCACAACAGGCTCCCCACCCCGGGGATGAGGTGGAGCGGCAACAGGAGCGTCAGCCCGGCGAGCAGGAAGAACAGCCGCGCCAGCGTGTGTGCAAGCCCGGTGACGATGCCCCGCACGAAGCTGGCCAGGGTGAAGGGTGGACCGTCGCCTCCCCCACAGAGGGCCTCGGTGGCCTCCGACAGGGGGTCCTGGAGGGGGGCGAGCAGGAGCGGAGGCACGACGTTGGCCCCCACCACCCAGAGCACCAGGCAGGACAGGACGAGCACCGTGTACCAGGCCCCCCGGCCATACCAGGACTCCGGCTGGGTCCAGAAAGAGCCCAGGGCCCCCGGGGCATGGTGCCACAGGAGCCACGCCAGCCCCACCAGGGCCACCGCGGTGACGGCGGCGCACAGGGCGGACAGCACGAAGAGGCGCCGGGAGCGGAAGATGAGGCCAAAGGCCCGGCCAAGCAGGCCCAACCCTTGGAAGAAGTCGGCCAGGCGGGGCTGCGGGGAGATGGAAGGGATGGGGGATGGGGGGGACATGGTGGTGCCGGTGTGCAAATCGAAAGCGGCTCTGGAGTTACACGTTATATAGGGCGCGCTCATGTCCCTCGACCTCAAGCGCGCCAACTCCGAGCCGATCACCTCCGTCGACATGCTGGTGTCGGGTTTTCGGTCCGCCGAGAAGCCCCAGGGCCACCTTCGCCTCGGTTTGGAGCACGAAAAGCTGCTCTTTCCCGTGGGTTCCGACGCTCCCGTCCCGTACGAGGGGCCGTCCGGAGTCGGGGCCCTGTTGAACCGGCTGGCTCCCGACGGCTACGTCCCCTTCCGGGAGACGCCCGAGTCGCCGGTCATCGCCCTCCAGCGGGAGCGCGGCGAGGCCACCATCTCCCTGGAGCCGGGTGGACAGTTCGAGCTGTCCGGCAGCCCCTTCCACACGGCGCGCGAGGCCCACGCTGAGAACCTGGCCCACCTGAAGCAGGTGAAGGCGGCGGCGGGGGAGCTGGGGCTGCGGCTGGTGACGCTGGGTTATCGCCCCACGGGCACGACGGCGACGATGCCGTGGATGCCCAAGTCGCGCTACCTGGTGATGCGGCGCACCCTGCCGGAGCGGGGCCAGCTGGCGCTGAACATGATGTTGATGACGGCCACCGGACAGGTGTCGCTCGACTGGAAGGACGAGGCGGACTGTGTCCGGAAGACGGTGGTGGTGGCGCGGCTGTCGCCGGTGATGAACGCGCTGTACGCCAACAGTCCCCTGGTGGACGGCAAGCCCTCCGGCTACCTGTCCTTCCGCAACCGCGTCTGGGACGAGGTGGACCCGACGCGCTGTGGGTACCTGCCCGCGTTCTTCGACGGCTCCTTCTCGTACCGCGCCTATGTCGAGTGGGCGATGAACGCGCCGCTGCTCTTCCTGCGCCGCGAGGGCCAGTACCTGCACCCGAAGCTCACCTTCCGACAGTTGCTCGAGCAGGGCTTCGAGGGACAGCCTCCGGACCTGGCGGACTGGACGGATCACCTCTCCACGCTCTTCCCCGAGGTGCGCCTCAAGAAGGTCCTCGAGGTGCGTGGCGCGGACTGTGGGACTGCGGGGATGACGGGCGCGCTGGGCGCGCTGTGGCGCGGCATCCTCTATGACGCCACGGCGTTGGACGAGGCGGAGAAGCTGCTGCCCCAGCTGACGTACACCGAGCACCTGGCCTTCCACGACACCGCGCGCCGCGAGGGCCTGGCGGGGAAGCTGGGCACGCGCGAGCTGTACCGGCTGGCGGAGGAGATGGTGGGCATTGCCCGTCGGGGCCTGCTGCGCCTGGACGCGGCGGATGCTCCGCTGCTGGATCCGCTGGCGGAGGTGGCCGCGTCCAAGCGCTCCCCCGCGGCGGTGCTGCTCGAGGCGTGGGAGAAGGACCCACGCCCCGAGACGGTGCTCTCGTTGGCGAGCGTGTAAGGCGGGGCGGCTAGAAGCGGCCGCCCACCGTGAGGTTCGCGTTGAAGAGGCTGCCCTTCGCCGCGCTGGTGGTGCCTGGACGGTCGACGACGTCCTCGCCGCCCAGCAGGCGATAGGTGGCCCGGGCCCCCGCGAAGAGGGTGCTGCCGAAGCGATAGTCCACGCCCGCGGCGAGCGGAATCTCCGTCATCCAGTCGTTCTGGTAGACGTCGTCCGCGCCGTCGGAGGGGTCCAGGTAGCTCAAGCCGAAGCCCGCGCCGACGAAGGGCCTCCACTTCTGGTCGATGAGCGGCCCCGCCTTGGCCAGGATTCCGAAGTTGTTGCGCCACAGGCCCGCGTCTTCATCGTCGATTCGACGTGAATCGATGGGAAGGCGCTGAAGCTCGTAGCCGACCTCGAGC
Organism: Corallococcus terminator; assembly: GCF_049194865.1. Lineage (GTDB taxonomy): Bacteria > Myxococcota > Myxococcia > Myxococcales > Myxococcaceae > Myxococcus > Myxococcus terminator_A. Next base: position 127,764 of record NZ_JBLZWL010000089.1, on the reverse strand, counting down.
CCCACGTACTTCCATGCCTGGGCGTCGGCGTTGATGCCGAAGGTTGCTCCCACGCCCACATCTTCGCCCAAATCGCCCGTGAAGCTGCCGAGGCCTAGTCGCACGTCCAGGCCGACTTCAGGCTCCTGTCGGACGCCCAGCTTGCGGGCGACATTCTGCGCTCCCACGGCCGCCACGGCTGGAGTCGCCAGTGCAAAGGCCACCACGGCAACACCTCCCACCATCCATCGACGCATCGCATACCTCCTCGAAGTCCGGGTCAGCGCAAAGCTGGGCATCCGTTGAGTCGGTTACAGAGAGAGACCACTGGAGGGGCGGTGGTCCGCAAGGTCCGCGAGGGGCCTGACGGAGGGGCGCTCAGCGGCGACCGAAGAGCTTCTTCAGGCCCTTCAGCAGTCCACCGGGGCGTGCCTCGGGCTCGCCAATCAGCGGCGAGCGGGCAACGAGCGCCTCGCGCCCCGCGTCGTCCAGGTCCTCGAGGGAGAGGGAGACAGGCTGGCGACGGACGCCGGGCAGCGTGGCTTCCAGCGAGAGGGCCGCGTCGGCGGTGAGCGCGAAGTGCAGCTCGACCTCGCCCGCGCGCTCCACGTTCAGCGACAGCCGACCCAGGTACTCGTTCTCCGCGGCGAGCGGCGAGGGGCCCTGGAAGAGGGCGAGCTCCACCGGGCCGGACGCGACGGGGATGACGAGCGTCTTGCCGGCGGGCAGCCGTGTCGTGCGCTCGAGCACCCGGCGCAGGGTGCCACCTCGCTCGGCGACACCGATGGGCGCGGAGAGGACTTCGGAGACGGAGGCGGCGGGCTTGCCGCCCTCGGCCAGGAGGATTCCGTGGCCGAGCAGCGCGGCACCCAGGGCCACGGCGCCTCGGGCGTCGACGTCGTCGCGCACGGGCACGCCCAGGCTCTCCTCGAGCCGGCGGCGGACCAGGGGCATGCGTCCCTGCCCGCCCACGAGCAGCACGGCGTCGAGTCCCTGGGGCGAGAGGGCGTTGGAGTCGAGCACCTCGCGCACAACGGAGGTGACGCGCTGGGCGAGGTCCGCGGTGAGGGCCTCCATGCGCTCGCGGGTCAGTGGCGGCACGGTGCCCGAGGACAGCGGCACCTCCACCTGCTCGCGCTCGGAGAGGGCCACCTTGGCGGTCTCGGCGGCGGTGCGCAGGAGGCCCCAGTCGAGCGGGTGCTCGGGGCGGGGGATGCCCTGGGTGGCGAGGTCGCTGGCGAGGGCTTCCGCGATGCGGGCGTCGAAGTCCAGGCCGCCCACCATCGGGTCGCCGCCGGTGGTGATGACCTCCAGGTCATCGCCGGTGACTTGCACCACGCATACGCCGAGCCCTCCGCCGCCCAGGTCCACGACGAGCACGCGCTTGCGAGCCATGCCGCGTCCGTGGCCGTGGGCGAGGGCCGCCGCGGCGGGAGCGGTGAGGATGCGCTGCGCGTCGAGCCCCGCGAGGGTGGCCGCGTCACGGAGGGCCGCGCGCTGGCGGTCCGTGAAGTGGGTGGGGGCGCAGATGACGGCGCGAGTGGCCTTGCGTCCGACGAAGGTGGTGGCGGCGTGCTTCAGCTCGCGCAGGAGCAGGGCCGTGAAGAGGGTGGGGGCGACGAGCCGGCCACCGAGCTCCACGCAGGCATCTCCGCTCGGGTCGGCGGCGACGGGGAAGGGGAGCTGCGGGGCCAGGGCGCGGAGTCTGGGAGAGCGAGCGCGAAGGCCGAGCAGGCGCATGAGACCAGGCGCGGCACGACGGGGAGCGCGCATGGCCTCGATTTGCGCGGAGGGGCCGACGAGCAGTTCGTCACTGCCGTCCACCGCGACGAGCGCGGGTAGCTCGTTGCCGTCCGTTCCCGGGAGTGGAACGAGTCGAGCGACGCCTTCGTGGAAGACAGCGACCCGCGCGTGCGAGGTGCCCAGGTCGATGCCGAGCACCACCTCCGGAATGGCGGGAGAGGTGGAGGGCGCGGAGACAGGGACATCGAGGAGCGCACGGCGGCGATTGCGCGCGGTGTCGACGTCCTGGGGGGCGGGTGCTTCGGTGGGCTCGGTGCGCGCCTCGGTGATGGGGCGCGGAGACGTGGTGGGGGTGGGCTCCGTGCGCGCAGGGGAGGGTGTGGTGGCCCCTGGTGCCTGGGCGGTGGCTTCGGCCGAACCCGTGTTGCTGGCTTGAAAGGCCAGCGTCGTGGGTGCTTGCTCGGCTGGGGTAGCAGGCTGAGTAACGGAGGCCGGTGCTTCCGTTGCGGCGGTGGACTCGCTGGAGGTGGCGCGTGCCTCGGTGGCGCTGAGCGCGGTGGGCTCCGCCGGGCTTTGCTCGGCGAGCGCCGTGGGTGCACCTGTCGCCGTCGCGGCGGTGGACTCGCTGGAGTTGGTGCGCGCCTCGGTGTCGCTGAGGGCGGTGGGCTCCGTCGGGCTTTGCTCGGCGGGCGCCGTGGGTGCACCTGTCGCCGTCGCGGCGGTGGACTCGCTGGAGGTGGCGCGCACCTCGGTGTCGCTGAGGGCGGTGGGCTCCGTCGGGCTTTGCTCGGCGAGCGCCGTGGGTGCACCTGTCGCCGTCGCGGAGGTGGGCTCACTGGCGTCGCTTCGTGTCTCGGACGAGCCAGGGGCAGTGGGCTCCGTGGAGACCTGCGCGGTTATTGGACCCGAGGTTGCTGTCCCTGTCGCCGTTGCATCCGTGTCGGTGTTGGACCCGGGTGTTTCGTTCGCAGACGGGGCGTCTGATGGCTCAGTTCGAGCAGGGGACGCCGTGTCCGTGGACGCCAGGAGCCCTGTATTGGCGAGTGGCTCCGTCGGGGCCGAGGTCTCTTGCGCTGCCGCGGATGCCGCGTTCTCGGTGCGAGGCAGTGCCGCTGCCGTGGACTCCACATCGGTGCCGGCGTTGGCCTCGATATGCGCCGTGTCGACTGAAGAGGCGTTGGTGGTCGTCGACTCGATACGCGCCAGCGGGTCCGTGTCGGTGGCGAAGGTGGACTCGCCACTCGCCGCGAGTGACTGGGTCGAGGCCGCTTCCGTGGCGGTTGTTTCAGTGCCGATGGAGCTTGTCTTGATGCCCCACGGGTCTGTGTCGCTCGTGGACTCGATGGGCGACGAGGACGCGTGAACACCCGTCGTGGAAATCGACTCAACGCGAGACGATGGTTCGTCCGCGCGAATCGGTGCTTCCGAGGTGTTCGCTGGCTCGGCGCGTTCTTCGTCGATGCCCCGCGGGCTGAAAGACGAAGCCTCGTCCTCGGCCCCTGGAGTCAGGCCGGTGGACGCATCGCGAAGGGTGGGGGTGGCCACCTCGGCGGGATTGGCCTCCCACGCTGGGGTCTCCGGTGTCCCGAACCAAGGCACCTCGGAAGACGTGTCCTCGGTGGTGTCCGAGCTTCCCTCACCAGAGAGGTGCGGGGAGGCTTCGGTGGTGACAGTCGCGGAGGTCTCCGCTTCGAGGCTCGAGACCGCTGCACCCGCGTCAGTCGACGAGGACTCGAAGGTCGAGGCCTGTTCCTCGGTGGTTGCATCCGAGGTCGCGTCCCGCGTGAGGGCGTCGTGCTCCTGGACGAAAGCGTCAGTCGCAGTGTCCGCGCCGGACTCCGGTGCACTCACCGCGCTCGCCGATGACTCCGATGAAGGGAGGAGGTCGCGGGTGGACCTCGCTACCCCTGTATCCGGGAAGCTCTCCGCCGTCGCCTGTGAGGACTGCTCCGTCGAGACGGTGCCGGTGCTCGGCGCACTCCCGGACGAGGGCTCGTCCTCATCGGAGTCAAACAAGCTCGCGGTGATGTCGAAGTCGAGTTCGCGCTCCTCGTCAGCGGCGAGCGCGCTGTCAGCAGGGGGGGCGGATGCGGTGGCCTCGGCACTCTCCGCCCTCGCGGGCGACGTCGGCTCAAGCGCGTTCCCGAATCCCGAGGACTCATCGGCGACCGCCGCACTCGCGTTGAGCGCCGCCTCGTCTGACAACGCACCGTCGTCAGGGTGTGCCGCTGGCGGTTCCGCTTCGGCAGACAGGCCAGGACCGGTGTCCTCGACGTGCCGCGCGTCTACGGCGCTGTGCTGGCTCGGGGCCGTGCGGGGCGTCTCGCCTTCATCGCTCGAGGGAGCGAAGTGGCCGCTTGGAGGTGTCCCCGTGGTGTCGTCGCTATCGGAGGGAAAGAGCCCACCTTGCGCGGAGTCGTCGCTCTCGGGCGCGAAGGAGGACGCCTCCGAGGACGCGGAGCTTTCGGCCGCGAAGTGGCCACGTTGTTCTGTCTCCGTGGCACCAGCAGGACTTTCGGCCTCGGCCGCGAAGCGGTCGTCCTGGGACTCCGCCGGAACCTGCGCGGGCGGCTCGGGTGGCTCAGGCGCGCGTGGCGCAACCGGCTTGGGTGCCTGCGTCTTGCGAACCAGTCCGGGGACTGTCTGCTGTGGCTCGGGCGCGGCACGACGCGCGACCACGCGGTCGACGAGCGCCTTGCTCGCGGCGTCCAGCTTCACGAAGCGCACCGTCATCCCAGAGCGCCCGACGCCCGCGTCCACCTGCGCCTTCACCACCACGCCCTCGCCGCGCAGCAACCGGCTGCCGTCCGCGAGGACGAACTCGAACGCCAGCCCCGTGCCCTCGGGCTTCAGCGCGCGCGTGGCGACGAACACGCCTCCGCGCGCCACGTTCGAGCCGTACTTGTCGATGAACTCCTCCTCCGTGCTGTACGGGAGGCGGATGCGCAGCGGAAGCAGCTTGGACACAAGCCCGCTCATCGCAGGGGGATCCGCACCTCTCCCCCCGTCCCTTGCATGACCAGGTGCAGGGCACCTTCCCGCAGGGCCGGCGGGGGGAGCTCGAACAGGAGCACTACGTCGGCGCGCTCTTCAGGGGCCCAGGTCCGGCGCAGGGGACGCGTGCCGGCGAGCACCTGTGCGTCCCTCGCCACCGCGAACGACGCGCCTTGCGCGTCCACCACCGTGGCCGACTCCAGGTCCAGCGTCACGGGCGCGGGGCCCACGTTCTGCGTGACGAACTGCACCCGGAGGAACAGCTCCTCCGTCGTCACGCTCATCTTCCCCGAGCCCTTCGCCGAGTGAGAGGACTCCAGCCCGGTCAGCTTCACCGCCACCGTGTCCACATGCACCGTGTTGTTGCCTTCGGGCACGCCCAACTGCCGGGGCGCGGCCTCTTCCAGTCCCGCGGCGAGTCCCGCGAGCTGGGCGTTCGGTGCGCCCCGGGTGGCCTCGGGGCCCTGCGCCGGGCGGCCCCCCTGGTTCACCCGGTCCACTTCCTGCCGCAGCTTCTGGAGCGTGCGCTCATCCGCCGTGCCCAGGGACGAGGGCGCGGGCTCCTCCTTCGTGCAGCCCCCGGTGAGGAGGGCCGCAGCCAGGAGGCACGCCACCGGCGCCAGGGCGAAGGGAGAGCGAGCGCTCACGCGTTGCCCGCTCCCTTCACCAGCTCGTACAGCTTCTCCAGCGCCACGGGCAGCTTCGACGCGTCGGGGCCGCCGGCCTGTGCCATGTCGGCCTTGCCGCCGCCCTTGCCGCCGACTTCCTTGGCCATCTCGCGCACGAGGTCACCCGCGCTCAGGCCCTTGGCCACCACGTCCTTCGTCAGCGCGACGAGGATGATGGCGCGGCCGTCCTTCTCGCCGCCGATGGCGATGATGCCGGAGCTCATGCGGTCGCGAAGCTGGTCCGCCATGCCTCGGAACACCTTGTCGTCCGCCGGGTCCACCCGCGTGGCGAGCACCTTCATGCCGTTGACGTCGCGCGCCTGCTCCAGCAGGTCCTTGCTGCCAGCCGTCTGCGCCTTCACGGACACTTCCTCGACCTTGCGCTCCAGCTCCTTCACGCGCTTCTGCGCCGCTTCCACGCGCTTGGCGACGTCCTTGGGGGACGTCTTCAAGAGCTCGGCCGCCTTGCGCAGCTCGTGCTCCTGCTCCCGCACGTGCTGGAGCGCGCCCACGCCCGTGAGCGCGATGATGCGGCGCACGCCGGACGCCACGCCGCTCTCGCTGGAGAGCTTGAACAGTCCGATGTCGCCGCTGCGCCGCACGTGCGTGCCGCCGCACAGCTCGGTGGACTCCGGGTGCACGGTGACGACGCGCACCGTCTCGCCGTACTTCTCGCCGAACATGGCCACCGCGCCGGACTTCTTCGCGTCCTCGAGCGCCATGACGCGCGTCTCGGCCGCGGCGTTGTCGCGAATCCAGCCGTTGACCAGGTCCTCGACCTTCTCCGCCTGCTCGGACGTGACGGGCCCGAAGTGCGAGAAGTCGAAGCGCAGGAGGTCCGGCGCCACGACGGAGCCCGCCTGCTTCACGTGCTCGCCCAGCACCAGCTTGAGCGCCTTGTGCAGCAGGTGCGTCGCGGAGTGGTTCGCGCGGATGGCCTTGCGGCGCTCCACGTCCACCGCGGTCTGCACCATGTCGCCGACCTTGAACGTCCCCTCGGTGACTTCCACGGAGTGGACGATGAGGCCTGGCACCGGGCGCTGCGCGTCCTTCACCTGCGCCACTGCCTTGCCGCCGTGGCCGATGATGTTGCCGCTGTCGCCGAGCTGACCGCCGGACTCGCCGTAGAAGGGCGTCCGGTCCAGCACCAGCTCCACCTTGTCACCCTTCGACGCCTGGATGACCTCCACGCCGTCGCGAATCATCGCGCGGACGCTGCCCTCGCCCTCGTGCCCCTCGCCCTCGTAGCCGAGGAACTCCGTGGTCCCGAGCTTCTCCACGAGCTTGAGGTAGACGTCGCCGACGGCCTTGTCCTTGTTGAGCTCGCCGCCCTTGCCGCGGTCGGCCTCCTTCACCAGCTCCGCCTCGAAGCCAGGGATGTCCGCGTCGAGCCCGTGCTCACGGAGGATGATCTGCGTCAAATCCCACGGGAAGCCGTAGGTGCCGTGGAGCAGGAAGACGTCCGCGCCGGACATCAGCGTCTCGCCCGCCTTCTTCATCCGGGCGACGCTCTCTTCAATCATCTTCATGCCGCGGCTGAGAGTGCGCCGGAAGCTCTCCTCCTCGTGCTCGGAGACCTTGAGCAGGAAGGGCCGGCTCTCGCGCAGCTCCGGGTACGCGTCACCCATCACCTCGATGACGCGGTCGACGACCTTGAAGAAGAAGAGCTGGTCCAGCCCCAGCAGCGTGCCGTGGCGAATCGCGCGGCGCATGATGCGGCGCAGGACGTAGCCCCGGCCCTCGTTGGAGGGCTGCACGCCGTCCGCGATGAGGAACGCCGCCGCGCGGCCGTGGTCCGCGATGACGCGGTGGGAGGCGCCCGTCTCCTGCGAGTAGGGCTTTCCGGAGACCTCGACGACCTTCGCGATGATGTTCTGGAACAGGTCCGTGTCGTAGTTGGAGCGCTTGCCCTGCACGACGGAGGCGATGCGCTCCAGGCCCGCGCCCGTGTCGATGGACGGCTTGGGCAGCGGAATCAGCGGCGCGTCCTTCTCCTTGCGCTCGAACTGCATGAACACGAGGTTCCAGATTTCGAGCCACCGGTCGCAGTCACACGCGACGCTCTGACACTGACGGCCCGCCGCCTCCTCGACACAGGGGATGTCGTCACCCTGGTGATAGTGGATTTCGGAGCAGGGACCGCACGGGCCCGTCTCGCCCATGGACCAGAAGTTGTCCTTCTTGCCGAGCTTGAAGATGCGGTCGCGAGACACGCCCTGCTTCGCCCACAGCTCGAAGGCCTCCTCGTCCCAGGGGATGCCGTCCTCGCCGTTGAACACGGTGATGGACAGCCGCGCCTTGTCGAGCCCGAGCGTCTTCGTCACGAACTCCCAGCCGTACGCAATCGCGTCCGCCTTGAAGTAGTCGCCGAAGGAGAAGTTGCCGAGCATCTCGAAGAACGTGTGGTGCCGGGCCGTGTAGCCCACGTTGTCGAGGTCGTTGTGCTTGCCACCGGCGCGCACGCACTTCTGCGACGTGGTGGCGCGCTGGTAGTCGCGCCGCTCGCGGCCGGTGAAGACATCCTTGAACTGGACCATGCCCGCGTTGGTGAACAGCAGGGTCGGGTCGTTCGCCGGCACCAGTGAGGAGGAGGGGACGCGGCGGTGTCCACGCTCCTCGAAGAACTTGAGGAACGCCTCGCGAATCTCGGAGGCGGTCAGGGCGGAAGGCATGGTGTGGGTATATGCCACAAGAGGAGGCCGCGCAGGAGTTCTTGGAGGTTGCATAGGGGGGCGGACGGCCCGGGAGGGGAAACTCCGACAGCCCGCGTATGCCTGGACGGCAGGAGGGGTGGGGGGCGGCGAACACGCCACCCGTGCCCTGCGTGGGGTCCGCCCCTCAGTGTCCGTTCGCGGCCTTCTGCTTCACCACCCGGGCCGGGGCTCCCGCCACCACGGCCATGGGGGGCACATCCGAGATGACCAGGGCTCCAGCGCCAATCACCGCGCCGTCTCCCACCGTCACCGGGCCGATGATCTGCGCGCCCACGCCGACATAGACGTTGCGACCGATGCGGGGGACGCCGGCCTCGCCGCGCCGGGGCTCCACGCTGACGTTCTGGGAGAGGAAGCTGCCCTCGCCCACCTCCACACCCGGCGCCACCACCACACCCACGCCGCCGTAGCCCAGGCCCACGGTGGAATGCAGCCGCGCGTCGATGTCCACGTGGCAATGCAGGAGCCGGTCACCCACGGCGGCCACCATGCTCGGAAGCACGGGCACGCCCAGGCTCTTCAGCCGCCTCGCGGCCCGATAGAAGGTCAGCGCGTCTGGACCCATGCCCCACCCCGCGCCACCCCCCAGAGGCCGGAAGGCCCCTCAGCCTGGAGGCGGTCCACACCCTCGCTCGCCATCCCGGGCAGGGAGGCGGAGAGATGGAGGCAAGCCGTCCAGGGTGAAGAGCGCGTCGTGGCCATTGCTCCGCGCCAATCTAGGAGACCTCCTGGCACGGGCCAGCCGCTCGCTCGCGAGGCCCGGAAGATCGTCCGCCAGCGAACCCCTGCTGGTCCACGCCGACGCCGGAGTGCCACCGGGCGGACAGTCGCCTCGGTGGCTCACGGCGTCGCGATTCAGGAGGCCGCGCTCTCGCGCAGGCGCTTCAAGGCCTCTTCGACGTACTGGACGCCCTTGGACGTGATGGCCTTTCCCTTCTTGGTGTCCTGCGCGTAGCCGGCGTGCAGGCGCAGGGCCTTGGCCGCGTTGGGGGCGGCGTAGGTGACGCCCAGCTCGCCCCAGAAGCGGGACGTCGTTCCGGACGTCACTTCCATGTCCAGCTCCACCGCTCGGGCGAGGTAGAGCGGAATCAGCGAGCGCACGAGCTGATCCTTCAGCTTGCCCGCGGAGCGCAGCTCCTCGTGGCGGGGATGGGAGCGGAGCGCTTCCATCAACTGGACCACGGCCTGTCCCGTGTCCGCGGCGGACGCGGCCTGGGACGCGGGGGCGGCCTCGCTCTTCTTCTTCGCACGGGCCTTGCTCCGGGCCGGGCTCTTGCCCGACTTCGCGCTGGCGGCCTTGGTGGCGGGCTTCGCGGACTTCACGGCCCGGGTCTTCTTCGCTGCCTTCGGAGCACGTGGCGCCGGTGGGTCAGCGGCGACGGCTTCGGTGGCGGGGGAGTTCTCCGCCTCGGAGATGGGGCGAGGGCGCGGGGTGCGCTCCACTCTTGTGGGCTCTGGCGCGCTGGGGGGCGCGACGGCCACGGGGGCAGGGGACGGCGATTCCCGCCGCTCCACCTGACGAGGTGAGGGATGGGCGGCACCGTTGTGGGAAGGGGCCTGCGGACGCGCATAGCCCAGGCGCGAACGCACCTCTTCCACCACGCCGCTCAACCCCACTTGCTGCAGCAGACCTTCCAACCGGGAAGCGAATGACACCGGGCATGCCCTCCTGGACGTGCGCACGTTACCCCAGGATGGCCCCATGTCGGATCCACCCTGCCTACGCAAGCAGGGGAGGTGGGTGCGCGTGGACTGGGAATCCTGCAACTGTTCGTCAGCGGGCAGACGGCGCTACACTCTCCGGCGTCCCCGCCATGCGGCTGCCTGCCCTCCCCCTCCTCGTGTTGCTCGTCGCGCCCAGTGTGGCCCTCGCCCAGGGGGACACCCGGCTTGCGTTCCTCGGGCGCCAGCTCACCCAGGGCAAGGACCCTCGCTCGCGCTCCCAGGCGGCCCTGGTGCTGGGGGCCACCGAGGACCCGGAGGCGGTGACGCCCCTGTGTGGCGGCCTCAAGGACCCGAGCGAGCTGGTGCGCGCGGCCGTCGCCAAGTCCCTGGCGAAGCTGCAGGAGTCCTCCGCGCTGCCCTGTCTGGAGGCCCACAAGACGGAGGCGGACGCGACGGTGCAGGCGGCAGTGCGCGAGGCGGTGAGCGCGCTGAAGGAGTACCAGGCGCGACCTCCGCGCTTCTACGTCTCGCTGGAGGGGATGAAGGACCTGACGCGCTCGCTGCCGGCCGAGCTGGTGAAGGCCACCGAGGCGCGGCTGCGCTCGCGGCTGATTCGCCGGGGGGCGCTCTTGGCGCCGGCCAAGGAGTCCAAGGCCGCGGCGAAGGGCGCGCTGAAGAAGCTGGGCGTGCATGGTTACCGAATCACCCCGGAAGTGCATGCGATGGAGGGGGGCGGGTTGCGGGTGGCCATCGTCTGCCTGAGCTACCCGGACCTGTCCCTGCTGGGGCAGGTGGATGTGAAGGCCGGGGGCGCGCAGCCCGCGGACCTCCTCAAGGCGCTGGTGCCGCGCGCGGTGGAGGAAGCAGCGGAAACCTTCGAGTGGAGCAACGAGACATGACGACGAGCACGACGGCGCACGCGGCGGCCCCGAAGCGGCGCTGGCGTAACTTCCTCCTGGATACAGGCTTCCAGCTCAAGCTGACCGCGTACATGGTCGGAGTGACGGTGGTGCTGTCGGCCCTGCTGGGCGTGTTCCTGGTGCGCTCCGCCTGGGCGTTGATGCGGGAGACGGCGACGGCGGTGGAAGCCCGCTCCCGGGCCGCCGAGGTCAGCCGGGAGTTGTCCGGCGCCACGCTGTCCAACGAGCTGCTGGCGCGGATGGACGACCCGACCTTCGAGGCCACCTTCCGGGAGAAGGCGCAAGGCATCGACGCGGCCTACGAGGAGGAGCGGGCCGCCATCGTCGCGCAGCGAGCGGAGCTGGAGTCGCGTCAGCGCGCGACGTGGTGGGTGCTGGGGGCCTTCCTGGTGGGCTTCATCGCCGTGGTGGCGTTGGGCACCATCGTCGTCACGCACCGGTTGGCGGGGCCGTTGCTGCGCATCCGCCGCATGGTGGGCGACGTGCTCGATGGCAAGCTGCGCCCGCCGCAGTACGGCCTGCGCGATGGCGACGAGCTGCGGGACTTGTTCGACGCGACGCGGAGCATGATGCAGAAGCTGAGGGACCAGAGCGAGGAGGATGCTCGGGTGCTGGCGAAGGCGGTGGAGACGGCGGAGCGCTCCGGGGTGTCGGGAGAATCGCTCGACGAGCTGCGCGCGCTGGAGTCCCGCTTCCGCGCGCGCCTGGAGGCCTGAGCCCCGCGCCGTCGTCCCCGGTCAGTGCTTCCGGGGACGCAGCTTGCGGAGCTCGGCTTTCACCTTCGCCAATTGTTGCTCGGCGTCCTTGCGGCGCTGGTTGGTTTCCTTGAGCGCCTTTACCGTCATCCGATGTTGACGACGGGCCGCAGCTTGGCGGCGCAGTACGGCCCGCTTCATCCGGGCCTTGAGCTGGTCAATCATCTCCGTGGACTCGAGCAACAGCGTCTTGCCGGTCCAGACGAACATCTTGTCGCCACGGACCTCGAACTCGAGCCCCAACACCTTCGAGGTGAACCGTCCCTGCTTCGGCTTCAGGGGAACGTAGGTCCTGGCCTTGGCGGACTTCAGCCGGAACCCCTCCAGTCGCTCCCGGCCCGCGTCGTAGATGAAGTACTCGCGGATGCCGAGCCGCGCGTTCCGCTCCACGTTGACCACGGCGTCCTTCTTCCGGTTGCCGCCCGAGTGGACCTCCATCACCCAGTCCAGGCCCTTGCCCTCGTGGCTCACCAGCCACTTCTCGCGTGGGTGTGGCTCGACGTCGAACACCACGAGCAGGTCGGGCGCGAAGCGGCGCTCCCCGGGGTAATACACGGGCAGCTCCGAGCCGACGTAGGCCTTGCGCCGTCGATGCCGGAAGTGGTGCCTCAGCACATCCAGCACGCGGTGCTTCGCGTCTTGATGCAAGTCCCCCTCGGGCGGAGACATCTCCCGGTACGTCACCTCCGCTGGCAGTGTCTCCACCACCTGCGCCCTCTCCTCGGGCCCCATCGCGTCCCACTCCTCCTGGGTGGGAGCCCGAGGGAAGGCGTCGCCACGAACTCTGTCCGCGTGCCGTCCCATGCGTCGAAAGCGTGGGGTCGGCAGCCTCGCGCGTCAATGCCCGAGGTGGATGAGCAAGGCGCGCGCCACGCACTCCCGCGCGTGTCGCGAAGCACGAATCAAGCAATGCGCGGGAACCACGTCCCAGGACTCCAAGAAGGAGTCCACGGGAGCGGACTTGTGAAGCTTCACGGTGGCGAGGCGACGTCCACGGTGAGCCCCGTCTGCTTGAGCACCGCGTGGATGCGCAGGCGCGCCTGGGCCCACGGGAGCGCCTCCACGCGATAGCCCTCGAGCGCTTCCATGAGGTGCGCGCGGTAGCTCGGGTGGCCCGGGTCCGCGATGATGACGACGCCTCGGTCCGTGGTGGAGCGGATGAGTCGGCCCACGCCCTGGCGCAGGAGCAGCAACGCGCGCGGCAGTCGGTACTGCAGGAAGCCCTGGTACTCGCCACCGGAGCGGGCCAGCGGCTCTTCACGCGCGGCCACCAGCGGACGCAGCGCGGGCTCCAGCGGAAGCTTGTCGATGAAGACGCAGCCCACGCCGCGCCCAGGGATGTCCACGCCTTGCCAGAAGCTCTTCGTGCCCAGCAGCACCGTGCCCGTGTCGCGCTCCTGCCGGGCCGCCAGCGAGCGGCTGTGCCCGCGCGATTGCCGCAGCACTTCGATGCCCAGCGGCTCCAGTCGCGTCCTCGCCTCCGCGCCCACGCGCTCCATGCGCCGCGTGGAGGCGAACAGGCCCAGGAGTCGTCCACCCATCGTCTGCGCGAGGCCTGAAATCCGCGTCGCGGCCCAGTCGATGAAGGGCTCCTCGTGCGCGCGCGGAGCATCGGTGACGAGCACCACCAGCGCCTGCTCATGGAGCTGGAAGGGGGAGGGCGCGCGCAGCAGCCGGGGCGCGGGGCGGTCGCCGCGTCCATCCAGCCCCAGTCGCTTCAACACGAAGGGCGTTCCCGAGCCCTGGCTCGTGGGCCCCAGCGTGGCCGAGGTCAGCACCAACGCGCGCTTGTTCGCCGCGAAGTCGCGCGACACATGGAAGGACACATCCACCGGCTGCGCGCCCACGCTCCAGCGCTGCCGCCGAGGCTCGGCCGTCGCGGAGTAGCACCGCCCCGCCGCTGCTTCGCCCGAGAGCTCCTGCGCCAGCGTCGCCAGCTCTCCCAGCTCCGTGGTGGCGCCTGATAGCTCGCGCTCCAGCGCGGGCATCCTCGCGGCGAGCTCCGGCAGCGCCTCCAGCACCCGCACCGCGAGCAGCGTGTGCAGGGCCTGCAGCGCGCCGCGCACCAGCTCCAGGCCGTCACGCACCGGCTCCCACGTGGGCAGCGCGCGCACCGCCTCCGTCACGCGCAGCTCCGGCGCATACGCGCCCTCGTCGGGGTCCTCGCCCGCGGTGGTGGCCGAGGGCTCGCACAGCTCCGTCACCCGGGCGCCCAAGTCCCGCGCCTCGTCCATCAGCCGGCGCAGCGCGTCCTCCACCTGGCCCATCAGCGCGCGCGACTCCTCGCGACGAGACGCGGAGAGGGCCCGGCGCAGCTCCGCGAAGAGGCCATGGCGTCCATCGCGTCCGTGCAGTCGCTCGGTGAGGCGCTGAAAGGCCAGGTCCGACAGCTCCACGGTGAGGGCCGTGGTGGCCACGTCCTCCACCTCGTGCGCCTCGTCGAGGACCAGGTGCTCCAGCTTCGGGTAGCGCGCGGGCCACGCGAAGGCGAGCGACTGGTTGATGACCAGCACGTCCGCCTCGCGCGCCTGGGCCACCGCCGAGTGGTAGAAGCAGCGGTGGTAGTGCGGGCACTTCTCGCCCAGCGTCGTCGCGGCTTCGGAGCGCACCGCGGGCGTCAGGCCCATCAGGACGGGGAAGCGCTCGCGGAACCAGTGGCTCAGCCGGTCCATGTCCCCGTCCACGCTGCGGCGCAGGTACGCCCGCAGGTAGGCGCGAGGCGCGCGCGCGGAGTGCCCCATGCCCGGCTCCACGCGTGTGGCCTCCAGCGCGCGGCGACGGCACAGGTAGTTCGACTGCCCCTTGAGCAGCGCGTAGCCGAACGTCCCGCCCATCGCCTTGTGCAGCCGGGGCAGGTCCTTCTCCAGCAGCTGGTCCTGGAGCGTCTTCGTGTGCGGAGCCACGCCCACCTTGCGCCCGTTGCGCGCGGCGAAGAGGGCCGCGGGCGCCAGGTACGCGAGCGACTTGCCCGTCCCCGTCCCCGCCTCCACCGCCACCTGCTCGCCGTCCGACAGCGCGCGCGCCACCGCCTGCGCCATGTCGAGCTGCGCGGTCCGACTCCGGAAGCCCTCGTCCATCCGCTCCAGCGCCCCGCCCGCACCCAACACCGCCGTCACTTCATCGGCCCGCACCGGAAGCACCGGCGCCTCGGCTTCGGGCTCGGGAAGGGAAGGCACTCCGGCCGCCCGACGTCGCTCGGGCTTTCCGCGCAGGAAGCCCTGCGTCTCCAGGGCCAGCTGCGCGGGAGCGGCCCGACAGGCCTCGCTCAGTCGCGACAGCAGCTCCAACAGCGGCCACTCCTCGTAGTCGAACGCGCCGCCGTCCGTCTCCGGAGGCCCCAGCCGCCGCGCGGCCCGAGGGTCCAACGTGGCCAGCAGGTCCGAGACATCCTCACCCCGGCCCTCACGCACGAAGCGGTCCATCGTCTGCACGAGCACGGCGTGCACCGCCTCGCAGTCGGACAGCGCGCGGTGCGGCTGGCGGATGCCCAGGCCCGCCCAGCGCAGCAGCGACTCCAGCGAGTGGCTGGTCAGCTCCGGGTGCAGGTAGTGCATCAACTCGCACGAGTCGAGCACCGGCGCGCGGATGGGATTCAGCAAGTCCGGCAGGAAGCCCTTCTCGAAGGGCGCGTTGTGCGCCACCACCGTCCAGCCCGTGAGCCGACTTCGCAGCTCCTCGATGTCAGCGCCGAAGCGCGGCCGCCCCGCGAGGTCCGCGTCCGTCAGGCCCGTCAGCCGTCGGATGGTGAGAGGCAGGGGCCGCGACGCCGAGTAGAGCCGCGCGAAGCGGTCCACCTCGCGTCCGTTCTCGAAGAAGAGACACCCCAGCTCGATGATTTCGTCGGCACGTGGATCCAACCCCGTTGTCTCGAGGTCGAGGAAGACATGCCGCGTGAAAAGCTCCGCCGCGCCGCCCATGCAGGGCCGGGAGACTAACTCTTCCCGGCGCGGTGCCCAGATTTCGACCTACGTCTTCAGTCCACCAGGAAAACGCCGGAAATCATCTTCCCCATGGCACACCCGTAGACGAGCTTTCCGGACTCCTTGGGTGTGAAGGAGATGTCCACCGGCTGGTTGAGCGGCAGCGGCGTGTTGATGTCGTAGCCGTCCATCACGACTTCGGTGGCGCACGTCTGGTCCGTCTTGCGCGTCACCACCAGCTTCACCGGCTCGCCCTTCTTCAGCGTCACGGGGCTGGGCTCGTAGCCCTTCTCCGTCACCGTCAGCTCCACCACGCGCACGCCGTTCTCCCGCTTCTCGGGGACGGTGGGCGCGGCGGGAGTCTCGGCTGCGGCGGGCGCGTCCTTGGTGCACCCCTGCTGCGTGGCGCCCACCATGGCGGCCGTCGCGGCGAGCGCGAGCCAGGGCTTGATGATGCGGGAGACGAAGGGGCGCATGGGGTGCCTCGAGCGAACGAAGGACTGGCGAAGGTGAAGGGGCGGCGCCCCCGGCGACAGGGCCCTCAGGCCTCGTCGGCGGGAGCGCTCGAAGGACCTGGCTCGAACCTGAGCAGGGCGTGGAGCGGGACGAACACCTCGTGCCCCGGCTCACCCAGCAGCAGGTCGAACCGGCCCACGTGCATCAGCGGGAGCTGGAGGGTGATGCCGTTGCGCAGCACCAGCTTCACCGTGTCGCCCAGGTGGTCCAGGAAGGCGCGCGGGTCCGAGTACGGACGCTTGTCCGGCTGACGCGCCACCGTGGACGGCTTCTGCGTCAGCTTGGCGTCGCGCTCCAGGCTCGGCAGCAGCCGCTCCCATTCGGCGCGACGCGCCAGCAGCACCACCTGCAGCTTCTCCAGCCGCCCGGTGCGCTCCAGCGTGAAGGCGATGGGCTCCTCGGCGACGAGCGTGTCCAGCAGCGAGCGCTCCGCCAGGACGACGGACACCTCCACCTTGCCGGAGATGAGGCCGCCGAGCAGCTCCGCCACCACGGCGTTGTCGACCTCGCCGCGCGCCTGCTTGATGGCCGCCTTGCGCTGGGTGCGCTCCTTGCGCGCCATGAACTCCGCCACCGTCATGCCGCTCTGGAGCACGCCAAAGGCGTCCCCCAGCGACAGGTCCGGCGTCTGGCCCATCAGCTCGTAGACCTGGTCGAAGCGCTTCGCCTCCTCGGCGTGCAGCTTGCGCCAGATGCGGGCCTTCATCTTCCCTTCCAGCTCACCCTTGGCGATGCGCGCGGGCACGTGCTCGCGCTGCGCCAGCGCGAGGATCTGCTCGGGCGTGGGCGGAGGCCGCGGCGTGGAAGAGCGGAAGCCTCCGGGCCGTCCGCCGAAGCCTCCCGGACGCGCACCGGGTGCACCGGGGCCTCCGGGCGCTCGCGGTGCCATCGGGCGGGCGCCGGGCGTCACCCCCGCCGGACGCGGCGAGGGAGCGGGCGCCACGCCGGCGGGCCGGGGCGCGGGCAGGGGAGCCGAAGGGGTCGCCGGCGCCGTCGCCGCAGGGGCGGCGGGGCGAGGCGTGGGATTCACTCCCGCGGGCCGAGGGGCCGGCGGGGTGGGGGGCGCCGTGCCTGCGGACGGCCGGGGCGTGGGCGTGGGGCGCGGCGTGGGCGCCGGAGGAGCGGATTCCGAAGGGGACGGAGTCTGGGCGGCGCTGCCGGGCGTCGAGGCCGGCCGCCGGATGACTTCGACCGCGGGAACCACCCGTCGTGTCTTCCGATCGTTCACAGTCGTACGTTACCTGATGCGAGGAGCCCGGGCATGCCCGGCTTCAAGGCTGGAGGGAGGCTGAGAGGTCCACTTTCCACCCAGACGGCTCCCGGACCATCCGGACCTCATGGGTGCTGCCTGACGAGCGAACGAGCACGGTCGCCTCGTCGCCCGCCTCCCGGACCAGGGAGACCTCCGTAACATCCGGAGGAGGGGGGACATTCGCGAAGAAGAGGCCCATGGGCTCGGGTTTCACCGCGCCCCCGGAGGCGTCACTCACCGCCTGGGCCCGCTTCGTCAGGGTCGCCTGGGTGGGCTGGGACAAGGCGCCCCAGGCCGCGCGCAACTCGCCGCGCTTCACCAGGCGGTGGAAGGACGTATACGCATCTTGCGGTGTGCCGAAGCGGGGCTGGTTGCAGCCGGCCACGCCCACCAGGAGCAGGGCCAGCAACCAGGGCATCGTCGCGGTCAGGCGCATGGACGTGGGGTTTAGGTCAAAGCGGCGCCGGGGGAAAGCCTTGGGTGCGTCAGCCTCACGGAACGTGTTGCTGGACACGGTTGCGCCCCGCTCCCTTGGCCGCGTACAGCCCCGCGTCCGCCGCGCGCAAGAGCGCCTCAGAGCTCTCCAGGTCCGCCGAGGGCACCGTGGCCACGCCCAGCGACGCCGTCAGGCGCACCTCCTGCCGCTTCCCGTCCACGCTCACGTGCTCCACCCGCAGCCCGGCGATGGCCTCGCGCACGCGCTCGCACACCTTGAGCGCATCCGCCGTCCCCGTCTCCGGCAATAGGGCAATGAACTCCTCCCCGCCATACCGCGCCAGCACGTCCACCTCGCGCAGCCGCGAGCGCGTCGTCTGCGCCACCGCCTTGAGCACCTGGTCCCCGAAGGGGTGGCCGAAGGTGTCGTTGATGCGCTTGAAGTGGTCGATGTCCAGCATCACCAGCGACAGCGGTGACTGGTAGCGCCGCGAGCGCGCGAACTCGTCGGTCAGCCGCTCCTCGAAGCAGCGCCGGTTGAACAGGCCCGTGAGCGCGTCCGTGCGGCTGAGGGCGAGCAGCTCCTCGCGCCGCCGCGCCAGCTCCTTGTTGGCCTTGTCCAGCTCCCGGTTCTTCTCCACCAGCGCGTCCTGGAGCGCCTTGAGCCGCAGCATCGACTTCACCCGCGCCGACAGCTCCAGCATGTCGAAGGGCTTCACCAGGTAGTCGTCCGCCCCCAGCTCCAGCCCCTCCACCTTTCCCGCCGCCTGCCGCGCCGTCATCAGAATCACCGGGATGAAGCCGAAGCCCTCCTCCCCGGAGTTCGCCTTGATGATGCGGCACACCTCCACGCCGCCCAGCCCCGGCATCTCCACGTCCATCAGGATGAGGTCCGGCCTCGCCTCGCGAATGGCCGACAGCGCCTGCGTCCCGTCATGGGCTTCCTTGAAGACGTACCCCCGCGGCGCCAGCCCCTCGCGCACATGCGCCACGTGCGCCGGGTCGTCGTCGACGATGAGCACCGTCCGGCCGCTCAGCTCGCCGCCCGCCGCCGTCCGCCGGGCTACCTCCGGCGTCCTCTTCCTGTCACCCTCCGCCATGCGGTTGCGCCCCCAGTGCAATCATCCCGCTCTGCCAGAATGCTTTTGATTGTCTCCCGCCCTCTCCAGGAAGCCAAGGGGTAGGGCAAGTCCCTGTCTTTTGGAGGCTCAGGCGGGTTTGACGAGCCGGGCCCGGTACACCGGCTCTCCCGAGGTGAGATACCGCCGCTCACGCGTCGAGGGCACTTCCTCCGGGTCATAGGGGTGGAAAACACCGGAACCCAAGGGGTTGTGGAAACCCACGGATTCCAGGATGGAGAGCATGTTGTGGGCGCGGTCCTCGACGTCGGTGCGCATGTCGAAGCGGCCGCCGGGGGCGAGCTTGGCGAGCAGGAGGGCGGCGAAGTCAGGCTGCACGACGGCGCGCTTGGCGTGGGCGCGCTTCCACCAGGGGTCGGGGAACTGGAGGTGGATGACGGAGAGGGAGCCGTCCGCGAAGATGCGGGGGACGGCGAAGCGGGCGTCGGATTCGACGACGCGCAGGTTCTTCATCCCGGCCTTCTGGGCGCGCTCCTGGGTGTCGCGCGCGTACTTCTTGCGCCACTCGAAGGCGACGAAGCGGATGGTGGGGTTGCGGCGGCAGTACTCCAGCGCGTGGCCTCCGGCGCCGGAGCCGATTTCGAGCTCCAGGGGGCCCGGGAAGCCGAACTCGGCGTCCCAGTCCGGAGGAGTCTCCTGGGCGATGAGGTGGAGGCCGACGGGGTCTGGCAGCAGGCGAGGGCGTGGCATGAGGAGGCCGCTCCAACCACGGGCAAGCGGGGTCTGGCCAGGGAAAAACACTGGTATAGGGGGGACATGAAGGTCTTCCAGTCGGTGGCGGAGGCGGGCCGGGCGCTGATCGGCCGGGCGCTCGCCCTGGGCAACTTCGACGGGGTTCACGTGGGCCACCAGGCCCTCTTCGCGGAGGCGCGCAAGCACGCTTCCCCCGCGGCGTTCACCTTCAACCCCCACCCGGGCAAGGTGCTCCAGCCGGACCTGGCGCCCAAGCTGATTACGCTCTTGCCCCGCCGCCTGGAGCTGCTCGCGGACCTGGGGCTGGAGGCCACGGTGGTGCAGGGCTTCTCGCGCGACTACGCGCGCACGGGGCCCGCGGACTTCGAGGCCACGCTCCTCGACGCGCTCGGCGTGTCGCACGTGGTGGTGGGCAGCGACTTCACCTACGGCGCGGCGCGTGCGGGCAACGTGGAGACGCTGCGCGAGGCGGCGTCCCGGCGAGGCGCCCGCGTCCACGTGGTGACGCCCGTCACGGTGGACGGGGTGGTGGCCTCGTCCTCGCGGGTGCGCGAGTACATCCTGGAGGGTCGGGTGTCCGCGGCGTGCCGGCTGCTCGGCCGCCCGTTCGATCTGGACGGCATGGTGGTGCCGGGGGCGGGGCGGGGGAGGACCATCGGCTTTCCCACCGCCAACGTGGACACCCAGAACGAGCTGCGGCCCGCTCCGGGGGTCTATGCCATCCGCGTGCGCTTCCTCGCCGGGGAGGGCGTGGGCATCTGGCACGGCGGGGCAACCAACATCGGCATCAAGCCCACCTTCGGCGGCACCGAGGTCACCATCGAGGCGCACCTCCTGGACTTCGCCGGGGACCTCTATGGGCGGGAGCTGCGCGTGCAGTTCCTGGAGCGCCTGCGCCCCGAGCAGCGCTTCGGCTCCGTGGCGGAGCTGACCGGGCAGATCAAGCGCGATGTGGAGGCTGCTCGCACGGTGATTGCGCGGGCCGGGGAGTGACGCACGCACTTTTCCCGTGATTGTTCAACGGGTTGGCGAGTCGGGGCCCCCCAGAGGGTGCCTTGACGGATGTGCGCGGCTCCCCTCTAATTCGCTGTCAGGAACCGTGCCAAAGGTGCTGTGGGGCCCCGAGGCAACGCCCCTGTCTCCCAAGAGCGAGGCGGGCCCCCGCCCGTCTCATCCTCCTGTGCCAAAAGGAAGAGGCTTCACGAATGTCCGGTCGATTGGGTGAACTGCTGGTCCGCGAGAATCTCATCTCCGTCCAGCAGCTGCGCAAGGCCCAGGAAGAGCAGCAGAAGAGCGGCACGCGCATCGGCACCGCGCTCATCAAGACGGGCGCCATCGAGGAGTCGAAGCTCACTGACTTCCTCTCCAAGCAGTACGGCGTGCCGGCCATCAACCTGAAGGACTTCGACGTCGACCCGGACATCATCAAGCTCGTGCCCAAGGAAGTGGCCGAGAAGCACCTGGTGATTCCCGTCAACCGCGCCGGGCCGTCGCTCATCGTCGCCATGTGCGACCCGTCCAACATCTTCGCGGTGGACGACCTGAAGTTCCTCACCGGCTACAACATCGAGACGGTGGTGGCGTCGGAGGTCTCCATCCGCGAGGCGATTGAGCGCTACTACGCGGAGAAGGGCCCCTCGATGGAGGAGATCGTCGGCGACGTCGACGACGACATCGAGCTGGCGAAGGAGGAGACGGAGAACATCGACGAGATGGCGAAGGCCGCGGATGACGCGCCCGTCGTCAAGCTGGTGAACCTCATCCTCATGGACGCCATCAAGAAGCGCGCGTCCGATATCCACATCGAACCGTACGAGAAGGACTTCCGGGTCCGTTTCCGCATCGACGGTGTGATGTACGAGGTGATGCGCCCGCCGATGAAGCTGCGCAACGCGATTACCTCCCGTCTGAAGATCATGGCCTCGCTGGACATCTCCGAGCGACGCCTGCCGCAGGACGGCCGCATCAAGATCAAGATTGGCGGCGGCAAGGAGATGGACTTCCGCGTGAGCGTGTGTCCCACGCTCTTCGGCGAGAAGGTCGTGATGCGTCTGCTCGACAAGAGCAACCTGCAGCTCGACATGACGAAGCTGGGCTTCGACGCGGAGCCCCTGGCCTGGTTCAAGGAAGCCATCGACCGGCCCTACGGCATGGTGCTGGTGACGGGCCCCACCGGCTCCGGCAAGACGACGACGCTGTACTCGGCGCTCGCCAGCCTCAACGACGTCGGCACCAACATCTGCACCGCCGAGGACCCGGTCGAATTCAACTTCGCCGGCATCAACCAGGTGCAGATGCATGAGGACATCGGCCTGAACTTCGCCGCGGGCCTGCGCTCGTTCCTCCGCCAGGACCCGGACATCATCATGATTGGTGAGATCCGCGACTTCGAGACGGCGGAGATCGGCGTCAAGGCCGCCCTCACCGGCCACCTGGTGCTCTCCACGCTGCACACCAACGACGCCCCTGGCACGGTGAGCCGTCTGCTCAACATGGGCATCGAGCCGTTCCTCGTGACGGCCTCGCTCAACCTCATCCTCGCCCAGCGTCTGGCGCGCCGCCTGTGCCCCGCTTGCAAGAAGCCGGCGGACAAGGTGGACGAGCAGGCCCTCATCGACGCCGGCATCCCCCCGGACAAGATGGGCACCTTCACGGTGTACGAGAAGGTCGGCTGCCGCGACTGCAATGACCGTGGCTACCGGGGCCGCGTGGCCATCTACGAGGTCATGCCCTTCTGGGACGGCCTCAAGGAGCTGGTCATCAACGGCGGGTCCGCCGCGGAGCTCAAGCAGGAGGCCATCCGCCTGGGCATGAGCAGCCTTCGCATGAGTGGTCTCAAGAAGGTGATGGACGGCTTCACCACTCTGGAAGAAGTGGTCGGCAACACCGCCCCGGACCGTTTCTAGTCACCCCCTCCCCAGCCTCACCGAAGGACACCCCCACCGTGGCCAACCTGCACCAGCTCCTCAAGGCGATGGTCGAGAAGGGCGCTTCCGACCTCCACATCACCACCGGTTCGCCGCCGCAATTGCGCGTGGACGGCGAGCTCGTCCCCTTGAAGACGGCGCCGCTGACGCCCGTGGAGACCAAGCAGCTCTGCTACTCCATCCTCACGGACGCCCAGAAGCACAAGTTCGAGGAGGACAACGAGCTGGACTTGTCCTTCGGCGTGAAGGGGTTGTCGCGCTTTCGCGCCAACATCTTCATGCAGCGTGGCGCGGTGGCCGGCGCCTTCCGCACCATTCCCTTCAAGATCCTGACCTTCCAGGAACTGGGTCTGCCGAACATCGTGGCGGAGCTGGTGAAGAAGCCGCGCGGCCTCATCCTGGTGACGGGACCCACGGGCTCGGGCAAGTCCACCACGCTGGCCTCGATGATCGACAAGATCAACACCGAGCGTCATGAGCACATCATGACCATCGAGGACCCCATCGAGTATCTGCACCCGCACAAGAACTGCCTCGTCAATCAGCGCGAGGTCGGTGCGGATACGCGCAACTTCAAGACGGCCCTCAAGTACATCCTGCGCCAGGACCCGGACATCGTGCTGGTGGGCGAGTTGCGCGACCTCGAAACGATTGAGGCCGCGCTCACCATCGCCGAGACGGGCCACATCTGCTACGCGACGCTCCACACCAACAGCGCGGTGCAGACCATCAACCGCGTCCTGGACGTGTTCCCCCCGTACCAGCAGCCGCAGGTGCGCGCCCAGCTCTCCTTCGTGCTGGAGGGCGTGATGAGCCAGGCGCTGGTGGCCAAGGCGGGCGGTCCGGGCCGCATCCTCGCCCTGGAGGTCATGATTCCCAACCCCGCCATCCGGAACCTCATCCGCGAGGACAAGGTCCATCAGATCTACTCGTCCATGCAGGTGGGTCAGGCCAAGTACGGCATGCAGACCTTCAATCAGGCCCTGGCGGCGCTCCTCTTGCGCCGGCTCATCACCCAGGACGAGGCCTTCGGGCGTTCCAGCGACCCGGAAGAGCTGCGCAACATCCTCGCCACGGGTGGTGGTGGGATACCGGGGGCCCAGCGGCCAGCCGGAGGAGCGGCGGGTCGTTAGTTCCTGGTTTTGAGATTCAGCGGTTAGACTCGCGCGGCGTCCGCGGAGGTCGAGCTCATGGCAGCACCGGCAGTCCAGAAGGCAACAGCTTCCAAGAAGAACACCGCCCAGTTCCTCTGGGAGGCGAAGACCAAGAGCGGGGAGACGAAGAAGGGCGAGATGGAGGCCTCGGACAGCGAGGCCGTCAACGCCCGTCTGAAGTCCCTGGGCCTCAATCCCGTCAAGGTGCGCAAGAAGAGCGCGCTGGACGGCGAAATCTCCATCCCGGGCTTCGGCGGCGTCACCGGCAAGGACATCCTCGTCTTCACGCGCCAGTTCGCGACGATGATCGACGCGGGTCTCCCCCTGGTGCAGTGCTTGGACATCCTCGCCAACCAGATGGACAACCCCGCCTTCAAGAAGGTGGTGCTGGCCATCAAGGGCAAGGTGGAGCAGGGCAGCACCTTCGCGGATGCGCTCAAGGAGCACCCCAAGGTCTTCGACGAGCTCTACATCCAGCTCTGCGCGGCCGGTGAGGTCGGCGGTATCCTCGACACCATCCTCAACCGTCTGGCGGCCTACCGGGAGAAGGCGGAGAAGCTCAAGCGCAAGGTCAAGGGCGCGATGACCTATCCCATCATCGTCATCCTGGTGGCCATCGGCGTGACGGCGCTGCTGCTCCTCAAGGTGACGCCCGTCTTCGCGGCCATGTTCGCGGACTTCGGCTCGGCGCTGCCCGCGCCCACCCAGTTCGTCGTGGACCTGTCCGCCTGGGCGGAGGCGTACTGGCTGCACGTCATCAGCATCATCACCGCGATCGTCGTCTCCTTCACCTGGAGCTACAGGCAGCCCAGGGGCCGCAAGTTCTGGGACAAGGTCTTCCTGAGTGTGCCGCTGTTCGGCCCGGTGCTCCGCAAGGTGGCCGTGGCGCGCTTCACGCGCACGCTGGGCACGATGATCTCCTCGGGCGTGCCCATCCTCGACGCGCTCGACGTGACGGCGAAGACGGCCGGTAACCGCACGGTGGAAGAGGCCATCTACTACGTGCGCAGCAAGATCTCCGAAGGCAAGAACATCGCCGGTCCGCTGCTCGAGACGAAGGTGTTCCCGTCCATGGTGGTGCAGATGATTGGCGTCGGTGAAGCGACGGGCGCCATGGACACCATGCTCAACAAGATCGCCGACTTCTACGACGACGAAGTGGACACGGCCGTCGGCGCGCTGACGGCCATGATTGAGCCCCTGTTGATGGTGTTCCTCGGCGGCGTGGTCGGTGGCTTCCTCATCGCCATGTACCTGCCCATCTTCTCCATTGCCGGTGCCATCAAGTAGCTCCGCTGTCGCCAGGGCGCGCGCGGACGAAGCCGAGAGGCTCCGCGCGCGCCTGGTCTGGCTGGTGTTGTTCCGGACGGTGGCCGCGAGCCTGTCGCTGGTCATCACCGTGGGTCGCCTGCTGCTCCAGCCCCTGGAGGAGCCGAGCCGGGCGGACTCCCTCTCCCTCTCCGTCATCGTCGCCGCGTACATCTCCACTGTGGTGGTGGGCATCCGGCTGCGGCGGGAGAAGGCCGGGCGGCTGGACGCGTGGGTGCAGGTGCTGGGCGACGTCGCCATCGCCACGGGCCTGGTGTACCTGAGCGGTGGTTCCGACTCCCCGCTGACGTTCCTCTACAGTTTGGCCGTCATCGGCGCCGCGGTGGTGCTGGACTGGCGGGGCGCGCTCTGGGTGGCGGCGGCAGCGGCGGTGTGCTTCGCCGGGCTGGTGGTGATGCAGCGGCTGTTGGACGTCGCGCCCTTGGGGCCGCTCTTGTCCAGCCGGGGCTTCTTCGTGCTGGGCAGCAACCTGCTGGCGCTGGCGCTCATCGCCGTGCTGGCGGGCTACCTGTCCCGGCAGCTCTCCGCGACGGGTGGCGCGCTGTCCGCGCGCGAGGCGGACCTGCGCAGGCTGGGAGGGCTGCAGCAGCAGATCCTCTCCTCCATGCCCTCGGGGCTCATCACCTGTGACAGCCAGAAGCGCGTCACGTACGTCAACGTCGCCGCGCGCGGCATCCTCCAACTGGAGGACGAGGTCGGCGCGGGGCAGCCGCTGGAGTCGCTGCTCCCCGGCGTGTCGGGGTTGGCGCCGCGCTCGGCGCGGGGCGAGCTGATGGTGGGCACGGACGGGGGCCGTCGGCGCATCATCCTCGGGTTGTCCGTGACGCCGCTGGAGGGTGAGCAGGGCGCGCTGCTCATCGTCTTCCAGGATTTGACGGAGCTGCGGCGGATGGAGGAGGACCTGGAGCGCTCGGACCGGCTGGCGAGCCTGGGGGCCCTCTCCGCGCAGCTGGCGCACGAGCTGCGCAACCCGCTGGCGGCGATGCGAGGCTCCGCGCAGCTGCTGGCGCAGGAGTGCTCGCGGGACGTGGTGGTGGTGAAGCTCACCAACATCCTGGTGCGCGAGTCGGACCGGCTGGCGCGGCTGGTGGAGGACTTCCTGCGCTTCGCGAGGCCTCCGGAGCCGGTGCGCCGCGAGGTGCCGCTGGACGCGCTCCTGGCGGAGACGGTGGACATGTTGAGGGCGGATCCGCTGGCGCGGGACGTGCGGGTGGAGGTGTCCGCGCAGGAGCGGTTGATGGCCGCGGTGGACCCGGACCAGCTGAGGCAGGTGCTCATCAACCTGGTGCGCAACGGCTTCCAGGCGGCGGGGCCGAAGGGGGAGGTGCGGGTGGGGCTGGCGAGAAGTGAGAAGGAGGCGCAGATTCGCGTGTGGGACTCGGCGGGAAGCATCACCGAGGAGATGATGGGCCACCTGTTCGAGCCGTTCTTCACCACGCGGGACGGAGGCACGGGCCTGGGGCTGTCGACCGCGCACTCCATCGTCCGCGCGCATGGCGGGTCCATCCGCGTGCGCTCGGACCCGACCGAGGGAACGGAGTTCGTCGTGGGGTTGCCGCTGTGACGACAATGCATGCGGGAGAGGGCGGTGCGCGAGGCCACGTCCTCGTCGTGGACGACGAGCTGTCCATGCGCGAGTACCTGGAGCTGCTGCTGCATCGTGAGGGTTATGCGGTGACGAGCGTGCCCGGGGTGAAGCCCGCGTGCGAGGTGCTCGCGCGCGACGGGGTGGACCTGGTCATCTCCGACATGAAGCTGGGGATGGGCGGCAGTGGCCTGGACGTGCTGCGCACGGCGCGGGCGCGCAAGGAGCCTCCCGAAGTCGTCTTGATTACGGCCTTCGGCACTCCGTCCGCCGCCGTGGAGGCGATGCGCGAGGGGGCCTACGACTACATCTGCAAGCCCTTCGACAACGAGGAGCTGCGGCTGCTGGTGCAGAAGGCGCTGGAGAAGCGCACGCTGCGGCAGGAGAACTCCACGCTGCGCGCGCGGCTGTTGCCCGGTCTGGGCATGGCGGTGGGGCACAGCGCGCGGATGCAGGCGGTGTGGGCCCTGGTGGAGAAGGTGGCGCCGGGGCGCAGCACGGTGCTGGTGACGGGAGAGAGCGGCACCGGCAAGGAGCTGGTGGCGCGTGGCATCCACATGCGTGGCAGTCGGGCCGCGCAGCCCTTCCTTCCCTTCAACTGCGCGGCGCTGAACGAAGGTACGCTGGAGAGCGAGCTGTTCGGCCACGTGAAGGGCGCCTTCACCGGGGCGCTGCACGAGCGCGCGGGCCTGCTGGTGTCCGCGGGCGAGGGCACGGTGATGCTGGACGAGGTGGGGGAGATGCCGCTGGCCACGCAGGTGAAGCTCCTGCGGGTGCTCCAGGAGCGGAAGGTGAAGCCGGTGGGCAGCGCGGCGGAAGTGCCCTTCCACGCGCGAGTCATCGCGGCGACGAACCGGCGGTTGGAGACGGAGGTGAAGGCGGGGCGCTTCCGCGAGGACCTCTTCTACCGACTCAACGTGATTACGCTGGAGCTGCCGCCGCTGCGTGAGCGCACTGGGGACATCTCGCTCCTGGCGGGACACTTCCTGTCGAGGATGGCGGAGGAGCTGGGCCGGCCGGGCCTGCGCTTCTCGCCGGAGACGCTGGAGCTGCTGGAGCGCTACGCGTTCCCCGGCAATGTGCGGCAGTTGCAGAACATGGTGGAGCGCGCGGCCACGCTGTCGGACTCGGACCTGCTGGGGCCGTCCACGCTGCCGCCGGCGGTGCGCGGCGAGTCGGAGCCGGTGGCGCGGCCGGGTGATGGCGGCGAGCCTCAGTTGAGCGTGGGCTTCAACCTGGAGCGCCACCTGGACGACAGCGAGCGGCGCTACCTGCTCGCGGCGTTGAAGCAGGCGGGCGGAGTGAAGACGCGCGCGGCGGACCTGCTCGGCCTGTCCTTCCGCTCATTCCGCTACCGGCTGGCGAAGCACGGCCTCACCGACGAGCTGGACGAACCGCCGACATCCTCGGGCCGGGGCGCGTCATGAGCAGGAGCGCCCCATGGGCGTGAGCGTGACTCGTCCCGACGTGCGGCTTGTCCCGTTGTCACTCGAGCATGCGCCGGCGATGTTCCGCTGGATGGAGGACCCGGAGGTGCGGCTGGGCGTGGGCATCCGCGCCACGCCGTCCCTCGAGCGGACGCAAGGCTGGATTGCCCAGGCCTTGGAGCGCGGAAGTGGCATGTTTCCCTTCGCGATTCTGGAAGGCGACGCTCATGTGGGCAACGTGGTGCTGGACCGCCTGGACTCCCATCTGTCGACGGTGAGGCTGTCCATCTACGTGGGGGAGTCTTCCTGCAGGGGCCGGGGCGTGGGCCAGGCCGCGGTGCGACTGGCGCTGGCGCATGCCTTCGAGCAGCTGGGCCTGTACAAGGTGTGGCTGACCGTCCATGCGGAGAATGAGGCCGCGCGCCGCATGTACACGGTGCTGGGCTTCCAGGAGGAAGGTCGACTGCGGGGGGAGTTCCTCCTCGCGGGGCGACGGGTGGAGGCCATCTACATGGGCGTGCTGGCCTCCGAGTTTCACGCTCGGAATCCGCGCGGTGGTGAGGAGCTGAGCCCGTGAAGGTGGCCGTTCTCCAGTCCAACTACCTGCCCTGGAAGGGCTACTTCGACATCATCCACGCGGTGGATGTGTTCGTCTTCTACGACGACGTGCAGTTCACCAAGAACGACTGGCGTCACCGCAACCGCATCAAGACTTCACGAGGACCGGAGTGGCTGTCGGTCCCCGTGGGCTCCCACATCCACCGGCTCATCTGCGAAGTGTCCATGACGGACCCGCGTTGGGCCGAGCGTCACTTCGACATCCTCCGGCAGAACTACAGGGCCGCGCCCTTCTGGTCTCGCTACGAGCCCCTGCTGAAGGACGCGTTGCTGGGGCGCACCTGGACGCATCTGTCCGAGCTGAACCAGCACCTCATCCGCCAGCTGTCAGGCGAGCTGGGCATCTCCACCCCCTTCCGGGACTCGCGCGAGCTGTCCCTGGAAGGGCAGAAGGGCGAGCGCCTGATGGGGCTGCTGCGGCAGCTGGGGACCACCGAGTATGTCTCGGGCCCGGCGGCCAGGGCGTACCTGGACCCCGCGGTGTTCGAGGCCGCGGGCATCCGCCTGACGTACTTCGACTACAGCGGCTATCCTGAGTACCCGCAGCCGCATCCGCCCTTCGTCCACGAGGTGAGTGTCGTGGACCTCCTCCTGAACGTCGGGCCGGATGCGCCCCGTTACATCTGGGGCTGGCGCGAGCCGCCCGTGGCTATGCCTTCACCGCGGTGAAGCCCACGTACTTGTAGAGGGGCCGGGAGAGCGGCATCGCCGCGCGCAGCGTCTCCTCCACCAGGGCGGCGTTGCGCAGGCGCTCCTCGGTGGACGTGCCCGGCGCGTTGACGAGGGAGGCCTGTCCCAGGAACCAGTAGTAGTGGAAGTCCACCCGGGCGAAGCCCGCCTCCAGGAGCTGCTCGCGCAGCACCTCTTCGCGGAAGCCGCCCAGGAAGTCCTTGCCGTACTCCGCATGGCTGAAGACCTCCGCGTTGATGCCGTAGGTGCGCTGCATCTCCTCGTCCTTGTGCGCGACGGCCTCGATTTCGCGGCGCACCACGGGCGCGTAGTCCCCAGTCCGCTCCAGGCCTTCAATCTGCTGCCAGAAGTAGAAGTTCGGGTCCAGGTCCGCGTAGAAGCAGCCCCCCGAGCGCAGCGCCTTGGCGGCGGTGCGCAGCGTGGGGGCCACGTCGTAGAGGTGGTGGAGGAACGAGTACGCCGTCACCATGTCGAAGGTGCCGGGCTCCACCGGATAGGTGCCCGTGTCGTGCTGGTGGAGGTGGATGGTCGCGGGTCCGGAGCGGTCCACCTGAGCGAGCATGGCCGCGGTGACGTCCACGCCATGAATCTCCGGGATGAACTGGCGGGCGATGCGGATGATGAAGCCCGTCCCGCAGCCCAGGTCCAACAAGCGACGGGCCTGGACTCGTGAAGACAGCTCCCGCAGCTTCCCCTCCACGAAGCTGACGTTCTCCGGGCGGAAGTGTGGCTCTGTCGTCTCGTAGATGGCAGCCAGGCGCGAGTGCACCTCGATGTTGGCCGCGATCACCTGGTCGTTCTTTGCCGTGGTCACTACTCGGTCTCCTGCTGAAACTTCCGCTGCGAGGGGGGCGCGTAATACTCGTCGAGAGAGGCGGGAACCTGCGCGAGGAAGCCCAGCTTCTGTCGGGCTCGTCGCGACATGTCGCTCAAGTCCAGGTGGGCGAGGGCTCGCGGGATGTCGATGCGCTGCTTCATGTACGGGCGGCACATGTTGAGCGTGAGCGCGTGGCGCCACTGGTGGGACTGGTTCTGTCCCCCCGCGTGCCAGAGTCGTGCATTGAAGAAGAAGCCACTGCCGGCTGGCGCGATGAGGCGCAGCCCCTGGGCGTGGAACACGTCCTCATCCGGTGCCTCGGCACGGGTGTGGGAGCCCGGCAGGAACCAGGTGGCGCCATTCTCCTCGGTGAAGTCGTCCACCAGGAGGGTTGCCCCCATGTTCGTGACGTAGCCGGGGATGAGGCGCGGGCAATCCACATGGATGCGCGTGGAGTAGTTCCCCTGTCCGGGCGGCATGGAGGACGAGGTATAGGCGTACACGGTGCAGCCAGGCCCCATGACGGACTCGAAGGGCGCCATCACCGGCTCGAGGTCGAAGAGGCTCCAGAACGCGCCGCCATACAGGGCGCACAGCAGCACCATGTTCTGGTCCCGGTAGGGGCGACCTTCATGCCAGGCTTCTTCCTTCCGAATCGCCTCGGCCATCTCCACGCGTGCGCGTGCGACGAAGTCCGGGGGCATCACGCCTTCGATGACGACGTAGCCCTCCTGTTCGATGTGCTCGCGGACTTCAGCGGGAGAGGGATTTCGGAGGACGCGGGCGGCGGTCATTCCTGTGGCTCCTCGTATATCTGTCGGACGATGTAGAGGGGGCGGCCCTGGACCTCGCGCAGGACGCGGCCGATGTAGAGGCTCGCCAGGCCGACCACGAAAATCTGGATGCCTCCCAGGAACACGGTGATGGCGATGGTGGACGTGTAGCCCGCTCTGTAGTCCACGAAGAACAGCTTGCTGATGACCAGGAACAGCGCCATGAGCAGGCCCAGAAGCGCGATGACCATTCCCACCGCGGCGGCCAT
The DNA here is from genome assembly GCF_049194865.1 of Corallococcus terminator. GTDB lineage: Bacteria > Myxococcota > Myxococcia > Myxococcales > Myxococcaceae > Myxococcus > Myxococcus terminator_A. Next base: position 96,782 of record NZ_JBLZWL010000089.1, on the reverse strand, counting down.
CTTCAGCGGCAGGTCGGAGAAGGAGATGATGGTCTCCAGGGCCATGCGCAGGCGGCGCCGGAAGTTGTAGCTGGAGCGCCCCTGTGTGCGTCGCTGATGCCGCATGGGGACATAGGCATGGCGGAAGCCCAGCCAGAACTCCAACCCTGGAATGTAGCGGCTCTTCTCCGTCAAGGCGTTGTACGCATTCAGGAAGCGCCTGTTCATGATGCGCAGCGTGGCGCTGTCCTGTGGCACCGCATAGCCCGTTAGCCAGTTGAGCACCGAGTTGAACCCGCGCGACGTCAGCTTGTTGAGCCACGTCACATCGCGCACCTGGTATTGGCCGTGGACGATGTCTGCTTCGTCGCGCTCCAGCACGCTCAGGAGCAGGGGAATCTGGTCGGGTGGGTCCTCCATGTCCACGTTGAGCATGCCCACGTACTGGCCTCGGGCATGCTGGTAGCCACAGGAGAGCGCCACATGCTGGCCGAAGTTGCGGCTCAGCTCGATGACCCGGACGAACGCGAACCGTGGCACCACCTGCTCCACCAGGAACCGCACGGATGCATTGCGGCTGCCGTCGTCCACGAAGAGCAGCTCGACGCGGCCCGTGATGTCCGCACGGTCGAGGTGCTTCTGAAACACCCGCTCGAACTCCGCCGCGAAGTCGGCCGCCAGCTCGCCGTCGTTGTAGATGGGCACGACGAAGGAGTAGAGGACCCCTTCTTCTCGAGGTTCATTTCGTGCTGGGGCAGCCGGGCTCACCGTGCTTGTGCCTCTCGCTCGAGGCAGCGCACGAACGCGCGGGCGGCATGGTCCGCATCCTCCAACGTCATGCCCCCATGGAGGGGCAGGCGCAGCAGTCGCGGAGCAAGGGACTCGGTTTCGGGCAGGGATGGCGCGGGCGCCCCCTGGCGGATGCGCGCCTGGTAGGGCGACAGATGGAGCGGCTCGTAATGGGAGGCCACCCGGACCTCCTCGGCGGCCATGTCCTTCAGCAACGCCGCGCGATCAACCTGCGCGGGCAGTCGCACCGCGAAGACATGCGCCGGGTGTTCGGCTCCAGCGGGTGTCTGCTGGAAGGACAGGCCCAGCCGCTCGCCTTCGGGTTCCAGCAGTTCGGCATATCGCCGCCACAGGGCCATCCGGTGACGCTGTGAGTCCCGCGAGGACTCCAACTGCGCGGTGAGCACCGCCGCGAGGATGTCCGACAGGAGCAAGCTGCTACCGGCCTCCTGCCACGTGTACTTGTCCACCTCTCCCCGCAGGAATCGCGAGCGGTCCGTGCCCTTCTCGCGAAGGGTCTCCGCGCGCACGGCCAGGGCAGGGTCCCTGATGAGCAACGCGCCGCCCTCGCCACACGAGACATTCTTGCTCCGGTGGAAGGAGAGCGCCGAGAGCTGGCCGAAGCTGCCGAAGGGGCGACCTCCGACGTTCGCGAAGAGCGCGTGGGCGGCATCCTCCACCAGTCGGACACCTCGCGCGGCGCACATGCTCGCGATGCGCTCCATGTCTCGATTCACCCCGCCATAGGGCATGGTCACCACGACGGTGGTGCGCGGCGTCCAGGCGGCCTCGAGCTGCTCGGCTTCCATGGAGAACGTCCGCGGGTCGATGTCAGCCCACCGCAGGCGTGCGCCCCGCAGCGCGAAGGCGTTCGCGGTGGAGGAGAACGTGTACGAGGGCATGACGACCTCGTCCTCGGGGCCCACGTCGAGGGCGAGCGCCGCGAGCTCCAGCGCGTGCGTTCCCGAGGGTGTCAGCAACACATGTCCTCCACCCGTGAGCTCGCTCAGCAAGCGAGCCGCCCGACGGGTGAAGGGGCCATCTCCCTCGGTGTGCCCCGAGTTGAGCGCCTCGCTCATGTAGAGGCTCTCGGTCGGCGCGGGGCAATGGCGGGTGAAGAAGATCACTGAGCACCTGGAAGAGGGGGGCCGACTTCGGGAGCATGATGAATGCAGTCCAGGAGAGTCAACGCTCATGGACCTCGCCCACTTTACCTCGCGAGTCCGCTGACCAGGCTGCTAGGCTCGAATCTTCATGAACACGCGACAACGGGTCGGCCTGCTGGTGTGCGGCGCTACCCTGTATGCCTGCTTCTTCGGGCTCACCCGGACTGCGCCGGGCCTGCTCATCACCTTCCATCCGCCCTGGACGAACGCGAGCGCGGGTGAGGGCTACGTCTGGCTGGGGTTGTTGCTCCTGCTGACTCCGGGGGCCGGCATGGTGGGGGTGGCGCTGGCGCCCTGGGTGGCGCGCGCCGTGGGTTCTGTCGGTGCTCAGCTGATGCAGATGACCTCTCGCGAGCGCAAGGTGGGGGCCGCGATGTTGGCGTGCCTCTTCGTCGGGTTCGCGCGCGCGGGGCACGCTTTCTTCCTGCGAGGCTTTCCCTTCACGGATGACGAAGGGGCCGCGCGGTTCGGAGGGCAGGTGCTGGCGGCGGGAGTGGTCTCGATGCCTCGGCCCCTGCCGGTCGAGGCCTTTCCAGACCTCTTCCTCTATGCACACGACGGACGGTGGGCGGGGTTGGACTGGCTGGGCGTGCAGCTCGCCTGGGCCGCGGCGGAGCTCAGTGGATTGGGAGACGCCCTCTTCGCGATAGCGGCGGCGCTGGCCGTGCTCGGAGTCCTGGGCGTGGGCGCGAGACGAGGAGGTCCCACCGGGGCCGTGCTGACGGTCGCGCTCCTGGTCGCGTCTCCCATGATGGAGCTGTTGTCCTTCACGACGCACGCGCATGTGCTGTCACGAGGGATGCTGGCCCTCGCGCTCTGGGCCTTCGTGTCGGCGATGGAGCGCCGCACGGTGGGGGCGTGGTTCTGGACGGGGCTTGCCCTCGGGTTGGCGGGAATGACCCGCCCCTTCGAGGTGGGGGCGCTCGTGTTGCCGCTGGCGCTCGCGGAAGTGGGGGCCAGCTTCAAGCGGGGAGACCTGGCTCGCACGTTGGGGGGCGTCGCGCTCGGCCTGGCGCTGCCGCTCATCGCCACGCTGGTGCATGCCAGCTGGGTGACGGGTGGGGTGCTGCCTCCACGGCTCGCGGGAAACAACGAGGTCCTCCACCCGTATCTGACCCACTTCAAGAGTGCCTGGAGCCCGGCGCAATTCGCGGACCGGTTCGGCGCCAACTTCTCCTACAACCTGGTGATGCTCGCGCTGTGGTTCCTGGGGCCCGTGGGCATCCTCCTGGTGGCCGCGGGATGGGGCGCGGACCGGCTCACGCGTTGGCTGGGCTGGGGTGTCGTCGTTCATCTGTTGGTCGCGCTCATCCACGACGACCACGGGCTGCATCTGGTGGGCCCCATCCACTACTCGGAGGCCGTGGTGCCGCTGGCGATCATCGCTGGCGCCGGACTGCTCCGGCTGCTCGCCGCGCTGCGCGAGCGCTCCATCCCGACCGAGGCCCTGGTGGGGGCACTGGCGATGGTCCTGGTCCTCGCGCTGGGGACCTTCACGGTGTGGAATGGACTGGCGTTGAGGCGTCAGGCGGAGATTCACGAGAGCATCTACGCCTTGGTGGATGACCCCGCGCTGGGCGATGCCGTGGTGCTGGCCCCCGCCTACAGCAACGTCTGGAGCTCCATCCCGCGTTTTCGTGCCCAGGGCTCGTTTGTCTTCAGTTGGCGCAGACCTCGTCCCGACCTGGGGGATTCGGTGCTCGTGCTCCTGGATGCCCCGGGCGCGGAGCCACGGCTCCGAGCACTCCTGCCGGGCAGGCGCTTCTTCCGGCTCGCGCGCTCCGCCGAGGGACAGGTGGAACTCGTCCCCTTGCCTGCCTCGTAATGGAGGAGGGCTGGACTTGCGCTCGGGGGACAGGTTGCCCTGCTCGCCACGGCGATGGCCGAGGGGGCTCGTGGCACCGGCTGCTGAAGGAAGCCGCTACAATCCGAGTGCTCGATGCCGACGCAACTCCTCCCTGAACCTCGCCCCGTGACTCTCCGACCTCGAACACAAGTGCTGCTCGTCGTCCTGACGGCGGTGCTCGTGTATTCCGGCACCCTGTTCAACGGGCTCGTCTACGACGACCGGCTCCTGGTGGTGGAAAACCCCTGGCTGCAGTCATGGAGCGCGCTGGGGGAAGCGTTCCAGCGTCCCTTGTTCGCCTTTGGTGACGAGCCTGTCGCCCAGATGGAGCGCAGCCCCGGGGAGAGCTACTTCCGGCCGTTCGCGCATGTGCTCTTCTTCGTGCAACGAAGCCTCTTTGGCACCGCCGCGTGGGGGTTCCACCTGGTCCTCATGCTGCTGCATGCGGCGGTGTCCGCGTTGGTGTTCTGGTTGCTGCGCACCTGCCTCCAGCGCCCGGGTGAACCGCTGTCTCCCGCGAGAGGGTGGGCCGCGCTGGCGGGAGCGCTCCTCTTCGCCGTGCACCCCGTGCACACGGAGGCGGTGGCCTGGGTGAGTGGCTGCATGGACGTGACGGCCACCTTCATGGTGCTGCTCGCGGTGTGGCTCATGGTGGCGGGCCCTGCCTCTTGGAGACGAGGGCTGGGGGCCGCGCTGTTGTGGTTCGCCGGCCTGATGTTCAAGGAGGTGGCCGTGGTGTTTCCCGTGGTGCTGTGGGCCACGGACCGCGCCGCGGGCATCACGCCGTCCCCGCCAGGCGTTCGCGGATGGTGGCGCCGCTATGCCCCGTTGGGGCTGGGCGCGCTGGGGTATGCCGCGCTCCGGTTGAATGCCATTGGCCTGTCGCTGCCAGTTCCGGTGGGCTCCGGGGAGACGGGGTTGTATCCGCTCCACCTGCTGGCCCTGGCGGGGAGGCTGGGGGCCAAGCTCTTCTGGCCGCATCCCCTCGTGCTGACGATTCCCGTCCGCGTGGAGCCCACCTCGTTGGAGGTGCTTCTGGGCTCGGTGTTGTTGGTGGCGGTACTGGGGTTGTTGTGGAGGAAGCGCCGCGAGGCGGGGGCGGAGTTCACCGGGGGCGTGTGGCTCTTGACGCCCCTGCTGCCCGTCTTCTTTCTCCAGCTTCGCGGCGTGGAGGCCTACGGAGAGCGCTTCCTCTATCTTCCTTCGGTGGGGTTCTGTCTGCTGGCCGCCGCGGTGCTGGGCCAGCTGCTGGAGCGCTGGCCCGGCCAGACACGCGCGCTGGGACTGGTGGCGGGAGGCGCCATCGCGGTGTCCGCGGTGCTGACGCTGGTCCGGGTCCCCGTGTGGCACGACGATATTTCGCTATGGGAGGACACGGTGGCCAAGACGCCCGGGGAGCCCATTCTCCGGGGCTACCTGGGCGCTGCCTACCTCAAGGCGCGTCGCCCCGAAGAAGCGCTGCCCCAGTTGGAGTTCATGGCCCAGGCGATGCCCCGGGCCTATCAGCCGCAGAGCGACCTGGCCGTCGCCTATGCCCTCTTGGGGCGGATGGACCTCGCCATTCCCCAACTCGAGAGGACGTTGCGACTGCGTCCCAATACGCCGGTGGTCATCCACAACCTGGGGCTCGCGCTTCGCCGGGCGAAGCGACTGGAGGAGGCGGTCGCCCGTTTTCAGGAGGCCGTGCGGCTGGCTCCGAAGCGTGCCGATTCCCATCTGGAGCTGGGCCGGACGATGCGTCAGCTCGGGCGGCCCGCGGAGGCGGTGGCCCCCCTGGAAGAAGCGTTGCGGCTCCAGCCCGACTCGGAGCTCGCGCGTCGGGAGTTGAGCGAGGCACGGCAGGCCCTGAGTGCCGCGCCCTGAGCCGCACGGCGAATCATCCTTCGGCGGGGCCCGTCGCCAGTGCGTGGCGCCTCAGCGGAAGTCGCGTCGCTCGAAGATGAAGATGGCGGCGGCGGTGAAGAGCGCGGCCCAGCCCAGGGTGTAGCCCACACCCGAGAAGAAGGTGGGGGCGTCGACCGCCAGGGCATACGTCGCATGGGGGCGGAAGTTCACCCGCTCCAGATTGGGCAGCAGGTAGTAGAGCCCGGTCGCGACGGCCTTCACGGACCCTTCGTCCAGCCGCCGGGCGATGTCGTGGAGGTCGTTGGCCAGATGCCCGGCGAAGTAGATGCCCGTCGTTGCGATGGCCGACACCGCGGGCCCCGTGAAGCTGGAGAAGAGGATTCCCGCGCTCGTCAGGACCAGGAGCTCGAACCACAGGCCCACCGCCGCGACGAGCTGCACGGGCTGGACGCTCACCTGGAACAGCACGAGCTGGCCGAGGAAGATGAGCATCATGGCCCCCATCAGCACGGCGAGCGTCAGCATGTTGCCGGCGAGCCGCGCCAGCAGGAACTCGGTGCGCGACACCGGCTTGCTCACGACGAGGAAGATGGTGCGCCGCTCGATTTCCCGACTCAGCAGTCCGCTCGACAGGAAGATGGTGAGGAAGACGAGGATGAGGCTCATCATTCCCAGTCCGAAATCGGTGAGCACGCGGTCGAACGTCGCGACCGTCACCTCCGTCACCAGCGTCGAGGACAACAACACCACCGCGGCGAAGGCGCCCACCACCACGGTGACGCGGTTGCGGCGTGCCTCACGGAACCCGTTCCAGACCATCGCGCCGAACGCGCTCATGTGTTGATCTCCCCGCCGACACTCGTCGTTCGTCCCGAGTCCTTGAGTGCATCCATGAAGAGCTGCTCCAAGGAGAACCGCGCCGCCTGGAGGCTGTTGACGCGCCCTCCCGCCGCGAGCACTTGACTCAACAAGCGCTGGCTCTCCTGGTCCGAGACCTGAACGCGCACCCGACCATCCAGGGCCTGCGTGGATTCCAGCGATATGCCCAGACCCTTCACCTGCTCCAGCTTCAGCCCCTCCACCACCAGCTCCACGGTGGGCACCTGGGCGGAGAGCAGCTCCTGCACGCTGCCCTCGCGCACACGACGACCGCCCACGAGCACGGCCAGCCTGTCACACAGCGCTTCCACGTCCGGGATGATGTGGCTGCAGAACAGGACGGTGGTCCCCCGGTCTCGCTCGGCCAGGATGAGGTCGCGCATCTGCCGCCGCCCCACGGGGTCCAGGCCGCTGGTGGGCTCGTCGAGGATGAGCATCTTCGGCCGGGCCACCAGGGCCTGCGCGAGCGCCACACGCTGCACCATGCCCTTGGAATAGCGACGAATCTGGAGCTTCTCCGCGGCGCCCATCTCCACGGCGCCCAAGACCTCCGTCACTCTCAGATCCAGCTCATGCCCGCTCATGCCGCAGAGCTGTCCCGCCAGCGTCACGAACTCGCGTCCGGTGAGGTACTCGTAGGGCGCGGGGTTCTCTGGAAGGAAGCCCACCAGTCGGCGTGTCGCCGCACGGTCCACGGGCTGGCCAAACAGCAGCGCCGTGCCTCCACTGGGGCGAACCAGGTTCATCAGGATCTTGATGGTCGTGGACTTGCCGGCGCCGTTGGGCCCCAGCAGGCCATAAATCTGTCCTGCGCCCACTTCGAGGTCCAACCCTTGAAGGGCACGAACGGTGCGGTTGAACCAGAAGCCTACCTTGTATGTTTTCGAGAGGCCCCGGGCTTGGATGGGGGGGGCATCAGGGCTGATGGGGTTCATGGCTCGTCGTCTCTCGGGGTTTGGGAACGATGCGTTCCCCCTCCGGCGTCTTGTCGTTGTAGATGATCTCCAACCGGAACCGCGCGGCCGTTGAATAGCTCCGGCCGTCCTCCCCCAGGAAGAACTGTCCACCCAGAGGGTCGGCCGGCAGCTCCCTCAGGTCTCCGGAGGTGACGAGCGCCTCCAGTTTCGTGGGGAGGCGGCCCTCCCGGGCCTTGTACCGCTCGAGGGCCTCGTCGAGCTGCTGGAGCACCTTTTCCTGGATGATTTCGTTGACGCGTCGCTCGTAGTACTCACGCGTCTCGGCGTCCTCCGCCCCGTCGCGCATGGTCTGCGCCAACCCCAGGCTGGTGTCGAAGTCGCCCGCCTGCGCATACAGCCGGGTCGCCAGCCCCGAGTACCACTCCGGTGCATCGGGGGCGCGAGCGAGCTCCTCGATGATGGCGGCGGCCTCTTGGTAACGCCGCTCGAAGAACATGAGGTTGTAGGCGAGCTGGAAGTGGATGCGTTTGTCTTCCGGCGTGTTGGCCATCCCCTTGCGGAGGATTCGCGAGGACTCCTCGACGTTGGCGTACTGCTCGCGGCCCAGGTGGATGGGGATGGTGATTCCCGCGAAGGTGTAGACCTTGGCGAAGCGAGGATCGAGATCTGTCGTGAGGTCCGCGTAGTAGTAGATGTCGCGGTACTCAGACACGGTGCTGGCCGCGCCTACGCGGTTGATGGTCATCACCCAGAAGTAGTCCGCCACCAGTCCGAGCTGCGCCTTGAACAGGGCCTTGAGGAGCCCGGCTCGCGGCAGCAGGGGGCGATCATCCAGACGAAGCGGCGGAGGCGGCTGGGCGGACAAAACGACCACCAAGACCAGGCCAGCGACCAAGAGCAGAGCAGTCAGCTTGCGCATCGTTCCTTGGAAAGCACACGGGGCACCCGAGTCTCTCGGGCGCCCCGAATTTACCACATGATGCCCCGCCGGAAAGCGGGGTCATGCCGTGATTAGCAGCTCACGTCGTTGTAGGCGTTGCCCGGCTCACCACCACCGACGTTCGGGCTGTCAATGCCGCAGGGGTTGATGAGGACGGTGCTCGTGGTGGCGACCGAGGTGATGCCCCAGGTGTCCGCGGCGGAATCGTTGTCCACGTTGCCCACGGCCACGGCGCTGAAGTCGCAGCTCGGGCACTGGCCCGCGATCTTGGCGGCCATCGGGTAGGTCGGAGCATCCGGGACCTTGGCGAAGCGCGCCAGGTCCTGGCCGATGCAGCCGGCGCCGTAGGTGCGGCCCGTCGGAGACGCTTCCTGCGCCAGGTTGCAGCCACCGTTGATGGAGTAGCTGAAGCGGTTGCCCGGCTCCGGATCAAAGCCGACGACCTTGAAGTCGGAGACGTACTTGTCCTTCTCGCCGAAGTACGCCTTCTGGGCCGTGAAGATGGCCTTCAGGTTCGTCTTGGCCTCGGACTGCTTGGACTTGGCCTGGAAGCGGATGAAGTTCGGGATGGCGATGGCCGCCAGGATGCCGATGATGGCGACGACGATCATCAGCTCGATGAGGGTGAAGCCACCCTTCTTCTTCAGGAGACGGTTCAGCATGTCGGGAGTGCTCCGCAGGTGCAGAGGGGGGTTGAACGACTGCCTGGATTTATAGCACGAACGGTGCCATGGCCAACAGTCGCCCCAACCCGATGAATTCTCACAGAGGGGCACACTGGATCTCGTCCGCCCGTCCCCCTGGCTGCCAAAAATTGTCACCGCGCCTGACGGAAATCGTCGATCCGCGATGCTGTCCTCCTGATGCCGCGACGCTAGGATGCCCGGCTCCGTGACGGACTTCTCCCTCGTGCCGGGCTGGGCCGGGCCCCTCTTCACCGCCTTCCTCCTGGTCCTCGGCCTGTGTATCGGCAGCTTCCTCAATGTCGTTATTGCCCGCGTCCCGGAGGGACTGAGCATCGTCCGCCCCGGCTCGCGCTGCCCCAAGTGCGGGCATGTCCTGTCGTGGTACGAGAACATCCCCGTCCTCTCATGGCTCGCGCTGAGAGCTCGGTGTCGTTCGTGTCACGCGCCCATCTCCCCGCGCTACGTGCTGGTGGAGCTGCTCACGGGCCTGCTCTTCCTGGCGTGCCTGCGCAGGTTCGGGTGGACGTACGAGCTGTTTCCCGCACTCGTGCTCGTGTCGCTGCTGATTCCGCTCACCTTCATTGATCTGGCGCACTGGATTCTACCGTTCTCGCTCACGGTGCCGGGCATCGCCGCGGGGCTGGTGCTCGCGGTGCCCAGGGGCGCGGATGCGGTGGTGGACGCCACGCTGGGGGCGATCATCGGCTTCCTCACCTTCCGCCTGATGGAGTACGTGGGCTGGAAGGTCTTCCGGAAGGAAGCGCTGGGCGGCGGCGACAAGTTCCTCGTCGCGCTGCTGGGCGCCTTCCTGTCCTGGCGGGCGCTGCTGGGCATCCTCTTCCTGTCCTCGCTGCAAGGCGCTGTGGTGGGAATCGCCATGCTCGGACTCACCGGTCGCGCGGGGCCATCGACACCTCCCGACGCCGGGCCCGTGAAGACTCCCGAGGGCGTGGCGCCGCCCCCGGAGGCCCCGAAGGGCGCGCCTCCCGAGGGCGCGTCTCTGGCTCTCGGTGACGAACGTGTCACGCCCCCTGAGGGTGCGGCGCTGCCCGCTGATCCGCCGAATGACGCGCCTCTCGCCGGAGCGGGTGCGACGACGGCCGCGACCGAGGGCACACAGGAGGCTGATCCCGAGTCCACGATGACGTGGGAGTTCACTCGACCTGGGATTGCACTCTGGAAGCGCTTGTTGCTGGTGCCTTGGTGCCTGCTGTTCCAGCCGATTCCCGACGCGCCCATGGATGACGAGACGGGCGAGGAAGAGGAGTGGGTGCCCGGGCCCACCAACATCCCCTTCGGCCCCTGGCTGGCGCTGGCGGGGCTGGAGGTGATGCTGCTCGGGCCCTGGCTGGCGCGCGTGCTACCCATGGACATCGCGATGTTGCTCGGGGGCGCGCCGTGAAACGCGCGGACGGGCGATGAAGTGGCGCATCGCCAGCGTGGCGTTCCTGCTCAGCTCGCTCTGCACGGGACTCTCCTGGCTGTCGCTCCAGCCCGTCCTCATCCGGTTGCTGGAGCTGGGCCGTCGGCTCGTGTCTCCAGGCTCTCCGGACGCGGAGGTGCTGGCGCAGGTGCGGGGCTTCCTTCCGCTCGCGCTGGGGTTGGATCTGGTGGCGCTCACGTTGCTGGCGTACGTGGTGCTGGATTTGACGGTGGGCCGTCCGCTGCGCTCCGCCGAGGCCATGGTGGAGCAACTGGGGCGCCTGGAGTTGGATCCGCACCTGACGCCCACGCAGGGCGGGCCGCTGCTGTCGAGGATGCAGCGCGCGCTGCAGCGGCTGGCGGAGGCGCTGCGCTCGGAGCAGGCCCTCACGCGCTCCCAGGTGGAATCGCTGCGGGAGGCCAACCTCCGCCTGTCGCGGGCCCAGACGGAGCTGGTGTCCGCCGAGCGGCTGGCCACGGTGGGCCGGCTCGCCGCGGGCGTGGCGCATGAGGTGGGAAACCCCCTGGCCGGCATCCTCGGCTATCTCTCCCTGGCGCGGATGAAGGCGCCCACGGCGGAGCTGAAGGACTACCTGGAGCGCATCGACCACGAGGTGCAGCGCATCGACCGCATCGTCCGCGGCCTGCTGGACCTGGGGCGCCCGGAGACGTCGTCGCCGGGGCCGGTGGACGTGGGCTCGGTGGTGGAGACGTGTGTGCGGCTGGTCCGCGCCGCACCCGAGCTCTCCAGTGTGTCGGTGGACCTGGCGCTGGAGCCTGGGGTGTTCGCCCGGGCGGAGACAGGGCCGCTGTCGCAGATCCTCATCAACCTCCTGCTCAACGCCGCGCAGGCCATGGGAGGGCAGGGGAGCGTGAGTGTCGTGACCCGCAGGGCGGAGGGCGAGGTCCAGCTGATGGTGAGGGACCACGGGCCGGGAATCCCTTCCGAGGTCATGCCCCGGCTGTTCGAGCCCTTCTTCACCACGAAGGGTCGGCAGGGCACCGGGCTGGGGCTGGCGGTGTCGCTGCGACTGACGCAGGTGATGGGAGGGCGTCTGGGCGCGGAGAACCTGCCTGACGGTGGCGCGCGCTTCACCGTGTCCCTGCCCGCCGTGTGAGCGGACGCCGTCTGGCCAGAAGCTATCTCCTCCCCCGGGACTGGGGGATGATGCCGCCAGGCCCCCCATGTCCCTGTTCCGCACCATCCTCGTCGCCGACGACGAGCCGTCCATCCGGCACATCCTCACGTTGGTGCTCACCGACAAGGGCTACGACGTGCGCGCTGTCGCGGACGGGGATGAGGCGCTGCGAGAGCTGGCCACGCGCGACTACGACGTCCTCGTCTCCGACGTGCGCATGCCTCGCAAGGATGGCCTGACGCTGCTGCGCGAGGCCCAGGCCGCGCACCCGGCGCTCACCGTGGTGGTGATGAGCGCATATGGCTCGCAGGAGCAGGCCCTGGAGGCGGTGTCTGCTGGCGCGTACGACTACGTCCAGAAGCCGTTCAAGCCCGAGGAGATCGTCTTCGTCCTGCGCAAGGCCGAAGAGCGCGAGCGACTGCTGCGGGAGAATCGCCGGCTCAAGCAGGGCGGTCTGCCCTTCGCGCCTCAGGGGCACATCCTCGGGGCGAGCGAGTCGCTCCATGCGTTGCTCCGGCAGGTGGCGCGCCTGGCGCCGGTGGACACCACGGTGCTCATCAGCGGGGAGAGCGGGACGGGCAAGGAGCTCATCGCCCGGGAGCTGCACGCGCGCAGCCCGAGGGCACCGCTGCCCTTCGTCGCCGTCAACTGTGGCGCCATCCCGGGCGGGCTGCTCGAGAGCGAGCTGTTCGGCCACGCCAAGGGCGCCTTCACGGATGCCCGCACGGCCAAGCGCGGCCTCTTCTCGGAGGCCGACGGCGGCACGCTCTTCCTGGACGAGGTGGGCGAGCTGCCGCTGCCCGCGCAGGTGAAGCTCCTGCGGGTGCTGCAGGAAGGCGAAATCCGCCCGGTGGGCGAGAACCGCGTGGAGAAGGTGGACGTGCGCGTGGTGGCGGCCACGCTGCGAGATTTGGGCAAGCTGGTGGAGAAGGGGGAGTTCCGCGAGGACCTCTACTACCGCCTCAACGTGGTGAACGTGAGGGTGCCGCCCCTGCGGGAGCGCCGCGAGGACGTGCCCCTGCTGGCGAGCGCCTTCATCCACCGCTTCAACCGCGAGCTCAACCGCGAGTCGCCCGTCGAAGGACTGTCCCCGGAGGCGGCGGCGCTGATGTCCGCCTACGCCTGGCCGGGCAACGTGCGCGAATTGGAGAACGCCATGGAGCGGGCCGTGCTCCTGGCGGATGGCCCGCACATCCTTCCCTCCAACCTGCCCGAAAGGCTGTGGGCCGCGCCCGCACCTGGAACGACGGGGGCCAGCACCGGTGGGATGCCACAGGTCGGTAGCGACCTGTCGCTCAAGCGAGCCATCCGGGACTTGGAGGAGTCCTACATCCGGGCGGCCCTGAGACGGACGAAGGGGAACCGGACCCGGGCGGCGGAGGTCCTGGACATCAGTCACAGGGCGTTGCTGTACAAGATCAAGGAGTACGGCATCGACCCGGACGCGGAGGCCGAGCGGAGCTGAAGCGGGAGATTCAGCCTGGCTGCATTTGACGGAATGCGTCCGGGGCCGGAAAATCGGGCCTCCGCGACCGTGGTGGGGGGCCCGGCGCAGTTTGGATGCAGGGGTCCCGGCCGAACGGAGAGCAGGCGGGCTCCGGGCACTTTTTAGGAGGGGTTGACGGCCAGTGCTACGCTGGCTGCCTCTCGACGGAGTCAAGCATGGCGAAGGGCAAACTGGCACTCGGTCTGGACATCGGATCGACCTCCATCAAGATGATCCTGCTCAAGGAGCAGCGCAAGCGGGGCGAAGTAGGCTTCGCTCTGCAGAGCTTCGGCATGAAGCCGCTGCCCCCCGAGGCCATCGTGGATGGCGCGCTGATGAACTCCACCGCCATCGTCCAGGCGGTGCAGGAGCTGATGTCCGAGCTGAAGGTGAAGGGCAAGGATGTCGCCATCGGCGTGTCCGGCCACTCGGTCATCATCAAGAAGATTCAGATGCCGCGCATGTCCCAGGAGGAGCTCGAGGAGAGCATCCAGTGGGAGGCCGAGCAGTACATCCCGTTCGATGTGAAGGACGTGAACATCGACACGCAGATCCTCGACGGGGGCGGCAACGACGCCACCGGGCAGATGGACGTGCTGCTGGTGGCCGCCAAGAAGGACATGATCAACGACTACACCACGGTGGTCTCCGAGGCGGGCCTGGCCCCGGTGGTCGTGGACGTGGACGCCTTCGCGGTGCAGAACATGTTCTCCGTCAACTACGACCTGCCGGAGAAGGAGACCGTCGTCCTCATCAACGCGGGCGCTTCGGTGGTGAACATCAACATCATCGCCAACGGCGTGACGGTCTTCACCCGTGACGTCACCATCGGTGGCAACCAGTTCACCGAGGAGATCCAGAAGCAGCTCAACGTCTCCTACGAGGAGGCGGAAGCGCTGAAGATCGGCGGCAACCGCGCGGACGCGGATGCCGTGGTGCCCCAGGAAGTCGAGCGCGTGCTGTCCAGCGTCGCCGAGCAGGTGGCCGGTGAAATCCAGCGCTCGCTGGACTTCTACGCGGGCACCGCGGCGGACTCGAACTTCACCAAGGTCTACCTGTCCGGCGGCACGGCGAAGATTCCGGCCCTGTTCAAGACCATTGAAGCGCGCACCGGGGTGCCGGTGGAGATCCTCAACCCGTTCCGCAAGATTGAAGTGGACAACCGCAAGTTCGACCCCGCGTTCATCATGGACGTGGCGCCCATGGCCGCGGTGGCAGTGGGACTGGCGCTCCGGCGTCCTGGCGACAAGCTGGCCTAGACCGTCCACTTCCTGGAGACGACGCACATGATGATTCGCATCAACCTGCTTCCCGTCCGGAAGGTTCAGACCCAGCAGAAGGGCCGGCAGATCCTGGTCCTCTTCGCGCTGGCGCTCATCGGCGCCGCCGTGGGCAACTACCTCTGGTACGACGACCGTGACAGTGAGTTCCAGCGCAACGCCCAGGCCATCGCCCAGACTCGCGCGAAGATCGCCGAGTTGGAGAAGGTCATCGGCGAGGTGAGGAACATCAACGCCCGCAAGACCGAGGTGGAGAAGAAGCTGGCCGTGCTGGACTCGCTGCGCAAGGGCCGCAACGGTCCGGTCCGGATGATGGACGCGCTGGCGTCCGCCACACCGAAGAAGGTCTGGGTGAAGGGCTTCGTCGAGACCGCCAGCGCCGTGTCCATTGACGGCTCGGCCGTCAGCCACGACGAGGTCGCCGAGTTCATGCGCAGCCTGAACGGTGTGGTGTGGACGCCCAAGGGCATGGGGCGCCTGGTGGATCAGCGGAGGGACGCGAAGACGTCCCGCGTGGAGCTGCTGACGGCCGAGGCCACCATCGAGGAGTTCCCCGCTGGGGAAATCACTCCGTTCTTCACCGACATCGACCTGTCCAGCGCGGTGCAGACGAAGGCGGCCACCGGGCCATTGGCCGCGCCCTCGTTGGTCGACTTCAAGATCACCCTCACCGCGAACTACGCCATCTGACCGAGGCCACCGCCCATGGACAAGTACCTGGACCAATTCGTCAAGGCGACTCCGGCCGTCAAGTACGGCGGCCTGGCAGCGGCCATCGTCCTGATGACCGTCGCCAACTACTTCCTGCTCATCGACCCCACCGAGACCCAAATCAAGCAGCAGATCTCCGCGCGGCGCACGCTGGACCTGGATCTGGCGGAGAAGAGTGAGATCGCCCAGAACCTCAACGAGCGTCGGCGCGAGATGGACGTGCTGGAGCAGAAGCTCGCCGAGGCCCTCACGGAGCTGCCGGAGAAGAAGGACGTCGAGGAGCTGCTCGCGCAGATCAACGACATCGGCAAGAAGAGCGGCCTGGAGATCTCCCTGGTGCAGCCCGACCGCGAGTACGTGGGCGGCGGCGAGTTCTTCGCCCGCATCCCCATCCGCATGACGGTGAGCGGCAACTACCATGAGATCGCCATGTTCCTGCAGGAGATGGCGAACATGCGCCGCATCGTGAACGTCAACAACATCAACCTGGGCCAGCCGACCCTGAAGAACGAGAAGGTCGTGCTGCAGAGCAGCTTCCTGGCGACGACTTTCCGGTTCGTCGAGACCAAGAACTAGAAACTTGATCCGTCCGGAAAGTAGGGCGACAAGGGGATTGAGGATGAAGATGTTCAAGGCCACCATGACGACCGCCGCGCTCGCGCTGACGCTCGCTGCTTGCGAGGAGGCACCTCCGCCCCCTCCGCCGGTGGCTGCGCCACCTCCCGCGGCTCAGGCCGCGGCGCCCGCGGAGACGGCACCGACGCCCGTCGACAGCGCCACCGCGCTGGCGCCATACGTCTACAATTACAACCCGGTGGGCAAGCGGGATCCGTTCCGCAGCCCGCTGGAAGAGCTGGGCCCGGTGGCCCAGGCCAATCCCGTCATGACGTGCACGGAGCCTCTGTGCGCGTTCGACCTGGACCAGCTCAAGCTGGTCGCGGTCGTGACGGGAGACGCCAATCCACTGGCGATGGTCGAAGACCCGTTGGGTCGAGGCCACATCGTGCGCCGCAACACCCGGGTTGGACGCCAGGGTGGGAAGGTCACGCAAATCCTCCGCGATTCGTTGACGGTGACCGAGGTGTTCTCGGGCAACGGGGAGATCATCAAGAATCCGGTGACTCTGCAGCTCAAGGCCGATGACCGGCAGGACCCTAGTTACAATCTGATGACGGGCAAGAACTACGGGGAGTAGCCCCCCGTGGCGCGCCCGCGGGCGGCAGCCCGCTTCCAACTTTGGTGAGGGGACGCATGCTCGAGAGGAGCGTTGTGACGAGGGGCAAGTGGATGTTGGCGACCGCTTTTGCGGTCGTCCTCGCGGGCGCCAGCAGCAATGGCGCCGAACTGAATACGCTTCGGGACCTGGATGTGTCCCGTACCGGCTCGGGCGCCCAGGTGGTGGTGACCGGAACCCGGCCCCCCACCTTCACCGTGTTCCGGCTGAGTGGTCCGGAGCGGTTGGTGGTGGACCTCTCGTCGGCTGACGCGACGGGTATCAAGGGCCACCACGACGGCTCTGGCCCCGTGGCCGGAGTCGTGGCGTCGCAGTTCTCGGATGAGCGCGCGAGCGTCGGCCGGGTGCTGCTGGCGCTGGACAAGGCGTCGCAGTACGACGTCCGGGCGGATGGCAACCGCGTGGTGATTTCGGTGGATGGCGCGATGCCCGCCGCCGAGGTCAAGCGTCCGGAGCCTGTTGTCGCCACGGCTCCCGCCGCCCCGACGCCCGCACCGGTCGCCGAGGTCAAGCCCGCCGCGCCCGCCGCCGTCATGGTGGCGGAAGCGCCGGCGAAGCCCGCCGCTGAAAAGCCCACGCTGCCAGAGAACGTCGTCGCCGCCGAGGCGGATGAGCGAGAGGTGGCTCAGCCAGCTCAACGCATCACCCAGCTGGCCTATTCCGACGACACGCTTCGCATCCGCGCGGACGGCGACATCGCCCGCTACGAGGTGCTGGAGCTGGCGGACCCGCCGCGGCTCGCGGTGGACCTGTATGGCGTGGGGCTCTCCGCCCGTGCGCCTCGCGTGAATGGCGCGACGTTGAGGGAGGTGCGCGTGGGCGCCCACTCGGACAAGGTCCGGCTGGTGCTCGACGTGCGCGGCAAGATGCCCGCCTACCGGGTGGACCGGGCCGACAAGGGCCTGGAAGTGGTGCTGGGGGGCGCGGTGGCCCGCAAGGCCGCGCCGTCGCCCGCGCCGCAAGAGGTCATCGCGTCGGTGGCCGAAGTAGAGCCGCTGCGCCCCGCGCCCGAGCCGGTGGAGGCGCCCGTCACGGCCTCGCTGGTGGAGGTCAAGGACCTGTCCTTCCAGGAGGGTGGGGCGGGTGGTCGCGTGGTGCTCAAGCTGTCCGGCACGGCCGCCTGGAAGGTGGACCGTCCCGACCCGCGCAGCGCCGTGCTGACGCTGGACAACGCCCGGCTGCCGAAGAAGCTCGAGCGCAGCCTGGACACCAGCGCGCTGGAGACGCCGGTGAAGATGATCAGCGCCTTCAGCGTCCCCGGTGAGGGCCGCAAGGTGCGCGTCGTCGTCGCCGCTGACGGAGCCATCGAGGAGAAGGTCACGCAGAACGGCGGGACGCTCTCCTGGCGCCTGGACGTGAAGGGCGTGAAGACGGACGAGGTATCCGTGGCGCAGCGCACCGCCGGCTTCACCGCCGAGGCGCCCGCCTACGCCGCCGAGGGCGCGCCGCAGCAGGCCCGCTACCGTGGCAAGCGCGTCTCCTTCGAGTTCAAGGACATCGACATCCAGAACCTCCTGCGGGTCATCGCGGAGATCTCCAAGAAGAACGTGGTCGTCGCGGACGATGTCGCCGGTCGCGTCACCATCCGCCTGCGCAACGTTCCCTGGGACCAGGCGCTGGACCTCATCCTGCGCACCAAGCAGCTGGGCAAGGAGGAGTTCGGCAACATCATCCGCATCGCCCCGCTGAAGACGTTGGAGGAGGAGGCCCGGCTGCGTCTGGAGCGCAAGAAGGCGTTCCAGCAGCAGGAGGACCTGCTGGTCAACCTCATCCCGGTCAACTACGCGGTGGCAGCCGAGATGGCCGCGCGGGTGAAGGACGTGCTGAGCGAGCGCGGCAACGTCACGGTCGACACTCGTACGAACGTGCTCATCGTCAAGGACGTGCGGTCCAACACGGAGAAGGCCCGCGCCCTGGTGCGCAGCCTGGACACGCAGACTCCGCAGGTGCTCATCGAGAGCCGCATCGTGGAGGCGAGCACCGCCTTCAGCCGTCAGCTCGGCGTGCAGTGGGGTGGCCAGGCGCGCGCTGCCCAGGCCACGGGCAACCCGACGGGCCTCATCTTCCCGAACAACGTCGCCGTCACGGGCGGCTCCGTGGGCACGGCCGCGGGTCTCCCTGCCGCGCCGAACTTCGCGGTGAACCTGCCGGCGTCGGTCGGTGAGAACGCCGGTGGTGCGCTCGGGTTCGTCTTCGGCTCGGCTGGCGGCGCACTGCAGCTCAACCTGCGGCTGTCCGCTGCGGAGAACGAGGGCACGGTGAAGACCATCTCCGCGCCTCGCGTGACGACGCTGGACAACAACACCGCTCGCATCAGCCAGGGTGTGTCCATCCCGTTCAGTCAGACGTCGGCCGGTGGTGTGAACACGACCTTCGTGGAAGCCCGCCTGTCGCTTGAGGTGACGCCGCACATCACCCAGGACGGCAGCATCCTGATGTCCATCAACGCGTCCAACAATCAGCCGGACCAGTCCAACACGGGCGCGAACGGTCAGCCGTCCATCCAGCGCAAGGAAGCCAACACGCAGGTGCTGGTGAAGGACGGGGACACCACGGTCATCGGCGGCATCTACGTCCGCCGTGGCGCCACCACCACCAACGCCGTGCCCTTCCTCTCGAAGATTCCGGTGCTGGGGCTCCTGTTCAAGAACTACTCGGAGCGGGATGAGCGTCAGGAACTGCTCATCTTCATCACGCCTCGCATCCTCAACCGGCAGACCATTGCGCAGAGCCTGTAAGGCATCGCGCCTCTTCATTCAGGAGAGCGTTCGCTCATGAAGCCCATCTATCTCGCCACGCTGCTGGCGCTCGGCACGGTGTCTTGTGTCGACAACCTCCCGAAGCTCCAGATTCTCCAGGCCGCTCCACCCGAAGAGGACTGCAATGTTCCTGATGACGTGGCGTTGCTGAGCGGCTCGTTGAACCTCGCGCTGGCTGGTGACTACACCTCGGGGTTCATCGTCACCTCCAACCTGGCCGACACGCCCATCGTCCTCGGTGAGGCGCCGCTCTCTGATACCGACTCCACCGCCGTCTATCTCACCGAACTCGAGCTCAGCTATCAGACGGAGCCCGAGCTCAACATCCCCAGTGCGACGGTTCCCATCTACGGGACCTTCCGTGGCAATGAGGATGGTTCCATGGTGCTCGGCCTGTTGACGCGCGACGCGCGGAACGCGCTGCTGTCCGCGACCGGGGGAGGAGGCTCCGTTGTCGATGTTCTCGTGACTCTGCGGGTCCGAGGACACACGGTTGCTGGCGGCGACGTGGAGACGAACGAAATTTCCTACCCGCTGGTCGTGGGCTTCGCCGAATTCAAGTGCCCGAAGATGGGCGATATCCACGGCCCCAGTTTGGGGCCGTGTGACCCGCGTGGGCAGAATGGTGCTGTCCCCGAGTGCGTGACGCCCTGAGCGGCGCCGCTGCCCAAGAACGCTGAGAGCCCATGTCCTTTCGCACGCACCTCGAGTCAGTGGTCAACCAGGTGGAAGGAGCCCTCGCCTGCAGCGTGATGGGCTTCGACGGCATCTCCGTGGACACCTTCCAGCGCGAGGAGGCCAGCGAGCTGGATTTGAGCGGTGCCTGGGTGGAGTACGCCAACATCCTCACGCAGCTGCGCAACGCCGCGGAGACGCTCAGGACAGGCACCGTCAGCGAGGTCAGCGTCAACAGCGAGAAGGTGCTGACGGTGATACGGTTGGTGTCACCCGAGTACTTCCTGGTGCTGGCGCTGCGCGCGGACGGCAACTACGGAAAGGGCCGCTATGTGCTGCGCGTGACGGCCCCCAAGGTGAGCGCGGAGCTGTAGCCGCGCCCGCTGTAAACCAGTCGTCCAGACGACGCGCCGCTCCGCTGGTTTCCCCTTCCCATGGAAGGGGGCATGGGCTAGACACCCCCGACTTTTCAAGCTTCCGTAATTTCGAGTCTGAAGGAGTCGGTCCCCATGGCCGGTGTCATCGATACGTCCGAGTTTCACAACAACATGAAGATCGAAATCGACGGTGAGCCGTTCGTCATCGTCGAGTTCCAGCACGTGAAGCCGGGCAAGGGCTCCGCCTTCGTCCGCACCAAGATTCGCAGCCTCCTCTCGGGCCGCGTCCTGCAGCCCACGCTGAAGTCCGGCGACAAGGTGGGCAAGCCGGACATCGAAGAGAAGGACATGCAGTACCTGTATGTCCAGGGCGACGACTACTACTTCATGGACAAGCGCGACTTCGAGCAGACCTTCATCAGCGAGAAGGCACTCGGCGACGCGAAGAACTTCCTGAAGGAGAACATCGACGCCACCATCCTGTTCTGGAACGGGAAGGCGATTGCCGTGACGCTGCCCAACTCGGTGGACCTCAAGGTCACCAAGTGCGACCCGGGCGTGCGCGGCGACACGGTGTCCGGTGCGCTGAAGCCCGCCACGCTGGAGACCGGCTTCGAGGTCTACGTGCCCCTGTTCATCAACGAGGGTGACGTCCTGAAGATCGACACGCGCGACGGGGGCAAGTACCTGACTCGCGTGGCCACCGCGGGCTAGCGCAGACTCCGCTCGGAGGGACGCGAGAATGGCAACGAAGCGCAAGTCGACCCGGGCGTCCGCGCCCACCAGCGCGCCCGCTCCGGCGAGCGCGCGAGACGCCGGCAACACGTCCCTGGACGTGGAAGCCCTGCGGGAAATCGTCAACATCCTGGAGGCCTCGGACGTGACGAGGCTCGTGTGGAAGCGCGGGGAAGAGAAGCTCTTCATCCGCCGTGGCCACGCCCCGGAGACGACCATCGTCCACCACTCGGCCCCCTCGGCCGTCCAGGTGGGTCCGGCCGTGGAGTACTCGGCTCCGTCGGCGCCCCGCGCCGCTCCTGTCTCCTTCGCCCCTGCTTCCGTGGCCGCGGCCCCTGTCGCCGAGAAGGCGCCGGAGAAGCCCGGCCACGTGGTGACCAGCCCCTTCGTCGGCACCTTCTACCGGACGCCGGCGCCGGATCAGCCTGCCTTCGTCGACGGGGGTTCGGTGGTGAAGAAGGGCCAGGTGCTCTGCATCATCGAAGCGATGAAGTTGATGAACGAAATCGAGTCCGAGGTGTCCGGCCGCGTGGCGGAGATCCTCGTGGAGAACGGTCGCCCGGTGGAGTTCGGCCAGGCGCTGTTCCGCATCGAGCCGGCTTGACGCGGCGCGCGCGCCTCCGCATCCAGCGGGGCGCGCGCCCGAGCCGACCGTTTCAGGAGACACCCCCGTGTTCAAGAAGGTGCTGATTGCCAACCGCGGGGAGATTGCCCTGCGGGTCATCCGCGCCTGCCGGGAGCTGGGCATCGCCACGGTGGCGGTGCACTCCACGGCGGACGCCAACGCCCTGCATGTCCGCTTCGCCGACGAAGCGGTCTGCATTGGCCCTCCGGCGTCCAAGGAGAGCTACCTCAACGTCCCGCAGCTGCTCTCCGCGGCCGAAATCACCCGCGCGGACGCCATCCACCCCGGCTACGGCTTCCTCTCGGAGAACGCCGAGTTCGCCGAGGTGTGTGAGAACTGCAAGATCCGCTTCATCGGTCCGCGCCCTGAGATGCTGCGGATGATGGGCAACAAGGTCCGCGCGAGGCAGGCGGCGCGCGAGGCGGGCATGCCACTGCTGCCCGGCAGCCCCGGCACCGTGAAGGACCCCCGCGAGGCGGAGGCGTTCGCCCGGGAGATTGGCTTCCCCGTCATCCTCAAGGCCGCCGCCGGTGGCGGTGGCAAGGGGATGAAGATCGTCCGCGAGCCGAGCGCGCTGGCCCAGGCGTTCTCCACCGCGCAGGCGGAGGCGGTGGCCTCCTTCTCCAACGGCGACCTCTACATCGAGCGGTACGTGGAGAAGCCGCGCCACATCGAAATCCAGATCGTCGCCGACGAGCACGGCAACGTCATCCACCTCAATGAGCGCGAGTGTTCGGTGCAGCGCCGGCACCAGAAGCTCATCGAGGAGAGCCCGTCGCCCGCGCTCACGCCGGAATTGCGACAGCGGATGGGTGACGTGTCCATCGCGGCGATGCGCAAGCTGCGCTACAACAACGTCGGCACCATCGAGTACCTGCTGGACGAGCGCGGCGAGTTCTACTTCATGGAGATGAACACGCGCATCCAGGTGGAGCACCCGGTGACGGAGCTCGTCACGGGCATCGACCTGGTCCGTGAGCAGATCCGCATGGCCTACGGCCACCCGCTGCGCTTCAAGCAGGAAGACATCCAGATGCGCGGGCACGCCATCGAGTGCCGCGTCAACGCCGAAGACCCGATTACCTTCGCCCCGTGGCCCGGGAAGATTACCGGCTACAGCGTCCCGGGTGGCTACGGGGTGCGCGTGGACTCAGGCGCCTACGAGAACTACACGGTGCTGCCGTACTACGACAGCCTGCTGGCCAAGCTCATCGTCCACGCAGAGGACCGCGAGACGGCCATCCGCCGCATGCAGCGCGCGCTGGGGGAGTACGTCGTGGAAGGCATCCGCACGAACATCCCCTTCCACCGCGCGGCGCTGGCGGACGAGTCGTTCCAGGAGGGCAACTACGACACGCGCTTCGTGGAGCGGCTCCTGGCCAGCGAGACGGGTTCTCGTCGGCTGAAAAAAGCTGTTGAAGAAACGCCGTAGCACACGTCCGCCTACGTGGCGTTCCCGCCCGTGGGGCGGGCATGCGAGCAGGTGAGCTGGCTCTGGGGGAAGCCGGGCTGTTTCTTGACCCGCGTTGGAGGATTCCGTTAGCCTCCGCCTCTCCCCCTTTTGAAGATAGAAACCCGCGAAGTTCCAAGGGGTTTCGGCTTTCCGGAAGCCCACGCTCGATGGACAAGAACAAGATCATCGAAGCCGCCGCGAAACTTGTCGCGAAGGGCGCGTACGACAAAGCCATCAAGGAGTACCAGAAGGTTCTGGAAGTGGATCCGAAGGACATCCGGGTCCTCCAGAAGATGGGCGAGCTGTACGTCAAGAAGAACGACAACGCCCAGGCGGCGCACTTCTTCACGAAAGTCGCCGAGAGCTACTCCTCCGACGGGTTCTTCCTCAAGGCCGTCGCCCTCTACAAGCAAGTCCTCAAGCTCAACCCGAACCTGCTGGAGGTGAACCTCAAGCTGGCGGAGCTTCACCAGCAGCTCGGGCTGATGTCGGAGGCGATGGCGTACTTCCAGATCGTCGCCAACCACTACGACAAGGCGGGCGACACCAAGTCGTCGCTCGATACCTTGAAGAAGATGGTGGATCTCGACCCGGAGAACGTGGCGTCGAAGATCAAACTCGCGGAGCTCTACGCCCGCGAGAACATGACGCGCGAGGCCATCCAGGAGTTCAAGCGCGCCGCCGAATACCTCAAGCGCAACAGCCGCGGTGACGACTGGGCCCGCGTGGCCGAGCGACTGTCCACGCTCGAGCCGGACAACCTGCCGCTCGCCAAGGAGCTGGCCTCCTCGTACTTGCAACGCGGTGACCAGAAGCGCGCGCTCGCGAAGCTGCAGGTGTGCTTCAAGGCGGATGGCCGCGACGTGGAGACGCTGTCGCTCCTGGCGCAGGCCTTCCAGGGCCTGGGGCAGACCTCCAAGACGGTGTCCGTCTACAAGGAGCTGGCGAAGATCCACCAGGAGCGCGGCCGGCAGACCGAGTCCGAGGCTGTCTGGACGCAGATTGAAGTGTTGGATCCGCAGGACCCGGATCTGCTCGCGCGCCGTGCGCCCGCGCCGGCCCCCGCCGCGCCGCAGCCCACGCCCGCCGCGGCGCCGCAACCCGCCGCTCGCGCCGCGCCGCAGCCCACGCCCCAGGCCGCTCCGGCTCCCGTGGCGGCGCCGCCTCCACAGCAGCAGCCGGGCGGACTGGCTCGCGAGCAGCTCTCCAAGCTGCTCACGGAGACCGACGTCTACGTGAAGTACGGGCTCCACGACAAAGCCCTGGAGCACCTGCGCAAGGTCTTCTCCGTGGACCCGGAGAACCTGGATGCGCACGAGAAGGCGTACCAGATCTACGTCGCGTCCGGGAACACGGCGCAGGCGTCCGAGCAACTGCTGAACGTGCTGCGGCTGTGCACGCGCGCGGCGGACTCGACGCGCGCGCAGCCGTACCTGGCGACCATCCTCCAGCAGAACCCCTCCCATCCCGAGGTGCCGGCGTTCCTGTCGGTGCTGCGCGTGGAGGGCCCGGTGGCGGTGGCACCGTCGGCCACGGTGGTGGAGTCGGTGGGCGAGGACGCCATCCTGGTGGACTCCAGCGACGACGAGGTGCTCGTCGCGCCGCCCCCCGAGGACGCGCTGCTGCACCCGCCCGGCGATGAGCTGGCGCTGGCAACGCTGCCCTCGAGCGACTCCGACGAGGTCATCGACGACGAAGGCGACGCCACCGTCGTCAGCGAGGAAGCGCTCGTCGGCGAGGCCATCACCTCGGGTGAGCACGACATCTTCGACACGCCCGCGCCGGAAGACCTGGCCTCGGACTCCGCGGACGAGACGCTCGTCTCCGGAGACGACGACGGGCTGATGCTGACGGACGAGCCCGGCCTCGACTCCTCGGAGGACGAGCCCCTCGTCGAGTCGGCCGACCTGGACGCGTCGTACGCCAGCGACGAGAGCATGTCGCTGGGCGACTCGGACGACGAGGCCACGTCGTCGTCGATGGCGGCGCTGTCGCTCGGAGACGAAGACGAGCCGCCTCCGACGATGGTGCGCGCTCCCACGCGGGCCCTGCTCCAGGAGGCCGCGCCCAACACGCGCAAGCAGCCGGTGTACGTGGAAGAGGCCCCGCTGGACGTGGACGAGATGCCCACGCGCGTGGGCATTGCTCCGCTGGATGCCTCCATGCTTGACGAGCTGGAGGAGGCACCGGGCTCGGACATGCCCTCGCTGGGGGATCCGTTCGAGGAGGAGGAGCCCACCGCCTCGCACGCCATCGTGTCGCTGGACGACATGCCGACGGAGGACCCGGAGACCGACTTCGGCTCGGAGCCTCAGGTCGAGTCCGACTTCCAGTCGGTGGATGACGCCGAGTCCGACTTCGATTCGGAGCCTCAGGTCGAGTCCGACTTCCAGTCGGTGGAGGAGCCGGAAGAGGCCTCCGCCGAGCTGGTCGCCGATGGCGCCACCGAGGGTGACGAGGAAGAGCCCGCGGTCGAGGAGTGCGACGAGGCCGCCTTCTTCCTGGACCAGGGCCTGCTGGAAGAGGCCCGCGAAATCCTGGAGACGGTGGCCATTGCCTTCCCGGGCCACGCGCGCGCCACCGAGCTGATGGAGCGGCTGGAGGCGATGGAGGCCAGCGGTGGGGCGGCGCCCGAAGAGGAGCCGCTGGAGCCCATCTCCGTGCCTTCCGTGCAGCCGGTGACGGATGCCGGCGCGGAGCGAGACGCGTTCGACCTGGCGGCGGAGCTGGCTGGCGAAATCGACAACCTGGGCGACGACACCGTCGCTCCGGCGCCCGCGGAAGAGGATTTCCAGTACTCGGTGGAGGAGGTGTTCTCCGAGTTCAAGAAGGGCCTGGCCAAGGTGGTGAAGCCCGAGGACGTGGACACCCACTACGACCTGGGCATTGCCTACAAGGAGATGGGCCTGCTGGACGACGCGCTCCACGAGTTCGAGGTGGCCCGGCAGGGCTCCGCGGGCACCAAGCGCGAGGTCGACTGCCTCACGATGATGGGCATGCTGCACCTGCTGCGTGGCGACGGAGGCTCCGCGGTGGAGACCTTCCGTGAAGGGCTCGCGAACCCGTATGCCACGGGTGAGGCGGCCAAGGCGCTCGGCTTCGAGCTGGCGCTGGCCTACGAGGCCAATGCCGAGCCCGGCAAGGCGCTCCACCACTACCAGCGGGTGGCGGCGATGGATGCGAAGTACCGCGACGTGGGCACGCAGGTGTCCCGCCTCGCGGCGAGTACGGAGCCGGAAGACGACCCCCTGCCGACCCCGGCCCCCGCCGCGGTGAATGGCGCCAGGTCTCATGGCGCCGCGCCCGCAACGGCGGTGGCGAGTCCCCCAGTGCCAGCGGCCGGCGCCCCCAAGGCGCGCAAGGTCGGTTACGTGTAGTTGCCCCCGAGGTCCGGCGAGCCCATGACGACCTACCTCGATTTCTTCGACCTCACGCAGGAGCCCTTCTCCAACGCTCCGGTGAGCCGCTTCTATTACAACTCGGCGCAGCACTCGCAGGCGCTCACCCGTCTGATGCACGCGGTGAGCTACATGAAGGGCCTGTCCATCCTCGTCGGCGACATCGGCGCGGGGAAGACGACGCTGGCCCGCCGCATGCTCGACTCGTTGCCCGAGTCCGAGTACGAGGCCGCGCTGCTGGTCATCATCCACTCGGGCATCACCGCCAACTGGCTCTTGCGGCGCATCGCCCTGCAGCTGGGCGTGGAGAACCCCGCGCAGGAGAAGCTGGCGCTCCTGTCGCAGCTCTACCAGCGGCTCCTGCAAATCTACGAGTCCGGCAAGAAGGCCGTCGTCCTCATCGACGAGGCGCAGATGCTGGAGACGCGGGAGTTGATGGAGGAGTTCCGCGGCCTGCTCAACCTGGAAGTGCCGGAGCGCAAGCTCATCTCCTTCGTGTTCTTCGGCCTGCCCGAGATTGAGAAGAACCTGAAGCTGGACCCACCGCTCGCCCAGCGCGTGGCCATGCGTTACAAGCTCGAGCCCTTCACCGCCGAGTCCACCGAGGCCTACATCAAGCACCGCCTCCGGCTCGCGGGCTGCCCGCGCATGCCGTTCTCCCCCGAGGCCCTGCTGGCGGTGCACGAGCACTCGTCCGGCTCGCCGCGTGTCATCAACACGCTGTGCGACAACGCGCTCTTCGAGGCCTTCCTCGCGCGCGCCGAGACAGTCTCCGCGGAGCTGGTGCATCGCATCGGAAAGAACCTGGGACTCCAGGGCATCAACGCGGCTGCTCCCGGAGCGAGCGAGCGAGCGAGCACCACCCCGGCGACGAATCTGCCCCGAGCGTCGAACAACAAGCTCGACCTCGCGGAGATAGACCGCTACCTCGAAGGGCTGGGTAAGCTCTAGGGGCTTTGGCGACACAGAGCCGCAACGGTGCGCTTCGAGCGCTGCTGCTCGTGCTCCTCGTTCTATCGGGGAGTGTGCTCGCGTTGCGCATGCCCGAGACGTGGGAGGTGGCCTGCACCGTCGCGCGGCGGCACCTGCCTGACGTGCTCGGGCTGGACGTGGGCATTGGCCGGTGTGAGTTGGATCCACTGGGCTCGCGCGTGGTGGTGCACGGCCTCTCGCTCTTCCTTCCAGGTGAGGACACGCCGCTGGTGGCGGCGGACACCGCGGAGGTGCAGTTCGGCTTCCTGCGTCCCTTCTCCGGCCGGTTGACGCTCGCGCTGGTGCGCGCCGAGCGGCCCCGCGTGACGCTGGATTTGTCCCAGCCCTCGGCGGAGCCGGCGAAGAAGTCGGAGGGCTGCTTCCTGGACCCGTTGGAGCGGGTGAGGATTTCTCACCTGGACATCACCGGCGCGGAGCTGCGCCTGGCGCTGCCCGAGGGCCGGCGCGTCGAAGTCGCCGACCTGGACGTGCGCTGGACGGAGCGTTGGGGCGTCATCGAGCTGGACGCGGAGGCCCGTCGTGGCCTCGTGCGGCTGGGCCCGGACGGCAAGGAGCTGGCGCTGCAGCGGCTGGCCTTCGCCGGCGCCGTGGACCCCGACGAGGCGCTGCTGGAGCTGGAGCGCGCGGAGGTGTCACTGGATGACATCAGCACCACGGTGTCGGGGCGCGTGGACTCGCTGTGCCAGCCGCACCTGGCGCTGGATGCACAGGTCTTCCTCCCGCTGCGCACGCTGTCGCAGGCGAAGCTCCTGCCGAAGCCCGCGACGGGACACCTGTGGAGTCGCGTGTCCATCGCCGGCAAGGCGGAGTCGCCCGCGGTGTCGCTGGAGCTGTCGGGCAACGGGCTGGGCTACGACAGGTATGGCCCGGTCAACATCTCCGCGCGCCTGTCGTACTCCGGTGACGAGCTTCGGGTGGAGGAGGTGGTGGTACCGGTGGGAGCGGGCCGGGTGCGCGCCACGGGCAAGCTGGGGCTGACACCGCTGTTCCCCCTGGAGGTGACGCTCAAGACGGAGGACGCGTCGCTGGCGCGCATCCTGGACAAGGCGGGCATCAAGGGCGCGTGGGTGGACTTCCCGGCCTCGCTCGACGCGCAGCTCACGGGCAACCTGTTGCCGCGCTTCTCGCTGTCGGGGCCGTTGGACTTGCGCACCGGCCGCTTCACGCTGGCCACGCGCGCGTACGACGCACCGTCGTCCGACGGCATCACCATCCTGGAGTTCGACAAGGGGCGCGCGCAGGCGCAGGTGAAAATCCAGGCGGACCGGGTGTCGTTCAACCACGTCTCCGCGGAGGTGGGCCGCTCGCGCGTCCAGGGCGACGTGGGGCTGCTCATCGGCAACGGGCTGGGGCTGGACATCCACGGCAAGGGCGAGCTGGAGCTGGCGGACTTCGGCCACATCGCGGGGCTGAAGTGGGCGGGGCGGGGTAACGCCACGTACTCGATTACGGGGCCCGTCTCGGCGGTGAAGGTGGAGTCCGGACTGTCGTTCCGTGACTTCGTCTTCTGGAGCTTCTCGATGGGGGTGTTGCAAGGGAAGCTGAACTACTCCGACGGGGTGCTGGCCTTCCCCTCGTTCACCGGCCAGAAGGGGCGCACGCAGTACTACGGCAAGGCCGCCGTGGGCTTCGGACGGTTGCTCAACCTGAAGCTCGAGGTGAATGTCCCGCAGGGGCGCACCGAGGACCTGGTCGACGTGGTGGCGGGCCTGACGCCGTCGCTGGCGGTGATGCAGGGCACGCTGGGCGGCACGGCCTCCGGCCGCGTGGAGATAGACAGCCCCATCGAGCGGCTGGAGGGGCTGGTGGCCTTCGACGTGAAGGACACCACGTACTACGGCCGTCGCCTGGGAGATGGCTCGGCGCGGCTGCGCTTCGTGGACGGCAAGGCGATGGTGCTGGAGCGCACGGAGCTGCGCGGCCCGTTGGGGCGCACGTGGGCCGAGGGCACGCTGCTGTTCGCTGGTGGGCTGGACTACCGCTTCGGCGGTGATGGCCTGTCGCTGGCGGAGACGGTGGAGCCGGAGCTGGCGCGGCGCATGGGCATCCAGGGGACGATGGTCATGGACGGCGTCGTGTCCGGCACCTCCGACGTGCCCGTCGTCGACGTGACGCTGCGCGCCCCCCGCGTGACGTTCGCCGACCGCAGCCTTGGGGCCATGGACCTCACCGGACGGCTGGTGGGCAAGGACCTCGAGGTCTGGGGCCGGCCCTTCCAGGACGCCAACGGGCGCGTGAAGCTCAAGGTCCAGGACTCGTGGCCCTATGACGCGTCGCTGACGCTGTCGCTGCCGGAGATTCGTCCGCTGCTCCCCTCGGAGCCGTTGTGGGCCGGCGTGTCCGGCGCGGTGTCCGGTTCGCTCACGGCCAAGGGCCCGTTGATGGAGCCCGAGGCGGCGCACCTGCGCGCGACGGTGGACAAGCTGGTGCTGTCACGCGACGACGTGCGCGGCGAGAACACGGCGCCCATCGCCCTCTCGTACGAGAAGGGGCGGATGGAGGCGCAGCCGTTCCGCTTCCTCGGGCCCTACATCGACTTGAACCTGGGCGGGTGGATGACCACTCGCGGCGGCATCGCCTTCACCCTGCGCGGCGGTGGGGACCTGCGCCTGCTGGAGTCGCTCATGCCGGCGATGGTGGAGCGCTCCACCGGACGCGTCACGGTGGACGCGGAGGCCACGGGCACGCTGGACGCCCCCTCCGTCGTGGGCAGCGCGGAGCTGTTGGACTTGCGCCTCGCCATGAGGGACTTGCCCATCAACATCCGAGGCATGTCCGGGCGCGTGGAGCTGACGGGTCAGCGGGTGCTGCTCGAGCACCTCCAGGGGCTGCTCAACGAGGGGCGCATCTCCGCGCGCGGAGACGTGCGGCTCGCGCGCTTCATGCCGCAGCGACTGGGCCTCACGGTGCAACTCGACGAGGTGCCCTACCGGCTGACGGAGGACCTGCCGGCGACGTTCTCCGGCTTGCTCCAGGTGGTGGGGCCGCCCCGTGGCTTCACCGTCACGGGTGGCATGGACATCGTCAAGATGCGCTACCAGAAGGCGCTGGACGTGGAGTCCCTGCTCAAGTCCATGCAGAAGCGCGCCAACGCGGCGTCCTCGTCGGCGAACGCCGTCACCGGCGAGCAGCAGAAGCCCTGGGTCATCTGGGATGTGAACGTCCACTTCGGGGACGTGCGCGTGGACAACAACCTGGCCAAGGCGCGGATGCTGGGCGATGTGCGGCTGACGGGGACGGACCTGCGGCCGGGCCTGCTGGGCCGAGTGGAGCTGGCCGAGGGCAGCCAGGCGTTCTTCCGCAACAACCCCTTCACCATCAGTCAGGGTCAGCTCGAGTTCCAGGACCCCACCAGCCTGGAGCCCGTCTTCGAGGTTCAAGCCCAGACGCAGGTGCGCGAGTACGTGGTGAAGCTGCACGCCTTCGGCAAGCCCACGGACCCCCAGGTGCTCCTGTCCTCGGAGCCGGCCCTGGTGGAAGGTGACATCGTCTCCCTGCTGACGCTGGGCTTCACCTCGTCGGACCGGGACACGGCGGCGTCGGCGGGGGCCGGGCTGGCGGCCGAGGCCCTCTTCAACGTGTCGGGGCTGGACCGGCAGGTCCAGCGGTTCCTCCCCAGCAATCCGGTGCTGAGGGATTTGTCCCTCCAGATTTCCACGACCTACAACGACGCCACACGTCAAGCGGAGCCGACCGCGCAACTGGAGTCGAAGTTCCTCAGCGAGCAGCTTAAAATCGGTATGACTCAACCGGTGAGTGGGCGAGGAACGCGGGCGCGTGCCGAGTACCGCTTCGACGACAGACTTTCCGCGCAGGCCCAGTGGGACAACGAGAACAGCGAAGCCTCGTTCGGCAACCTCGGGCTCGAGCTGAAGCTCAGCTGGGAGGTCGAGTAGCCCGCGCCGCCATGGCGCTGGTGCTGTGGCTCTGCGTCCTGTGCGCGGGGCTGGCGCGAGCCCAGCTTCGCGAGGTCGATGTCCCCGGACCGGAAGTGGTGGCCGTGGAGCTGCACCTCCAAGGGGGCGGGGACGCGGAGGGCCTCAGCGGACTGGTGGCGGTGCGCAAGGGCCAGGCGTTGACGCCGGGGAACGTGCGTCGCTCGGTGGAGCGGCTGTGGGCCACGGGGCGCTTCGCGGACGTGGTGGCGAGCGCGGAGGATGTGCCCGGTGGAGTGAAGCTGGTGTTCCAGCTCACGCCCGTGTCGCGGCTGGCGAGGCTGCGCTTCGACGGCAACGCAGTGCTGTCGGACGCGGAGCTGCTGGAGGCCAGTGGCCTGCTGGAGGGCGGGCCTCTGGACGGCGAGGAGCTGGAGGGCGCGGTGTCCTCCGTGCTGCAGGCGTACCAGCGCAAGGGCTACGACTCGGTGAAGGTGACGGCGCGGCAGGAGCCCGTGACGGACGGCGTGGCGGTGTCGCTCCTCGTCGCCGAGGGCCAGCCGACGCTCGTGCGACAGGTGAGCTTCTCGGGAAGCCCGGGCCTGCCTTTGCCGCGCCTCTTGCGCGAGCTGGCGATGCAGCCGGGCGAGGTGTTCGACCGGGCGCGCCTGGATGCGGGGCTGGACCAGCTGCGCATGCTGCTGCGGCAGGAGGGCCACTGGCGGGCACAGGTGGGCACGCCCTCGGTGCTGGTGGAAGGAAGCTCCGCGTCGGTGGCGGTGCCGCTGTCGGCGGGGCCGCGGTATTCGCTGCGCTTCCACGGCAATCACCGCTTCTCCGCGGAGATTCTGGAGCGGGTGCTGGCGCACGACGCGGCGGAGCCGCTCGACGAGGTGGTGGCGGGGCGGCTGGCGCGGCGGGTGGAGTCCTTCTACCGGCACCGTGGCTTCCACGACGCGAAGGTGCGCCCACGCGAGGTGATTCGTCCCGATGGCGAGGTCGCGGTGCTGGCCTTCGACCTGGACGAGGGGCAGCCCCTGCGCGTGGAGGAGGTGCGCTTCCATGGCAACGCCTCGCTCGGCTCGGGGACGCTGAAGGCGCTGCTCGCGGAGCGCATTCGCGCGGGCGAGCTCCAGCCGGAGCTGGACATGCGACTCCAGGACGACCCGTTGGACGTGGAGGGTCGCCATGGCCGTCGCCCCGAGTCGCTGGAGCCCGTGCCGGACGCGTCCACGGTGTACGTGGAGGACGCGTGGCTGGACGCGACGGAGGCGATGAACGAGCTCTACCGGGAGCGGGGCTTCCTGTCCTCGTCCGTGGTGTTCCGTGGGTTGACGGTGGATGCGCGGACGCGGACGGCGGTGGCGGACTTCGACGTGGAGGAGGGGCCCCAGGCGCGCGTGACGGAGCTCCGCTACGAGGGGCTGCCGGAGGGCACCGTGTCGCTCACGACGATGGCGGGGCTGGGGGTGCACAAGGGCCTGCCGCTGAGCTTCGAGGCGGTGGAGGCCGCGCGCGTGGCCCTGGAACGAGGACTGGGGCAGCAGGGCTACCTCTTCGCCAAGGTCACGACGGAGGCCTCCGTCGGAGTGGACGGCAAGGCGGCGACGGTGGTGTTCCGCGCGGATGCGGGGCCGCAGGTGAAGGTGGGCAAGGTGCTGGTGCAGGGGCTGACCCGCACGGACCCGGACCTCATCATGGCCAACCTCGACTTGAAGGAAGGACAGCCGCTCGCGCTGGAGGCGCTGACGGAGGGCCAGCGCAAGCTGGCCCGGTTGGGCTTGTTCCGGCAGGTGGATGTCTCGCTCGCGGACCCGACCCGACGCGAGCCGTCCAAGGACGTGGTGGTGACGGTGCACGAGCGACCGCGCCTGGATGGGCAGGTCTCCGGCGGATACTTCCTCGTCGACGGTCCGCGCATCACCCTCGACACGACGTATCGCAACCTGGATGGGCTGGGGTTGAGCCTGCTGGCGCGCGGGAAGGTGAACTACGCGGGCTGGAGCGCGGATGCGCTGTCGGCGGACCGGCGCATCGCCTGTCAGCAGTCCGGAGGCGTGGCCTCGGCGGGCTGCGACGTGGAGCTTCAGGGGCTGGCGGGCCTGGGCGGCCGAGGCAACCTCGCGCTGTCGCAGCCGCGCCTGTACTTCATGCTGCCCTTCGAGGTGGGCGCGCGACTGGACTTGATTGCCGAGCGCGTTCACCGCCCCTCGTACGTGTCCACGCGGTTCGCGGCGGCCGCGGCGCTCGACTGGGCGGTGACGTCCTGGTTCAACGCCTCGCTGTCGTACGAAGTGGAGAACAACCGGCTGCGCTCGCGCGCGGGCGTGCTGGAGTTGCTCAACCGCGCGGACCAGGAGCGGCTGCGCTATCCGTTCGGTGACTTCGCGCTGCACTCGCTGAGGCCGTCCATCACGCTCGACTTCCGGGATGACCCGACGAATCCCCGGCGCGGGTTGGTGCTCATCAGCAGCGCGGAGCTCACGAAGGGAATCAGCGTGAATCCCACGGACGTGGCGGGCAATGCCGTGGCCGCGTTCCCCATCAACGGCGTGAAGCTGGCGAGCAACCTGAGTGGCTACATCCCCCTGGGGCGCCGGGCGAGCCTGGCGCTGTCGGCGCGCGCGGGGACCATCGTCCCGCTGGAGACGGGCGCGCAGACCATCGGCTCGAAGCTGTTCTACCTGGGTGGCTCGTCGAGCCTGAGAGGCTTCCGCGAGGACGGCGTGCTGCCGGAGGACGTGCGCACGGCGCTGCATCAGCGACTGAGGGACTGTCGCTCGCTCATCAGCCCGTCGGGGTGCTCGGGAGAGCTGAAGGCGGTGCTCGCGGGGCAGGTGCCGGCGAGCCAGGGTGGTGAGCTCTTCACGTTGGGCAAGGTGGAGTTGCGGGTGCCGGCGCTCACGTCGGTGGACCTGGGGTTGTTCTTCGAGGCGGGCAACCTCTGGTTGGACCGGACGCGGTGGGACCTGGAGCGGCTGCGGTACGCGGCGGGCTTCGGCTTCCGGTACGTGACGCCGGTGGGCCCGCTGGCCTTCGACGTGGGCTTCAACCTGGACCCGGACGAGCAAGTGAACGAGGCGCAGACGCAGTTCCACTTCAGCATCGGTACGTTCTGAGGAGGCGGGATGCGCGCGTCGTCCAGATGGCTGGCGGCCCTGGTGGTGGCGGTGGGCGGAGCGGGTTGCGGCCACACCAAGGACGCGGCGCCGAAGCCGGAGCGCCCCAAGTGGATGCCGCCGGAGGGGACGTGTCCGAAGGGCTCGCTCGTCCAGATGGAGCGGCTGGGGCTGAAGCCGGGCGACAAGATTCCGGTCATCGTCGATGCCATCCAGGACCATCCCGGGCCAGCGCGGTACAACTACAGCTTCGTGATTGCGCTGCCTCGGGAGGGCGGGGAGAAGATGCTGCCCGAGGCGCGCTTCGGTGGACGGCTGTACGTGACGAAGCACCGTGTGTTCGGCCGGTATGACCGGGTGTTCCTGCCGGAGGGTGGCGCGATGTCGGTGCCATTCTGCGGAATCCTCCTGGATGCGCGGTGGGACCGTGACGGCGAGGGGCTGATTGCCTACCCGAGTCCGATGAAGGGCTTCTCCGTGGTGCAGGACAACACGGGCGTCATCCTCGTGGTGGACCAGTACCCGTGAGCCGTCGCGTCCGCTCGTGAGGTAGAGTCCGGGCCGTGTTCTACGCGTGCGTCCGGGCCGTGGTGGCGGTGTGTCTGCGACTCTTCTACCGGGTGAAGGTGAATGCGCCCGGCGCCGAGCCCGAGGGCCCGGTGCTCTTCGTGGGCAATCACCCCAATGGCCTCATCGACCCAGCCCTCGTCTTCGTCCTCACGCACCGCAAGGTGACGTTCCTGGCGAAGGCGCCGCTGTTCCGCATGCCCGTCCTGGGCTGGTTGCTCAAGGGACTCGATGCGCTGCCGGTGTACCGCAAGCAGGATGACCCGACGAAGATGGGTGGCAACGAGGGCACGCTCGACGCCGCCAAGGGCGCGCTCCTGCAGGGCCGCGCCATCACCATCTTCCCCGAGGGCAAGAGCCACTCCGAGCCCGGCCTCGCGGAGCTGAAGACGGGCGCCTCGCGCATCGCCCTGAGCGCCGCGAAGGAAGGCGCCCCGGTGCGCATCGTCCCCGTGGGCCTCACCTACGCGGAGAAGCACGTCTTCCGAAGCGAGGTCCTCATCGACGTGGGCCCCGCCATCGACGTCGCGACCTTCCTTCCCGCGGATGCCGCGTCGGAGGCCGACTCCGTGCGCGCCCTCACCGAGCGCATCGCGGAGGGGCTCCGCGCCGTGACGCTCAACCTGGAGCAGTGGGCGGACCTGCCGTTGGTGCAGCTCGCCGAGCAGCTCTTCTCCTTCAAGCAGGGAGGGACGTTGGACGCAGAGCGCCTGCGCTTGTGGGCGCGTGGCGTGCAGTTGTTCCGCGCCCAGGAGCCCGAGCGTTTCGAGGACGTGCGTACGCATCTGGCGTCCTTCCAGCGGCGTCTGGCGCTGGTGCATGCGGACGGGCCCAAGGACCTCGCGCTCGTGTACCGCACGGGCAACGTCGTCCCCTTCGTCGTGAAGAACCTGCTGGCGTTGGTGTTCGGCCTGCCGCTCTTCGCGTTGGGGCTCGCGCTCTTCTGGCTGCCCTACCAGGTGCCCCGGGCCGCCAGTCGCAAGGCCGAGCTCGACGTGCAGGCCACGGTGAAGTTCCTCACCGCATTCGTCGTGGCGCTCGTGTGGTGGGGCGCGCTCACCGTCGCCACGGGGCTGTGGGGAGGCGCCGTCTGGGCCGGCCTCACCTTCGTCGCCGTGCCGCCCCTGGCCCTCTTCACGCTCTACTTCGCCGAGCGGTGGGATGTGCTGAAGCGGGACATCGTCGTGTTCTTCACGCTGGGCAATCGCGCGCGCCTCAAGGCGCTGCTGCTCTCCGACGGAGAGCGACTGGCCGCCGAGGTTGAGCGGCTGGCGGAAGAGTACCGGCCGAAGGTCGACGCGGTCGTCAGGCGGTAGCTCTCGGGGTGCCGCCTCGCGAAAGCGCGAGGTGGTCGATGCGCTGAGAGGCACTTCTCAACGTTACGAGTACGGCACTTACTTTCGCAGGTGGTAACGCGGCCCTGTCTTGCGGAAGAGAGAGGCGCCCGATGCTGAGCCTCGCCTCTCGGCAGCGTGTGGCACGGCATCCATCGTCAGGCGGTAGCGCGCGCTCGCGGCAATGCCTCCCGGAAGAGAGAGGCGTCCGATGCTGAGCCGCGCCTCTCCGCAGCGCGCGGCATGGCAGCCAGCGTCAAGCGGTAGCGCGCGCTCGGGGCACTGCCTCGCGGAACAGCCGTGCGCCCAGGAGCAGCGCCAATCCGCCCAGCAGGACGGGCAGGGCGTTCACCGCGATGGCGGTGCGCAGGTTCGCCGCGTCGGCGATGTTGCCGATGAGCGCGGGCGAAATCGCATCACCCAGCAGGTGGATGCACAGCACGTTGAGCCCCATGGCGAAGGCGCGGAACGCGGGCGGCACGCAGTTGACGATGGCGGCGTTGATGGGGCCGCTGTTGAGGAAGATGAGGAACTGCGCCACACCCATCGCCGCGAGCGCGGGTCCCACTTCCTGCAGGTTGACCGCCAGGTACATGCACGGCGCCGCCAGCAACAGGCCGATGCCGGACATCCACAGTCCGCCGCCCTCGCGCTTGCGGTCCATCCTGTCGCCCAGCCAGCCGCCCGCCACGGTCCCCAACAAGCCCGCCACCGCCGTAATCGCGCCGAAGATGAAGCCGGCGCTGTCTCCCGCCATGCCTCGCTCGCGCACCAGATAGGTCGGCATCCAGAAGCCCAGGCCGCCGATGGAGAACGTCATCAGCGTGTAGCCCGCCGTCACCGCCCAGAAGGCCGCGTTGCGACCCAGTCCCTTGAGCCCCACCATGAAGGGGAGCTTCGTCTCCGCGTCCGGTCCATCCATGGCCCCGCGCTTCGGCTCCGGCATGAAGAAGGCCAGCGCCCCCAGAATCAGGCCCGGCACGCCTCCGGCGAAGAAGGCCACGTGCCACGAGTACTTCTGCGTCAGCCAGCCGCCCAGTCCGTAGCCCGCGGCGGCGCCCACCGGAATGGCGATGTAGAAGAACGCCAGCATCCGCGTGCGCTGGTCGCGCGGATACAGGTCCGAGATGATGCTCGGCGCCACCGCGCCATAGCCCGCCTCGCCGATGCCAATCACCGCGCGCGCGACGAGCAACGCGACGAAGGACGTGGCCAGTCCACTGGCCCCCGTCGCGAGGCTCCACAGCAACACTCCGCCCGCCACCAGCAGCCGACGCGGATACCTGTCACCCAGGAAGCCACCAATCGGCGAAGCCAGCATGAACACCACGATGAACATGGTGCCCAGCAGCCCCGACTGGGTGTCGTTGATGCCGAACTCCTTCTGGATGCCCGGCAGCGCCACCGCGACGATGTACCGGTCCAGGTAGTTGACCAGGTTGATGAGCGTGAGGATGAGCAGCGCGTACCCGGCATTCGTCGCGGGGGCGATGGGCGCCGTGGAGGGCGAGGGCGACGGAGCAGGCGAGGGAGGGAGACTCACGGAGGGAGCGCTCATGACCGGGCCGCCCCAGCGCCGAAGCGGTGCGCCAGCAGTCCCCACCTCAACCCTCGGTCACTCACGCGGCACCCGTCCAGGCCCAGGGCCTTCACCGACTCCAGCAGGATGATGGCTCCAGCGGGGACGACGTCCGCGCGCTTGGGCTGCATGCCCGGCAGGGCTCGTCGCTCCTCCAGCGGCATCCCGCACAGCCGGTCCACGAGCGCGGTCAGCTCGCCCACTGACAGCGTTCCACCATGCACCCTCACCGCGTCATACGGGTCGATGGCGTGCTGCACCGCGTACAGCGTCGTCACCGTGCCCGCGACTCCCACCAGCGCCGAGGCGGGCGGAGGTGCTGGCAGCGTCTTGAAGGTGTCACGCAGGTGCGACTCGATGCGGGCCCGGTCCTCCGGGGACATCGGGTCGGAGCGCACGAAGCGCTCGGTGAGTCGCACCGCGCCCACGTCGAAGCTGTGGCGGAACTCCACGTTGCCCGCGGGGTTGCCGAAGATGAACTCCGTGGAGCCTCCGCCGATGTCCAGCACCAGCAGCGGCCCCGCCGCCTCGCCCGCGAAGTCCGAGTACACCGCGGCGAAGGACAGCTGCGCCTCCAGTTGCCCGGAGATGATCTCCACCGTGACGCCCGCGCGCTGCTTCGCGGCGGAGAGGAACTCCGCGCCGTTGCTCGCGTCACGCGCCGCGCTGGTGGCGGAGACGGCGATGTCCTCCGCGCCCAGCTCCCGCGCCTCGCGCGCGAAGGACTCCAGCACCGCGAGCGTGGCCTCCATGCCCTCCGCCGACAGCTGACGGGTGGCGTCCACGCCTCGGCCCAACCGGGTGATTTCCGCGCGCTCCCGGACGGCCTCGAAGCGGCCCTCCGCCGTGCGCTCCGCGACCAGCAGCAGCACGGAGTTGGTACCGATATCGATGGTGGCGAATCGCGGCATGCGCGCAAGCCTACTCAACGCAGCAGCGCTTCCAAAGCGTCCGCCAGCACCTGGTACTCGTCAGCCGTGTTGTAGAGCTGCGCGGACACCCGGACGTGCCGGTGGGGGGGCTTGGGCCAGGCGACGATGGGCACCTCGATGCGGTACTCGTCGAACAGGCGCAGGTGGAGCGGGTCCAGGTAGAGGGGCGGCTCGGGCTGCTCCGGGTAGCCCTCGGGCAGCGTCACCACCGCCATGCTGCCCACCATGTCCTCGGGGCAGGCGGGGGAGACTTTCAGTCGCTCGCACAGCAGCGCGCGCGCGGCCAGGGCCTTGCTCCGGTTGGCCGCCATCACCTCGGGCCAGCCGCCGGGTAGCAGGCCACCCACCACTCGCAGCGCGTCCGGGACGCAGAGCGCGGCGGAGGGGTCCAGCGTCCCCGTCCAGTCGAAGAGGAGCCTGAAGCGGGAGCGGTCCGTGCGGGGCGAGTTGCGCCCATGGCTCACCGCCAGCGGCGTCACGCCCTCCTGCAAATCACGGCGCACGTGGAGGAAGGCCGCGCCCTTGGGAGCGCACAGCCACTTGTGGCAGTTGCCCGTGTAGTAGCCCGCGCCCAGCGAGCGCATCGACAGGGGCACCATGCCCGGCCCGTGCGCGCCGTCCACCAGCGTCTCGATGCCCTTCTCCCGCAGCGCGGAGATGAGCCGGGCGATGGGCATCACCAGCGCCGTCTGGCTGGAGACGTGGTCCACCAGCAAGAGGC
Source organism: Corallococcus terminator (assembly GCF_049194865.1). Lineage (GTDB taxonomy): Bacteria > Myxococcota > Myxococcia > Myxococcales > Myxococcaceae > Myxococcus > Myxococcus terminator_A. The sequence continues at coordinate 57,321 of NZ_JBLZWL010000089.1, read as the reverse complement.
GCGTGCGGGGCGTCACGTGCGCGAGCACCACGTCCACGATGGACTGCGCGGACGTCACCGGCCAGGGGAGCTTCGCCACGACGATTTTCGCGCCCCACTGGGCCGCGACGAAGTCCAGCGCGTTGCGGCTGGCGTTGTATTCGTGGTCCGTGGTGAGCAGCTCGTCACCTGGCTCGAAGCGCAGCGAGCGCAGCACCGTGGTGACGCCGCTGGTGGCGTTGGCGACGAAGGACACGTCCTCCGCATCCGCGTCGACGAAGTCGGCGAGCGTGGCCCGGGCCGCGTCCAGCAGCGGCTCGATTTCGCGGTGGAGGAAGCGGACGGGCTCGGCCTCCATGCGCGCGCGCAGCTCCGACTGCTTCTGGAGCACGGCGGTGGGGCACGCACCGTAGGAGCCGTGGTTGAGGAACCGGACCTCGGGGTCCAGTCCCCAGTGGGAACGGAAGGGGACGCTCATGCGCGGGAACTGGACCCGAGCACGCGCCCCCTGTCAACGAGCAGCGAGTCCTACGGCTGGGCGTCCGCGAGCGGCGCCCAGTCGGGCGTCAAGAGCGTGCCCTTCTCCGCCCGAAGGGGGAGCTGGTTGTTGCCCTCCGCCGTCATCACGAACAGCTGCGAGCCGCCCGCGCGGGTGGTGGAGAAGAGGACCAGCCGACCGTTGGGCGAGAAGGCGGGCTCCTCGTTGTTGCCCTGGTCCTGCGTCAGGCGCGTCACCTTGCCCGTCTCGACGTTGATGGTGAACAGGTCGAACGCGTTGCGCTCGTCGCGCGCCGTGAAGACGATGAGGTCGCCGCGCGGAGACCAGTCCGGCGTCTGGTTGTAGTTGCCCTGGAAGGTGAGGCGGCGCACGCCCGCGCCATCCGCGCCCATGACGTAGATTTGAGGGCTGCCGCCCCGGTTGGACACGAAGGCGATGCGCTTGCCGTCGGGCGACCAGGTGGGGCTGGTGTTGAGCCCGTAGGGCGTGTCGGTGATGGCCTTCGGGCCGCTGCCGTCGGCGTTGGACACGTAGATCTGCGCGCTCTCACCCTCGGCCAGCGAGTACGCCAGACGCTTGCCGTCCGGAGAGAAGGCGCCGCCGGTGGCCATCTGCCCGGCGGAGACCACCGAGCGGGCCTCGCCACCCGGACGCTGCACCCAGATGTCCGGCCGGTTCTTCCGGTAGGACGTGTACGCCACCTGCGCGCCGTCCTGGCTCAGCGAAGGGAGGATGTTGATGCCGCCCTTGGTGAGCGCCACCGGGTTGCCGCCGTCCCAGTCCGCCACCAGCACGTCGCGGTTGTTGCCCGCCTTGCGCACGTAGGTGATGCGCGAGAGGAACGGGCTGGGCTCGCGGGTGAAGTGCCGGTACAGCGCGTCCGCCAGCCGGTGGGCCAGCAGGGACGGGTTGTTGCCCGGCGCGTCCTTGGCGACCTTGAGGTCCTCGCGGCCGGTGCCGACGTTGAACAGGCGCAGCTCGCCGCGCAGCGTGCCCGCGTCCTCCGCGAGCGACACCTTCACCAGCGCCTCGGCGCCCACGTCCGCCCAACGGCTGAAGGTGATGGTGCCGGCGGCCATGCCCTCCTTGGGGTCGGCCGTGAAGCTCTTGCGGTCCAGGACCTGGAGGATGCCGGAGGCCAGGAGGTCGAAGTTGAACGCCGTGTCGAAGGCGCCGGCCTGCGCCTTGGCACCGTCGCTCTGGGTGATGGGCGCGGGCACCGCCACGGGCAGCGGGCGGAAGTTGGCGCCGGAGATTTCGATGGTCGGGGTCTGTGCGAGCGCCGCGAGCGGGACGAGGACGAGGGAGAGGAGCAGGGCTTTCATAGGGCGTTGAACATCAGGTTGACGCCGTTCTTCTGCAGCGCGTCTCGAAGGTGGTCGGGAGGAGGCGAGAAGGGTGAGGCCTTGCGCACGGCGTTGAGCACCGCCGCGTCGAACAAATCATTGCCACTGGGCTTGGTGAGATTCACGTCCAGCACCTCGCCCGCGCGTCCCAGGCGCAGCGCGACGAGCGCCTTGAGGTGCATGCGTTCCGACTCAGGGATGGTGTCCGCGACGCTGTAGTTGCGGCGCACCTGTGCCTGGAGCATGCCGAAGTAGCGCTCGCCCTCGGCGGTGGCCGAGTCGCCGTCCGCGTCTCCATCCTCGGCGCCCTCGGGCTCTTCTTCCGGCGACGCCTTGGCCGTCTTGTCGAAGGCGCCGAAGAGCCGCTTGCGGCGGTCCTCGCCTTCCTTCTCGCCCTTCACGGGCGTGGGCTTCGCCGCGGAGGTGGGCTCCGGCTTGACGCCGGGAATGGGCACCGCGACGGCGGCGGAAGAGGGAGGAGGCGGCGCTTCAGGCGCGGGCTTGGGCGCGTCCACCTGCTTGGGCGGCGGTGGCGGCTGCTCCTTGCGGGGCAGCAGCTTGGCGTCGCGCGGCTTGCCCAGGCGCACCAGCGTGGCGCGGATGGGCTGCGCGGTGAGGTCCACCGGAGGCGAGGCGTTGAAGCGCGCGTACAACACCGCGGCGAGCAGCAGGGCGATGTGACCCACCACCGACGCGATGACGAAGGGCGACACCTTCGCGGAGCGATTGACGAGCAGGCTGTGGCTCACCGCGGAGTGCATGGGCTAGCGCTTCGCCTCCTTCGGCTTCTTCGAGGTCGACGAAGTGTTGGACGTCTTGGCCCCCGTGGAAGGGTCCGTGATCATCCCCACATTGTTGATGCCCGCGCGCTGCGCTGCCGCCATGACCTCCACGACGGTGCCGTAGGGCACGTCCCTGTCCGCGTGGAGGAACACTTCTTTATCGGCCTGCACCTTGGCGTTGGCGGCGAGCTTCGCCTCCAGCTCCTCCATGGGCACCTCGGCGTCGCCGATGTAGACCTTCTTGCCCGCGTCGATGGAGAGGACCACCTTCTTCTCCGTGGCCTCCACGGGCGCGGCCTTGGTCTCCGGCAGGTTCACCTTCACGCCCTGCTGGATGAGGGGCGCGGTCACCATGAAGATGATGAGCAGCACCAGCATCACGTCCACCATGGGCGTGACGTTGATCTCGCTCATCGTGGTGCGGCCACCGCCGCGATTGCCTCCGCCCATTCCCATGGTCGCGACCGCCTAGCGGAAGAAGTGACGCTTGATGATGTTGAGGAAGTCCGCGGAGAAGTTCGACATCTCCGTGTCGAACACCTTGATGCGGCTGACGAACGAGTTGTAGGCGACCACGGCCGGAATCGCGGCGAACAAGCCCGCCGCCGTGGCGAACAGCGCGTTGCCCACCGGCGCGGCCACCGTGGCCAGCGTGGCGTTGCCCTGCTCGGCGATTTGATTGAAGGCGCTCAGGATGCCGATGACGGTGCCGAACAGGCCCACGAAGGGCGACGCCGCGCCCACGGTGCCCAGGAACGACACGCGCGCCTCCAGCTCCGTGATTTGCGACGTGGAGGCCCGCATCAGCGCGCGCTCCACGTTCTCGATTCCGCCCAGCCGCTCCGCCATGGCGCCCTCGGCGCCGCCTTCCTTGGCCTGGGCCAGCTTGGACAGCTCCTCGTAGCCGGCGCAGAAGACCTTGGACAGGGGCGAGGCGTCGAGCTTCTGGGCCGTCTGGTAGATGGCCTCCAGCCGGGACGCCTTCCAGAAGGTGTCGAGGAAGGTGAGAGACTGTGCGCGAGCCTTGGAGAGCTGGGTGGCCTTCATGGCGATGAGGGCCCAGGAAGTCACGGAGACACCCATCAGGAGCAGCAGGACGGCCAGCTCGATGAAGGAGGCGTCGCGGATGATCTCCACGTAGTTCATGGCGCCAAGCGCCAGGGGCAGGTGGGGCGTCATGGGGTGGAGCGCGTAACACTCCGCTACAACTGGGTCAAACAAACCAGGGCGGGGGCTGGTTGCCTGCTTGAAGTTGCTTGGCCGTACGGATGAATAATTCCCGGAGGTGGTCGTCAGAGGTGACTGAAACGGGCCGAACACCTCAACACCCCACGGACAGGTTGCCCCCATGAACTCCCGACTGCTGGTTGCTCTCCTTTGCCTGGCGGCGGTCTCCACCGGCTGCGTCATCCACGGCGACGACGGCTATGACGAGCCCATCTACCCGGGCGACGCGACGTTCCGCTGGACCTTCGGCGGGCTGCGCTGCGACGAGGACCGCGACATCAAGGGCGTCAACATCACGATTCCCGGCGAGCGACTGGCCAACGACGGCCAATACGCGTGCCAGGCCAACGGCTTCGACGGCATCGTCCTCCACGACTTCGCGCCGGGCATCTACAGCTTCAACCTGGAGGCCATCAGCTACACCAACGAGGTGCTGTACGAGGCGACCGGCACCTTCCGCGTGGATGGCGACGTGACGGTGAACATCGACCTCGCGCCGTTGGGAGCTCCGCCGTCCTTCGCGTACGTGAACTGGCTGTTTCCGGCGAACTCCAGCAGCGGCAACCCGAACTGCAACCAGGCGGGCGTCGCCTTCGTGGATGCCCGGGTGGATGGTGGGCAGTGGGCGCGCTTCGACTGCACGGCGGGGCATGGTGGCAACAGCGTGAAGACGCCGTACCTGGACCCGGGTGAGCACAGCCTGGAGCTGGTCGCCCTCGACTCGCAGCAGCGCACGATGTACGCCCACAGCGGCCGGTTCTCCACCCGCTACGGCGAGCCGACGTCCTACACGGCCACCCTGCGCTCCTCGAGCAGCGGCGCCGCCATCCGCTGGGAGTTCGTGGAGGGCTCGAGCACGCTGGGCTGCGGGCAGGCCGGAGTGACGCACGTGGAGGCGCGCATCAACGGGGGCGACTGGGTCCGCTTCAGCTGCTCGGAGGGAAGCTCGGGCGCCAGCGTCACCACGCCCACGCTGAACGCCGGCAACCATGACCTGCAGCTGGTGGCCGTCGATGGGCAGAACCGTCCCTGGTATTATTACAGCGGGCAGTTCTCCCTTCAGTCCGGCGAGACGAAGAACGTGCTGGCCTCGATGTGGGTGATTGGCGGGGCGTCCATCAAGTGGGAGCTGCGCGCCGGTGGCTCCGCGCTGAGCTGCTCGCAGGCGGGCATCACCGAGGTGGCCATCAACTTCCGCGACGCCTTCACCGGGCAGTTGGTGTACGGCATCGTCGGTGACCGGCACGGCTGCAACGACGCGCCGGTGGTCTACGAGTTCCTCCGCCCGGGCCGCTACGAGGTGGAGATGTACGCGAAGGCTGGCAACGGCACGGAGTACTTCAACGTGGACGACAGCGTGTTCATCAACGTCTCCGGCCACGTGTTCCCGGGGCCGGGCAGCGCGGCGCTGGTGTCGATGTTCCCGAGGCCGTAGTCGAGCCCGCTCGCTCGTGGAGTGAAGGAGAGGGTCGGGGCCACGTGCCTCGGCCCTCTTCGCGTTGCGGGGTGCCCATGGCGTTGGCATCAAACGTGATAGGGACACCGGGCATGCGGCAAGGCAGCCACAGTCCCATTGGCGTATTCGATTCGGGTGTCGGAGGGCTCACGGTCCTCAAGTCACTCATGGCGCACCTCCCCCACGAGAGCACGGTGTACCTGGGGGACACGGCGCGGGTGCCCTACGGCACCAAGTCCAGCGAGGTGGTGACGCGCTACTCGCTGAAGAACGCGGAGTTCCTGCTGGAGCGCGGCATCAAGCTGCTGGTGGTGGCGTGCAACACGGCCTCCGCCGCGGCCCTGCCGGCCCTCGAAGCGGCGCTGCCGGTGCCGGTGGTGGGCGTCATCCAGCCTGGAGCCCAGGCGGCCCTGGCGCGCACGCGGGGCGGTGGCGTGGGTGTCATCGGCACGCCTGGAACCATCCGTTCGGGGGCCTATCAGCGGGCGCTGGAGGCCGCGAATCCCAATGTGAAGGTGAAGGCGCGCGCCTGCCCGCTCTTCGTGCCGCTGGCGGAGGAGGGTTGGACGACGGGCGACGTGCCGCTGCTGACGGCGCGTGAGTACCTGGGGGAGTTCGCGCGGGACGGCGTGGACACGCTCGTCCTGGGCTGCACCCACTACCCGCTGCTCAAGGGCGTCATCGCGGAGGTGGTGGGGCCCGACGTCGCGCTGGTGGACTCGGCGGAGGCCACCGCGCTGGCGGTGGCGGCGCTGCTGGCTCGCGAGGAGCTGCTGGCCCCGGCCGGGATGAGCGCCCCGTCCCACGCGTACTACGTGACGGACGTGCCCGAGCGCTTCATGGAAGTGGGGGCGAGGTTCCTCGGCCGCCCCATCGATTCCGCCGAGCAGGTGGACCTGAAGTTCTGAGCCGGAGGGGGGCGCTCGCGCGGTTCGCGGGCCTCAATCCCTCATCGACGGTCCAGCGCGCTGCATGCCTGGACCGCGCTCGAGTCACGGTGCCACGGGCGTTCGTCGCCCGTGACAGCCCGCTCAGGACGGGCGGGTGGTGACGGTGACGGGCGGAGCCTCTTCCGGCGTGGTGGCCTTGGTGAGCAGCTCCTTGGCGGCCTGGACGACGGGAGCCTCGGCGGCGACCTGGGCCTCGACGAGCGCGCGGGCGGCCTCGTCACCGATGTCGTCCTCGCGGGGGACGAGGCCGGTGACGAACGTCACCAGGCGCTCCGCCAGCGGGAAGAAGTGCACCACGTTGAGCGGCCAGTTCAGCCAGCCCACGGTGATGCAGTAGTACTTGTTGAAGGGCGCGGTGTGGTGGATGCGGTGGTGCGCCGGCGGCAGGATGAGGTGCACGCGCTGCAGGAAGCCGATGATGGCCGGCGGCGAGTCCATGTGCGACCACTTGTGGAACTGGTTGGTCGCCATCACCCAGAAGATCATCGCGCCCAGGAAGCTGGCGCAGAACACCCAGCCGGAGCTGGTGAGCGGCATGCTCACGGCGGCCACGGCCACGGGCAGGGAGATGAGGCAGTTGTTGCCGTTGGTCTCCACGAAGTCGTGGCGGGTGATGGCCTTCTCGTCGACGTGGTGCTCGCGGAAGGGGCGGATGAGCGCCTTGCCCAGAATCGGCATCTCCGTGGAGCCCCACGTGTCGCCCATCCAGTGGACGAAGCCGGAGACGAAGTCCGCGGCCAGGTAGCCCAGCAGCACCGCGCTCAGGAGCAGCCACGGGCCGCCGTGCGGGTTGTTGTAGAGCCGGTACACCAGGAACAGCTCCAGCGCGATGAAGCTGACGATGGCGCCAATCTCCATGGCACGGATGGCGGGTGAGTAGCCTTCGGCCAGGACCTGGGCGTCCTGGAGGCGAACCTTGTTCTTGATCTCGTTCGTCTTCTTCATCCGTGGAGTCCTGGACGTTGGCGCCGCTCAACACCGCACCGCATGCCCTGTACGTACCCCAGCCGCTTTCGGCTTTTCAACGGACGGAGGTCGCGTTCCCGCACGAAGGGTGGGCTGCACGGCAGACGGGCGTGGACCGCAAGAATTGCGCGCGTCTGGGGGCCAGCCAGCCAGGGCGCGACATGCGGGGTTGACGCTTACCTTGTGTCGTGGGGAAGCGGCTGGTACGGTCCGCCCACTCGGCAATGACGAAAACCTTCGAGAAGGCCGTCACCGGCTTCAACCACAACATCAAGCACAAGGGGAAGGTTTACCACGTCCAGACCGAGGACTCGGGCGTCAACAATCCCCACATCATCACCCACCTGTTCGTGGGCGGTAACATCCTCGCGTCCAAGAAGACGTCCTACTCGGACATCCTCAACGCGGAGAGTCTGGCGGAAGTGGTCCGCGAGTTGATGGAAGAGCAGCACAAGGAGATGCTGCGCAATCTCATCAACAACGTGTACGACAACTTCGAGTCGACGGTCCGGCACTATCAGCCCGGCCAGCTTGCCTCGGAGGCCGAACAGGCCCACGCGAAGATGCAGCCCGGCCATCAGCCGGTAGCGCCCAAGCCGGTGGTCGTCGCTCCCGTCGCGCCCCTTCCTCCCGCGCTCCCCCCCGAGGTCGCCGCCGCTCGCGCCCTGAAGGAGAAGCCGAAGATCAACGAGGTTGGCGTCGAGACGCTGTTCGGAGAGGACCTCATCTCCGAGAAGAGCCTCGACGAGGTCATCCTCAGCTACCTCGCCGGAGAAGGCGACCAGTAGCCCGCGGCTCCCTGGTGGCACGTCGCCCCGGGAGCGCGGTGTCGGGAAGTCGACGCTTCCCGACTAGGGCAGCACCCACGCCACCCAGGTTGCTCCGTACACCGTGAGCACCGCCGCGGCGAGCAGGTCCAGCAGCACTCCCACGCGCATCATCACCGGCAGGCGCACCACGCCACTTCCGAAGACGATGGCGTTGGGCGGCGTGCCCGCGGGCAGCGCGAAGTCGCACGAGGCCGCGAAGGTGCTCACCGCCAGCAAGGGCCGCGAGGCCGGTAGCACGTTGAGCATGACGTTCGTCGTGGCCGTGTTGGAGGCGATGGCCGACAGCAGGATGGTGGCGCTGGCGACGATGCCGTGCTGCACCAGGACTGGCAGTGACTCCAGGCCGGACAGGCGCGAGGTCATCCAGGAGGCCAGGCCACTGGCTTCGATGCCCGCCGCCAGCGCGAAGCCTCCGCCCAGGAGGAGCAGCGTGTCCCAGGGCACGCGCCGCAGGGCCGCCACGGACAGGCGCCCCAGCACCAGCAGCGTCACGGCGCCGAGTATCGCCACCGTGGCCTCGTAGTGCTTGCCCCCCAGCTTGAAGCCATTGAAGGCGCGGGCCACCGGCCCGGCGAGCACCTCGCGCAGCGGGTCGCCGAAAATCCACAGCATCGCGGCCACGAAGAAGACGAGGCCCACCGTGCGCTCGCCCCGGGAGAGGGGGCCGAGCTGGGCCAGCTCGCGGGCGATGACGTCCCCGCCCTGGCCGGGCCCCATCTTGTCGCGCCGCGCCCAGCGCCACAGCACTGCCCACGTCAGTGGCAGGAAGATGAGGACGAAGGGGAGGGCGGCCACCATGTACTCGACGAAGCCCACGTCGGTGCCCAGCCGGCGCGACACCACGCCCGCGAAGACGGAGTTGGTGGGGCTGCCAATCTTGGTGCCGATGCCGCCGATGTTGGAGCCGTACGCGACGGCCAGCATGAGCGCCGCGCCGAAGTGCTCCAGGGGCCGTCCCTCGGCGGTGCGGAGCTGGACGAGCAGCGCCATGCCGATGGGCACCATCATCACCGCGGTGGCGGTGTTGGAAATCCAGAGCGACACGGCGGCGGTGGCCGCGAGCATGCCGAACAGCAGCCGCTCCGGCCCGGTGCCGACGGCGCGCATGATGAGCAGGGCGATTCTCCGGTGCAGTCCCCACTGCTCCATGCCCGCGCCCAGGGCCATGCCGCCCATGAAGAGGAAGATGTAGGGGTCCAGGAAGGGCAGGGTGGCGCGGCCCACGGCGACGGCGACGTTGTCCGTGTCGAAGACGCCCAGGAGCGGGAAGAGCGCCACGGGGAGCACGGCCGTCCACGCCATGGGGACGGCCTCGGTGAACCACCAGAGGGCCATCCACGCGGCGACGGCGGCCGCGGCGGCGGGGCGGTGGTCCAGGCCCGGCAGGGTGTGCAGACCCGAGGGAATCCCGTAGATAAGGGCGGCGGCCACGGGTCCGGCGATGCGTCCCACCCACTGTCCCGTCGTCGCACGCCGCGCGGCCTGCTCGCTCATATGGCGCGGCACCGTCGCACAGGTGTCGCCGAGGGTGGGAGTGGAAAGCCCGGCATCCTTCCCGGCGTGCGTGGGTCGCATGCGCCCGGCCGTGGTAGGTTGGCGCTCTCCCGCGCCGCGCCATGATTCAATTCTTCCACGTCTACAAGGCGTATCCCGGTGATCCGCCGGTGCTCTCGGACATCAACCTCAGTGTGGAGAAGGGCGAGTTCGTGTTCCTCACGGGCCCTTCCGGCGCGGGGAAGACGACGCTGCTCAAGCTCATCTTCTGCGCGGAGAAGGCCACCAAGGGGCAGATTCTGGTGGGGGGCCGCAACATCGCCCGCATCCGCGAGTCCGCCGTGCCCTACCTGCGCCGCAACATCGGCGTCGTGTTCCAGGACTTCAAGCTGCTGCCGCACCGGACGGTGGAGGACAACGTGTCCTTCACGCTGGACGTGCTGGGCGTGCCGCGCGCGGCGGCTCGCGACAAGGTGCGGCGGATGCTGAAGCTGGTGGGCCTGGAGCACAAGGCGAACTCGTTCCCCCTGCGCCTGTCGGGTGGAGAGCAGCAGCGCGTGGTCATCGCGCGCGCGCTCGTGAATGACCCGACCATCCTCCTGGCGGACGAGCCCACCGGCAACCTGGACCCGGCGCTCACCGTCGAAATCATGGACCTGCTCACCCAGGTGAACATCCGAGGCACCACGGTGGTGGTGGCCACGCACGACGCCACGCTGCTGGCGCGCTACCAGAAGCGCACGGTGCGGTTGGAGCGCGGGCAGATTGTCTCCGACGAGGACGGCGTCAAGGCGGCGCGACGGATGGTGGTATGAGCGCGCTGGCGAAGACGCGGTACTTCTGGCGCTCGGCGGCGGTGGGGCTCAAGCACTCGCCCTTCGTGCACTTCATCGCGGTGACGACCATCGCGATTGCCCTCTTCTCCGCGGGGCTCGCGCGGGGCAGCGCGCGGGTGCTGGACAACCTGCTCGCGTCGCTGGGCGGCGAAGTCGAAGTCACGGTGTATCTGGCGCCGGAGCTGGGACAGGACGAGGCGCACGGCGTGCGCGCTCGCGTCGAGGAGCTCAGCAAGGGCCAGGTGACGCTGGTTCCTCCGGATGCCGCGCTCGCGCGCCTTCGCACCGAGCTGGGGGACTTGGGCGAGGCCCTGTCGGAGCTGCCGGAGAACCCGTTGCCCGCGGCGCTGGAGCTGCGCGTTCCTCCGGAGCAGCGCACGCCCGAGGCGCTCCAGGCCCTGGCGAAGGAGCTGCGCGCGCTGCCCGGAGTGTCCGGCGTGGACTACGGAGAGCAGGCCGTGGAGCGGCTGACGGCCATCGCCCGGGCCCTGCGCTTCGGCTCGCTGGTGGCCTTCGTCGTCGTGCTGAGCGCCACCGTGGTCATCGTCGCGGCCACGCTCCAGCTCGCCATCTATTCGCGGCGCGAGGAGATTGAAATCCAGAAGCTGGTCGGCGCCACGGACCGCTTCGTCAAGGCGCCATTCCTGCTGGAGGGGCTGCTTCAAGGGCTGCTCGGCGCGGGCGTGGCGCTGCTCGGGCTGTGGGCCTTCGGTCGGCTGGTGGGACCCACGCTGGGCTCGCTGTTCGCGTTCCTCCTGGGTCCGGGTGTGGCGGCGCCGTGGGTGGAGCCGCGATTGGTGATGGAGCTGGTGGGCGCGGGGTGCGGCCTGGGGTTGGGCGGCAGCTTCGTCGCGGTGGGGCGTTTCCTGCGCGTATGAGCCGGTCCTTCGTCCTCGCCCTGGCGCTGGTGCTGGCAAGCCTCCCCGCGCACGCGCAGAAGCTGGAGGAGGCCGAGCAGTCCGAGCTGCGCGAGAAGCTCGCCGCGCAGCGCGCGACGCTGGCGCTGGTCGAATCGAAGAAGCTCACGGTGCTCGAAGGCCTGGAGTTGATGGAGGAGATGGTCGCCTTCTCCCGGCGTCGCGTGCGGGCCCTGGATGCGGACCTCGCGGTGTTCCGCAAGCGCGTCATCCTGGCCGAGCGCGAAGAGGTGCTGCTGCGCGAGGCGCTGCGCGTGCAGCTTCGTCGCCTGTCCCCCCGCCTGCGCACGCTCTACCGCGTCATGCGTCGCCGGCCGCTGGAGGTGCTCCTGTCCGCGGAGGACTTCTCCGCGCTGGTGTGGCGGGCGCGCGCCTTGGAGGCGAGCATGTCCGGCGACCTGGACCTCTTGCGCGGCGTGCAGCGCGTGGCCCACCTGCAGCGCCAGTCCACGCTCGAGCTGAAGCGGCTCCAGGCCTCGCTGGCCGCGCGGGTTACCTTCCTCCAGGAGCAGGAGCGGCTTGCGCGCGCGCAGCACGAGGCGCTCGAGGAGGTGGTGGGCTCGCTCGCGGGCGAGGCGGAGCTGGCCCGTCGCGCGGTGAAGGAGCTGGAGCAGGCGGACGCGGAGCTGTCCCTGGTGGTGCGCGACCTGAAGGAGGTCCCCGCCACGCACGGCTTCGGCGCCCTGCGCGGCAAGCTGCCCCAGCCCACGCGCGGCATCATCGAGGTGGCCTTCGGCAAGGTGGTCAACCCGCGCTTCAACACCGTCACCGTGCAGAAGGGGCTCGACATCCGCGCCGCCTCGGGGACGCCCGTGGTCGCCGTGGCCGACGGCACCGTCGTCTACGCGGGCTCGCTGCGGGGCTACGGCAACCTGCTCATCGTCGACCACGGCGACGGCTACCACACGCTCATGGCCCACCTGTCCTCCATCGCCCTGGAGCTGGGCGCCGCCGTGGCCTCGGGCGAACTGGTGGGCGAGGTGGGAGACACGGGCTCGCTCAAGGGCTCGTACCTCTACTTCGAGGTCCGAAAGGCCGGGCAGGCCGTCGACCCGGCTCCCTGGCTGGCTCCCATGCAATGACGCGTTGCGGCGAAGTGGTGCGGGGCTTGTTATCCTGAGTCACGGACTCCCGGTACGAGAGGAGCAGGCGAGCGCATGGACCTCATGGGCGGAATGCAGAAGGCGGTACGGCGCGTCCTGGTGGCGCGAGGTGTCCAGTCCTCGACAGTCGATGTCGGCGGGCAGTCGGTGCACTTCTACTCGCTGAAGGGGCAGGGGAAGGGGCCGCCGGTGGTGCTGGTGCACGGGCTGGGCGGTTCGGCCAACGGCTTCGGGCGCACGTTCTTCGGCCTGGCGAAGCGCTTCTCACGCGTCGTCGCGCCGGACCTGCCGGGACACGGATTTTCCACCGAGTACTGCGGCGGCCAGGTCTGCGTGCGCAACCAGTTCGAGGTGCTGCGCGCCTTCGTGGAGCAGGAGGTGAAGGAGCCGGCCTTCGTCGTCGGCAACTCGCTGGGCGGGGCGATGGCGGTGAGCCTCGCGTCGGAGTATCCGCAGTGGGTGCGCGCGCTGGTGCTGGTGGCGCCCGCGGGCGCGGAGCTGCCGGTGGAGGAGAGCACCGCGCTGCTCAACTCCTTCAAGGTGGGCACGCCCGCGGAGGCTCGCGCCTTCACCCGGCGGCTGTTCCACCAGGCGCCGCTGCCGGCGCTGCTGCTGGCGACCGAGCTGCGCCGCTTCTACGACACACCCACCGTGAAGGCCCTCACCGCCGAGGCGATGGCCTCCCGGCTCAGCCTGGAGCCGGAGGCGGTGCGCAAGCTGTCCATGCCGGTGCTCTTCCTGTGGGGCGGTAGCGAGCGGTTGTTGCCGACGCGCTCGCTGGACTGGTTCCGCGCCCACCTGCCCGCGCACGCGCAGGTGAGGGTGGTGGAGGGCTTCGGGCACGTGCCGCAGATGGAGCGTCCGGACGAGCTGGTGTCGCACCTGGTGCGCTTCGCGGATGCGTCGAGCCTCTGAGGGCCGGGTATAGACTGGGACGCCCCTTCGAGCCTCACCGCGAAAGGACGTACCGACGTGACGGGTCTCCACCAGCCATGGCGCGCGGCGCTGGTCGCGCTGCTCCTCCTGTCCGGGCCATCGGCCGCCGATGAGAAGAAGGGTGTGCCCGCTCCAGTCTCCAACAGCGCGCGCGCCACGCGGGCGGAGAAGGACGACGCCACCTACCGCCAGCTGGAGACGTTCGCGCGCGTGTTGTCCTACGTGGAGAACAACTACGTGGAGGCGCCGGACCAGGAGCGGCTCGTCTACGGCGCCATCCAGGGGATGCTCGACACGTTGGACCCGCACACCGTCTTCATGCCGCCAGATGTCTTCCGCGAGATGAAGATCGACACCTCGGGCGAGTGGGGTGGGCTGGGCATCGAAATCGCGCGCAAGAATGACCGCATCGTCGTCGTGGCGCCCATCGACGACACGCCGGCGGCGCGCGCGGGCATCAAGGCGGGCGACGAGCTGGTGGGCATCGACGGAGAGAGCACGCGCGGCATGGACGTGGGGCGCGCCATGCAGAAGATGCGAGGCCCCGCCGGTGGACGCGTGCTCCTGAGCATCCTGCGGCAGGGCTTCAGCGCCCCTCGCGAAATCGCCATCATCCGCGACCACATCCGCATCGTCTCCGTGGAGAGCGAGCTGTACGGCGGCTTCGGCCACATCAAGGTGAAGAACTTCCAGGAGCGCACGGACCAGTACCTGCGCAAGGAGCTCGACAGGCTGCGCGGCCTCAACGGCGGCAAGGAGCTGCGCGGCCTGGTGCTGGATTTGCGCAACAACCCGGGCGGCCTCTTGGACCAGGCGGTGGCGGTGAGCGACCGCTTCCTGCCGGGCAACCTGCCCATCGTCTCCACGCGGGGCCGCGACGGCCGCAACTCCACCGAGGAGCGCAGCAAGGACCGCGACACGGAGAAGAACTACCCCGTCGTCGTGCTGGTCAACGCGGGCAGCGCGTCCGCGTCCGAAATCGTGGCCGGCGCGCTCCAGGACCATGGCCGCGCCACCGTCCTGGGCACGCAGACGTTCGGCAAGGGCAGTGTGCAGACGGTCATCGAGCTGGAGGACGGCTCCGGTTTGAAGCTGACCATCGCCCGCTACTACACGCCCAAGGGCCGCAGCATCCAGGAGCGGGGAATCACTCCCGACTACGTCGTGCCGGACGAACCCGGTGGCAAGCCGGGCCGCGAGACGCCGCGCGAGAAGGACCTCCAGCGCCACTTCCGCGCCGAGTCCACCGCGGCTTCCGAGTCGCCGTCGCCCGCGCCTCGGGGCCTGCCGGAGAACCTGGCGCCGTGGGAGGCGACCGCGTCGCTCAAGGACTATCCGCTCAAGGTCTCACTCGAGTACCTCAACGGCCTCTCCGCTGCTCCGGGGCGCTCTCCGGCTCGCGCCGAGGGTCGTTGAGGACTCCTTCCCCCTTGCTTTTCGGCGAGACCTCCGTTTGATGGCGGGCGGACAAAGGTGAACGAGTGATGCGACCTTCGAGCAAACGCGCGATGCACGCGGCCCTCAGCGGGTGGTTGGTGGGCATGCTGGCCGTGGGCCCCGCCGCCGCGCAGTCGAGCCTCCCCCTCCGACTGACTCCCCGAGCAGTACCCACCGCCTCACCGTCCTCCGTGACGGTGGTGGCCATCTCGCTGGATGCGACATCACGAACGGAGGCGGCGCGGCTGGCGTACTGGGCCGAGCAGTCGGTGGCGCGCTCCGGCCGACTGGAGCTGGTGAGGCTGACGGACGCGCTGGACGCGCAGGGCAAGGCGGCGCGAGAGGCGAAGGCCGCCGAGGGTGCCGCGGCCATGAAGGAAGGCCAGACGGCGTACGACGAGCTGGACACGCAGAAGGCGCTGCAGCAGTTCGACAGGGCGGCGCGCGCGTTCGAGGCGAGCGACTTGTCGCGCAACTTCGGCGACCTGAGCCGCGCCCGGGTGATGAAGGCGGCCTCGCAGGTGGCCAACGGCGAGGGCACGGCGGCGCAGCTGGAGATTCGCGCGGTGCTGGCGGTGGACCCCCGCGCCCAGTTCTCGCCCAACTTCTTCCCGCCGGACGACATGGCCTTCGTGGACAAGGAGCGCAAGGCGGCGCTGGCCGGCTCCACGGGGACGCTGTCGGTGAGCACCGAGCCCGTGCCCGCGCAGGTGTACGTGGACGGCCAGTTCCGGGGCGTCTCTCCGGTGGAACTCAAGGGGCTGACGCCCGCGGACCACTTCGTGACGGTGATGGCGCCGGGCTTCGAGGTGGAGCAGCGCCGGGCGCGAGAGAGTGACACGAAGCTCACGCTGGCCCCCGCTGCGTCCATGCGCGCGCTGCAGGCCATCACCGACCGCGTCGTCCGCAAGCCGGAAGGGGCGGAGCGGGACGTGGCCCTGCGAGAGCTGGGTGCGCTCGCGGGCGTGTCCCAGGTGCTGGCGCTGCTGGTGCGCGGTGGCACGGGCACCGCGCCGCTCCAGGTGACGGGCCTCCGGCTCGACGTCACGGACGGGCACAACCTGGGCTACTCCGTGGGCGCGGTGCCCGCGGGTGAGGCCATGGCCACCGGCTCCGACGCGCTCTTGTCCTCCCTGGTAGGCGCGGACACGGCCCGGCTCGCCGGCAACAAGCCGGTGACGCACTTCTCGGGCGGCGCTGGCGCCAACCGCAAGACGATGGGCTACGTGCTGATGGCCACCGGCGTGGCGCTGCTCGCGGGCGGCATCTATTTCGGCATGGAGGCGTCCTCGAAGGAGGATGACTTCCGCCGCGCGCCCCAGACGAGCCCCCGGGCCCAGGACTTCAAGGACACGGGCAAGACGTACGCGCTCGTCGCGGACATCGGCCTGCTCACCGGCGCGGTCGCCGCGGGCCTGGGCGGCTACTTCGCCTTCTCCGGTGGTGGCGGTGGTGGTGGCGACTCCAAGCCCGCTCCCACGCCCACGCCGAAGAAGTCGCGGGCCACGCCGCCGCCGGCGAAGAGCGACGGCAAGAGCGACTCGCTGAGCATGCCGCCGCCTCCCAAGGGCACCAGGCCCGTGGGCGAGTCCCTGCCCATGCCGCCTCCGCCGCCCCCGGCGAAGACGACGCCCGCCGCCCCCGCCGCGAAGACGACGCCCGCCGCCCCCGCCGCGAAGACGCCACCTCCGGCGACCGAGCCGGCCCCTCCGCCCACGACGCGCACCCAGGACACGCGCCGCTCGAAGGCTGAAGAGGCCGCCCAGCGCGAAGAGGAGCAGCGCAAGCGGGATGAAGTGGAGCGCCAGCGTCGCGAGCTGGAGGAGCGCACCAAGAAGGACGAAGCGGAGGCGGAGGCCAAGCGCAAGCGCGACGAAGAGGAGAAGCGCAAGCGCGAGGAAGACGAGAAGAAGAAGCGGCCGTCCATCGACGAAGACGATCTCCGGAATTACTAGCCATGCGCCGTCCCCTTCGTTTCCTCATCCCCCTCGCGGCCCTGTCCCTGGGCCTGTCCGCGTGCAGCCTCCTCGTCGACTTCGACGAGGAGGGCCAGCCGTGCGACGAACGCAACCAGTGCCTCACGGGCTTTGCCTGCGAGGACGGCAGTTGCATCCGTGATGACTCCGCCGTCCCTGACGCGGGCCGCCCGGATTCAGGTACCGACGCGGGCGTCCCCGGGCCTGGGCCCGTGGATTC
This sequence comes from Corallococcus terminator, assembly GCF_049194865.1. GTDB lineage: Bacteria > Myxococcota > Myxococcia > Myxococcales > Myxococcaceae > Myxococcus > Myxococcus terminator_A. Next base: position 40,367 of record NZ_JBLZWL010000089.1, on the reverse strand, counting down.
GGGTCCGGTGGACGCGGGCCCCGTGGACGCGGGCCCCGTGGACGCGGGCCGGCCGTAGTCCCCACCGGCGAGGGGCGGTAGTTCCTACAGCCCCTCGCTTCGCGTGGTCCGGTTGCCACGCCGTGTCCTCGGGGACACGCCCGCCCGGCCGCCCTCCCGCCGATGCAAACCCGCGTTCCCACGGGGACTGTCGGGGCGAAGCCGGGGAGCTGCCCTCCCGGGAGGGGTTGGCATCCGCCGTGCTCTGTCGTGGGCCCAAGGAGGTTTCATCGACATGGGCAAGCGCGTCGGAGTGCTGATGGGCGGGTGGGGCGAGGAGCGGGAGATTTCGCTCAAGACGGGAGAGGCCGTGGTCGCCGCGCTGGAGTCCCGTGGCCATCAGGTCACCCGGGTCTTCGCGGGGCCAGGGCTGGACCGGGCGCTGCGCGCCGCGGAGCTGGACGTGGCCTTCATCGCGCTGCACGGGCGCATGGGCGAGGACGGCCGGGTGCAGGGCCTCCTGGAGCTGCTGGAGCTGCCGTACACGGGCTCGGGCGTGCTGGCCTCGGCGCTGGCGATGAACAAGCCCATGGCCAAGAAGCTCTTCCGTCTGCACAACCTGTCCACGCCCCAGGGGTACCGCGTGGGCCGTGACGACGCCGGACGCGCCCTGGGGCTGCACGGCGACCTGGGCTTCCCCTGCATCGTGAAGCCCGCGTGCGGGGGCTCGTCGGTGGGCCTGTCCATCGTCCACGAGCCGGAGTCGCTCGTCGCGGCGGTGGCCGAGGCGTGCCGCTTCGGCGGCGAGGCGCTGGTGGAGCGCTTCGTCCCCGGCCGCGAGGTGACGGTGGGAATCGTGGGCGACAAGGTGCTGGGCAGCTGCGAGGTGGCCACCCCGCGCGAGGGCTTCGACTTCGACGCCAAGTACAAGGGCGGCTCGCGCTACTTCCTCCCGCCCCGCCTGTCCGCCACGCGCGTGGCCAACGTGGAGGCGCTGGCGCTCGCGGCGTACCGCGCCCTGGGCTGCCGGGGCTACGGCCGCGTGGACCTCTTGTGCTCCGACACCGACAACGACGTGGTGCTGGAGGTCAACACGCTGCCCGGCTTCACCCCCACCAGCCTCCTGTCCAAGATTGCCGCCCATGCGGGCGTGGACTTCCCGGAGCTCGTCGACCGCATCCTCTCGCTGGCGACCCGCGACGAGGCGGGTGTCATGGACGCGCCTGTTGTCGCCCCCGCTCCCACCGTCGCCGAACCTCGCCGCGCGGTGAGCTGACCTCCCGGGTAGTCCGAGCCCTGGCGCCGCCTCAGCCCCGGCGCCAACCTCTTGGATCTCCTCGAAATACCAGTGACGCGTGGTGTCACCTGAGACCTGAACGGAACGTTCAAAGTCCGGGAATAATTTGACACGCCCTTGACGCATCCCTATTGTCCGGCGCCGATCAGTCCTGGATGGTTAAAGCCTTGTCTTTTCGGGCACATACGGGACGGGGGCTCAGCGGACCCAGCAGGCGGCGGTCGGCGTGAGACGGGATTCCGATGCCGCCACGCAAGGAAGGACCGCGGGCCACGGGGGCTGCGCGGGAGGGGCTGAGCGTCACTGATGACCACCGTCGAGATCATCTTCCTGGGCGTCTATTTCAGCGTCCTGTGCGTGCTGGCAGTCTACGGCTCGCACCGGTACCGAATGGCGTTCCTGTATTACCGGCACAAGTTCAAGCTGCCGACGCCCAAGAGCCCTTTGAAGGAGCTTCCACGCGTCACCATCCAGCTCCCCATCTTCAACGAGATGTACGTGGTGGAGCGCCTGGTGGAGTCGGTGTGCCGCATCGACTATCCGCGTGACCTCCTGGAAATCCAGGTTCTTGACGACTCGACGGACGAGACGTGTGGCATCGCCCGGGCGTGCGTGGAGCGGCACCGGCAGAAGGGCCACGACATCGTCTACATCCACCGCGTCAACCGCGAGGGCTTCAAGGCGGGCGCGCTGGAGCATGGGCTGAAGGTGGCGCGGGGCGAGTTCGTCGCCGTGTTCGACGCGGACTTCGTGCCGAGCCCCGACTTCCTGTTGCGCACGGTGCCGTTCTTCTCCGACGCGAAGGTGGGCATGGTGCAGGTGCGCTGGGGGCACCTCAACCGTGAGTTCTCCATCCTCACGCAGGCCCAGAGCATCTTCCTGGACGGCCACTTCATCATCGAGCACACGGCGCGCAACCGCTCCGGCTGCTTCTTCAACTTCAACGGCACCGCGGGCATCTGGCGTCGCGGCACCATCGCCGACGCGGGTGGCTGGCAGCACGACACGCTGACCGAGGACCTGGACCTGAGCTACCGCGCCCAGCTCAAGGGCTGGCAGTTCGTGTTCCTCCCGGAGGTCATCTCCCCGGCCGAAGTGCCGGTGGACATGAACGCCTTCAAGAGCCAGCAGCACCGCTGGGCCAAGGGCTCCATCCAGACGGCGAAGAAGCTGCTGCCCACCATCCTCAAGAGCGACCTGCCGCTGGCGGTGAAGCGCGAGGCGTTCTTCCACCTCACCAACAACATGGCTTATCTGTTGATGGTGCTGTTGTCGGTGCTGATGCCCATCAGCATGGTGGTGCGCTTCCAGCACGGCCTCTACGGCACGCTGTTCCTGGACCTGCCCTTCTTCGTCTCCGCGACGGCGAGCGTGTGCTTCTTCTACGTCGCCGCGCAGCGTGAGCGGGGCGTGACGGGCTGGGAGCGGGTGAAGTACCTGCCGTTCCTGATGAGCCTGGGCATCGGCCTGGCCATCAACAACGCCAAGGCCGTGGCGGAGGCGCTGCTCAACCAGCAGTCGGGCTTCGCCCGCACGCCGAAGACGGGCGCCGAGGGCAAGAAGGTCATCGCGGTGAAGAAGGCGTACCGCGGCAGCAAGACGCTGATGCCGGTGGTGGAGCTGCTGTTCGCGGCGTACTTCACCGGGGCGCTGTGGTTCGCCATCGACGCGCGCATCTACACGTCGCTGCCCTTCATCATCCTGTTCCAGGCGGGCTTCCTCTACGTCGGCATCTCCAGCCTGCTGCAGGGGTTGGCCGGCCGCGTGAAGCTCGCTGACGCCAGCCCCGCGGTGACTCCCGCCGAGGAGCAGGCGCGCCGCGCCGCCTGAGGATGACTCGCCCCGCGCCCCTTCGCTTCGGGGCGCGGTGGCTGGAGTCGCTTCGGACCTAGAGGCCCGCGTCCGGCGGGTCTCTCAGCAGCACCTGACGCAGCCTCACCGGAGGCGGGCCGGAGCGGGAAGGCCGGCACCCTTCGTCGATGGACGTGCTGGCCACCGCGCGCAGCGTGAGGCCCGCGTCGTCACACGCCTCCAGCTCCGTGGGGAACGAGACGGGGCAGGGCGCTCCCGAGCCGCTGAAGCCCGTGGCGCGCGTCTCGCCCACGAAGCCTCCGGGCGTGCGCTCGAGGACGATGGACGCGGTGCTGGAGTCGGGAGGCTCCGTGCCCGCGTCGCTGTCCGCGCGAGCCCGCACGACGGTCAGCGACAGCGTCCCGCCATCATCCTCGCCGTGGTAGCGGAAGGCCGGATTGTCGGCGTGGTGATACTCGCCTGCCTGGCTGCTCTCGCATCCAGGTGGGACGCGGACGGGAGGCGCGGGTGGGGGGCGCGTCTCCACTGTGGGCGGCGCCTTGGTGGGGCACGCTGTGAGGCAGAGGACGCTGAAGCCGAGGGCCAATGAGGGCAGGGCGCGATGCATGGGGCGCGGATATTGGCTGAATGGACGGTTGGGAGGGACTTCGTTTGATTCCCCTTGGACGACTCTCTAACCTTCGGTCCGTCATGAGCATTCGACGCCTCGTCCTCTTTTCGCTGGTGGCCGTCCTCGCGGCCCCGTCTTCCGCGCTCGCGCAGGCCGATGACCTCCTGGCTCCTCTCACGCCGTCGTCGAAGTCGACGAAGGCGAAGCCGGCCAAGACGAAGGTGGTGAAGAAGAAGAAGGCGGCGGCGGAGAAGGTGACGAAGAAGCCCGCGCGCTCCAAGGCCACGGCGAAGGGCGGCAAGAAGAAGAACGTGCCGCCTCCCGACGACAGCCTCCTGGCGCCCCTGGCCCCGGTGAAGACGGAGCTGGCGGTGTTCATCACCGGCTCCGTCCGAGGCGCGCGGCTGACGCTGGATGGTCGCGACGCGGGTGTGCTCACGCCGACCCCCATGACGCTGTCGGTGACGCCGGGCGAGCACGCGGTGGTGGTCCGCAAGCCTGGGTACGAGGAGTTCACCCGGCGGCTGGACGTGAAGGAAGGTTCGACGGCGGAGGTCAAGGTGGTGCTGCAGGCCACCATGGGCTTCGCGCGAGCGTTGGCGGACGTGGCCGGCACCGTGGTGCTGGTGGACGACGTCGAGGTGGGAACGGTGCCGCTGAGCGACATCCTCCTCAAGCCAGGCTCGCGGGAAATCGAGTTCCGCGCCGAGGGCTACAAGCCCCACGTCCACAACATCAACGTGCTGGCCGGGACGACCTACGAGCTGACGGGGCGGATGCGGCCCGTGGTGGACACGGCCGTGGCGAGCAACACGCCGCGCGGAGGGGACACGCCGCGCACTCCGCCGGTGCTGGACCCCTCGACGTCGATTCCGGACGAGCCGAACCCGGCCCTGTCGTTCGACAGCGAGTCTCCGGATGCGGAGGTGGAGAGCTCCAGCAAGCCCTGGTACGGCCGTTGGTACGTCTGGGCGGGCGTGGGCGCGGTGGTCGCCGCCGGTACCGTGGGCGCGGTGATGGCGACGCGGGACCCCACCATCACGAAGGCACCTACGGAGACGTTGTGTGGGGGGCCCTGCGACCTCGTCATGAAGCCGGGTAGCAGCCCGCGCTCGGGCGGCGCGGGAGCAGGGGTCTTCAAGACGCCCGCGGTCGGCGGGTTGCGCTTCTAGATTTCGGTGTTCCAGGCCGCGCCCGTGCCATGTCGGCGGAGGAGCGCGGCCTGTCGTCCGGCTCACTCGCCGCGCAGGTCATCCTCGGCGGCGCGCTCTCCCGGGGCGCTGAGCACCAGGTAGACGTCCGACACGCGGCCCACGCCCCAGGAGTCCAGGACGGTGACGCGGACCTTGAAGGGCGCGGACTCCGGCAGCAGCTCGGTGACGTCAATCTCGCCGGGCTCGAAGCTGAAGGCTCGGCGGCCCAGGTTGTCGACCTGCTGGTTGCCGATGTGGACGCTCTCGGTGAAGCCCATGACGGCGCGTCGCATCACCTTCTTGCCCTGGCCGTCGAGCACTTCCATCAGCAGGAAGTTGTCCACGCTGAAGCCGAGCGTGCCCTTGGCGTCGCCGTAGAGGCGGGCCCGCTGCCCGTCCCTGCGCAGCACGGCGGTCTCTCCGAAGGTGACGACGCGAGGGGTGCGCTCGCCTTCGTCCGTGTCGACCTCCACGTCATCGCGCACCTTGTCGAAGGACTCTGTTTCCTGGGGCGGCGTGTCGGCCACGAGGCGGACGGCGCGGGGAGTCGAGGAAACGGAAGCGGCGGCGGGCGCGGGGACGTTCCGCGCACACGCCGTCCACCCGAGGGCGGCGACCAGGAGAAGCGTTCGAGAGTGCATGCCCACGAAGGCTAGACGAGCCGTGGTGCCCCAGGTCAATTAGCATGCGCGCATGCGGACGCTCCTGCCTGGCCTGCTGTCGTGGTGCGTGCTCTTCGGGCAGCCCGCCCAAGGTGATGTCTCCCCAGAGGTGCAGCTGAGCCTCCAGCACCTGAAGCCCTCCGAGCGGGAGCGCGCGGCGAAGGCGCTGGGGCCCCTGGAGGAGCTGCCTCGCTACCGGGTCCAGCTGGAGGTGGACCCCGTCGCCCGCGAGGCGAAGGGGCGGGTGCAGGTGGAGGTGCTGGCCCGCGAGAAGCCCCTGACGGAGCTGTACCTGCGGGTGACGCCCAATGCGCAGGGGGGCAAGCGGGTGGTGCTGTCCGACGCGCGGCTGGGGCGCCAGCCCATCATCCTGGAGCAGCCGGAGCCCACGCTGTACCGCTATCGCCTGACGGAGCCGGTGCCTCCGGGCGCGGCGGCGGTGCTGGACGTGGCGGTCCGTGCGGTCGTCCCGAGGGGAGAGAAGCCCACGGGGACGCTCCTCGGCGGTGGAGGACAGGGGCCCAAGGGCGACCATGGGGCGTTCTCCGCCACGGAGGACTTCATGAGCCTGGTGGGCGTCGTACCCCAGGTGCCGCCGATGGACGACAAGGGCCAGCCCTGGGCGGGACCGCAGGGCTTCGGCGACCTGGCGCTCTACGCGCCGGCCCACGTGCTGGCGTCCATCACCGTCCCCTCCGGTTGGGCGGTGCATGCCACGGGCGCGGCGATGGGCGAGGTGCCCGAGCGCGACGGCCGCGTGCGCTTCGCCTTCGCCGCGGGCGCGGTGCGCGACTTCCCCATCCTCGTGTCCAAGGGCTACGCGGTGTCCACGGCCACGGTGAATGGCGTCACGGTGGAGAGCCACTACACGGCGAAGGACAAGGAGGTGGGCGAGCGCGTGCTGAAGTACGCCTCGTCGGCGCTGGCGGAGTTCGAGAAGCGCCTGGGGCCGCTGCCGTACACGCACTTCCGGGTGGTGGAGGCGCCGCTGTCCGGAGGGGCGGGCGGCATGGAGTTCCCTGGCCTCATCACCGTGTCGAGCATGCTGTATCGCGGCGTGGAGGACCCGTTCGAGCTGGTGGCGGGCCAGGTGGACGTGGAGCAGCTGAAGGAGGTGCTGGAGATGTTGGGGCCTACGGGCTCCGCGCCCTTTTCACAGCTGAGTGCCTCGCTGGAGCGCACGCTGGAGTTCACCGTCGCGCACGAGGTGGCGCACCAGTACTTCGCGGGCCTCGTGGGCTCGGACCCCATCCACGCGCCCGTGGTGGACGAGTCGCTGGCCCAGTACGCCGCGCTCCTCTACATCGAGTGGAAGCACGGCAAGCCGGCGGCGGAGTCGCTCCGGCGCGAGCTGCTGGTGTCGCCGTACCACATGTACCGGCTGGCGGGCGGCGAGGACGCGCGAGCAGACCGTCCCACTGGCGCGTTCGACAACGAGACGGAGTACGGGGCGCTGGTGTACGGCAAGGCGCCGCTGCTGCACCACGCGTCACGCAAGCTGGTGGGCGACACCGCGTTCTTCCAGGGCCTGCGCTCCTACGTGGACACGTATCGCTTCAAGTGGACGTGCAAGGAGTGCTTCACCAAGGAGCTGGCCAAGGCGAGCCCTGGGAATGCGAAGGCGCTGGAGAAGCTGCGCGTGCGCTGGTGGAACGAGGCCCGTGGCGATGATGACCTGGGCCTGCCCAGCCTGGACTCGGTGATGGGCACGCTGGGGGCTGGCAGTGGGTTGGACGTGGACAGTCTGGACCCGCAGGCCAAGGAGTTGCTGGAGTCGATTCTGCCCTCGCTGCTGGGACAGTGAGGGCAGGGGAAGTCAGTCGAAGAGGGCGTGGACGAACTCGCGCGGCTCGAAGCGGCGCAGGTCGGCGATCTTCTCGCCCACGCCGACCCAGACCACGGGCAGCTTCAGCTCGTCGCAGATGCCGATGATGACGCCGCCCTTGGCGGTGCCGTCCAGCTTCGTCAGGGCAATCGCGGTGATGCCCACGGCCTCATGGAACTGCTTGGCCTGCTGAATCGCGTTCTGCCCGTTGGTGGAGTCCAGCACGAGCAGCACCTCGTGCGGGGTGCCGGGCATGGCCTTGTCCATGACGCGCTTGACCTTCTTCAGCTCCTCCATCAGCGGCGCCTTGGTGTGGAGCCGGCCCGCCGTGTCGGCGATGACGACGTCGGCGCCCTCGGCCTGGGCCTTCTTGATGGCGTCGAAGATGACGGAGCCCGGGTCTCCACCCTCGGTGCCCTTCACCAGCTGCGCCTTCGCGCGCTCGGCCCATACGTCGAGCTGCTCGGTGGCGGCGGCGCGGAACGTGTCGCCCGCGGCCAGGACGACCTTCTTGCCCTCGCCCGTGAGCTTCGCGGCCAGCTTGCCGATGGTCGTCGTCTTCCCGGCGCCGTTGACGCCCACCACCATGACGACGTGCGGTGGGCCTCCGCCCTCTAGCGAGCGCGGCACCGGCAGGTCGACGATGCGGGCGACCTCCGTGCGGATGAGGTCCTTGATGCGGTTCGAGTCGCTCAGCTCGCTGCGCTTGAGCTTCTCGCGAGCCAGCTCCACCAACTCGCTGGCCGTGCGCACGCCGATGTCCGCCGTGAAGAGGATCTCCTCCAGCTCCACGAGCACGGACTCGTCCACCTGCCGCTGCTGGCCGAACAGCCCGTTGAGACGGGCCATGAAGCCCTGGCTCCGCGTCTTGTCCAGGCCCTGCGCCAGCGTACGGCCGGCCTCGGCGTCCACCTTGGCGCGGGCGGCGGCCTCCTCGGCGCGACGGGCCTCCTCGACGACAGCGGCCTCCCGGGCGCGCTCGTCCTCCATGAGCCGCTGGGCCTCGGTCTGCTCTCGCTTGCGCCGCTCGCGGGCCTCCTCGTCGGCGGCCTTCTTCGCGCGGTACTCGGCGCGCTTCTCCTCCTCCTCGCGCTCCTTGAGGACCCGGACCTGCTCCTCGAGCCGGGCGCGCTCGCCAGCGTCGGTGGTGGTCCTGGCCGCGCGGGCAGCCTCCTCGCGCTGACGAGCCAGCTCCTGGGCGCGGGAATGGGCCTCGTCCACCTCGCGCAGCCGGGCGGCCTCCTTCTCGGAGGGCGGCAGCTCCACGCGCAGCTCGGGACGCTCCGCGGGCAGCGCGGGCCTCTGCTCCGGGACGGGGACGCCGGGCTTCCGACCTGGCTCGGGAGCGCGCTTGCGGAAGAAGAGCTTCCGAGCCGCCAGCACCATCAGCAAGGCGAAGAGGGCGGCGCCACCAATGCCCACCACGTCGCCCGTGGTGAGTCCGTCCGACGGAGGGATGCCCGTCCCCGGCTGGGTGGTCTCTCCGCCCGGAGTCGGAGCGGGGGAGGGGGCGGGCGGCACCTGAGCGGTCAGGGCGTCGAGGGCATGGGGGGTCTTCATGTGCGCCGCTCCGCATACACCAACACGCCGGTGGATGCAGCGCCCGTGGCCGAGTAGAAACGGCCTGCCATGCGCCTCGAGCTCCCCACCGTCATGTTGTCGGTCCTCCTGCTAGGCAGTGCCTGCATCGTCGAGGCCCCGGGCGGAGCGAGTCCCGAGCAGCGGCGCGCCTCCACCGTCACCCAGATTCCGCCCCTGTCCGTGCGCAACGGCGCCAACCTGGGTGGCAAGGTGGAGCTGGTGGCCGCCACCGTCCAGCCCGGCCGGATGACGCCCGGAGAGCGCGCCCAGGTCACCGTCTACTTCAAGGTGCTCGAGGCCCTGGACGCGGACTACCTCATCTTCGTCCACGTCGAGGACGCGGGCGGGCGCATGGAGCGGATGAACCTGGACCACCTGCCGGCCGGCGGAATGTTGCCCACGTCACAGTGGAAGCCGGGCGAGACGGTGAAGGACGAGTTCTCCATCTACCTCCCCGCCGACGCCAACCCGAAGGCCCTCAACATCTGGCTGGGGCTGTGGGACCCGAAGACGGATGCCCGACTGCCGCTGACCAACCGGGACGCGGTGCGCAACGACGGAAGGGACCGCATCCTCATCGCGCAGGTCCCCGTCGGGCGCTGAGGTCCACGGGGGCGAGATGGACACGGTCTGGGTGGTGTTGGGAGTCCTGGTCGGCCTGGCGCTGGGCATTGCCCTCCTGTTCGGTGTCGTCGTCACGCTGGGCTTCAGTGGGGAGGCGCATCGCCACCGGGTGACGCGGCTTCACGCGGCCCTGCAGCGAGGGACGTTGCTCGTGGCACTCATGCCCGTGCCGCTCGCGCTCTGGGTGGGCTGGCGGTACTTCTTCTCGGGGCGGGGATTGGAAGGACTCCCGCTCACGTGGGGCCTGCCGATTGCGGGCTCCGTGGGGTGCGCGGCGGTGGCCGCCCTGTTCTTCTTCGCGGGAGAGTGGCTCGCGAGCCGGGAGTCCGAGAAGCGGTTCGAGGCGGAGCGACGAGCGCTGGTCGCGCTGCGTGTCGAAGTCGTTCAGGGCGCGCGGCAGAAGGCCTGCCTCCTGGTGGCGAGTGACCCCGAGGCCACGGCCGACGACATGCGACGGTGTCGTGAGTACGTCGACTCGCTCTCCGAACCGACAGCGCGCTGGAGCGAACTGTCGCGGTTCCTGGCCGACTTCGGCTTCAAGACCTGGAACCTGCGGCAGGTGGGGCTGAGCCCCGTGTGGGACTGGAACAGGTCCATCGTGGTCGTCCGGCACGAGCAGGCGTGGTTCCTCCGGGCGTTCTACGAGACGTGGCTCGCCCGGCCCGACGCGCTCCAGTCCTCGGACGAACTGGAGCGTCTGAGCGCGTGTCTGCGAATGAGCACTCACCGCTCCGGATGGAGTGCCCCGGCGCTGGACGTCTTCACGTCCCAGGTCCTCCCGGAGCTCGTCCGGCGACTCGAGGAGCTGGCGCCCAGTGTGCCGTCCTCTTCTGGCGAGGCGCTGGCGCGGGTAAGGGAGGAGCTCGCCTCGCTCCGGACACGCCTCGACGAGGACGTCGTGCCGCAGCCTCCCTCCATCGGCGCGGTCTCCGAAGGCACCATCGGACTGGCGGAGCTTCGTGCCGAATCCGTGCTGCGACTCTGGCTGCGAAGCACGCCGGACGCGGGGGCCTTCGGCGACGTCTACCTCGAGTACCAGCCGTACGAGGCCGAACTGCGCCAGTGGTTGGGGCACCTCGGCTCGATGACCCAGGGCGTGGTGAAGCCCGTGCCGCCCATGAAGCGGGCCGCCACGTCACGGGCCGCGTAGCGCGGCGAGCGACAGCCGTCCGCCAGGTTCAACGAGGGCTCACGAAGAAAAGCGCCGGAGTGGCCCTGTAAGCCGAGTTTTGTCCCCGCCCCTTTCGGAACGGGCGATGAACATTCATCTAGGGCCCTGGTTACCCAGGGGCCTCATCAGCGAGCAACCCGAACGCATGGGACGGGCAATCCCTGTCCCCCAAACAGCGGGGACGCGCTCCTATTGGCTCTTGCTCCAGGTGGGGTTTACCGTGCCGTCTGAGTCACCCCAGACGCGGTGCGCTCTTACCGCACCGTTTCACCCTTACCCGCCCCCTCGCGGGAACGGGCGGTCTGTTTTCTGTGGCACTTTCCTGCGAGTCGCCTCGACTGGCCGTTAGCCAGCACCTTGCCCTATGGAGCCCGGACTTTCCTCCCGCCACCCATGACTGCGGTGGCCGGCGTTCACCCGGACCACTCCGGCACCTGTCCCTTACAACAGCCTCGGGACAGCGGTCCACTCCAGGGGACGTCCGAGGGGAGGAGCGCTACATCCGCTCGTCGATGGCCCGGTTGCTCATCTCATCCGCTTCCGCGTTCTTCGCGCGGGGGATGTGGTGGAGCTTCACCTTGGAGAAGAGTGCCAGGAGCCGCCGCGCCTCCTCGAAGAGGGGCCTGAGCGTCATGCTCTTCACCTGGTACAGCCCGTCGAGCTGGCGGATGAGCAGCTCGCTGTCGGCGTAGACGTCCACTTCGCGCGCGCCCAGCGCCTTCGCGTGCTTCAGGCCCAACAGCAGGCCCTGGTACTCGGCGCTGTTGTTCGTCTGCGTCCCGAGGAAGCGGCCGAGCCGCGCCACCACGTGCCCCTCGGGGTCCGTCACCACCGCGCCCGCGCCCGCGGGGCCGGGGTTTCCTCTCGCGGCGCCGTCCGAATAGACGCGCACGCGAGGAAGGGGCTCGGAGGAGGGGCGTGGCTCCACCGCCTGGGAGGCGGGAGCCGAGGCCGCCGCCCCTCCGTTCTCGGCCCTCGCGGGAGGGCCCAGACGGGTGGCGGCTTCGTCGAGAAGCTGACCCAATCGCTCCCGCGTGAGTCCGCGGAAGGTGCGCACCGTCGACGAGAGCGGCTCCTCACGCGCGATGTGGCGGAGGATGTCGACGAGAGACGGTGCGGTCATCGGCGGCCTACTTCGCCGCCGCGGGTGTTTCCTGGAGGGCTTCCACCGCGTAGATGATGCGGTTGCAGGACGGGCAGACGTCCGTGCCCAGCGAGGTGCGCAGGTTGTTGTAGAGCTGCGGGGGCACGTTCATGTTGCACCCCTGGCAAGTGCCCGCCACCACGCCGACCAGCGCGGGCAGCTTCTTCTTGCGGATGACCTCGTAGCGTCGCAGCAGGTTGGAATCGACGGCGCTCGACACACCGGAGCGACGACCCTCGAGCGCCTTCACCTGCGCCTCGGACTCGCCCAGCTTGCCGCGCAGCTCCGCCATTCGCGCCGAGAGGCCTTGCTGCTTCGTCCCGAAGTCGGCCTCCTTCCCCTTGAGGGCCTCGCGAGCCAGGCCGAGCTGCTTGATCAGCTCCACCTGCTCCTCGGCCATCGTCAGGTTGGCCTTCTTGGCGATATCGATTTCACGGGCGAGGGCGGAGTACTCGCGGGTGGAGCGCTGTTCGCTCAGCCGCGCCTCCCACTTCTTCACCTTGTCCTTCTCGTCCGTGATGTTCTGCTCGCGCTCCGCCTTCTGCCGCTCCATGTCAGTGACGCGCGCGCGCTCAGCCTCGATGGCGCTGCGAGCTACACCCAACTCCCGCTCCAGCTCGGCAATCTGACGGGGGTGGACGTCCGCGGCCTTCCGGAGCGATGCGACCTCCAGGTCCACATTCTGAAGCTCCGCCAGCGCCTTCAATTTCTCCCGCAAAGTTGCTGCCTCCCACAGAGCCGCACCGTGTACGGCCGCGCGCTCTTCTACCAACAAGGGTGATAAGGGTCCAACGCCCAAATGGACCATGAGTCATCCCCTGGGCCCTTGGATTGCTCCGCGCCATTTGAAAGAGCTTCACGCACCCGTTAGACCGGGCACGTGCTCCGCGCCACCTTTCATCGTCCGTTGCTCCTCCTCGCGCTCGTCTCCGCGTGCCGCGAGACGCCTGCTCCCTCGGCCCCCGTCACTCCCGCGGCGACGGCTCCCTCGCCCGCGCGCCCCGCCGCCGACGTGAAGTGGGGCACCCTCGAGGGGCGCGTCCGACTCACGGGGACTCCTCCAGCCCCTACCTTGTCGCCCACCACCGGCACCGTCGTCTCCGTGTGTGGCGAGCAGGCGGAGGACCGCTCCCTCGTCGTCGGCGCCGAAGGGGCACTTGCCCACACAGTGGTTTCCCTCAAGTCCGGTGCGGGGCTCCCCGTCCCAGCGAGCCTCCCGCCCGAGCCCGTGCTGGACCAGAAGAAGTGCGTCTACGAGCCGCCCGTCCTGGCTGCCCGGGCCGGCACCTCCCTGACGCTGCGCAACTCTGATCCGCTCGTCCACAACGTGCGCGCCGCCTCCGGCTCCACCCGCTCCTTCTTCAACGTGGCCATGCCGCTGGAGGGGATGACCACGCGCAAGCCGCTCCCGGCCGAGCCGGGCATCGTGCCCGTCCGCTGCGACATCCACCCCTGGATGCGCGCGGTGGTGCGGACCTTCGACCACTCCTATTTCGCGACCACCAGTCCGGAGGGGCGCTTCCGGCTGGAAGTCCCAGAGGGCACCCACACCCTCGTCTTCTGGCACGAGCGACTGCCTCCGGCCGAGCACACCGTGACGGTCCGCGCCGGGGAAGTCGTGGAGGTCGAACAATCCTGGGCGGTGGGCGACCTGAAGTAACGGACCTGCTCGCGCCTGTAGCAAAAGGTTGAAAGATTTTCGGCGCTGCACGTTCTAGATGTCGAGGCGTGGGTGATCCGGATTTCATTTCCGCCCCGATAGAAAAATTGCTACATTACTGGCGAGCAACATCACGAGAGGGGGGCCGAGTCATGCAGCAGGCCAAGAAGCGGACGACTCTGACGAGCCAGTCACACACGCACCAGGAGCCGCCCCGCAAGGACATCCGTCCGGTGGGGATGCAGGAGATGGGGCCTGGTCTGTACGAGCAGATCCGCCGCGCGATGATGGAACTGTCGCTGGCGTCGGGGACCTGAGCGGAGCGCGGGCAGGCGCATCACGCTGAACGGAGCCTTGGCGGCGCCCCTCGACGGGCACGCCTGGCTTCAAGGCTTCGTGGGTACCACCGAGGCGCAGGGACTCCCGGCGAACGCCAGGGAGTCCCTACTACCCCACGACTCAGGTTTCTTCTTCTTCGGTTTCCGCGGCCGGAGTCTCGTCGTCATCGAACGAGTCGAGGTCTTCTTCCTCATCCTCGCTCGCGGCGGCGGGCTCTTCGGGTTCAATCGGTTCGATGACCTTCGGGGCGGCGGCCAAGCGTCCGCGTCGTCCCTCGGGCTGAGGCTTGAGAGCAGGGCTTTCCCGCTGGTCCGCGCCGCACTTGGGGCACAGCGGGTCAGGCTTCTTCATGTCGTAGAACTTCGTCGTGCACTTGTAGCAGACGAACTTCGATCCGAGGTCCTTCGCCGGCATTCGCCACCTTCTGAATAAGGCCGAGAGAAGACAGAGGGCGGCTGCATAGTTGGCGCGCAAGACGGAGTCAACCGATGGTTTGCGCGGGAGATTTCTAGCGGTAGCATCCAGAACCCAGTTTCCCCCCAGTGAGCCGGACGCTCCCCTTGAACTTCACCTGCGACAATTGCCAGAAGCGGTACTCCATTGCGGACGAAAAAGTCCGCGGCAAGACGGTCAAGGTCCGTTGCAAGAACTGCCAGAACGTCATCACCGTCGAAGGACCCGCCGAAGAGGAGAGCACCCGCGTGGTGTCGCTCGCGGATGTGGAGCGGCTGCGAGCGCAAGAGCGCTCCCTGGCCGAGCCCGCCGCCGCGCCCGTCACCGCCGCGCCCGCCGTGGCCAAGGCGCCACCCGCCGCGCTTCAAACGCCCTGGGACGATGAGCCCACGCGTGCCGCACCCTTGCGGGCCACGGGTTCGCCCTGGTTCGTGATGGTGAAGAACAAGCAGGAGGGTCCCCTCGACGAGGGAGCGCTCCGGGAGCTCGTCGCCACTGGCACCATCAGTGGCCGCAGCTTCTTCTGGCAGCAGGGCATGGCGGACTGGAAGCGCGGCGCGGATGTGCCGGAGCTCGCCGGTCTGTTCACCCCGCCGCCCGAGCCGGAGCCCCTGCCTCCACCGCCTCCGCCCGTGGCGGCGCCACCAACTCCCGCCCGCGCCTCGAAGAGCACGCCTGCTCGTCGAGAGCCGGAGCCCGAGCCGGAGCCGGAGCCGCAGCACTTCTTCCCCGAGCCGGAGCCGCAGTTCCCGCAGGAGCCAGAACCCGAGCCGGAGCCCCAGCGCGCGTGGGTGCCCGAGGAGGATCCGGACACGACGTACTTCGGCGAGCCTGATCCACGGAACCAGCAAGCCGCGGCACGGCGGGGCGCCGCGCCCACCGCGGCTCCGCTGAACGAGCTGTTCTCCGACCTGGACCTGCCGGACAAGGGCGACCAGGACGACGTCCCCCAGGAGGATCCACTGGCCTCGCTGGGCGGTGGTGAAGAGGAGGAGCGTCGGCCTCGGGAGGACACACGCCACTTCGCCAAGAAGGCGGGCGTCACGCGCCGCAACTCCGGCTGGAAGTACGCCGTCTTCGCCCTGCTGCTCATCATCGTCCCGCTGGGCGGTGCCTACGTGCTGTCGGAGTCGCTGGGTGTCATGCCGTTGCGCGTGACGACGGTGGACGCCTCGGGCACTCCGGTGGAGCAGTCCGTCTTCACGGGCGCGGGCATGGGCGCGCTGCGCGACAAGCTGCTTGGCAAGACGCCTCCGCCGGCACCGCCTCCCTCCAAGGCTGTGCCCGAGCCGAAGGCCGCGCCGGCCGCCGAGCCTCCCACCGAGCCCAAGGCCGTCGAGCCTTCCGCCGGTGAGGGGGCCGCCGTGCCTGCTCCTACCGAGGCGCAGGTCGCGGCCGTCTACAACGACGCGGAGAAGAAGGACGTCGCTCCGGAGGTCCGCGAGGGCGCGGACGTGGCCGCGGCGGACACCGAGGAGGTGGGTGGTCCCTCGGACGAGGAAGTGGAGCGCGTCGTCGAGCAGACGCAGGTCTCGTTCCGCGACTGCGTGGAGCAGGAGCTGCGGCGCAACCCGGCCTTCAAGGGCGGGAAGGTGACGCTCACCGCCACGGTGGGGACGTCCGGCGCGGTGAAGGCCGCCACGTTCAGCCGCAAGGACCTGAACGGCTCCTCCAACGCGGTGGGCTCCTGCATCCGGGAGCGCGCCAAGCGCATGGTCTTCTCCAGCTTCTCTGGAGAGGACGTCGACCTGGAGATTCCGCTCGTCCTCTCCGGGCGTTAGCCGCGAGCCCGGCCCCGGGCCTCTCCCTCTCGTCGAGGGGAGGCCTCGGGCCAGGAGCCTGTGTGCGAGCTGGGCCTCGGCTCAGAGGTCGAAGTCGCCCGGAGGCGGCTTCTTGCCCTGCATGGCCCGCTGACGCGCCACGCGCACTTCCTCGCGCAGCGCCTCGGTCGCTTCAGCGTCTACTTGCATCGTCTCCAGGTTCAGCACGTCGCCCTCGCGCGCTCCCGGGGGGAGTGACGAGCGGGGCCGCGTCACCTCGCGCCCGTCGACGATGAGCACCGCGACGTCGTCCTCGATGCGGTCCAGCGAGGCCCGCGACATGGGTGTCTTCGTCATGGGTTGCAGTCCTGGGCGGGACGTCGTTCCGCGGCCGCTGCCTCGCGCGTCTTGTAGACGATGAGGTTCTCTGCGTGGATCTTCTTCGCCCCGTCGCAGTCCGGGAAGTGGAACAACGGGCGCTTGCGGCTGGCGTGGTACGGGCCCTTGTACTTCTTCGAGCGGTCCGTGCGCCCCTCCGCCACGGGCGGCGTGGGCGGCTCCGTCTTCGTCGTCTGGAGCGACTCGATGGGCTGCACGTCCTCGGGAGGCTCGGGCGGTGGGGGCGGGGCCTTCTTCTCGGGCAGGGGCTTGCCGGCCCAGAAATTCGGCTCCGGCGTGGGCCCCTGGCCCACGTGGGTGTAGCGCGTGTCGCTGGGCTTTCCCTGTGGCAGCCGCTGGGGCGTGACGACCAGCGACTTGCCGTCGCTGACCACCTGCACCTCGCCGTCCACATCGGTACGGAACACCTGGACGTGCGCGGCCTCCAGGCGCGCCAGCGTGGCGGCGGCGGGCGCTCTGAGGCCGTTGTTGGCGCCGACGGAGATGACAGCGGCACGGGCGCCCACGCGGGCCAGGAACGGCGCGGTGGTGGCGCTCGCGAGCCCGTGGGCCCCCACCTTGAGCAGCGTGGATTGGACGGGGACCTCGCGCGCGAGCAGGTACTCCTCCGTCTGCGAGAGCGCGTCGCCGGCGAAGAGCACCGACGTCTCGCCGTAGGAGAGCCGCATGACGATGGAGTTGATCTCCGCCTTGGCGGGTCCGTCGAAATCGAGGAGCGGCTCGGTGGGCGCCCGAGGCCAGAGGATGGTCAGCGACACGCCATCGCCCAGGTTGATGCGCTGCGGGGCATTGGGCGTGGACGTCGGCGGCGCGGGCGAGACGACCTGGATACCGCGTCCGCTGATGGTGGTGAGCAGGGTGTTGTAGTCGGGCGGAGCGCCGGGCAACTGCGGCTCCATCAACTGGCGCGCGCCCACCCGCCGCAGCACGGCGTCCAGCGCTCCGTGATGGTCGTTGTGTGGGTGGGTGAGGATGACCAGGTCCAACTGCTTGACGAGCAGCTCCGGGAGGCGGTTCACCAGGTGACCGGCGGCACTGGCCGGGCCGGAGTCCACCAGCACCGTGTTGCCCTTGGGGGAGACGATGAGGGCGGCGTCTCCCTGGCCCACGTCGAAGAAGTAGACGTGCAGCTTCCCGTCGGGCGCGGTGCCGAAGTAGCGCCGGGCCTCCGGGGGCCGCGAGGTGGACGGGTCGGGTGATTCCTTGCAGGCAGCCAGGGCCAGCAGGGTCCCCAGCAAGGCGAGATGGCGGGGGCTCATGGGTGGCAATCCTCGGCGGGGCGACGCTCGCGCAGGGCGGCTTCGCGGTTCAGGTAGAGCGTGCGTTCCGACTTGGAACGCTTCAGCGTTGAGCACGTCTCGCGGTGGAACACCTTGCTGTTCTTGAGTCCCACGAAGGGCCCGGGACTCTCGGTGTTCGTGGGCGCGCCGCCGCGCTCACCTGGAGTGGGGGCGGGCGAGGTGTCCCTGGCCTCGTCACGAGGCTCGATGGAGGCGATGGTGCTTCGTCCCGTGCGGGACGGGTTGGGCACGACGGGGCCGAGCGCGATGGGGCCCGGCTTGAGGTTGCCGGGGACCACCAGCAGCGCGCCGGTGCCGCCGTTGGCCCGCAGCGTGACGGAGTGGCCGTCGCTGGCGGCGATGACCTCGCCATCCCGGTCCGTGCGCAGCACGTGGGCGCCGACGGCATCGAGCCGCTCCAGCGTCTCCCGAGCGGGGTGGCCGTAGTCGTTCTTGGCACCCACGGAGATGACGGCGGCCTGGGGCTTCGCCGCGGAGAGGAACGCGGCGGTGGAGGAGTGGCGTCCACCGTGGTGGGCGACCTTCAGCACGGTGGTGGTGAGGTCGAGGGGGCGCTGGAGCAGGGCGGCCTCCGTGTCCGGCTCCGCGTCGCCGACAAGGAGGAAGGCCGTCTTCCCGTACGTCAGCTTGGCGATGATGGAGTTGGAGTTGGCGTCCGAGCGCGTCCCCGTGAGGAAGGGCTCCCGGGGCACGCGGGGCCAGAGCACGGTGAGCGAGACGCCTTCACCCAGGCCGATGGTGAGCAGCGAGTCCGGCGTGGCGGGGTTGGGCTCGGGGTTCATCACCTGGCCCACCGAGTCGCCGACGAAGCCGAGCAAATCCTTGTAAGCCTCGCTGGGGTGGTTGAAGCCCGGGTCCATGAATCGCCTGGCGCCCACGGCGCGCAGCGCGCCCGTGAGCCCGCCCAGGTGGTCCAGGTGCGGGTGGGTGAGGATGACCAGGTCCAGCGGCCCCGTCACCAGGGTGCGCAGGCGGGCGGCGAGTCGCTCCCGGGCCTCGGGAGGGCCACCGTCGATGAGGACCGTCTTCCCGGTGGGGGAGATGACGAGCGCGGCGTCGCCCTGGCCCACATCGAAGAAGTGGACCGTGAGGGGCTTGGTGTCGGTGCTGAAGGTGAGAGAGGAGGGCGGGCTCGCGGCGACGCCTGGCAGCGCGGCGAGCAGGAGGGCGAGGAAGCTGGACAGCCGGAGACGGGACATCACGGTGCGGACTCTACCGCCACGTTCCCACCCTCGGCACCTCGGGCGCGAGCAGGAAACGCACGGGTCGCCCGCGCGCTTCCCGAGGACCTCGAAGTGGGCTAAGGGGCCGCCATGTCCGACTCCGAGGACCTCTTCAAGTACGTCGAGGAAATCGCCGACCAGGCCCGGCGCCGCATTCAGGCGTGGACAGGCGCCCGGGAGGCCCCCGCCACCGACGCCCCTCCCGCCCCCTTCACGCGCTACGGCACGGCGCGTGTGGACATGGACTCCATCCGGTCCGCCGCGGACCTGGCGCCGTATATCGACCACACGCTGCTCAAGCCCGAGGCGCGCAAGGAAGACGTGGTGAAGGTGGCCGAGGAGGCGCGTCGGTACGGCTTCGCCACGGTCTGCGTGAACAGCTCGCACGTGGCCACCGTCGCCAGAATCCTGAACGGCTCCTCCACGGTGCCCATCGCCGTGGTGGGATTTCCGCTGGGCGCGGCGCTGTCGTCCGCCAAGGCGTTCGAGGCCCGCGAGGCCATCGCCGCCGGGGCGCGCGAAATCGACATGGTGATCAACATCGGCGCGCTCAAGGCGAAGGACCACCTCGACGTGTTCCTGGACATCGCCGCCGTGGTGGAGGCCAGCCGCCCGTATCCGGTGAAGGTCATCCTCGAGACGGCGCTGCTCACGCGCGATGAGAAGGTCTTCGGCTGCCTGCTGTCGAGGTCCGCGGGCGCCGCCTTCGTGAAGACGTCCACCGGCTTCAGCTCGGGCGGCGCGACGGTGGAGGATGTGGAGTTGATGCGCGTCGTGGTGGAAGGGGGCGTGGGCGTCAAGGCGTCCGGCGGCATCCGCTCCGCCGAGGACGCGATGACCATGCTGCGCGCGGGCGCCAACCGCCTGGGCGCCTCCGCGTCGGTGGCCATCGTCACCGGCCAGGTTTCCACCGCGAAGTACTGACCCGGCGGAGCCGACGTGAACGCGAAACAGCGAGATGAACTCAAGGCGCTGCTGCTGGCGCTGCATGCCGAGCTGACCGAGAAGACGCCCTCGAGAATCGAGCCCAACCGCACCGATGAAGCACGCATCGGCGGCGACGAGGACGAGCAGCCCCTCAACGAGATGATGCAGGCCATCGCCTCCAACCGGAACCGGAACATGGACGGCGTGCTGGCCCGCGTACTCAAGGCGCTGGGCAAGCTGCGGGACGAGCCGGACTCCTTCGGTGAGTGCGAGGAGTGCGGGGACGAGGTTCCGCTCGGGCGGCTGCGCGCCATGCCCTACGCGGAGCTGTGCGTGACGTGCCAGGGCGGCAAGGACGGCCCCAAGGGCCGCGCCACGCGTCGCAAGCTCACTGACTACAGCTGAACTTCCACTGGCGCCCGGGGCTTGTCTTCCGCGCGCTCCCAGATTGCACGAGGCTTCGAGGCTCCATGAACGACACCGGACTGAGAGAGCGGGCGGAGGCGTGGCGCCTGGCGGACCCGGACCCCACCACCGCCGAGGAGCTGGCGCGGCTGCTCGCGCAGGGAGACCTCGTCGAGCTGGCGGACCGTTTCGCCGGAGACCTGGAGTTCGGCACCGCGGGCCTTCGCGGCGTGCTGGGCGCCGGACCCAACCGGATGAACCGCGCCGTGGTGCGCCGCACCACCGCGGGCCTGGCGCGCTACCTCAAGGAACACGTGCCGGACGCCGCCACCCGGGGCGTGGTGGTGGGCCGCGATGCGCGCAAGCTGAGCGCGGAGCTGGCCGAGGATACCGCCGCCGTGCTCGCCGCCGAGGGCATCCCCGCCCATGTCTTCTCTCCGCCGGTGCCCACGCCGCTCACCGCGTACGCCTGCCTCCACCTGAATGCCGCCGCGGCCATCATGGTGACGGCCAGCCACAATCCACCCGAGTACAACGGTTACAAGGTGTACTGGGGCAACGGCGCCCAAATCATCCCCCCGCATGACACCGGCATCGCCGCCGCCATCGCCAAGGTGGAGCCCGCCAACCGCGTGCCCCTGCTGACGGTGGCCCAGGCGCGCGAGCAGGGCCTGTGGCGCGACATCCCGGACTCGCTGGGCGAGGACTACCTGCGCGCCATCCTCGGGCTGCGCGTGCACAAGAAGGGCTCCGACACGCTGTCCATCGTCTACACGGCGATGCACGGCGTGGGCGGCGTCTGGGCGGAGCGGGCCCTGCGCGACGCGGGCTTCCCGCGCTTCACGCCGGTGGCCGAGCAGCAGATGCCAGACGGGCGCTTCCCCACGGTGCGCTTCCCCAACCCGGAGGAGCCCGGCGCGATGGACCTGTCGCGCGCGACGGCCGAGCGCGTGAAGGCCGACCTGGTGCTCGCCAATGACCCGGACGCGGACCGGTTGGCCGTCATGGTCCGCGAGGCGGGCGGCGGGCTGCGCATGCTCACCGGCAACGAGGTGGGCGTGCTGCTGGGGCATTATCTTTTGACGCAGGGGACGAAGCACGGCCGTCCGTACGTCGTCACCACCATCGTCTCGTCGACGCAGCTGGGGGATATCGCCCGCTCGCTCGGCGCCGCCTATGACGAGGTGCTCACGGGCTTCAAGTGGATCGCCAACCGCGCGCTGGAGCGCGAGCATGCCGAGGCGTTTCAGTTCGTCTTCGGCTACGAGGAAGCGCTGGGCTACACCGCCGGCACCGTGACGCGGGACAAGGACGGCGTCGGCGCGGCGCTCGTCATGGCGGACCTGGCCGCGTGGTGTGAGTCGCGCGGCACCACCGTGCTCGGCTACCTGGAGGAGATTCAACGCCAGCACGGCCTCTACGTTGGCGCCCAGCGCAACGTCACGCTGCCCGGCGCGGCGGGCGCGCAGGTCATCCGGGGCATCATGGACGCCTTCCGTGCCCGGCCTCCCTCCCACGTGGGTACCGAGGCCGTCCGGGCCGTGCTGGACTACCAGCGCGGCGTGAATGGCCTGCCGCCGTCCAACGTGCTCGCGCTGGAGCTGGAGGGCGGTGGCCGGGTCACCCTGCGCCCGTCCGGCACCGAGCCCAAAATCAAGTACTACTTCGAGCGCAAGGAGACGCCCACGGCCGGTGAGCCCCTGGCCCAGGCCCGTGCGCGCGCGGAGGCGCGGCTGGCCTCGTTCATCGACGCCTTCATCGCGCTCGCACGTGAGCGTGGACAACCCACCTGAGTCCTGATTCACACCTCACCTTGCTCCTCGGCTTCCCCCTGGCCGCGCCCGACGCGGCCCCCGTCGAAAGGATTCGTGTGAAGCGCCTCGTTCCTGGAGTCCTCCTCGCTTGTCTCCTGGCCCTTCCTGGCTCCGCGCTGGCGCGAGGGCAGGGTTGGTCCGTGCTCGCCGCCGATACGTTGGGGCGGGGCAACACCGCGTTCTCCGGGCAGATTGGCTGGCCGGGCCTCACGCTGGGCGTGCTCCACGGCACCTCGGAGCGCTTCGACATCGGCGGCAAGTTCAGTTTCAACTGGGGCCGCGAGGGCTGGGTGCGCGACACCGCGCCCGGCATCAAGCTGCAGGCGTGGATGCGGTGGGAGCTGGCCAGGACGAACAAGGTCTCCTTCGCGCTCACCTTCCAGCCCGGGCCGCTCTTCTACTTCCACGACGGTGACACGGACGTGGGCCTGGCGCTGCCGGTGGCCTTCGTCGTGGGCATCCCCGTCAGCAGCGCGTTGATGGTGAACGTGGGCATCGACATGCCCTTCCACGTCTACTTCGGGGAGAACATCGGACCCGTCATCCCCATCCTGGTGGGCGGCGGGCTCGAGTACTTCATCGACAGCCGGCTGGCGGCCACCTTCAACCTGCGCATGGGGCCCTCGCTCATCCCCGACTGGGACGAGAGCGAGTTCGCCATGGAGGCCCTCTTCGGCATCGCCTACCGCTTCTAGAGCGGCGGGCGACTACCAGGAGGACGTCTGCTCGGGCAGCTCCACCGTGAAGGTGCTGCCCAGGTTGACGCGGCTCTGCACCGTCAGCTTGCCGCCCATGGACTCCACCAGGGCGCGCGCCACGGTGAGGCCCAGCCCAGCGCCCTTCTCCGGCGGCTTCGTCGTGTAGTAGGGCTCGAAGACGGCCTGCAGCTCGTCCTCGAAGATGCCGATGCCCGTGTCCTTCACGAACAGGCGCGGGCCGAAGTCGCCGAACATGTCCGGCAGCTCCACGCCGACATGGAGGCGGCGCGGCCGGTCCATCACGTCCTCCACCGCCTCCGCCGCGTTGGCCAGCATCTCCACCACCACCTGCTCCAACTGGCGGCGGTTGAAGACGACGGCGATGGGGTCCTCGGGCAGCACCACTGTCACCTCGGCGGTGCCCAGCCGACCGTTGCCCCGCATGCGCTCCACCACCACGGGGACCAGCTCCCGCAAGTCGAAGCGCTGGATGTCCTTGGGGTTGCTGGGGCCGAGCGAGAGCAGATGCTGGCCGTACAGGCGCATCTGCTCGCCGGCGACGCCCAGCTTCTTGAGCTCCTCCACGTCCGGAGGCAGGCCCTGCATCGCGCGCTCACGCACGTGCCCCAGCGCTCGCTGGAGGCCCTCGCCGATGTG
The DNA here is from genome assembly GCF_049194865.1 of Corallococcus terminator. Lineage (GTDB taxonomy): Bacteria > Myxococcota > Myxococcia > Myxococcales > Myxococcaceae > Myxococcus > Myxococcus terminator_A. The sequence goes on along the minus strand of NZ_JBLZWL010000089.1, from coordinate 16,833 downwards.
ACCCAGGTTCTGCGCGACATCCGCCGCCAGCGTGCCCACGCGCGCCAGCCGCTCCATCTCCACCCAGCGGGTGCGTGGATTCAGCAGCTCTTCGGGCCGCTGCCCACCGCGGTCGCGGTGCGCCTTGAGCTCCAGCAACGTGTGCACGCGGACCTTCAGCTCCAGCGGGTCCAGCGGCTCCGTCGTCAGCAGATCATCCACTCCGGCTTCCAGCACCTGTCGCCGCGTCTGGCGGTCCGCCCTGCGGGTGAGCATCAGCACCGGCACCGACGCCGCACCCAGCTCCGCTTGGAGCCTTCGGTACGCCGCCAGCCCGTCTGTCCCCGGACGCTCCACGTCCAGCAGCACCAGGTCCGCGGCCTGACGGGCCGCCGGCCCACGCGCTGGCAGGACGTCGTAGCCCGCGGGGGCCAGGATGGAGCACAGCCGCTCCATGCCTTCTGACTCCACGTCCACCGCCAAAACGCGGGGTCTATACGTCTCGGTCGTTCCCGTCGTATCCAGCATCACCCACCCCCGCCGTGTTGACCGGACCGACCGGGCCCGGGTTTCACAAGGAGTCCCTCCGGACCTTGCGACAGACTGGATGAAGCCTCCCCCCGGTGGCCTGATTCCATTCCGGCGCGGCCCGACCTGGCCTCTATATGCGAGGCCCGTGCCGCCGTGATTTCCGACGCCCTGTGTCTCAATCCCGGAGAAACCCGGAGTTCGTTTCAATAACCGCAAGGGGTTGGAGTGTCGTCTTTCTCCATCATCCGAAGGAGGGGACGTTGGCCATCCGACATCTGGGTGTCACTTATGACCAGGAATCATTTCATACCCAGGTATGAAATGACACCCATGCGTCAGGTGACCTCAGCGGGACTCCTGCTCGTATGGGACGCCGAGTGAGGCAGGAGTGCTGTTGCGCTGGCCCTGGAAGGCGAGGACCAGGAGGGTCAGCAGGTAGGGCAGGGCGAGCAGGACGCCCTGGGGCACCAGCTCCAGGAGGCCGGGGGCGCTGGAGGCCAGGCCGATTCGCAGCGCGTTGCCGAAGGCGAAGAAGGCGGCCGCGGCGAAGGCCCCCAGAGGTGTCCAGCGGCCGAACACCATGGCGGCCAGGGCCATGAAGCCCAGGCCCGCGGGCGTGTGTTGCTCGAAGCGGTCCAACACGGTGGTGGAGAGCACCGCGCCCCCCAGGCCCGCGAGCAGCCCGCCGCCCAGCACCGCGCCCCACCTCAAGGCGGGAACGGAAAGACCCAGGGTGGCCACCGCCTGGGGCTTGTCACCCACGGCGCGCAGGCGCAGGCCCAGGGGCGTACGGGTCATCATTCCCTGGAGCAGCAAGGGCAACAGCAGCGCGAGGTACGTGGGTGCCGCATGACCGGAGAGCGCGCCCAGCACGGGCACCGAGGCCAGCTCCGGCCAGTGGAGGGGCGGGAGCTGCTGGATGGGCGGCGTCCCGTTGGGCCCGAAGTGCGTCTCGAGCAGGAACGTGCCGCCGGCCAGGGCCACCAGGTTGAGTGCGATGCCCGACACGACCTGGTCCGAGCGCCAGCGGATGCACAGGAAGCCATGCACCGCCGCCAGGGCCGCCCCCGCGAGCATTCCCATTCCGACGGCCGCGGGCGTGGGCATGACGAGCGCGGCCACCGCGGCGCAGAAGGCGCCCACGCGCATCATCCCCTCCACGCCCACGGCGACGACGCCCGCGCGTTCGGAGAGCACCGCGCCCAGGGCGGCGAAGACGAGCGCGGGGGCCGCGTCCAGCGTGGCGAACAACAGCCGGTGGATGATTTCAAGCATGGGGCACCTGCGCGGCCGGAGCGGGCGGCGTGGCCGGGGTGGGCGTCGGGGCGCTGCGTCGGCGCAGCACCGCCAGCCAGATGAGACGTCCCGCGACGAAGAGCAGCGCGAGGCCCTGGATGAGCTCGGGGAAGCTCTTGTGCACGTCGAGCAGCTGCATGCGCGTGCCGCCCGCGCGCAGCACGCCGAAGAAGAGGGCCGCGGCGCCCACGCCCAGCGGGTGGTTGTTGCCGATGAGCGCGATGGCGATGCCGTCGAAGCCGTAGGGCGCGCCGAGCGTGCCCGGGTAGCGGCCCTCCGTGCCCAGCACCAGCACCGCGCCCGCGAGCCCCGCCAGCGCGCCGGCCAGCGCCATGGCCAGCCCCGCGCGACGTGCCACGGGGATGCCCGCGGCCCGCGCGGCCTCGTCACCCAGGCCCACCGCGCGCGTCTCGAAGCCGGAGCGGGTGCGCGTCAGCCACGCCCACACCGCCACGGCGGCGAGGGTCGCGATGACGAAGCCCAGGTTGAGGCGGGACATGTCACCGAGCAGTCGCGGGAGCGTCGCGGTGGGGTGGATTTCGGCGGTGCCGGTGATGGACGCGCCAGCCTCCGCCACGCCGCGCAGGGGGCCCACGACGAGCCAGTTGTCCACCAGCCGCACCGCCACCCAGTTGAGCATGATGGTGGAGATGACCTCGTGCACGCCCCGGTAGAGCTTGAGCGCGCCGGCGATTCCCGCCCAGGCGGCGCCCGCCAGCGCGGCGGCGAGGAGCGCGGCCGGGATGTGCAGCGCGCCGGGCAGGGCCACGTGCGCGCCCACCACCGCGGCGGCGAGCGCGCCGAGCAGCATCTGTCCCTGAGCGCCGATGTTGAACAGGCCCACCTTGAAGGCCACCGCCACGGACAGGCCGGTGAGGGTGAGCAGCGCGGCCTTCATCGCCGCTTCGCCCAGGGGCCGGGTGAGCACGGTGAGGGGGGCGCCGTCGAGGAAGCGGGGCCAGTCGCCCACGCCGCCCCAGAGCATCTGGAGATAGGCCGCCGTGGCGGTGGCCAGGCCGTCCGTGTCCCGGCTGAAGGCGATGAGCAGCCAGCACACCAGGAGCGACAACAGCACCGACAGCACCGAGGGCAGGGCCTGCCGCGTCCGCTCACCCATGGGCCTGCTCCGCTCCCAGCATGCGACGCCCCAGCTCCCGCTCGTCGTACTCGGGCCGGGTGAACTGGCCCGTCACGCGGCCCTCGAAGAGCACGTAGACGCGGTCCGCCAGCGCCAGCACTTCCTCCAAATCCAACGACACCAGCACCACTCCCGTTCCCTGGGCTCGCGCCTCGCGCAGCCGTGCGTGCACCTGCGCCACCGCGCCGATGTCCAGGCCTCGCGTGGGCTGCACCACCACGAGCAGGCGCGGCCGGGCATCCATCTCCCGCGCCACGACGACCTTCTGCTGATTGCCTCCGGACAGGGCCTGCAGGGGCAAGGTCGGCTCGGGCGGGCGCACGTCGTACTCGGCCAGGAGCGTCTGGGTCCGCTCGCGGCGGCCTGCGAAATCAATCCACAGACCCTTCGCGAAGGGCGGGCCCGTGTGTCGCCCGAGGGCGATGTTCTCTTCCACACTGAGCGCCTTCACCACCGCGCGGCGCAGCCGGTCCTCGGGCACGTGGCCCACGCCGCGCGCTCGCGCCTCGGCGGGGGTGAGGCCCTTCAGCGCCCGTCCAAGCAGGGTGCCGCCGCCGGCGGTCAGCGTGCGCAGCCCGGTGAGCACTTCCGCCAGCTCGCGCTGTCCGTTGCCGTCCACACCGGCGATGCCGACGATTTCTCCCTCGCGCACCGTCAGGTCCACGCCCCGCAACGCGGGGCAGCCGTTGTCGCCGAGCGCCTGGAGTCCCGTGGCCTCCAGCAGGATGTCGCCGGGGGGCTTCTCTCCGCCGCGCGCAGTGGACCGTCCGTTGTCACCTGGTGCCGGGAGCCCCACCGCTTCCAGCAGGGCCTCGCTGGGGAGCTTCTCCGTTGGAGTCGCCGTGGTGCGCTGGCCCTCGCCCACCATGAGGGCGGCCAGCGCCGTCGCGGAGGTCTCCGAGGGCCGCACTTCGGCCACCAGCCGGCCGCGCCGCATGACGGCGATGCGGTCCGCCACGCCGAGCACTTCCTTCAGCTTGTGGCTGATGAGCACCACGGTGCGCCCCTGCGCGATGAGGCCGCGCATGACGCGGGCCAGCTCGTCGGCTTCCTGGGGCGTGAGGACGGCGGTGGGCTCGTCGAGGATGAGCACGCGGGCACCCCGGTGCAGGGCCTTGACGATCTCCACCTTCTGCTGCGAGCCCACCGTGAGCGTGTCCACGCGGGCGCGCGGGTCCAACACGAAGCCGAAGCGCTCGCAGGTGGCGGCGACCTCGTTGACGGCGCGCTCCCAGTCGAACAGCCCGCGGCGGGTGGGCTCGCGGCCGAGCACCACGTTCTCCGCCACCGTCAACGTGGGCACGAGCATGAAGTGCTGGTGCACCATGCCGATGCCCCGGGCAATCGCGTCGCGGGGGCTCTTGAGGCGCACGGACTTGCCGCCCACGGACACCTCACCCGAGTCCGGATGGTAGAGCCCGTAGAGGACGTTCATCAGGCTGGACTTGCCCGCGCCGTTCTCTCCCACCACCGCGAGCAACTCCCCTTCGCGGATGTCGAGCGACACGTCGTCCAGCGCCATGACGGCGCCGAACCGCTTCTGGATGTGTCGAAGGGAAATCAGGGCGCGGCGGCCTGGAAGGTGGCGAGGTCCGCCGGGACGGAAGGCACCTGGAGCTGTCCGGAGATGACGCGCTGGCGCAGCGCCTCTACCTTCTGGAGCGCCTCCGCCTTGCCGGGGAAGTCCACGCGCACCTCGGCCATGGCCACGGCGTTCTCCTTGAGGCCCAGCACCAGCTCGGTGGCGGTGAACTTGCCGTCCACCAGGTCCTTGGCGGCCTGGTACACGACCAGGTCCGTGTGCTTCAGCATGGAGGTGAGGATGGCCTCCGGCGCCACGTGCGACTGGTCCGAGTCCACGCCGATGGCGAACACGCTCTTGCCGGCCGCGCGCGCCTCCTTCACCGCCTGGATGACGCCGATGCCGTCCGAGCCCGCCGCGTGGAAGATGACGTCCGCGCCCTTGGCGATGAGGTCCTGCGCCACCTGCTTGCCCGCGGCCATGTCGTTGAAGCTGCCGGTGTAGACGGACATCAGGGCCTGGGCGGCCTCGGGCTTCGTCGTCTTCACGCCAGCGCGGTAGCCGACCTCGAAGCGCTGGATGAGGGGCACCTCGATGCCGCCCACGAAGCCGACCTTGTTCGTCTTCGTGACGAGGCCCGCGAGCGCGCCGACGAGGAAGCTGCCCTCGTGTTCCTTGAAGAGGACGGTGCGCACGTTGGGCAGCCGCAGCGTCTTGCCCTGGGCGTCCAGCACCTGGCTGTCGATGAGCAGGAAGCGGGCCTGGGGGTTCTCCTGGGCCGACGTGCGCACGGCGTTGGCCAGCATGTAGCCGTTGCCGATGGTGAGCTGGGCGCCCCGGTCCACGAGGAGCTGGAGGTTGGGGATGTAGTCCTCCTGGGCCTTGCTCTGGAGGACGACGGGCTGGATGGGCAGGGGCTGGAGGGTGGTGGCGATGGAGGCCAGGTGGCCGGGCAGCGACTTGCGCACGTCGTCCGGCGTGGCGTCCACGTACTTGCCGCCCTCGTAGCGCTTGCCGGCGGCCCACAGCTCCAGGCCGCGCAGCGCGGCGTCGTTGAACGAGTGATCACCCCGGCCGCCCACGTCGATGACGAGGCCCACGGGAAGGGGCTTCTTCGCCTCCTGCTGAGCGGAGGCGGGGGCCGGAGCGCCGGAGGGGGGCGTCTCTTCCTTCTGCTTGGTACAGGCGCAGAGGAGCGCCGTGAGGGCGAGGACCTGAAGGCGAAGCATCATGGCTGGCTATCTACCAGATGCGGCGGCGCCTTTCGCGGAAGTGCATGGGGGCCCGGGTTCCTGGTATGGGCAGTCCCCGTGCAACCCTACGAACTCATCAAGTCAAAGCGGGACGGAGGCCGGCTGGAGCCGGCGGACATCCGCGCATTCATCCAGGCGTATACGGCGGGGACGGTGGCGGACTATCAAATGGCGGCCATGTGCATGGCCGTCTTCTTCCGGGGACTGGACTCCCGGGAGCTGGGCGCCTGGGCGCGCGCCATGCTGGAGTCCGGCGAGGTGCTGGACCTGTCGGACACTCCCGCCGTGAAGGTGGACAAGCATTCGACGGGCGGCGTGGGCGACAAGGTCTCGCTCAGCCTGGCCCCGCTGGCCGCCGCGTGCGGCGTGCCGGTGCCCATGATTTCGGGCCGCGGCCTGGGTCACACGGGCGGGACGCTGGACAAGCTGGAGTCGATTCCGGGCTTCAATGTGAACCTGTCCACGGCCGAGTACCGCCGGCTGGTGCGCGAGGTCGGCTGCTGCCTGATTGGTCAGACGGCGCAGGTGGCGCCCGCGGACAAGAAGCTCTACGCACTGCGTGATGTGACGGCGACGGTGGACTGCATCCCGCTGATTGCGTCCTCCATCATGAGCAAGAAGCTGGCGGAGGGCATCGACGCGCTGGTGCTGGACGTGAAGGTGGGCAGCGGCGCGTTCATGAAGAGCGACGAGGATGCCCGCACGCTCGCCCGGACGATGATTGGCCTGGGCGCGGAGATGGGGCGCAAGGTCGTCGCGCTCTTGACGGACATGGACCAGCCGCTCGGGCGCAAGGTGGGCAACGCGCTGGAGGTGATGGAGGCGGTGGACATGCTCCGCGGCGAGGCCCCGGCCGACTACACCGAAATCACCTACGCGCTGACGGCGGAGATGCTGGTGCTGGGCAAGAAGGCCGCCACCGTGGATGAGGCGCGCGAGAAGCTGCGCAAGTCCGTGGAGGACGGCAGCGCGCTGCGCAAGCTGAAGGAGATTGTCCTGTCGCAGGGCGGTGACCCGCGCTCCATCGACGACTACTCGCTGCTGCCCCAGGCGCGCTCCACGGTGGACGTGGTGGCGCCCCGGGATGGGTACGTGACGGGCATCGACACGGAGGGCGTGGGCCTGGCGGGCGTGGCGCTCGGCGCGGGCCGTCAGCGGGTGGACAGCAAGATCGACCCCGCCGTGGGCTTCACCCTCCTGAAGAAGACGGGCGAGGCGGTGACGAAGGGCGAGCCGGTGGTGCGCGTGCACTTCAACGACGAGGCCCCCGTGGAGGGGGTGAAGGCTCGCCTGCTCTCGGCGTACCGCTTCGGCGATGCCGCCCCCGCGCCCCGGCCGCTGGTGCGCGAGCGGGTGGAGTAGGGCGGCTCGAACCAGGGCCCGGGCAGGAGCTGCCCGGGCCGCCAGCTCACGCGGGTCGCGAGCTCACGCTCCCTGGCCACCGTCGACGTTCAGCACGGTCCCCGTGATGTACGTGGCACCCGGGCCCGCGAGGAACACGATGCTGTCGGCGACTTCCTGGGGACGGCCGAACCGGCCCAGGGGGATGGTCGCGTTGATGGCGGGCTTCATCGGCTCCAGGCCGGAGGACATGTCCGTGTCCGTGAAGCCCGGCTGCACCACGTTGACGGTGATGCCCTTGGGCCCGAGGTCTCGTGCCACGCCCTTGGTGTAGCCGACCACCGCCGCCTTCGTCGCCGTGTAGTCCGCCATGCCAGGCATCCCCACGCGCCCGGTGATGCTCGAGCCCACGGTGATGATGCGCCCACCCTGGCCCATCACCTTGACCGCCTCGCGGATGGCCGCGATGACTCCGTTGACGTTGATGTTCTGCTGTCGGTCGAACGCCACCACATCGCTTTCCGGGCTGTCGACCGCGCCCGCCGTGGCCACGCCCGCGTTGTTCACCAGGATATCCAGCCGCCCGAAGCGCTGGGTGACGGCCTGCACCAGCTTCGCCGCCTCCGCCGGGACGCCCTGGTCCGCCTGGAACGCCGCCGCCCGGACACCGTGCGACTCCAGCTCCCGCACGAGCGCTTGCGCCTTCTCCCCCGAGGCCACGTAGCTGATGGCCACGTCCGCTCCCTCTTGCGCGAGCGCCCGCGCCGTCGCCGCGCCAATCCCCCGGGAACCCCCCGTCACCAGCGCCACCTTGCCTGCGAGCTTCTTGGCCATGTTCGTCATGTCTCCGTGGTTATGTACTTGTCGGTACTGAATCAGGCACACGCCAAGCGCGCTCCGCACGGTTCCGCACGAGCCCGGGCGTGGGATGTGTACCGATTGGTATAGAAGTAGAGCCCTGGCTGGGAAGCGTCAAGGGGATTAGTATCGAACGGTATGAAACCAAAGACGGCAGCCGCCCAGGTGGGGCGTCCCCGGGGTTTCGACGTGGATGAGGCGTTGGACCGTGCGCTGCGCTTGTTCTGGCGGCAGGGGTACGAAGGCACCTCGCTGTCGGACCTGACGGAGCATCTGGGCATCAACCGGCCCAGCCTCTATGCGGCGTTCGGCAACAAGGAGTCGCTGTTCCGCAAGGCGCTGGACCGCTACGTCGAGCGTCACCTGGTCCTCTATCGGGACGCCTTCGCCAGGCCGACGGCCCGAGCCGCCGTCGAGCACCTGCTGCTCGGGCTGGCGGACGCGCAGACGCTGCCCCGGGAGCCCAAGGGCTGCATCACCGTGCAGGGCGCGCTGGTGAGCGGCGCGGATGCGGCTCCCATTCAAGGCGAGCTGGCCGCGAGGCGCGCGGCGGGAGAGCAGGCCCTTCGCGAGCGACTCGAGCAGGGGCAACGGGACGGGGATGTGCCAGCCCACGTCGACTGTGCCGACCTCGCCCGCTTCTTCACCACCGTCTCCCAGGGCATGGCCGTCCAGGCCGCCACGGGGGCCAGTCGCGAGGAGCTGCGGCGCGTGGCCCGGACGACCCTGCTCGCGTGGCCGGCCTGACGACGCTGGGGTCCTCCTTGGCGGACTGAGGCCTTCGCTCGGTCCTTCACGTCCGCTCTGGAACGCGGCATCTTCCCGGGCCGCCAACCGCGGCGGGGACGCATGAACACGGGCGAAGCGCTGTACCTCCATCCGGGAGTGAAGGTCCGGCCCTGTGAATGGGGCTTCGGTGTCTTCACCGATGAATTCATCAAGGCCGGCGAGCTCATCGAGGAGTGTCGCTACCTCAAGGTGCTGCAGAAGCAGACGCGGCAGCCCCCGCTCGACGACTACGTCTTCCAGATTCGCTGGGGCGAGCGCGAGCAGCAGCCCGCGGGAGACTGGGTCGCGCTCGTGCTGGGCTACGGCATGCTCTACAACCACGCGAAGGAGCCCACCGCCGCGTATTACCGAGCGGTGGACCGCGAAATCTTCACCTTCTACGCCCTGCGAGACATCCACCCCGGCGAGCAGATCTTCATCAGCTACGGCGACGAGTGGTGGGACACCCGGGACGAGGACGCCCCTCCTTGAGTCCTCGGGCGCCGCCGGGGGCCGTGAGCGGGCCCTTGGGGCTCCGGAGCCCCGCCGGGTTCGACGCGGGGCAGCAACGGGGTGCACTCCCGGTACAGGACATTCTCGGGGGAACCCGTCCGGGGGATGAAATTCGGCGCCTCCCTGGCGGGTGGGCAAGCGTATGATGGGCGGCGGATGGTGCTTCATGAACACGTGACGGAGGCGGCCGTGGCCGTTCGCCGGGGGGCCTGGGTGTGGAAGCCGAGGGTGGGCTTCGACCTCCCGGATGATGCCCTGCTGGCCGGGCCCGGTGAGCCTCGCGCGTGGACTCAGGGGCGGGCCACCTCCCAGGCGCTTCCGACGGTGGTACGGGCATGAGCGTCAGGACTGGAACGGCGATGGCCGAGAGGAACAACTCGATGAGCGACAAGGCCGAGGACCGGCGCGACTCCCCCCGGATTCCCATGCGCCTGAAGATGCGCCGGGCGGGCAGCTCGGCGGACTTCGAGGCGCGGGATGGGGACCTGTCCCTGGGCGGCTGCGCCTGGAATGGCCCCGGGCTGGAGGCGGGCGCGAAGGTGGAGGTGCGCTTCACGCTGCCCATCCTTCCCGACGAAGTGGAGGCCAGGGGCGAGGTGCTCCACGTGACGGACGGCCCGCAAGGCCCCGCCGCCCACGTGCGCTTCGAGGACCTGCCGGTGGAGGCGGAGCTGGCCATCGCCCGCCACCTGGACGACATGCGGCTCAAGGGCGAACCTCACTGAGGCGCACCCCGTCACCTCGGAAGGCGGCGACATGGCGGATGAGATTCCCTGGGAGCGGCTGTTCGAAGAGGCAACCCGGGTGCGCGAGCGGGCGCACGTGCCGTACTCCCGCTTCCCGGTGGGCGCGGCGATTCTCTACGCGGACGGCTCGGTGATGGCCGGCTGCAACGTGGAGAACGCCACCTACGGCCTCACCGTGTGCGCGGAGCGCAACGCCTTCGCCGCGGGTGTGGCGCAGGGCCGCTCCCAGCCCGTGGCGGTGGCCGTCGTCGCCAACACGGCCACGCCCGTCCCGCCGTGCGGCATGTGCCGGCAGGTGATGGCCGAGTTCGGCCCGCCGCAAATGCAGGTGCGCAGCCGCACCCCTCGTGGGGACGAGATGCGCTACTCCCTGGGCGAGCTGCTGCCGCACGCCTTCACCAAGGACTTCCTCTAAGAGAGCCTGAGCACCCGTGGATCTGCTTCTGACTGGCGGCACCGTGGTGACGATGAACCGCGAGCGCGAGGTGCTCGTGGGCGCGGACGTCCTCGTGCAGGACGGGCGCATCGCGAAGGTGGGCCGGGGCCTGAAGGCCCGTGGCACGCGGCGCGTGATGGACATGACGGGGAAGGTGGTGCTGCCGGGCCTCATCCATGGCCACCTGCACGCCTGTCAGACGCTGTTCCGGGGCCGCGCGGATGGGATGGAGCTGCTCGACTGGCTCCGCGAGCGAATCTGGCCCTTCGAGGCGTCCCACGACGCGGCCTCCATGCGCGCGTCGGCGGACCTGACCTTCGCGGAGCTCATCCGCTCGGGCTCCACGGCCGCGCTCGACATGGGCAGCGTGCACCACTACGACTCTGTCTTCGAGTCCGCGCGGGACTCGGGCTTCCGGCTGGTGGGCGGCAAGGCGATGATGGACGCGGGCGCCAACGTGCCCGACGGGCTGCGCGAGTCCACCGCCGAGTCGCTGGCCCACAGCCTGAAGCTGCTGGAGAAATGGCATGGCACGCACGAGGGCCGGCTGCGCTACGCCTTCGCGCCCCGCTTCGTGCTGTCCTGCACGCCGGAGCTGATGCGGGAGGTGGCGAAGCTGTCGCGCCAGCACAACGTGCGCATCCACACCCACGCCAGCGAGAACGCGAAGGAGACGGACGCGGTGCGCCAGTACTCGGGCGGCCGGGACAACGTCGACTTCTTCCACACGCTGGGGCTGACGGGGCCGCACGTGACGCTGGCCCACTGCGTGTGGCTGTCCGCGGAGGAACAGGAGCTCATCCGCGAGACGCAGACCGTGGTGTGTCACTGCCCCGGCTCCAACCTCAAGCTCGCCTCGGGCATCGCCAAGGTGCCGGAGCTGCTGGAGGCCGGCGTGACGGTGGCGCTGGGCGCGGATGGCGCGCCCTGCAACAACACGCTCGATATCTTCCACGAGATGCGGCTGGCGGCGGTGCTGCACAACCCGCGCGTGGGGCCTCGCGCGATGACGCCCATGCGCGTGCTGGAGATGGCCACGCTGCACGGCGCTCGGGCGCTGGGGCTGGAGGACGAGGTGGGCTCGCTCGAGCAGGGCAAGCGCGCCGACATCACCGTGGTGGACGTGAGCGGCCTGCACTGTGGCCCTTCGGCCGAGGACGTCCTGGCGCCGCTGGTGCACTCCGTGCGCGGCAGCGACGTGACGCACGTCTTCATCGACGGCAAGCCGGTGTTGAAGGACGGCGTGCTCACCACGCTGGATGCGCCGTCGGTGCTGGCGAGCGCCCGCTCCAACGTCGAGCGCATCCTCCGCCGCCGGCAGCGCGCCCGCGGCTGAGACGGCGGCTCAGGTCGGCAGCCGCACCAGGAAGGACGTGGGCCAGTCCGGAGCGTCCTCCACGGAGAGCTTGCCTCCGTGGGCCTCCGTGGCCAGCCGGGAGAAGTACAGCCCCAGGCCGTAGCCCCGGCGCGTGTCTCGCTCCTGGTCGCCCTGGACGTACTTGTCGAAGAGGCGCGCGCGCAGGTCCTCGGGAATCGGCGGGCCGTCGTTGCGCACCGCGAGCCACGGCCCCTGTTCATCGGCGCCGCCCTCCAGCCGCACCCGGCCGCCCGTGGGTGCGTAGCGCAGCGCATTGGTGGCCAGGTTCTCCACCACGCGGACGAGCAGCTCCTGGTCTCCCTGCAGCGCCAGCGCCCGGGGCGAGACGACATCCAGGGTGAGCTTGCGGGCGCGGGCCACGTTCTCCAGCGAGCTGCGCACCTCCTCCAGCAGGCGGCCCATGTCGAGCGGCACCTTGCGGGGCTCCAGCCGGCCCTGCTCCAGCCGCGTGACGTCCATCAAGTCCGTGAGCATCCGGTCCAGGCGCGCGGTGACGGCCAGGCCCGTACGCGCGGACTCGAGGAGGTGGCCCTGGGGAAGCTCCTGCTCCATCCAGGCCAGCGTCATGGTCAGCGCCGACAGGGGCGAGCGCAGGTCATGGACGAGCAGCTGCGTCAGCAGCTCCTTGTCGCGCTGGAGCGCCCGGAGCTCGTCGTTCTTCGCGTGCTCCTCGTCGAGCATCCTCGCGATGATGCGCCGGGCCTCCTCGACCTCCTGGAAGCGGCGGGCCTCCAGGGCACTGTTCACTTCCGCGCGGGTGAGGACCCCCGCGAGTACGCGCAGCCGTCCGGTGCCGTAGTGCTTCACCGCGGCGACCATCAGCAGGGTGACGACGGCGATGACCACCGCGCCCCAGCCCACGCCGGCCTCGCGCATCAGCGCCGCCTGGGCCACGCACGACAACACCGCGGTGCCGTAGACGACGGTGGGGCGCAGGGCGAGCCCGCTGAGCGTCACCACGAGGGCGAAGAGGCCCAGGCTGAAGCCCGCCACCCCTGCCGGGAAGGGGGAGATGGGGAGGGCCAGGTGCTGCAGGCCGTAGACGAGGGCGACGTCCACCGGGGACTGGACGATGCCCAGCCAGCTGGCCTCCGGGCGGTTCCTCACCACGTAGAGGATGGTGGCCACGCCCACATAGGGGGCCAGCAGGAGCGGGTAGGGGCTCCAGTCCTCGCCGCCGCTCAGCCACAGCGTCGTGGTGACGAGCAGGAAGAGCAGCGCGCCGACGAGCCGCACCGCCGCGCCCGTGCCCAGCACGCTTCGTCGCTGGGCGTCCACGGCTCGCGCCAGCGACTCATCGAAGGAGGAGTGGGTCCAACCCAACGCACTGTCCACGCGGAGAAGGTTTTCCCCGCTTCCCGGCGCCAGGGCAAGCCCTCGCTGGGGGAGACCACCAGGGGACGGCTCGCGGGCTCCTACCCGAGGCGTCCGAGCAGGGCGGCTCAATGGGACTTGTGGGTGGTCGGCAATCGCCTTAGGTGAGTTCGCGTAGCACTGATCAGAGGGGTGGATGCGGCTGCTTGCTCTCCCCTGAGTTCGTGTAAGGTGGCTGGGAGTAGGTCTGGACGGAGGTAGACCGGCGACATGTGGGACAGACTCAAGAGGGCGTTGCGCAGCTTCGCGGGCTTCTTCGTCTCCTCCATCGAGGATCCGGAGCTCATTCTCGAGCAGAACATCCGTGACCTGAACGACCAGGTCCCGAAGATGAACGAGTCCATCGCCATGGTTCGGGCGAACGTGACGCTGCTGGAGAAGGAGAACACCAAGTACAAGGACGACGTGCGCGGGCTGACGGCCAAGGTGAAGGCCGCCATCCAGGCCGGTCGTGACGACCTGGCGGCGCAGTACGCGACGAAGCTCCAGGTGGAGAAGGAAGCGCTGGAGCGCAACGAGGCGCAGCTGGAGACGGCGCGGCTGGCGTACGAGAAGGCGCTGAACGTCAAGAAGGCGTTCATGCGGGAGAAGGACAAGAAGACGGCGGAGGCGATGACGGCCATCCGTGACGCGCGGCGCGCCAAGTGGCAGGCCAAGGTGGCCGACACGATGGAGTCCTTCACCGTCGCCGGCATCGACTCGACGCACGACGAGATGCTGCGCAAGGTGGAGGAGCGCACCGCCGTGAACGAGGCGCGCATGCAGATGGCGCTCGAGTCGGTGGACCACCAGTCCGCGCAGATCGAGGAAGAGGCCGAGAAGATCCAGGCCAACGAACTGGTGAAGCAGTTCAAGATGGAGATGGGGCTGATGGAGAGCCCCGCCCCGGTGTCGGATGTGAGCGGACAGACGGGGAAGACCATCGGCAAGAAGGTCGGGGTCGAGTAGGCCCCGGCGGTCGGCACGATGAAGGGAAGAGACCTGGGAACTGACGGATGAAGCTCCACCGTGGGCCAGGTCTCTTTCTCTTCTTGTTCCTGTGCGTGCTGGGCGCGGGCTGGGTGCTCGCGTCCCGCATGGGATATCTGGACACGCTCCAGGCGCGCTTCTTCCCCTCCGTGCGCGAGGCGGTGCGCCTGTCTCCTGGAGACTTTCCCGCGGGTGTGTCCGCGCCGGTGGCGGACGTGGCGTCCGTGCCGCTGCGGCCCGTGCTCATCGGCTTCACGCCGCGCGGCTCGGCGGCGGGGCTGCTCGTCGCGGCGGGTGGAGCGACGACGCTGGACAACCCGGCGGCGCCTCCCAACGCGGCGCAGGGCTTCCTGAAGACGGCCTATGCGCTGGACGCGCGGGCGGTGCTCTTCGGCCGTGAGGAGGAGCTGCGGCAGGCCCTGGCCATTGGCGCGGAGAACGGCGGCGTGGACATGGCCATGCTGTCGGTGGACCGGCTGGCGTCCTGGGCGCCGGGGCTGCGGGACGCGGCACCCCGGACGATATTGCTGGCGGGGCGAAGCCGGGGGCAGGAGGCGCTCGCGGCGGTGGGGGTGACGGACCTGGCGAGCCTGCGAGGCAAGCGCGTGGGCGTCTACCCGTTCAGCTCCACGCACTACTTCGCGCTGTGGGTGCTGGCGCGGGCGGGGCTGCGGACGACGGACGTGCGGTGGGTGGACCTGCCGTCCACGCTGGACGCCGGGCGGGCGCTGCGCGAGGGCCGCGTGGACGCGGTGGTGGGGCTTTGGGGCGACGTGGAGCTGGCGGCGAAGGACCGGGGTGGCTCGGTGCTCGCGACGACGGCGGACGCGCCGCACCTGGTGGCCACGGTGCTGGTGGCGCGGGGTGACTTCGCGGCGCGCTATCCGGACGCGGTGAGGCGGGTGCTGCGCGGGATGCTGGACGCGGGGCAGAGCGTGTTGAAGGACCCGACGGCGGGGGCTCGGATGCTGGGCGAGGTGGCGCCGTACCTGGGTGACCCGATTGAGGCCATCCGCAGCGCGCCGCCAGCGACGCTGGCGGACAATCGAGCGTTCTTCGGCCTTTCCGGCGAGGCGCCGGTCACCTATGACGAGCTGTACCAGAGCGCCGCCGCGCTCTTCCAGAAGCTCAAGCAGGGACCCCAGGTGCCACTCGCGGAGGATACGAGGGACCTGGGAGCGTTGAAGTACGTGTCGGAGGCGCGCGGTCCCTGAAGCAATTGACTGGGCGCCGGGAAGGGGAGGTCGGACGTGGCGAAGAAGTCGCCGAACTACATCAAGGCCGCATTCATGCTGCCGGCCAACCTGGTGGGGTTGGGCACGGCGGCCGCCTCCGCTGCAATGACGGGTGAGCCGCTGCCCGCCTTGCTGGCGCTCGGGCTGGAGGGGCTGTACCTGGGCCTCTTCTCGTCGATGCCGCGCTTCCAGCGAGCCATCCGCTCGCGGGAGCAGGTGGACCCGGAGGCCGCGCAGAAGGCGGTGGACTCGTTGCTGGCGGACCTGGCTCCGTCGCAGCGCGAGCACTACCAGCAGCTCGTCGGGCTCAAGGAGAAGATTCTCGCCAACTACCGCAAGCTGCCGGGCGGCAAGGTGCTGGAGTCGGACAGCGAGCCCCGGTTGGATGCGCTGCTGACGTCGTTCCTGCGGCTCATCTCCACGCTGAATCAGTACCGCTCGTACCTCAACAGCTCCGACCGGGGGAATCTCGAGAAGGACGTGCGGGAGCTGGAAGAGGACGTGGCGCGCGAGACGAACCCCCGGTTGAAGGACGTGAAGCAGAGCCGGGTGGACATCCTGCGCAAGCGGCTGGCGCGCTTCGAACAGGCGAGCGAGAGCAGGGAAGTGGTCAGCCACCAGCTGGCCGGCATCGAGGACATGATGCGGCTGACGCACGAGCAGTCGATTGCCATCCGGGACCCGGAGGTCGTCAATCGGCAGCTCACCATGCTGAGCGCGGAGGCCGAGGCCACCGACGAGTCCGTGCGGCAGATGGAGCAGTTCCTGGAGTTCACCGAGGAGACTCGCGGCCCGCTGCCGCATGGCTCGCGGGTGCGCTGACGTATCGTCTCCGAGCTTCGCCCGGGTTGAGTCTCAGGAGGGCCGCTCGTCTTTCAATCGCCGTGCCCTTGCTCTCCATGACGAGACTCCATGGAGGGCCTGCTTGAACCCGTCAGATTGGCACTGGCGCGGCGGAGCTCGCTGACTGAATGGCGTCGGCTCGCCCTCCGGAGCCGCTCTGGCGGGCGGCGCCTCTCCCGCGAAGTTGCCTGCCCATCATCCGGGTCCCTTGGCCGGGAGGCGGACGTACGCCCCGCACAGGAATACATTGACTCTCCGGCCAAGCCGTCCTGTCCTGCCGTCATGTTCCGCCGAGCCTGGCTTCCGACCCTCCTCCTCGTGCTCGCCATCGCGGGCTGCTCACGCTGTGGCAAGGATGAGGGGCCCGTCGCGCCCACTGCCTCCGGCCCCGCGCGCTACCTGCCTCGCGATGCGCAAGCCTCCGTCGTCATCAATGACTTGGGAGCGCTCGGAGAGAAGCTGGCGCGCTTCCAGAACCTGAAGGTCGCCTCCTTCGCCGCTCAGCTCCAGAGCTTCTCCTCGGCGGAGGGCTACGTGAATGCGGTGATGCGTCAGGTGGGCGTCGACCTGCGCAGCCGTCAGGCCCTGGAGGCCTCAGGTCTCGCTCCCGAGCGCGGCGCTGGCGCGGCCTTCCTCGGTAACAATCGCGCCGT
>NZ_JBLZWL010000082.1:0-132515 GCF_049194865.1 Corallococcus terminator | reverse complement strand
TGTTCCGCAAGGGCATCCAGCGCTACCTGCGCAAGCACGCGCACGGCAACGCCACGGCGAAGGACTTCCTGGACGCGCTGTCCGCCGAGGCCGGCCAGGACGTGACGGGCGTGCTGGGCACGTTCCTGGACCAGGGCGGCGCGCCGCTCGTCACCGCGACGCTGGAGTGCGGCGCGGGGCAGCCCAAGGTGGTCCTCACGCAGCAGCGCTACCTGCGGTTGGGCTCGAAGGCGCCGGGGCCGCAGACGTGGAAGGTGCCCGTGTGCGTGGAGTACGCGGCGGGCAACAAGGACGCGCGCGCCTGCACGGTGCTGGAGGGCGAGCGCGCCGAAGTGGCCCTGACGGAGGCGAAGACCTGCCCCGCCTGGGTGTTCCCCAACGCGGAGGGCGCGGGCTTCTTCCGCATGCAGCTGGCGGGAGACGCGGCGACGAAGCTCCTGCGGGCGGGTGTGGCGAAGCTGTCCCGCTCGGAGCGCGTGGCGCTGCTGGGAGACGTGAAGGCGCTGGCGCTGGCTGGCGCGCTGCCGGCCTCCGAGGCGCTGACGCTGGCGGCCCGCATGGCCCAGGACCCGGACCGGGTCATCGTCGAGAGCACCATGGAGATGCTGGAGCTGTCGAGCGCGCGGCTGCTGCCGGAGGCCCGGCTGCCGGACCGCGCGCGCTTCCTGCGCGAGACGTATGGGCCCCGGGCCCGCGAGCTGGGCCTCGCCTCGCGCAAGGGCGAGAGCGAGGACACGCGCCTCTTGCGTCCGCGCGTGGTGCGGTTGTCGGGCCGTGACGGCGCGGACCCGAAGATTGTCGCGGAGTCCCGGACGCTCGCGGACAAGTGGCTCACGAACAAGAAGGCCATCGAGCCGGAGATGGTGGACGCGGTGCTCTCGGTCGCCGCGGCCCACGGTGACGCGGCCTTCCAGCAGAAGCTCCTCGCGGCGGTGCGCACGGAGAAGGACCGCGCTGTCCGTCAGCGCCTGCTGGGGGCGCTGAGCAGCTTCACGGACCCGGAGCTGGTGAAGCAGAGCCTGCCGCTGGTGTTCGACAAGGCGTTGGACCCGCGCGAGACGATGTGGCTGGTGTTCGGGGCCACGCAGCACGTGCGCACGCAGGGCGTGGCGTTCGACTTCGTGAAGGAGAACTACGACCGGCTGGTGGGTGACTCGCCCGACGCGCTCTTGCCGAAGGACGCGGCCGGCCGGATGGCCTTCGTGGGCGGCAGCTTCTGCAGCCCGGAGCGGCGCCAGGAGGTCTCTGACTTCTTCACGCCGCGCAACGAGAACGCGCCGGGTGGGCCTCGCATGCTGGCGCAGATTCTGGAGTCGGTGGACCAGTGCGTCGCGCTGAAGGCGGCGCAGGCGGCCAGCATCGAGTCATTCCTCGGGGGCCGCGCCACGCCGCGTCCGCCGCAGGCCCCGAAGACGCGCTGACCCGGCTCCGAAGCCCGGAAGCTCGGAAGTGGGAGCCCGGGGCCGCATTGGCTCCGGGCTCACCACGTCGACACGGGCGGGGCTGCTACTTCTTGCTGCCGCGCGACATGAAGGCCATGAAGGCCTCCTGCGCTTCCTGGGAGCCCAGGCGCTCGATGAACTTCGCGCCCTCGCGCGCCAGCGTGGCGTGCGTCTCCTCGCGGCGCGGTCCCCGAATCAGCTCCTTCGTCACGCGCACGGCCTCGGCGGGACGGGAGGCCAGGGTGCGGGCGCGCTCGGCGGCCACTTCCTGGAGGCTCTCGGCGGGCACCACCTTGTTGATGATGCCGGCGCGCAGCGCCGTCGCCGCGTCGAAGGGCTCGCCGAACAGCAGCAGCTCGCTGGCCAGCGCGTAGCCCGCGATGCGCGGAATCAGCAGGCTGCTGGCCCCTTCCGCGCACAGGCCGAGCTGGACGAAGGGCATGTGGAAGCGCGCGCGCTCGCTCGCCACGACGTAGTCACAGTGCAAGAGCATCGTCGTGCCGATGCCCACCGCGGGGCCATCCACGGCCGCCAGCACGGGCTTGGGCGCGTCCACCAGCGCCTTGAGGAAGAGGAACACCGCGCTGTCCTCGCCCGCGGGCGGGTGCTCCATGAAGTCGCCGATGTCATTACCCGCGGTGAAGACGCTGCCCGCGCCGGTGAGCAGCACCGTGCGGACCTCGTCATCCGTCGCCGCCTGCTTGAGCGCGGCGGTGGCCGTCTCGTACATCGCATGCGTGAAGGCGTTCTTCTTCTCGGGTCGGTTGAAGGTGAGGGTGAGGACCCC
This sequence comes from Corallococcus terminator, assembly GCF_049194865.1. Taxonomy (GTDB): domain Bacteria; phylum Myxococcota; class Myxococcia; order Myxococcales; family Myxococcaceae; genus Myxococcus; species Myxococcus terminator_A. The sequence continues at coordinate 130,286 of NZ_JBLZWL010000082.1, read as the reverse complement.
CGCTTCCCGCTTCGTCAGCAACGTGTCGGACATGGGCCAAGCCTAGACCGAGTCCATCCCCGGTGCGGGCTCAACTTGCATCCCCCCCCGAGCCCCCACTCAAAGGCGACGGGCCCTCGTGTGCCCACCCGTCCTACCGCACCGCGCTCCAGCTCACGGCCGCAGCGCGCGGGCCACCAGCGGCGCGAGCGTCACCACCCGGTGCTCGAACGGCAGCCCCAGCGGGGGCTCCACGCTGTCGGTGCCGACGAGCCGACTCACCGGCAGCGCGCTCAGCCGCTCCACCGCCGGTCCCACCAGCAGCGCGTGCGTCGTCACCACCGTCAGGTCGTCCGCGCAGCCCGCCTCGCGCAGCGTGCCGGCCGCCGCGACGAGGGTGCCGCCCGTGGACACCATGTCGTCCACCAGGATGGGCCGCTTGCCGCGCACCTCGCCCATGAGGCCGCTGGCGTGCACCTCGTCACCGCTCAGCCGCACCTTGTGAATCACCGCCCACGGAAGGCCCAGGAGCCGCGCCAGCGCCTCCGCGCGCTTCACCGCGCCCAGGTCCGGCGCCACCACCACCGACGTGTCGGTGACTTGCGGCCGCAGCGCCTCCGCCAGCACCGGCAACGCGGTGAGGTGCTCCAGCGGCGCGCCGAAGCACCCCTCCAGGGCGGGGCTGTGCAGGTCAGCCACCAGCACCCGAGCGAAGCGGCCCTGGGACAGCATGTCCGCCACCAGGCGGCCGCCCAGGGGCTCGCCCGGCCGCGCGCGCCGGTCCTGCCGCGCATAGCCCAGATACGGCACCACCGCCTCCAACCGCGCGGCGCCCGCCCGCCAGCACGCGTCCGCCATCAGCAGCAGCTCCAGCAGGTGCTCTCCAGCCGGGGGCGTCAGGGACTGCACCAGCACCACGGTGCGTCCGCGCACGGAGGTAGGGACCTCCAGGTGCATCTCCCCGTCCGGGAACCGCTCGAAGTGACAGTCGGTGGGCGCCACGCCCAGGGCCAGGGCGAGCTCCCGTCCCAGGTGGGGACTGGCGGTACCGATGAGGAGGATGGGGTCCATGCCCCAACCCTAGCGCGCCCGGTGGCCCGAGGGCGCGGCGCTCGCTACCTCCCCTGGCGACATGCCTTCGAGAGAGCCGTTGCCCGCCCCTAAGCCGCCAGCGAGCCCGGCCGTGCTTTCCCTAGGGACAAGGAGAGTGACGATGCGCTTTCGCGACAGAGCAGACGCCGGGCGCCGGCTGGCGGCGGTGCTCCTGCCCTACCGGGGCTCGGAGGTCCGCGTGCTGGGGCTGGCCCGGGGAGGGCTTCGGGTGGCGTACGAGGTGGCCCGCGCGCTGGAAGTCCCGCTGGACATCTGGGTGTCCAGGCGCCTGAGCATCCCCGGGCGGGTGCTGACGATGGGCGCGGTGTCCGAGGGCGGAGGCCAGTACCTGCTCTCGGATGCGCTGCGGCTGGCGCCCTTGCCCAGGGGCGAGCTGGACTCGCTCATCCGCGAGGAGGCCAGCGTGGTGGAGGAGCAGGCGCGGCGGCTGCGCGGGCACCTGCCGTCGGGGCTGGGAGGCCGCACCGTGGTGCTGGTGGATGACGGCGTGCTGACGGGCGCCACCGCCGCCGCCGCGCTGAGGGCCCTGCGGCTGTTGCACCCGGCCCGGCTGGTGATGGGCACCCCGGTGGCCTCGCCCCAGGGGCTGGAGGTGCTGCGGCGCGAGGCGGACACGGTGGCCTGCGTGTGGACCGAGCCAGGGCTGCTCACGGTGGCCGAGGCGTATGAAGACTTCCGCGCGTTCCCGGACGTGGAGCTGCAGAACCTGGTCGAGCGCTCCCGTGAGCCGCCCTGGCGCTCGCAGGAGGTGGTGGAGTCCACGGACTCGGGTGGGACCTGGATGTGAAGCCGTGAAGCCATGTCGTGGTGACGACGTGAACCCGTGACGCGAGGAGAGCGGCCCCATGAGGCAGGACAAGCCGAAGGACCTGGAGGTCCGCGAGGTGAGGGTGCGCTCCGGGAGCGTGGAGCTGGGCGGCAGCCTGGGTCTTCCTCCAGGCGCGCACGGGCTGGTGGTCTTCGCGCATGGCAGCGGCAGCAGTCGCTTCAGTCCACGCAACCGCGCCGTCGCGCGCGGCCTGCGTGAAGCGGGCCTGGGCACGCTGCTGTTCGACCTGCTCAGCGAGGATGAGGAGGTGATGGACGCGGGCACCGGCGAGCTGCGCTTCGACATCCCGCTCCTCGCGCGGCGGCTCATCGCCGTGACGCGGTGGACGCAGTCCCAGCCGGAGCTGTCGGAGATGGGCCTGGGCTACTTTGGCTCCAGCACGGGCGCGGCGGCGGCGCTGATGGCGGCGGCGATGCATCCGGAGTGGGTCCAGTCCGTGGTGACTCGCGGCGGCAGGCCGGACCTGGCCGGGCCCGCGCTGGCCCGGGTGCGAGCGCCCACGTTGCTGCTGGTGGGCAGCCTGGACGTGGACGTGCTGGAGCTGAACCAGGACGCGTTCGACGAGCTGCCCTCCGCCAAGTCCCTCATCGTCATCCCCGGAGCCACTCACCTGTTCGAGGAGCCGGGCACGCTGGAGGAGGTGGCGCACCGCGCGGGGGACTGGTTCGCGCGCCACCTGGATGCGCCTCGACTGGAGGCTCGAGAATGATCACGGAGCCCGGGTCGACCGGACCGACGGTGCGCCGCGGCGCGGACGGACGGTGGACCGCCGAATGCGAGGTCGAGGTCTGAAGCGGAGTATTGAGGCCCCGCGTGGGCGCGAGGGCTGGTATAGGCATCGTCATGCGCTCGCGTGAACCCCGCTTTGTCTGGCTGGACCTGGAGATGACCGGGTTGGACCCCGAGTCGTGCGCCATCATCGAGATTGGCGTCATCATCACCGGGCCGGATTTGCGCCCCCTCGCGGAGTTCGAACGCGTCATCTGGCAGCCGGAGGAAGCGCTCCTGCGCATGGAGCCCGTGGTGCGGGAGATGCACACGCGCAACGGCCTGCTCGAGAAGGTGCGCGCCTCCAGCACGTCGCTGCGGGTGGCGGAGCGGGAAGTGACGGCGCTGGTGGCGGAGCACTGTCCGATGGGCGAGGGCGTGCTGGCGGGCAACTCCATCCACACCGACCGCCGCTTCCTGTTCCAGTACATGCCGCTCCTGGAGCGCTACCTGCACTACCGCATGGTGGACGTGACGAGCCTCAAGGTGCTCACGCGCGCCTGGTACCCGAACCTGGTGGAGCCGCGCAAGCCGCCCAGCGGGCACACCGCGCTCGCCGACCTGCGCTCCAGCATCAACGAGCTGCAGTACTACCGCGACACCCTGTTCCGCGCGACGCCGGGCTGACCTGGGCTGAGCTTCGAGCCCGACGGCGGGACGGCGTGCCTCAGCCCGCCGTCCCGGTGCTCCCCGGCGTGGGCCCGTTGGGGCCGCCGAGCAGCTCGGCGATGGTCTCCAGCAGCAAGTCGAGCTCGAAGGGCTTGGCCAGGAAGCGCGCGCTGGAGCGGCGCTCCTCCTCGGAGATGCGGCCCGCGCTCATCACCACCACGGGGATGGTGCGCAGCGCCGGGTCGTCGCGCATGCGGCGCAGCATCTCCCGGCCGTCCATCACCGGCATCATCAAGTCCAACAGCACCAGGTCCGGACGCACCTCCGCCATCCGCTGCAGGCCCTCCGCGCCGTTGAACGCGGTGAGGATGCCGTAGCCCTCCACGGAGAGGATGTCCTGGAGTGCCTCGACGATGGCCAGCTCGTCATCGACGATGAGCAGCCGCTTCATCGATGCACACCCTCTCTTCGCCCTTGGTGACTACGGGTGGCCTCGAACAGCCGGGCCATTCCGGCTGCTGCCACCCCAGGGCGGGACGGTAGGACACGGCCGGGCGCAAGCCACGGTTTTGAACGCGGTGTGTTCGGAATGTTGCGGACCAGGTGTCTCACCGCAGTCGGGCTCTCAGCAGATGTTTCTGGACCTTGCCCAGCGCGTTGCGAGGCAGCGAGTCCATGAAGACGACGCGACGGGGTTTCTTGAAACTCGCGAGCCTGTCCTTACACCAGTCCACCAGCGCCTGGGCATCGGGGGCGTGCATGCCGGGTGGAGGTACCACGACGGCCACCACCTGCTCGCCATAGTCCGCGTCCGGCAGGCCCAGCACGGCGACCTCCGCCACACCCGGGTGCGTGGCGAGCACCTCCTCCACCTCGCGCGGGTACACGTTGAAGCCGCCGCTGATGATGAGCTCCCGCGCCCGCCCGGTGATGCGCAGGTAGCCGTCCGCGTCCAACTCGCCCAAATCTCCCGTGCGGAACCAACCCTCCGAGCAGAAGGACTCCGACGTGGCGTCCGGCCGGCGCCAGTAGCCCGCGAAGACGTGGGGGCCGCGGACCTCGATTTCCCCCGTCTCGCCCTGGGGCAGGTGCCGGCGCGTCCGCACATCCACCACGCGCGCCTCCTGGCCCGGGAAGGGGAAGCCCACCGTCCCGGGGCGGCGCTCGCCGTCATACGGGTTGGTGGTGTTCATGATGGTCTCCGTCATCCCATAGCGCTCCAGGATGCGCGTGCCGAAGTCCTTCTCGATGTCGTGGAAGAGCTGGGGGCTCAAGGGCGCGGAGCCGGAGACCCACAGGCGCAGCTCCAGGGGTTTCACCCCCGTGCGCCGCGACTCCTCCAGCAGTCTGCCGTACATGGTGGGCACCCCGAAGAACATCGTCAGCGACGCGTCATCGCGCAACGTCGCCAGCGCGTCGGTGGCCACGAAGCGCCGGTGCAGCTCCAGGCTGCCGCCGGTGTACAGCGTGCCGTGCAGGCCCACCATGAGGCCGTGCGTGTGGAACAACGGCAGGGCGAGCAGCAGCCGGTCCGCCGAAGTCCAGCGCCACGCCTCGGTGACGGCCTTCACGTTGGCCAGCAGGTTGCGGTGCAGCAGCATGGCGCCCTTGGAGCGGCCCGTGGTGCCGGACGTGTAGCCCAGCACCGCCAGGTCCTCCGGACGCGGCAGCGCGAGCGCCACCGGTGACGTCGCGCCCTCCTCCAGCAGCACGTCGAAGTCGATGACCTCCAGCGAGGCCGGCGGCGCGGCGGTGAGCGGCTCCACGGTGACGAGCCATTGCAGCGACGGGAGCTGGTCTCTCAGGGGAATGAGCTCCGCCACCCCCGAGGCGCCGGTGACACACGTATGCACCTCCGCGTCCGCGAGGATGTGGGCCAGCTCCACCTGGCGGTACGCCGTGTTGACGAGCACCACCACGCAGCCCGCGTGCTGCACGCCCAGGTAGGCGACGATGAAGCGCGGACTGTTCTCGAGGAAGAGCGCCACGCGCTCGCCCGGCTGCAAGCCGCGCTGACGCAGGCCCTTCGCGAAGGACGCGACGTGCGCGGCCAGTTCGCCGTAGGTGGTCGACTCACGCTCGAACGTGAGCAACGGCCGCCCCGGCGCGCCGTGGGCGTGGTCGAGGAAGGCTTCGAGGAGGGACGAAGACATGAGCCCCGCAGCCTACTTCCCTCACTTCCAAACAGGACAAGCTGTGAGTCAATTTTGACGGCAAAGAGTGGCTTTAACTGCATAGTCTGACTAACTCGTTGAGTTGGCCTGAGGACGCGAGACAGGGAGTGGGTCCTCGGGGGGCTCGACGCGCACGGGAGGTGTCACTTGCGTGAAGGACTGTGTGGTGGACGTTGGACCCTGGGGTTGCTGTTGGCGGTCGCGCTGTGGGGCGCGGGGCTGTTGCCGGCGGTGGCTGAGGCGAACCTGCCGTATCCGACGCGCACCGCGTATCGCCTGAAGGGCGTGCAGCCGGACTTCTGGCCCAGCTACGACGAGCTCGCGGGCAACAACACGGGCGGCGTGGCGATGAACCTGGTCTGGGCGGAGTGGGAGCCTTCGGTGCAGGCGCCGCCGTGTACCGGAGGGCGCGTGGAGTACGCGGGGCACTGCTTCGCGGTGGCGGCCAACGTGGACGCGGCCATCCGCGAGTGGACGGCGCGCGGCGTGGTGGTGACGGCGGTGGTGTACGGCGTGCCCGCGTGGGCGCGCGCGGGGCGCACGTGCACGCCCGCGGCGCCGGGCTTCGACATCTTCTGCGCGCCCAACAACGCGGCGGACTACGGCCGCTTCGTGGGCCTGCTCGCGCAGCGCTACAACGGCCTCAACGGGAACGGCCGCGTCGCGGACTTCGTCATCCACAACGAGGTCAACTCCAACGACTGGTTCGACATCGGCTGCGGCCAGGGCGCGGGCGCGTGCAACACCACGGCGTGGCTGGACACGTACGCGGCCAGCTACAACGCGGCCTATGACCAGGTGATGACGTGGCAGTCGGCGGCGAAGGTGCTCATCTCGCTGACGCACCACTTCGGCTCGGAGCTGGACGCGCCGGGCGCGAGCAGCCCGACCTTGTCCGCCACCACCTTCCTGACGGGCTTCGCGGCGCGCGTGGGCTCGCGGGCGTGGCGCGTGGCGTACCACCCCTATGCGCCGGACTTGTTCCGTCCCCAGTTCTCCGCGGATGACTACCCGCGCGTGACGTACGGCAACCTGGGCGTGCTGGCGGGCTGGCTGCGCAAGACGTTCCCCACCCGGCAGCACGCGTGGGAAATCCAGCTCACGGAGAGCGGCATCCACTCCGGCTCGCCGCAGTCGTCGGAGGCCGCGCAGCAGACGGCGGTGTGCGACTCGTTCCGCAACGTGCTGGGGACGCCCGGCATCGAGAGCTACATCTACCACCGCATGCACGACAACGCGGCCGAGGGCGGACTGGCGCTCGGCCTGCGTCGCATCGACGGGAGCGCGAAGCCGGCGTGGAGCACGTGGGCGCTGGCCAATCGCAATGACATGAGCCCGCCCCAGCTCTCCTGCGGCTTCGAGGAGCTGCCGTACACGCGGCTGCGCCGGGGCTACCACGCCACGCGCGGCCACTGGGCGTCGTCGCGGCTCTTGCCTCCGGGCTTCCGTCAGGAGTCCTCGTGGCGGCTGCTGCGCGACGGCATGCCGGGCATGCGGATGCTGTACGAGTGCCGCGTGGGCAACCACAACCTGCTCAGCCCGGACGTGGGCTGCGAGGGCCTGCTGCCCCTGGGGCCGGTGGGCTACATCCACCTGCAGCAGGTGCCGGGCACGGTGCCGCTCTACCGCTGCAACATCGGCCAGGGGAATGACCACTTCATCTCCCCGGCGTCGAACTGCGAGGGCTACGTGACGGAGCAGCTGTTGGGCTACGCCTTCCCCTGACGCCGCTGAACCCGCCTGGGGGCCTGGAGACCGGGCGGGTGATCCACTCCGTGAGGCGCTGTTCGCTTCTGGGACAGCACTTCGCGGAACCGGGCACACCTCCGGAAAGGGGTGGGGATGCCCCGAGCAATTCCCGGGGGTTGAGGGGCGTGCGGTGGTTGGCACGCGGCTCGCTCTAGGGGTGGCCCGTGGACATTCCCAAAGCCAAGAAGCCCCGCCGGAAGCCCTGGTTGTTCGCCATTGGCGGCGCGTTCGCGCTCATCCTCGTCACGGTGGGGCTGGGGCGGCTGCGGCCGGCGGCGCCTTCCGTGGACCGGGCCTCGGTGTGGTTGGACACGGTGAAGCGCGGCCCCATGGTGCGCCAGGTGAAGGGCGCGGGCACGCTGGTGCCCGAGTACATCCGCTGGCTGACGGCGGACACGGCGGGCCGGGTGGAGCGCATCCACGTGCGGCCGGGCGCGACGGTGAAGGCGGACACGCTGCTGATGGAGCTGGCCAACCCGGACGTCCAGCTGCAGATGCTGGAGGCGGAGCGGCAGCTCGCCAGCGCCGAGGCCGAGTACATCCAGATGCGCATGACGCTGGAGACGCAGCGGCTGGCGCAGGAGGCCTCTGTCGCCACCCTCACCGCGGAGTCCTCCGACGCCGAGCGCCGCGCCACCGCCAACGCCGCCCTGGTGGAGAAGGACCTCATCCCCGCGCTCGACGCGCGGCAGGCGGGCGAGCGGGCTGGAGAGCTGACGCGCCGGTTGGATTTGGAGCGCAAGAAGCTGTCCGTCGTCGCCACCGCGATGCGCGACCAGCTGGTGGCGCAGGCGGCACAGGTGGACCGATTGAAAGCGGTGGCCCGCTTCCGTCGTACCCAGGTGGAGTCCATGAAGGTGCTCGCCGGGGAGGACGGGGTGCTGCAGGAGCTTCCGCTGGAGCTGGGGCAGTGGGTGACGCCGGGCGTGCTGCTGGCGAAGGTCGTCAAGCCGGAGCGGCTCAAGGCGGAGCTGCGCATCGCCGAGACGCAGGCGCGCGACATCGTCCAGGGCCAGAAGGCGCTCGTGGACACGCGCAACGGCGTGGTGGAGGGCACGGTGGCGCGCGTGGCGCCCGCGGCGAGCCAGGGCACGGTGCGCGTGGAGGTGTCGCTCCCCGCCGAGCTGCCCAAGGGCGCGCGGCCCGACCTCACGGTGGAGGGCACCGTGGAGCTGGAGCGGCTGGGCAACGTGCTGTCGGTGGGCCGGCCGGCCGGTGCGCAGCCCAACGGGACGATGTCGCTGTTCCGGTTGATGCCGGGCAGTGACGAGGCGATTCGGGTGCCGGTGCAACTGGGCCGAGGCTCGGTGAATGCCGTGGAGGTGCTTCAGGGCCTCGCGGAAGGTGACCAGGTGGTGCTGTCGGACATGGCCGCGTGGGATGCGGTCGAGCGGGTGAGGCTGCGATGATGACGACGAACAACAATGCGGAGACGCCTGCTTCCGAGGACGCGGCGGTGCTGTCGGGTGCGGCCAAGGTGGACACGGGCAAGTCCCTCATCACGCTGGAGGGCCTGACGAAGGTCTTCGAGACGGAGGAGGTGGAGACGCACGCGCTCTCCAACATCCACCTCAACATCCGCCAGGGCGAGTGGGTGGCGATTGTCGGCCCCTCGGGCTCCGGCAAGTCCACGCTCCTGGCGGTGCTGGGACTGCTCGACACGACGACGCGCGGCACGTACCTGCTCGACGGCAAGAGCGTGCTCGACTTGTCCGCGTCGGACCGCGCGCTGGTGCGCAACCGGCACATCGGCTTCATCTTCCAGAGCTTCAACCTCATCGGCGACCTGACGGTCTTCGAGAACGTGGAGCTGCCCCTGACGTACCGGGGCATGCCCGCCGCCGAGCGCAAGCAGCGGGTGGAGAAGGCGCTGGACAAGGTGGGCATGGCGCACCGCGCGCGGCACATGCCGGGGCAGCTCTCCGGCGGTCAGCAGCAGCGCGTCGCCGTGGCGCGCGCCGTGGCCGGAGACCCGCTCATCCTCCTGGCGGACGAGCCCACCGGTAACCTCGACTCCAAGAATGGCGAGGCGGTGATGCAGTTGCTGTCGGAGCTGCACAAGGCCGGCGCCACCATCTGCATGGTGACGCACGACCCGGCGCACGCGCGAGTCGCCACGCGCACGGTGAGCCTCTTCGACGGTCGCGTCGTCCAGGACGAGCAGCGCCGCTGACCCTTCCTTCCTCCTCGCCGGGGTTGCTCCTTGGCGGGGCGGCCCTCGGGAGAGGTGCGTTCCGAGTTGCCCGGAGTCCTCGTGGAAACCTTCCTCCAGAATGTCCGTTATGCGCTGCGCTCGTTGCGCAAGAGCCCTGGCTTCACGCTGGTGGCGGTGCTGGCGCTCGCGCTGGGCATCGGCGCCAACAGCGCGGTGTTCAGCGTGGTGAACGGCGTGCTGCTCAGGCCTCCACCGTTCGCGGCGCCGGAGCGCCTGGTCCACGTCTGGGGCAACTACACCAGGTCCGACCTGAAGGACATCTGGGTGTCGGTGCCCGAGTACCGGGACTACCTCACGATGCCCAAGGCCTTCACGTCGGTGGCGGCCTACGTGGAGTTCGACAGCACGCTCACCGGAGGGGACGTGCCGGAGCGGCTCCACATGGCGTTCTCCACGGCCTCGTTGTTCCCCACCCTGGGCGTGGCTCCGGCGCTGGGACGCGTCTTCTCCCAAGAGGAGGAGACGCCGGGCCGGGAGCGCGTGCTGGTGCTGACGGACAAGCTGTGGCGCACGCACTTCGCCAGGGACCCGCGGGTGCTGGGCCGCGCGCTGCAACTGGATGGCGACACGTACACGGTGGTGGGCGTGCTGCCGCCCGGCGTGGAGTACCCGGCGGGCACGGACCTGTACGCGCCCTTCGCGCCCACGCCCGCGCAGGCGGCCGAAGACGTGCGCGGCAACCACTACCTCAGCGTGGTGGGACGGCTGAAGCCAGGCGTGACGCTGGAGGCGGCGAGGGCGGACATGGCGCGGGTGGGCCAGGAGATGGAGACCCTGTACGCGAGCAGCTACGGGGGCTACGGCTGGGCCATCAGCGTGAAGTCGCTGGAGGACGAGGTGGTGGGCGGAGTGCGCGGCACGCTGTGGCTGCTCTTGGGCGCGGTGGGCTTCGTGCTGCTGGTGGCGTGCGGCAGCGTGGCCAACCTCCTGCTGGCGCGGGCGGCGGCGAGGGGTCGCGAGGTGTCCATCCGCGCGGCGCTGGGCGCGGGGCGTGGTCGGCTGTTGGCGCAGTTCCTCACGGAGAGCTTCGTGCTGTCCGCGTTGGGCGGCGCGCTGGGCCTGCTGCTGGCCGTGTGGGGCATGGACGCGCTGGTGGCGATGGTGGGGGACGGGCTGCCTCGGGCGGAGACGGTGGGGCTGGATGCGGCCTCGGTCTTCTTCACCTTGGGGGTGTCGCTGCTCACGGGCCTGGTCTTCGGGTTGGCGCCGGCGCTCCATGCGAGCCGCGCGGACCTGAGCGCGACGATGCGCGAGGGCTCGCGAGGAACGGGGGGACGCAACGCGGGCTGGCTGCGCTCGGGGTTGGTGGTGGGGCAGGTGGCGTTCGCGCTGGTGCTGCTGGTGGGCGCGGGGCTCTTCCTTCGGAGCTTCCAGGCGCTGACCCAGGTGGAGGCGGGCTTCACTCCCGAGGGCGTGCTCACCGGTCAGCTCTCGCTGCCGGCTGTCCGGTATGCGAAGCCGGAGGACCAGCGGGCCTTCCAGCAGGAGCTGCTCCGCCGCGTGCAGGCGCTGCCCGGCGTGGAGTCCGCGGGGGTGACGAACAGGCTGCCTCTGGGTGGAAGGACGGACACCAGCTTCGACATCGAGGGGCGGACGCGGGCGATGGGGGAGATATGGCCGGCGGTGGAGACGCGCTTCGCGAGCGCGGACTACCTGCGCACGCTGCACGTGCGGCTGCGCGACGGGCGCATGCTCCAGGAGACGGACGGGCCGGACGCGGCGGGAGCGCTGGTCATCAACCAGACCTTCGCGGACCTCTACTGGCCGCAAGGCAACGCGCTGGGCCAGCGGCTGAAGCTGCACCGGCCGGATGCGCGGTGGGCCACGGTGGTGGGCATCGTCGACGACCTGCGCGAGTGGGGACTGGATACGCCCGCGCGTCCGACGGCGTACTACTCCGTGGCGCAGACTCCGCTCTCCAACCTCCACCTGGCGGTGCGCGCGAAGTCGGGCCACCCGGAGTCGCTGCGCACGGCCATCGAAGCGGAGGTGCTCGCGCTCGACGGCCAGATGCCCTGGTTCAACGTGGCGTCCATGGTGCAGCGGGTGGACGAGTCCATCGGCTCGCGCAGGTTGACGGCGCTGCTGATGGGCCTGTTCGCGGGCACCGCGCTGCTGCTGGCGGCGCTCGGAATCTCGGGCGTCATCGGCTACGCGGTGGCGCAGCGCACGCGGGAGATGGGCATTCGCATGGCGCTGGGCGCGGCGAAGTCGGACGTGCTGGCGCTGGTGTTGGGCCAGGGCTTGAAGCTGGCGGGGCTGGGCGTGGGCCTGGGGCTGGTGTTGTCACTGGTGCTGGCGCGGCTGTTGAGCACGCTGCTCTTTGGCGTGACGGCGTATGACCCCTGGACCTTCGTGGGAGTGGCGGCGTTGCTGAGCGGCGTGGCCCTGGCGGCGACGTGGCTGCCGGCGCACCGCGCGACGCGGGTGGACCCCATCATCGCCTTGAAGTCGGAGTAGGTACCGAGATGGAAACGCTCCTTCGAGACCTCCGCTTCACCCTGCGCTCGCTGCGCGCGAGCCCCGGCTTCACGCTGGTGGCGGTGCTGGCGCTCGCGCTGGGCATCGGCGCCAACAGCGCGGTGTTCAGCGTGGTGAACGGCGTGCTGCTCACGCCGCCGCCGCTCGCGGCGCCGGAGCGCCTGGTCACCCTGTCCAATGACATCCAGGCGGCGGACCTGGAGGGCATCTCCATCTCGACGCCCGAGTACCGGGACTTCAGCACCCTGCCGCGCGTCTTCAGCTCGGTGGCGGCGTACACCTGGCGGGACATGACGCTGACCGGTGGCGGCGCCGCGCAGCGCTTCGGCGTGGTGCAGGGCACCGCCACGTTGTTCACCACGCTCGGCGTGACACCGATGCTCGGCCGGGGCTTCACCGAGGAGGAGGCCTCACTCGGTGGGGAGAAGGTGGTGGTGCTGACGCACAAGGTGTGGCGTGCGCACTTCGCGGAGGACCCGGGGGTGCTGGGCAAGACGATGCAGCTCGACGGCAAGCCCTACACGGTGGTGGGCGTGCTTCCCCGGGGCGTGGCGCATCCGGAGCGCACCGACCTCTACGTGCCCTTCGCGCCGCCTCCGGAGCATGCCTCGCAGCGCACCATGCGCTACCTGTTCTCCCTGGCGCGGATGAAGCCGGGCGTGACGTTGGAGCAGGCGCGCGAGGACATGGCGCGAGTCGCCCGCGACATGCAGGCGGTGGAGCCCCGCTACAGCGGCATCGGCTGGTCCATCCGCGTCACCTCGCTGGAGGACAAGCTGGTGGGTGACGTGCGTGGCACGCTGTGGCTGCTCTTGGGCGCGGTGGGCTGCGTGTTGCTGGTGGCATGCAGCAGCGTGGCCAATCTCCTGTTGGCGCGAGCCGCGGCCCGTGAGCGCGAGGTGTCCATCCGCGCGGCGCTGGGCGCGAGTCGGGGTCGGCTGGTGGCGCAGTTCCTCACGGAGAGCCTGGTGCTGTCTCTGGTGGGCGGAGCGCTGGGGTTGCTCCTGGCGCTGTGGGGCACGGACGCGCTCCTGGCCTTCATGGGAGATGGGCTGCCGCGCATGGAGCACGTGAAGCTGGACGTGACGTCGGTGCTCTTCACGGTGGGCGTCTCCGTGCTCACCGGCCTGGTGTTCGGTCTGGTGCCGGCGCTCCAGTCGAGCCGCGTGGACCTGAACGCGACGATGCGCGAGGGCTCGCGTGGCTCGGACGGTGGGCGCTCGGGGCGGCTGCGCTCGGGGCTGGTGGTGGCGCAGGTGGCCTTCGCGCTGATGCTGCTGGTGGGCGCGGGCCTGTTCATGAAGAGCCTGCTCGCGCTGCGCGGCGTCGACGCGGGCTTCAAGCCGGAGGGGGTGCTCACCGGTCAGCTGGTGCTGCCGGACGCGCGCTATTCGGAGCCCGCGCGCAAGCTGGCGTTCCAGCGCGACTTGCTGGAGCGCCTGGAGGACCTGCCCGGCGTGGAGTCGGTGGGGCTCACGAATCTCCTACCCCTGGGCGGTATCTCCACGAGCGGCCTGGAGTTCGAGAGCCGACCCGAGGTGAAGGGCGAGCTGTTGCCCGCGGTGGAGTTCCGGCTGGCGAGCCCGGGGTACCTGAGCGCGCTGGGCGTGAAGCTGCACCAGGGCCGTCTGCACCAGGGGCTTGGTGAGGTGGGCGGGGTGCCGGAGGTCGTCATCAACAAGCGCTTCGCGGACGTGTACTGGCCCCAGGGCAACGCGCTGGGACAGCGCCTGTCGCTCGAGCCGATGAAGCAATGGTCGACGGTGGTGGGAATCGTCGAGGACGTGCGCGAGTGGGGCCTGTCCTCGCCCGCGCGGCCCGCGGCCTACTGGTCGCTCCCCGCGTCGCCCGCGTCGTACCTGGGCCTGGTGGTCCGGGCGAAGGCCGGGGACCCGGAGGCGCTGCGCGCGTCCATCGAAGCGGAGCTGCGCGCGGTGGACGCGGACGTGCCGCTGTTCAGCGTGGCGCCGCTGACGCGGTTGGTGGATGAGTCCATCGGCTCGCGCAGCCTGTCCGCCTTGTTGATGGGACTGTTCGCGGGCACGGCGCTGCTCCTGGCGGCGCTGGGCATCGCTGGCGTCGTGGGCTACTCGGTGACGCGGCGCACGCGGGAGCTGGGCATCCGCATGGCGCTGGGGGCGGCCAGCTCCGACGTGTTGGTGATGGTGTTGCGACAGGGCTTGAAGCTGGCGGGGCTGGGCGTGGCGGTGGGGCTGGTGATGTCGCTGGGCCTGGCCCGCTTCCTGGGCAGCATGCTGTACGGCGTGACGGCGTATGACCCGTGGACCTTCACGGCGGTGGCGGCGCTCTTGGGCGGCGTGACGTTGCTGGCGACGTGGCTGCCGGCGCGGCGAGCCTCTCGTGTGGACCCCATCGTTTCCTTGCGCTCCGAGTGAGCACGAAAGCACCTCTCATGTCCTCACCTCTCATCTCATTGCGTCAGGTCGAGAAGTCCTACCCGCTGGCGGGGGGCCGCAGCTGGGTGCTGCGCAACATCGACCTGGATATCCAGCCGGGCGAGTTCGTCACGCTGATGGGCCCGTCCGGCGCGGGCAAGTCCACGCTGCTGGCCGTGCTGGGCATGCTCGACGCGGAGTGGAAGGGCGAGTACGTCCTGGATGGGCAGGCCGTGCACGCGATGAAGCCGAAGGAGCGCGGCGAGCTGGCCCGGCGCACCATCGGCTTCGTCTTCCAGCAGTACCACCTGCTCGACAACCTCACGGTGGCGGAGAACCTGGAGGTGCCGCTGTCCTACCGCAACCTCAAGCGCGGTGAGCGCGAGGCGCTGGTGGGCGACATGCTGGACCGCTTCCAGTTGGTGGGGAAGAAGGACCTGTTCCCCTCGCAGCTCTCCGGTGGTCAGCAGCAGCTGGTGGGAATCGCGCGCGCGCTCATCGCCTCGCCGAAAATCCTGCTGGCGGACGAGCCGACGGGAAACCTCCACTCGCAGCAGGCCAGGCACATCATGGAGGTGTTCCAGACGCTCAACAAAGCGGGCACCACCATCATCCAGGTGACGCACTCGGAGGCCAACGCGGCCTTCGGCCACCGCATCATCCAGCTCGCGGACGGCTGGCTCCAGAAGACCTGAGCAGGGCAACGAGGCCACCATGCTGAGCGACGTGTCGATGGACGTGCGGTATGCCCTGCGGACGATGCGCCAGTCGCCCGTCTTCACCGTGGCGGCGGTGCTGGTGCTGGCCCTGGGCATCGGGGTGACGACGGCGCTGTTCAGCGTGGTGGACGGGGTGCTCCTGCGTCCACTGCCCTTCCCGGAGCCTGAGCGACTGGTGGTGCTGTCCACCGAGCGGCCCGGGAAGCTGCTGGCGCGCTATAGCCTGCCCAACTACGAGGACGTCGCGCGGCTCTCCACGCAGCTGCGCTCGATGACCGCGTACGGCCAGCGGTTGATGAACCTCACCGGCCAGGGGGACGCCGAGCAGCTTCGCGGCGCGGTGGTGGTGGGGGACTTCTTCGGGGCGTTCGGCACGAAGCCGATGCTGGGGAGGACCTTCGCGCCCGAGGAGCGCGACGCGCGGCTGGCCGTCATCTCGCACGCGCGCTGGATGAAGGCGGGCGGCGGCACGGGCGTGCTGGGCCGCACGCTGACCCTCGGTGGTCAGCCCTACACGGTGATTGGGGTGATGCCGCCGTCCTTCGACGTGCCCGCCCACACCATCGAGGTCTGGGTCCCCTTCGACAGCCTGCCCGGCGCGGCCACGTCGGAGGAGCGCACGCAGCGGGGCTTCCGCTCCTTCGCCGTCGCGGCGAGGCTGGTCCCGGGCGCGACGCTCGAGTCGGCCCGGCACGAGCTCAAGGGCGTGAACGAGGAGCTGCTCTCGCGGGACGACGCCACCCTGAAGCTGGGCCTGGTCCGCTACGCCGACTCCCTCACCGAGGGCGTCAGCCTGCTCCTGTGGGTGCTGCTGGGCGCGGTGTTCCTGGTGTTGCTGCTGGCGGCGGCCAACGTGGCGCACCTGCAGCTCGCGCGGGCGGCGGCGCGGCAGCGTGAGCTGGGCATCCGCGTGGCGCTGGGCGCCGGGCGCGGCCGGCTGGTGCGCCAGCTCCTCACGGAGAGCGTGCTGCTGGCGCTGATGGGCGGCGTGGGCGGCATGCTGCTGGCGCTGTGGGCCACCGACTTGTTGATGATGCTGGGGGCCAACACGCTGCCCCGGGCGGGCGAGGTGGTGGTGCATGGCCGCGTGCTGCTCTTCGCGTTGGCGGTGACGCTGACGACGGGCGTGGGCGTGGGGCTGGTGCCGGCGCTCCAGCGCTCGCAGCTCTCGCCAGCGACGGTGCTGGGGCGCGGGGCGACGGAGAAGTCGCGGGGCCGCACGCACGCGGTGCTGGTGGTGGCGGAGGTGGCGCTCGCGCTGATGCTCGTCACCGGGGCGGGGCTGATGCTCAAGAGCTTCTGGCGGATGTACCAGGCCGACCCGGGCCTGGACCCCGTGGGCGTCTTCGTGGCCCGACTGGCGCTGCCGCAGAGCCGCTATGACACGCCGGAGCGGACGGTAGCCTTCCATCGGGAGCTGACGGCGCGGCTCGCCGCGCGTCCGGAGGTCGCGGGCGTGGGCGTGGGCGGCAGCCTCCCGGCGGGCGGCTCCATCTCGCGCTCGGGCTACTGGAAGGAGGGCTCCGAGGACCCGCCGGTGCGGCCCGACGCGCTCATCAACGCCATCACGCCGGGCTTCCTGGAGACGCTGCGCGTGCCGCTGCTCGCGGGACGCCTGCTGGCGGAGTCGGACGGAGCGAACGCGCCACGGGTCATGGTGGTGAGCGAGCGCTTCGCGCGCGAGGTCTTCGCTGGCGAGGACGCGGTGGGCCGCCGCGTCTCCTTCGGGGGCGACGACGAGCAGGGCAACCCGCTGTGGACGACGGTGGTGGGCGTGGTGGCGGACGTGGCGTACGGGGGCGTGGAGGCGGGGCACGAGCCCACCGCGTACGTCCCCATGGCGCAGGAGCCGTCGACGGACGGGCAGCTCGCGGTGCGGGCGGCGCCGGGCCTGGACCCGAGGAAGCTGGAGTCAGTGGTGCGCGAGGAGCTGCGCGCGGTGGACACCATGGTGGCGCTCGCGCGCGTGGGCACGCTGGAGGACCGGCTGGCGATGGATTTGGGGCAGCCGCGCTTCCGGGCGGTATTGCTGGGGGCCTTCGGCGCGCTGGCGCTGGTGCTGGCCGCGGTGGGCATCTACGGCGTGATGTCCTATTCGGTGACGCAGCGTGCGCAGGAGATGAGCATCCGGATGGCGCTGGGCGCACGCGCGGCGGATGTGCTGCGACTGGTGGTGGGACAGGCGCTGCGGCGGGTGGGCCTGGGGTTGGTGCTGGGCCTGCTCGGGGCGCTGGCGGCCCACCGCATCATGGAGGGCCTGCTCTACGGGATGGGTGCGTTGGATGTTTCGGTCTTGGCTTCTGTCTCGCTGCTGCTATTGGGCACCGCCTGGCTGGCGAGCTGGCTTCCGGCGCGCAAGGCGGCCAGCGCGGACCCTGCTGCCGTCCTGCGTCGCGGCTGAGCCTCTTTGTTTCTGGCACTCTTTCTTCCTGGATGTTCCCCGTGTCCGAACCTCTCCCTGTCTCTGTCATCACCCCTGCTCCTGTCTCTCCGCCAGTCGCCGCCACGCGTCCCTCGCGCATCCTCATCGCGGATGACCAGGCGGACGTGCTGGAGGCCCTGCGCCTGCTGCTGAAGCGGGACGGCCACACGATTGTCACGGCGCAGTCGCCCGCCGGAGCGCTCGCCACGTTGGACGCCGAGGACGTGGACCTGGTGCTGATGGACCTGAACTACGCGCGGGACACCACGTCCGGGCGGGAGGGCATGGACCTGCTCGGCCGCATCCGCGCGCAGGACGCGTCGCTGCCCGTCGTGGTGATGACGGCGTGGGGCAGCGTGGAGGGCGCGGTGGAGGCGATGCGCGGCGGCGCGCGCGACTACGTGCAGAAGCCGTGGGACAACACGCGCCTGCTCGCCACGCTGCGCACGCAGCTGGAGCTGGGCCGCGCGCTCAAGCGCAGCCGCCGACTGGAAGAAGAGAACCAGCACCTGCGGCGCGGCCAGGGCGGCCTGCCCACCATGGTGTCCGAGTCGCGCGCCATGGTGCCGGTGCGTCGGATGATTGAGCGCGTGGCGCCGTCCGGGGCCAACGTGCTGGTGACGGGCGAGCACGGCACGGGCAAGGAGGTGGTGGCCAGGCTGCTGCACGCGTCCTCCACGCGCGCGGACCGGGCCTTCGTGGCCGTCAACTCCGGTGGACTCTCCGAGGGCGTCTTCGAGAGCGAGCTGTTCGGCCACGTGAAGGGCGCCTTCACCGACGCGAAGGCGGACCGCATCGGCTGCTTCGAGCTGGCGGATGGCGGCACGCTGTTCCTGGATGAGATTGGGAACATGCCGCTGTCGCAGCAGGCGAAGCTGTTGCGCGTGCTCCAGACGGGCGAGCTGCACCCGGTGGGCTCGTCCAAGACGCGGCGGGTGGACGTGCGGGTGGTGAGCGCCACCAACGTGGACCTGTCCAAGGCGGTGACCGAGGGCCGCTTCCGTGAAGACCTGCTGTACCGCCTCAACACGGTGGAGGTGCCGCTGCCGCCGCTGCGCGAGCGTCGCGAGGACATCCCGCTGCTCGCGTCGCACTTCCTGGCCGAGCACGGCAAGCGCTATGGGCGCAATGCGGCGCGCCTGACGCCTGGGGCGCTGGAGGCGCTGCTGGCCTATCCGTGGCCGGGCAACGTGCGCGAGCTGGAGCACGCGGTGGAGCGCTCGCTGTTGATGGCGGTGGGGGATGACGTGTCCGCGGAGGACCTGCTCCTGCGCCGAGCGGGGCGTGAGGGCCTGTCGCGGCTGGAGGAGATGACGCTGGAGGAGGTGGAGCGCTACCTCATCGAGCGCGCGTTGGCGCGGCACGAGGGCAACGTGAGCGAGGCGGCGAAGGGGCTGGGCCTGTCGCGCAGCGCGCTGTACCGTCGGCTCCAGTACTACGGAATCAAGGGAGCCCGGTGAGACGCACGCGTGAGCCCTGGCCACATGACCTGCAGGTGCTCGCGCTGACGTGGCTGGCGGGCCTGCCCGGGGGAGTGGCCTCGCTCGCGCTGGTGTGGACGGGAGACTTCTCGTCGAAGGTCCGCTGGACGTTGACGACGCTGGTGGTGGGCGTCTTCCTGGGGGTGGGGCTCCTCGTGCGCGAGCGGGTGATGCGGCCCCTGCACGCGCTGGCGAATCTGTTGGCGGCGCTGCGCGAGGGGGACTACTCGACGCGCGGGCGTGGCGCGCGGGCGGGTGATGCGTTGGGCGAGGTGCTCCTGGAGGTGAACGCCCTGGGCGACACCTTGCGCGAGCAGCGGCTGGGGGCGCTGGAGGCGGGAGCGCTGCTCGAGCAGGTGATGGAGGAAATCGACGTCGCGGTGCTGGCCTTCGATGTCGCGGGCACGCTGCGGCTGGTGAATCGCGCGGGCGAGAAGCTGCTGGGCCAGTCGCGCTCGCAGTTGGTGGGCAAGGGGGCCGGCTCGCTGGGGCTGGCGGACCTGCTGGACGGCCCGGCGCCTCGGCGGCTCTCGCGCTCCTTCGTGGAGGAGGGCGGGCCGTACGAGCTGCGGCGCGGAGGCTTCCGTCAGGGCGGCCTGCCGCATCACCTGGTGGTGCTGGCGGACCTGCGGCTGGCGTTGCGCGAGCAGGAGCGCGAGGCGTGGCGCCGGCTGGTGCGCGTGCTGAGTCATGAAATCAACAACTCGCTGGCGCCCATCCAGTCCATCGCGGAGGCGCTGCGCGACACGCTGTTGATGGAGCCGCGTCCCTCGGACTGGGAGGACGACGCGAAGAGCGGTCTGGGCATCGTCGCGAGGCGCTCGGAGTCGCTGGCGCGCTTCATGTCCGCATATGCGCGGCTGGCGCGGCTGCCGCCCCCGGTGCTGGCGGGGGTGGAGGTGGACGGCTGGGTGCGGCGGGTGGCGGCGCTGGAGAACCGGCGGCCGGTGTTGGTGCGGGCGGGGCCGGCCTTGGCGGTGCGCGGGGACTCGGACCAGCTGGAGCAATTGCTCATCAACCTGGTGCGCAACGCGGTGGACGCGGTGCTGGGCGAGGCCCCGGGCGCGCAGGTCTGGGTGTCGTGGGCGGTGCTGACGCCGGGCGCGGTGGAGGTCTGGGTGGAGGACGAGGGCCCGGGCCTCTCGGACACGGGCAACCTCTTCGTGCCCTTCTTCACCACGAAGCCGCAGGGCAGCGGCATCGGCCTCGCGCTGTGTCGGCAGATTGCCGAGGCGCACGGTGGCACGCTGCGCCTGGAGAACCGTCCCGAGGGACGTGGCTGCCGGGCGCGGCTGAAGCTACCGCTGGAAGCGCGCGGCGCGAGCGCTGGAGTGCAGCAGGCCGTGGGCTGAGACGTCGTGAACCGGGGCCAGGAGACTTCAGGCCACCTGCGCGCCGGTGTCCGGGGGCGCGTCATAGGTGGGCGTGAGGTCGACCACGTTCACGGTGACGAGGTGGTAGACGATGACGTTGCTGACCCAGAAGAAGATGGCGGCGTAGTGGACGTAGACGAGCGGTGAGCCGGGCCACACTTGCAGCGGGTAGTTGAAGATGTTGGCGGCCATGTAGCCGCCGAACCACTCGCCCATCCAGCAGACCATGGCGCCGACGGCGACGCGGGTCCACACCTTGACGCGGCGCGGGTAGAACCAGAAGTAGTGCAGGGTCCACAGCAGGCCGACGCAGCCAGCCCAGAGCATCATGCTGCCGAAGGAGAACCAGTGGTACGGGGACTCGGGGTAGTACCAGCCCCAGTCCTTGTTCATCCAGCGCCAGGCCACGTTCTGGGACAGCTCCATGAACCAGAAGAGCGGTGCGACGTAGAGCACCTGCGTCATGAGGACTCGGAGGAAGCAGCTGAGCGTCTTCCAGAGACTCGTGGACCCGTCGAGCGAAACCATGTGTTCCCCCCCGCGCTTCGGCCTGGGCGACCGAGGGCTGTTCATGTGACAGAACGCGATGAGTCCCATGTCTTGAAACATCGTGGGCGACAACCGCTTGTGTCCTGACGCCAACGCGGTGGCGCCGTGCTGAACGTGGATTCAGCCGTCGGCGTCGGGCCCGGAGCAGAAACCCGAGGAGACTCCAGGGGTTGAAGCGTCTCGAAGGGGCACGACGCCGAGCGTCAGAGCCAGCGGCGGACGGTGCGTTGATATTCGACGTAGGGGGCTCCGAACTTTCGGAGCAGGGCCTGTTCCTCGACGCGGATGTACCAGAAGTGGGTGAGCAGGCCGAAGGCGAGGGGCACGAAGAAGGGGGAGGCGGACCCCAGGGCGATTCCCAGGCCGACGAGGCTGGTGACGAAGCCCAGGTACATGGGGTTGCGGGTGAAGCGGAACAGGCCCTCGCGCGTGAGGGTGCCCGGGTCCGCGAAGGTGTTGATGTTGGTGCCCAGCTTCTTGAAGAGTCGGGCGTGCCACTGAGCGACCGCAATGCCCGCGAGCACCAGGATGCCTCCGAGCCAGCTCCAGGGGCGTCCCCACAGCTCGTGCAGAGGGGCCGTCCTGTGCAGGAGGAACATGAGGCCCATGGATGCCAAGAGGACCACGGGGGGAAGGAAGAGGGCTCGCATCGTGAAGGTCTCCGTTGAGTCGTCGCGAGGAGTCTTCCGGTGCGGGGGCGCGGCGTCGTTAACCCGGGTTTACGTTGGGAGGTGTTGGTGACGACGGCGAGAGAGGTGCTGCGGGGGCTCGCGGGAAGCGCGCTGCCCGGGTGGGACGCGGTGGCGCCGCTGCTGCGCGCGAGGACGCTGCGCAAGGGCGAGTACCTCTTCCACGTGGGCGAGGCGCGGCCGTGCATCTTCATCGTCACGCGAGGGCTGGTGAAGATGGTCTACGAGACGAGCGAGGGAGGCGCCTGGGTGAAGGCGTTCGCGGGGGAGGGGACGTGCTTCGCGAGCATGGTGGCGCTGGCGCCAGGAGGTGTCACGAGCTTCTCCACACAGGCGGTGGTGGAGTCGCGGGTGGAGCAGCTCGACTACGGCGAGGTGAAACGGCTGGCGGCGCGCCACCTGGAGTGGCAGCGGGCGGTGAGCCGGGCCTTTGAAGTCTACGGGCTGCGCAAGGAGAAGCGGGAGATGGAGCTGCTCACGCTGTCCGCGGAGGAGCGCTACCAGCGGTTCCTGGGCGAGCACCCGGACCTGGCACCGCTGCTGTCGCAGCGGGATATCGCGAGCTACATCCGCGTCACGCCCGTGGCGCTGAGTCGCATCCGGTCACGGTTGCGCAGGCGACGGGCGTCGTGAAGCTCCCATTGCCTGTGCCTGCCAGAAGCTAAATCGGGTGACTAAGGGAGCGAGTTCCCGAACCAAAGAAAGCGGGGTCTCTTTGATGGCGACTGGTAGTGTGTAGAGCCAGTTGCTCAGCTCTGGAATCTCGGTCTCCTTGCCTTCGGTAGGTAGGAGGAGAAGTTCGCGAAGCGTCTGCAATTCTGGGTCTCTACGATACCGATCGAGCAGCGCCAAGAACCTCCTGGCATGCGCAGGTTTTGAGGTTACGAGCGCCAGCAGAAACAGACACACCTGAGAGGGAGAGGCACCCTCATGTCCCTCCCCCATGAACTCGGCCTGTCTATCACTCGGAACGCACGCCTTGATGAGTCGGTAGGTGTTCGCGAGCCGCTTGAGTACGCGAGGCGTGGGACTGAGGAGGGGGCCGAGGCAGTCGATGAACTCCAACTCCTTCTCGCTGATAACGAGGCCTGGAGGATTGAGCTCCTCCTGCTCGGTCTGAGGGACGTTGGTGTCATGTGAGGATGTTGAGGACCTAGGCTTGCCATGACTCATCGCGGCTTGTGGGGCCAGGTTTGCGCCCTGGCTCGTTGGCTTTGCGTGGTCGTCTCGTGCTCGCGGAGACGCGATGGTGGTGCCGTGGTCCGCGGCGATGAACCCTGGCTTCAGCTCCAGCACCTTGGCACCCTGCGACTGCTCCTCGATGGAGTGACTGGCAAGCAGCCCGCGCACCATGTTCGTGCGGCGGTCTTCTCCGATGGGCCGTAGCCAGATGGGAATCTGGAAGATCTTCTCCAGGTAGTCGTAAGCCGTTGCTCCTGGAGTCATCGCATCCAGGGGCATCGCCTTCGCATCCTCCTGCTTCAGCAGGTCCTTGAAAGTGTGGTTCAGGCAGCGCGCCACCCAGCGTGAGTCCACGCCCACCACGACGACGAACAATGGGAAGGCGAGGAGCAGATGCACGGCCTGGAGCACCTTCACCACGGTGTCTTCCGAGCATCGGTCCAGGTCGTCGATGTAGAGGACGATGCGGTTGATGACGGGGACATTCGGGTCTGTCGTCTCCTCGCGGTTGACCGCCTCCATCAGTCGGGACAGCTCTTCGAAGTCCCTGCGGATGAGCGCGACGAGTCCCAGGTGCTTGCGGTAGTCGTCGCTGCCGGTGCGGTTCTCGATGAACTTGTCCAACAGTCGCGCGCTGGAGAGCTCGGCGATGGCCTGCTTCAGTTGGAGGACTTCGTCCTGGGCCTTGGCCATGGACGCGCGCTGCTGTTCCTCCGCCGCGCCGATGGAGCGGACCTCCTCTTTGGCGGCCTGCACGGCCTCGTCGAGTGGCTTGAGCTGACGATTGCGTTCGGTCTCGATGGCTTGCGCGACTTCGCGGAGCTGCTCTTCGCCCTCTTCCCGTCGCTTGCGCAGCCACGCCGTCTGCCGATGGAGCCAGGTGGTAGCGGAGACCATGACGCCCGTCAGCGTCGTGAGCCCGGCCGTGAGGCCCGCGAGGTTCTGCTTGCCCATCCAGTCGAGCACGAACGGAAGTCCCAGGCTCAAGAGGAGTGAGGCCAGCAGGATGATGGCGGGAGTCCGCAGTCGCGTGTTCGCGCCGTCCTTGTCCACGAGGGAGGCGATGAATCCGCCGGAGCGGCGCAGCTCGGCCTGGGCGTTGCCGAGCGCATCCCGCAGCTCGAAGGCAGTGCGCCCCAGGGCGCTGAAGCCTGCTTCCTCCAGCCACGCGGTGGCCCGCTTCTGCACGCCCTCTTCGAGCTTCAGTGTGGCGGGCATCAACTCCAGTAGGGAGCGCTTCTCGGCCAGGGCCTGTTCCAGTTCGGCGCGCTTCGATTCCTTCTGCTGCTCGAGTTCACCGACCTTCTGCTGCGCCTGTGCGACTTCAGCCTCCTTCGCGGTGACCTCGGCCTGCTTTTTGAGCAACTCCGCTTCCCGCTGGGCGAGCCGCGTCAGCAGGTCATCCCTTCGCTTGCCGATGTCCGATTCGGGCTCGTCCTGTCGCTTCCGGAGATTGCGGAAGATGTGCTCGACGAGGCTGGCCCACAGGTTGCCCTCCGCGTAGTGCCAGGCGTTGAACTCGATTTGGATGATGTTCTTGTAGAAGGCCACTTCCCGCTGGGGACGCTGGGACTTCACGGCCCGGCCCGAGAGTTCTTCCACACGCTTGCGCAGGTGGTGCATGAAGAACGACTTGCCTGAGCCCCACTCTCCGAACACGCCGATGGACAGCGGCGGCGTCATGGTGCGCGAGGCAATCAGCGCGCTGAGCGCATCGACGTCGCGGTCGATGTTCAGGAGGTCTTTGTTCTCCCGCCCGTCGGCGTCGTAGCGAGGTGAGTAGAGCGTGCGCTGGGTGTTGTTGTTCAGCCAGCTCAGGGGATGGGTTGGTGTGGGTGTCGGCGATACAGGGTGCACGGGCGCTTGCTTGTGCGCCTTCGACTCTTTGTCGCTGAGAAATGCCTTCCAGCCCTCTGATTCCCCCGGATGTTCTGAGGTTATAAACTCGATGAACGGTTCACGTAGGCGGCGGCGCTCTATGTTCACATTGTTGAAGTCGTCGTCATGGTAATCGGGCAGCCAAAGCATCGCCGCTACGAGATGGCGCACCTCAAGTAGGGTGGGAGCAAAACCTCTGAATCGTGCACAGATGCTCTCGGCTTCGTGAAGTGCTCGACGTGCCGAGGCAGTCCACGTTAGCGGCTCATCAAGCCAATCCAACGGTGGAGGTGCCGACCGGATTCGCGCAAGCTGCGCTGGAATGACTCCTTGGGGCCAAAGACGATGGAGTGCATGCGAACCGGAACGTGTTGCCGCATTTACCATCCAGGCGGATACCTGATCCTCCAGGCAATCAAACGCCGAGATGAGCGATGAGAAAGATATGAGGGGTTGGGAATTGCCTTGCGTTGGGTGGTTCGAATCCCCGTCCATCGCTAGCTGTGCAGCACGGATAAGAAGCGAAGCGAATTCAGTAGAGACGGGGCCCATTTCCGTCACCACGCCCGTATCCATGTCCTGGAATCGGACCATGCGCGGCCCGGAGTCCTCGGCTGCTTCGACGCTCTCGTCCTCTGCCGGTCGCTGCATGTCCCCCCCTGCGCGGATTCACAGCGCCACCAATGTTGGCACCGTCCCGCGCACGAAGGAAAGCCGGACCCCCAAGTCCCTCTGAAGCAGCACCGTGGACCCCATCACCCCAGGTCCACGGTGCACGTCACACAGTCCTACCTGCTCGTCGCGTCATCCGGCCGGGTGCCACGGTCCAGCTCGTCACGGTCCAGCGCCCCATCCAAATCCCGGTCGATGCCGATGCGCACCTCCGAGCCCTTGGGCACCACCGTGTACGTCAGCTCGCTCCCAGCAGCCGCCAGCGTCTGGAGCAGTGACGCGGTGACGGTCTCCAGCGCGCGGTCCGTCTGGAACATCCCTCCGCCCATGTACGTGGCCCCGCGCGCGATGCCTCCCTGGTTCCCCTTCGCCACCAGTCCCACCTTGCCGCTGTCCGCCAGCGCCTGGAACGTGGCCAGCATGCTCGCCTGCGCGGGCGTGGGGCTCGCGGTCGTCAACGTCACCTGCTTGCCCACCGCCGCGTGAGTGTCCTTGCTGTCCGGCCCTGGCGGCTCCAATACCGTCGTCGCCGTGCCCTTCGGCAAGTCCGAGCCCGAGAACGCCAGCATGAACGCCACCATGTCCGCGACCTCCTGGTTGCTCTGGAGCGTGAACACCGGCTCGGTGATGAAGCGCGCAATCGTGTCCACGCTGCCGTCGTGCGAGAACCCGAAGCCCGCCAGGTTCGACGTCTGCGTGAAGTCCATGCCCACCTTCTCGTAGAGATTCCTCAGCTGCGAAATCTTCATCGTCACGTTCGTGAACCCATCCACGGACACGAGGCCCGTGTGACGCTCGCCGCTCGGGCCCGCGTTGACGGGGATGAACTGGCTCCCCGTCCACCGCACGTCCGCGCCCAGGCCCGTGGGCAGCGTGTGACACGTCGAGCAGGCGAACGCCCCCGAGTCCAACATCCGCGGCGGTCGATACATGTTCAGCCCGTTCACCGCGTTTCCATTCGGCAGCTGCAGCCCCGCCGTGCCAAATCGCCCCGTCGTGAAGTGCCCCGGCAGCGGCAGGCTCGTGGGCAGCGTGTTGTCGATGTTCCGGAACGGATTCGGGGCGTACGTCAGCGTGGCCAGGAAGTCCTCGAACTGTTGCATCTCGATGACGGTGAGCTGCGTGTCATCTCCCTGGAGGCTGAGGAACGCGCCGTTGAACTCCTCGATGCCCGCGCGGTCTCCACGCCAATGCAGCGGCTCCTTGCCGATGATGTCCTGGAGCGTCTGCGTCGTCATGGGCCCCTTCATCGAGTGCCACGGCTGGAAGTTCGTGGTCAGCCCGGGGATACCCATGCCCAGGTTCTGGCCCGTCACCGCCTTCATGTCCCCGGCCGGGTCTCCCAAATCCCACGCGAGCCGGTCGAGCCGCCCATCGATGTGGCACGACGCGCACGACACGTGCCCCAGGCCCGAGGTCAGGTGCGTGTTGTACAGGTGCCTGCGTCCGACCTTGATGGCGCCAGGAGACGGGTCGAAGAACGGCACCCGAGCCACCTCCGTATTCGAGACCGTATCCACCACGGACACGCTCGCCGCGAACTTGTTGAGCACGTAGAGCCGCGTCCCGGAAATCACCACGCCCGTGGGGCCCTCGCCCACCGCCACCTGGGTAATCCTGCCGCCCGCGTCGTCCATGACGGCGACGTTGTTGGAGCCCATGCCCGTGATGTAGACGCGGCTCCCGTCCGCATTCCACGCCAGCCCCCGAGGGTCTCCGAGCGCGAGCTGCCGCGTCGCCTGCGGCACCGTGCCCGTGGTGTACGTGAGGTGCGGATTGAGGTCGAAGCGGGAGACGACGGACGGAATCGCCGGGTCGAACGACGCGGCCATGACGCGCAGGAAGGTGCCATTGATGTTGGGCTCGAAGCGGACCTCGTTCCTCGCATCCGTGCCCACCACGACGACATGGCCTCCCGGGTGCACCGCCAGCGCCATGTCCAGGTTCATCAACCCGCTCGCATACGTCACGGCCAGCGTGGACGCGTTGATGATGGCCACGTCCCGGTCCGGCAAGTCCCAACCCGGGCGGCGCCCCGAAGCCGTCGCGTTGCTCCCCGAGACGACGCTCGACCAGTCACGGCTGTTGTCGTCCATCCACTGGCCACTGGCGTTCTTCTTCACGATGAGCGCCACCGGAGGCGGCACCGGGTTGCCACTCTTCCTCAGCGGCTTGAACACGCTGCCAGAATTGGGAGGCGGATTGACGCCCCCATAGGGCCCCACGCCGCTGCTCACCACGTTGGGAGGAAAACCTCCGCCCCCCATCGCGTTGCCACCGCCGAGCACCGTGCTGCGATTGCCAGACTCGAAGAACGCCACATAGACCTGAGTGCCCGCGGCGTTGACGGCGAGCGCGCGAGGCTCCTCGCCCAGCAACGCGAGCCGCGTGGGCGTGGCGAGCGGGTTCGCCGCGTCCACCACCAGCACGCGGTTGACCTGCGAGCAGGAGATGAACGCGCGCTGCGGCGAGCCCGCGAAGATGACGTCCGCGGGCTCGTCATCCGTGGGCACGGTGGTCTTCACGTTGAGCGTGGTGAGGTCGACGATGCTGACGCTGTCGGAGACGTGGTTGACGACCCACGCCTCGGTGTTGCTCCGGGCTCGCACGGAGACGGGGTCCAGGCCCACGGGGATGGAGGCGGTGAGCACGGGCGTGCCGCTCGTCAGGGAGAACACCAGGAGCCGGTTGTCCGCCGTGTTCACCGCGAGCAGGCGCGTGCCATCCGGTGTCAGCTCCAACGGGTGGACATGCGGATGCTCCCAGTTCACGAACGCGCCGGGCGACTGCGCCCCAGCAGGGCTCGCCAGCAGCACCAGACACGGCAACAACGAGAGCAGCAACCCTCGGACACGGGACATGCGACCTCCTGTGCGAACCCTCCGGCTCGCCCTGGATGGAGATTTCCGCTAAATCTGTTAAGTCTGTTTATTCTGACAAAGACGACCCTGTAACACGAGCGGCTGACTCAAGTTGCGGCCAGGCGCGACGGGTCCTCGGGCACCCTTGGGCGGCACCGGTGGGAGGTCCCGGGTTGGCCCGGGGCGGGAAGCACTCCAGAATCCGCCGCATGAAGCGTTTCCCCCACCTGTGTCATGGCCCTGGCCGTGCGACCTCGAGCGTCGTGCGTGCCGTGGCCCTCTTCCTGACCTCCCTGCTGTGTGGCCTGACGTCGGACGCGCGCGCGGAGGTCGCCGTCAAGCGCACCTTCCTGAAGCTGCCGTCGTCGAACGGGCACGGCGCGGTGATGCTGGATTTGGAGCAGAAGAAGGTGTCGCACTTCCGAGAGCACCTCTTCGCGACGGAAGAGCCCGTCATCGACGCGCTGGGCAATGACGTCTTCGTGCGAGGCCAGCCGCAGGTGGTGCACGCGCGTGACGTGTTGTTCGACGCGTTCTTCGGCCTGCGCTCGGGCGGGACGCAGCGCTGGCTGAGCACGCAGGACGCGGACCTGGACGCCAGCGGCTATGCGGCGTGGGGGGCGGGGAAGTCGGGCGGCACGGGCCTGGCGACGATGGTGCAACGGGTGGGGACGCTGGAGGTGACGACGTATGTCTTCGCGCCCCAGTCCGTTCCGCACGCGTCGTTCGTGATGGCGGTGCGCGTGCGCAACACGGGCGCGGCGGCGTCCACGGGCGTGAGCGTGTTCTCGCTCCACAACTTCCATGTCGGCTTTGGCCGGCCCGGAGTGATGGCGGACCTGGATGAAAACGGCGAGACGGTGGAGGTCAGCGGCAACGACTTCGTGGAGAAGGGCTTCGCGGGCGTGGTGGTGGGGCGGCCGTTGGGGACGGTGACTCGGAAGGCGGCGTGGCTGTCGAGTGCGACGGGGGCGGCGAACGCCTTCAACGTGGTGCAGGGCGGCGGGCAGCAGGACCTGCAGGAGTTCACGGCGCAGCCGTCGGCGGGGACGGGGTGGGCCAGCGCGTACCAGTTCAACCTGGGAGACATCGCGGCGGGCGCGGAGAAGTGGGCGGGCGTGGCCTTCGTGCACTTCGGCGACCCGGGGGGCACGGCCACGGCGCGGCAGTGGCTGTCGGACTACGTGGGCGCGCTGGATGCGAAGGCGCTGGTGGAGGCGGAAGTCTCACGCTGGGCGGCCTTCCAGACGGACACGGTGAAGGTGCCGGCGGGGGTGACGCAGAGCGAGGAGTCGCTGGTGCGCCACTCCGCGGTGGTGATGCACATGGCGCAGGTCCGCGAGAGCGAGACGTTCATGCGCGAGTTCCTGACCCGGGATGGCGAGACGCGGCTGACGCGCTTCAAGGCGCCCAATGGTGCGCCGGCGACGCTGCCGGGCATGGTGAAGCACTCGGGCAAGGGCGCGGTGCTGGCGAGCCTCCCGCCGGGTCAGTGGACGTATGCGTGGATTCGAGACGGCGCCTACGCGGCGGCGGGGATGGCCACGCTGGGCATGCGGAGCGACGCGCGCGAGGCGCTGGCGTACTACCTGAACGCGGACAGCGGTCGGTTCCAGAACTGGCGCGAGCTGCAGCCCTACTCGATGCCGCCGTACATCATCACGCTCACGCGCTACCACGGCTTCGGGGTGGAGGAGACGGACTTCAACGAGGCGGGGCCGAACCTCGAGTTCGACGGCTTCGGTCTCTTCCTCTGGGCGCTGCGGCACTACGAGCGCACCACGGGAGACCTCACGCTGGTGGACCAGTATTGGCCGACGGTGTCGACGAAGGTGGGGGACGCGCTGGTGGCCATCATCGACCCGGAGACGGGGCTCATCCGTCCGGACTCGTCCATCTGGGAGACGCACTGGAACGGGCGGCAGCGTGCGTGGGCGTACACGAGCCTGACGGCGGCGCGCGGCCTGTGCGACGCGGCGGTGCTGGCCGAGCGGGTGGGTGACGCCGAGCGTGCGACGCGCTACCGCGCCGCGGGCGAGTCCATCCGCCGGGCGATGGCGGAGAAGCTGACGGACAGCAACTTCGCGCTGGCCTCCAACCTGGAGGAGCTGAAGTCGGGCCGGGGGTACTGGGACTCGGCGGTGTTCGACGCGTTCGCGTTCGAGCTGTTCGACCCGGCGGGGAAGATTGCCCGGGAGACGATTCGCGGGCTGGACCTGCGGCTGTCATCGCCGGCGGGCGCGGGCTGGTCCCGCAACGATGACCGCTATGACCACACGGGCGGCGCGGACATGAGCCCGTGGGGCAGCGAGTACGACAGCGCGGAGTGGGTCATCGTCAGCCTGCGTGGCGCGATGGCGAAGCGGATGGCGGGGGACACGGAGCGCGCGGAGCGGGTGCTGAAGTGGGTGACGGACCAGTCGCTGAAGAACTACCTCGCGGTGTCGGAGACGTATGACGAGCTGAACGGCACGTACAAGTTCAACTCGCCGATGGTCGGCTTTGGCGCGGGGGCGTACGCGCTCGCGCTGGCGCACCGCGCGGACGGCACGGCGGACCCGGCGTGCGGCGCGTACCTGGATGAGAGCACGCTGTCGAAGCCGCCGGATGCCGGGCCGGGCACGCCGGACGCGGGGCCGGGTGAGCCGGATGCGGGCCCGGGCGTGCATGATGCGGGGACCTCGGAGACGCCGCTCGTCAGTGGCGGCGGGTGCAGCGCCTCGGGTCCTGGCGCGATGGCGGTGTGGCTGATGCTGGCGCTCGCGGGGCTCACCGCGCTGACGCGGCGTCGCCAGGCCTGACCCGAGGCGCACGGTGCTTCACCCCGGCCCGTGCGCAAGGCACTCCAACGGGGCCCGACGCGCTCCAGGCTCCCGAATGGAGACCTTCCATTCGGGGTGCCGGGTGCACCGGGATGGCGTTGGAGTCCCCTCGGCGCGTCGGCGTGGGAATGCCCCTCACCGTGAGAGGCCTCTCCTCACCAGACGATATGCGCGAAGTGGGCGAGCATCTCCGCCGCCCCTCCCATGCGGATCACGCTTGCTTCAGCGCCGACTGTCGCTCCGGGCCTGGGTGCGACGGTTGCGCGAGGTGGTGTGAGCATTGCGACGGACGGCGCCAAAGCGCTGCTGCTTGCGCGCACCCCCTTTACGGCGCTGGGCCCTCGTCGCGCGCACGGACGTGGTGGCGGTGCGGCCGGCGGTGCGAGCGCGGCGCACGGGCTTACGCCCTCCGGTGGCTCGCGTGGCCCGACGGACCGTCGTCGCCTTGCGAGTCGTCCTCCGCGCGGTGACGGGCTTGCGCGTGGCACGGGCGCGCTTGGCCTCCATCGCCTCACGGCGCTCCATCATGGCCAGGCGCTTCTCGAAGCGCGTCATGGCCTGACGGAAGTATGTGGCCTTGCGCATCGTGTTGGCATTGCCTTCGGCGCGACGGGAGCGGGTCGGCGTCCGACGGCCCAGGGCCTCACGCCGCTGACGGCGCGCCTGGTCCTCGTACTTGGTCATCAGTCGCCGCGCGCGCTGGATGCGACCGCGCAGCTCCCGGGTGGACAGCTCCGTGACGTTGCGAGGCGCGCTGGACAACACGAGCTGGGCTTCGGTCTCCGACAACAGGGACATCTTCTTCGAGGGAATCGTACGCAAGGGCCTGCTCCTTCAAGGCAGTGTGGCTTTCCTCGCGGAACGTCGGCACGTGTCCCCCACGCGGCAACCTGCTCTCCAGGGTGATTGAGGGCCTGTCGCTCCTCGAAAGTGGACAGCTCGGTGAGGGCGTCCACTGTTCTCGACACCCGGTTGCATGAATGACTGTGTGTCTCAGAGACAGGATACGCGGTCGTCTGTGCGAAAGGTACAAGCGAGGCGTAAGCGCCAGGACGTTGGGTCTGTCCGCTCGTTGGCTCGCGTGTGGTGCTTTACACGAAGAGCGTGTGCGGGCGAGCGGCCCGGGTGGAGGTCCCTGGAGGGCACCACTACGGTTGAGTCAGCAGGGGTATCTGGGGAAGGAGTCACGGGGCCATGCGCACGGTGAAGGACGAGCTGCTCTTCCGAGCGGTGGAACACACCCTGTCGGGTCAGCCCATCGAAGCGGCGCGCGAGCTGGCGTCGCTGGAGACGCTGCTGGACGTGGACTCGGTGCCGGAGGACCTGGACTACCTGCTCTTCGCCACGGCGGTGTCGCATCGTCTGGAAAGCTCGGGAGGGGTGGTGCGCAATCCCTATCTGCATCCGCATCCGGAGCAGGGGGCGCGGCAGATTGATTTGTTCCGGCTGTTGATGACACACATGCCGCTGGCCTCCGCCGCCGATGCGCTGGCGAACGGGGTGTTGATGGAGCTGCTGGGGCAGCGGGACGAGGCCACGCTGGTGGACGTGGGAATCGGCCAGGGGCGGCAGGAGGGGCGGTTGTTGAAGTCGCTGTCGGAGCGTGGGGCGCTGCCGCGCAGGTTGACGTTGGTGGGCGTGGACCCGAGCGGCGCGAGCCTCGCGCAGGCGGAGGAGTCCACGGCGCGAGTGGCGCGCGAGGTGGGCGCGGTGGTGCGCTTCGTGGGGGTGGAGGCGACGGTGGAGAGCCTGTCCGAGTCGACGTGGTCGGTGTTGCGAGGGTTGCCGGGGCCCAGGGTGGTGAACGCGGCCTTCGCGCTGCACCATGTGGCGGAGGAGCCAGGGAGCGTGGGCGCGGTGAGAGATGGCGTGTTGCGGAACCTGCGCGCGCTGGACCCCTCGGGGATGGTGTTGTGCGAGCCGAACACGGACCACTTCCGCGCGCCGCCGCTGGAGCGCTTCCTGAATGCGTGGAAGCACTTCACGCAGGTCTTCCACTTGCTGGACACGCTGGAGGTTCCTCGCGAGGAGCGCGCCGCCATCAAGCGCTTCTTCGGCAGGGAGGTGGAGGACGTGGTGGGGACGGTGGACGAATCGGCGCGGTGCGAGCGACACGAGCTGGCGGCGACGTGGATGGCGAGGCTGAGGCGCGCGGGCTTCGTGCCGCTGGAGGTGCTGGAGCAGGTGAGGGCGGAGGGGGTGCACCCGGTGCTGGAGCTGCGGCGCGAGCCGGGGGTGGTGGGGCTGAGCTGGAGGAATGAGGTGTTGGTGGCGGTGCTGGGTGTGCGGCCGGACGGTGCACGCGCGTGAAGTCCCGACCGTGCGAGGATGTTTGCTGGAGGCGCACGGGTGACGGACGAGGGACGCGAGGACGTGGCGAGTCAGGTGCTGGAGCGCTGCCGGAGCGCCGGGGTTCGGCTGGTGCTGGCGGAGGCGTGCACGGGTGGGCTGCTCTGCGCGCGGCTGACGGATGTACCGGGCGCGTCCGCGGTGGTGGAGCGCGGCTTCGTGCCGTACTCGCATGAGTCGAAGGTGGAGCAGCTGGGGGTGTCCCTGGCGTTGCTCCAGGCGCACGGCTCGGTGAGCGCGGAGGCGGCGGAGGCGCTGGCGCGAGGGGCGATGGAGCACTCGCGCGCGGACTGGGCGGTGGCGGAGACGGGAATCGCCGGGCCGACGGGAGGCACGCCGCAGAAGCCGGTGGGGCTCGTGTTCATCGCGGTGCTGCGCCGGGGTGGAGTGGCCACGGTGGAGCGGCACGTGTTCGCGGGGAACCGGCGTGAAGTGCGAAGCGCGGTGGTGGAGCGCGCGCTGGCGTTGTTGCTCGCGCGGTTGAACGTCGAATCTTGAACTGGACGTTCACCCCGCACTCCCGGGTGCCTGGGCACCCGTCGAGGTGCCCCCTACGCTGTGGAATGTCGGAGCGACGTGCCTCCGTGTGTCCATGTGGCGAAGGAGCGCCCGGTGTTCCGAATCGGGGTGGAGGTCGAGCATTCCATCGTGGAGTTCGTCCTGGAGGGCTACATCCGGGTCGAGGAGATGGAGCTCTTCGTGGCGGAGCTGGCGCGGGCGACGGACTCGCTCGCGGGGCGCGACATCAAAATCAAGGCGGACCTGAGGAGCTTCCGTCCCGCGTCACCGGAGGCGACGAACATGATTCGCCGGGTGCAGGAGTACGGCCTGCGCTCGGGAGTGGTGCGCGTGGCGGAGCTGGTGGAGAGCGAGATTGTCGCGCTCCAGCTCAACCGGGTGGCGGAGAACAGTCACACGGACAAGATTCTGCGCCGCTTCTGGGAAGAAGCATCCGCGCGTCGCTGGCTCATCCACGGTGACGCGGAGGATGGAGCGGCGTAGGGCGTGTAACGGTCACTGGTTGACATGAGGACGCTGGCGCTCGCGGGACCTGCTCGCTCGGCGGGCCACACCCTCGCATTCCGGCAAGTGTGTCGGTAGCCTCTGCCTTGTCGTGGGGGGCATCGCCATGTCCGTGAACACCGGCGTCAACAAGATGTCTGTCGTCACGAAAGACTCCGATGGAGTCACCGTGGCCTTTCCGGACGTATGCAAGACGCCGGGCCCTGGCGCGCCCCTTCCCATTCCCTACCCGAACGTGGCGAAGTCGTCCGACACGGCCAAGGGCAGCAAGAAGGTGACGGTGGCTGGAAACCCCGTGTGTGTGAAGGACTCCAACTTCAGCACGAGCACAGGGGATGAGGCGGGCACGGCGGGTGGTGGCGTGGCCTCCAGCAAGACGAAGGGCAAGGCGGAGTTCGTCAACTACTCCTTCGATGTGCAAATCGAGGGAAAGAATGTCGCCCGAGCCCTGGACCTCATGCTCCACAACGACAAGAACACGCCCCCCACGCCCGTCATGCAGGGCCCTGTCGTCGCCAAGGGAGGCTCTCCTCACGACGATTGCGATGTCTGTCACAAGCAACGCTGAGCGCACACGTCGCCCAGGCATGGCGGGAGGCACTCATGGCCCCTATCGACGCGGATGAGACCCCTTCCGGCGGGGAGCCTTTGCCGGAGGAGCGCATCTCCGAGCCCAGGACGGGTTGGCTCCTGGGCTTCGATGCGGGCCGGGTGCTGGTGGATTTCCCCGGCAATCCGCGAGGACCCTTGCCGGCTCGCCTGGCGGTGGCCCTGGACGCGGAGGTATTGAAAGCCGCCGTCGTGCGGCGCCAGGAGGCGGTCTTGCTGTTCGCGGAGGGCCATCCTGGCAGGCCGATGGTGATGGGATTGCTGCAACCTGAAAGCGCGACACCGCTCACGGATGCGCTGCTCGACAGCACGCTGCCCACCGCGCCGAAGCACGTGGAGGTGGATGGGCGGACCGTCGTGATTGAAGGGCGCGACGAGGTGGTCCTGCGCTGCGGGAGGGCCAGCCTCACCCTGCGGCGCAATGGTCAGGTCGTCCTGCGCGGCGTGAGCATTCGCTCCGAGGCAGAGGAGGTTCATCGCATCAAGGGTGGGAAGGTGCAGATCAACTGAAGGCAGGCACCGCGCGCCCGACATCCGGAGCGCGTCGTCCGTGGGAGGACGCCATGGCCAACGAGCAGCACAGTTGGGACGCGGAGAACATGCCGACGATGCACAAGTGCACGTCGGGGGAGGAGGCCAGCATCGTGGAGGGAGCCGGAGCCTGCCTCAGCCGCCACAGCGCGAACCGGAACAAGCGCACGGGCTTTCTCACGAAGAGCTCCTGCAACTACCGCTGGCAGGCCTTTCGTCGCGCATTGGACAGCGACGACACCACGTACAACTGGCCGGCCTACGAGGACATCCAGCATCTGGTCCAGAAGACCCAGCGGGGCCCGCTGCGAAAGACCATCGACCTCTTGAGTCGTACGCGCAAGGGACGCAAGCGACAGCCAGTCCCCACCGAGAGCACCAAGGCCTGGGATATCTCCGGAGGCGGCGAGAACTTTCAGACGCGCTGCAACCGGCCCTACTGGCATGAGTCGCACCACATCATTCCGAATGGTGAGCTCCAGGAGTCCATCGCGGAGGCGGCGGATGGCGAGCCCCTGGCCCCCGTCCATGTCCGACTCATCCGAGGAGGACTGCTACGGGAGAAATACAACCTCAACCATACGCACAACATGATCATCCTTCCCATGGCCAAGGAGGTGGCGTACGCGCTCGGACTCCCCCGGCACCGGGTCTCCGCGAGCACTCGCTCACATTCGGCTTACAGCAACAAGGTGAAGCAGGACCTCGACAAGATATTCAAGCCCATCCAGCAACAGGCCCAGGAACATCGCAAGCGACCCGACTACGGGGGTTGCAAGAGAGCTCTTGTCGCAATGGAAGGAGTCTATCGCGCGGACATCGTCGCTGGCGGCAAGGCCAAGAAGGCGGCCAGGGACGTGGAGAACAACGCCCTGGAAGACATTTTCGCACCACCTCAAGGCGCAGCAGGCTCACTCTAGCCCCTGAAGCAGGGAGACAAATCACCATCATGCTTCGGTTCTTCAAGTTGAGCGTGGGAGGAAGGTTCGATGACCCGGACCTGTGCATGTTGCACTCGCTCGTCCGGGAAATGGGGATGAAGATTAGCTGGGTTGGGTTGGGCAAAAGCGCCAGCGCCGTCTATCCAGCGGATGCGCGCATCTACATGTCCGAGGACTCACCCGGCATCAAGCTGTCGCCGCTTCTAGGCAACACGCGCAATACCTTGCTCGTCTCCAGCGAGCTGCGGGCCGTCTTCGAGAAGCACTGCAAGAACGAAATCGAATACCTGCCCTTCACCCTCTATGACCACCGCAAGCGGGTCTACAGCAAGGACTACTGCATCGTGAATCCCATCGGGACGTTCGACTGTCTTGACTACAAGGCGAGCACCATCATCTGGAGCGATTCGGACCCCACGCGTGCCATCGCCGTCCAGAAGCTGGTGCTGGACCGCGCCAAGATGGAGACCGCCCCGCAGCTCTTCCGTGTGGCGAAGGACCCCATGTCCTATGTGCTCCGCTACGAGCTGGCCAAGGAGATCAGCGACCGGCGGTTCGCCAACATCTGCTGGAACGAGCTGCCGATGAACGGCGCGGCGGCGTAGGTACGGACATGTCGGAACGCTCCAGGGTGTCCGTGGCACGTGGTTCCCGGCGCATCCTCTGGGATGTCCTGGAGGAGCATCTGGAGGAGGCGGCCTTCCTGTGGCGGCAGCGAGAGCGGTCCTTGTTGGCTCCGGACGAGTCGCTGGAAGAATTGGCGAGCGGCGATGAGGCCCGGCTCCATGCGCACCTGCGAGCGCTGAGCGTGGGAGGCGAACGTGTCGCCGAGAGGCTCCTGCGTCCTGCGCTGCGAGGGGAGGAGCCCACGATTGTTGGCCCCGCTTGTTGGGCCCTGCTCGCGTCGGAAGGCCCCGGGGTGGCGGAGGTGTTCGAGGCGCTTGCCTCGTTGGAGGATGGCTCACGCGCGGGACTGCTGCGCGCACTGGAACTGAGCGGGCATCCGGGGTTGGACGAGGCTCTGCGAGCAATCATTCCGACGCAGGAAGCGAGGGCTCGAGCGGAGGTGCTGACCGTGTTGACTCGACGCCGGGCGGACGTGAGTGGGCTGCTGGCCCGGGACACCTGGGAGGCCGAGCCTGGCTGGCGGAGCGCGGCTCTCTGGGGCGCGCGACTCGTCCCGACCTCGCTGGCGGCTCCTCGTGTTCGACGGGCGCTCGATGACGCCTCGCCCACCCTGCGCGAGGTCGCGATGCTGACGGGCTTGATTCATCACCTGCGCGAGCCCTGGACCCGCTGTCGAAGAGCCCTGGGCCAAAGTGGCGGTGTTCCAGGGCGGGTGGCGCTGCTCGCCCATGCCATCAGCGGGGGAGCGCGGGAGGCGGAGGCCTTGGTGGGTGCGCTGGCGCTTCCAGGGCCGCGCGACGAGGCCCTGTGGGCCCTGGGGTTCTGTGGCCGAAACGTCGCGGCGGAAGCGCTATTGAAGGTCGTCGAGGAGGAAGGCAGTTGGCTCGCCGCGGACTCCTTCGCGACCATCACCGGCTTGCCGCTCGATGAGGACCGCTTCATGGAGCCGTGGGACGACGATGCGCAGGAGGCGGGTGCGGCGGCGGACCTTCTCGAGCAGCAGCTTCCGGGGCCCCCGTCCACGAAGCGCGGGGTGCGTGGGGCACAGGTCGCTGCCTGGTGGCGGGAGGTGCGAGGCCGGTTCGATTCACGGAAGCGCTATCTGCTGGGGGCGCCCTGGACGACGGAGGGGTTGTTCGCGGCGATGGAGCGGGTCTCGCTCCGGCGGCGGAGTGTGCTGGCCTGGGAGGTGGCGGTGCGCAGTCGTGGCGCCTGTCAGGTGGACCCGTGGACCTGGTCCTGGGGGCAGCGCGCCCAGCTCGCGCAGGCCCGGAGTCTGAAGCTGGTGGAGCTTTCGCTGGAGTCCGTCATGACGAGGGAGACATGAACGCGACGCGAGCGGTGCTGTCCGCGACGGGAGCCATCACCTCGGTGGGGAGGACTGCTTCGGCGGCCTGCGCGGCCATCCGCGCGGGGGTTGCACGGCCCCGGAGGCTCTCGGGCTTCCAGTTGGTGGATGAGGAGGCGCAGGAGAGCCTGCTGCTCACGGGGCATCCTCTCCAAGGCTATGCGGATGGCTTTCATCTGGTGGGGCGCTGGCTGCGGCTGGCGCGGGGATGTGTGAATGATTTGCGAGAGCAGTCCTCGGTGCCAGACTCCAGGGAGCGGCGCTTCTGGGAGCGCACGGGATTGCTCGCGGTCCTTCCCTCGGTGGACGCGGAGGTGTTGCTGTCGGAGCCCGAGGACGTGCCCGAGATTCTCCGCGAGGACTACCTGCTGCCACTCCATCGGGCGCTGGGCCTGCCCATCCCCTTGGAGCAGTTGCACTTGTTCGCCTCGGGTCATGTGGGGACCGCCGAGGCCCTGAGTCGGGGGCTTCGCGGACTGGCCGCGGGTGAGGTGGAGCAGTGGTTGGTGGTCGCGGTCGACTCGTTGTTGGACCCGCTGCTACTGGGCCAGTTGCTGGAGGCACGTCGTCTCAAGCACGACGACCAGCCCACGGGGCTGATGCCAGGGGAGGCGGGAGTGTGCCTGCTCGTGGAGCGGGAGTCGGGAGCCCGGGGCCGGGGAGTGGCGGCGCCGTCGCTCATCGCGGCGGTGGCGACGAATCAGGTGGCTGCTCCGGATGCTCATGCACGAGACACCGGACAGGCGCTGGCCACCTGTATCCGGCAGGTGGTGGAGCCCTTGGTTTCGTCCGAAGGGCCATTCGAGGGAGAGCTCTACTCGGACCTGACGGGAGAGGAATGGCGGGCGCGTGAGTGGGGTGGGGCGCTGGTCCGGCTGGGGAATCGGCTGGACACGTCCCGGTTGCGGCTGCCGTGCAACTCGGTGGGCGACGTGGGCGCCGCGTCCGGTGCGCTGGGCATGTGCCTGGTCGCCGAGTCCTTCGCCGCGCGGCAGTCCTGGAAGGGACGCGCGCTGGTGCTCTCCAGCTCCATCCAGGGTGGAGTCGGGGCCATCCATCTCCAGCAGGTGAGTCCATGAGCCTGTCGTCCGAGTTCCTTCCCGTCTACGTGCACAACGCGCTCGGGGATGCCAGCGAACTGCTGCCAGACCTGCGAGGAGGCAAGGCCTCGTGGCGTCAGGCATTGGATTTCTGCGGGAGCTTGCGCCTGGCGGGAATCGGCTCGCTCTTCCTGGACGGTGACTCCGAAGGACTGCTCACCCGGCTGGCGCAGAGCGGTCGTGCGTTCGCATTCGCCCTGTCGAAGCTGGACGACGGCTCCAAGCGGACCAGTCAGTGTCTGCCCTTCTTCGACGCCGTGGCCGCGGGGGATTTCGAGGGCGCCACGCGGGTGGCGCGCCAGGCGCGGCGACACTGGGCGCAAGGAGAAGAGTACGAGGAGGACTTCCTCTTCGTCGAGCTGCTCATGCAGCGCTTCTTCCTGGAGGCGGAGCGGTCCTCCTGCGAGGCGTTGCTGGTGCGTTACGAGCAGGCGCTCCAGGGGACGGAGGATGTCCGGTGGGGGCTCGTCAAGGCGCTGCTGGAGGAGGATGGCGCGGCTTTTGGCGCGGCCCTGTCCCTCTACCTGTCGGAGCGCAGAGACAGGATTCAGCGACAGGTGAAGAAGGAGCGGATGCCGCCCGAACTCGCTGTGACCGAGGGGTACTTCTCGGTCGAGGGACTCGCGCTGGTCCGGCTCGCGGAGCGAGTGGGGTTGGAGACGGACGAGGACTATCTGCACATCCCCTCGACGGCTCGGGAGCCGCTGCCCGCATCCTTCCGCGAGGACTCGTGGCTGAAGTTGGATGAGGGGGACTGACGCGGAGGGCCCGAGGAGCTGGCTAGGCTCCAGAGGGGTCGGGAGGCCGTGTCCACGCGTCGGCGGGAGGCGGAGCAATCCCCGAGGGAAGCCGAGCGAGACGAGGGATGAGCGGGTATTGGGGCAGGGTGGGAAGGCCTCGCAGCTCGGCGAGTCGGAGCACGGCGAGCCCTTCGATGAAGACCTTGCCCTCGGTGGCCACCAGCTCCTTGTTGCTCGTGAAGCTCCGCGCATAGTCGCGCAGGGCGCGCGCTCTCTCTCGCACGAAGGCGTCGAAGGCGCTCGCGAACGCCGGGCCATCGCCGGAGACAAGCTCCCGACAGACATCGCGATAGGCCGAAGCTCCACCCTCCAACACCACGCCCCAGCGCTTCACCAACCCCAGGAGCGCCTCGGTGTCCTGGGGGGCGACGAGGACTCGGTGGAGGAAGTGGTAGAAGAGGAAGTCGTCCTCGTACTCGATGCCCTCGAAGTGCTTCGCGGGCGCGAGCGCGGCGATGTTCCTGGCTGTTCCCAGGTCGCCCGCCGCGACAGACGCCGCGAAGAAGATGTCCTTGCTCGTGCAGATGGTCTTCGGTGGACACGCCAGCCCCTGCTCCCGCTGCCGCAACAACGCCAGCCTCGCCTGCCCGGACTTCGCCAGACATGCGGCGAACCGTCGCGTGTCTGCCTCCTCGAGCAGGTCGCAGAGGCCCAGGATGCGCCAGGCGAAGCCGATGGCGAAGAAGGCCTCGGGAGTGAGCTGCCCCGCGGCGATCTCCCGCTGGGCCTCCGTCAGCGTGTCCTGGTGGTTGATGCGGGCATACTCGAGATAGTTGTGCTCGCTCATCCGACGGTGCCTTCGCGTGAGGGTGTCGCCAGCGGGCTCACGTGTCCCTCAAGCGCATCAGCCAGAGGCGCTTCTCCGGCTGTGTATAGCAATGCTCCGCGAAGTCCCGGAGGCGCTCGTCGTCCTGGAAGTGCAGTCGGAGCTGCCCACGCGTGAGGTCTTCGAGCTCCTTCCGGGAGGTTTCGGAACTGTTGTTGCCGGCTTCTTCAAACGTATGGGCCACCACCTGGAACCGTGATGTCACCGCGATTCCCCGGGCCAACAGCCCCGCGCTGATGGCCTCGGCCGCGTCATGCCAGGCCAGCCGCCACAGGAGTCCCGGGAGCTGGTTCCGCTCCGACAAGGAGAGCGCCTTCTTCAGCGAGGGATGTCGCTTCACCAGCGCCGCTCGCACCGAATCCCGTTCGTCGACGTTCGGCGGAATCGAAGAGCCGTCGCGGGCAGGGTCGAACTCGAGCTGAACCTCGCGGCCCTCCACCACTGCGATGGCCTGCTCCGGCCAAAAGGCCAGGAAGTCGTGTAGCAGTCTCAGGGACTCCACCTGCTCGCCCTCGGCGAGCACGGAGGCCAGACGCTCGATGGCCTCCGTGGCGACGGACTGGGCGAAACCGTCGAAGGAGTAACCCGGGGCCGTTGGTTTTTTCGCTGCCCGGGTGGACCGCGCCGGCTTTGCCGTCTGTGTCGCCGGTGCCTCGGGAGTCGACGCGGGCGAGGACATGGGGGCCGTCGCCACCCTCGCCACCCCCCAGAGCTCGGCGGTGTCACGCAGTTCGAATGGACTCGCGGCGTAGCCACCCGCGAGGAAAACCCGGCCATCCTCCAGCAGTGTCGCGGTGTGCTCGCAGCGACCTGCTTCGAGGTCCGTCCCTGGGAGCCAGCTCTCGTCTTCGGAAGACCACAAGAAGGTCTGCGCGAAGCACGACGTCGGCTCACCCTGTCCCCCCGCGAGCAGCACGCGCCCATCCGGCAGCAACGTGGCGGAGTGGTTTCGTCGTCCCTCCGGAAGAGGGGCGAGGAGTCTCGTGCCCTGAAGCGCCGCGTCCAGCAGCTCCACCTGCGCCAGGAAGCCGTCACACGTCCCGCCCACGAGGAGGATGCGGCCGTCTGGAAGCAGCGTGGCGGTGTGGCCCTCTCGGGCCTGGGCCAGCGACACGACAGGTCGCCACTGCTGCGTGGCGGGCTCCCAGACCTCGCTCGCTGCCAACGTGGTCGCGGAGCGGTTGCTTCCGCCCAGCATCAGCACGCGCCCGTCTGGAAGAAGCGTGAGGGTGTGAAGGCTCCGCGACTCCAGCGGGGCTGGACACAGGTCCCAGCGACCCGTGGTCGGGTCCCAGACTTCCGTGGGAGCGCTCCTCGAGCCACCGCCCACCACCATCACGCGACCATCGAGGAGGAGCGCGGCGGTGTGTTGGTTGCGTTCTTCCGACAGGGCTCCGGTGGCGGTCCACTTCCCTGTTTTCGGGTCCCAGAGCTCCGCGCTCGCCAGCGTTCCTTTCGCGGGATTGCTACCGCCGGTGACCAAGACGCGGCCATCCCCCAGCCGTGTCGCCGTGTGATTCGCGCGAGCCATGCCCAGGGGCTTCACCGGCGTCCAGGTGCCTGTCGTGGGAGACCAGACAGTGGCTTCCTTGAGATGTGACTTCGATGGAGTGGGGGAGGGCGTCTTGCCGCCCAGCAACAGGACCTGGCCGTCGGAAAGAAGCGTGGCCGTGTGGCCGACCCTCGCC
Organism: Corallococcus terminator; assembly: GCF_049194865.1. Taxonomy (GTDB): domain Bacteria; phylum Myxococcota; class Myxococcia; order Myxococcales; family Myxococcaceae; genus Myxococcus; species Myxococcus terminator_A. The sequence goes on along the minus strand of NZ_JBLZWL010000082.1, from coordinate 87,483 downwards.
GCGCCAAGAGGTTGCAGGGTCTTCTGGAGAGGGGGCACGTGAGGGCCTCGGTGCTTCGAGCGATGAATGAAGGAGCCTATGCTCAGCGCAGGTCGACGGACTCCCCCAGCTCCAGGTACTGCGCTCCGGTGACACCTGCCTGCTCCAGCACCGACCGCAGGTCATCGCGGATGATGAGCGTTGTGGGCTGGCTGGCGATGCGGAACAGCTTTCGCGCCGGGTCGATGCGCTGCGTGTCCAGCTCCAGCTTCGTGATGCGTGCGTACGTGCCAGGTTTCGTGGCCGAGCGCCGGCCTTCGGTCCGCGCTTCATCCACGCAGGGCACCGTGCCCACCACGTTCGCGATGTAGCACTCCTTCGAGGCCACACGTCCCTTGTGGTTGAGGAGCGTGAAGGGGAGGAACTCGATGTCCACGCCAGAGTGCTCTTCCAGCAAGGCCTTCAGCCGTGCCGTCACCATCAAGTAGTTCAGTGCGTTCTGCAGCACGTCCGTCACCTGCATTCCCCGCACATCCGCCGTCATCTGGAATCGGATGCCCGAAGGATAGGCCCCTCCCATGCGGGTGCCCCGCGCCGGCATGTCGATGCGTTCAAACGCATCGAGAAAGTCATGGATGGCGCACTGCTCGGGCTCGGCCGTATCGCTAAGGATGAAGTACGAAGTCATGGGGGGGTTATACCCAAGGACGTCTCAGGTGCCCGACAGCAGATTGCGCATGGAAGCGATAGGAGTATCGTCGATGACGGCAGAGAGCTTGGCCTTCGCTTTCTTGGCACCGAATTTGACGATTTCGTCGTACTCCGCTACCTCCCAGTCTACCAGCCGGGTCTTCAGATTGCCCGCCGTTTCAGTGGTGAGTTTGTGGTCCTGGGCTTGCTCGAGGATGTCCTGCTTGAGCCCGGTGATCTCCTTCTTCACGTCTGTGATGTACTTGGGATGGTTGTCGGGATGGGCCGGGAGCATCAGCGCATCGGCGTGCGTGTCCAGGCAGGGGAGTATGATGAGGTTCTCCCCACTGTTGAGATTGTACGTCGCCTCTTGGAGCAGCTTGAGGTCGTCGTAGCCAAGTTGCTGGAGCGCATCGAACGGCATGATGTGGTGATAGTTGTGATTGAACGGGATGTAGCCGACCTTGTAGTTCCTTCCGATGAACTTCCAGGCATCCTTGTTGGTTCGAGGGTCCTCCGGGGTGCGGTAGTTGCTGATCAGGTTTTCGAAGCCTATCTTGAGCTCGCTGCTTGGGCCCATGCGAAGGCGCGCGGCGTTCTCGGGCAGCGTGAAGTCCAGTTCGTATCGCGCCTGCTTCGCGCCGCCATCGGCGTTGGCTAGATAGCCCTGATATCGGTAGGCGCAGGTGTTCTTCCTGAACTTGCCCTGGTGCTTCGTCACACAGCCCTTCTTGTGGGACTCGTCGGCAGGAAGGTCCTTGATGTGTTTGGCTGCGTCGTCACTCTGGGGCATGGGCTTCCCTCGAGGTCAGGGTTGGTCAGGGGCTCGGATGCTCAGGGCCGCGCGGGTGCCGGTTTCGGCCCAGAGCCAGACAAGAATGGCGGGAGAGGGAGCATAGCCTCGCGCGAAGGCGCGTGCCGCCATGCACAGGCTGAGCACACCCGTCGCCGCCCCGGTCTCTCCAAAGTGGAGCGCGGGATGCCAGTCCGGGGCTCGACGCACCGCGGGGACATCCAGCCGCACCAGCGCTGAACCCCAATCGCGGGCCCGGGCCGCCGCGCCCGTGAGGTGTCCGATGACGAGCCCTACCTCGCCTTGCTCCCCGCCCCGCTGCGCCAACACCTGGGAGAGCGCCCGGGACAGGGCCTCGCCCGTGGCCACCGCCGAGGTGGGCTCCCGCGCCTGGGCCATGGCGTCGATGTGCGCATGGACTTGTGCTCCACGCCGCCGCGCCGCCAGCGTGGTCTCCACCTGGAGGAAGGCCGCGCCCTCGCCGGGGACCAATCCCACGGCCCGGTCCGGCGTCTTCACCATTCGCAGCATCTCCAGTGCCCCCACCGACTCCGGCTCCACCCACGAGTCGATTCCTCCCACCAGACACCGGTCCACCTTGCCTGACAGCAGGGCCTGTCGCGCCCACTGGAGCGCACCGTGCAATCCCGGCGCGTCCTCGAAGAACAACTCCACATGCTGGACTCCACCGGGCACGGGTGTCGCCTCCAGCAGCCGTCGCGCGAGCGAGGTCTCCATCGCGTGCCGGACCCCATCCGCGCGAGTGGGCTGGTCCGCTGGTGGCCTGGCGCCAGAGGCCTGCTCAAGCTCGGCGCGCTCTGCCTCCGCCAGAACCGCTCCGCTCGACAGGACGAGCAGCAGCGCCGTGCGAGGCGCGGGGCCTGGAGTCACGGGTTGCTGGCGCAGCAGGTCCGCGAGCGCCGCCGAGCCCAACACCACCCGGCGCGCCGTCCCTCGAAACCCGCGCGCCAGCCAGTCCACCGCGTGCCCGGACACAGGCAACAGCTCGCACGCGTCTTCGTCCCAGACCGTGACGTCTTCCAGCGAGCAAGGGCGAACCAGGCTCGCACGCGCCGCCGCACAGCCGTCCACGACGCCGTCACCCAGCGTGGACACCATCCCGAGTCCGGTGATGGCCAGCGACTCCGGTGATACGCGACGCGGGTGATACCGGGGAGACACCCAGGGCTCCAACGCGGGCGAGGTCCGCGCGGGACGGGGGATGCCCTCGCCCAGCATCGACTCCAGCGAGCGCGTGGCGTGCTCCTCGTTCATCCCCACGAGCCCCGCCAGCTCGCGGCGCTGACGGAAGGCCCACCCCTCCAGCGTCACCTGCCGCGCGCCCCTCGTGCGGATGGCCAGCTCCAGGCTCAGCGCCGCGCGCCCTCGCGTGGGTCCCTCGGCCAGCGCATACGTCAGCCGCTCCCAGCCGAAGGGACGTCCCCACAGGTAGCGCCCGCGCCGCTCGAAGCCTCCTCGTGCCTCCGCCCACCAACGTGCCACCTGACCCGCGTTGGGAACAGGCAGGCCCGCGTCGGGTGACGTGTCGTCCTCCGCGCCCTCCTCCGGCTCGGGCGGGGTGAGGACGAAGGGCTCGGCCCACATCAGTCCGGTGATGCCGCTGAACGCCTCGCCCGCCAGCGGGGCCAGGGCCTCGTCGGACATCAGTCCGAGCAGCGCGTCGGCCGCGGCCACCCTGCCGGTGATGCCCAGCGCCCGCACCGCGGCGGGCCGAAGTCCCGGCACCTTCAGCGCGGCGAGCAGCGGCTCGAGCTTCTCATCCGTGTCGCACGCCATGGCCCAGAGGCGCGCCGCGGCGGCCCAGCCCGCGTCGGCGGTGGACTTCACCCGCTCGCCACACGCCACCCACGCCCCCCGGAGGTTGCGGACCATCCCCACTTCCAGCGCCGTGTCCCGCACCTCGGCGTTCGAGGACGCGAGCAACACCTCCAGCGCGCTCGGCTCCACGGGCACGGCCAGCCGCCGCGCGGCCTGGAGCGCGGCGAGCACGACAGCGGGCGCCTCGTGGCCGAGAAACGGCTCCAGCCTCACGTCCTTCGACCGGCCTCGGAGGGCCAGCACCCGCAGCAGGCAGCTCGCCACGGGTGGTGCCACGCGGGACAGGCGGGGCGGAAGCAACGCCTCCAGGTCCACGCCCGGGGCCAGGGCCAGCGCGTGCGTCGCCCCCTCGCGAGCGACGGCCTCTTCCGACTCCAGCCAGGACAACACCTGCTCACGCGCGGCCTCGGCGCCGGAGGCGAGCAGCGCGTACGCGGCGCTGAAGACCCGTCCCTCCTCCTCGGCGGCGCTCGCGGGCTCGAGGAGCGCCTGGGCCACCCGAGGGCCTCCGAGCACCAGCGCATCCAGGTGCGCGAGCAGCCGCGCCTCCACGGTGTCCGCCACCCAGGGGAACAGCACCTGGGGCGAGGTCGCCGCCGCGCGACGCTGGTCCCAGAGGAAGGTCGCCTCCTCCAGGTGCGTCTCGAAGAGCTCCATGGGCGTGAAGGGGCCGCTCGGCGTCGAATCACTCATGGAGCCCCCGGTGCGTCGTCAGTTGATCTCCACCGCGCCACCCTTGATGCGATTGATGCCCGAGGCGCGAGTCTCCACGGACTTGCCCTTCACCAGAATCTTTCCATTGTGGCGCAGGGTGATGCTCGCCTCGCCGCACTGGAGGACGATTTCATCCTTCCCCTCGATGATGACGCGCTTGCCGTCGACACGCGCCTCGAACGGCGGACGCTCGGCGGGCGCCTGCTCTTCCAGGACCGCGTCAATCAATGGCGTCAGGGGCATGTCGTGGATGAGGCCCATGATGAAGGGCTTGCCCGGGTCTCCGTTCTCGAAGAGGAGCACCGCCTTCTGCCGCGTGGACACGGCGACCCGCACGGCGTCCGCGTCGAGCGCGACGGCCAGCCGGGCCGCGACGGGCCCCGTGGGGTTGCCCTCGAAGTCCACCAGCAGGGTGCCCGAGCCATCACGGCCCGCGACCCAGCCTGAGCGGCTGCCGAGGATGGGCTCGGTCGTGGAGGGCCCGGTCGTGCTGGGGCGCGGCGCCTTGCCGCGAGCGTGGGAACTCATGAGCGACGTGTCTCCAAGAGGGCTAGAGCTTCTTCCTGCACACCAGGCAGTTGCAGTCCTCCTTCGAGCCACCCATGGCGACGACGGGACCCTGCATGACGGGAAAGGGCGGCGTGTTCTTGTCGTTGTGGAGCATCAGGTCGAAGGCACGCGCCACGTTCTTCCCCTCGAACTTCACGTCGAAGGAGTAGTTGATGAACTCCGCCTTGCCCTTCGTCTTGCTGGAGGCCACACCGCCGCCCGCCGTGCCCGCCTCGTCCCCGCTGCTTGTCTTGAAGTTGGAGTCCTTCACACACACCGGATTGCCGGCGACGGACACCTTCTGTGTGCCTTTGTCGGTGTCGGAGGACTGGGCGATGTTGGGGTAGGGGATGGGGACGGGGCCCGCGGGACTCGGCGTCTTGCAGACGTCCGGAAAGGCCGTGGTGATGCCCCCGCTGTCCTTGGTGACGACAGACATCTTGTTCACACCAGTGTTGACGGGCATGGCGTCCACCTCCCCAGAAGTCGCAGGATACCGCGCGGAGGGCGCCCGGCGCGAGGCCACCCCCAGTCAGGCCTCTCAAGGCGTGACGCGCACCCCCCGCACGTCATGCAGTCCATCCCCCAACAGGACATGCCCGCGCCACAGCAGCGTCACCTGTCCCGCGTCCGCATCCAGGATGACGGTGTCCAGGCGCATGGGTGGGTTCGCGTCCTCCGCGCCCGCCAGCTCCACGGTGACGACGGGCGGGGCCTGTCCTGGCAGCGAGAAGGCCAGCCGCCCCTTCGGCGACGCCCCGGCGATGATGACCGCTTCGTCTCCCTTCAAGTACCCCGGCGCCACGAGCCCTGGCGCCGCCGCGTTGAAGAAGCGCCGGTCGAAGTCCTTGGGCAACAGCGGCTTGCGCGTCTTGCTCCACGACTCGTCATACGTCCCCGCGTACTTCGCCCGAGGCTGCCAGTCCGGTGACGTGAAGCCGAACCCCATCGGCGTCACCCGCTGCCCCAGCTCCCGCAGAGGCTCCGCCGGGTCCTCCAGGTTGGGTAACCTCAACCCCTCCTCGAAGTGCCTCGCGCTGGCGCGAAAGCCCAGGCCCACCGGGTTGCGCGGCTCGAAGGCGGGCTTCGCCGGGTCCGTCTTGTCCCAGCCACCGAAGGCCCGCTCCCACAGCAACGGAATCCGTTCAAAAGGCAGCGGCTTCGTCGCCGACACCCGCCCCAGGCTCCGGAACCACGTGCGCTCTCCCAGCACCCGCACCGCCTTCTTCAGCGGCCCCACCTGGAGCGCCACCAGCACCTCCGTGTCGCCCTTTCGCTGCGCGCACGCATGGCCCAGCAGCACCACGTCCGTCGCTGGCTTGATGAACGCGCCCTCCACCTCGTAGCGGTAGCTGGACTCCCCCGGCTCGCCCCAGGGCTCCCCCTGCCAGCTCACCTTCGGCTGCTCCTTCACCAAGGAGAGCCCCGCCTCGCCCAGCCCGTAGGTCGCCTTCGCCACCAGCAGGAGCAGCGGACGCCCCTCCTCGTCGCAGAGCCCCATCCAATCCATGGCGAACGGCGTCTGGTTCTCGAAGGTGGGATGCCCCATGGCGCGCGCCCCCAGGCACAGGGCAAGCCGCCGCGCGCCGGACAGGTGCGTCACTGTAGCAGGCGCACCCGCTTCGAGAAGGCTCCCCGTCCCGGTGAGGCCTCGCGCGGGCCGTCACAGGGCTTATTCCCGCGACATCAATTCCTCTCAAGTGACGTTTGAATTCCTGACAACTCCCACCGTGTTTCAGGCAGGGTCGACTTCTACCGCCCACTTCTCCCTGTGAGTTTTCACCCCGCATGGAGGTTGGCCATTTCTTGCTCACCAAGGAAAATACACGTAAATATGATTTACAAAATGTGCATTGAAATATATCGAAACACGAATTCGTCATTTTGAATTTGAAATCCTGATTCCAGGTGTGTCACGAATATCCGGTCTTTTCACCGGAGGTAGTGCGTTTGGCTCATCGAGTCCTGAAGACGATTGGCGCGGCTTGGCTGGGAGTAGCGCTCACGGCGTGCGGCACCGTGGAGTCCACGGGAGAAGAGACGAAGGCTCCCGACTCGAAGTCCGAAGGAGACATCCAGGGCTCGCTCGGGAAGCTGCCGAACGCGGGCGTGGTGGACGCGTACGCTGATGGCATCCCCTCCACGGTGGTGGGTGAGCTGGGCAAGGTGGAGCGCACGCTGTCCGCGCTGTCCGTGGGCCACGCGGCCTTCGCGGCGGCTCCCGCCCTGGCGAACATCGCCCCGGTGTTCCGCCTCAGCGCGGACGACATGTTCCTGAGCAGGGCCCGCACCGACGCCCAGGGCAACCAGCACCTGCGCTACAAGCAGACGATGAACGGCCTGGAAGTGGTGAACGGCGAGCTGCTCCTGCACGTCCGCCCCGACGGCCAGGTGTACGCGGCCAACAGCTCCGCGCGCGGCGGCAAGAGCCTGTCCGCGGTTCCCCGCGTGGACGGCGCCCTGGCGGCCCGTGCGGCGGCGAACGCGACGGCCGGCAGCGGCATCACCACCGAGGGCGAGCCCAAGCTCGTCTACGTGCGTGACAACAACGAGCAGCTCTTCCTCGCCTGGCAGGTGCGCGTCGTCGGCACCCAGGTGGAGGGCATCCCCCTGGTGGACGACGTGTTCGTCGACGCCCGCGGCCAGGCCGGCGTGGTCGCGCGTCACCCGCGCATCCACTCGGCGCTCAACCGCCGCGTGTACTCGGCCAACAACGGCAGCACCACGCCGGGCACCCTGAAGCGCAGCGAGGGCCAGGCCGCCATCGGCGACGCCCACGTGGACCAGAACTACGACCAGCTCGGGTACACGTACACCTGCTACCAGGCGCTGTTCGGCCGCGACTCCATCAACAACGCGGGCGCCACGCTCATCAGCACCGTTCACTACGGCAACAACTACGTGAACGCGTACTGGGACGGCACCCAGATGGTGTACGGCGACGGCGACGGCGTGAACTCCATCGAGCTGGGCAAGGACGCGGACGTCACCGTCCACGAGCTGACCCACGCCGTGACGGAGAACGAGTCCAACCTCACGTACTCCGGCCAGTCCGGCGGTCTGAACGAGGCGATGTCGGACACCTTCTCCGCCATCTGCGAGAGCCGGATCTCCGGCACCTGGAGCACCGCGGCCGCCATCTGGATGATTGGCGAGGACGTGTGGACGCCGGGCACGGCGAACGACGCCCTGCGCTACATGGATGACCCGAAGAAGGACGGCGCCTCGCTGGACTTCGCCTCCGACTTCACCTCCAGCACGGACGTGCACTACAGCTCGGGCATCCCCAACCTGGCGTTCGCGCTGCTCTCCAAGGGTGGCCTCCACCCGCGCAACCGCTCCACCATCAACGTGCCGGCCATCGGCGTCGAGAAGGCCGCCCGCATCTGGTACAAGGCCAACACCGACCTCTACACGGCCTCCACCACCTTCGTGCAGGCCAAGGCGTGGACCATCCAGGCCGCCGCTGACCTGGGCTACGACCAGGCCACGCAGGACGCCGTGAAGGCCGCGTGGGAAGCGGTGGGCGTGGGCGTCACGGTTCCGCCCCAGCCGTCCACCCCGCTGACCAACAACACGCCTGTCACGGGCCTGTCCGGCAGCACCGGCAACCAGAAGTTCTACAGCCTGGTCGTCCCGGCCGGCGCCACGAACCTCAAGTTCACCCTCGCCGGTGGCACGGGTGATGCGGACCTGTTCGTCAAGTTCGGCTCGCAGCCGAGCAGCAGCACCTACGACTGCAAGTCGGAGAGCAGCAGCAACGCGGAGACGTGCACCATCACCACCGCCCAGGCGGGCACCTACCACGTGCTCATCAGCGCGTACGCCACCTACTCCGGCGCGACGCTGACGGGCTCGTTCAACACGGGCACGCCTCCCACGGGCAACGTGCTGCAGAACAACGTGCCGGTGACGGGCCTGTCGGGCGCCGCCAGCTCCGCGGCGAACTACACGATGGCGGTGCCGGCCGGCCGCGCGGTGACGTTCTCCACCAGCGGTGGCACGGGCGACGCGGACCTGTACGTCCGGTTCGGCGCGGCCCCCACCACCACCACCTACGACTGCCGTCCGTACCTGTCGGGCAACGCTGAGTCCTGCACCCGGACCAGCACGACGGCGGGCACGTACTACGTGATGGTGCGTGGCTACTCGGCCTACTCCGGCCTCACGCTGAAGGGCGTGTACTAGTCCTTCACGTCACATCGCTGGACTGAAGCAAGCACCCGGGGGCCTCGTGGCGGCCACCCGGGTGCTGTCTTTTTGGGGCCCTGTCTCACGCGGGCGTGTCGGCGGGCCCCGAGGTGAGCAGCTCCACGGTGAAGGTGCTGCCCTCCCCGGGCGTGCTCTCCACGTGGAGGGTGCCCCCGAGCGCGGTGACCACCTCCCGCACCAGGTGGAGCCCCAGCCCCAGTCCGCCATAGGCGCGCACGGAGACGGCCCGCTCGAAGCGCTCGAAGATGTGGGGGAGCCGGTCGGCCGCGATGCCGATGCCCTCGTCCTTGACGCTCACGTGGACGACGTCCGCGGCGGCCCAGGCGCGCAGGGTGATGGGCTTGCCCGGGCCGAACTTCAGGGCGTTGGAGATGAGGTGGACGAGCACCTGCCGCAGTCGCGCCGCGTCCCAGCGGCCGACGAGCGGCCCTGGCTCGATATCGAGCCGCAGCTCGCAGCCGGCGCGCTCCAGGGGTTCTTGAAGGCGACGGGTGACGGCGTCGATGACCTCGCGCAGGTCGACGCGCGACAGGTGCAAATCCAGCCGCCCCGCCTGGAGCCGGGAGATGTCGAGCATCTCCTCCACGAGCGTGGCCAGCTTCAGGCTCTGGCTGTCGAGCGTCCGCAGGCCCCGGATTGCGACGGGCGGCAGCCCCTGGGGCGTGTGCCGCAGCAGCGTCTGCACCATCAGGCGCAGGGAGGTCAGCGGCGTGTTCAGCTCGTGTGAGGCGACGCTGAGGAACTCGTCGCGCAGGCGGATGGCATCCTGGGACTCGCGGTAGAGGCGGGCGTTGTCGATGCAGACGGCGACGCGGCGGGACAGCTCCTGCGCCAATCCCAGGTCCACCTCGTTGTAGCGGCGGCCGGGGGTGTCGGAGATGAACGTCGCGACGCCCAGCGTCTTTCCTCCGGCGATGAGCGGCACGTGCATGGCGGCCCGGGTGCCCAGCTCGCGCATGCGCTCGACATAGCCCGGGCCGCGGCCGTGCTCGTGCAACATGAAGTCGGTGACGTCCGCGCGCAGGAAGGGCTGGCCCGTGCGCAGCGCGTGGATGAGGGCGGGCGGAGACGTCCAGTCGATGGGGTACTGCTCCAGCAGCTCGCGCAGGAGGGCCTCCTTCGCCGGGTCCACGTGGGCCACCGCCAGCGTGCGCAGCGTGTCGCCCCGCTCGACGACGGTGAGCATGCACCAGTCCGCGAGGAAGGGGACCACCAGCCGCATCGCCTTCCCGAGCGTCTCCTCCAAGTCCAGCGACTCGGCGAGCGCGAGCCCGGAGTCCGCCAGGAAGCGCAGGGCCCGCTCCGCGCGGCGACGCTCCTGCACCTCCACGCGGAGCTGCTCGAACAGGCGGCTGTTCTCCAGGGAGATGGCGATTTGCGACGACAGCGTGCGCAGCACTCCCACGCGCTCCGGGGTGAAGGCCCGGGTGGCCAGGTCGTTCTCCAGGTAGAGCACGCCCACCGCCTTGCCATGGCGCTGGATGGGGATGGCCAGCGCGGACTTCACGGCGCGCCGGATGACGTAGGCGTCCCGGGTGAAGCGGCCCTGGTGCGCGGCGTCCGCCAGCACCAGCGTCTCCCCGGTGCGAAAGGCGTGCTCCAGCAGGGTGATGGGCACCTGACTGGCGTGGGCCAGGGGCGTGCGCTCCAGGCTGACGGGCTCGGAGATGGCGCCGACAGCGCGCACCCACAAGGCGCCCGTTTCGTCCAGGACGAGCGCGCCCCGGGTGGCGCCCGCCGCCTCGAAGCACACCGCCATCAGCTTCTCCAACAGCCGGTCCAGCACCACCTCGCCCACCAGCGTCTCCGACGCCTTGAGCAGCGTGAGCAAGTCCAGCGACGCGCCGGGCGCATCGGGGCTCGTCGGCGTGACGCCTGGCTCGCTCCACGCGCGGTCCACCAGGGACTTCAGCTCCGGGAACTCCTCCTCCAGCAGCGCCACCTTGGCCTGCGCGCCCCAGCGCGTGTAGCAGTCCAGGGCCGCGCGCAGGTGCAGCGTGGCGAAGCGCTTGTGGTGGAGGTGCTGGTGGAACCTGCCCGCCAGCTCGTTCGCCAGGGCCTCGTCCTGCAGGAAGCCCTGGGTGTGGGCGCCGTCGATGGCGCTGTCGTACAGGTGCATGGCCTCCAGGGGTCGCCCCTCCAGGCGGGCCACCTCGGCCGCGACGAGCTGGTGCTTGTGGCGGAAGTTCTCCGGACACGTCCGGGCCCAGGCGCCGAGCCGGCGCTGGTTGTCGTCCATCATTCCCAGCATCGCGTCCTTCTCCGCGGGCAGCCGGGTGGCGCGCGCCGCCAGCGTCAGCGACGTCAGCAGGTTGAAGTCGACGTTGCGGAAGAAGCCCTGCGCGAAGTGCTCGTAGGGCAGGGCCTCGCGCGACATCCGCAGCGCCTCGTCGAAGTCACCCAGCACGTACGCCACCAGCAGCCTCAGGAGCGCGTGCAGGTAGATGCTGGTCTGCGCCGCCTGTCCGGAGGCGAGGAAGTCCCGCTCGTTGAAGTCGTCGTCCTCCAGCCGGGCCAGCTGGTGGGTGCGGCCCTGGAGCGCGCGGATGGCCTGACGGGTGAGGGTGGACACGTCCACCATCACCTGGACGCCCGCGCGACGGGCGAAGGACAGGCTGGTGTCGATGGAGCCCAGCACGCGCACCAGCTCCGTGCCCATGGCCAGCTCGGTGGAGACGACGGTGGATAGCGCGTAGCTGGTGAACTGGAGGTCGCCGCTGGCCAGCCCCGTGGTGACGGCGCGGCGCAGGAGCGACAGGCTGGTGCGCAGGGGCGCGCGCCAGTGATTGATGTTGAGCGTCAGCGTGATGAGGGCCCGGCACTCCTGGCGCGAATCCCCCAGCCGCCGCGCCAGCGCCACGCCCAGGTGACACCAGGAATAGGCGCTGGTGGGGTTGCCCTCGCTGGCGAGCATCATCCCCTGACACGCGTACACCGAGGGGGCCCAGCGCGAGTTGCCGTGCTCCAGCGTGAGCGCGAGGGCGAGGGTGTTGAGATAGGAGAAGAGGTTCGGGTCCACGAAGAAGGCGGGCGTGACGAGCTCCGACAAGAGCTGCACGCACGCCAGGTGGCGCGGGTCCTCCATCAGCGGCGCGTCCAGCAGCTCCTCCACCGCGCGCCCGCGCAGCAGGTGCTCCACGCGCGCCCGCTCGGCGGCGAGCGCCTGGGCATGGCCATACTCGGGCAGCTCCAGCCCGAACAGGAGCAGGCCCTCCCGGCCCGCGCGCAGGGCCTCCGCGTAGTGGCCGTTCATCAGGAGGGCCAGCACCTGGAGGACATACAGGTCCACCTTGCGCGGCGCGGAGGCGGCGTGCTCGTGCGCGGTGCGGAGCAGCTCCTCGGCCAGCTTGCCGTTGCCGGACAGGTAGGCGCACTCCGCGGCCTCCTTGTGGACCTGGAATATCTGCTCGTGTCGCCGGGGCCAGTCCTCGGGAGGAAGCAGGGACAGGCCGCGCGTGAGATACACCAGCGCCGCGCCGAAGGCCGACGCCTCCTTGGCCTTGAGCCCCGCGCGGAAGAGCAGCTCCGCCAGCGACTGGCGCTCCTGGGCGCAGCTCAGCTTGCGCACGCCGAGCGAGAGCTGGTCCACCACCGCGAAGAGGCGCTCCTCCAGCACGTCGCCTCGCGCCCCGCGCAGCAGCTCGCGCCCCGCCGCCAGGTGCAGCGACTCGCGCTGGTCCTCGGTGAGCAGCGAGTACGCGGCCTGCCGGACGCGGTCATGCGCGAAGCGGTACGCGGCCTCCGGCGTGGTGGCGTCCTCCGTGCGGCCCCGCGAGCTCGGGGGCTCGTTCTCCGGGATGAGCAGCCCTTCGCGCAAGAGGCTCCACAATGCGGACGCGGTGTCCTCCGCGCGCTCCTGGACGAGCGCGGACAACAGGCTCAGCTCCACCCGGTCTCCCAGGCAGGCGGCGACCTCCAGCACGTACTGCGCATGCTCCGGCAGCCGACGGATGGCGGCGAGCATCAGCTCCACCACGTTCTCCGTCACCTCCACGCCCCGCAGCCGCTCCAGCTCCCACGTCCACGTGCCCTGCTCCAGGTCGAAGCTCAGGAGCCCGGACGAGTGGAGCATGCGCAGCAGGCGCGTGAGGAAGAGCGGGTTGCCCGCTGTCTTGTTCAGGAGCAGCTCGGCCAGGGGCGCCACCTCCAGCGGCTCGCGGCGGAAGGTGTCGGCGCACAGCGCGGTGATGGCGTCGACGTCCAGCGGTGCCAGCTCGAACGGGTGCGCGGGAATCGCGCCTTGCTCCTCGAGCGTGCGCAGCAGGCGCGACAGCGGGTGCTCGGGGCCGACCTCCTGGGCGCGCCAGGCGCCGATGAAGAGGACGTGCAGCGAGCCGGGGTCTCCACACAGGCTCTTGAGGAGCTGGAGCGAGCCGGGGTCCGCCCACTGGAGGTCATCCAGGAAGAGGATGAGGACGTGTCGGGGCGTCGCCAGCGCCTGCACGAAGGACTGGAAGAGGAGGTGGAAGCGCGCGGAGGCCTCCACCGGCCCCAGCTTCGGTGGCAGGGGCTGCGGGCCGAGCAGCTCCTCCAGCGCGGGGATGACGTCGCTGATGACGCGCGCGTGGGGCCCCAGGGCGCCGAGCAGGCGCTGACGCCAGATGTCGCGCGCGTCGGGGGCCTCCTCCAGCAGCTCGCGCAGCAGCCCCTGGAACGCCTGGACGAAGGCGGAGTAGGGCACGGTGCCCTGGAGCTGGTTGAACTTGCCGGTCAGCAGGTGGTCACCGCGAGCGGCGTCGCGGGCCAACTCGTGCACCAGCGCGGACTTGCCGATGCCCGCGGCGCCCGACAGGAGCAAGAGCTCGCTGGTGCCCTGTCGCGCCCGCTCTCGCGCCGCGCGCAGCTCCACCTGCTGGGGCGCGCGGCCATAGAGCCGCTCGGGGAATGAGAGCTGGCGGGCCAGGTCCAGCCGTCCCAGCTCGAAGTCGCCCGGCAGGTCGGTGCCCTGGCGGCGGCGGACCTCCTGGAGGTCCGCGAGGAGGGAGTCGGCGCTCTGGTAGCGCTCCTCGGGCATCTTCGCGAGCAGCTTGAGGACGATGTGGGAGACGACGGGCGGGACGGAGGGGTTGGCGAACGCGGGAGGCACGGGGGGCCGGGCCAGGTGCGCGTGGACCAGCTCCACGGGGTCCGCGGACGTGAAGGGCGGCAGGCCGGTGAGCAACTCGTAGAACGTCGCGCCCAGCGAGTAGAGGTCGGCGCGGTGGTCGATGAGGCGGTTCATCCGCCCCGTCTGCTCCGGGGCGATGTAGGGCAGGGCCCACTGCAGCTCCCCTGGCATGTCCCCCGAGGGCGTGAGCCCGGAGACGCGCGTGGCGAGGTCGAAGTCGATGAGCGTGAGGTGATGGCCGGTGGCGCTCATCACCATGTTGGTGGGGTTGAGGTCGCGGTGGATGACGTGTTGCTGGTGCAGGCGGGAGAGGATGCCTCCGAGCTGGAGGGCCAGCTCCATGAAGACCTCCAGCTCCACCGGCTTGCGCCGCAGCCACTCCTGCAGGTTGTGCGGCCCCGCGTCCTCCAGCACCAGGGCGAGCGGCTGCGAGGGCTCCTCGGCGAGCGAGACGACGCGGGCGATGTCGGGCACCACGTCCCGCAGCTCGCGCAGGAGCGCCTCTTCATGGCGCAGCATGGGCCCACTGCCGGCGGCGAGCGGCCCCCTGCGAATCTGCTTGATGACCAGGGGCTTGCCGTCCTGCCCCCACGTCCGCATCACGACGTAGCGACGCCCGCGATGGATTTCCTGAAGCCCTTCGGTGCCCGGCGCCTGCCACATCTCGCCCTCGCCGTGAAAGCCCTCCGTCCGGCGCCACGCGTCCGGGCCCAGCGGCCCCGCCACGCGCGGCTTGCCGCTGCCCTCACGATTTGGACGGAGGGGCCTGGAGGCACGCGCGGCGACATGCGGCCCGCCGGGGCCTCGCACGGCTCGCCGGGTGTGCTCAGCTCACGCGGCGCAGCTCCGGCAGGTCCTCGGGCCGCAGCGCCCAGACAGGCGCGGGCGGCAGCGCGGAGAGGAAGCCCGTCTGTACCGCGGGAAAGCCATCCACCTGGGCCGCGTCCGGGAAGAGCGTCCCCGCGCGCACCAGGCTGCCCGCGCCCACCATGCAGCCCCGGCCCAGGCGGCTGCGGTCGCAGAGGATGGCGCCCGGCTCCACCACCGTCCCCGCGCCCACGAAGCAGGCGTGCACCAGGCAGCCCGGTCCGATGAAGACCCCGTCCTCGATGACGAGCGTGCCACCCGGCTGCAGGTGCACCACCGCGTTGGCGTGGATGCGCACGCCCGCGCCGATGCGCAGCGGGACGTGGGACTCGCCCACGATTCTCACGCCGGGGCCGATGATGGCGCCGGGGCCGATGAGCACGTCGCCCGTCACCTCGCAGGAGGAGAACAGCGTGGCGCTGGGGTGGACGAGCGGGTGCTTGTCGCGGAAGGAATAGAGCTGACCCATGGGGGCGTCCTCGGCGCGATCTCTCGCGAAGAAAGGTGTGAGGGGTTGTTCGGGCAGGGAGAGCGTGCCGCCGCGCGCCGTGCGCAGGCGCTCCAGGTCTCCGGTGTCGACGCGGCGCACGACGCGCGCGGGCCGCCCCACGACGACGGAATCGGAGGGCACCCACATGCCGGAGGGCACGAGCGTGCCATCCGCCACCAGGCAGCGGTCTCCCAGCTGTGCGCCGGGCATGAGGATGGCGCCCGCGCCCACGTCGCACAGGTGGCCCGCGGACGCGCCGAGCACGAGACTTCGAGGACCCAGCGCCGTCTTCTCTCCCACCGCGACGGGGAGTCGGGCCGAGCCGATGACCACGGCGTTCTCGCGGACCGAGGAGCCCGCGCCCAGTTGAACCGCACCATCCGGAGAGCACACCACCGCGCCTTGTGCGACGTGGACTCCCGGTCCCAGGTGCACGCGTCCCAGTACGCGAGCACTGCTGGCCAGACGGAAATGCGCGGCACCTTGACTGGGCTCGAGGGGGGCCGCCACACGAGAAGAGCTAGTCACCATGAGTGCGCACAAGCTACACCTCGGCTCGCGACGGAAGGACGGCCCGGCGGCGCTGGATGGGTGTTGAAGGCATGACGGCAAGCCCCTCGGTGCTCCGTCTCCGGTACAGGGTTGACGACGTCCAGGCACGACCGCCCGGGCATGAAGTACAGGGCGCCGCCTGCTCGGCTGCTCAACGGACCACCGCGCCCCTCCCGTGCCCGGGGTCAGCCGCTGGCGCGGGCGCGCGTCCTGGACGGAGCGGCTCCTTCCTGACAGAAGGGCGCGGGTTTCGGGCGGCTTCGGAGGCTGGAAATGTCGGAGGTGGAAGTGCCGTCGTCGTCGGGGCCCGTCGTGGGGCTCTGGGCGTCGCTGAAGGAAGCCATGCACGGCACGGAGCGGGACCTCACGGGCCTGCCGGTGAAGCGAGCCATCTTCCTGCTCGCGGTCCCCATGGTGCTGGAGATGGTGATGGAGTCCATCTTCGCCGTGGTGGACGTCTTCTTCGTCGGGCGGCTGGGCGCGGATGCCGTCGCGACGGTGGGCCTGACGGAGTCGCTGCTCACCATCATCTACGCCGCGGCGGCGGGGCTGAGCATCGGCGCCACCGCGATGGTGTCGCGCCGCATCGGTGAGAAGGACCCGGAGCGCGCCGCGCGCACGGCGGTGCAGGCGATTGGCCTGGGGGCGCTGTTGGCCATTCCCATCTCGGTGGCGGGCGTCGTCTTCGCCCGGCCGCTGATGGGGCTGATGGGCGGCTCGCCGTGGGTGTTGGAGCAGGGCGTGCGCTACACGCAAGTGATGCTCGGCGGCATGGGCAGCGTGCTGCTCCTGTTCCTCATCAACGCCATCTTCCGGGGCGCGGGCGACGCGGCCATCGCCATGCGCGTGCTGTGGCTGGCCAACGCCATCAACATCGTCCTGGCACCCATGCTCATCTTCGGCGTGGGGCCCTTCCCCGAACTGGGCGTCATGGGCGCCGCGGTCGCCACGACGTTCGGCCGGAGCTGCGGCGTGGTGTATCAGCTCTACCGGCTGGCGCGTGGCAGCGGGCGGCTCCAGGTGCGCCGCGAGCACCTGCGATTGGAGCCAGGGACGATGCTGGCCATGCTGCGGCTGTCCGGCGCGGGCACGGCGCAGTCACTGGTGAACACCACCAGCTGGGTGGTGCTGGCGCGCATCGTCGCGACGTTCGGCAGCGCGGCGGTGGCGGGCTACACCATCGCCATGCGCATCGTCCTCTTCGCGCTGTTGCCCTCGTGGGGCCTGGCCAACGCGGCGGCCACGCTGGTGGGACAGAGCCTGGGCGCGAAGCAGCCGGAGCGCGGTGAGCGCGCGGTGTGGACAGCGGGCGCCATCAACGCGGTGTTCCTGGGCTCGCTGGGGCTGTTGTTCTTCGTGTTCGCCCGGCCCCTGGTGGGCAGCTTCTCGCCCGACGCGGAGGTGGTGGACCATGCGTCCCACGCGCTGCGCATCATCAGCACGGGCTTCCTCTTCTACGCCTTCGGCATGGTGCTGACGCAGTCCTTCAACGGCGCGGGTGACACCGCCACGCCCACCCTCATCAACATCTTCTGCTTCTGGATGTTGGAGCTGCCGCTGGCGTGGGTGCTGTCGGGGCCCGCTGGCATGGGGCCCTCGGGCGTCTTCCTGGCCCTCACGGTGGCCTTCTCCGTGCTCGCCATCGTCTCCGCCGTCCTCTTCCGGCGAGGCACCTGGAAGCTCCGCCAGGTGTAGCGGAGCCTCCCCCGGTGTGGCGCGGGGCTCAGGCTCCGTGCGCGCCGCCCAGCGAGGCATCCCAGAAGGACGCCTCCACCTTGTGGCCGTCCGGGTCCCTCACGAAGCAGCCGTAGTAGGGCTCGCCGTAGAGGGGACGCGCGCCGGGGGCACCCTCGTCGAGGCCTCCCGCCGCGAGCGCGGCCTCGTGGAAGGCGTGCACCATCTGCTTCGACGCGGCGATGAAGCCGAAGTGTGTGCCATTGCCGACGTTGGCGCGCTGCCCGTCGAGGGGCGTCTGCACCCAGAACTCGGGGAACTGCTTGCCGTAGGCCACGGCGTTGGGGAAGTCGAGCACCCGCTTGCAGCCGAGCGTGGCGAGCACCTTGTCGTAGAAGGTCACCGCGCGGGCGAAGTCATTCGTTCCGACGGAGACGTGGGAGAGGATGCTCGGGTTTTCATCGCTCATGGGGTTCCTCGAGTCCTTGCTTCAGGGGCAGTAGGGGCAGGACGGCATGCCCGGATTATCAGCCTGGAGCTGTGCGTACACGCGGCAGTTGTCATCGCGCTTCGACGTGTTGCCCTGGCAGCCGTAGTGGTACGCGGCCTGACAGAAGGTGGACGACTGCGCGTCCGCCGACGGGCCCGAGTACGGGCTGGTGCACGCGTTCGAGGTGCCACCGCACTCGTCCGGGTCATCCCTGAGCTCCGAGTACGCGCACGAGCTGCCATCCCCGTACGCGGCGCAGGTGCTGTCGGACGGGCACCACTTGCAGGCGTTGGCGACGTAGTCGCTCGCGCAGGCGCCGCAGGTGGAAAGCTCGGCACAGACATCCTCCTCGGTGCAGGCGGACAGACCGAAGGACAACGCGAGGAGCGCGAGCAGGATGGCGAGACGTGACACGGTGACTCCGAGTACCGGGGGAACCCGGGATTTTTGTCGGAGCCTCTTCTTCTCGCAATGTGCCCGGAAGACTCTCGAACTCTCAGCCAACGGAGAACAGGCGCGCCTTGCGCAGGTGGACTTTGAGTGTCTGACCCGGGCGCACTTCGAGTGGCGGCCCCACCACGCGCAGCAGGGCGCCGTCGACGGGGAAGCGGTACTCGGCGGCGTGTCCGAGGAACAAGCGAGCGGAGAGGGGCAGCGAGGTTCCCTGCTCGCCCAGCTCCAGGTCCTCGGGGCGGACGACGAGGGTGGCGGGCCCAGGGCGAGCGAGCGTGTCGGCCGGGAGCTGGAACACGGTGCCGCCGCGCGCGGTGTGGAAGGCGCCCTCGCGCACCTCTCCGGTGAGGACATTCGCGCCGCCGACGAAGCCCGCGACGAAGGGCGTGGCGGGCTCGCGATACAGCGTCTCGGGCGCGTCCACCTGCTCCAGCACGCCCTGGTTCATCACCGCGATGCGGTCCGACAGCGCGAGCGCCTCGCCCTGGTCATGCGTGACGAACACGAGCGTGGTGCCCAGCCGCGCGCGCAGGGCGGCCAGCTCCGCGCGCAGCTCCTCGCGCAGCGCCGCGTCCAGATTGGAGAGCGGCTCGTCCAGCAGCAGCACGCGGGGACTGGCGACCAGGGCGCGCGCCAGGGCCACGCGCTGGAGCTGCCCGCCCGACAGCTCGTGCGGCCTGCGCGTCGCCAGTGCTTCCAGGCGGACCCAGCGCAGGGCCTCGCGCACCTTCTCGGCCACCTCCGACTTCGGCATGCGCCGCAGCGTCAGCGGATAGGCCACGTTCTCCTCCACCGAGCGGTGGGGCCAGACGGCATAGCCCTGGAACACCATGCCCAGGCCGCGTCGCTCGGGCGGCACGCGCACGCCCGGCCCTGCCACCGTCTCGCCGCCGATGCGGATGACGCCCGTGTCGGGATGCTCCAGGCCCGCGAGCATCCGCAGCGTCGTCGTCTTGCCGCAGCCGGACGGGCCCAGCAGCGAGACGAGCTCGCCCTCGCGGACCTCCAGGCTCAGGCCGCGCACCACCGGCGTGGCGCCGTAGGACTTGAACAACCCCTCCAACGAAATCGCCGCCATCACCGAGCCTCCGCCGCGCGCCGGGCCACCAGCGCGAGCACCGCCTGCCCCAGCACCACCAGCGCGACGAACGCACACGCGAGCACCGCCGCCGCCGCCGGGTCCGCGTAGCTCTGCAAGTCGAACAGCAGCTTGCCCAGCACCTCCGAGCCCGCGGGCACCAGCAAGACGGACATGGTGATCTCCGTCGCGCACGACAGGAAGGCCAGGATGAAGGCCACCGTGAGCGCGGGCCGCAAGAGCGGCAGGGGCACGTCGAGGAAGGCCCGCAGCGGCCCCGCGCCGCTGATGCGCGCCGCCTCCGTCAACGACGGGTCCAACTGCGCCAGGGCCTCCGAGCTGTTGCGCGTCCCCAGCGCCAGGTACTTCGCCGCGTAGGCGATGAGCAGCAGCCACGGCGTATGCGCCAGCGCCAGCACGAAGGCCACCTTGTCCAACAAGATGAAGCGCCAGTCGCGCGAGAAGGCGAGCAGCAGCGCCAGGGCCAGCACCGTGCCCGGCACCGCGTAGGGCCATACGGCGACGGCCTCCACGCCGGCACCGATTCGACGGAAGGCCCGCTGGAGCAGCGCCGCCGCCAGTCCCAGGCCACAGACGAGCGCGCCGGCACCGGCCGCGAGCAGGAGGCTCAGCCCCGTGGCGCGCAGGGTGCGCGGCTCCAGCAACACGCCGGACCAGTGCGAGAGCGTCAACTCCTCCCATGCCAGCCGGGCGCCGAAGCTGCGCTGGAGCGACGTGAGCAGGATGGCGGCGAGGGGCAGCAGCACCAGCACCCCGCACGCGCCCGTCACGCCTCCGGTGGCCCAGGCGCGCGCGCGGCCCAGGGCGAGCGGGCGCGAGGCCAGCCCCTTGCCGCTGCTCAGTCGCACGCGGCCGGAGCGGCCCAGGGCCCACGTCGCCAGCAGGGACAGCGGCGTGAGCAAGAGCAGCGCGAGCGCGAGCGCGGAGGCCCGGCCCAGGCCCTCGTCACCGAGCAGGACGAGCTCATAGATGCGCGTGGTGAGCACGCGCGTGGGCGGGGATGCCGACACGCCCAGCAGGTACGGCACGCCGAAGGAGGACGCCGCCATCAGGAACACCATCACCGCGCCGGACAGGAGTGACGGGAGCACCAGCGGCACCGTCGTCGTCAGCAGGGCTCGCGCGGGCGAGGCGCCACACACGCGCGCGGCCTCCTCCAGCGCCGGGTCCACGCGTCGCAGCGCCGCGGCGCCCGCCAGCAGAACCAGCGGCAGGCCGGACAGTCCCTCCACGAAGGCGATGCCCACCGGGCCATGGATGTCGAGCGTGCCTTCACCGAGCAGCCGGTTGAGATAGCCCGCGCGGGGACTGGCCAATGACAGCCATCCCATCCCCCAGATGAACGCGGGAATCGCGGAGGGCAGGGTGAAGAGCACGGTGAAGGCGCCGCGCAGCGGCAGGTCCGTGCGAAACAGCAAGAGCGACAGCGGCGTGCCCAGCGCGAGCGCGAGCATCGCCGCGCCTCCGGAGATGGCCAGCGTGTTGCCCAGCGCGCCCGCCTCCGACGCCAGCCAGGCCCAGCCTGGCTCTCCCGGGGCTCCCGCGCCGCGCGCGAGCAGCAGCACCACTGGCCCCACCGCGAAGAGGACCAGGGGCACCAGCCACGCGAACAGCCCGAGCCACCGCGCTGACGTGCTCATCGCGAGAAGGCCCGGCTGAAGGCTTCCTTGATGACGCCGCCCCGCGCGAGGCCCTCTTCCATCAGCGCGGGCGTCCACGGCTGCGTGCGCGTCAGCAGGGTGTCCACGCCGGGCTCTCCACCCGGGCCCGGGAGTCGGGGGTCCACCGCGTGCATGTCACCCTTCTCGACGATGAGGCGCTGGCCCTCCGGGGACAGCAGCACGTCCACCACCGCCTTCGCGGCCACGGGGTTGGGCGTCGTCGCGAAGAGGGCCACCGGCCCGGGGATGGTGACGGCGCCGTCGGTGGGCCAGACCACGCGAATCCGGCTGCCGCGCGAGCGGGCCGTCAGCGCGTTCTCCAGCAGCAGCACGCCCGCGTCCGCCTCGCCGCTCTCCACCTTCTGGAGCACCGCCGCGTTGCCGCCCGCGACGATGGCGCCGCGCTCGCGCAGGCCGGTGAAGTACCCATCGCCATACTTCGCCTGACAGAACACCGCCCACGTGAAGGCCGTGCCGGAGGTGAGCGGGTCGCCGATGGCCACGCGTCCCGTCCACGTCCCATCCACCAGCGCCGCGAAGGACGTGGGCGGAGGAGGGGAGTCCTCGCGGTGCACCAGCACCATGGTGGACACGCGGATGGAGGCATGGCGGGCGTCCAGGTCCAGCAGCGAGCGCGGGACGCGCAGCACGTGCGGCGAGGCATAGGGCAGGAACGCACCCTCGCGCGCGAGTCGCTCGACGAAGAACGGGTCCGACGCGGAGAGGATGTCCGCGCGCACGGCGCCCGCGGCGCGCTCGGCCTCCAGCCGGCTGGCCACCTTCTCGCTGCCGGCCTGGTACCAGCGCACCGTGACGCCCGGGAGCCTCTTCTTCAGCAGCGGCTCCAGCGCGTCCAGCACGTGCTGGTACATGGACGTGTAGACCCAGACCTCGCCGGACGGCGTGCCCTCGTGCGAGAGGGTGGCGCCGGACGAGGGCGCGGCGGACTCGATGCGGCACGCGCAGAGCACGGCCAGCGTGAAGACGAGGCCAGCCAGTCGAGCCAGGGCGGGAAGGGACATTCGCCCGGGATTATGCGTGGACGGAGGCGTCCCCAAAAGGAAAGCCCCCTCCGCGCCGGCTGGCACGGAAGGGGCTGTCCGTCGACCTGCGTGCCCTCGCTACTTGCAGGAGCGAGGCGGCATGGCGTCAATCCAGTCGGCGATGAGCTGCGAGCCCGCGTCATGGCGCAGGGCGCGGCCAATCTCCGGCATCATCTTTCCCGACTCCTCGGTGTGCATGCGGTACCAGAGGATGGACGTGGAGTGGTCTCCGGGGACGATGTCGAACTCACCGCCCACGCCGCTGCCCGCGGAGCCCGGCCGCTTGCAGGCGCCCAGGCTGAACTCGTCCGTCGTCTTGATGTCCAGGAACAGCCGGCTGGTGATGCCGGGCTGCGCCTTCGGGTTGTGGCAATGCGCGCAGTTGATGTCCAGGTACGTGCGCGCGCGGGCCTCCAGGTTCCCCTCGTCCGGATTGAAGGCATCCGGCGCGCGAGGAATCTGGATGGCGGGAGGCAGTCCCGTCAGCTTCCCGAGGTCCGCCAGGTGCTGGAGCTGGTTCAGCGTCTGCCCGCCATAGACGTGGTCCCGGTTGAGGTACCGGGCCTTCACGCCGATGGGCAGCAGAATCTGGTTGTCCTGCTCGTCCACCACGTGGTGGCACTTCTGGCACTGGTTGCGCTGGGGCACCAGGTAGTCGAACTTCTTCGCCACGCCCTCGGCGTCGATGAACTCGAAGTTCTTGAACACCTTGCCGCCCACGGCCTTGTCCGCCTCCGTCAGCGCGTCATTCCAGACGTAGGGATACGCCTCCCAGCCGCCGGGCTGCCGCACCAGGATGCGCGTCTCCAGGGGGCGCACGTTCTTGTCCGGCTCCCGGAAGTCGGCGGGGAACGCGAACGTCTTGGTGATGATGGTCCCCACCGGCAAATCCAACACGTCGGACGCCGCGTACACCGCCGCCTTGCCCGCGGGCACGTACAGCGTGCGGGACTTCAGCGAGTAGTCGGAGAACAGCGGCGTGGTCAGCTCGTACGGGATGTTGCCCGCCACGGGCTGGAAGTCGCTGGTCGCCGGGCTCCCCGTGAAGAGGCCCAGCTCCGACAGCTTGTTGGGGATGGTGACGGTGCCCTCGGGCTGCCCGGCATCGGGAGTGCCCGCGTCCGTCCCCGCATCCACTCCGGCGTCGGGTTCACCCGCATCCGGTCCGGCATCCGGCCCCGCATCGGCGGTGCCAGCGTCACCCGCGTCGGGGGTGCCACTGTCCACCGGGGTGGGGTTTCCCGAGTCCGGAGGGCCATCGGCTCCAGGCGGGTCGTCCCCACCGGAGCAGGCGGCCACCGCCGCGGCGAGCAGCACCGCGGCGAGGCCCAGGCGAGTCATGTACGGCGCGCGCATGGCGAGTCAGTCCTTGAACCGCCGCTCAGGGAAGCGCCAGCGCCGGGCTGAAGCCCGCGCAGTTGAACGGCACCGCGCCCTGGTCGTAGCGGCGCGTCTCCGCCCAGGCACCCGCTACGTCGGGCGTCGTCGCCGTGAGCTTGGCCGTCACGGCCTGCAGGTCCAGGTCCACGATGGACGCCTTCGTGCTCGCCGGCAGCGTGTTGTTGACGAAGCACAGGCGCACGCCGTTGACCACCGCCTCGTTGCGCGGCGCCGGGTCGATGCCATCCCACAGCACGTGCTCCACCCGGTCCACGCCGTGCGCCGCCTTGCCGTAGGCGTACACGCCCGTCACGAGCGCGCCCAGCGGACGACGCGCCAGGTCCGGCGTGCCGTTGTCCACGCTGTCGCCGCTGCCACCCGTGAAGGTGTTGCCGTGGACGTACACGTCCGCGCTGGCGAAGTTGTAGAAGCCCGCCGCCCACAGGATGGGGTTGGGCTCGATGGCGAAGCCGCTGAGCACCGCGATGTCCACCGTGTTGTTGTCACCCCACGTGTTGCCCACGAACTCCACCCGGCGCGACGCCAGGATGAACGTGCCCGTGCCCGCCGGCACCTGCGACACCGTGCTGCTGCTCGCCGTCACCGACGCGAAGTTGTTGCGGTTGTTGCCGGTGATGATGTTGTTGATGATGAGGATGTCCGTGCCCTTGATGGGGTTGCCCGGCAGGTCGAACACCACCAGGCCCGTGGTGTTGTCGATGGCCGTGTTGCCCTCCACGTAGGCGAACTTCGTGTTCTCGATTTCGATGCCCGCCACGTTCTTCTTCGCGATGTTGCGGCGGACGATGGTGTAGCGCGTCTGGCCCACGTAGATGCCGGCGTCGGCCGCGTTGTACGCCTCGCTGTCCTCGATGAGCACGTAGCGCGACTTCACCGGGTAGATGCCGTACTTGCCGTTGTTCTCGTTGTTCTCCTGCGCCCACTCGGTGCGGATGCGCTGGATGAACACGTTGGAGGAGTTCTCCACGCGCAGCGCGTCCTTCTTCGCGTTCCACAGCGCCAGGTCGCGCACGGTGAACAGCTTGCCAATCACGTCCATGCCGTTGGTGTTGGAGGCGGCGTTGGAGAAGTCCAGCACGGTGCTGGCGGTGCCACCGGTGCCCTCGCCCTGCGCGCCACGACCCGCGCCGACGACGGTGATGCCGTCCTGACGGATGGTCACCGCGTTGTCGAAGCGGAACGTGCCCGCGCCCAGCTGAATCGTGGTGCAGGGCGCCAGCTCGTTGACGGCGTTCTGCAGCGCCTGCTCCTGACCCGGATTGAAGGTCACCGTCTTCCGCTGTGCCTCGGTACACGAGAACTCGACGGGGTAACGGGTAACTGCGTCTGGCGTGCCCGAATCCGGCGTGCCCGAATCCGGCGGGCCCGAGTCCGGCGTGCCGGGACCCTCACCCGTATCCGGGGTTGCGTCCGCGAACGTCCGGTCATCGTCGTCGTCAGAGCATGCGGGGATGACAAGCAGACTCAGCGCGGCGACGAGCACGGCACGTGACAAGCGCGAAAGCGGCAGACGGTTCATCAAGGCTTCCTCCTGCGGTAATGCGCGCCCCGTTCGACTCTGACGAGTGCGAAGCTGAGAGGCGCGGCGAGGGATGCGCGAATCCTCGTCTCCGCGAGGCCCGACCTCAAGGGTTCGGTGAGGAATTCCTCCACGCCTGGGTTTCGTGACGCGGTGCGATGTGAGAAGGAATGAAGACTGTATTTTTCGCGGGTGAGGAGACGCGTTCCACGTGCTGCCCTACTTCCCCTTCGAGCAGGACGCCTATGCGATGGCACTTGGAGTACGCGCCCTGCGGGCGGGTGAAACACTCATCGAGATAGACGCACCGCATTATGCGGCTGAGCTGGCGTTGAAGGACTCGCTGCTGCGCGAAAATCCTGCCGCGCGCTTCCAGGCATTGCCAGGCACGGAGCCGCTCCAGTGGGAGGTTTTGCGGCTTTTGCTGACGCGGATGGCGGAGCAGTCGCCCGGACACTTCACGCGGCGGGAGCGCGAGGACGGGCGCTGGCACTGGCGCAACGAGGTGCTCGGCACGGAGGCGACCTTCCTCCCGGGAGACGCGGACAGTCTTCCCCTGGCGCCGCTGGACTGGGTGGGCCGACAGGTTCAGGAGGACCTGCTCGTGCTGGACGGCACGCGCGAGGGCTTTCCACTGGTGGCCGGGCAGCTGTGTTTTCCCTCCGGCTGGTGCCTCGACGAGAAGCTCGGCCGGACATTGTTGGAGGTGCACGCACCGGTGCCGCGCTTCGCCGAGCAGGTGGGGGCCGCCACGCTGCGGTTGATGGACGGCCTCAAGCCGGGGCGCACCGTCACGCGCTGCAACTGGGCCGTCACCGTCACGGAGCGGCTGTGCATGGAGCCGCGCGCGCGGGCGGAGTGGCAGCACCTCTTCGAGGGGCTCACTCCCCAGAACGCCGGCGGGCGCTGCTTCCTGCGCCTGGAGCGCCAGACGCTCAGCCGTCTGCCCCAGTCCGGCGCCATCCTCTTCACCATCCACACGTACCTGGCGCCCGTGGCCGGCGAGGTGCCCACGCCCGAGCGGCGCCACCGCCTGGCCCAGGTGCTGCGCACCGTCCCGGAGGACATGAGCGGCTACAAGCGCCTGGGTCCCCTGCGCGAGCCGTTGCTCGCCTGGCTGGAGACTCCTTTCGCCTCGAAGGACTCTTCCGAATCACCCTGAGTCCAGGCCCTGAAGGACGTCGGGTGGAGAAATATCCCACCTGATTGAAACGGGCGCCAAAGTCAGGCGTCGTCGTGCGCGGAGTGAGTGTCGCGGAGCAGATGGAAGCGCGTTTCTGTAGTAAGTCGCCCCTCCGGGAAGTGTGACTGGCAGCGGGTTCGCTGCCGCTGCAAGCCAAGGAAGGGCAAACACATGCGGAAGATGTGTCTGGTTGCGATGATGCTGAGCCTGGGGGCGTGCCAGCCTCAGGGCGCGAAGGATGGCAGTGCCACGGCGACGGCGACCGCGGGCGCGGCGGCCAACCCGCAGAGCGAGGACCAGAAGACGCTGTACGCGCTCGGCCTGTCCATCGGCAAGAGCATCAGCGTGTTCGACATGACTCCCGAGGAGCTGGAGTACGTGAAGGCGGGCCTCACCGCGCAGGTCAAGGGCGACAAGCCCGCGGTGGAGCTGGAGACGTACGGGCCGAAGCTGCAGGAGCTGGCGCGCGCGCGCAGCACGCAGAAGGCGGA
The DNA here is from genome assembly GCF_049194865.1 of Corallococcus terminator. GTDB lineage: Bacteria > Myxococcota > Myxococcia > Myxococcales > Myxococcaceae > Myxococcus > Myxococcus terminator_A. Next base: position 60,677 of record NZ_JBLZWL010000082.1, on the reverse strand, counting down.
GAAGGAGAAGGAGACCTCCAAGAAGTTCCTGGAGGACGCCGCCAAGGAGTCCGGCGCGTCGAAGACGGAGTCCGGCCTGGTCTACAAGGAGCTGACCCCGGGAACGGGTGACTCTCCGAAGGCCACGGATATCGTGAAGGTGCACTACAAGGGCACGCTGCCCAACGGCACGGAGTTCGACAGCTCCTACAAGCGTGGCGAGCCCACGCAGTTCCCGCTCCAGGGCGTCATCAAGTGCTGGACGGAGGGCGTGCAGAAGATGAAGGTCGGCGGCAAGGCCAAGCTGGTGTGCCCGTCCGACATCGCCTACGGCGACCGTGGCGCGCCCCCGAACATCCCGGGCGGTTCGGCCCTGGTGTTCGAGGTGGAGCTCATCGAGGTCGTCAAGCCGCCCGAGGCGGCTCCCGCTGGTGCGCCGGGTGCTCCGGGCGCTCCCGCGACGCCTCCGTCGGCCGCGCAGAAGAAGTAGTCATCCCCGGCTCCTCTTGAAGGAGCGGGAGACACGAGGGCTGGCTGGGGGAATCCCTTGCCAGCCCTCTTTATTGAAAGGCGCGTCCGTGCACCGTCACCTGCTGCTGTTGGGCGCGTTGTTGCTGGTGGGAGGCTGCACGCGGGGCAAGCCCCGGGAGGTGCTGCGCGAGCCGTCGCCCACGGGCGCCGTCTCCGAGGCCGAGTTCAAGGCGATGCACACCCTGCGCGAGGACGCGCCGCCGGAGCTCAAGGGCCAGGAGGTGGAGGTGGCCGGGACGAAGGCGTACCTGAGCCTGCCCCCTGGCGCGAAGGCGCCGCTGCCCGCCGTGCTGCTCATCCACGAGTGGTGGGGTTTGAATCCGCACATCAAGCACTGGGCGGACAGGCTCGCGGCCAACGGCTACGCGGCGCTGGCGGTGGACCTGTACGAGGGCAAGGTGGCCACCAACTCGGACGAGGCGATGGCGCTGCGCAAGGCGGTGGACCCGGCGCGCGCGACGCAGGTGCTGAAGGCGGCGTACGTGTTCCTCCAGGACGACGCGAGGGTGCGCGCGACGCGCACGGGGAGCCTGGGCTGGTGCTTCGGTGGCACCTGGTCGCTTCAGGCGGCCATGGAGCTGCCGGAGCTGGACGCGGCGGTCATGTACTACGGCCACCCGGTGACGGACCCGAAGGAGCTGGCCTCCATCCGGGCGCCGCTGTTGGGCATCTTCGGGACGAAGGACGCGTCGATTCCGCCGGAGACGGTGCAGGAGTTCCGGGAGGCGCTGAACGTGGCGGGGGTGCGCCACCGCATCATCGAGCTGGAAGGCGAGCATGCGTTCGCCAACCCCTCCGGCAAGCGCTACGACGAGCGCGCGGCGGCGATGGCCTGGGCGGAGACGTCGATGTTCCTGGAGCACCACCTGAAGCGCTGAGCGTGGGCTCGGATGTCGGGCGGTCCACATGTGCGCGCGCGGGCGTGACGCGGTGTTGCTCCCGGGCTTCAGGTCGGCTTGAACGGAGGCACGGCTTCGGGAGGTGCGGTTGTCGAGGATTGGCGTGAGTGTCGCGGTGGTGGGCCTGGGTCTGCTGCTCACCGGAAGCGTGGCCCTGGCGCGGTCGCCCGTCGTGGACGACGCGCCGCCGCCCTTCGCGGGCGTGTGGCGCAGGCCCGACGGGGGCCTGGTGCGGGTGGCGCGGGATGCGTCGTCCTCCTTCCTGATGGACTTCAGCTCGCGGCGGCGCTGGCGGCTGGAGCCTCGGGGTGAAGGGCTGTGGTCGCTGGAGGGCAGTCGGCCCGCGGCGCTGGCGCAGTGGCGGGCGCCCACGTTGACGCTGAGTGGGGTGGGGCCGGGAGCGCTCGTGCTGGAGCCGGTGCCGATGCGCACGGAGGAAGTCACGCTGCGCGCGGCGGGCGACGTCACCCTGTCCGCGACGCTGTGGCTGCCGGCGGGAGGTCCGCCTCGTCATGCGGTGGTGCTGTTGCATGAGGCGGGGCAGGGCACGCGCGAATCGCTGGAGCCCTATCCGACGTTCCTCGTCGGGCAGGGGCTCGCGGTGCTCACGTTCGATGCGCGAGGCACGGGGCGCTCCACGGGGGACAGTCAGCCGTGGGTGTCCGGAGTGCGGGAGCTGGCGGACGACGGGGTGGTGGCGGCGCGGGCGCTGCGCGAGCGGGTGGCGCCAGGAGGCGCGGTGGGGTTGATGGGTTTTGGCCAGGGCGCGTGGACGGCGGTGAGCGCGGCGGCGCACGCGCCGGAGGACGTGGGCTTCCTGGTGTTGGTGTCCGGAGGAGGCGGGGTGGTGTGGAAGCAGGAGCAGCACCGCATGCGCAACGACGGCCGGCGCCGAGGGCTCACCGGGCCGGAGTTGGTGGACCTGACGGAGTTCCTCGACGTGTTCTACGACGCGCGCCTGTACACGGATGAAGGGCAGGCGCGTGCGCTGAAGACGCTCGACTTCCAGCTCCAGCGGGCCAAGCGCAAGCGCTGGTACGCGGTGACGGCGCTGCCGCCCTTCAAGGGCCTGCCGGTGGAGCGCTTCCTGGAGGTGCAGCGCAAGGTGTGGCGCAACGTGCTGTCGTACGACTCGGCGGAGGACCTGGGCCGCGTGCGAGGGCCGGTGCTCGCGCTCCTGGGTGAGCGCGACGAGACGACGCCCGCGGCGCTCACGGCGAGGGCGCTGAATCGTGGACTGAAGCTGCGGCCCGGAGCGCCGGGGCGGGCGCTGGTGAAGGTGATTCCGCGCGCGGACCACTGGCTCGCGGAGCCGGCGCGGGAGGACCAGCCCGGGGTGGAGGTGGTGACGAGCGATGCGCTCGACACCCTCTCCGCGTGGCTGCGCGCGCTGGAGCGCTGAGCGCTCGGGCTCGCTTCAGTAGGGCCGCTGACCCGAGTAGTTGCCCGGGGGCGCGTAGTTGCAGACCCAGAGCTGCCACGTGGGGAACTGGCTGCCCCACGGTGAGTTGACGGTGCACACCTGCGTGGCGCAGCCGACGCGCTGCGTGTTGCGCCACACCACCTGCGTGTAGTGGCCGCACTGCTTGCCGCTCGCGCACGTGTTGTTGGCGTAGTTGTAGTCCTTGACCTCGCTGCTCCATCCGTCCACCACGGCCCGGGTGGTCAGCGAGTTCGGCGTGGCGGCGGTGAGGTTCTCGCCGTAGTTGCCACGGCTGCCGTTGTGCTCGAACTTGCACTTGGCCGCGTAGTTCTTCGCGATGGTTTCGGCCGAGGTGTCCCAGGTGAGCGGGGACAGCGCGGGGCTCGGCGTGGGCTGCGCGGCGGCGCGGGCGGCGTTGTGTCCCGCGAGCATGTCCTGGGCGAACTGCGACAGCGTCCCGGAGCCGGAGTCCGGAGTACCGGAACCCGAGTCAGGCGTGCCCGAGCCGGAGTCCGGAGTGCCGGAACCCGAGTCAGGTGTGCCCGAGTCCGGAGTACCGGAGCCCGAGTCGGGCGTACCGGAGTCTCCGGTGTCAGGACCGTCATCGGTGGGCTCATCCGAGCCGCAGCCGGCACCGGTGGCGAGCCAGGCCGCGAGGAGACCGCAGGTCAGCAGGGGTCGGACGAAGGAGCGGTTCATGGCGCGGATTATCCGCCGCGCACGGCGCGTCCGAAAGGGTGCGCGGACAGCACACCCGCGACAGCGCGACTCAGTAGGGCCGCTGGCCGACGAAGTTTCCAGGTGGCGCGTAGTTGCACACCCAGAGCTGCCACGTGGGGAACGCATCGCCGAAGGGTGAGTTCTTCTTGCAGATCACCGTGGCGCAGCCGACGGCGGCCGTCTTGCGCCACACCACCTGCGTGTAGTGGCCGCACACCTTGCCCTTCTTGCAGGTGTTGCGCGCGTGGTCGTAGTCGGTGACTTCGTCCGCCCAGCTCTTCACCACCTGTCGCGTCCCCCACGCATCCGGAGTGGCGGCGGCCAGGTTCTCGCCGAACTCACCCCGGTCCGGGTTGTGCTCGAACTTGCACGCCTTCGCCCAGGAGGCGGCCTTTCGCGCGGCATCGTCGGACCAGACGAGCGGCGGGAGTGCGGGCTTCGGAGTGGGCCGGGCCTCGGCGCGCGCCTCGTTGTGCGCCTCCACCATGTCCCTCGCGAAGTCCTTCGCCGGAGCTGGCGGCGAGGGACGAGGCTCCTGCGGCGGTGTTCCACGCGCGGGGGCCGGCTGTCCCCGGGACGCGGTGGTGGCGGCGCGCTGGGCCGTCGAGGACTTGCGCTGACTCGGCTTCGAGGCCGGGACGCAGCTGAGCGGAAGGACGAGCAGGACGAGCAGAGGCCAGCGGAGCGCGACGGAAGACGGACGCAGCATGACGAGGATGATGCGTCAGGACGTCTCCGCGTGCATGGAGACGTTGTGCTCTTGTTATCACGAGGTGTCGGTGACTACCCCCCGAGCCCCGCGAGCTCCCCCGTGCCGTCCGCGCCGAAGCTCGTGACGTTGGGGACACCCATGGCCCGCATCATGGAGATGTAGAGGTTCGCGATGGGCATGCCCGGCGCGCGCAGGTGACGGTCCGTCGCGACGGCGCCGCCACCCTTGCCGGCGAGGAGCACCGGCAGGTTCCGGTGGATGTGCCCGTTGCCGTCCTCGATTTCGCTGGTGAAGTACACCAGGGAGCTGTCGAGCAGCGGGGCGCCCGTCGCGTCCCGCACCTCCTTCAGCCGCCGCACGAGGTAGGCGTATTGCTCCACCTCCCACCGGTCGATGCGCGCCAGCGCGTCGAAGTTGGATTGGACGTACTGGTGATGCGAGTAGGCGTGGTGTCCGCCGCTGAGTCCCAGGAAGCCATACACCTTGTTGCTGCGGGCGTTGGCGAGCATGAACGTCGCCACGCGGGTGAGGTCGCATTGGAAGGCGAGGACGATGAGGTCCATCATCGCCTTCGTCTTGGTGCGCGGGTCTTCGTCTTCGCCAGGAGGGACCTGGATGCCGCACGCGGGCCCGAGCTGGCCCAGGGCGTCCACCTGCTTCTCCAAATCACGGACGCTGGTGAAGTACTCGTCGAGCTTGCGCAGGTCCGTGGCGCCGAGCTGCTTCTTCAGCGTGGTGGCGTCGTCGCGGACGAAGTCGATGATGCTCAGGCCGTAGGCGCGGCGCTTCGCCACCTGGGCCTGCGTCGTCCCGGGGTCGACGCCCGCGAACAGCCGGTCGAAGACGGCCTTGGGGCGCGCCTCCTTGGCCATGGGCGTGCGCGGCCCGGCCCAGGAGATGTTGTTGGCGTAGGGGCACGCATAGCCGGAGTCGCAGTTTCCGATGCCTCGGCCCGCGTCGTTGCCCAGCTCCAGCGAGGGATAGCGTGTGACTTTCTGCTGGGCCAGGTGTCTGGCGATGACCTGGTCCATGGAGATGCCCGCGTGGAAGTCGGTGCCCTCCGTCTTGAAGGCCTTGGTGCAGGACAGGAGCGCGGCGGTGCCCGCGGCGTGATGTCCATCTCCATCCGGCCTGCCCGCGTCGTTGGCGAGCCCGCTGATGACGAGCACGTCGCTCTTCACGGGCGCCAGCGGCTGGAGCGTGGGCGTCAGCTCCCAGGTGGCGCTCGTGCCGGACGGCGTCCACTTCGCCATGTGGATGCCATTGGGCACGTAGAAGACCGCCAGGCGGCGGGCCGTGGGCAGGGCCTCCGCGGCGCGCGCGGTGCCGGGCACCATCCGCTCCAGGAGGGGGAGCGCCATCAGCGCACCCGCGCCGCGCAGCAACGTCCGACGGGAGATTGACAGCTTCTTGCTCATGGTGACTGGGCCTCCGTGTCTCCCCGTCGGGAGGTGAAGTGGTCGCTGAGGACGATGGAGAGGATGTAGTCGCTCAGGCGTCCCCCGCTGGCCTCGGCCGTCGCCGCGATTTCCTTCACCGCGCAGTGGTCGGCGTCCGCCATGCCTCGGCCGAGCGCATAGGTGAGCAGGTGCTCGGTGAGGCACGCGGGGAGCTTCGGGTCCTCCTTGACGAGGCGCCGCATGTCCACGCTGCCGTTGAGGATGGTGCCGTCGGGCAGGTCTCCCGTGGCATCCACCGGCGCGCCGCTGACCTCGTTCAGCCGCCAGCGGCCGATGGGGTCATAGTTCTCCAGCGAGAGTCCCAGCGGGTCCATCATCCGGTGACAGCCCTGGCACTGGGGCAGGCTGCGGTGCAGCGCCATGCGCTCCTTCATCGTCATGTGAGGATTCACCGGAGGCGGCAGGCCCTCGACGTTCGGCGGCGGTGGAGGGGGCGCGGAGCACAGCAGCTGTTCCAGCACCCAGACGCCGCGCTGCACGGGTGAGGTGCGGTCCGGGTTGGAGGTGACGGTGAGCAGCGAGCCGTGGCCGAAGATGCCCTGGCGCTCCGGATGTCCTGACAGGTCCACGCGCTTCGGCGTGCGGCTGCCGGGCAGGGGCAGGCCGTAGTGGGTGGCGAGCGCGTCATTCACATAGGTGAAGGGCGCATCCATCAGGTCCTTCAGCTTGTGGTCTCCGGTGATGAACTCCTGGAAGACCAGCTCGGTCTCCTGGCGCATGGCCTCGCGCAGCTTCTCGTTGAAGGCGCCGTAGAGCGTCGGGTCCGGCTCCGCGGATTCGAGCGCGCGCGTGAAGAGCCACTGTCCGGCGAAGTTGCTCACCAGGGCCTGGGCCTTGGGGTCCGCGAGCATGCGGCGCACCTGGGCCTCCAACTCCTCGGGTGTGCGCAGTTGGCCCTGCTCGGCGGCCTGGAGGAGCGGCTCGTCGGGCATGCTGCTCCACAGGAAGTAGGAGAGGCGGCTGGCCAGCTCGAAGTCGTCGAGCCGGCGCGGCGTGGTGGACTCCGGCTCCGGGTCCTTCTCCACGCGGAAGAGGAAGTGAGGCGACACGAGCACCGTGCGCAGGGCGAGCTTCACCCCTGTCTCGGGTGTGTCTCCCTGCTGTCGCGCGAGCGTGAGGGCGCGCAGCAGCCGGTCCACCTCCTCGGGTGCCACGGGGCGGCGCCAGGCGCGGCGCGCGAAGCGGGAGAGGATGTCGCGGGCGCAGGGCTCGGGATTGGCGGCGTCCAGCGCGCAGGTGCGCAGGTGGCCCTTGCTCCAGGCGGTCTCCACCAGCTTCTCCGCCGCCGTGGCGTACTTCTCCAGCAGCAGGGGCGACATGCTGAGCACGTCCGCGTTGTTGTCGAAGCCGTAGCCGTGGTCGTCCGTCGGGAAGTCGCGCGCGGGGCGGGTGGTGTCGCCCAGTAAATCTCGCACGGTGGCGTCGTACTCGGCGCGGTTGAGGCGGTGCAGGGTGACGCGGCCCGGGTCCCTCGAGGCGTCCTTGCACTCGTCGTTCTGGGCGTGGGGATTGTCGTCCCCCGGGAGGACGCGGGCCTTGGGCAGGGAGTCGCCCTTGCAGCCCGCGAGCAGCAGGATGCAGCCCGCGCTCGCGAGCCAGGGCACGCGCCTTCGTTCGTGAAGCCTGGATGTCACGTCCTCTTCCCCCGTTCGCCGCGCCGCGCCTGGCGGAGCCGGGTCGGGGCAAAGCAAGACGCTCTCCAAGGCCTCGCGCCGGACAGTGAACGGGGAGGAGGCCCTGGGGGGCTGGGTGGACGGGAGGGACGGGGCCTTGCGTGGGGTGTGGGGGGATGCGGAGGTGAAGCGGGTTGCCCTGGGTGGGGCCTCGGGGGGAAGCGGGAGATGTCGTGGAAGCGGCGTCGAGGCTCCAGTAGATGAGGAGCGCCATGACTTCATCGCGTGCCGATGCCGCCGTTGCTGACGACTTCCTGTTGCTGGTGGACGTGCTGCCGGAGGGGTTGCGGGAGGTGGTGCGAGCGCTCGCTTCCACGCAGGTGTTGGAGGTGGTGTTGGATTTGGGGCGGGCGCCGGAGGCGCGACTGGTGGACCGGGTGGTGCGGCTGCGAGAGGAGCCGGTGGGGCTGGCGGACTTGCAGCAGGTGTTGGAGCGGGTGGGGGCGCCGGGGGAGGACAACCGGGCGGGCATCGAGCGGACGTTGCATCGCGTCTCGGCCATCCGGAATCGGCGGGGGCGGGTGGTGGGGCTGACGTTGCGGGTGGGGCGCGCGGTCTACGGCACCATCGACATGCTGAAGGACCTCATCGGCTCGGGGCGCAACTTGTTGCTGCTGGGGCGGCCCGGGGTGGGGAAGACGACGAAGCTGCGCGAGGTGGCGCGGGTGCTCGCCGATGACCTGGGCAAGCGGGTGATGGTGGTGGACACGTCCAACGAGATTGGCGGGGACGGGGACGTGCCGCATCCGGGGATTGGGGGTGCGCGGCGGATGCAGGTGTCCAGGCCGGACCGGCAGCACGACGTGATGATTGAGGCGGTGGAGAACCACATGCCCGAGGCCATCATCGTGGATGAGATTGGGACCTCGGCGGAGGCGTCGGCGGCGCGGACGATTGCCGAGCGCGGCGTGCAGTTGGTGGCGACGGCGCACGGCAACACGCTGGAGAACCTGGTGCTGAACCCCACGTTGTCGGACCTCGTGGGCGGGGTGCACACGGTGACGCTGAGCGACGAGGAGGCGCGGCGTCGGCGCACGCAGAAGACAGTGAGCGAGCGCAAGGCGCCGCCCACGTTCGACATCGTGGTGGAGATGGTGAGCCGCGACGAGGTGCGCGTGCATGCCGACACGGCGGAGGCGGTGGACCGGTTGCTGGCCGGCAAGGACGTGGGCGGCGCGCGGCGACGGCAGGACGCGGTGGAAACCACGTCGCCCATCCCCCTCATGGACGTGGATGTCGTGCCCCCACCGCCGACTGTCATCCCAGAGCCTGCGTCGAATCCCGCACCCATCGACTCACCCGAATCCCTGGGCACAACCCACCCCTCGACACTTCCCGCGACACGGCCAACGCGCTTCTCCTCACGCAGCGTCGACGAGTCCGCCGAAGCCTGGCCGGCCGAGGAGCCCAAGGAACTCACACGCCTCTACCCGCACGGAGTGAACCGGGACCTGCTGCTCCGGGTGCTCCGCGAGCTGCCGGTGGAGGTCCGGCTGGTGAGCCGGCTGGAGTCCGCGAACCTGGTGGTGACGCTGCGCTCGCGCGCGAACGACCCGAGGATGCGGCGGGTGGTGGCGAAGACAGGCGCGCACGTGGAGGCGGTGAAGCGCGCCAGCTCGACGGAGCTGCGTCGGGCGCTGAAGGCGTTCTTCAACGTGCTGGAGGGCGTGGACGAGGAAGAGGTCCGCGACGCCGTCACGGAAGCCGAGCACGCGGTGCGGCGGGCCTTGAGCGAAGGTGTCTCGGTGGCCCTGGCGCCGCGTCAGTCCCGGGTGCGAAAGCTCCAGCACCGTCTGGTGAGCCGCTACCCGCTGGAGGCGGTGAGCCACGGCAGCGAGCCCTCGCGGCACCTGGTCATCTACCCGCTGGGCGCGGAGCTCGACGCCGCGCTCGCGAAGGAAGACGACGAGGGGAGCCCGTGACACACGGGCTCCCCAGGTACAGCCAGCGCGACTACTTCGCCGCGTCCACGTAGGCGCGGTACGCGTCGAAGCCGTAGTCGCGACCGAGGAAGTCCTTCACCAGCTCCGCGGCGGGCTTGGAGCCACCGGGCTCCAGCACGGTGCGGCGGTACTTCATCGCCGTCTCACGGTCCAGGTAGCCCTTCTTCTGGAACTCCGTCTCCAGGTCCTTCGCGATGACCGAGGACCACAGGTACGTGTAGTACGCGGCCGAGTACCCATCCAGGTGCCCGAAGGCCAACTCGAAGTGCGTACCCGGGCGGTGCTCGTGCTTGAACGGGCTGAGCTTCGTCTGCTGCTCCACCAGCGCCGTCGTCGTGTCGAAGCCCGGCTTGCGCGAGTAGTAGTCCAGGCTCACCGCCGACAGGAACAACTGCCGCCGCGCGTACAGGCCCTTGCCGAACTCCTTCGACGCGTTCAGCTTCTCCACCATCTCCGCCGGAATCGCCGCCCCCGTCTGGTGGTGCTTCGCGAACTCCTTCAGTACCTGGGGATTGCCCGCCCACTGCTGGAGCAGCATCGACGGCGTCTCCACGAAGTCCCACTCCGTGCGGATGCCGGTGATTCCGGCCCACTGCTGCTTGCCGGAGAACACCGCGTGCAGCAGGTGGCCGAACTCGTGGAAGAACGTCTCCACCTCGTCATGGGTCATCAGCTCGCCGGGGCGCGCGAAGTTGCACACCAGGGTGCCCTCCGGCAGCCGCTTTCCGGCCTGACCCGACGCCAGGTCGAACTGCGCCGCGTGCTTGTACTTGTCGTCACGCGGGTGCATGTCCAGGTAGATGCGGCCCAGGAGCGTGCCTCCGTCGAGCACGTCGTAGGCCTCCACCTCCGGGTGCCACACCTTCGCGTCGTCGGCGCGGCGGTACTCAATCCCCCAGATGCGCGAGGTGATGTCCATCACTCCCGCCTTCACCCGGCCGTACTCCAGATAGGGCCGCACCTCCTGCGAGTCGAACCCGAAGCGCTCCGCGCGCAGCCGGTCCTCGTAGTAGTCCTGGTCCCACGGCTCCAGCGTCTTGGCGCTCGGGACGTCCTTGCGCTTGCGCGCCAGCAGGTCCGCGAACTCCTGCTTCGCGCGAGCCTGGGTGGCCGCCGCCAGCCGGTCGATGAACTCCGACGCCGCCTGCTGCGTGCGCGTCATCTTCGTCTCGGTGGTGTACGCGGCCCAGCTCGGATAGCCCAGCAGCGTGGCCAGCTCGTACCGCTTGGCGATGAGCTGCGACAGCACCTCCTGGTTGCCCGGGAACGCGCGCTGACGGTAGGTGCGCCACAGCTTCTCGCGCGCCTTGCCGTCCTTCGCGTACGTCATGAAGGGGAAGTAGTCAGGGTAGTTGGTCGTGATGGCCACCTTGCCGTCCTTCCCCACCGGGTGCGCCTTCACGTAGTCCTCGGGCAGCCCGTTCAGCTCCTTCGGCGTGAGGGACACCTGACGCACGCCCTCGGCGATGTTCTTGCCGAACTGCTGGCCCAGCTTGAGCAGCTCCTCGTTCAGCGACTTCACCTTCGCGCGCGTGGCATCATCGCGGTCCACGCCGGCGCGGCGGAAGTCGAGCAGCGTGCGCTCCATCCAGTACTTCGTCGGCCCATCCGCCTGGGACAGGTCCACGGAGGACAGGGCGTCGTAGACGCCGCGGTCCTGCGAAATCTCCACGTTGGTGGTGTCCACGCGCTGCTCGCACTCGCGGGCGGAGTCGCGGAAGGCCGGCAGCGGATGCACCTCGCGGGCGAGGCTTGCGCGGTTGGCCGCGGAGATGAGCGAGCCTGTCGCCTCGTCATACGCCGCGAGCACGGCCTTGCCGTCCTTGCGCGCGTCCAGCTTCTTCAGCGCGGTGACCTGGCCCTGGGCCCGCTCGATGTCGGCGGTGCACGCGGCGGTGAAGGCCTCCGCGGTGCCGGAGAGCACGTCGGCGGTGCGAGGGGGAGGAATCGGCTGGGCGGCGGGCGCTGCCTCCGGCGTGGGCGCGGCGGGCGCGGTGGCCTGCTCGGGAGGGGTGGTCGGCTCGGTGGCCGCGGAGCCATGAGTACAGCCGGCCGCCGCCAGGGCCGCCGACAGGGTGAGCGCAGTCAGTCTCTTCAAGGGCAGAATCCTCCAGTTTTCAACGCAAACGTCCGAGCGTCATGCCACATCCCGGCCTGCTTCGCTCGCCCGTCCCCTGGTGCGCCTGACATTCTCCCGGTGGGCTCGCCAGCGCGGGCAGGAGGCACACGCGGATGGTGACGGGGTCGGGGCGGGACGTGAGCGGGAGCGCGCGTTGAAGGACGACGACTGCAGGGAGTTGCTGCGCTGGGCCGCGCCCCGGCTGCGATTGCGCCTGGAGGGTTTTCACCGCGTGCGCGGGCAGGTCTGCAAGCGCCTGGGGCGGAGGCTCCAGGAGCTGGGGCTCGCGCACGTCGCCGCGTATCGCGAGCGCCTGGAGTCGGACCCGGAGGAGTGGGCCGTGCTGGACGCGCTCTGCCGCATCACCATCTCCCGCTTCTACCGCGACGCTCGCGTCTTCGATGCGCTGCGGGACGACCTGCTCCCCGCGCTGCTCGAGTCCTCCCCCGTGCTCCGTGTCTGGAGCGCGGGCTGTGCGTCCGGCGAGGAGCCCTACACGGTGAGCATCCTCTTCCGCCTGGGCCTCCTGCCGCGCTTTCCCCAGGCTCGGCTGGAGCTGCTCGCCACGGAGGCGGATGCGGCCCTGCTCGCCCGCGCCCGACGGGGCTGCTACCCCCAGGGCACCCTGCGCGAGCTGCCTCCGGACTGGCGCACCCGCGTCTTCTCCGGCCCCGCTGTCGAGCCATGTCTCACCCCCGACTACCGTGAGGGTCTCATTTTCCTCAACGAGGACTTGCGAGCCCGCATGCCACCGGGGCCGTTCCACCTCGTGCTGTGTCGCAATGTCGCCTTCACGTATTTCGCGCCGTCGCTGCAGCGCGAAGTGCTCGCGGGACTCGTGGCGCGGCTTTCGCCGGGAGGGCTGCTCGTCATCGGCACGCGGGAGTCGCTGCCGGACGGAGGCGTGGAGCTGGAGCGGGTCGCCGGCACGCTGCCGGTCTTCCGTGTCCCGGGTGTGCGTTGAAGTCGGGCCGGGTCTCTCCGCACCCGTGAGACATGGTTCATGTTTCACACGGGAGGGGTGAGTCACGGGCATGTGACGCACCCGGCCTTGAGTGAGAGCAGGGCGCCCGGTACCACCGTTTGTCTTTCGGGGCCAAGTCCCCTGGCCGGAGGGAATGCAACGGTATGCGCAAGGCGCTCTGTGCGGTCGCGACGTTGATGCTGTGGGCCTGTGGTGGTGAGACCTCTCAGCCCAGGCAGGAGGGGCTGGCGCTGTCCGCCGAGACGGGCGACACGCGCGGCACCTTTGCTCGGGACGGAGGCGAGGTTTCGTTCTCCGCGCGGGAGGTGGAGCCCGGTGTGTACAGCCTGGAGGTGAGGCTGCGCGGGATGACGCTCGCCGGTCTGCTGGACCCGGCCAGTGGTGTGTCGACGATGGATGGCTTCGCGGATGAGGGCGCGGCGGACACGCAGTTGACGGACGCGGACCGGGAGCTGCTGTCGGCGTTCTACGACGCGCTGAGCGCCCAGCTGCCCGCGGGTGACGCGGCGGCTCCGGAGGCGATGTATCTGCGCCGCGCGGTGGGTCTGTGGGCGCAGCATCCGTCCACCGTGGAGCTCCAGCGCACGGTGATGGGTGAGCAGGGCCGTGGCTACACCATGCTGTGCAGCTATGCGCGCTGCAACGGCAAGAACACCGGGAGCTGCGGGGGTGCCTACAACTGGTACTCGTATGCGAAGCACGACTGCAACAAGGGCAACTTCAACTTCGCGGGCAACCAGCAGATTGCCCAGCTCGGCGACCACACGTCGTGCGGCGGGGATGAGTTCTACATGAGCGGGAGCACCTGGGTGTGCGGCGAGCCGGACCACTGGTCGCGCCCGAAGGTGATGGGCAACTGCTTCGGCCGCTGCGGCGGCGGGTGCGGTGGCGACACCCAGTACACGCTGGACGCGACGAACCACGACGGCTGTGTGCGCAACGGCCACGTGCTGGCGAGCGCCTGGTGTGATGACCAGTTCGTGTCCGCCACGGACGACGAGCTGTTCGCCTCCAACTGCTACTGAGACATGCGCATGCGTCGTGGAAGCAGGGGCGTGTGGGTGAGCGGGGCCGTGTGGGCCCTGCTCGCGTGTTCGTCCACGGCCTCGAAGACGGAGGCCGCGGAGGAGACGGTGCGGCGCTTCTTCGAGGCGCTTCCCTCGGAGGACTGCGCGGTGCTGGGACCGCTGCTGGCCACCGGGGGGAGCATGCGTCCGTGCGAGGAGGCCGTGCGCGAGATGCACGAGCACGGCCTGTCGCTTGTCGGTATCGTCGAGTCCAAGTTGGATGGCAGGGATGCGGACGCGGTGCTGGTGCGAGCGCGAATCGCGCGTGACGGCGAGGTGGGCAAGGAGCCGTGGTTGTTGCGCGTGGAGCGTCACGCCGGTGGCTGGCGCGTCCGCTTCTGACGAGGGCGAGCGATGAAGAGTCGGAACCGACTGATGCTGGCGGCGGGAGTGGCGCTCGGCGTGGCCGTGACGCTGGGCCTGCTGTGGCCCTCGGCCCCGTCGTCGGAGGCTCCGGGTGCCCCCGAGGTGATGGAGGAGGCCTCCGCGCCGCCGTCATCGCCTCCACCCGCGCGCGCTCCAGCGGCGGCGCCCGCCCCCGAGCCCCCGCCGGAGTCCGAGGCGGCCCCACGTGACGCCACCGTGGTGGGCTTGCGGCCCGGGGATGTGGCGCCGGAGCCGGAGGTGGCGAATCCTCCGCCGCAGGTGAATGACGAGCTTCAGCCGGAGTTGCCCCAGACGGCGCAGTGGAAGCTGGAGAAGACGACGCACATCACCACGCTGCTGGGGCGCGAGGTGGAGCGGCTGGAGCACGAGCGGGAGATAGTGGAGGCGAGAGGAGACCCGGAGCGCCTGCGTCAGGTGGAGACGCTCCTCAATCGCCACCGGGTCCGGCTGGTGAAGCTGCGTGAGGAGGTTCGCACGCTGACCGAAGCGGCGGCGGAGGAGGCCGCTCGCGAAGGGCGTGCGGCGCAGTGAGGTGTCTTGCTCACTCCGTCGCGTTGAATGCGTCGTGGTAGGTCACCTGCGCGACGGGCCAGTGTCCGGAGAAGGAGATTGCCTGGAAGTACTCCGCGGGCACGTCGGGCAGCACCAGGCCCGGTCGAGGAAGGAAGCCGAAGCGCTGGTAGAAGGCCGGGTCGCCGAGCAGCACGCAGCCCGAGGCGCCGAGGTTGCGCAGCTCGGCCAGCGCGGACGTCATGAGTCGGGCGCCGATGCCCTGGCCCTGGCGCTCGGGCAGCACGGAGATGGGGCCCAGGCCGTACCAGCCCGTCTCTCCGGACGAGAGACTGACGGGCGAGAGCGCGACATGGCCGACGATGACACCGTCGTCCTCCGCGACCAGGGACACGGACAGCACTCCGGCCCGTCGGAGCGCGTTGACGATGAACTGCTCGGTGTGGCTCGTGTGTGGGGCGTCCAGGAACGCGGCGGCGGTGAGCCGTTCGATGGTGGCGCTGTCGGCGGGCGTCTCGGGTCGAATCGACAAGGGCATCGGTGTTCCTCGGGGCCTGGCATCAGTGGCGGTGAAGGGCGAGTCGCCGACCCATGCGCCCGCACGCGAGCAAACCACCGAGGGCCGCCTGGATGAAGGACTGTCTCGCACTGGAGAGGTCACCGTGAACCGCCTGACGCTTGGAGAACATGCACTTCGCGTCGCGCGATGTCTCGTGTTCGTGGTGCTGACAGGGCTGGTCGCGTGCACACCCGTCGCGGAGGAGCGTGGAGAGGCAGCCGCTGCCGAAGGGCGGGTGTCACGTCCCATCGTCCAGGGCGCGGAGGAGCGCGGAGCCACAGCCGCTTTCCTGGGACAGGTGTCACACCCCATCGTCCAGGGCACGGAGGCGCCTGATGATGTCGCCGCCGTGGCGCTGGTCGCTCGCCGGACACGGTGCAGCGGAGAGTCGCCATTGCTGCTCTGCTCCGGAGTGCTCATCGCGCCGGACGTGGTGCTGACGGCGGCGCACTGTCTGGACCTGTTTGGCGCGGAGGGCGCGCACGAGGTGTTCTTCGGAGCGGTGGTGTCGCCGACCCCGGAGGCCTCGGGTCGCTTCATCCGCGTGTCTCGAGCGGTCATCCATCCGCGCTATGTGCCGAGCACGCACGCCTATGACGCGGCGCTGCTGCGGCTCGCGGCCCCAGTCGAGGTCACGCCCGTGTCTCTTCCCGAGGCCGGTGAGGCCCTGTCCGAGGGCACGCGCGTGCGAGCCGTGGGCTACGGCGACACGAAGGATGTGAATGCACCGTCGGGTCGTCGGCGCCAGGGGACGCTCCAGGTGACGAGCGTGGAGTCCGCGGCCTTTCGAGCAGGTCCCTCACCGGGCATGAGCTGCGTGGGCGACAGCGGAGGCCCCGTGCTCGCGAGCGACGGAGGCCTCATCGGGCTCACCGTGAGCGGTGACGTGGCCTGCCGTGCCGAGGCCGTCAACATGCGGGTGGACGCGCTGCTGGAGGACTTCATCCTGCCGTTCCTCGCGAGCGCTCCACCCGCGCCGGAGCCCACGCTCGCGCCCGAGGCGCTGTGCCGTGAAGCCTGTGAGCGGGACGCCGAGTGCCCCTCTGGACTCACGTGTGTCACGACGGAGGGCGCGCCAGGTCGCTGCCTCCTGCCCGCGCTTCGAGAGGGCTCTTTCGGAGCCACCTGCACCGAGGATTCCGCGTGTGGAGCGGGAGGGCTCTGCGCCCGGTTGGAGTCGCGGGGAGACGACGCTTGTCGTTGCTTCACACCCTGCACACCACCGCCTCCAGACCCCAAACCGGAGACGCCGGACGAGGCCTCGGAGGGAGGCTGTTCCAGTGCTCCGGGGCTCGTGATTTTCGGGGTGTTGGCGCTGGCGGGAGTCAAGAGGCGGCGTTGATTCCGGCCCTCGAAAATCGCGCTCCACGAGTGATGAATACCTGGGTGTTGGACCCCTGTCTGGTATTGTCCGGACATGCAAACCAGTGGAGAGGAATTGCGTCAGGCCATCCGCCGGCGGCCGGGGATGTACATCGGAGACACGGCGGGATACGGCCTGACCCGACTTGCTGAGTCCCTGCTCTTGCTGGGGGTCATCGCGGGCAGGGAGGGGCGGGTACGGGAGATCTCCCTGTCCCTGGGCGCGGATGGCTCCTGCGGGATTTCCTTCGATGGTTGGCCATGGCCCCTGCCCTCCGGGACATCGCCCATCGCGGAGGTCGGGCAGTGGCTGACGTTCGTGAACTTCGACATGAACGCGGAGACGCGGCCTGGAATGCCCCGGGGCGTCATCTTCGCGATTCCCTACGTGGACTTGGGGCTCGTCAACGCGCTCGCCTCGTCGCTCGAGGTCGTCGCCTGGGCAGGAGGGCAGCGCTCGCGTCAGCGCTTCCGCGAAGGGCTTCCCCAGGGCGAACCCCATGCCGTCGCGCCCGGCGCGGAGCCGTCCGCCTCGGAGACCGGCCTCCACATCGCGTTCACGCCGGACGCGACCATCTTCGACCCGTTCAATCGATTCTCCGTGACGTGGTTGAGGGAAAGGCTCGCGTCGCTTTCGGCCTTTCACGCGGGCATCTCCTGGCGTCTCCGCGACGAAGTGTCAGGGTTGGATGCGCGCTACCAGCGCAGGCGAGGGCTCCCGGACTATTGCGTCGAGCTCTCCGACTCCTCTCGACCCATTCATGCACCCTGGAGCTTCGAGGGGCAGGCGGGCACGACGCGGGTACGGCTCGCGCTTCAGTGGGGCGAAGCGCTTGGCCACGGGGTGAGGTCGTGGGCGAACCTGCGCGAGTGCACGCTCGATGGCACGCACCATGACGGGCTGGTGCTCGGCTTGCGCAAGGCCCTGCGCGCCAGGATGAAGGCTCGGGGTCCCGAGCAGGAGGAGCTGTCCTTCACGGATGCGGCGTTGTTGCGACATCTCACGGCAGTGGTGGAGCTCGTCGTGCCGCACACTGTGTGGCACGGGCCCACGCAGGAGCAGCTCGCGAATCCCGAGGCGAAGGCCGACGTCGCCCAGCTCGTCTCGGGCTGGGTGGAGCAGTCGCTCGCGAGTCATCCAGACCTGGAGTCACGGGTGCTGGCGCTGGCGGGAGTGCCTCGAGGCTGATTCACGGCGGCTCATGCCACGGCGACGCCCGAGCCCGCACCGAAGCGGTGGGTCGTCCGTGGGATGAGGTGACATCAGAAAAGGGAGGCTTGAGCGCGCCCGAGTGAACAAGCCATTGGGGTCTGATTAAGAGTCAGGTGCCGCACCCGCGGCGTCACCCCCATAAACAAGTGGAGGTGGACGGACTCGAACCGTCATTGATGAGCGTGTAGGACCTTTTCGGACGGGCGCGCTCAGTTCAGAGTGACGACACTTCGCCACGGTACCTGACGGCGCACGGGAGCTGAATTCCACAAGGGTTTCATCCCCATGGCCGGTTGCGCGGGAGCACGGGGTGGTGCTCCCATGCTCCGCTGTGCAACGACATGGCCAGCCGACGCGAGAGTCCGTGGATGCGCGTTGGGTCTGTCCCGCGTGCGCGCACGTCGTCCTGGTAGGGCCCGACGAGCGCTGCTCGGTCTGTGGAGGCTCGCTGTCGGAGGTCCTGCGCGCGGCCCGAGGTGGCCCGCCGCCGTTGCCGCCGCGCGCACTCACCCGGGCGCAGCGTCAGGCCGTGTGGCGTCCGGCGAGCAACTCGCGGCACACGCTGGGCACGTTCCTTCTCACCGTGGGCGCGTTGATGCTGCCCGTGGCGGTGGCCTACCTGCGACCCCTGGGCGTGCCGGCCGCCATCCTCGGTGGGCTCGGCATGTTGCTGCGGCGTACGGCCTGGCCCTCGTCGCTCCGGCGCGAGCAACGCCAGCGATTGCGCGCGCTGCGCTGGGGCCTGCCCGCGGCGGCGGAGCTCACCCGCGTGGAGCGGGACTTCGTCCCATCCGTGGCGGCGGGCACCGTGGTGCGACTCGAGTACGTCTTCACGGTGCACGGTGAGCTGCTGCACGGTGCCATGCCGTCGCCGCACGTCCTGGACGTCCAGCGTCGCCCGGGAGAGAGAATCTGGGTCGTCTATCTGGCGGAGGACCCGAGCGTCAGCGCGCTCTGGCCCCCGGGCCCGTGAACACCACGAGGTCTTCAGGACCCACGTCCGCACTGGCCCGCGCCTTGCCCAACCCACCGTGCACGGGCTTCCGATGTCAGGCACCCGAAGGAACATCCACCCTCAGCGCCGTCCACCGTGGCCACCGGGCCACGGTGCGCGGCTCCACCACCGCACGTCATGTCCACTCCCATGTCCCTGCTGTCCGTGTCGCGTCGCCATGGTCTGCTGCCCGCGGTGCTGTGCACCGTCCTCGCGGCGTGCCTGCTGGCCATTCGCCTCGACTGGAGCGAGCGCGCCAGCTTCGCCTTCCTCGCGTGGAACCTGTTCCTCGCCTGGGCGCCCTACACCCTCGCCCTGCTCGCGCGGGTCTTCATGGTGCGGGGCCAGGGACGCGGCTGGGTGCTGGCGCCGCTCGCCGCGGGCTGGCTCGCGCTGTTCCCCAACGCGCCCTATCTCCTCACTGACTTCATCCACCTGCACCAGCGCCCCGTCGTCCCGCTGTGGTTCGATGCGGCCCTGCTCGCGCTGTTCGCCGCCACCGGGTGGATGCTGGGCCTGCTCTCCCTGGAGATATGGAAGCAGTGGCTGGAGGAGCGCTGGGGTCGGCGCAGCGCCTGGGCCTTCGTCGGCGTCACCTCGCTCTTGTGCGGCTATGGCATCTACCTGGGCCGCGTGGAGCGGTGGAACAGCTGGCACGTGCTCACGCACCCCGGGAGCCTCATCGCGTCCATCGGCGCGCACCTGCGCGAGCCCCTGTCCTTCCCCTACCTGACGGGCCTCACCCTCTCCTTCGCCCTGATGTTGCCCCTGTCCTACGTCGCCTTCGAGGCCTTCGTCACCCGCCTGCGCCGCCAGCGCGCCGCGAGCTGAACCCCCGAGACGACGACACCGCCCACGCCCGGGATTCCGGACGGGGCGGCGTGGCTGTGGAAGCCGGCCTTGGCTGGGATTGTCAGCCGCCGTGGAGGCGCGCGCGCTTGCGCGGTCCGCCCCGATGCTTGATGGCCATCTCGCTGGGCGCCTTCTTGCGCCCGTTCAGCGCCGTGCGGCGCCGGGTGTTGCTCTTGGGCTCATGTGTCTCCGCCGCGGGGCCGAGCGTCACTCGCGACAGGTTCTTCGTGCGGCGCAGCGCGGCCGCCTCATCTCGGGGCAGCGTCTTGCGCCCGTTGCTGGCCTGGACGTTGGGCTGCGCTTCGTCCGCCGAAGCCACCCGTCGCTTGTTCTTCACTCCCGCCATTTTGGTCCGAACGGCCATGATGCCTCCTTCCCTGGTGAGGTAAGGACGGCGCCACGGCTTTTCCAATCCCCTCCAGGGGCAGGAGCAGGGGCTGGGTTTTGTGCTCCGCGCTCCGTGTCGGGGGACCGCCCGGCCGCTCGCGTCCTCCCCCGAGGGAGAGGGCCCGGCCACGGGGTCGACCCGGAGCCTGGAGCCCCGAGGCCCTCGGCGGAAAGGTTCTTCAGCCCACCCGGCTCACGTCGACGAGCGCTTGCCACGCCGGGGCGGGCGGGTGCTCGTCGTCGTCTCGGGCGGGAACAGCCAGCCTTCCTCGCTGTGCGAGACGCTGGTCGTCTGCGTGGACTCGCTGGCCTCGGCCTCCCGGTGCTGCCCCCGGCAGCCCCGGCACCAGGACTGGGGCCGGCGCTCGCCGCTCATGATGCGGTAGCCGAAGTCCTGCTCCGTGGGGCCCACGTGGTTGCAGCGCGGGCACTGCTTGAGCGACGTGACGCCCGTCTCCTTGGCCTTCTCGCGGCCATGCTCCACCACCAGCGCCAGCGCCGCGGCGAAGCCCACCCGTTTCTCCGTGGCGACATGGAAGCTGCGGGCGCGCTTGCGCCCTCCACCGCCGAGCACGGGCTTGAGGTCCATCCCTCCGAGCAGGTTCCGCTGCTCGAGCACGCGCGTTGAAGAGCTGTTCTGGGTCGAGTGGCTCACCCCACAACTCTTAGCTGGGGGGTCTGACATGGCCTTTCAGAGGGGAAATGCCTGCTTGCCCCTCTGAAGAGGGCACTGAACGAAAATCCAGTGATTCCGCGCACCTGGGTAGTCTGCCCAGGGCAGGCAGGCGAGCCTGGGCCCGCCCGAGGGGCCGGTTACTCGGCCTCCGCCATGCCGCCGCCCGTGTCGGTGGCGGGGAAGACGGGGGTGCCGCCGGGGAGGCTGGGGTCGTGCGGCAGGCTGCCTCGCGGGCTGCGCAGGTAGACGAAGGGCGTGGCGAACAGGAAGTTGGAGACGCGCGACGTGTAGATGTCCGCGTAGCGCTCCACCTGGCGGGCCAGGTGGCTCTTGTCATTGCCCGCGCGGGTGAGCAGGCCCCAGATGGGATTGGACAGCTCGGTGGCGGCGCGGGCCATGGGGCCCAGCTCCGCGTCCAGTCCCTCCAGGGTCTCACGCAGCTCGCCCAGCCGGGTCACCAGCTCCGACTCCGTGAGCGCGTCCGTCCGGGGCCCGTAGTTCGCGCGGCGCCGCTGCAGCTCCAGGCGCAGCTGGCAGCTCTCCCACTCCAGCTTCTCCTTGAGCACCATGCGCTCGGCCAGCCGCGCCTCGGTGGGGCGGAAGGCGGCGATGGCGCGCACCTCGTCCTCCAGCTCGCGGAGGATGAGCGCCGTGCGCCAGCGCAGCGCGCTCTTGGACACGTGCACGTCGCCGAACATGTGGTCGCCGACGTAGAGAATCTCGTCGCCGCTCATGCCCAGGTGGCGCTCCAGCTCCAGCGCGCTGCCGCCGAAGTACGGCGTGCCCGCCTTGAAGGGGCCGGAGTGCGGGCGCAAGAGCGCCTCGCCCTGGGTCGCCACGACTTCGAAGAGCGCGGAGCGGGTGGTGAAGAACTCCGGCTTGCGCGCGGACACAATCACCACGTCGAACAACTGCCGCCACGTCATGCCCTCGGGCAGGTGCTTGTCGAAGGCGAAGTGCATCATGGGCTCGGTGTAGGCCCACTCGCTGTTGGTGATGAGCAGGAGCTTCTTGCCCGCGTTCTTCTGGTCCAGGAGCGCCAGCGGCGTCTCCGGGTCGTCCAGCACGTAGCGCTCCGGGTCGGCGATGATCTCCGCCTTGAGCTGACCCTGCATGTGCGTGGCGTCCAGGTTCTTGCGCACGTGCTCGTAGAGGTCCGCGTAGCCCATGGGCCCCGGCAGCTGGCCCGCGTCCAGCCGGTCCACCAGCTGCGAGTACAGGCACGCCTCCGACAACGAGAAGAGCGTGTTGAGGAACACCCAGCGGCGCTCGTGCAGGTCGATGACGGTGTGGGAGTACTCGTCGCGCTGGGTGATGAAGTCCATGGAGCGCGTGCCGTGCAGGGCCTTCTTCACGAAGCCGAAGCGGTTGGCCTTGAGCAGGTTGCCCTTCTCCGTGTCGATGATGAGCCCCCGGATGGCGAGCGCCGGGTCGAACTGGAGGTCACCCACGGGCCAGCCCTGCGCGACGAGCCTGTCACGGATGTGCTCGTAGGCGCGGCGTTCCCACGCCTCCACTCGGTAGTGGATGAGTGTGTAGTCCATGTCGTAGCCCACGGCCTTGATGGCGCGCAGGTTGAGGGTGCGGTTGCAGAACAAGCCCCGCTCGGGCGGGGGACCGGGAGTTTGCGAGCGCATAGGACTTGCTGGCTTGCCCCGTCCCGCGCCAAAAGTCGATGCCTGTCTTCGGCCTCGTCGCCTGCCGTTCACAAAGGTCCGCGCCGCGCCGCCCCGCGCGGTGACGAGGGACCCGGGGCCGCCTTCGTGCCTCATGGGTCACTCTGCTTCAAGGACGGCCCGGACCAGGCCTTCGTGGTGCGGCCGGGCGAAGACCCCGGGTCGCCGTGACGACAGGGGCTGTTACCTGTCTCGCGGCGCCTTCGCTCACCACTCCACGGTTCCCTCCGGCGGCGGGGCGATGGGGGCAGGGGAGTCGATGCGCAGGTTGCGGTGTGACGCCGCCCATGACGCGCGGCCTCGCGAGGGGGAGTGCATGGCTGGAACTTCGTCGCCTGGGCCGCGGAGTCATGCGATGCCCACGAGGCCTGTCGTCCGCTCCGCCTGGGTGTTGGCGTTGGGATGCGCGCTCCTCTTCACCACCGGGTGCAGGTCCACGCACCATGCGGCGCACGAGCCCGCGACTCTTGCTCAGGGGGGCTCGGGTACCGCGAGTGTCGCCGGGAGTCGGGACCCGCTGCCTTCCTGGAATGACGGCCCGACGAAGGCGGCGCTGCTCGACTTCGTGGCGCGAGTCACCCGCGAGGGCGGGCCCGACTTCGTGCCCGTCGACGCGCGCATCGCCACGTTCGACAACGACGGCACGCTGTGGACCGAGCAGCCCATCGCGGTGGAGCTGGCCTTCGTCATCGACCGCGTGAAGGCGCTCGCGCCCCAGCATCCCGAGTGGCGGCACCAGCAGCCGTTCCAGGGCGTGCTCGAGGGAGACCTCAAGGCCGTGGCCGCGAGCGGTGAGCGCGGGTTGATGGAGCTGGTGGCGGCCACGCACGCGGGGGTCACCACGGAGGAGTTCGACGCCACGGTGAAGCAGTGGATTGCCATGGCGACGCATCCGAGGTTCGACCGGCCCTACACGGAGCTCGTCTACCAGCCGATGCTGGAGTTGCTCGCGCTGTTGCGGGCCAGTGGCTTCAAGACCTTCATCGTGTCGGGCGGTGACGTGGGCTTCATGCGCGCCTGGGCCGAGCGCGTGTATGAGATTCCCCCCGAGCAGGTCATCGGCAGTCGCGCGAAGCTGCGCTACGAGGTCCGGGACGGCACGCCGTCGCTCTTGTTGTTGCCGGAGTTGGATTTGCTCAACGACAAGGCGGGCAAGCCGGTGGGCATCCAGCAGGTCATCGGGCGGCGACCGCTCGCGGCCTTCGGCAACTCGGATGGGGACTTCGAGATGCTGGAGTGGACGACCTCGGGTGCGGGGCCGCGCTTCGGGCTCTTCGTCCACCACACCGACGCGGCGCGGGAGTGGGCGTATGACCGGAACGCTCACATCGGAAAGCTCTCACGAGGGCTGGACGAGGCGCCTCGACGCGGCTGGTACCTGGCGGACATGAAGAAGGACTGGAAGGTCATCTATCCCTTCGAGCAGTAGCGGCCGTGAGCCGGGCAGGCGGGCGGGCCGTGCTTCCGCAAGGGCTGCGGAAGTTGCTGGGGGCCGCGCAAGCCTTGCGGGCGGCGGACGGCGGGAGGCTCGGGAGTGACGTGGCATGTTTTCTGAAATGCCCGGCCTCCACTCTCCCTCTGGGAAAGGAAGGTCGCGATGGAAGCGACGGATGCGCCCGGCATGGGGTGGCGGGAGCGAAGCATGGACAGTCTGGCTCGTGAGGCGCGTGACGCCCTGTTGCAGCGCGGCGAGCGCCTGAGGTCACGGACCTGGCTCCCGCCGAGTGTTCCGGAAGCAAGCACGCCGCTCTCCGACGCGGAGCGGCAGGAGTTGCTCGACATCGACGCGGCGCTCCAGCGAATCGCTGGCGGGTATTTCGGCCGCTGCGAGCGGTGTGGTGGTGCGATGGGGAGACATCGCCTGCGCGCGATTCCCGAGGCGCGCTACTGCCTGACGTGCGCGACGCTGGTGCGCTGAAAGTGCGTGGGGCCGTGCGCGGGGTTGATGCGACGTCCAGGGCCGGAGCTCCACGCGCGAGACGTGGAGTGAGTCGCATCGCGAGCAATGCTCTCAGGACGAGGATGCGAGCATGGGCGGCATGTCCGCCGTGTGCCACCGCTACTTCTCTGCCGGAGGTGTTTCTGCCAGCGGAGGTCAGGCCTGGCGTCGGGAGCGGTGTGTGGGATTGTCGTGGTGATGCGAGGCCAGGGTCCCCTCGCGCAACCGGGTACCCACCCGGACGATGGAGTCAATCACTGGCACCAGCTCCAGGCCGAGCGAGGACAGGGTGTACTCCACGGAGGGCGGCGAGGTGGGGAGGACCTCGCGCGTCACCGCGCCCTTCTTCGTCAGCTCGCGCAGCCGCGTGGTGAGCACCTTGGGCGAGATGCCGGGGATGTCGTGGAGCAGCTCCCCGAAGCGCCGGGGGCCACCGGAGAGCTGCCAGACGACGTTGGTGGTCCACGCTCCGCCCAGCAACGACATGCAGGCGTGAATGGGGCAGCCCGGGGGCGGGGGTGGGGCCTTGCTCTTCCGCAGCTTCAGGGACATGGGCAGTTACCGCGAGGTGAGTGGAAAGTGCGCTGACCTTACTCGCGCCACTATCCAAAGGTAACCGGGGCCCGTTAGTGATGCACCGTCGTTCCCATCCACCACGAGGAAGCCGATGAAGCTCTATTTCTCCCCGGGCGCCTGCTCGCTGTCTCCCCACATCGTCGCGCACGAGGCGGGGCTCGAGCTCCAGCTCGAGAAGGTCGACACCCAGACCAAGGTCCTCCAGTCGGGCGGCGACTTCTGGAAGATCAACCCGAAGGGCTATGTGCCCGCGTTGGAGCTGGAGCCGGGCGAGGTCCTCACGGAGGGCCCCGCGCTCGTACAGTACCTGTCGGACCTGCGGCCCGAGGCGGGGCTGATGCCCGCTGCGGGCAGCCGCGAGCGCTACCGTGTGCTGGAGATGCTCGGCTACATCAACTCCGAGCTGCACAAGACGTACGCTCCGCTCTTCAGGCCGACGACGCCGGACGTGACGCGCGAGGAGCGCACGGCGTACCTGCTCAAGCGCTACACGCTCATCGAGGAGCGACTGGCCACTCGCGCCTACCTCTTCGGTGACACCTTCGGCGTCGCCGATGCCTACCTCTACACCGTCACCCGCTGGGCGGAGTACGTGAAGGTGGACCTGTCCGGCTTCCCAAAGCTGATGGCGTTCATGGAGCGCGTCTCCGCGCGTCCAGCGGTGCGCAAGGCGCTCGCGGCCGAGGGGCTCCCGGTCTGACGTCGTCCTTGCCTTCGAACAGGCCTCGTCTGGATTCGGGGACGCGCTCGCGGAAGGGCTGTGGCGAGCGCGTTGGCAGGCGCACAGGCTCACCTGGGCACGCTCTCCGAGCGCCATGCGCATGACTCGCAGTGGCTCCACGGCGGGACTTATGTCGAGCACCTGCCCGTTCCGCCACAGGTGCTCGCCTGCTCGTTCGGCGGCGGGCACTGGCCGGAGCCAGGCCGCCAGGTCTTCCCCGGCGAGGCACGCGAACACCGTCTCCAGCCCCGAGGTGGTGACGGAGGTCCGCGCGGGCGGAATGCTTGCATCCGTCGCCGCCGCGCTGTCAGGCTCACCTTCCCGCGTCGCACGCTGGCACTGGGAATCCGGGTGAGAGCCAGGCGCGCTTCGCGTGTGGGGAATGGATGAGCACAGGTCGTGTCATGGGATTGGCGGCGCGTGTTGCCCTGCTGGTGATGGGGGTGGGTGTTCTTGGGCTGTCGTGTGTGAAGCGACCCGTGGACTATGCACGGGAACACGCACGAACCCTCGCGCCCGCGAAGTTGGAGTCCTCGTCGCAGGCGTCCGCGGGGCCGGTCCGGAAGCTTCGGGTCCGGGTCTATGCGGATGCGGACTACCGGGAGCAGGTGCTGCGCTGGCGAAGCAGCGTCGTGTCCCAGTTGCAGCGCGCGAGCGCGGTCGTCCGGGGGCCGCTGGGCGTCGTCTTCGAGCTCGAGTCGACGCGCGAGTGGGCGCATCGCGGTGTCGAGGGCGAGCTGGAGGGCTCGCTGGCAGCGCTGGAGCTGGAGGACCCGGGCGAGGACGTGGACCTGGTGGTCGGCTTCGTCTCCACGCTCAAGTTCTTCTCCTCCGCGCATCATGAGCTGGGCATGGCGCGGATGTTCGGACGCCACTGTGTGCTGCGCGAGATGGGGAACCCGGAGGAGGTCCGCGCCATCATGGAGGCGTTGATCCACCTGCCCCAGAATGAACGGCAGACGCTCTATCAGGAGCGGAAGGCGCACAAGGAGACGTCTGTCTTCCTGCATGAGTGGGCGCACACGCTGGGGGCATTCCACGTGCGCAACTCGCACTGGATGATGTACCCGCGCTACGCGCCGAATCAGGCGGCCTTCGGGTCGCAGACGCTGGCGTTGCTCGCGACCAGCCTTCGCCATGTCTCGGCGGGTCGTCGTGATGACGAGGCCGCGCGGGCCTGGGCGACCGAGCTGGGTGCACAGCTGGCCGCGACGTCCTCGCCGGACTGGGAGGGACCGGAGAAGGAGGCTGTCGTCGAATGGCTCGCGAAGGTCCGCGAGGGCAGGGCGCCGCTGGCCCAGCACCAGTCCAAGGACTCCATGTCACCCGAGGACCGGCGTCGGCTCGACGAAGTCCTCGCGCTCGACAAGGAGGGGCGCGTGGAGGTCGCCGCCCAGCAGATGGCGCCCCTCGCGCGGCGCTATTCGGGGGACGTTCGCCTCCAGGTGTTGGCTTGCTACCTGGACACGCGGGTCGCGCCAAAGCTGCCGGCGACCCGGGAGAAGTGCGAAGCCGTCGCCGAGAAGTTCCCCACCGAGGCCGCCTCCCTGCTTCAGCTCGCGGTCCTGGACCTTCAGCAGGAGCATCACCTGGAAGCCCAAGGCCACCTCGTGCGAGCGCGGCAGCGGATGGAGGCGAACCCGGGAACGCAGCCCGAAGTCTGGGGAGACCTCGCGGCGCTCTTCAAGCAGACCTCCTCACTCACCTGGGCCGAGCAGGCCACCCAGAAGGCGGGAGGTGGGGCTTGGGCCGAGCCGCTGCGGGCCTGGGCGTCGCAGACTCGACGATGGATGGCATTGCCGGTGGACGTCTCCGTGAGCGGTGTCGCGGTGGAGCGGGAGGGAGAGCTCATCCGCGCGGCCAAGGACGTCACGACGTATCTGGACAAGGGGCAGGCGGGGAAGGCGCAGGCACGACTCGCTTGGTTGAAGCGCGAGTTCCCGAACGCGGCGGTGCGGCACGTGGTCGACTGCGAAGTCCACCTGCGCGCTGGAAGGACTGGGCCCGCGCGGACGGCGTGTCGGCGCGCGGTGGCCGCACACGAGGAGGCGGTGCAGGCGCACTTCCTCCTGGGGTTGCTGGCCTCCACGTCCGGTCCCCGCGAGGAAGCGCGGACGCACCTGGAACGCGTCGTGGCGCTGGAGCCCCTGCACAGGGAGGCGTGGCGACTCCTGGCGGAGCAGTACCGCGCCGTGGGCATGGCGGAGGCGCTGAAGACGCTCCAGGGGCAGTATCGTGAGCGATTCGCCCAGGAGCTGCGCTGAGGATGCTCGGGGATGTCGTCCCACGGGTGGAGGGGCGTCCGCGGCTGTAGCTGTGGGCTCGCGGGACGTGTCCTGATGCGCGGCGTGGGTCAGAGGAGTGGGTGGGGTTCTGTAGTGTTCGCACCATGAAAAATGCGAGCAGCTTGGTCTCCGGTTCTATGCTCCCAGTCCTGGTTGCCGTGCTCTCGCTCCGGTGCGCCACCGCTGGGCCCACCTGTCTGGACAGCGAGACGTGTTGTCTCCAGGCGCATCCGGAAACCCTGCTGCTTGTGGCTTCACCAGCGCGGAAGCCGCCGCCATCCTCGCGACTGGGGCGGCGGCGACAGCCACCCTCGCCACCTCCGAGTCCGAGGACGATGACCCGGACGAAGGCTGGAAGCAGGACTGCGTGGAAAATTACGTTCGCTGCAAGTCCGAGAACAAGCCTCGATGGATGGGGCCCTGCTATGACTGCCTGCGCTACTGCGAGGGCCAGCGCGAATGGCCATTTGATAAGTGCCGTCAACGTTAGGAGGCCTTGCGCATGCCCGACCACGAAGATTGGGACGCAATCAGGGTGCTGAACCAGCGCGTCACCGACCAGGGAGAACCGTTCGTTCTCAACGATGAGCTTCGCCGCGTTCTGAGAGTGACGGCGTCAGACGTCGCAATGCCGGCAGCAGAGGCCGAGAAGGCGCTGTCGAGTGATGAAGGTGCTGCTGGACTCTTGAAGGAGATAGCGAAGCGCATCCGTGTAGGGTCGCGTCGTCTGTCGCGCGCTCTCAGTGAGTCAGGGAGAAGAGAGGAAGCTGGCGACAAGGAGGGCGCGCGCGAGCCGTTTCTGGATCTGCTCGAGGTTGAAGTCGTGCCGCTCTACCGGGAAATCGCTCAGATAAATCTCGACGCGCTGGAAGACCCATGATGGACCGGGGAGAGTGTTGCCCGTTCACACCCTAGGCAATCGCACCGGTTCGAGGATGACCGCGCGTGAGATTTACCCGGTGTGCGCAACATGAAAATGCGGGCAGCATGTCCTCCAGCTCCCTGCTCCCAGTCCTGTGCGAGTTAGCCTTGGCGGAATGTCATTGTCTTCTGGTATTTCCAGGGTGCGCCTGCTTTGTGGCGGGCCACTGGCTGGGAGACACGCCATGTTGCTTCGCTGGGCGCTGCTGCTGCTCTTGCTCGCGGCCGTTACTGGCTGCACGCCGAGCCGAGTCGTGCGGCTGGATACCGGAACTGACTCCTACGTCGTCACCCCTAGCGAGGAGCCAGGCGCGGAAGTGGGAGCGGCCGAACTCGGCGACGACGAATATAAGGAGGCCATCTCTGAACTTGCCCGGGACGTGCGTCCGTTCCGCAACCCCATGCAGGAAGCCCGAGAACTCTTCGGCGTGCCGTCCCGCAGCGGGGTGTACCGATTCGAGAGTCGCCCCCCGCACCTTACCCCCCAGCGTCGAGAGGACGCCGACGGTCCCCACCTGCTGGAGTCGTACGCGGATGACGAGCTGACGCGCGCATACGGCCAGTGGTGCATGCGGAAGGATCAACCCGGGGACTGCTTGCGGCTGTTGGAGGAAGGCCCCCTGCTGGCCAGCGACGGCAAATACACGTGGGCCTTGGCCATCGCGATGGATTCGGTGTGGGAGGAGACGGCCAAAACATTGGAGGGCATGACGGACCCCGGCGCGGTCATGGCCACCATCACGGCCGCGGCGACGATGTACCTGCTGCTCTGGGCGCTACCCGAGCCGATTTCAAAGGGCGTCGCCGCGACCATGACAGCCCTTGCCATTGCCTACCTGGGCGTGGACACGGTGTGGCGCCTGCTGGACGGGTGGTTGACCCTGGTGCACGAGGTGGACCAGGCCACGACCTTCGAGCAGCTCATCTTGTCGGGCGAGGCGTATGGCGAAGTCCTCGGCGAGAATGCGGCGCGCGTCTTTGTGATGCTCGCCACGGCCGCTATCGGCAGCACGGCAGGGTTGGCCGCGAAAGCGGCGAGACTGCCCGGCTCCGCGCAAGCCGCGATGGCCGTGGAGACTCAAGCGGGCTACCAGTACGCAGCGGTGGGGAGTGTGCGGTCAGTCAAGGTGGCGGCGGACGGCTTCACCATCGCGCTCGCCCCTAACGCCGTCGCCATGGCAGGCCAGGGAATGCGCTCCGGCAGGGGACAGCGCCACCACATCGCCACGAACAAGAACAAAGTCTCCACCGCGAATGGAGGGCCCTGGACACCGGAGTTCCGAAAACTATTCAGGCGGGCAGGGATGGAGCTGAAGGATTCCGAAAACATCGTCGAAATCGTGGGGCACAAGGGACCACACAGCGAGCAGTACCACTCATTCATCTACAGGCGACTACTTCAAGGATTGGGGGAGTGCCGGAAGGTCGCGGAGTGCCGGAAGGCACTCACGGACGAACTTCGCATTCTCGCCAAAGAAGCCCAGACCCGAGGAACGGAAGTCTACAGGCTTTTGATGAAACAGCCTGTGAGGTAATCAGGAGGTCCACCATGCCGAAACAACCTCGATACTTCTCGCTCGAACCGGATATGCAGAAGGGGAAATGGTCCCTGGATGAACCGCTTGATGGCCAGGGCCACGAAATGGAGAACTTCAGGGAGTTCACGTCGGGACGACCCGTTCATGTCTCTGGCCGCCTGTCGATCCCCATCGACGTGCCCGGAAGGCGGTTGGACTACAGCACGGCAGGCGCTGCCCTGACCCCAGTTGTTCACATCAAGGTAGCCACCCTCTTCGCTGAACTGGCGCCCGACGACGTGCAACTGATACCTGTGGATGTCAAAGGTTACCCAGACGCGTATCAAATACTCGTGGCCACGAAGGTTCTCCGGTGCATCGATGACAAGGCATCGAGAGAGATTCTGCTTTGGAAGCCAGAGGACGAGCGACCGGATAAGCTCGGCCAGTACCGATGCGTGGCGGGTATGCGGATTGACCGCAAGAAAGTGGGAGACGCCAAGGTCTTCCGCACCTGGGGGTGGACAGTCGCCCTCATCGTCACGGAGGACATCAAGGCGGCCATGGAGCGTGCGATGATCACGGGCGCGAAGTTCGAGGAAGTCTAGGTTAAGAGACCTACGGATGCCCGACCATAAAGATTGGGACGCAATCTGGCATCTGAACCAGCGCGTCACTGACCAAGGACAACCGTTGGTCCTCACGGATGAGCTTCGCCGTCTTCTGCGAGTGACGGCGTCGGACGTCGCCATGCCGGCAGCGGAGGCCGAGAAGGCGCTGTCGAGTGATGAAGGTGCTGCCGGACTCTTGAGCGAGATAGCGAAGCGCATCCGAGTCGGGTCGCGCCGCCTGTCACGCGCCATAGTCGAGTCCGCGAGAAGAGAGGAAGCTGGCGACAAGGATGGCGCGCGAGAGCCGTTTCTGGAGGTGCTCGCGGTTGAAGTCGTCCCGCACTACCGCCGGATTGCTCAGTCACACCTCGGCGCGCTGGACGAACCATGACTGGCCGAGGAGGCTGTTACCCGCTTACATTTGAGGGAAGCGCACGGGTCCGATGATGACAGTTCGTGAGTCTTTTCCGTCGCGCAGTTCGAGTGTGTAGGTGCCTTGCAGTTCACGCGAGTTGGCTTCTGTCTCCAGGACGAGCAACACCTCGGTGTCGCCATCGACCAGGGGCTTCGACTGCCAGACCCGCAGCTCACGAGAGCGGCGACTCAGGGTGTCCGTGAGCGTGGCTCGGCTCACGGTCCACGGGGGATGGCCACCGGCTGAAGCCAGCAAGAGTGCTACCGCGACGCGGGACCTGCTCCTGAATGCATGCGCATGTGTGTCGCGAGACAAAATGGACTGGGTCGTTGCGAGGAGGTCCTGGCCGAGTGCGCCGCCGAGAAGGCCCTGCTCGCTCAGGAACCCTGTGGCGAAGAGCCCTGTCAGACCTGTTGGACCCTGCTGAGCTCGAAGCCTCGCGTTCTCCTCACGCAGCCTCAAAAGCTCGCCTTCGAGCTGGGCGGTCTCGGTCAGTTCGTCGCGCACGCTCGGCGGAGCGCTCACGATCTCCACCTGCGCATCGAAGTGCCCCGGGGTCACGACGAGGAGAAAGCTCGCTGCCTTGAGAGGGGAGCCGTCCTCGTAGCGCAGGGTCAGGCGAAGCCGTGTGCCTTCCTGGAGTTTGTCCGAGGGCAAGAGCACGAGGGTGTCCTCGGCCAGGACCACACGGTGAAAGCGCTCCCGTCCCTCCAGCGTCACGGCGTCTCGTGCGAGAGGTGTGTCGAACAGGAGCACGGTGGTGCCTCCGGGACGAATAAAGATCTCGGCAGGTGCTGGAGCGTGTCGTGTCCCCAGTTCGATGCGACGAACCTCCGAAGAAGGCGACGACGTGTGAGACTGAGCCAGGGCGGGCCCGTTCCACATGCTCATGGCGACGAGGTACACCACGAGCCGCAGGAGGGGGCGCGGACGACGCGTGCTACTCCTCCTCGTCACCGGTCTCCTGGAAGCGATCAACGACGCGCACGGCGAACTTGTTGTACACGACCGCATGCTCATCGTTGCTGCCTGCCTTGGTGGGAATGCCATACACCCCTCTCTGGTTGGGGTGGACATACGAGAGGCAGACGGGATAGCTCTTGCCCTTGAATCGCGCCTCGACGATTCGGCCATAGACTCGGGTGGATGTAATGTAGATGTTCGTGATGAGTTGCGTTCCTGGGCGGAGCACTCCGATCGATCGGTCCAGCTGGGTCGAGATTCGCGACTCGCGGAGGGTGATGTCAGCGCCGACGAGCCCGGTATTGTCCCGCTCCCCGATGGAGGCGGCGCCTTGGTGATATAACTCCATGTTGAGCCGCTCCATGGTCTCCAACGCTCCGGGCGGGCAATCCTCGGCGGGAGGCACTGGCTGGCGTTTCACCAGCGCCGGTGAGCTGGCGCAGGCGAGCCCAGTACAAGCCAATGCCACCTTGGACATACGGGCCAGAGAGGAGTGCTGCTTCACGGGGGCGGGGGGCGACGCGGACAGGGCGGGGGCCTTCTTCACGGGAGTGGGGTCCTGGAGTGACGACGCCACGGGGGCGACGGTCGCGGGGGTGAGCTCCGCCGATGGCGAAATCGCGACTCCGCTACTGTGCGGCGACTCACGCGGGCTGGCCAGTTTCTGACCAGTAGAGGCGTTGGTTTCATGGGTTACCTGTGGAGTTGTCTGTCTCCATCCGACCACCCACCAGATCCCCAACACGCCCAACGCCGCCACTCCCGCCAGGGCCAACAGCAGGCGTCGATAAGGATGGGGATGTATCCGTCGCGCCTGGCCCTCCAGCGTGGCGTATCCGGGCGAGATCCACGGCGCGGGCTGTGGTGGGGGTGGACGCAAGATGCCCATCACGGTGGCCCACAGCTGCTGCAGCCGAGCCCGCGTCCTCGACGGAGGCTTGCGCAGGTGCGACGCCCACTCCGGACGGCGCACGCGGCGCAGGGCTGGAGACGGCGCTCCGTCCACGGTGTCGAGCGGAGGCTCCGCCCAATCAAAGAGGGGCTCATCCCAGGACCCGCCGGGCGCCCCTTCCAAGGTGACAACCAGCGTCGAGGCCAGCTCCGCGCCACTCTGGAAGCGCCGCGCGGGGTCCTTGTCCAACATCCGCTGGACCAGCGCGTCGAGCGCCGCCGGCACGCGCGGATTCACCGTGGAGGGCGCTGGCGGCTCCTGCGAGGTGATGGCGGCGCACAGCACGTCCGCCGGCCAGTCGGGGAGGAAGGGGTAGTGGCCCGTGGCGGCGCGGTACAGACAGACCCCCAGCGCATACAGGTCATCGGTGGCCACTGAGGTGTAGCGGGCTACCG
The DNA here is from genome assembly GCF_049194865.1 of Corallococcus terminator. GTDB lineage: Bacteria > Myxococcota > Myxococcia > Myxococcales > Myxococcaceae > Myxococcus > Myxococcus terminator_A. Next base: position 27,255 of record NZ_JBLZWL010000082.1, on the reverse strand, counting down.
GGTGACGCCAGTGGCGCTGGTGGAAGCGGACGGCCTCCGGGCTGCGCAGATAGAGCGTCCCCGGGGGCAGGGGACCGGTGGTCAGCGTGGGCGCACCGGTGTACACGCCCGCGCCCAGGTCGATGAGCACCGGGTCTCCCTCGGGAGTCCTCAAGAGGATGTGCTCCGGCTTGAGGTCCCGGTGCAGCACGTCCCCCGCGTGCAGCGTGTCGAGCGCCAGCGCCACGCGACGAATCGTCTCCAGGAGCTGCCGGTAAGTGGGGTTGTGGTGGTCCGCCCAGACGTGGAGCGGAGGCCCGGGCACCCAGTCCATGACGAAGTAGAAGTAGCCGGTGGCGATGTCCGGCCAGCGGGCACAGGCGTGCACCGCCACCACGTTGGGATGCACCGCGCGGTCCAGCAGCAGGGTGAACTCGCGCAACGCACGGCCCTCGGAGAGGTCGCGGGCCAGCTTGAGGGCGAAGTAGTGGCCCGGCGTGTCCAGGGGCTCCACTCGATAGACGACGCCATACCCGCCCACCCCCAGTCGCTCGATGACGCGCCAGCAGTTGGTGATGACGTGGCCCGGAGGGAGGGAGTCCGGATTCATCGGTGGGGTCCGCGTGCTCATGGTCGTCAGAGGTCTCCTGGGAGTCACTGAACCTAGCAGGTTGAGTGCCCCATGCGAGACCCGTGATGGTGGGTCCCCGAGAGACGACCTCCCAGGCAGGAATCCAGGGCCCCCAAGGGAGCGCGGGTCTGCTCTGCCCCCACCCGCCCTGGCACCCCCGAGGCTGTCCGGAAGGCCCCAGTGGGGTTGTCCGCCCGGCCGCCCCCCACCCGGGGAGGCGGTAAAAGCCGTGCGCCGGGCCGTGTCTAAGGGTATAGACAGGCCCTTCATGTGTCCCATGGTGAAGACCGAAGACCTCATCGACGCCCAGGGCGTGGCCGGCCTGCTGCAGCTGCGCCACTCCAACAGCGTCAGCACCTATCTGCGCCGCTACCCGGACATGCCCCGCCCCATCCTGGACCTGGGCACGGGCCGTCCCCGGTTGTGGTTGCGTCCCCAGGTGCTGCGCTGGCTGCGCGCCCGCAAGTCCGACACGGTCCACACCGGAGTTGAGTGATGACCACCGCCAGTCCCCGTACCCCTCCCGCCGTGCTGCCTGGTCCCAATGACGTTTGCTGGTGCGGCAGCGGCACCAAGTACAAGAAGTGTCACCGTGGCGCCGACGCCGTGGAGGCTCGCAAGAAGGGCCCCGAGGTGGCTCGCCAGGGCATCCGGCCGGGCATCATCAGCCCCCGCCGCGACGTGCCCCTGAACATCCCGCGTCCGGACTACGCCGTGTCCGGTCGGCCGCCGCGCCGGGGCGGAGACTCCGACATCAAGACGCCGGACGTCATCGCGCGCATGCGCCGCGCCTGCAAGGCCGCCGCGGAGGTGCTCCAGGAGGTGGCCAGCCACGTCCGCCCGGGCATCACCACCGACGAGTTGGATGCCATCACCCACGAGGCGTACATCCGCCGGGGCGGCTACCCGAGCACGCTCAACTACCACGGCTTCCCCAAGTCGCTGTGCACCTCCGTCAACGAGGTCATCTGCCACGGCATCCCCGACAGCCGCGCGCTCGAGGATGGGGACATCGTCAACCTGGACATCACCATCTTCCTGGATGGGGTGCACGGGGACTGCTCGGCCACGTACTTCGTGGGCACTCCGCAGCCGGAGAGCGAGCGACTGGTGCGAGTCACGCGCGAGTGTCTGAACGAGGGCCTCGCCGCCGTGAAGCCCGGCCGTCCCATCAGCGACATTGGCCGCGCGATTGAGAATCACGCCACGAAGAACGGCGTGAGCGTGGTGCGCGCCTACTGTGGCCACGGCATCGGCGAGACGTTCCACACGGCCCTCCAGATTCCGCACTACTACGAGCCGGAGGCCGACACCGTCATGCAGACGGGCATGATTTTCACCGTCGAGCCGATGATCAACCAGGGCGGCTGGGGCCACCGCACGTGGGATGACGGGTGGACCGCCGTCACCGCGGACGGCAGCCGCAGCGCGCAGTTCGAGCACACGCTGCTCGTCACCGAGCAGGGCGCCGAAATCCTCACGGTGCCCTGAGCCGCCTCATCGTCCCGAGGCCCCCTCGAGTTCCAGGGGGCCCCTCGGGCGGCTAAGGTGTTCCCGCGTCGCCCCGCGGTCCGAGCCCGCCGTGTGAAGGCAGACAGTCCCCGGCTCGCGGACTTCCCGACACGAGGGCTTCCTCCCTGTCGCGGAGTCGACGTCCCCGCCAGATGACCTCCTGGCCTGTTCGGGACGGTGCGCTATCACGTGCGCCCCGGCCGGGGTTCGACGTGTCTGGCTTTCGCGACGCGGAGCGCTCCGGCGAGGGCCTGTCCACGCGGTTGTCTTGCCGGAGGCGCGCCATGGCACTCGATATCGCTGTCGACCCCCACTCGCTCAAGAGCGTCCAGGATGTCATCCAGACGCTGGAGGGGACGTTCCAGGTGGACTTCATCCCTGGCGTCCTGAAGAAGCTGGAGGAGAAGCTGCTCGTGGAGCGCGCGGCCTTCCGCGCGAACGAGCTGACACAGCGCTACGAGCTGGATCTCTACTTCGGACTGAAGGCCCCCGAGGTGGAGGACTCACGGGAGGCGTTCCTGAAGGTGGGGATGAGCATCACCATCCAGCCGGAGGTGGTCTCCAGGGGGCGCAGGCCCGCGCGGTATGACGGCACGCTGGAAGTCCCCCTCTCCGGCGAGGACATCACCCACGTGCCGTTCGCGCTCTACCTGAAGAGGAGCCTCCGGTAGCGCTTTCGCCGTCTCAATTTCAACAGCAACACGCATGCCAGGGTGATTGTGAGTTGGATGCCACGCGGTAACAGTGCGAATGGGCCCGTCGTGGTGTGGCTTCGCGTCATTCATGGGGCCCGTGAATCCCTTCAGTCCTGAAAGGAATTATTCCCATGAAGAGCTGGGTGACGTTGTGCCTTGTCTGTGTCGCGTCCGGAGCATTCGCCGCGGACAAGACCCCGCCGGCCAAGACGCCTCCTCCCGCCACTGCGAAGCCGGCGCCTGAGTCCAAGTCCGCCGAGCCCAAGACGCTCACGCTCGAGGAGGACAAGGCCGCGAAGCAGGAGCCGAAGAACAAGAAGGTGGACACGAAGGCCACCGAGACCGCCAGCAAGCCGCTGCTGTAGCCCTGACTCGAAACCCACGGAGGGTGAACCCCATGAAGAAGATGATGGCGGGATTGTGTCTGGTCTGGCTGTGTCTGTCCCAGGGGACGGCGCAGGGTGCCGAGGATTGCATCAAGACGATGAATCAGGGCTCGGCCACGGTGAAGCTGGGCCTGTATGAACAGAGCTGTATGTCGATGTCCTGGAGCGGAGGGGTGATTACGTCGGACGTCACCTACAACTGCTGTGGTCCCAGCGCGACCATTCGCGTCAACGGGACGGATTGGAATCGGCTGCTCGCCGACGGCAAGCTGGATGGCTTCCGCTACCAGAAGGCCGATACCAACAGCAACGGCTCGACCACGCTCTACTTCCGGAAGGTCGTCGGGAAGGAGCTCACGAACATCCCCGCCGAGGACTTCTTCAAGTAGCCGCAAACCCGTGTCCATGGGAGGAGGGCGCGTGTCTTCCTCCCGTGGCCCGCCAGCGCGAGGCGTCGTGGACACCCACTTCCTGCATGGCTTCAGTCCCTTCCTGTTCCGCTTCTCCGACACGCTCTCCCTGCGCTGGACGGGAGCGGCGTACCTGGTGGGCTTCCTGCTCGTGTTCGCGGTGCTCCGGCGCCAGGCCGCGCGAGGTGAAGGGCCCTTCGAGAGACAGGAGGTGTCCGGGTTCGTGCTCCACGCGGGCCTCCTCGGAGTGATGCTGGGCGGGCGGCTGGGGTACGTGCTGCTGCACCAGTGGGACGACTTCTCCCGGGACGGCTCCGTCTTCTTCCAGTTCAAGCAGGGCGGCGCGTCGGTGCTGGGGACCGTGCTGGGGGTGCTGGCCTTCACGGTGTACTTCGCGCGTCAGCGGCGGCGCTCGTGGCTCCAGGTGACGGATGCGCTGGCGGTGCTCGCGCCGCTGGGGTTCCTGCTGGGAGCGCTCGCGGGGTTCATGGAAGGAGCCCCGCTGGGGCAGGTGACCTCTGTTCCCTGGGCCGTGCGCTTCCCAGCGGAGGTGGGGCTGCCGGACTTCCAGCCCGTCGCGACGCCGTCGTTCGACGTGTCCACGCTGGCCTACGCACCCGGGCACGAGGTGGTGGGGCTGGCGCGCGCGGATGCGTCCTTCCTCGCGGAGCTGCACCACATCCTCCCCGCGCGGCATCCCGTGCTGCTCTACCGGGCCTTGCTGGAGGGACTGCTGTTGGGGAGTGTCCTGATGGGAGTGCGTGCGCTGTGGCGCTCGCGGCCCGTGGGAGTGTTGACCGGGCTGTTCTTCACGCTGCACGGTGGGCTGGCGCTGGCCAGTCTCCCGTTCCGCGCGCCTCAGCCGAACCTGTCCTTCGCCGCGGGGTTCGAGCAGGGCGCGTTGTTTCCCGTGTTGCTGCTGGTCATGGGCGCGGCCTTCCTCCTGAGCGTGCCCGGCCAGCGTGCGGCTGGAGTGGCTGTCCCCGTGCCCGTGAAGCAGGAGGGGTGAGGCCTCACGGGGGACAAGGCCGCTGGCCGTCTCTCGCGAGGCGGAAGCGCGCGGGCCGCAGGGCCTGCACCACGACGTGGCCCGTCTGCTCCAGGCTCACGGTGGCTCCCGGCTCCAGGACGTAGTCCCTCGAGTCCTGCTCGAAGGTGAGCCAGAGCCGGCCCTCGGTGCAGGTGAGCGACAGGCCCTCGCTCCCTTGCAGGCGTCGACTCCAGAGCGCGCCCTGGAACAGGCCGATGCAGCCTGCTTCCGCTTCCAGGTGGGCTTCCGGCCTCAGGTGATTCCACAGCGTGCTCCACCAACCCCGCCCCGACAGAGCGAACATCGACTCCATGGCTCCATGACCTCCTTGCGAGAGCCAACATGCGCCCCGCCACGGGAACAGAACAGATGCAGCCGATTGTCATTGTGACCAGTACAGTCTCCAGGCGAGGAACTGTACCGGTCCGGCATGAGGGCAGGTGTATCTGGGCAGCGGGCGGCGGGCCCGTTACCGATACGGGTCGCGGGACGGCATCTCGTCGGAGGTGGCATGGGCGCGCTGGCACACAAACCGAAGTTGTACGAGCAGGTGGCCGAGCGACTGGAGGAAGCCATCGCCGCGGGGACGCTGCGCGCCGGAGACAGGCTGCCCTCGGTGCGCCAGCTCAGCCTGCGCGAGCGGGTGAGCATCTCCACCGTGCTCCAGGCGTACCTCCATCTGGAGTCGGTGGGGCTCATCGAGACGCGGCCCCAGTCGGGCCACTACGTGCGCCGCCGCGAGCGGCCCCGCCTCGCCGAGCCGCAGGTGTCGCGGCCCGCGACGAGCGCCACCCCCGTCACCGTCAGCGGCCTGGTGTCCCGCGTGTACCAGGCGATGAGGGACCCGCGCATCGTGCAGCTCGGGGGTGCGTGGCCCGCGCCGGAGCTGCTGCCCACGCGGCGACTGTACCGGGAGCTGAACGCGCTCACGCGGGAGGCGGGGGACGTGGGCGTGCTGTACGACGCGCCTCCCGGATGTCCGGAGCTGCGGCAGCAGTTGGCGCGGCGCTCGCTGGACTGGGGTGGGGCGCTGGCGCCCGAGGACTTCATCATCACCTGTGGCGCGGCGGAGGCGATTCACCTGAGCCTGCTCGCGGTGGCGCGCACGGGGGACACCATCGCGATTGAGTCCCCGGCGTACTACGGCACGCTCCAGGCCATCGAGTCCCTGGGGCTGCGGGCGCTGGAGATTCCGTGCTCGCCGCGACATGGAATGGAGCTGGATGCGCTGGAGGCGGCGCTGGAGCGGCGGCGCGTGGCGGCGGTGCTGGTGGTGCCGAGCTTCAGCAACCCGGTGGGCAGCTGCATGCCGGAGCCCCGGCGGAGTCGGTTGGTGGCGATGCTGGAGGCGCGAGGCGTTCCGCTCATCGAGGACGACTTGTATGGCGACCTGCACTTCGACGCGGAGCGTCCGCGCACGTGCAAGTCCTTCGACACGACGGGCAACGTGCTGCTGTGTGGCTCGTTCTCGAAGACGCTCGCGCCGGGGTTTCGCGTGGGGTACTCGGCGCCGGGGCGGTTCCGTGAGCGGGTGGAGCTGCTCAAGTTCTCGCACACGATTGCCACGGCGTCGTTGCCGCCGCTCGCGATCGCTCGGTTCCTGGAAGAGGGCGGGTATGACCGGCACCTGCGCTCGCTGCGCCGCCACCTCAGGTCCCAGGTGGAGAGCATGGCCGGGGGCGTGGCGGAGTACTTCCCGGAGGGGACGCGGGTGGCTCGGCCGTCGGGTGGCTCGCTGCTGTGGGTGGAGCTGCCGCCGAAGGTGGACTCGCTGGAGCTGCATGCGCGCGCCATCGAGGCGGGTATCAGCATCGCGCCCGGGCCCATCTTCTCCGCGCGGCCGGACTCGTACCGGAACTTCATCCGCTTGAGCTGTGGCCAGCCGTGGACGCCGCGCATCGAGGCGGCGGTGTCCACACTGGGGCGCCTGGCGCGCGGCCTCGCGTGACGACGGGGCTTCAGCGAACGAAGAGGATGCCCATGCCCTGGCGGGAGGCCTTGTCCAGGGCGTGCGTGGCCGCGTCGAGCGCGCGGGCCGGGTCTCCGCGTCGCGCGAGGGTCAGCTTGCGCTGAAGCCAGGAGCGGATGCGGGCGGAGCGCAGGTGGGGCTTGTAGTCGGGAGCGCCGTCGAGGTGCTCGCGCAGACCCTCGCGAAGCTGGCGGACCTCGGAGCCCGTCCAGTAGCCGAGGGCCGGGTACGCGCGCTTCAAGCCCGTGTTGGTGGGAGTGTCCTGTCCGGGCAGGCGGCCCCAGACGGCGAAGCGCCAGAGGCGCTGGAGGGGCTCCGCGCAGGACGCGCCGATGACGGCCTCCGCCGCCTGGACGTCGTCCTCGCTGGGATGCAGCTGCGTGGCCAGCTCCAGCGGCGCCCCTCGTGCTTCCTCGCCCAGGTGGAGCAACTCGTCCGCGAGCACGTCGAGCAGGTCCCAGACTCCGTCCTCGAGCCGCTCGGGGAGCCGGGGCAGGGTGTCCGCGCCGTGCCGGGACAGGTGGTCCATCAGCTCCAGGAGCAGGACCTCGTCATCGTCTTCCTCCGGGTCCTCCAGGCCCTCGGCCACGGTGGAGCGCATGGCCGCGAGCCGCGCGCGGGTCAGCACACCGGCGAGTCCCTCGGGGGGCATCAGGAAGAAGGAGACAGGGCTGCTCATGGCCCCTGTGTACACCGGGGCGCGGCCCGACGCGTGGGGAACGTCTGTGTGTCCCCAGACAGCTCAAGCCTTGTACAGACCCTGTGCTTTCCAGGAGTGGCCGCTCGAACTGGTGTGAAGCCGACAGGCAAAGGGGAGCAGGGTCTCCTCGGATTGAACTTGGGATGACCCGGTGCCTCCATCGCGCGGGGGAGTCGCCGTGAACCGTCCATTCGTGAAGTCCCAAGAAGCGTCCATCTCGGTGGGAGACTATCTGCTGGCCCGCTTGCAGGAGCTGGGCATCGGCCATGTCTTCGGAGTTCCGGGGGACTTGAACCTGGGGCTGCTCGAACAGTTGCTCAAGCAAGCGGAGCCGCGGTGGGTGGGGTGCTGCAACGAACTCAATGCCGCCTATGCCGCGGACGGGTATGCCCGACTGAGAGGCGTTGCCGCGCTGATGACCACTTATGGCGTGGGGGAGCTGAGCGCCCTCAATGGAATCGCCGGCGCCTATGCCGAGCGCGTACCCGTGGTGGCCATCACGGGCTCCCCGCCGCTGTCCCATCGCCGGAGGCGCTCCGTGTTCCACCACAGCCTGGGCGACGGGGACTTCGGCAACACGCTGGCGAGCATGACGCCCTTCACCGTGGCGCAGGCGGCGCTGACGCAGGCGAATGCGCCCCAGGAGATAGACCGGGTGCTGCGCACGTGTCTTCAGGAGCGGCGGCCGGTGTACCTCCAGCTTCCCGTCGACGTGACGTTTCAGCGCGTCCCCGCTCCCAAGGAGCCCTTGGCGCAGGACGTCTCCGCGAGCGACCCGGACAGTCTGCGGCTGCTCCTGGAGGAGCTGGTGCCTCGGCTGCGAGGGGCTCGGCGTTGCGCGCTGTTGGTGGACCACGACATCCACAGCTTCGGCCTCGCGCCCCAGGTGCTGGCGCTGGCGGAGGCGGCCCGGTTGCCCATCGCCTTGCTCAACTCCGCCCGGTGCTCCATCGATGAGGAGCATCCGGCGTTCCTGGGCTTCTATGGCGGGAAGCTCTCCGACCCGTATGTGCGGGACTGGGTGGATGGCGCCGACTGCGTGGTGGGTCTGGGCACGTGCTTCACGGACCTCAACACGCACTCCTTCACCGAGCGCCTGGAGCCGTCCCGGCTGGTGGACCTCCAGCTCTTCAGCGCAGCGCTGGGGCAGGGCACGCAGGGGGGACCGCCGTCCCTCTACAGCGGCCTGGTGTTGAAGGAGGTGCTGGAGGCGCTGACGGAGGCGCTGGGCTCGCGTGCGGCACAGTCCTTCGTGCCCCGCTCCGCGCGGCTCCAGGCCATGGCCAAGGCGCCCGCGTCCGCGCCCAAGGCCGGGACGCCGCTGACCCACGCGCAGCTCTGGCCCGCGCTGGGAGGCCTGCTGGAGCCGGACGACGTCCTCGTCATCGAGACGGGCAGCCCCTCGGCGGGGTTTTCGTCCACGCAGCTCCCCAAGGGCGCGAGCTGGGTGGCCCAGCCGCTGTGGCTCTCCATCGGCTACACGCTGCCGGCGCTGCTGGGCACCAGTCTGGCGGCTCCGGAGCGGCGCCACCTGCTCTTCATCGGCGATGGCTCCTTCCTCATGACGGCGCAGGAGCTCTCCACGCTGCTGCACCTGAAGCTCAAGCCCCTCATCTTCCTCATCAACAACGCGGGCTACACCGTCGAGCGACTCATCGTCGGGCCGGAGTCCGTCTACAACGACATCCCGAAGTGGAGCTACCCGGTCGTGTGTGAGGCACTGGGCGCTTCGGGTCAGGCCCTCACGCTGCTCATCGAGAAGTCGGAGCAGTTGGCACCCGTGCTCGCCGAGGCGGTCCGTGCCCAGCGCGATGGGCAGTTGGTGTTCGTCGAAGTCCGGCTGGCCCGGCTGGATGCCCCCGCGGGCATGGCCCAGGTAGGAGCCTCCGTGTATTCTTTGTACTACCGAGACGAGAGCGGGCTGCCTCGCTTCTGACCCTTGAAGTCATACGGCCAACCGCTTCGACTGTCTGGTGAAGGACAGGCGAGGTGGCATCCCGAAGGGAACGGTCGCCTCCGCGCTCGCGGACGCACGTCCGTCAGCATTGCCAACACCTCCGCCAAGGTAGGCCCCGCATCCGCTGCGTCGGAGGAAACCGCCGACTCGCACTCCGGACCCATGAACTTCCGAGTGGCGACGCGCCATCTATCCGCCGCGGTCTCAAGTCGTACGAACAAACACCGACCCGAGGTACTCCCATGATGGACGCCAACTCTCAGATGCCGATGAACTCCAATCACACCACGCCGATGATGGGCATGGGCATGCCGATGCACTCGAATCACGCCATGCCGATGATGGGCATGGGCATGAGCCCGATGATGGGCATGGGCATGCCGATGCACTCGAATCACGCCATGCCGATGATGGGCATGGGCATGAACCCGATGATGGGCATGAATCCCATGATGGGGATGAACCCCATGATGATGGGCATGGGCATGAACCCGATGATGGGCATGAACCCCATGATGATGGGCATGGGCATGAACCCGATGATGGGCATGAACCCCATGATGACGGGGATGAACCCCATGATGATGGGCATGGGCATGAACCCGATGATGATGGGCATGAACCCCATGATGACGGGGATGCGTCCGATGGCGCCGATGCCGGTCCGGATGACCTGTGAGATGGGCAAGGACGGGATGATCTGTAAGATGATGCCCATGGACGGGCAGGACATGGCGATGATGAAGGACTGCTGCGACGCCATGACCTCCATGATGGCCATGGGTGCGCCGATGATGATGATGTGTAACGGCGTGCCGATGATGATGGCGAAGGTCCGGTAGCAGCCGGGCTTCAGCCCACCGCTTCCGCGTAGGTCATCACCAGGTACATGAGCAGCTCGTCCGCCCCCACATTCCGGTAGACGTGGGGGCGGTCGGCCTCGAAGAGGATGGCATCACCCTGCGTCAGCAGGTGGCGCTCGGCGCCTGCCTCCAACTCCAGAGTGCCTCGCGTGACGACGAGGTTCTCCATCGTGCCTGGAGGATGTGGCTCGGCGTTCTCCACGCTCCGGGCCTTGAGCATCAGCTCATAGAACTCCACCCGCCGTGGCTCATCGAACGGGAAGAGGGCCCGGGACACGAAGCCCCCATCATGCGAGCTGAGGTGCTTGGCCTGCTGCGCCCGCATCACCCGCGTCCCAGCGCTCCCCGTCATGCTCATGAGGGCGGAGAACGGTACGTCCAGGGCCCGGGAGATCTTCCACAGCACGTTGATGGTGGGCGCGCTCTGCCCCAGCTCAATCTGCCCCAGCATGGCCCGGCTGACGCCGGAGGCCTTCGCCAGCCGCTCCAGGGACAGGCCACGCTGGCTACGAAGGCGCCGCAGGTTCTTGCCCACCACGGGGGCAATATCCTGGTCGGAACCGGGAGGGGCCAGCTCATAGGCCCAATTCTTCTCACCCTCGGCGGGCGCGGCCTGGCGCTCCTTCGCGGGAGCCTCCGGTCCCTGCTCTTCCGTGTTTTCCCGGACCGACTTCATGCGGGGCAGGTTACTCCTCAAACCCAGACGGGCCTCCACGTCCAGCGTCGCCCGATGCGCAACAGCTGACATTGCCGGGCCCCGCGCTCCTCGTGGAGGTCCCGCGGGTCGAGGTCGTGCCCGCGGAGGGCTGCTCCGCGGGCCGTCAGGTCTCCGCCTGACTCACGAGGTTCAGCAGTTCAGGTTGATGCGGATGAAGTCCACCATGGACTCGTTCTGCATGCGGAACTGCAGCATGTCGCCCACCGCGGTGATGGGGAGCGGCATGCACAGGAAGGCGGTCTGGCCCGGGTTCCACGTCGGGGTCAGCGAGGGCGCCACGGCCGTGCTGGCGATGATGGGGAAGCTGTAGGTGCCGAAGTCCGTGTCGTGCACGGTGATGGTGTCGTTCTGGGGGGTCGTCGGGAGCGCCCGGGAATAGGCGCAGAGCGTCAGCGTACAGAACGGAGTCTGGGTGAAGCAGCTCCGAAGTCCGTGCCGCAGCGTGGCCACGGTATGGCGGTTGGAGGTGGCGTCATCCAGCGTCTTGAGCTGACTGGCTGGGATGCTGTTGGCCGCGAGGTAGGTGACGAACTCGGGCATCGCCGTGGGGGCGTAGGGCAACGGGTCCGGTCCTCCCGCGAAGTTGTCGGCCGTTCCGAAGGTGACGGACATGTTCGGGGTGCAGACGGTCTGCTCGGCCTCACCCAAGGCTCCGTCATCGAGGGTGGGCTCCTCGGCGGAACCACAGGCAGTCAGAGCGAAAGGCAGCAGTCCCAGGGCGAGCAGCGTGGAAGCGGAACGGGGCATGGAGGGTCCTCCGGGTCGAGTAGGTACGGCGGCTGTGAAGCCGTGCAGGGCGGTGCTGTCGGCATGGCCTGCTCGGCCCACCAGTGAAGCCTGCAATAACGCGGGGAGTGAGTCCACGACGTGGTGCATGGGCTGCTCTTCGGCTGCTCCATGCGGCAGGATGCCGACGTGGTCGTCACGTCCAAGGACTCCTGATGAAGCGTCTTACCGTACGTCTCGCGCTGTTCCCTCTCATGGCCACGCTGCTCGCGGGAGGTGCCCAGGCGGCCGACCTGAAGGTGACGACACTCACGGTCATCCCCAAGCCGGATGCGGAGCAACCCTTTCCGCGAGATGTCATCGAGATGCCGTTCATCACCCACGACAGGCCGGAGCTGGCCGCCAACATCAACGACCGCCTGTTCATCGCTCGGTTCAAGGCGCTGGCGCCAGTCAAGGCGGAGCCGCGACTGCCCGCTGACGAATTCGACCTGGCGGGTCTGGCCGGGCAGACCTTCAAGGTGTCGCGCAACGATGCGCGGCTGCTCACGATTCAGTTCAATGCCGAGGGCTGCGGCGCCTACTGCGAGACGTACAGCGTGGCCTACAGCTTTGACACACAGACGGGTCGCCTGCTCCAGCCGCAAGACTTGTTCACGCGTGCCGGCGTGCAGGCACTGGCCGTGCGCATGCGGAAGGAAAAACAGCGCCTCTACCGTGAACAGATTGCACAGCGTAAAAAGGAGCTGAAGACGGCACGTAAGCAGAAGGCCGAGAGCGAAACGATTGACGACTTGGAGGAGCGCATCGCGTTCAACAGCGAGTGTCTGGCTGGCCAGGAGGGCGATGCGGACGATGCGCTCGTCAAGACCTTCATCGATGAGCGCTGGGAGTTCAAGGCGGAGGACGCCCGTTGGACCTCGGAGCGCTGCAGCAACCACGCGTCGCGCGCGCTCGATGACGTGGGCAATGTCAGTCTGTCACTGCCGTATGCCTCCCTGCGTCCGCACCTGACGGCCTACGGCAAGAGCGTGCTGCTGGGTGAAGGTAAACCGGTGGCAGGCGGTGTCTCGGGTCAGGTGCTGCGCGGGCGTCTCGGTAAGCAGCCCGTCGTCATGGTGCTGGAGAAGCAGTCCGACAACTCGGTCTCCGGTGTGTACTTCTACGAGAAGTACCGCAAGCCGATTGAGCTGGGCGGCCAGGAGGAGGGCGGGAAGTTCGACCTGGAGGAACGCGATGCGGACGGCAACCCGGTGGCGCGTCTGCAACTGGAGGTCGGCAAGAATGGCCTGCGAGGTGAGTGGCAGGGCAAGCAGTCCTTGCCGATGGAGCTGCGCGCACCCTGAGTCGTGCGGAGAGGGTGAAGGCCACGCCGCGGATGCGGCGTGGGGGCCATGGAGAGGCAGTTACCCGCTACTCCCGCAGCACGGTGAGGCCCGTGTCGGTCAGGACATAAAGCATGGCGGGTGCCACGGTGGGGTCGTACACGAGCTGGAGCACCTGCTTTCCAGTGACGGAATCCACGCGGGTGAGCGTCTCTCCGTCCTGCTCGATGCGCCACAGGCCCTGGTTGTCGGTGCCCACGTAGACGATGCCCCCGTCGGTGGCCGCCAGCGCCGTCACGTTGTCGGAGGGCAGGTCGATGATGCGCGTGTAGTTCGCGCTGGAGCGGTCTGTCTGCTCCATGCGCCACAGGCCGAAGTCACGGCTGCCCACCCAGGTGGCCCCCGCCTTCGTGCGAGCAATGGCGCGCCAGTGGTCGAAGGCCTCCAGGCTGTTGAGCTGTGAGTTGTGCCCCTTGTAGCTCCAGGGCACCGGGCCCTCCCAGGTGCGCTCCTTGTCGAAGTCCTCCAGCACGCCGTTCGGCTCGAGGATGCCCACCAGCCAGTCATTGGCCACCAGCACTTCACCGTCGGGCCCGATGCCGAGCCCCCAGTTGAAGCCGGCCTGGAGCGACTGGGACACACCGCCGTCCTCGCGCGGCGTCTCGCGATACCAGGCCGCGTGGCGGTGGCTGTTGTACGTGAGGCCGCGAATCAACGTCACGCCGTGGTTGGTGCCGATGTAGACATCTCCCCGGTCTCTTCCGCGCATCACCCGCTGGCAGGTGAGGACCGAGCGGTCCTCGTCGTAGTGGAAGTCATTGGTGTTGCGGATGCCCAGCTCCTGCTTCCCTCCGGACACCCCCGCGCTGCGCCACAGGTGCTCTTCCAACTCCACCTGGCCGTCGGACCCCAGGCGCACCACGTCCAGGTCGCCCTTCTGGTACTCCGCGAAGCGCGCCGCGGAGTAGTGCGGCTCTCCCTCCACGGGGATGTACGCGTGGGGCTTGTCCGGCACCTCGGGCTGCAGCTCGTAGGTGTGGTAGCCCACGTAGGCGCGCCCCGCCTCGCCGCCGCAGATGACGGTGGAGCCGAGCGCCTTCTTGTCCCGCCCGAAGCCCTCCGCCGCCTGCCCCACGCCGCGCGTCCACGTGGGCGCCGTGTCGCCAGGACGCAGCACGCCAATCTCCGCGCCCTTCAGCAGCCAGATGTTGTGCCCCGCGTCGACGCCGATGCTCCGCACCCCGGCGCCAATGCCATACGCCGCCGCGTAGTCCTTCAACGCATCCGTGGGCCAGGGGCCCGGGCCGTCGGGTGAATCGACATCGCCCGTGTCCGAGGACTCACCACATGCGCCGAGGAACACCGCCATGCCCACCGCTGTCGCCCATCGCCACCCGTCGCGCATCCACCCCTCCCGGCATCTCGCTGCTGCCAGATACAAAGCAAGGCGTATGCCCGGCGGGGATGGGAAAATGCTTGCCCACTGTGGCGAATCCAAGGGCTCAGATTTGCGCCATGCCGCCATCAACGAACAGTTCGACGCCGTTGACGAAGCTGCTCTCATCCGAGGCGAGGAAGGACACGACCTGCGCGACTTCATCCGGGCGCCCCAGCCGGCCCAGCGGAATGCCGCTCGCCATCTGCTCCAGCATTTGCGCGCTCTGCTCCGGACCCGGCGCCAGCCCGCTGAGCCCCGGCGTGTTGATGGGGCCGGGGCTGAGGGCGTTGACGCGCAGCTTGCGGCCCTTCAAGTCGAGCACCCAGTTGCGCGCGAACGAGCGCACCGCCGCCTTCGTCGCGCTGTAGACGCTGAAGGCCGGGGTCCCCATCGTGGAGGTGGTGGAGGCGTTCAGGATGATGGAGCCCCCCTCGCGCAGGAGCGGCAGCGCCTTCTGCACGGTGAACAGGAGCCCCTTCACGTTGGAGCCGAAGGTCTTGTCGAAGTGCTCCTCGGTGATGGAGCCCAGCGGCGCGAACTCACCCCCGCCCGCATTGGCGAAGACGATGTCCAGGTGGCCCTTCTCTCGCTTCACCGTGTCGTAGAGCCGGTCCAGGTCGTCCAGGTTCGCGACGTCCCCCCGCACCCCCGTCACGTTCTTTCCAATCTGCTTCACCGCCGCGTCGAGCTCGCCCTGGCGACGCCCCGTGATGAACACGTACGCCCCCTCGTTGGCCAACCGCTGCGCCGCCGCCAGGCCAATGCCCGAGGTCCCCCCCGTGACGACCGCGACTTTTCCTGAGTGCTTGCTCATGACCTGTCTCCACTTCTTTCAAAGGAAACCGCTGGGAAGGAAACCGGTCGCCCACGGGCACGACAGGCCGCTCGCTGCTTGCGAGCACTCTCGCCGGTCGGTCATAATGATGACGACCATCATTGATTCGAGACGATGAGTAATGAGCGGCATCCAACGCGTCAAGCGGACCTGACCGCGCCCAAATGGGATGGAGGGAGTTGAGGATGCGACTCACGAAGGAGCAGGCGGGGGAGAACCGGCGGCACATCCTGGAGACCGCCGGGAGGCTCTTCCGTGAGCGCGGCTTCGACGGGGTGGGGGTGGCGGACCTGATGAAGGAAGCGGGCTTCACCCACGGCGGCTTCTACAACCACTTCGACTCGAAGGAGGCCCTGGCGGCGGAGGTCATCTCAGGCGCGCTCGGCAGCGCCAATGCCGCGCTCGCGGAGGAACTGCGGCAGTCCCGGGCCCGGGCCTGGAAGAAGTTCATCGAGCACTACCTGTCCCTGGAGCACCGCGATGACCCGGCGAGCGGGTGTACCGTCGCCGCGCTGGCGGCGGATGCGTCGCGGCAGGGCGCGGAGGTGAAGGCGAGCTTCACCTGTGGGATCGAAGAGGTGCTCGGCATCATCACGGACCACCTGGCCACGACGACGCCCGACACGCCGCCCGCCGCCCGGCGCGAGCAGGCCGTCCGGCTCTGGAGCGAGGTGGTGGGCGCGGTGGTGCTCGCGCGCGCGGTCGCCGAGTCCAACCCGCGCCTCTCCAAGGAGATCCTCGACACGAGCCGCCGCAGGCTGCTCGGCTGAAGCGCGCCTCACGGCTCGGCTTCGACGGTGGAGGGGCCACGGCGCCTTCGCGCGAGGCCCCTCCAGGTGAGCCGCCCAGGTCAGAGGGTGGGGTAGTCGATGTAGCCCTTGGCGCCACCGCCGTAGAGCGTCGTCTTGTCGAGCCGGGCCAGGGGCGCGTTCTCGCGCAACCGGCGGACGAGGTCTGGATTGGAGATGTACAAGCGGCCGAAGGAGATGAGGTCCGCTCCCGCCTCGACGGCCTTGAGCGCGAGCTCTCCGTCGTAGCCGTTGTTGACCATCCACGCCGCCTTTCCACCCGCGTCGCGGTACGCCTTCTTCAGCGCGACGTAGTCGAACGGGCGGTCCTCCAGCTCACGCGGGCCCCCGGTGGCGCCCTCGATGATGTGGACGTAGGCGAGGCCGAGCTTCGCCAGCTCGCGCACGACGTACTCGAAGAGCGGCTGCGGGTCGGCGTCGAACGCGTCGTTGGCGGTGGTGACGGGCGACAGGCGGACGCCCGTGCGTCCGGCTCCCACGGCGTCAATCACCGCGCGCGTGACTTCCAGCAACAGGCGGGCCCGGTTCTCGATGCTTCCGCCGTAGTCGTCCGTGCGCTGGTTGGAGCCTGTCTTGAGGAACTGGTCGAGCAGGTAGCCGTTGGCGCCATGAAGCTCGACCCCATCGAAGCCAGAGACCTCCATGGCGTCGCGCGCGGCGCGGGCGTAGTCACGAATGATGCCGGGCAGCTCCGTGGCCTCCAACGCGCGAGGCGTGGAGGTCGGCTCGAACGTGGGGACGCCGTCCCTGAACAGCACGGTCCGGGTGTTGGCGACGATGGCCGAGGGAGCCACGGGCGCCCGGTTGCCCGGCTGAAGCTCCGTGTGGGAGACGCGCCCCACATGCCACAGCTGGGTGACGATGCGGCCTCCGGCCTCGTGCACGGCGGTCGTGACTTTCTTCCACGCGGCGAGCTGCTCGGGGGCGTACAGGCCGGGCACGTCGGCGTAGCCCTGCGCCTGGTGGCTGATGGCGGTGGCCTCGCTGATGAGCAGCCCGGCGGAGGCGCGCTGGGCGTAGTAGGTCGCGGCGATGTCCGGGGGGATGGCCTGGGGCGAGCGGTTGCGCGTCAGCGGCGCCATGACGATGCGGTTGGCGAGGCGCAGGTCGCCCGCGGTGAGGGGGTCGAAGAGGGTGGGCATGTCGGTGTCGTGAGGTGAGGGGGAGAAAGGAGCGCAACGTAACGACCCGCGTTTTCCTCCACCACACGGTTCACCCGGACGCACCCACGGCCGGGCAGGCTGGCCGAGGCCCCCACCTGTCGACGAGCCCCCTCCCGCGCTCCGACCGGCCTGGAGGTCTCCATTGACCTGGCGGTTGGATGCAAGCGAGACACAGGTCTCAGCCAGCCCCCGAGACGTCATTCACTCACGCGGGCGTCGTGAAAGACATTCGGGGTCTTGTTCTTTGTCGTCACGAGTGCTTGGTTCCCGGGGTTGTTTGAAAAGGGGGACTCACTCATGAATCGTGGCACGAGCCAGATGTCTGGCATCGCGGCGTGGTGCGGGTTGCTGTGCGCGCTGTTGTTGGGGGGATGCTCAGGCAATACGTTGGAGGAGACGACACCGGAGCCCGGCACCGCGCGCGCCGCGGAAGGCTACTCCCGCCAGGGAACGGTGCTGGCGGGGCGCAATCACTCCCTGGCCCTGCGCTCGGATGGGACGGTGTGGTCCTGGGGTGGCAATACCTTTGGACAGCTGGGCAATGGCACCACGCGCCCGCGTCCGTTCCCCGTGAGGGTGTGGCGCTTGTTCGACATCCGCGCGCTCGGGGCGGGTGAGATGCATTCGCTGGCGCTGAAGTCGGATGGAACGGTGTGGTCCTGGGGCCAGAACCTGAACGGACAGCTCGGCGATGGGAGCACGACGTCGCGTCCGGTGCCCGTGCCGGTGCCTGGACTGACGAATGCCGTGGCCATCGCCGCGGGCTTCTCCCACTCCCTGGTGTTGAAGTCGGACGGGACGGTGTGGGCGTGGGGCAACAACGCGACGGGGCAACTGGGGGACGGGACGACGACGCGACGGGTGTCCCCGGTGCAGGTGCAAGGCCTGTCCGGAGTGATGGCCATCTCCGCGGGCAATGTCCACTCACTGGCGCTGACCGCCGATGGGCGCGTGTGGTCCTGGGGTGGCAACGCGGATGGGCAATTGGGAACGGGAGACCTCACGGGCCGTCTCTTGCCGGCGGTGCTCCCGGGCCTGACGGGCCTGACGTCGGTGTCGGGTGGAGGCTCGCACACGGTGGCGCTCCGAGTGGATGGCACGGTGTGGACCTGGGGCAAGAACGACGAAGGGCAGCTCGGCCTGGGGTCCACTGCCGTGACGCTCGTCCCCACGCAGGTTCCGGCGTTGAGCGGTGTCGAGGCGGTGGTGGGAGGCGGGCAGCACACCGTGGCGCTGAAGGGCGATGGGACGGTGTGGGCGTGGGGGAGCAACGGGAGGTCGCAGCTGGGTGATGGGACCATGCTCCAACGGCTGTCTCCGGTGCAGGTGCCAGGGCTCACGCAGGTCCGGGGCGTGTCGGCGGGCGGCGGACAGCACTCGGTGGCCATCAAGGCGAGTGGAGAGGTCTGGGCCTGGGGCTCGAACAGCGACGGGCAGGTGGGCGACGGGACGTATCTGATGAAGTCGATGCCCGTGGCGACGCGCGCGTGGCTCGAACGCGTCGAAGCCTCGGGAGGGCAGAGCCACTCCCTGGCGGTGAAGGCGGATGGCGCTGCCTGGTCCTGGGGCGGCAATCAGTATGGGCAGCTGGGCGATGGGACGACCGTGCCGCGCTGGTCTCCGTTCAGGGTCACGCTCCCGGGAGCATCCCTGGTGGGCTCGGTCGCCGCCGGAGGACTGCACTCGATGGTCCTCAGGGAAGACGGCACGGTGTGGGCCTGGGGCTACAACGGCTACGGCTCTATCGGAGATGGGACGACGACCGCGCGAGTATTCCCGGTCCAGGTACAAGGCGGGCTGGTGGCCACGGCCGTGGCCACTGGATTCCGTCATTCGCTGGCGTTGAAGGCGGATGGCACGGTGTGGGCCTGGGGCTCGAACTCCATCGGCCAACTGGGAGATGGGACGGGCCTCAATCGGACCGTGCCCACCCGCGTCCCGGGGTTGTTGGGTGTCGTCTCGCTCGCCGCGGGCGAGGCGCATTCGCTGGCCTTGAAGTCCGACGGCACGGTCTGGACATGGGGCCACAACAGTCCGTTCTGGATGGAGCTGGACCCCGAGGAGCCGGTGGCGCCGGGGCTCCTGTCTCCGATGCAGGTGCTGGGGCTCTCGGACGTGGTGGGTGTCTCGGGTGGCAACAGCCACTCCCTGGCGCTGAAGGCGGATGGGACGGTCTGGGCCTGGGGCAACAACGATTTCGGGCAACTGGGGGATGGCACCGTCGCTTCGCGGATGACGCCTGCTCCGGTGGCAGGGCTCTCGGGGGTGGTCGCCGTGTCAGCGAATGGGATGTACTCCACGGCGCTGAAGGCGGATGGGACGGTGTGGACCTGGGGATACAACGGCTCCGGCCAACTGGGAGGGGGCAGTGGGCCAGCGCGGTCGCTGCCTTCGCAGCTTCCAGGCCTGTCCAATGTCCGGGCCCTGGTGGCGGGCGGGAGTCATGCGCTGGTGGTGAAGGACGACGGGACGCTGTGGTCCTGGGGGCACAACTACTACGGACAGATTGGTGATGGGGTGACCGACCGGAAGGCGAGCCCCGTTCCCTCGTTGATTCTCCGCTCACGTGGAGTGGCCGCGGCCACCCAGGTCGCGCTGGGGCTGACTCCGGATGGCAAGGTCCAGGCCTGGGGCATGAACGTCTGGGGGCAGTTGGGAGACGGGAGCACCCTCACCCGGCCGGAGCCCATCGAGGTGCCCGGGCTGACGGGGATGCTGGCGGTCTCCATGGCGTACAACCATGCGCTGGCGCTGAAGGCAGACGGAACGGCGTGGGCCTGGGGGTCCAACTCGAATGGCACGCTGGGGGATGGGACTCGGGTCCAACGCAACACTCCCGTCCAGGTGCTGTCCTCGGTCAGGTTTCTCTCCGTCTCCACGGGGTCCGCTCACAGCATGGCCCTGGCGGAGGATGGAACGGTGTGGGCCTGGGGGGGAAACATGTATGGAGAGCTCGGGGATGGGACGCAGACCCTGCGCTCCCAGCCCGTCCAGGTGGTGGGGCTGACGCAGGTGATTGCCATCGCGGCGGGGAACTCCTTTTCGCTGGCCTTGAGGGCGGACGGGACGGTGTGGGGGTGGGGAAACAATGCCTATGGCCAGTTGGGCATCAACTCCACGACAGCGCGGTCGCTGCCCGCCCAGGTGCTGGGGCTCACGGGCATCACCGCCGTGGCGGCGGGCAATGGCCATTCCCTGGCATTGAAGTCAGACGGGACGGTGTGGGCGTGGGGCAACAACGGCTACGGGAACCTGGGAGACAACACCACGGTCAACAAGCCCACGGCCGTGCAGACGAAGAATCTGGCGGGAGTGGTGTCCATCTCGGCGGGAGTGCAGCACAACCTCGCCATCACCGTGGGCGGACTGGTCTGGTCCTGGGGACGCAATGACCAGGGTCAACTGGGAGATGGCGTCCCGTCCACGTCGAAGCTGCTGCCCGCGCGAGTGAGCACGCTCGGGACCGCCGTGGCGGTCTCCGCCGGAGGAGACCATTCCCACGCCATCCTCGCGGACCGGAGCGTCTGGTCCTGGGGGGGCAGCACCTATGGACAGCTCGGCACCGGGCTTTCCATCATCCGGGCCGCTCCCGTGCAGGTCTGGTGAGGCGTGACGGTGTGCCGTTGTTCTTGAGAGGGGGCCCATGTGCCTGGTGTTTCGGTCGTGGGCCCCCCTGTATACCCGCTGGAGATGAATCCGCGCTGAGCCGGCCCGGCTCATGGGGTAGTCGTCAGCGGCCCGCACCGCTTGGTTTGCTGCGGTCCGCTACTCCCAACTGGGTTCCCTTCATTCCCATGCGTCGAGCGCGAGGCTGAGCGCAATACCTCCGTGGTGGGAGAGCGGATGCTCGACTGCTGATGTACGGTGTGCATCTGCCGTCACGGCGCTACCTGCTGGGGACCCATGTCTGAAGGAATCAAGTCTGTTGGCATTTCTGCCACCAAGACGCTCGTCAACTCCGTACTCGTTGCCCTCGTAGCGCTTGGCTCGCTCGGCCTTGGATACCGTGCGATTCGGCCAATCCCACCGACAGGCGAGGAACTGGCAATCGCTTTGGCGAAACAGAGTGTGCAAACCGGCGTCGAGGACTTTGCCTCCAGTGTCACTCGCTATCTGGGCGGCTCCGACGCGGTTCGGCTCGACAGCATGATTCAGTCGCGTCTTGGGGAACTGCGAGGCGAACTTGTGGTGAAGGGCTGGGTAGCCAAGGAAGTTGAGAACAACCTGTACATGGTCAGCTTCACTTGGGCCCATCCCGCGAATGGTGAGCGAGGGTTCTTCTTCGAGGTCGACACCAAGAACAGATTCGCCCGTCCCATCGTCCCGGATGACGAACTCGCGCTGAAATACGGCGTGCGCTCGCAGGAGGACTTTCAAAAGGAGGAGGCGGTCACACGGGACTTTATCAAGAAGAAGTTCCCAGAGGGGGCCCTCCAATATGCAAACCACACCCTGACGATCCAGGGAAAGGCAGATGGGGACTACAACCCACAGGACGTCGCCCAGGAGATTCACCGCAGTTTGAAGGGTGCATTCGAACACCGCCGGGACCAGTACCTCCAGGTCAAGATGACCAAGGGGGGCCTCGTTGGCGAACACGCCGCGAGGTACTAGTCCTCTTGGTATCGCCCCCTCTTGTGAAGTGCGACAGGCGGAGAGAAGGCAGTGTCCAGGTGCTATGTTAAACGGTCGGCAGGCAGAGTGAAGTGTTTTGCTGACGCGGAAGAGGTGAGGCCATGCCAAAGGGCGCAGTCATTACATTTGATTTGAGACCTCGAACCAGTGACGACTACAGGACTGCCTATGGTATTCTAGGGAAAGCGGGCTTCGCTATAGCAACGCCGGATATGACCGTTTTTCTCCCCAACACCACGGTCATGGGAACCATCCCTGAACAATGGACAGCGGAAGATCTGAGGGACGCTGTCATGACTACATTCAGGAATGCCGGATTGGTCCTGACCTCGATCCTCTGTGGTGTCGTCACTGAGTGGGCAGTCATGGGAGACCGAGTGGACTACAAGGCAATTGCGCCATAACGACTGGATCAACCGCCAACGAAATGAAGGCTGCGAATGTAAACATCCGCAGCTCTCTATACGAGCAGGAGACAGAGTGCGAGGACCGCGAATGAGAATGCACTCAAGGGGCCGGCTGAAAGGCGGCGCATCATTTCGTGATTCTGGCGCGCCTGACCAGACTGCGGGCCCAGAAGTTCCGAGCCACTCACCTGGCTCACATCCAGGACCAGGGTGCCCGCACGATGGGTCTATGAAATGACAGGGGAGAGGAGGTAGGGGCGGTAGGCGTCGTCGTGCCCCGCCTGAGGCGCACGCCTGGGGAGGCTGGCCTTGAAGGTCCCAGCGTGTGCCACGCGTTGACCTGTCCGCCATACTTCGCCGCTGCCCCTATCCTCGTCCAACCAGAAGAACCGCAAGGGGCTGCGCGGCCTGTCCACCGCACGGGAGCATTACTCGGGCGGCCCCGTCAGCGGCCCTCCTCGTCCCCGCTGCACCTGCCCGCCCTCTCAACAGGGCCCCCATCACCCTTATGCGAAAATAAAAGTGCGGGCTCCGCGAGGGAATGGACTCGCGGATGGCATCCATGGAGATGAGGATTCTCTCCATGCCCCCATCCAGCAACACGCCCAGCGGACTCATCCTTGTCGCCCATACCCATCAGCTCCCGATTTCGCACCGGGAGATGGTCGAGGCACTTCCAGTTGCCTACAAGAGCCTGCCTCAAATCCTCGTCGAACTGGACATGGAAGGGATTGCCGCCCAGGCACTCCGTTCTCGTGACTGGGGCGCGGCGCAGAGTGAACAGGAGAAACTGTTCCACGCGAAGCTGGAGCCCATCCGAAAGGCGAACCCCGACTACAGGGTGGTGTACTTCGGCGCCTCCCCCATTCCCCTCGCCATCCATCTCGGCTTCCTGCTCGGAACTCGGCAGAAGGTCGAGGTCATCCCCCACCACCATGTGAGTCGGACATGGGGCTGGGGCGCGAAGCCCTCGGAGCACACCGCCGTTCCCTTGCGCACGGGTCTTCCCAAGGAGCGGGACCGCACGGTGGGTGAGGCGATCATCCGCGTCTCCACCTCACATGTCGTGGATGCCTTGCTGACCCGCAGGGTGGTCAACACACCGCTCGTCGAAGTTGAACTCTCGCTGTCGCCTCCTTCCGAAGACGCCTTTGCCTGCCAGGAAGAGCTCCACGGCGTGGCCCAAGCCTTTCGAGAAGCCCTGGACAACATCGGCGACAAGTTCACGGGCGTCGAGCGAGTCCACCTGTTTGCTTCCGTCCAGCCCGGTATGGCACTCCTGCTGGGCGCGCAGATCAGCCCGACGATGCACTCTCCAGTGCAGACCTACCAGTACGCCCGGAACGCGGACAGCGGCGCGGCGAATCATGTGCGTGCAATCCTGGTGAACGCTCCACCTCCTATGACACGTCCCGAGCTGACGGCGGAGCAGGTTGCCCGGGCGCAGCTTGACCGCGAGCAGCTCGCGATGGACTTGGAGCGGATGAAGGGGCTGACGCAGTCCGTAACGGCAGAGGGATGGCGCTCTCAAGTGTTCTCGAGTGCCACGGAGTACGAGGCGTTCACCCATTCGTGGCTGCACCTCCCGACCCTGGGCGAGACTTCCCTGCTCGAAATGAGCGTGGACGTCACGACCCGAAGCGTCGAGGACAGCTTCAGGCTGGAGCCGACAGAGAATCGCTGGCAACTGGATGACCACTGGCTCGCGCGGCTCGCGGCTCGACTCCCGGATGAGGCATCGAGACATCGGGCGCTTCGGTTGCTCGTCCTCCATGAACTCGCGCACCGCGGGCGACAGATGCTGACCAGCTTCACCAGTCCGGGTATCGGCCGGTTCCCCAAGGTCTTGGAGGAGGTGGATTACCACGCGGATGTCTGGGCGATGCTGTACGAATATGCCCTGACGAGACTGCAAACCCCGCGAGACGTCTCGAATGTCAGGCTCTTCTTTCAGGACCTGGTGAACATCGCCACCAACACGATGTGGGCCTTCGATGACGAGGGGCCTCCGCCCTCCGAGATGCAGGTTCGTCGCATCAATCGGTACCTCATCTGGGCATGGCAAAGTCTCCTGCTGGGGCGAGGAGCGGGGCGCGGGCAAGCGACGAACCTGAGCACTGTCCTCTCCATCCTGGCGCATCGCCCCATCATCGAGCTGGCGGGCCCGGAGCTCCGCACCCGTGGAGAGCGCATCTTCTTTTCCCTTGAGGTGTCACCGAGCATCCCTGAGCTGGCGCTCTATCACGAGGGTCAGCTCCATCGAGTCGGCTCCCGCACCGACTTCTCCATCACCCGTCTGCTCGAACAGTTCAAGGCGCGCGAGGCCAAGGGACTGATGGATGCCCTCCGTCCGGCCTTCGAGCAGATGGTTCGCTGAAGGCGCGCGCATTCTTTCCATCCAGCAGGAGGCAGTCATGTCGATGCAGCCGTTGTTTCGCCGATTCCACGAAGCCATCCAGCTCAAACGCTTCGACGAGAACGCGGAGCTCGTCGAGAAGCGAGACCGGGTCTTGAAGAGGCTCCGGGAGAACATCCGAGGGCCCAAGGGGGAGCGCATGTCGTTCGAACCCTTCAACCAGGGCAGCTATGCCATGGGCACGGGCATCAAACCCTTGAACGGCGATTACGATATCGACGTCGGGATTGAGTTCGCCTTCAGCTACCTGGACTACAGCCCCGTCGAGGTGAAGCGCTGGGTCTACGAGGCCATCAAGACTCACACCTCACGTGTTGAATGGCGTCGTCCGTGCCTCACCGTCTATTACCAACACGAGAACGAGCCCCTCTACCATGTTGACCTGGCCATCATGGCTCAGGATCCATACACTCGAAAGGTACGACTCGCGCTCGGCAAGCAGCACTCGGCTGCGGACCAACAGAAGTGGCAGCCAGACGATCGCAAGGGCTTCATCGAGGCCATCCAGAATCATCTAACGAGCGAAAATGCCGCACAGTTCCGCCGAGTCATCCGCTACCTGAAGCGCTGGAAGGATCAGCACTTCTCGCCTCAAGGCCATGCCGCGCCCACCGGGCTGAGCCTGACGGTCGCGGCCTACAAATGGTTCCGCCCCATGGCCATCTCAAGCGAGTACAATGACCTGAGCGCGACCGCCGGCTTGGTCGAGGCCATGCTCAATGGCTTCCGCGACGCATGGAATCCGGAGACGGCCAGGAACACGCCACGGCTGTCCCTCCTCTTCCCGATGGCGCCACAGGACGATGTGTTCGAGTGGATGAGCCCCCAGCAGATGGTGGAGTTCCGTGAACGACTGCGGACCCTGGCCCAATGGCTCGAGGACGCGAGGGTCACAGGAAACACGGCGCCTCTGCGGCAGGCCTTCGGCGACCACTTCCCAATCAGGTAGCATGATGCGGCCTCACCTCCGAGTCTCGCCGCGAGCGCGCCCATCGGCTGCTCGAAGGACGTGCCGCGGCGCGGACGGAGGGACCTCGTTGAGCTTGCGGAACGTCCTCGGCATGCACATGGAACATCTGCTGGCGGAGTTCTCCCGACTCCACTTCCCACGGCCACCGGCGACGCCAACTCAGCTCGCCGCTTTCGAGGCGCGCGTGGACTGGGCGCTCGACCCAGACCTGCGGGCTTTCTATCTGCACTCCGACGGCGGGACGCTCTTCAAGCCACTACCCCATGCGAACTACTGCATCCTGTCGCTTGAGGAAATCGAGCGGGCTCGAATCGCTATCATGGGGCGCGACGAGGACAGGTACGGCGCGGCCTCGCAGTACACGCTGGTGGACATGCAGGACACGAACTTCGTCGTCCTGGACGTCGCTCAGCAACAAGAGGGGCGTTATCCCCTCTTCGATGCCTTCCACGAGACGTTCCCCGAAACGAAGCGCATCGCCTCCTCCTTCGAGGAGTTCCTCACCCGAGCCCTGCGCAGTGGTGGTCGCGCATATTGGCTGGGTGGATGACCTGGCCCACTCCCGACACGAGAGTGGGCGAACGCCAGGTACTCAGTCCGCGGACATCGCCACGCCAGGCGACACCTTCGACGCCCGGCGCGCTGGCAGCCAGCTGGCCAGTGTCACCACGGTGAGCAGGAGCAGGGGCACCGCGAGGAAGGTCAGCGGGTCCGTCGCGCTCACGTCGTACAACATCCCCTCCAACACCTGGGACAGCGCCAGCGCCAGCAGCAGTCCCACGCCCAATCCCAGCGCACACATCCGCAGCGCCTGCTTCATCACCAGCCGCACCACGTCCGCCGGCATCGCTCCCAATGCCAGCCGGATGCCCAGCTCCCGCTTGCGCTGCGCCACGCTGTACGCCATCAACCCGTAGATACCCAGCGACGCCAGCGCCACCGCCGACACCGCGAAGGCCAGGAACAACACCCGCTGGAAGTTCCGGTTCGCCACCGAGCGGTCCAGGTTCGCCTCCAGCGTCGTCGGCTTGCGCATCGACAACTGCGAGTCGAGCCGCAGCAGCTCCGCCTTCACCGCCGCCGCCACGGTCTCCATCGGCAGCTTGCTGCGCACCATCAGCGTCGTCCCCGGCCACGGCGTCTGCCCGAGCGGCGCGTAGAGCTCCGGCTCCGCCGGACTGTCCAGCGCCCGCCCCCTCATGTCTCCCACCACCCCCACCACCTCACGGTCCACCTTGTCGCCGTAGCCAATCCTGACCCGCTTGCCGAGCACCTCCTCCCCAGGGAAGAAGCGCCGCGCGAAGGACTCGTTCACCACCACCACCTGCGGCGCCGTCAACGTGTCCTGCGCCGTGAAGTCCCGCCCCCGCTTCAACTGAATCCCCAGCGTCGCGAAGGCCCCGTCGCTCATCGCGCGATAGGCGGTGTCCTGCCGCCCATCTGGCCCCGTGGGCCGACCTGGGATTTCCAACGTCAGGCCAATGCCGCCCCCCGTCACCACGCCCGGCGTCACATGCGCCGCCGCCTCCACCCCCGCCTGCGCGCGCACCCGCTCCAACAAGCGCGGGTAGAACAGCGCCATCGCCTCGCTCGTGTAGCGCGCCGCCGGAAGGTTGTACCGCAGCAGCGTCACGTTCTCGGTCCGATAGCCCGGGTCCACCGAGGCCAACCGCTGCGCGCT
>NZ_JBLZWL010000063.1:0-133646 GCF_049194865.1 Corallococcus terminator | reverse complement strand
GAGACGCCCGACCAGGTTCGTACCGGCTGGGCCTCCGACATTGCCCGGGTCCGGAACGAGTTCGACGTTGCCGAGGCGCTCAGCCGTCGCTGGGAGAACTGGCTGGGTGATGACTCCTACTGGCCCCGACACGT
Organism: Corallococcus terminator; assembly: GCF_049194865.1. Lineage (GTDB taxonomy): Bacteria > Myxococcota > Myxococcia > Myxococcales > Myxococcaceae > Myxococcus > Myxococcus terminator_A. The sequence goes on along the minus strand of NZ_JBLZWL010000063.1, from coordinate 133,512 downwards.
CACGCTGACGCATGGTGAGCTGTACCCCGCCCACGTCCTGCTGGCCCCCGACGACACCCTCACCGGAGTGCTCGATTGGACCACCGCCAAGGTCGGAGACCCCGCCCGCGACTTCGTGTTCCAGAAGATGCTCGGCGTGGACGCCGTTTTCGAGGCCACCGTCGACGCCTACGTGAAGGCCGGCGGGCGGGTCTGGGACCGGCTGGGCGACCACTGCCTGGAGCTGATCGCGGCCACGCCCATTGCCTACGCCCTCTATGCCCTGACCACAGGTCAGCCGGCGCACCGGGAGGCCGCGGCGGCGCAGTTGTTGCCCTGACGGCCCATGGAGGGCTCCGCGCGGGGATGCGCGGCAACCGCGAACGCTGGCATATGCTGGAGTCCCATGGCCCAACTGCTGACCCTCCTCGAGTCCGAGCAGTTCCGCGTGCTCGACTCGCGCTGTCGGCATCCGCGCGCGGGGCCCGCGGAGGAGCGGGGCGGGGACCCGGGGCACCTGGTGCTGCTGCGCCGCGGCTGCTTCAGCTACCACCGGGGGCCGCGGCGCTTCGTCGCCGACCCCTGCACCGCGCTGCTGCACCACCCGCGCGTGGACTACCGGGTCGGCCATCCGGGCGCGGAGGGAGACGACGCGACGGTCATCAAGCTCGCACCGGAGCTCTTCGACGAGCTGTGGGGCCGGCGTGGCCCGGACCATCCGGAGCTGGGGCTGAGCGCCGAGGTGCACCTGCGTCACGCGCGCGTGTGTGCCGCGCTGCGCGACCCGGGCGGAGACCGGCTCTCGCGTGAGGAGACGGTGTTCGCGCTGCTCGAGGTGGTCGCTTCGGACAGGCAGCGCGCGGAGGCCCCCGCGCGCGGAGACCGGGGCGCACGACGCCGCACGGTCGGCCGCGTGCGCGCGCTGCTCGCGGCCCAGCTCGCGGCGAACCTCTCTCTCGACACCGTGGCGAAGGAGGCCCGCTGTTCGCCCTTCCACCTCATGCGCCTCTTCCAGGCGGAGACGGGGCTGTCCCTGCGCGCCTACCGCCGCCAGCTGCGGGTGCTCACGGCGCTGCAGCGGCTCGCGGAGGGCGAGCGGGACCTCGCGCGGCTCGCGCTGGAGCTGGGCTTCTCGCACCACAGCCACCTCTCGCAGAGCGTGCGCCAGGTGCTGGGGAAGAGCCCCGCGCGCCTGCGTGCGGAGCTGCATCAGGTCCGAGCAGGTTCCTGACAGCGGGGCGGCGCGCACGCCTCTAGCTTCGCGTGCATGAACCCCCTCCACCTGCTCCGGCCGCTGTTCTTCGCCTGCTTGCCCGCCCTCGTGTTGTCCCCGTTCCCGGGGCTTGCCCAGGAGCGCGCGGCCTCTGTGCCTGCCCAGCGCGATGGCCAGCGCGACTTCGACTTCGAGATCGGCACCTGGCGCACGCAGCTGAAGCGGCGCCTGCGTCCGCTGACGGGCTCGAACACCTGGGTGGAGATGAAGGGGACCACTGTCGTGCGCAAGGTGTGGAACGGCCGCGGCAACCTCGTGGAGCTCGTGGCCGAAGGGGAGGGTGGGCGCTTCGAGGGCCTCAATCTGCGCCTGTACAATCCGCGGACGCGCCAGTGGAGCCTGCACTTCGCGAGCAGCCGCGATGGCACCCTCGCCGTGCCGACCGTGGGCGAGTTCAAGGACGGACGCGGTGAGTTCTACGCCCAGGAGCGGCTCGACGGGCGCGCCATCCTGGTGCGCTTCGTCATCTCGAACGTGACGCCTGCTTCAGTCCGCTTCGAGCAGTCCTTCTCGGACGACGGCGGCAAGACCTGGGAGGTGAACTGGATTGCCCAGGACACGCGGGTCGACGCGGCGGACGGCGGGGCGAAGTAAGGTGAAGGCGCCTCTGTAGAACCAGGCGGAGAGGCAGCATCACGCCACCAGGTCCGCCTGGCACAGCCAGTGGACTACAGGCTCCCGAGTCCGGACTGGACGACAGAGGTCACGAACGCGTTCGAGCTGTTGTAGAGGTGGACGTTCACGAAGGCATTGCCCCGAGCATCGTCCTGCACTTGCACGATGTCCGCTCGCCCGTCCAAATCCACATCTCTCGCGTGAAACGACAGGGCCGCCGTCGGCGTCGAGATACCCGTGGAGGTCACGCCCGCATTCACCATGGCGGATCCATTCCAACGCCAGAGCGTGACACGCAAGCGGCCGCCATCACTCCAGAGCTGCATCAGATCTGGCACTCCATCGAGGTTGGTATCTCCCACCAGCCAGTCCACCGCGCTCCAGCGGACGCTCGTGAGCGAAAGCCAGGTCGTGATGAATTGCGTCTGCCCAGTGCTGGTCAAATCATTCTTGAAGAGACTCAGTTCGACGAAACCACCACTATTCCGTGCCTGAATCACATCACTCCGACCATCAGCATCGACATCGATGACGAAGAACCTCGAATTGGCAACCGGACCCGTTACACCAGGCAGGGTGGCCCAACCGTTGACGTACCCCGTGCCATCGGCCTTGTGGACGATGATGCCGACGGTGCCAGCATTGTTCCAGATCTGAAAGATATCAGTTTGGCCATCAGCATCGACGTCGCCCGTCAGCCAGTCGACGGCCCCATGACCCGCTGTCGTCTCTGTTGCCGAAACCGTCTGATAAACGTTGTTGGATGTCGCGGAGTGTACCGTGATCTTGAGCTTCCCGTTTGGCTGAGCCCCCAGTTCGGCGATATCCGTTCGGCCATCATTGTTGACGTCAACGGCAAGGTACTTCAGCGCCTGAGTCGACCCCAGGAGAGAAGTCGGATTCACCGACGCGTACCCGGAGCCAGTCGAGCCCCAGAGAATCAACCCGAGCTGCCCGTTGTCGTTCCAGAGCTGCATGATATCGGTCTTGCCATCAAGGTTGGCGTCACCGGTCAACCATGCCACGGCCCCCGAGCCCGCGGGCATGACGCTGGCCCACTGCGATCCCACTGCGTATTGATGCAGGGACTTATTGAGGTAGATCACCAACGCGCCTTGATTGTCGCGCAAGTAGACGGCATCAGGACGGTTGTCTCCATTGACGTCCACGAGCGGAAGCAACCGGCTCCTCATCCCCTGATACCAGGAAGAAGGCCCATAGGCGGCTTGCGCGCCCTCGATATCCAGGCGACTGATACGCCCTGAGTAGTTCCCGGAGAGGTTGCAGTAGTTCATGATCGAATCCCGATCGTAATCCGTCAGGTACGTCCCTGGCCCAGGGGCACCTGAGCCGCACTCAGGGTCTGTGCCATTCGGAAGACGTCCGGGGTTGTCGTCACGATCCATCTCGTGAGCAAACCCGAGGGTGTGTCCGAACTCGTGAACCCCAAGGTGCTCCAATCTGCTCTGTGCGCCTTGCGTCCCGATGATGATCCCCCAGCTGAAACCCTGGAATTGGTCATGGAATGCACCCATCCCCATCAGGGCCGAACCTCCACCGGCACTCCATGGTTCGTTCGAATCGAGGTCGAGGCGCGCTCGCACGTACCGCTGGGTGCTCGGCGGATTGGTTGATGGTGCCGGACAGTCGACGAACTCGGTGAACTGGATGTTGGCGTAGCGTTCCCAGGTGTTTCGGATGGCATTGCGAACGACCGCCTTCTGGTCGATGGCCCCCGGAGTACTCCAACAGACGGGAACCACGTTCCCGTTGGCGGTCCAGAGCGTCACACCATTCTGGACATACAGACCATCCGTTCTGGACGCTGGGGCATCCGTCAGCGACGGCTCGCTGGGAACAGGCGCGTCGCACGCCATGGCCAGCCCCCATGCAACAAACATGAGCTGTCTGGCAAATCGAGTCGGGCGTTGATTCACGAGGAGTATCCTTCCGTGGGGGAGCGCGGGGGTCGAAGCCGGAGATGTGACGCACTGGCCATCACGGCCTCGATGGTCACGTGAAAACCGGCCAAAGGAAGAGGACCCAAACAGGAGGATTCTTACCCCGCGGACTCGGAAGTTCGCAACTCCGTGGCACCCTTGGTGCGCCAGCTACGGGACCGAACTGGACGACGTGAGCATGGTGCAGCAGGCGGTCCAGCATCGCGGCCACGGCCGCGGTGTCGCCCAAGAGCCTCCCCTGGTCTTCAACCGGTCTGTTGGAGGTGTTGAGGGTAGAGGCCCGCTGTAAGAGCTCGCCGTGCCTTGCCGTGACGGATACCCAGGATTCGTGAAACTTCCATGCCTCACGAAATGAGCGGCATTTCAGGGAGCAGGAGAAAAGTTGGAGATGTTCCGTCAGGAGGCGCAGGGCGCTGAACGCTGCTGACGCCACCTCGTCGAAACCTCGGATGTTCGAGCGGGCGGAGGGCCGGAACTCGAGCATCGAGGCCGCGCAGTGTCCTTGGTGTTTCCGCCCCCGCTTCGCCGACACAGGAACTCGAGGGCGTCGCGCGCCTTGCTCACTCGCTTTGACGCACTGCTGAACGACGCAGGCCTGCCGCACCCCCGCGGCCGCTCAGCTGACGCCCTCCGTCAGGAAGACCTCCGCGGCTCCCGTCCGCCCGTGGGCCTCCGCCTCCCGGTGGTGGAAGGCATTGAGCATCCGTGCCACGCCCTCCTCGCCTCCGAACTGGAAGCCCAACTGGGTCCCGTAGCAGAGACAGCCCTCCACCTTCCTCGTCAGGTGCTCCGTGATGTCCACCGCCAGGGGCCGCAGCTCCCGCGGCAGCGCGGCGTCTGGCTTCGCGTCCGGCTGGCGCGCGGCGTAGGGCGTGTCCCGGTAATACCAGACGCGGTTCGACGGAAGGCCCAACCCCTGCACCGCCCGCACCACCTGCACGTGGTCCACGTGGCTTCCCAGCGCCTGCGGCACGAAGACCCGGTCCGGCTTCAGCTCCCACAACACCGGCATCAGATACCGCGCCACCTCCGCTTCGATGGCGTCATCCGCTCGCGGGGGCTGGAACAGCGCTTCCGCGCTCGCGTAGCCCCGGTGCGGCGCCTCCTCCAGGTCCCCCCAGGCCAGGACGTCTACGCCCAGCCGCTTCGCGAACGCCCGGTCCTCCTCGCGCCGGAGGGCCATGTAGTCCACCTCCGGCCCCAATCCCTTTGCTGTCTGGCATCGCAGCGCGAAGCCCTTGGGCTCCGGTACCGACCGCGTGAAGACGGTGATGAGCGCCACCGTCCACCCCTTCGCCTTCAAGGCCGCCAGCGTCCCCCCACACGAGAAGGCCACGTCGTCCAGGTGCGGCGACACGAAGAGGGCCGTGCTCATAAGAGATGCGGCGCCGCCCGGAACCTGCACGTGGGGTCCGCGCTCTGCTCCGTCGTCGCCGGGTCGTACAGGCGCGTCCACCGCGTGTCCGGCCGCGTGCCCGTCAGCTCCGCGTACACCCCCTGGATTCGCCGCCCCACCGCCCGCCACGAGTACAGCTCCCGCACCTCGCGCAGCGCCGTCGTCGCCAGCCGCTCTCGCAGCGGCGCGTCGTCCATCAGCCGCCCCATGGCCACCGCCAGCGCGACGCTGTCCTTCGGCGGCACCAACAGTCCGTCCCGCCCGTCCTCCAGGCAGTCCACCACCCCCACCGCCTTCGTCGACACGATGGGCAACCCGGACGCCATCGCCTCCAGCAGCGTGTTGGAGAACCCTTCCGAATACGTGGGCGACACGAACAGGTCCCCACCCCGGTACAGGTCCGGCGCCTCCGAGTAGGTGGACATCCCCGTCAGCTCCACCGTGCCCTGAAGCCCCTCCGCCTCCACGCGCGCGCGCACCGCCTCCACGTCCGGCCCAATCCCAGACACGCGCAACCGGAACCTGCGCCCCTCCGCCACCAGCCGCTTCGCCGCGTCCAGCAGCTCCATCACGCCTTTCCGCGCGTCCACCCGGCCGTGGTACAGCCACACCGGCACGTCCCGAAGCTCCCCCAGCCTCGACTCGCTCCGCGGATGGAAGCGCTGCGTGTCCGTGGCGCCCGGCACGATGGTGAACCGCTCCAGCGGCGTCCCATGGTGCCCCTGCACCTCCTCCGCGAAGGACCGGCTGCCAATCAGCAGCGCCCCCGAGTGGCCCAGCACCGCGAGCATCGCCTGCTTGTGCGTCTCACAGCACGTCCCCACCCAGTGCCCGTCACCGCCCTGGATGGAGACGACGTTGGGCAGTCCCAGACGCCGCGAAGCCTCCAGCGCCGCCAGGCCACAGGGATAGCCATACTGCGCGTGGATGAAGTCGAAGGGCCGGCGCCGGTGCTCGCCAATCACCGTGTCCACCAGGTCCTCCACGTCCTGCTCGAAGCTCGCGGGCTGACCCTGGTTGATGCGCTGCTCGCCCCGGGATTCGCGCCCCAGGACGTGCGCGCCCGGAATCCCCGGCGGCGGCCCGCCCCCGTACACCGCCATGCCCGCGGCGTCGTTGCGGTATTGGCTCACCATCGTCACGTCATGCCCGCACGCGACCAGCTCCCGCACCAGGTTGAGTGCATAGACACTCATCCCCGATATCGCTGGGAAGAAGCGCCGGGAGATGAAGCAGATCCGCAGCCGGTTCACGTCGTTCACGCCGCCACCTCCGCGCCCGTCGGCAGGCGCGCCCTCAACCATTCCAGAGCCCTGGGCACCAGCTCGTGCGCCCGGTGCGCATCCCTGGACAACTCCACGCACACCAGCCGGTCGTAGCCCGCGCGCGCCAGCTCCCGCAGCACCGACGGCACGTCCACGTCCCCCTCGCCAAACGGCAGGTGCTCATGCACGCCGCGCTTCATGTCCTCCAACGCCACCGTGCCCAGCACCGGCGCGAACTCTCGCACCGCCTCCGCCGGCACCCGCTCACCGGTCACCAGCAGGTGCCCCACGTCCAGGGCCAGCCGCACCGGGGGCGCGCCCGCCGCCGTCACCCGCGCCTGCAACCGGCACCAGTCGTCCACCGTCTCCACCAGCATCCCCGGCTCCGGCTCCACCGCCAGCACCACCCCGCGCGCCGCCGCGTACTCCGACAGCCGGGCCACCCCGTCCACCAGCCACGGCCAGGCGGCCTCCTCCGTCACCTCGGCGCGGGGCACCCCCGCCCAGAAGGACACCGCTTCGCCCCGGCACGTCGCGCACACGTCCACCGCGCGCTTCAGGAACTCCAGGCGCCGCGCCCGGCCCGCGGCGTCCGGCGTGACGAGCGTGGGTTCATGCTTGCGCCGCGGGTCCAGCAGGAAGCGCGCCCCTGTCTCCACCACCAGCCCCAGCCCCAGCCGCTCCAGCAGCGCGGCCAGCTGTCCGCTCCGCTGCTCGAAGTCCGGCGCGAACGGGTCGAAGTGGTGGTGGTCCAACGTCAACGCCACGCCTTCGTAGCCGCTGTCCGCGATGAGGCGCAGCGCGTCCTCGAAGCGGTGGTTGGACACGCCGTTGGTGTTGTATGCGAAGCGCAGCGCCATGGCTCATTGCCCCCCGAAGCGACGGCTCGCGAGCACCGCCGGCACCGCGTGGCGGGACGGCTCGCGGTAGAGCGCGTACAGCCGCCCCACGCGCGCCTCCGCCAGCCGCGCGTTGAACCAGACCGGCCCCCCCAGTCGCTCCTCGGCCTCCGGCGTCAGCCGCACCGGCAGCGCGCCCGGCGGCGGCGCGCCCATCCCCACCAGCGGGTCCTTGCGCTCCATCAGCCGCGCCGCGTTGCGCTCGCCCAGGCGGCTGTACGTCATCGTCTCGACCTCCAGCCCCGGCACCAGCACCTTCACCACGTGCACCGGGTGGTCCGGAGGGGACAGGTCCGCGACGAGGATGTCGAAGCCCGCCGCATGAAGCCGCCGCACCACGTGCTCGCACCGCGGAGCTGGGTCCTCCATCCCCGGCACCCGGGGCAGGTCCTCGAAGCGCTGGGTGCGCCGACGCAGCAACGTGCTCGCCGTGAGCTCGCGCAGCACCGGGGCCGGCAACTGGGCCCACTCCGCCATGGCCTGCAGCGCGCGGGGCTCCTCGGAGGCCACGTCCACCAGGGGGACGAACCGCTCCATGTATTCCCTGGGCGCGACGCGAGCCACTTCGCTCAGCGGGCCGTGCGAGAGGACCTTGCGCGACCGGGAGCTCGCGAACTCCAGCAGCGCCTTGCGCAGCGCCCTGTCCCGGTCCGGGTCGGCCGCCTCGCCGCAGGCGGTCACCATCAGCGGCTGGTTGTCCACGGACAGGTCGCGGCCCACCACGTAGACATTCACGAGGCCGAAGTCGGTGCTCGCGAGCTTCGCCATCACCTCCACGCCCGCGCGCTGGTAGCGCTCCAGCAGCTCTCGCACATCCGGCGTCAGCGCCGCGCCCTCCAGGTCCAGCACCACGCCCTGGTCCATGGCGCGGAACTGGAGCCCGTTGCCGTCGCGTTGCAGCAACTCCAGCAGGCCGTGCGCCAGCGCCTGCTGCCGCGTCCGTCCCGCGCCCAGCCCGTTGGTCAACGGCTTGACGAGCGGTGTCTTCCCCCGCAGGTGCCCGTGCCGGACGGCGATGAACTCCTCTGGCACCAGCACCTTCTCGCCAGTGGAGAGCCGCTTCATCTCCCCCCAGACGAGCGGCATGTCGGGCCGGTAGGGACTGCCCGCGGGCAGTCCCAGGGTGAGCGGATCCGCCACCGCCGCGTCGCCAAAGGTGGTCACCAGCTCCGCGTAGGTGCCGTGCACGCGGGGCATGCGCGGCAGGGCCTCGTCAGCGCAGACCTCCTCGGTGAGCTCGCCCAGGGCCCCGACGCGCGCCTCTTCCTCGGTGGCGCCGTAGCCAGTGCCGTGAAGGATGTCGCCGGGCCTGTCTCCCACCCGCAGGCTCGCGGAGACCACCGGCACGCCCAGCCGGTCCAGTGGATCCACGCGGAAGATGGGGAATGTTCCCGGAGGCATGACACGGAAGTAGGCATTCAGGGCTTCAGTCAGGCTCATGACAGCTCCTCCAACGGAACGGGACGGGTGTGAGGCATGCCCGAGAGCAGCCGGTCGAACAGCGCCAGCGCGTGCTCGCGGGTGACGCCGCGCGCGAACTCAAACGGTGTGAAGACATTCTCGAACGGGAGCTGCTCGAGCACCGCGCGGTAGCGGCGCAGCTCCGCGTGGCTCAGCGGAATCGCGTAGTGGAAGCCCTTGTGACACGACAGCGCGGTGGGTCGGCCGCGCGCGTCCAGCTCCACCTTCAGCGCGTCGCCGCAGAACAGCGAGCGGGTGCGCGCGTCGTACAGCACCATCTGGCCTTCGTAGTGCCCCGCCACGCAGTGCAGCGTCAGGCCCGGCGCCAGGGTGTGCTCGTCATCCACCGGCCAGCGCACCTGGAAGGACTTGCTGTACTGGACCGCGTCCCGGTGCAGGACGAGCAGCGGGTCGAAGCGCTCCTGCAACTGCCACAGCGCCCCGAAGCCGTGCGGGTGCGACGCGGACAGCACCTGGATGCCACCCATCGCCTCCAGGGACTCCAGCGCCGGCCGCGAGTACCAGGGCGCGCCCTCGAACGCGACGTTGCCTTCGGGGCCGCGCAGGAGCCACCCCGTGGAGCCCAGGCCGAAGCTGGGCGTGCAGGTGAAGCCCCAGATGCCGGGCAGCGTCTCCTCCCAGCGCGTGCTCAGGCGCTCCGACACCTGGCCCACCGTCTGGAACTCCCAGCCGTCGCGCGGCAGTGCGTTGCGCACGTCCAGGCAGGTGGGGCAGCCCGTGGGCTGCTCGCGCGGGAACCCCGGCTGCCAGGTGCCGCAGTGGGTGCAGGCGTAGCGTGTCAGTGACATGGTGGAAACGCCTTCCCCGAGTGGAGCGCCTGCGACAGGAGCCCCACGAGGCGCACGTCGCGCTCCGGGGCGAAGGGCTGCGGACGGCCGTCCAGCACGCACGCGGAGAAGGCTTCCACCTGATGGAGGAAGGGGCTCCGGTCCTCGTCCGGGGACAGGTGGAGCCACGTCTCCTCACCCGTCCTCGCGTCGGTGAGCGACACCGTGCCGCCAGGCGTCTGCCCCATTGTCTTGTACGCCAGCGCGCGCGCGCGGGTGCCGATGAGCTCCAGCGTGCGCCGGGGGTACGCGTCCGGGCAGTTGTAGGCCACCTGGAGGAGCCCCAGCGTGCCGCCGCGGAACTGGCCCATCAGCACCGCGCCGTCGTCCACCGGGTAGTCGTGCACGCGCCGCTGCGTCATCGCGGTGAGCGACCGCCATTCGTCCCCCAGCAGCACCTCCAGCAGGTCCAGCCCGTGGGGCGCCAGGTCGATCATCGCGCCGCCGCCGGCCTGCTCCGGGTCGATGCGCCAGTTGCTCGGAGCCCAGTCCGCGGGCAGCCAGCATGCGTAGTGGATGCGCGCCTGGGTGATGGTGCCCAGCGCGCCCTCCTTCACCAGCGTGCGCAGCTTGCGGTGCGCCGCGTGGTGGCGCTGGTCGAACGCGGTGGCGTAGTGCACGCCCGCGCGCTGACACGCGGACACCATGCGCAGCCCGTCCTGGGCCGTGATGGCCATGGGCTTCTCGCACAGCACGTGCTTGCCCGCCGCCGCGCAGGCCTCCGTCATCGCGGCGTGCAGGTGGTTGGGCGTGGCGATGTAGACGGCCTCCACGTTCCGGTCCGCCAGCGCCGCTCCCAGCTCGGTGTGCCGGACGGCGTCGTCCGCCTGGATGCGCATCAGCGCCTCCGCGTCCGAGTCGCACAGCGCCACCAGCCGCGCGTTGCTCGCACCCTGGAGCGCCGGGATGACGTAGTCCCGCGCCACCAGACCGCACCCCACCACCGCCCAGCCCAGCGTGTGGGCCCCTGGCTTCGCCCCGGACATGTCACCACCTCTCAGGAAGGTTCAAGAGCCACCGCCGCCTCACGAGCGCGTCGCGCTGCTCGGGCGTCGCGCTGGTGGCGGCCCGCCGCAGCAGGGCCGTGTCTCCGGGCGCGTCTCCCCGCAGGTAGTGGGCGCTCGCGTACTCCGCGGCCAGGGACGGCGTGGGCCAGGCGGGGCGCACGCGGCCGTCGTGCTCCTCCAGCAGCGGATTGGGGCGCAGCATTGCGCCGGGCACGGCCACGCCGAAGTCGATGGACCTCCGGCCCGGCGCCGCGGGCCACGCGAAGCTCAAGCCCTCCGCGCCCTCCAGCTCCGCCAGCGGGGAAGCAGGCACGGTGCCGCCTTCGAGGAAGCGGGTGACGAAGGCGGCGTCGTCGTAGCAGGCGGCCCCGGGCATCAGCGCCGCGTATTCGGTGGGGCTCAGCGGCGTGCCGCCCACGCCCCGTTGGTCGACCAGCCGGTTGTGGGCATGGCCCACGAGCACGCGGCCGGAAGGCCCCGCCACGCGGCGCAGCTCCGACAGCGCGCGGGCCTTGTCCGACAGGAAGTAGAGCGCGTCGTGACACAGCACGGTGGCGCCCTCGAGCGGCGCGATGGGCAGGTCCGCGGCTGCGTCCGCGCAGAGGAGCACGGCCTCCGGCACGACGAAGTGACGCGCCAGCCACAGCTTGGCGAACACCACGTCCACGCCCACGACGGGGGTGCCCCGGAGGGACACCTCGCGCAGCACCTGCCCGAGGCCACAGGCCAGCTCCACCACCCAGGGCGGCGCGTCCCAGTGCTGCTCCAAGAGACCCAGCGCGCTCAGGAAGGTGGGCGCGGACTGCCGGTGCGCGAAGTAGGGGGCCACCGGCCCGAAGCTCAGTTGCTCCATGGCGTCGCGAAGCCCCAGCGCCCCCGACTCGACGCCCGCCACGACGGAGGCGGTGGCGGCGAGGGAAGGGGGCGGGATGCGCGCATGGTCGTCCTGGTCCCGCAGCAGCAGGGCCCGCGCGTGACGCCGGTCGCCCTGCTCCAGCGCGGTCACCACGGCTTCGCGCAAGGCTTCGCGGCCGGCGCGCAAGAAGGGGATGCCGTCCACGACGGGCCAGCGGGTGGTTCCATCCGACCAGAGCTCGGGCGACACCTGGGTCAGGGGCAGGCCCGTGAGGGGATGGCGCGGATGCGGCGGCGGCGCGGCGGATTCCTTCGGCGGAACTCTCATGGCCACACCGCTGCTTCGCGAAGGACGTCGTTGCCGAAGGCCCACAGCGGGCCGGGGTGGATGAGCTCCAGGTCCTCCATCGCCTGGCGCAACGTGAAGGCCGCCGCGCGAGCGTGGGCCTCCAGCTCCAGCACCCGGTCCAGCGTGTCCGCGGCGTTGAAGGCGCGCGCCTCCGCCGAATCCACGTTGCCGGTGAGCGTCAGCGCCTGGCGCACGGCTTCGGAGAGCCGGGGCGAGAGCTTCGTCAGGGCAGCCTCCGTGAGGCGCTTCATCAGGGGCTCCAGCAGGTCCCCCAGCAGCGCTTCGCCGCTGTAGCCCGCGTCCGGCAGCGCCGCGTTGAAGAGGTGATGCGACAGGCCCGCCAGGAAGGGCAGGGTAGGGGCCGCGCCGAAGCGGGGGGACACGAGCACCGCCCCCACCGCCACCGCGTAGCAGTGGTCGGCATGGCTCTCCATCGGTGGCACGAGGAGGCGTGCCCGGCCGGGGGACGTGGCCCCGGCGCGAGGTTGGTGCACCAGCCGCTCCACGAACGCGGGCGGCGGGCCGTGGACTGCCTCGGAGGAGGGCATCAGCGCCAGGGACAGCTGCTCCCGCAGGCCTGGGCCCAGCGGACCCGCCACCGCGTCCAGGCCCCGGCGCAGCACCCGCGTCGCGTCCAGCGGGGACAGCCCCGCCCGCTGGAGGATGTCCGCGTCCAGGCCGCCGAGCCGCACCGCCGCCACCGCGCGCGCCGTCTCCTGGAGCGCCACGGTGCCGGGGTCCACGCCGGCCGCCAGGGCCGCCCACGCGCGACGGAAGCCGTGGGCCGCCAGGCCCTCCGGATGGTCCGGAGTGCGGATGCGCTTGAGGTCCATCAGCTCCGACAAGAGTGGACGGAGCTTCGCCAGGCGGCTCGGGGCCGCCGCCGTGTCACGCGCGGGTGCGGTCATGGTGGTGTCAGCCCCTGACGCGTTCCGGGGTGTGCTCCGCGCGCGGCACGCGGCCCTTGGACAGCCACGTCATCAGATTTCGCTGCTGTTCGGCCATGGCGTGTTCCACGGGCTGGCCGTCCGGCGACATGGGGGCCTTGAAGAAACACCCCAGCGCGTCGATGACGCCGCCCTCGCCGCGGCGCTTGGCCAGGTCCAGCGTGCGCGCCAGCTCCACGACGAGCGGAGCGGCGAGGATGGAGTCCCTGCAGAGGAAGTTGAGCTTGATCTGCATGGGCTGCCCGAGGAAGCCGGTGACGTCGATGTTGTCCCAGGCCTCCTTGTTGTCCCCGCGCGGGCGGTAGTACTGAATCTGGACGATGTGGTCCTGGACCTTGTAGCCAAGGATGCTGTCCAGGGCCGCGCCCTTGGTGTCGAGCTTGTTCTGCTTCGACGCCGGGTCGTTGAGCGCCTCGCCGTCGCGGTTGCCCAGGATGTTGGTGGAGTACCAGCCCTCCACGTGCAGCGCGCGGTCTCTCAGCGCGGGGGCGAGCACCGTCTTGAGCAGCGTCTGCCCCGTCTTGCCATCCTTGCCGGCGAGCGGCGCGCCGGTGCGCTTCGCGAGCGCGAGGAGCGCGGGCACGTCCGCGGCGACGCTGGGCGTGAAGTTGGCGAACGGCACGCCGTCCACGATGGCCGCGTACGCGTAGAGCATCGCGGGCCCGATGTCCGCGTCATTCGCGTCCAGGGCCTTCTCGAAGGACTCTGGCGTGGCGAACTCCGGCCGGGTGAGGTCCACGCTCTTCTCCGTGGAGGCCAGGTTCACCACCACCACGCGGTCCAGCTTCTCGTCCTTCTTGAAGCGGGTGAGGTCGTCGCGGATGGCCTGCACCTGCTCACGCAGGGAGCGGGCCTTCTTCGTCGCCGTGTCGACGATGTTCTTGCAGAACTTCGCGTTGGAGGCCGCGGCCCAGGGGCGCATGCGCTCCATCGTGGGCGTCACGGCCGCCAGCTGGGCCTCCGTCAGCACCGCGTGGTTGCGCGCCGCCTTCGCCAGGTCCTCCTCGAACAGGTCCCAACCGCCGAACGTCAGCGAGTCGTACTCCGCCAGCTCCATGCCCTTCACGTTCGCCAGCGGCAGCCCTCGCGTGTCCACGAGCCCCCGGCGCAGCAGCTCCATGCCCGCAACCGCAGTGGTCGCCACCGCTCCGCCCACGCCTACAATCGCCACTCCCAGTCGCTCGTTGCCCGCCATGTGTAACGCCCCTCACCAACCGTTGCACCCTGGGACTCGCGGCGGTGCGTCCGGGGGCGCTCCGGGGTGTCGGGCGCCTCCGGTGTCCCGGGCGCTCCGGGGACCCACACGCTGCGAGAGTCCCGGGAAAGTCGGCATATGGGCGAGCGCTTTCAACTCAGCCCCCGGGTAGTGCCGACTGTCCAATGCCGGGGGGCCGGTCCGGCATCAAACGTGCCGCAGCTTCCACCCACCCCTGCGGAAGAGGGCGGCGCTGGTCAGGCCCAGCGCGCCGTAGGTGACGGCGATGGCGACGAACACGCCCGTGGGGCCCCAGCCCAACGGATGGCAGAGGACATACGCCAGGGGCAACTGGAGGCCCCAGGAGAAGAGGGCGTTCACCACGGTGGGCGTGGTGGTGTCCCCCGCGCCGTTGAAGGCGTGGGGCAGCACGGTGACGAAGGCGTAGAGGACGAGGCTGCAACTGACGATGCGCAGGCAGCGCGCGGCGTGCAGGGCGACTTCCGGGTCGGAGGTGAAGCGGTGGATGAGGGGCTCGGCGAACACCAGGAAGCCCACCGCCACCACGCCCAGGAAGCCGAGCGTGTAGAAGCTGGCGCGCCACGCGGCGCGTTCGGCCCGGTCGGTGTCGCCCGCGCCCAGGCTCTGGCCCACCAGCGTGCCCGCCGCGTGGGACAGGCCCCAGGACGGCTGCTGCGCGAAGAGCAGGATGCGCATGGCCAGCGTGTAGCCCGCGAGCGCCGTGCTGCCGAAGGTGGCCACGATACTCATCAGCACGAGCCAGCTGGACATGCCCAGCAGCGACTGGAGGATGGCGCCGCCGGACAGCTTGAGCAGCGAGCGCAGCGTGGACAGCTCCACGCGCAGGTGACGGCGGTGCAGCTCCAGACGTCCGCTGCCCTTGAGCAGGCGGTACACCTGGTACAGCACGCCGGTGGAGCGGCCCACGGTGGTGGCCAGCGCCGCGCCGGTGACGCCCATGGCGGGCACGGGCCCCAGGCCGAAGATGAACAGCGGCGCGAGCACGATGTTCACGGAGTTGGCCAGCCACAGCGCGCGCATGGAGGTGGCCGCGTCCCCCGCGCCGCGCAGGATGGCGCTGATGAGGAACAGCAGCATGATGATGGGGAAGCTGCCCAGCATCAGCCTCGTGTACCCGAGGCCGTGCTCCACGACGCCGGGAGCCGCGCCCAGCGCGACGAGGAGCGGGCGCGCGAAGAGGCTGCCGGCGAGCGCCAGCGGCACGGACAGGGCCAGCCCCAGTCCCAGGGCCTGCACGGCGGTGCTCGCGGCGCGCTCCGGGTCCTTCTGGCCGATGCGGCGGGCGATGAGCGCGGTGGCGCCGATGGACAGCCCCAACGGCACGGTCTGGAAGAGCGTGAGCACGGACTCGGTGAGGCCCACGGTGGCGATGGCGTCCGCGCCCAGGCGGGACACGAAGAGCACGGCCACCAGGGCGAAGATGGACTCCATCACCATCTCCAGCACCATGGGGACGGACAGCAGCAGGAAGGCGCGGTCCACGGGCCCGGTGGCCAGGTCCTCGGTGGAGCCGCGCACGGCCAGCCAGAGGGAGGCGAGCAGGCCCTTGAGTCCCGAGGCGGCAGGGGAGCCGCCAGGGGCGAAGGAGTCGGTTGGGGGTTGCGTCATGGATTGGGCGGAGCAACAGGACGCTCCGCGCCATTCATCCCTCGTGGTTCCCCGCCTGCCGGTGCCGGGGCCCGGGTGGATTCAGGGGCATGGCCTCTGGTCCCCGCGTCGGTTGTCTGGCGGTGTGGACCTGTCCAGGCAGCGCCCGCTCGATGTGCCTGGCTACCTGCACGCGCGGCGGAAGGACGACCTGGTGTGGGGGCACTCCCGCCGCGTCCGACGCTGGAGGACGAGCGCGGCGACGAAGGCACTCAGGGACGCTGCTTCCGGGAGTACGACGCGATTTTCGCCGTGCACGAAGCGGAGCACCTCGTGCTTGGCTGGTGGCCTTCGCGAAGCTCCAGGAGGTTTTCGGGTGTCTGCTCTCTTCGTAGGACGTGTCGTGGCCGATGAGCTCCGCGGGCCGACCCCGCTCGAGCTCGTCGATATCCTCGTCGCCAAGGAGGCCTTCAACAACCTCCTCGAGGTCATCGACGAAGGCCTCGAGCCGAAGAAGGCAAACGAGCTGCTGCGGTCCGCCGAGGGGCGCGCCGAGCTGTTCGAGCGCGCGTGCGAGTCGTTCGGCGCCTTGTTCGAAGAAGATCTCCGCGAATCGATTCAGATACTTCGCGGTCCTCGCCTCGATCAATGCCTGGACGTGAACCTCTTCAACCTCCGTGAGGCCTGGACGCTCGGGACCTTGTTGCTGCCGCCGGAGGAAGCACCGCTCTCCCGGTACCTGCGCGTCGAGCTGATGGCCGTACACCCCCAGGCAACGCTGCCCATCGGGCGGAGATTCGGCCCCGAGTTGTTCGGGCGACATCTGCTCGCGAATATCGAAAGCGTCGCTTACGAGGAGCGGCGAATCTACACCCGGCTGGAGCGGTTCGGCGCGGGGGCGGCGATGGACCCATCGCGCTTCGGGAACGAGGCACAGGAAGAGGCGAGCAGCATCGTCTTTCTGGCGACGATTCCGGAACGGAAGGAGGGCGTTCCGGTCGACCCGTTCTGGAAGAAAGCGCTCAAGGGGCGCACCCTCGAGACCGACCCCGACGACCCCTCCGGGTATAAAGCCTACCACGCGGAACTCGCGCTGTACTTTCACCCCTCGTGGCTCGAGAAGCCGAACCGCGGAGCGTTCGATTCGACCGCCTTCGAGGACCGGCTCTGACTCATGACACCGAACCGTCGCTGGCGCGCGGGGCGAGCGCCTACTCCAGAGCGGGGCCCGGAGGACACGCGAGGTCGGCGGGCAGGGACCATAACTGGGGCTCGAGCGTGTCGTCCTGCGCGCTGAAGTAGACCCATTCCCCGACGCGGGTGAAGCCCTGGGGAGAGGAGCCTCCCGAGATGTCCGCGGCCTGCCCCGTGGATACGGCCGTGCCCCGCGTCACCCAGGGCTCGCTGTAGTAGATGGGCGACGTGGCCCCGCCGAAGAGCACCGCGCCCATGCCCGTGGCGTAGAGGGGGGACCAGTAGTACTCCGAGATGCTCAGCTCGACGGGGAGCTGCACGGTCCCCTCGGCGGTGCCATCCGTCACCCAAAGGCCCACGCGCAGCGCGGCGGGGCCAGGGAAGGGGCTGCCGATGGCCACGGAGAAGTAGAGCCGCCCGCCGGAGCTGGTGGTGTTCTGCAGGTAGGGCGTCGTCCCTTCCATGTCCGCGTAGGGATTGGGCAGCACCTTGACGGTGGCCTTGCCTCCTCCAGCGAGGGACAGGCGATACAGTCCCATGCGCCGCGTGGTTGGATCCGCGGACGTCAGATACACCGACGCCCCCAGCGCCCCGAGCAGCCGCATCCTCCGGCCGAACGCGTCCAGGCGCACCGTGCCAGCCGCGCTGCCATCCGTCTTCCACACCTCGGTATTGGGGCCGTCGAACAGGGTGAACAAGCCCGGGGCTCCGCTGTCGGGGCTCCTCACGTCACCCAGGGGTGCCCCCTCGGCGTCCAGCCGCTTGACGAAGGAGGTCCCGGAGGCCGTGCCATCGGTCCGCCACAGCGCGGTGCCACCGCTCGACCCGGAGAGGAAGAAGAGCAGGGCGTCGCCCACCCTCAGGCGCTGCCCCTGGAGCGTGGCGAGCACGCCGAAGTTCACGACTTGCACCGTGCCCGAGGCCGTCCCATCCGAGCGCCACAACTCCACCTGTGTCCCCGCCGCCACCGGGGTGACTCGGAAGAACGAGAGCGCGCCGTCCAGCGCGGTGGGGAGGGGCAGGGAGGAGCCCGCCGTCCCCGGCATCAGGTCCGCCACCAGGTGTGTGCCGGCCTCCGTGCCGTCGCTCACCCAGAGCTCGTTGCCGGTGTCGGGATTCCACACCTGGAAGAACACCTGGCTGCCCACCGGGACCAGCGCGCCGAGGCCCCTGTTCCGCCGGGGTGTCACCGCCGGGAAGGACTTCACCGGGAAGGTGCCCGCGTCCGAGCCGTCGCTGCGCCACAGCGCGCTGCGGCCATCGCGGAGGTTCACGGCGAAGAAGAGGGTCCCCTGGGCGTCCACCAGATTCACGGGAGCGGGCTCGTCCCAGGGCGGGTCGTCGCCCGGAGGCATGACGACCTTCACCCGCTGGGCCACGCCCGGCGCGCAGGCCTGGGCCTTGACCGCCTCAGGTGTTGGGTCCAGTTCCGCGCACCCCATCAACCCCAGACATACCAGGGCGAAGCCATACTTCGAGTGCATGTCGCTCCCTCCAGAGCCAGGAGGGCAACGGTGGGAGCCACCAGGATACGGAGCAACTGCCTTGGAGCGCGTGTCGCCGCGCGAAAGCAGACACTCTCCAGTTCGACGCCGCTACTCGCGGAGGATGGCTGAAGCAGAGGCGTGAATGGCACCACTGTTGATGGCGACCGACAATTGCCGCATGACTTCGAACTGCTGGTGGCCCGTCATGTCCTGCATCAGCCGCCGGAGCTCCGCCACTTCGTGCGGCCCCCAGCGGCGAGCGTCGGCCGCATCGCGGATGAGCTGTTGCCCCTGCGCCAACGCCGCCACGCTCTCGGGTGACGAAGGGAGTGGTTCGGGCACGGCGGCTTGCATCGCGCTGCTCGGCCCGCGCTCAGGCGGAGCGCGGGTCTGGGACTCCGCCAGCCTCGCCTCGACACGAGCGAGCTGCGCCGTGAGCGCCTCCAACTTCGAGTCCTGGCGCGCGAAGGCTTCCGCGAACGCGTCGTTGCCCGGGTGAGGCGGCACCCTCATCCACGCCACGCCGTAGCCGAGCATTCCGGTCAGCAAGGGAATGAGGAACCGGCTTCGAGAGGGAGTGGCCACCGCGGAACCTCCGAATACACATCGACAGACAGAGCGGCCCGCCGTGAGGGGACCGCTCCGCTGAAGGAAACACAAACAACTACGGCGTCATGGGCGGGTAGCGGGAGTCATTGCGCACCTCGATATCCGTGCACTCCCCCGCCGTGTCCCACTTGAAGAGAATATAGGAGGCCGGGCCAATGCTCTGGATCGCCGCAATCAAGTTGGCATCCATGCTGGTGCAGGTTCCATAAGTACCCCAGGCGTCCCGCGCCTCGCAGAGCAGATAGGGCGCAATCGCGCGGCGTGCAAACGTGTGACATCCAATGAACTGCAGGACATCCGCGCTGCCGCGGGCATCCCCCATGTTGCCGGCCGCAAGGCGAACTCCCGGATCGACCGTGACATTGAAACTGAACTTGGCTCCGGCATGCGCGGTCCCAATCAACCCCAGGATGGAACAGACAATCACTGCCGGCTTCGCGAACGACCTCATGCTGACCCCTCTTGTTTTCTGAGCCGATAAAGTGAAAAGACAATCTCGGCCGCGAACATATAGAACAATCCGTAATATCAGATCAACACCATAAAGCCCGGCATGGAGGCCGCGGTCCGATGCGCCGAACCACTCGGGAAACACTTCCATGTCGCGGAGGTTGGCGGGGACGAGCCGCGCATGTGGCGCGGGGCATTGGGTCTGAGAAGACCCGATCCTTTTCCCCGGCGAGCATCTCCTACACTCGCTCCCTCGCTCGGTTGCCCCCTCCGAGGAGCACGCCGATGACGAACCCTGGTTTGGCCCGACAAGTGCCGCGAGGGGGGATGTCTGTCCCCTTCCCGCGTCACCGGTATAGAGTGAATCTTGCCGAGGGCTGTATCGATGAGTCCAGCTCCGGTGCACGCACCTTCTTCCGAGCAGTGCTTCCCTTCAAATATGCCATCACGTTCCTTGCACCGTGCCTTCGGCTTCACCGCGACACTGGGTCTTTGCGCTTGCGGTGGTCCCGACAATACCTACCTGCTCGACTTCGTTTACGGCTCGCACACGGCCCTGGTGACTCCGGATGACAGCATCGACCAGGCCCCCACCTTCGTCTCGTACGACGGCCTCTTCTTCAAGGTGGAGACCCTGACCTTCAGGTTGGCGGACCTGCGGATGGACCTGCCGACCGAAGTGCGCTGCGAGGACGCTGAAGAGGTGCTCTCCCCGGCGATGTCCTGTCAGGACTCTGTGGCGGGGTCCCCTGGCGTGCTTCACCTCCAGGGCCCCGTGGAGGTAGGCACCGGCAAGCGACTGTCCGTAGGGGGCGAGCAGGTCTTCATCCCCCGCGTCTACTATCCCGGCATCGACACGCGGTGGGACCCGGGGACACCGGAGCGCCCCAGCTTCCAGCTTCGCGCGCGCTTCACCTACCAGGGAAGACCCCGCGTGCTGGAGTTCGCCTTCCAGTCGGACGCGCCCATGCGCTTCGAATACCGGGGCATTCCAATAGGACTGCCCAAGGAGTTCTCGGACCATCCCGCCGCCTTCGGCGGACGCCTGGACATGGACGGCTGGCTCAGGGACACCGACATCTTGAGCTGTCTGGAGGCAGGGGACCTGACCCTGGACGGGGACGTTCTGAGGCTGGAGACCGGACGGAACACTTGCGCGGATGTCGCCACGCAGCTGCGGCTCGACATCGAGCGGAGTGGCGACCTGTTCACCGGGCTGCGCCTGTAGACACACCCCAACCCCCTCGCTTCAGCCGAGCCGCATGGACAGCTCGACGTCCTCCGCGAACGGCGTCGAGAGATAGCCGCTCCTCGGGTCCCGAACCCGAGTGAGGTAGTCAGGGCTGTCGTTGGCGTTGTCGGCGACAACGAGAGCCCCCGGGCGGAGCCGGCCTTCGAGCATTCGCAGGATGTCCGGGTAGAGTGCCTTCGCCCCGTCGAGCAGGAGCAGGTCGATCCTCGGGGGGAGATCGAGCGCGAGCGTCTTCAGCGCATCTCCTTCGCGGATCTCCACCAGGTCCGCGAGGCCTCCCGCTTCGAGGTTGCTTCGAGCACGAGCCACCTTCGACGGCTCGAACTCACTCGTGATGACGTGGCCTCCACCATTGTCTCGGAGCGCGGCGGCCAGGTGCAGCGTCGAGATGCCGAACGACGTCCCGAACTCGACGACCGTCCGCGCGCCCGAGCTGCGTGCCAGCATGTAGAGCAGGAGGCCCGTCTCGCGCGATACGGCCAGCGCGGCGTCCTTGAGCCGCCCGTAGAAGTCGAGGTAGTCCGTCTTGCTTCGCATCATGCGCTCCCGCTCCTCGCGCGAGAGCGCCGCCACCTCCGGGATGGCGAGAGGCGACACCGCCTCGGCCTCTTGGAACAGGCGCTCGAGCAGCGGTGCGAGGGGGCTTCGTGTCAGCGTGGTCATCGTGTTCTCCGTTCCGTGCGGCATCAAGTCGTGACGGTGGACAAAATGCGACGAATCATTCAGGTTCACAATTCGCATTGACTGGAGCGCGCGTGAGCCCTCGACGAAGTCCCCGGATCTCCACGAGAAAAGAGCCTCAACAGGCGCGCTCGAACGAGCTCGTCGGGGCGGTCCTGCGCGCGGCTATTCAGGTTCTGGCGAAGGAGGGAGCACCGCGCTTCACGATGGCACGCGTGGCCGAGAAGGCCGGCGTCAGCGTCGGGTCGCTGTACCAGTACTTCCCGAACAAGGCGGCGGTCCTCTTCCGACTCCAGGCAGACGAGTGGCGACAGATGACAGCGCTCACTCGCGAGCTGCTCGAGGACACGACTCGGCCGCCGCTCGCACGGCTCCGCGCACTGGTTCACACCTTTGTCCAATCCGAGTGCGACGAGGCAGCGGTACGTGTCGCGCTGAGCGACGCCGCGCCCCTCTATCGCGATGCGCCTGAAGCCCGCGTGGTGCGGGCATCGAGCAAGGCCACGTTCGAGGCCTTCATGCGTGAGGTCCTCCCTTCTGCTCCCAATCCGGCGCGCAGGCTCGCGGGAGACCTCCTCATGACGACGCTCAGCGCGGTGGGTAAGTCCTTCTCGGAGAGCCCTCGAACGCCCGCGGAGATCGCCACATACTCCGATGCGTTGGCCGACATGTTTTGCGCGTACCTGGAGACACTCTCGGCAGCCCCCTCGGGAAAGGACATCGCTCCCTTGACCGCGGTCGACGCGGGGCATGCACAGCCTCCTCCTCCCCGACACCGCTCGACGAAGCGGCGGTGATGCCTCCCCGCTCCTTCTCCGAACCGACTGCGCACGATTCGGGATTCGACCCTTGATGAAACCCGTTGGACGTACGCTCGGCTGGCTGCGAGGGACAAGGTGCGGTAAGTATCGCATTTCATCCATACGCGCCGGTTGGCACTGGCGCATGACGCGGTGAAGGATGGGCCATGTCTTTGAATGCCTACGATCTATCTGCCGGTATGTTCGTCCGCGGACTGACCACCTTGAAAGCGCAGTTGGCGAAGGCCGAAGCCCATGCCGCTGCCAATGGCAGCGGTGAAGCGACGTTGCTGGACGCCCAACTCGCTGGGGAAGGGCGCATGCGCGGCGTTGAGCTTGCCGCGCCAGCCGACCTGCATATGTACACGCTCGCCGCTCAAGTCCACTGGGCCGCGGAGGGAGCCAGGTTGGCGATCGCGCAGTTGCTGGGTGTGCCACGGGTGCCGGCCGCGAACGATGCAAAGAGCTTCGCGGAGCTGCACCAGCGGCTCGATGCGACGATCTCGTATCTCCGAGAGATTGCGCCAGGCGACCTCGAAGCTGGCCTCGAACGAGAGATCGTGATCGAGCACCGCCGTGGCTCGATGCGCTCCAGTGGCCACCAGTTTCTGATCGCATTCGCGATCCCCCACTTCTACTATCACGTGACCACCGCCTACGGCATCTTGCGCAACCAAGGTGTGCGGCTCACCATGGGCGACTTTCTGGGCAACTGGGGGACGAGTTGAGTTGAACTCCGCCACCCGCTCAGCGGGCCGTGAAAGCGGACGAAGTGAGTACACGGCGCGAGGTGACGGAAGAAAGCCGATGCGGAGCGGTGGGCAGTGTCGACTCCCCTCGGTGCAAGCGGAGTTTCGTCTTCAAGAATCGCCCCGGAGAACGACGCCTTGCCCGCGCGATGGTGGGGGCGCGACCGGGCCGGTGTGCCGCGCGCCTGACGCTTCCGCTCCCGCGCGCGATTGCGTAGCGTGAGGTGCCCGAGTCGGGAGGAACGCTCATGGTCAAGAAAGTCGCAGCCAAGAAGGCGGCGGTCAAAACGCAGAAGAACAAGGCCTCGGTCGCCGAATTCATCGCCGCGGTCGATGACGATGCCAGGCGCGCGGACGCCAAGGCGATCGACAAGCTGCTGCGCGAGGTCACCGGTGAGAAGCCCGCGATGTGGGGGGCGTCGATCATCGGCTATGGCTCATACAAACTCACGAACACGATGGGCGAGGCGGATTGGCCGAAGATCGGCTTCAGCCCACGCAAGGGCGCGACCGTGCTCTACATCGTGCCGGACTTCCTCGCGTCCGATCCGCTGATGGAAAAGCTGGGGAAGTACAAGAACGGAAAGAGCTGCCTCTACATCAACAAACTCGCTGACGTGGATCAGAAGGTGCTGCGCGAGCTGGCCACGCGTTCGTGGACGCACATGAGCGAGAAGTACGGGTAGGAAAGAGATGCCCGACCTCCCAAGGGCTCAGTCGGTTGAGGTCGAGACGAACTCGATGCACGAGGTGGGCAGTCCGGAGTCGGGCCGAGGGGTGACCAGCCTTGTCGGAAGCTGTTCGGCCGCGCAGCAGCGTTCGAGATAGGCGACCACCCGCCTGCCTTCGTCGTTGTCCGCGGACGCGTGTATCGGCTCGTTGGCCGGATTGATGATGGCCGGCAGGAAGCCGGCGGAGATGCGCCCGGATGGCGCGATGTGAATCACCGCCGCGCCGGTCAGCCTCGAATCCGGGTGGAACGGCAGCAGTGGGTAGCCTTCCCTCGGGCGAATCATGTACTCGCCGAACCTGCGGGCCCAGGCAGCCATCTCCTCCGGCCGTCCCACGCCCAGGTACCCGTCTTTCGCGAGGCGCTCGGGGAGGTTCGGCAGGTCGAACACATAGTGTCCCAGACCGTAGAAGATGGGTTTGCCGGCATGGAACTCGACACCGCGGAGCATGTGATGATGGTGACCCACGACGATGTCGGCCCCGTGGTCGATGGCGAGTCTGGCCGTCCGTCGTTCATGGTCGGTCAGCGAGAACGGAACGGTGGCGTCACCCCAGTGGAAGCTGACGAAGACGATGTCTGCCTTCGCGCGTGCTTCGGTCAGGCTGCGGATGAACACCTTCTGGTCCTCGACCAGCGGTTCGGTGCTCACCACGGGGGCCATGCCCGGACTCCATGAGGTCAGCTCCACGGGCGTGTAGCGGGTGTGTGCACGGAAGGGCGCGAGCCCCGGGATGGCCGGGCGCGCCTCATAGCCGTAGGGGAACACGGAGCTGAAGGCCAGAAAGGCGAGCCGTCTTCCATTGCGCTCGAGATACACGGGCGCGGTGGCCTCCGCGAGGTTCGCGCCCGCGCCCACCGTGGCGATGTCCAGGTCCGCCAGGGTTCGGCGCATGGACAGGAGCGCGGCGTGTCCCCCGTCGAGACTGTGATTGTTGGCCAGGGACATGATGTCGAAGCCCGCCCTGGCCAAGGGGGCGGCGTTCGCCGCGGGCGCGGTGACGGCCGAGCCGGCGCTGGGGGCACGATGGATGTCGTCGCTGAAGACACCCTCGCAGTTGCCGAAGACGACATCACCGGAGCTCAGGACGTCGCGGGCGGAGGAGAAGGCCGTCGCCGGGTCGTCGCGGTCCACGAAGACATCGCCCACGGCGAAGAGCGACAGCCCAGGTCCATCCGCATGAGCGATGTTGTTCGAGGCCACGGTGCACTCCTACATCCTGCGGGTATGCGTTCCTCTCGCCTTGTATCAGACTTGGGTGTCGCAGTGGATTTTCGCGTGTTAAAGGTCCGGGGCCGCGAGCTGCGTCGGACCCCCCTCCGCGTGGCGGCCGCGATGTGTGTCATTGCTTCCAGGAGCTCCCTTGCCCTCCACGCCCCCGTCCGCTTTGGTTACAGGAACCGAGTATGAACGCCTGCTCGCGAGTCTCCGTCTGAAGAGTCCCTGGGCGCTTGAGGGGCACACCCCGGAAGAGGTGCGCAGGGCGCTGGACGGCGCGGCGCAGGCTGCCCGTGTGCAGGGCGGAAGGGTCGACCATGGACCGTGGCGCTCGGGGGTGGACGTCATCGTCGAGCAGTGCCGGCGGCATGCCGATCGTGTCGCGCTCTCGGAGGGGACCTTTGAGACCACGTATGCGCGGCTGGGGGCTCGGACGAGTGCCCTGGCCGCCGGCCTGCGAGCCCGGGGCCTCGGACGCGGAGACGTGGTCGCGGTGGTGCTGGAGCGGGGCGCGGCCTTCGTCGAGCTCGCCATCGCCGTCTGGCGAGTGGGCGCGGCCTATCTGCCCCTGGCGCCGTCACATCCCCAGGCGTGGCGCGAGGACATCGTTCGCAGGGTCGGCGCGGCGCTCGTGGTGGGTGCGTCCGAAAGCCAGGTGCCGGGAGTGCCCTTCCTGGAGTCAGGGGCCGACGTGGGCGTGGGGACCGTGGAGGACACGGCGCTCCTCCCGGAGGACCTCGCGTACATCATCTGCACGTCAGGTTCGACGGGCGAGCCCAAGCTGGTGATGACCGAGCATCGCGGCGTCGCCAACCTCCTCCATGCGCAGCGGGACTTCCTGGGCGCGTTGGGGCCGGACACGCGGGTGCTGCAGTTCTTCCACCCGTCGTTCGATGCCTCCCTGTTCGACCTGCTGATGGCGCTGCCCAACGGAGGCCGGCTGGAGACGCTGGATGCGTCGCCGCTCTCTGGCGAGCTGCTGGCCCAGGTGCTGGTGGACCGACGCATCACCCACGCGGTGCTGCCCGCGACCGTCCTTCGCACGCTGCAACCGGGCGGCTTCCCCGACCTCCAGGTGGTGATGAGCACCGGGGACGTGTGCCTTCCGGAAACGGCCCGGCAGTGGAGCGCGCACCACCGCTTCGTCAACGGCTATGGCCCGACGGAGGTCACGGTGGCCAGCACGCTCCATGCGGTGCAGGACGTGGAAGGGGAGCGTGTGCCCATCGGCCGCCCTCTCTCCAACGACCACGTGGTCATCCTGGATGAGCACCTGCGCCTCGTCCCCGACGGGGTTGCGGGCGAGCTGTGCATTGGCGGGGAAGGTGTCGGGCGCGGATATCTGGGGCGGCCCGTCCTGACCGCCGAGCGGTTCATCCCGGATGCGTTCGGTCCGGTGCCGGGAGGGCGGCTGTACCGCAGCGGCGATTGGGGCCGGTGGTTGCCGGACGGCACGCTGGAGTTCCTGGGCCGGCGCGACGACCAGGTGAAGATTCGCGGCGCGCGCATCGAGCTGGGTCAGGTGGAAGCGGCCCTGGCCGCGCTTCCGGACGTGCGGGACGCGGTCGCCCTCATCGACGACACGCGGGAGCGCCTGCTGGGCTACGTGATGCCCGTCACCGGAGCGGCGCTGTCCGGCGACGCGGTGCGCGCGGAGCTTCAACGCGGACTGCCCGGCTACCTGGTGCCGGATGTCGTGGTCGTGG
Organism: Corallococcus terminator; assembly: GCF_049194865.1. Classification (GTDB taxonomy): domain Bacteria; phylum Myxococcota; class Myxococcia; order Myxococcales; family Myxococcaceae; genus Myxococcus; species Myxococcus terminator_A. The sequence continues at coordinate 106,956 of NZ_JBLZWL010000063.1, read as the reverse complement.
TGGAGGCCTGGCCCCTGAACACCAGCGGCAAGGTGGACCGCTCGCGGCTGCCCCGCCCCCCACGCGCGGAGCGGACGGACTACCAGCCGCCGGAGTCGCCCGGCGAAGTGGCGCTGGCGGCCATCGCCGCGGCGCTGCTCGGGATGGAGCGGGTGGGGCGCGATGACAACCTGTTCGAGCTGGGAGGGCACTCGCTGTTCGCCACCCAGCTTGTGGCCCGGGTGCGACGTGTGCTGGGCGCGCAACTGGAATTGAGCGAGGTGCTCCAGACCCCCACGGTGGCCCGGCTCGCGGCGCGCTTGCAGGAGGCGCGGGGTGGGGTGGACCTGGGCCCTCGGAGCGGTGGCGCGGGAATGGCGCTCACGCCTTCGTTCGGCCAGGAGCGGGTGTGGCTGATGCACAAGCTCAACCCGGACGCGCGGGCCTATCACACGCAGGCGGTGTTCCGGCTCGAGGGCGCGCTGGACCTCGCCGCGCTGCGGGCGAGCCTCACCGACATCGTGCGTCGCCACGACGTGATGCGCTCGCGCTTCCCCGAGGTGGATGGCGAGCTGCGGTGTGAGCTGGAGGCCCCGTGGGAGGTGGAGCTCCCCCTCCAGGACTTCGGCGACGTGGAGGAAGCGCTGCTGGCCACCCGGGTGGCGGAGGCGGTCCGGGACGCGGTGCAGGCCCCGTTCGCGCTCGCCGAAGGCAGGCCCTTCCGCTGGCGGCTGCTGCGACTGGGCGCGCAGGAGCACCTCTTCGTGCACGTCGAACACCACATCGTGCACGACGGCTGGTCCTTCAACGTCTTCGTGCGCGAGCTGCTCAACGGCTATGCCGAACATGTCCGCCACGGCCAGGTGCGACGCCCCGCGCTGGCGGTGCAGTACTCCGACTACGCGCGCTGGCAGCGCGAGTGGGTGAAGACCGAGGCCGCCGCGGCGCAGCGCCGCTTCTGGCGTCAGGAATTGGAGGGCGCGGAGACCCGGCTCCAGCTCCCCCGTCGCGTGGCTCCCCATGGAAGACGGTTTCGTGGGGTGGCGCCCCGGGTGGAGATTGACGGTGACCTCGCGCGTCGCCTCCAGGCCCTGGCGGACCGCGACAACGCGTCCCTCTTCACCACGCTGCTCTCCGCGTTCTTCGTCCTGCTGCATCGGTATACCGGCTCCCAGGATGTGCTCGTCGGCTCCGGGGTCGCCAACCGGCGCTGGCAGGACACCGAGGGCCTGCTGGGCATGTTCGTCAACACCGTCGTCCTGCGGGGCCGGCTGGAGGGAGACCCTTCGTTCGAGGAGTTCCTGGCGCGGGTGCGGCGCACCACGCTGGAGGTCTACGACCACCAGGAGCTGCCCTATGAGCAGATCTTCGCGCAGTCGCCCGCGCGGCATCAGGGTGGCTTCAATCCGTTGATACAGACGATGTTCAGCTTCCACGACTCGTCGGTGGGCACGCTCGACGCGTCACCGCTCGATGTCTCCTTCGTGGAGGGGCTGGGCAACGGCTCGGCCAAGTTCGAGCTGTCCGTCGTCGCGGTGCCGCTCTACGCCGAGCCGGGGCACATCCAACGGCTGGCCGGGGACGTGGTGAGCATTCCGCGCTCGGAGGCTCCCGTGCGCTCCAGTCCCCGCGCTGCCCTGCGCGGCATCCTGCTCTCGTGGGAGTTCGACTCCGACCTCTTCGAAGACTTCTTCATCACCGGCATGCTGTCCGCGTATCAGCAGCTGCTGCGCTCCATCGCCGACGCGCCGGACACGCGCGTGTCCAGGCTGTCGCTGCTGAGCGACGCGGACCGGCGCGCGCTCGTCAGCGTGGGGCCTCGCCAGGAGGCTCCGTCGTATCGGGTGCATGACGTGTTCGCCCATTGGACCCGCCGCGCGCCCGACGCCCCCGCGGTGAGGTCCGGCGACCACGTGCTGACCTATGCCGAGCTGACGCGTCGAGCGGAGCACCTGGCGCATCACCTGCGCGACCTGGGCGTCGCTCGTGGGGCGCTCGTGGCGGTGTGCATCCCCCGCTCGACGGAGCTGGTCGTGGCCCAACTGGGAGTCCTCATGGCGGGGGCGGCCTTCCTGTCACTGGACCCAGGCGCTCCCTCGGCCTGGCTGGAGCCGCTCATGCAGGAGGCCGGGGCCCGCGTCCTCGTCACCACGGCGGCGTTGGAGGGCCAGCTCAGGGGGCTGCCCACCGTCGTGCTGCAGGCGCTTCCGCCGGCGTCTTCCGGGCCGCTGCCGGAGGGGAGCCCGTCGGACCTCGCCTACGTGCTCTACACCTCCGGGTCGACGGGCAGACCCAAGGGCGTTCAAATCGAGCATCACTCGGTCGTGTCCTCGCTGCACCGGACGGCCCTGGCCGAGGACCTGGGGCCCGGCAAGACGATGCTGGTGATGGCATCGGTGACCTTCGACATGTCGGTGCTGGAGGTCTGGGGCGCGCTGCTCAACGGCGCGGCCGTCCACTTCCTGCCGCCGGGCTGGGACGTGCCGGGGGTGGCGCGCTGTCTCGTCGAGCAGCGCATCACGCATGCGGTGCTGCCGCCCGTGGTGCTGTCCCGGTTGGCGGCCGACGCTCCAGAGTCCTTCGCCGCCCTGGACCGCCTGGTGGTGGGCGGAGATGTCTTCCCCGTGGAGGCGTTCCGCGCGCTTCAGCGCGAGGGCTTCACGAAGGTGACGAACGGCTACGGTCCCACGGAGACCACCGTCATGGTCAGCGGACACAGGCTGGACGACGGGGTCGACGCCGACGCCACCCAGGTGCCCATCGGGCGACCGCTGTTCAATGCGCACCTCGTGGTGCTCGACGCGCACGGGCAGGTGGCTCCGCCCGGCGCCGTGGGGGAACTCTGCATCGGTGGCGACGGTGTCGCGAGGGGCTACCGCGACCAGCCGAGCCTCACCGCCGAGCGATTCGTCCCGGACCCCTTCGGCACACATCCGGGGGCGCGGCTCTATCGCAGTGGGGACCTGGCCCGGTGGTTGCCCGGAGGCGTCATCGAGTTCCTGGGCCGCCGTGATGAGCAGGTGAAGGTCCGTGGCGTCCGGGTGGAGCTGGCGGAGGTGCGCGCCGCCCTGGCCGCGCATGCCGGCGTGGTGGATGCCCTCGCGCTCGTCGACTCGCGGGCAGGGGAGCCTTGCCTCGTGGGCTATGTCGTGGCCGGGTCTACGACTCCGGTGTCGGCGCAGGCCGTGCGCGAGGAGCTGGCGCGCAGGGTGCCGGCGCATCTGGTGCCTTCGGAGGTCATCGTCCTGGAGTCCTGGCCGCTGACTCCGAACGGGAAGGTGGACCGCTCGCGGCTGCCCGCGACCGGCCGGCGCCTGGACGCGCCCTACACTGCGCCGAGGACCGAGACCGAGGTCCGTGTCGCGGCGGTGGTCTCCGAGCTCCTGGGCGCAAGCCAGGTGGATGTCCATGAAAGTCTGCTCGCGCTCGGCATGCATTCATTGCATGCGATGCGGCTGGCCTCCCGGCTGAGCCGGATGGTGGGACGGGAAGTCGGCCTCGCCACCATCCTCACCGGGCCGACCATCGCGCAGCTGGCCCACGCGCTCGCCGAGGCCCCGGCCGCAAAGCCCGTCATCAAGAGGCTGCCCCGCGGATGACGACCGCGTTCCCGATGTCGTTCGCCCAGCAGCGACTGTGCTTCCTGCACCGGATGGACTCCACCGGGGCGGCCCACGCCACCGTTCGCTGCCACCGCGTGACGGGGCCCCTGGACCCCCAGGCCCTGCGGAAGGCCCTGGACGTGCTGGTGGCGCGGCACGAGCCGCTGCGCACCGTCTTCCCGCTGGGGACGCAGCAGCTGGTGTCCGCGGAAGGGCACGGGCATGTCCGCTTCCTGGAGGTCGCGACCGAGGCCGAGGCCCTGCGACACGCGCACGAGGAGGCGGCCCGGCCGTTCGACCTGGATCACGGTCCCTTGCTGCGGCTCACCGTGATTCGGCTGGAGCCCCGGACGTACGTCCTCGTCTTCGCCGTGCACTTGCTGGTGGCGGACGGCGCATCGCTCCAGGTCTTCACCGAGGAGCTGGCCCTCGCGTACCGGGCGGCGCTCCTGGGGGAACCCACCAGCCTGCCCGAGCTGCCCGTGCAGTACGCGGACTGGGCCGCATGGCAGCGCGAGCAGCTCACCGCCGCGCGGCGCGAGTCGCTGTCGCGCTGGTGGAGGGAGCAGCTGTCGGGCGTCCCCCTGTTCCTGGACCTCGTCTCCCCGCGTCCCGTGCTGGGGCGGGGACGGCGCATGCACCGGGTGCTGCCCGCCGCCGTTGCTCACGGCGTGCGTGCCCTCGCGAGCACCGAGCGTCAGACGGTGTTCACGGTGCTGGCCGCCGCCTGCGGCCTGGTGCTCGGGCACCGGGCGGGACGGGAGCAGGTGCTGCTGGGACTGGCCGTGGCCAACAGGGACTTGCCCGAGGTCGAGCGGGTGCTCGGGTTCTTCGTCAACACCGTCGTGCTCCAGGTGGACCTGCGCGGCGACCCCGACTTTCGCGAGCTGCTCACCCGGGTGGCGGCGGCCACGGTGGCTGCATACGCGCACAAGGACCTGCCCTTCGAGCAGCTCGTCGCGGACCTGGCCCCGCCGAGAGATCCGACGCGGTCTCCCGTCGTCCAGGTCAACTTCGTCTACCATCCGGCGGGCACGGCGGGAGCCCTGTCATTGCACGGCTGCGAGGTGACGGAGCCTCTGCTGGACCTCCCCTCCGCGAAGTTCGAGCTCACCCTTCGGGTGGAGGAACGCTCCGACGGCGCGTACACCGTGTGGGCCGAATTCGATGCGAGCCTCTTCGACCCCGCCTTCATCGAGGGGGTGCTCGCGGCCTACGAGGAAGTCTTGCGGACCGCGACCCCCCATGCGCGGACCTCGCTTCCGCGCTCCCTGATTGGGGCGAGGGAACAACACCTCCGCCGCATCTTCGCTGACGTGCTGAAGGTCGCCTCGGTCGCTCCGGACGACGACTTCTTCCAGCGCGGCGGCCATTCCTTGCAGCTCGTCGAAGTCGCGGTCCGCATCAGGAGCGAGATGGGCCAGGACCTCAGCTTGCGTGAGCTGTACCAGCATCCCACCGTGGCGGGCGTTGCCGCCCGGCTCGACCGAACAGGAGCACCCCGATGAGCCCTCCTTCCTATCCCTTCCCCAAGGACTGGAGCCTCCCGCTGAATACGAGCGGCTGCGGCAGGACGCCCCGGTCTGCCCCGTGCGGTTGTGGGACGGAAACACGCCGTGGCTGGTGAGTCGCTACAACGACGTGTTGACCGTCCTGGGAGATCCCCGGCTGGTCGCGGACTCCACGCTGCCAGGGTTCCCGCACCTGTCGCCCGCGGCGGCGGCACGGCAGGGGAGGCCGCTGGCCTTCTTCCTTCGCCCTGATGTGGAGTACCGGGCGCAGCGGGCCATGCTCGTTCAGGAGTTCATGCCCCGGCGGATGGAAGCCCTGAGGCCGCGCATCCAGGCCACCGTGGACGCGGCGCTCGACGCGATGCTGGCCGGCCCGAAACCGGTGGACCTGATGGCGGCGTTCGCGCTCCCCGTGGCCCTGCAAGTCATTGGCGACCTGCTCGGGGTGCCCCATGACGGCGCTGACGAGCTGCATGTCCTCAGTAGGACGGTCGGCTCCCGCGCGTCCTCCCGCGAGGAGGCGAGAGCGGCCCTGATGGCCCTGGATGACTTCTTCCTGCGGTTGGTGGAGGCGAACCTGCGTGAGCCTGGCGACACGCTCATCGGTCGAGTCGTCACGGAGCAGGTGGCGATGGGAAGGCTGAGCCCTCCGGACGCGGCCTCCCTGTTCCACGCGCTGTACTACGCCGGGCACGGACCGTCCGCGTACATGTTCGGCCTTGGGACGCTGGCGCTGCTCATCCACCCCGAGCAGCTCAAGAAGTTCCGTGAGCTGGAGGACCCCGCCGCCATAACCGCGGCGGTCCAGGAACTCCTGCGCTTCGTCAATGTCTCCCATCTCGCCCGGCAGCGCGTCGCCACGGTAGACGTCACCGTGGGCGGCCAGCTCATTCGCGCCGGGGAGGGCATCCTCGCGCAGCCGGACTCCGCCAATCGTGACGGAATGGTCTTTGAGGAGCCGGACCGCTTGGACCCCCACCGGGAAGCGCACCGCAACTTCGCCTTCGGCCATGGCATCCACCTGTGCACGGGGCGCGCGCTGGCCCTCATTGAGTTCGAGGTGGTGTTCAAGACGCTGTTCCAGCGCATCCCCACGTTGCGGCTGGCCGTGCTGCTGGAGGAGGTCCGCTTCGAGAAGGACGAGAACCTGCTCGGCGTGCACGAACTGCCGCTGACCTGGTGACCTGTTTCCTGGCCCGACCGCGCACCGCGAGCCTGAGACTCGATGCGTTGCTTCCCTACCGCCTGCTGGTTGCCGCGAACGTCGTCAGCCAGCGGGCCGCGTGCGTGTACGAGGAGCAGCACGGCTTGAGCACGCAGGCGTGGCGCCTCAGTGCCGTGCTGGGAGAGGACGGCGAGCGCACGCAGCTGGGCCTCAACGCCTGCTGGCCTCCGGAGTTGGAGGAGTGGCTCCCCGCCGCCCTTCTATCGGACGTAGAGAATCCGGAGCGCATCCTCACTTTCTACGGAGACCTGTCCAAGGGCCTCGTGGCTCTGCTCAACACGAAGGTGCCCTCCATCCTGGAGGGGACGCCGGAGCCTCTCGCGGATATCGACTTCTACTTCTGGAAGAGCCACTGCCCCGAGCGGTACACACGCGAAGTCCTCGACGGACACACGATATCGGCGTCTACCTGGGAGATATCGGGCGGCCGACTCGCTGAGCCCGTCCGCCGCCCGGTCCCTCTTTCCGTGCTTCCGCCTACGGCCCCGCCGTGTATGTCGTTGTCAAAGTGGCGCCCGAATAGGCCGAGTAGGCGTGGAGGCCGATGTAGTACGTGCCCGCCGACGGCGCTGTCAGCGTGCAGGTCTCGCCGTTGCCGATGAGGTACGGACGGCATTGGTAGGTTGTCGCCGTCGGGGCGGCGCCGAAGTTGACGTAGAGGTCCGCGTCACCTCTGCCGCCGCTGAGCGTGAACGTCACCACGGATTGGCCCGAGGGGACGTCGAGCGTCCAGTAGTTGAAGTGGCCGACGATGCTGTCAGCGATGTTGATGATCGGGTCCCAGGGAGGCGGGGGCGGAGGAGGAGGGCCCACGGGAATGGGCCAACGCCAGGGAAAGGGCCAGGGCGGGCAAAGGGGCGGATCGTCGTACGTGCCGGTCAGGCTGACTCCAGAGTACGAAGAGGCTCCGTAAAGGCCGACATGGTACGTGCCTTCCTGAGGCAGAGTGAACGTGCAGGTCTCGTTGTTGCCGCTGAGGTTGGGACGACAGTCGTAGGTCGTCGTGGTCGGCGGCGCGCCGAACCTGGCATAGAGGTCCACGTCACCCGTGCCGGCGCTGAGCTTGAACGTCACCTGCGACTTGCCAGCGGGGACCTGAAGATTCCAGTACTTGAAGGAGCCAGCAGCACTCGAAACGTCAGTGATCGACAGCCAGGGGTCAGGCAGCGGTCCGAAGTACAGACCGCGCAATGCCGCGACATCGCTCTTCGTGAATTCCCCCGTCGTGCTCGACGGGAAGCAGCTGTTCATGAGGGAGCCGCCCACGGTGGCAGTGGATGGCGTGCCGGGGATGAGGATGGCGCCCACGCCCCCGCTGCCCTCGTTGACGGCGGCGCCGCCGCAGCTGATGGCGCGGTTGTAGTAGTCCGAGTGACGGAATCCGATGGTGTGGCCGAGCTCGTGCGTTAAGACGTGTTTGTTCACGTCCACGCTGTAGGTGTTCAGGCCGGTGCCGATGTTGAGGGTGCCGTAGGGGTTGCCGCCGGAGGGGAATCCCGAGGAGCCACCGGCGCCTGAGGTGGTGGTCGCGGTGATGTTGGCGTTGCATCCAGTGGTGGGGCCACGTGCCAGAGTGAAGGTGAGGCCCAACTGGTTGTAGTTCTGGATGGCCAGGTCAAGGCCCTGACTCAGCCGGCTGTAGCTGTTGAACGTGGAGGTGGGGTTGACGCAGATTTTTCTGATGGAGGAGCTGATGAGGTTGGTTGTGCGATACTGCTCCTGGCTACCCTTGTCCGTCTGGAGCATCTCGCGGGAGGCCTGAAGGCTCACAGCCGCGTCCCCTCCAACGTAGACGACGCCATCGACGACTTCGATGTCAGTGGCCGGGAATCCAGCCTCCATGAGGTTGTCGATGGTCTCCTGCGTATCATCCGAGGTCCCAGGATTGGCACTGCAGTCGAGCAGCCATACACTACAGACCAATGCAAATGCAGTTGCCCTTGTAGCCATGGGTGCATCTCCTGGCAAATGTTCAAGGCCGTCTTAAGGAACACCGCGTCTCGAGCCTACGGCCCGGCCGAGTACGTCGTCGTCAAAGTAGCGCCCGAATAGGCCGAGTACGCGTGGAGGCCGACGTAGTACCTGCCCGCCGACGGCACTGTCAGCGTGCAGGTCTCGTTGTTTCCGCCGAGGTACGGACGGCATTGGAAAGCCGTCGTCGTCGGGACGGTGCCGAAATTGACGTAGAGGTCCGCGTCACCTCTGCCGCCGCTGAGCGTGAAGGTCACCACCGATTGGCCTGAGGGGACGTCGAGCGTCCAGTAGTTGAAGTGGCCGACGATGCTGTCAGCGATGTTGATGATCGGGTCCCAGGGAGGCGGGGGCGGAGGAGGAGGGCCCACGGGAATGGGCCAACGCCAGGGAAAGGGCCAGGGCGGGCAAAGGGGCGGATCGTCGTACGTGCCGGTCAGGCTGACTCCGGAGTACGAAGAGTTCCCGTAAAGGCCAACATGGTACGTGCCTTCCTGAGGCAGAGTGAACGTGCAGGTCTCGTTGTTGCCGCTGAGGTTGGGACGACAGTCGTAGGTCGTCGTGGTCGGCGGCGTGCCGAACCTGGCATAGAGGTCCACGTCACCCGTGCCGGCGCTGAGCTTGAACGTCACCTGCGACTTGCCAGCGGGGACCTGGAGACTCCAGTACTGGAAGGCGCCCGCAGCACCCGAAAGTTCAGTCATCGACAGCCAAGGCTCAGGATGCGGTCCGAAGTACAGACCGCGTACTGCCGCGACATCGCTCTTCGTGAATTCGCCCGTCGTATTCGACGGGAAGCAGGTGTTCATGAGGGAGCCGCCCACGGTGGCAGTGGATGGCGTGCCGGGGATGAGGATGGCGCCCACGCCGGCAGAGCCCTCGTTGGAGGCGGTGCCGCCGCAGCTGATGGCGCGGTTGTAGTAGTCCGAGTGGCGGAGGCCGATGGTGTGGCCAATCTCGTGGGTGATGACGTGCTCGTTCACGTCGACGCTGGAGGACGCCAGCGAGGTGCTGATGTTGAGGGTGCCGTAGGGGTTGCCGCCGGAAGGGAATCCCGAGGAGCCACCGGCGCCCGAGGTGGTGGCCGCGGTGATGTTGGCGTTGCAGCCGGTGGTGGGGCCACGTGCCAGGGTGAAGGTGAGGCCCAACTCGTTGTAGTTCTGGATGGCCAGGTCAAGGCCTTGGCTCAGCCGGGAGTAGCTGTTGAACGAGGAGGTGGGGTTGACGCAGATTTTCCTCACGGAGGGGCTGATGAGGTTGGTCGTGCGATACTGCTCCTGGCTGCCCTTGCCCGTCTGGAGCATCTCGCGGGAGGCCTGAAGGCTTACGGCCGCGTCACCTCCAACGTAGACGACGCCATCGACGACCGCGATGTCGGTGGCCGGGAACCCAGCCTCCACGAGGTTGTCGATGGTCTCCTGCGTATCATCCGAGGTTCCTGGATTGGCACTGCAGCCGAACAGCCACGCACTACAGACCAATGCAAATACAGTTGCCCTCGTCGCCACGGGCGCATCTCCTGGCAAGTGTTCAAGGCTGGGTTGCCATGCCCCTCCAGGAATCGAGGCTCCAGCCCAGGTAGTGTCTAGCATGCCTTGAATTGGGCGTGAGTCTGCGTCTGAGTCGCAGTCGAGGGGTACGTGTGGTCTGATTTCGCCTGGGCTGGAGTTTTGCGGAAATGGTTGAAATTGGACGAGGGTCAGCGTGACGGAACCGCCACGGGCCCCTCGTCGCGCACTTCCCGTGTCGCCGCGCCGCGTCGTTGAAGCCGCGTTACGAAGACCCGCCCGTCGGTTGGAGGCGCTGCGCGGGTGGGCCGCCGCAGCGCCGGAGCGTGGCGATCGAATCCCCGCCACGCTCCAGCGTAGGGCTCACAGCGTCTTCATGTACTCGATCAGCGCCGTGCGCTCCGCATCGGTCAGCACGTCGGTGAACGTGTGGCCCGAGTTCGACTGGCTGAACATCCGGGTGTTGTAGATCTTGCGGTCCTCGATATCCGAGTTCGAGAAGCTCGGGGCCGTGATGCTGCCGAGGAGGTTCCAGGCCAGCGCGCCGTTGCCGTACAGCAGCGACAGTCCGCCTTCGATGAGCGGCGTCTCGTTCGGATCCCACGGATTGCAGTGGTTGAACGGCGAGAAGGTCAGATAGCTGCACGGAATCGTGTCGTACTTCCACCCGACCTTGGTTGGGTCATACGCCTTCGCGAGGTCGGTCTCGAATCCCATCACGACGCCGAACCTCGCCGGCTTCGACTTGCGACGCCAGATCCGCGGGCGGTCCGACGACTTGAGCAAGCTCCAGAGGTCGGGCACCGAGCCGTTGTGGAAGTACGGACCGGACGCCCAGACACCGTAGAGCGGCTGCGCGAGATAGCCGATCATGTTGTACTTTTCGGCGCACCCGTCCTTGCCGTTGTACCCGAAGAAGCTGTTCCTGGCCTGGGTCTCGACGGCTCCGTCGTTGGCGAGCAGTCGGGCTTCATCGGTGTCGATGATGTTGATCGGCGTGACGTTGGCCGCCATGCCCTCGAACAAGGGATTGGCGAGGAAGCTCGGATCGTTCACGTAGCGCGGCGCGTAGGCTCCATGGCAGCTCGCGCACGAGCCGTTGCCGGCCTGCTGCGGCTTCACGACCGGGTTGTTGCGGTTCGCTGCCCACAGATCGAGCGTGTGGAACAGGAGCGACCCCTGCTGCGCGAGCGTCGTGTTGACCGGTAGAGGGTATGCCGGCGACTTCAGGCCGAGCATCCAGGTGTTCGCCTCGTACTCGTTCTCGAGGATCCAGTCGTAGCCGCCCTCGTAGTTCGGCAGTGCGGCGCCCGGCATGTACCACGAGAGCTCGATGCGCGTGGCGTCGCTGCTCATCCCGGCGTCGAAGAACTTCACCGGCCGGTGCCCGAGGTTCCACCAGTTCGGCGGGTCTTCCGTGCCGGTCGAGCCGGCCGCCCAGATCGCCGGATTGAGGATGACGCCGGGGATCGTCCCGTCCGGGTCGAAGATGGTGAGCAGGGCGAAGAGCTGGAAGTTGGTGATGTTCCCCGTGCCGCGGATGCGATTCAGGGAGGCAATCGTGAAGGCGGGGTTGAGGCCTCCGAGCTCGCCCAGGAACAGGGACGCGTCGGTGAGGCCGTTGGTGCCGTGTAACGCCCCCAGGCCCGCGCCGTCGCTCGCCTTGCCAATCTGGCCGCTGTGACAGACAGAACACGTGACGCCAATCTGTCCGCTCCACGAGCCGTCGGCGTTGCGTGTCTGGGTCAGGGCCATCGGCAGTTGGCCGGAGCCACCGTTCGTGCGGTTCGGATCCTCGAACGGGAGAGGATACGGATTGCGCTGCGAGCTGAGCGGAGTGCCGTAGCGCTCGGCGACGAGGTTGTCGAAGTCGGAAGGGCGGAACGGCAGGCCCCACCTCAGCCACAGCGCGTTGTACTGAGACGCCGACATCGACCAGAGACTCCAGGCGGAATGGCCGCTGAACTCCCAGCCGGCATCGGGATTTCCATTTCCGCCGAGCAGCCGCCCTCCAGCCGCATTGGTCGACCGCAGCTCGCCACACGTCAGCGGAGCCCGGTTCATGCACGAGTTCCATCCCACGTTGAAGACGACGTTCTTGTTCGCCGTCGGCGTCACGAGTGACCGTGGGTCGGGCGGTAGGAGCGTCGCATCGGACTTGCCCGTACAGAAATCGAACCAGTAGTGCCCGCCACGTTTGCTGCCGAGCAGGTCCGATTGTGCTGCCGCCGGTGACGGTGTGATGCCGGCGCTCAGAAAACACATCGCGACGAGAACGCTTCGAGTCAGACGTGCCGCCATGACGTCCCTCCTCCTGACAGCCTGTGGGTCGGTCGGATGGGACCTCAGTCCGACCGGGTGGGCGCGTGCTCCAAGACGCCAGTTGCCGAGCCGCACGCGCGGTATGAGCTCACTTCACGTTTACCCTGAAAAGGGACATTTGTCGCGAAAGTGCCGTAAGCGACATTTGTCGCCTAGTCGCCTCAAGCGAAAATCAGGGCCAGGCGGGTGCCCGTCCGGGCGTCGAGTCCAAGGAACGACTCGGCCGCCGCCGGCCAGGTTGTCGAGCGAACCCTGGCGTGGAAGAACCAGCTCCGCCGACTTCGAGTCCGCGACGAACGCAATGGAGTCAAGCGCCATGGCTGACGATGCGCGTCAATCCGCCCCCAACCCAGATTTCGTGGCGCGCAAGCCGCAGCAGCAGCGCGCCAAGGTCCGGGTCGATGCCGTGCTCCAGGCGGCGGAGGAGTTGCTGCTCGAATCAGGGCTCTCGGCCTTCTCGATTCCGACGCTGGCGGAGCGTCTCGAGTACCCGCGGTCGACAATCTACAAGTTCTTTCCGACCCCCCAAGCCCTGCTCAACGAGCTCGCGGAGCGCCAACTGGCGGCGCTGGAAGCGCACCTGACGAACTATGCCCAAAGCCTCCTGGGGGCCAAGGACTGGCAGGAACCGCTCACGCGCATGGTTCAGGAGGCGGCGGATTTCTACCGCACGCATCCGGCGGCGCAGGTCGTCCTGTTGACCGGACCGGTCTCGGATGTGAGCTTTCGCGCGCTCGAATCCACCATCGCGCGCCTCGGCACGCTCGCGCGCAACCTGCTCGCGACGCACGGCATCGACATCCCGCGGGGCTCGCCGGACATCGCAGCGCTGGCGGTGGAGTTCGGCACCGCGAGCCTGCGTATGTCCTTCTACCTTCATGGCCGCATGACGAACGAATACACCCAGGCCGCGGCCGACGTGATGATTTCATTCCTGGCAATGCGGCTGGGATTGAAGCCGCGCTGATTCAGGCCCAGGCTGCACTCAGTCGGGATACAGGCGTTCCCATTCCTCCCTCCATTCCCGCGCCAGCACGGACCGCTGGCGGCCGTAGCGGGCCTCGGTCGCCGAGGCCGCGGTGATGCGGTCGACGCGGAAATGGCGGAAGGCCTGGCGCAAGCAGCACCAGGCGGCAATGAGCTGTTTGCCCTCGTGAAACGCGAGCTGCACCGGCCAGATGTCGCGCTGGCTCGGCTGGCCCTTCTCGTCGGCATACACGATGAGGAGGGCCTTCTCTTCGCGAATGGCCCGGCGCACGAGGCCGAGCACCGGGACGGACGCGGCCCCGCCGCGCATCAGGATGGGCCAGAGCCCGGTGTCCTTCATCCGGTCGCGCAGGTCGTCGGGCGAGGCGGTGGCGATCTTTCCCAGCGCATTGCGCGCCGCCCCGGCAAGGCCGGCATCCGGCTGGGCCTCGACCCAGCGGGAGCCGAGCACCAGCGCCTCGAGCTCCTCGGCCGTGAACATCAGCGGCGGCAGGAAGAAGCCCGGCTTCAGCATATAGCCCACGCCCGCCTCGCCAACGATGGGCGCGCCAAGACCGATGAGCGTCCGCACGTCGCGATAGAGCGTGCGCACGGAAACCCCCTGCTCCTCGGCCAGCGCCGCCGCGGTGACGGGGCGGCGGTGCCGGCGAAGTGCGTCCATGACTGCGAAGAGGCGTTCGGTCTTGTCCATGCGTGCGCGCGGCTCACCTCAGGGTGCCATGGAACGCCCGGATATCGGCCGCGTAGTGCTCCGGAGTCTCGAGTGCTGGGAAGTGCCCTGTCTGCCGCGCCTCGGTCCAGTGGACAAGGTTCTGCAAGTGCCGTTCGCCCCAGGCGCGCGGCGCGGGATTGTCGACGTCGGCGGGCACCAGCACGCCATGCTTCACGTCGTGGCGGGGCATCGGTGCCAGCAGCTCTTGATCGGCGAAGGCCTCTTTGTACAGCCGAACCGATGAACCAATCGTCTGGGTGAACCAGTAGACCGAGAGCAGGGTGCAGAGGTCGTCGAGCGAATAGACCGACTCGAGGCGGCCGTCCCGCAGCCGGCTCCCGCCGTGAAACTTCTCGATGATCCACGACGCCAGGCCCGCGGGTGAGTCGTTGAGGCCGACGGCGAGCGTCTGCGGCTTGGTTCCGTGAAGCATGACGTAGGCGCCCTGCGTGAAGGTCCACAGGTCGACGCGCCGGAAGTAGTCCACTTCTTCGGGCGTCGGCGCCTCCGGCCGCGGGTACCCCGAAAAGACGTTGAGGTAGTGCGCACCCATGAGACGGCCGGGATGGTTGCGGACCAGGCTGAAGCAGACCCCGGAGCCCAGGTCCGAGCACGCAACGAGGAACTTCTCGTAGCCCAGCCGGGTCATCAGCTCGGCCCAGAGATGGCCCATGCGACTCATGTTCATGCCCTTCTTCGTCGGCCGGCCCGAGAAGCCGAAGCCCTGCAGCGAGGGAATGATGACGTCGAACGACACCCCGTTTCGCTCGGCGGTGAGCAGCGGGATGAGCGGCAGGAACTCGACGAAGTTCGAGGGCCAGCCATTGGCAAGGACGATGGGAACGCGGGTTGCGCCCTGACCCGGCGCATGGACGAAATGAACCCGCTCGCCATCGATCTCCTCGATGAATTGCGGAATCGCGTTGAGGCGCTGCTCGGCGGTGCGCCAGTCGAAGCGCTCCGCCCAGTGGGTGACCAACTGCCTGAGCAGCTCAGCGTCGGTGCCATCGTCCCAGCCGACGCCTTCGACCGCCGCGGGGAAGCGAGTGGCCTTCAGCCGCGCCCGAAGGTCGGCGAGCTCGGAATCGGAGATGGCAAGGGTGAATGGGCTCATCGTGCGTTTGTGCATCCCAAGGTTGTGCCCGAGGTGTGCTGACAGGGTGTGTCAGCAGTGTTCGGTCACACGCTCGCCCAGCCGACGCTGCCGCACGGGCAGTCGCCGGTGACGCGCTCGGGGTCCTTCCACGCTCATCCCGCTTTGCGACGGAAGTGGAGCGCCTGTACGCCGGACTTGAACCGCTGCGTCGATAGGAGTTCGAGCTGCCGCGCACTCGACAGGCCCTGAAACAACGTCGGCCCGTGGCCACTGATGACGGGATGAATGACGATGCGGTACTCGTCGATGAGCCCCCACTCCTCGAGCGCGGTCGCGAGCTTGGGCGCGCCGACGAGGACACCCTGCTCGGTGTTCGCTTTCAGCGCTGAGATCGCCTCGCGAAGGTCACCCTCCACCTTGATGGTGTTCCGCCACGGAAAGTCGCTCCGCGAGCCCGACACGACGTACTTTGCCTTCGCCTCGAGCTTCTGTGCCCACTCGCGCATCGCGCGCGGCGCCTTTTCATCGCGTGCCACCGCGGGCCAGGCTCCCTCCATCAGCTCGTAGGTGTTGCGACCGAAGAGCATCGCCCCGCTCTGGTCCATGAGCTGCGTCCAATAGTCGTGCAGCTCGTCGTCCGCGATGCCCTGGGTGTGGTCGATGCACCCGTCCAAAGTGACGTTGAGACCGAAGGTGAGGAGGTTCATGGCGTGGGACTCTACGAAAAGCGCGCCTGGCGCGCAGCAGCCCGAGCTAGCGATGCAATGCCCGTCAGGCGCCTGCGCGTCTTTCGGTGCGCCGCGCGCGAAGCACGCGGCGCACCGATTCTCCTACCGAGACCGCGCTGAAATCAGGGCACACCACCCCATCTCGGCCTCGCGGACAGCGACCTAGAGTCCGTTGGGGACCACGGTCACGGTGCCGGAGCCCCTGTTGGTCAGGATGAGATCGGGGTACCCATCCGCGTCCATGTCCGCGGTGGCGATGGCATTGAGGCCAGGCGAGGCGCCGGTCGTGACGACGGTGCCCGCGGTGAAGCCTCCGTTGCCGTTGCCGGTCATCGGGCGGACGCCGCCCGAGGCCGCTGTCACGAGGATGTAGGCGTCAAGCTTGCCATCGCCGTTGAAGTCACCGGCCACGACGCCCAGCGCCGAGTTGGCGGCCGTATTGGTCGCGGCGGTGGACTGAGCGCCGCTCGCGAAGGTGCCGTTGCCGTTCCCTCTGAAGAAGAAGAGGAACCGGCCGGCCGCGCCGTTCGAGAGGATGTCGAGCGTGCCGTCGCCGTTGGCGTCGCCGAAGGCGATGCCCGCTGTCTGGCCGCTGGCGGAATTGCTGTAGGCGACGGGGGCGGCGAACGAGCCGTCGCCCTGGTTGATGAGGACCGACAGGCGTGCGCTGGAGGGGCTCGTCACCACGATATCGGAGAAGCCATCGCTGTTCAGGTCACGGCAGGCGATGCTCGACTGCGCGCCGCCGGTGCTCTGGATGCCGATGAACGTGGGCGCGCCGAAGTTGCCCGCGCCGGTGCCGAAGAGCACGCTCACCTGGTTCTGGGTCACGCTGGTCGTGGCGATGTCAGCCACCCCGTTGTTATCGAAGTCCCCGGTGCAGAGGTGGACGGAGCCCGGAGTGCCGGTGGTGAAGCTCGTCGGCGCGCCGAAGGTCCCGGGCGCGCTCGAGCCCAGGTTCTTGTAGACGCTGATGGTTCCGTTGATGAGGGGCAGGTTGGTCTGGCCGTCGACAGTGACGGCGTCGAGCCACCCGTCGCCGTCCACGTCCACGGCCACGACCGCGTTGCTGGAGAGCGAGGCGCTCCCGTAGTTGACCTCCGACTGGACGCTGGCGTCGCCATTCCCCAGGAAGACGGAGAGCGAGCCAGAGGGCGTCTGGGTCGACCCGGATTCGGCATTGGCCACCAGGATGTCGAGCTTGCCGTCGCCATTCACATCGGCGACCGCCGGGGCCAGCGGGCTGTGGTTCGCGGGGGAGCTGACCGGCGTGCCGGGGACCTGGCCGGGTGGGATGGCCTGGCAGGTGGCGTTCGAGCAGATCTGACCCGTCGAGCACACGATGCCGCAGGCGCCGCAACTCTCGGCGTCGCTCTGGAGGTTCACCTCGCAGCCGTCGGACGAGTTCGCGTTGCAGTCCGCGAGGGTGCCGGAGCAAGACTGGCAGATGGGCCCCTCGTAGGTGGGCGCGCACTTGCAGGTGTAGCTACCCACGCCGTCGATGCAGGTACCGCCGTTCAGGCAGGGGTTTGCGGCGCACTCGTCGATGTTGGTGCAGGTCACGCCGTCGCCCTCGTACCCCGCATTGCAGGCGCAGGTGAAGGAGCCCCCGGTGTTGGTGCAGGTGGCGTTTTCGTTGCAGTTGTCGGTGCCGGCGGCGCACTCGTCGATGTCGGTACAGGTCACGCCGTCGCCCTCGTACCCCGCGGTGCAGGCGCAGGTGAAGGAGCCCTCGCTGTTGGTGCAGGTGGCGTTGTCGTCGCAGTTGTCGGTACCGGCGGCGCACTCGTCGATGTCGGTGCAGGTCACGCCGTCGCCCTCATACCCCGCGGTGCAGGCGCAGGTGAAGGAGCCCCCGATGTTGGTGCAGGTGGCGTTGTCGTCGCAGTTGTCGGTACCGGCGGCGCACTCGTCGATGTCGGTACACACTGTCGGCTGTCCCGTGCAGGTGTAGCCCGGCTCCAACTTGCAGACGCTGTTGCAGCCGTCGCCCGAGAGTTGATTGCCGTCGTCACAGACTTCGAATCCGCCCAGCACTCCGTCACCACAGACGGCCCGCAGCGACGTCTCCACCGCGTCCACCAGGTAGAGCGCCACCGCGCCCTTCAGGCGCACGTAGCGATAGGGGACGTTCCCCGGGTACGTCGCCACGGCGATATGCGTCCCCAGGCCCAGCTCCACCAGGTGCAACGAGCTGGAGCCGATGAAGGTCCCATCCGCCTTCAGGAAGTCCACCTGAGCCACCAGCGCCAACGACAGGCCCTTGTAGTAGACGCGCAGGTCGCCGGTGCCTTCCTCGCCCGCACCCAGGTCCAGCACCAGCGCCGCGTTGAGCAGGCCCAGCAGCGTCGCCACCTGTCCATCCGGAGCGCCCAGCGCCGCGCTCGCGTTGAGCACCGCCGCATTGGTGCCCGACGCCACCGCGTCCGCATACGGGTCCCACGTGAACGAGGCTTGCAGCGGCTCACTCGTCAACGCCCCGTCGTCTTCTTGCGACACCTCATCCGCGGGAGGAAGGGGCTCCACACCACATGCTCCGAGCGACAAGACCAGCATCACGCCGAGTCCCCACGACCACAGCGCACCAGGACGGTTTTGCATCGAGTGTCTCTCTCCGAGGAGCAGGCTGAAGCCCGGAATGGACGTCCCCCCCATGGAATGAACGACACCATCCCTTACTCCCTATTGCTCGGCGCGCAACAGACGGATGCGCAACATTTCTCCGGCGACCAGCCGACAAGCATTCGAGGGCCATAGACAAGATGCCCATGAGATGCATTTGCCGCCCCCGCAGTAATCGACGGGCCGTGATGGAAAAGGGCAGCGCACCGCCGACAGCGCCGGTAGGTCCCAGGAGCGCGGATGCTTGGAGCACCAAGGGCGCTGAAATGCCTCCCATGCCTTCTGCTGGAGCCCTTGCGCCTGGGCTTGTCACGAATGGATGGGGTCCTCCATTTCAAACGACAAATGTCAGGGTGATGTGGTTGTCTCCTGCTTTCCGGAATGCCTTCCGGAAAGGAGGCACCATGCTTCGAAACACATTGAAGTCCGCGCTGGTTGCACTGTTCATCCCCAGCCTGCTGCTCACCGCCTGCGGTGAGGGACTGGAGTCGCGTCCCGCCCTGGACCCGGAGATGGCCCGAGTGCCGGCTGGCGCCCCGGTTCGCGAGGGCTACGCCTGGAACGCCGCGAGAGGGAAGCTGGTGCCAGTGAAGTACGCCGAGGTGGATGGACTGGCCCTCTTCGAGGGAGACATGATTCTCGGCACGGTGGAGGAGATGGAGGCGCGCGTGCGCGAGGTGAAGGCCCGGGGAGGTCTCGACGCCCCGGGAGTCCACGCCCAGGGCGTGGCCATCACCGGCGCAAACTTCCGCTGGACCAACTCCGAGGTGCCCTACACCATCGACGCGGCGGTACCAAACCAGGCGCGAATCACGGACGCCATCAACCACTGGCAACAGCGTACGCACCTGCGCTTCGTGCAACGCAATGTGCTCAACGCGGCGCTGTATCCGAACTACATCAATTTCCAGACGGGCACCGGGTGCAGTGCCCACGTGGGACGGATTGGTGGCAGGCAGACGGTGTCGCTGGAGGCCGGGTGCAGCACGGGCAACACCATCCATGAAATCGGACACGCCCTGGGCCTCTGGCACGAGCAGTCGCGCGAGGACCGCAATACCTACGTGCTCGTCCGGCCCGAGAACATCCTCGCGGGCTATGAGCAGAACTTCAACCAGCAGATCGCCGACGGTGACGACATCCTCGCCTATGACTACGGCTCCATCATGCACTACCCGAGGACGGCGTTCTCGAAGAATGGGCTGCCCACCATCGAGCCACTGGGGGGGCAGGCCATCGGACAGCGCGATTCGCTGAGCATCACGGACGCGGCCACCGTGGCGCGTCTCTACTCGAGAACCATCTCCCTGCGTGCCTTGCGCGGCCACTACGTGGTGGCCGAGGGCGGCGGCGGCGGCGCGGTGAACGCCAATCGCGGCGCCGTGGGGCCCTGGGAGAAGTTCCAGCTGGTGGACCGCAACGGCTTCGAGCTGCAGACCGGCGACCTCATCCACCTGCAGACGGTCAACGGCAACTATGTCATGGCCGTGAACGGTGGCGGCTCGGAGGTGACAGCCACCCCCACGGCGCCTGGCAGCTATGAAACCTTCCGCATCACGAAGATCTCCGGCACGGGTCTGCTCACCATCGGCACCGGAGACACCGTGGCCCTGTCGACGAACAGTCTCCTCACCCCCCGCTACCTGTATGCCGATAACGGTGGCGACGGCGGGGTGTATGCCGCTGGCGCCTCCGTGGGGCAATGGGAGCAGTTCACCATCACCTTCTACTGAGGGACGGGGGAGGGCCTGCTCCAGCGCCGAACGCTGGAGCAGGCCGCACTCGGCCACTCAGGCGATGAGCTCGGAGAGCACGCCCTTGGTCAGCGCCGGGTCACCGAAGTCATCCAGGTTCCCACCGGCCGCGTTCTTCAGCCCCACGGCGGTGCCAATCGTGTTCAGCATCCGGTTGTGGTTGGGATTGCCGCCGCCCGACGCCGCGACGTAGACGCCCTGCTTGAGGAAGCCATTGCAGCTCCCCGCCAGCACGAAGGGCACATCGCGCGCCGAGTGAGCCGGCCCGTTGCCCAAATCATTGTACCAGACCGCCACGCCGTGCTCGATGAGCCGCTTCCCGTCCGGCATCTGGTAGGCCACCAGCCGGTCCAGGAGGTGCTTGAACGCGCTCGCGAACTGCACGTCCACGTGGTGGTGCAGCAGGTCCGAGCCGGTGATGATGCCGCCGCTGGCGTCGTGCGACGTGCGACGGTGGGACACGTAATGGAAGTTCTCCATCAACTGCCCCGTGCCCGGGTCGCGGTAGCGCGTGTCGCCGTCGTTGCCGTTGCCCACCTGGATGACGGCCGCGCGGTTGGTGCCGCACGCCATCGCCATCACGGCGATGTCCATGTGCAGCCTGGCGGTGGCGAGCACCTCGGTGCCGTCCGTGCTGTCATAGCCGGGCGCCTGCTGCTGGAGGATGAGCTCCTGGTCCGCGCGCATGCGGCAGCTCAGGGAGACCTCCAGGTCCCGGACGTTGGACAGGTGCAGGTCCAGGCGCTCAAGGTCTGACGCGCTCAGCTCGGGACGCTGCTGGAGCGCCTGGAGCTGGGCCTTCACCAAGTCATTCACGCTGCGCTGCCGGACGAGGAGCTGCTCGCGAGCCTCGGGAGTCAGTCCTCCCGGGCCGCCAATCATCGTCTGGTACGCATTCCACGGGTCATGGAGCGCGGCCCGGCGCACGTTGCTGCTCCGGTAGGAGAGGCAGGGCCCCCCGAGCCAGCCGCCACGCCGGCCCGCGTAGAAGACGAGCGAGTCACGCTGCTGCGGGTTGAGCTCGCGGCCGATGCGGTGGTCGATGGACTCGCCTCCGGACTCGGAGCCGCCGCCCGCGCCCTCCACCACGGGGCCCCGCGCGGTCAGCCCCTGCATGGCGCCGCGGGCGTGGCCGTCCCCGTAGTTGTAGTCCCTCATGTTGACGTTGCGCACCAGCAGCAGGTGCGCGCGGTGGTCATTGAGCACGCCCACGGCCCGCCCGGCGATGCTGTCCGCGGTGAGCGCCCCCAGGGTGCGAGGCCAGAAGCGCTCCGGCTCCGCGCCGAGCTCCGACGTCGTCTGGGCCGAGGCGACGCCGTTGGCCTGACGGAAGAAGATGGCGTACGGCAGCGCCCCCGAGTCCGCCGCGCGGGCGGTCCTCGGCACCAGCCCCTCGAGAAACGGCAGGCTCAGCATCGTCCCGCCCAGGCCCTTCAACACCATCCGGCGACTCAGCTTCATGGCAGCTCCTCCGGGTGGCGATTCACGAAGCCCTCGCTGGTGACGACCTCCACGACGAGGTCGACGATGGACAGGTTGCCCGCCTTCGACAGCTTTCCGAGCCGCTCCACCAGCGGCCCATCCTCGTGGGCGAACGGGCGCCCGTGGAGGTACTCCACCCAGTGCTGCGCGTAGCAGGCATGCACCCCCTCATTGGCCGCGAGTGCGTCCGCCAGGTCGAGCGCGTCGCGCACCGGCACCTTCTCGCCGTTGATGGTGGGAGTCGAGCTGGCGTCCACCGGATGTCCGTTGTCCGTGGTGCGGTAGCCGCCGATGGCGTCGAAGTTCTCGAAGGGGAAGCCGAGCGGGTTGATGAGGTGCGAGTGGCAGCTGGCGCACGCGGACCCGGGCGCTTCGGTGTGCGAGGCGACGACCTCGCGATTGGTGCGGCCCTGGGGGGCGGGGAGCGGTGGGATGTTGGCCGGCGGCGCGCCAATCTTCCGGCAGAGGATGCGCTCGGACACGAAGACGCCGCGGTGGATGGGGTCCGGGTCCACCGACGTCGCGTGCGAGGCCAGGAAGCCCACCTGGGTGAGCACGCCCTTGCGCTCGCGCGAGTCCAGCGTCACGGGGACGAAGTCGGCGGTGAACGTGCCACTCAGCCCGTAGACGCGCGCCAGCTCGTCGTTGACGAAGGTGGCCGGCGAGGTGAGCAGGTCGCTGTAGCCGCCCTTGCGGGAGAAGACGACGTCCTGGACGAAGAGGGTCGTCTCCCGGGCCGCGTGCTCCCCGAGGCGCTCGGTCACCTGCGGGTAGCGCGTGAGGGAGGGCCGGATGGCGGCAAAGCGGGGCACGTCGAAGAGGGTGCGGTGGAAGGCCTCCACCACCTTGTTCGAGCGCGCGTCCTGGAGCATGCGCCGTGCCTGTGCGGCGACGCCCTCGCGGGAGTGCAGGGTGCCCTCGCTCGCGGCGGCGAACAGGGCGTCGTCCGGCATGACGCTCCAGAGGCCGTAGCTCAGCCGCGAAGCCACTTCGTAGTCGTCGAGCGGCACCCGGTCCTGCACGGCCTGGGTGCTGCGCTCCACGCGGTAGAGGAAGTGGGGCGACTGGAGGAAGGCTTCAATCACCAGCCGGATGCCACCCTCGAAGGCCGCCATGTCCGCGTAGGCCTGGGGCCCCTTGCGGTACAGCCCGAGGTAGCTCTCCACCTCTTCGGACGTCAGCGGGCGCCGGTGCGCGCGCAGGCCGAAGGACTCCACGAAGGCGCGGGCGCGCGCTTCGCCGGTGGCGGTCGACGGAGGCAGCAGGCGCGCGAGCTTCGTCGCGTCCGTCGTCACCTGGCCGGCGAGCTCCGCGGCGGCGCGCTGGTAGGCGCCCCAGAGGGCCTCGTCGACGGAGAGGGAGCGCGCATCGTTGTCGAAGAGGAAGCCGCTCTGGGCGGGGTCCGCGCGGAAGGTGCCCGCCAGCGTGGTGGGCGGCGCGTCCAGCCTGAGCAGCTCCTGCACGCTGTGGGTCCACTGCACGTGCGTCAGGCGCGCCATCCGCACGGACGGGGCTGGCTTCTCGATGACGGTGGGCGGGGGCGTACCGGGGCCGGGCCCTCCACCGGGGCCCTCCGGGTTGGAGATGGTTCCTTCGCAGCCAGCAGCCCCGCTCAAGAACAGCCCGAGCACCACCGGGCGCCACCACCGTCCCCGCTCCGCTGGCTCTCGTGACAACCGTTGTGAACGCATCCTCGGCACGAGCGCCTCCATCATTGGGAGACATACCAATCGGATGGATTGCGCGTTCCTGTCAATGTAGCCGCGACTCGCACGCGCATCGGTCAAATGGCCCGATGACACGGATACTGAAAAACTCGTGTCACACGTGCATGCGTGTTTCATCAGACCCGACTTTTCGTGAGGGCCTCGCGCAAAAGTGTGGAGGGGGCGCCACAGGCGTGGGGGACAGCCCCCCTCAGTGTGCGGGTGCTACAGCCGCAGGTACACGCCGAGCTGACCACTGAAGTACAGGTCCTTGGCGCCGCCGGCGAAGACCGGGGCCCCCTCCGCGGCGTCGGCGGTGAAGGAGTAGCTTCGCAGCTCTCCGCCCATCCGCAGGCCCAGCATGCGCGTCAGGGCGAACTCCACGGCGAGCTCGCCATCGAGTCCGGAGCCGCTCAGCTCCGGGAGGTAGTCGTCCGAGGACAGCTCGCCGCCGCTCAGCACGTGCTGGTAGCCCACGCGCGCGGCGATGGCCCATCGCTCGGTGAGCGCCTTGCGCAGGCCCAGCTCCACGTGCGCGAAGCGGTAGTCCACGTCGGGCAGGGCGAAGGTGCTCTCCGGCGGGAGTTCCACCGCGAAGGAGTGGGTGCCGTACAGCGCGCCCACCGAGACCTCCAGCCACCGCAGCGGCAGGCGGAAGCGCAGGCCTCCCTCCAGGAGCTGCGCGGTGGTGCCGTAGCTGGAGCCATCCGGGAGCCGCGTGGACAGCCCGAAGGAGCGTGAGCCCCGCGCCACGATACCCAGGTTGTGCACCAGCCCATCCGTGAAGTGGGAGAGCGGGAAGTAGCTCACCGCGAGGCTCGCCATCGCGGCGCTGTTGAGGCTGTAGTCGGGCAGCTCGTCGGCGTTGTTGCCAGAGAAGTTGAAGCGGCGGAACAGCCCCTGTCCGGACAGCAGCGCCTCCAGGATGGGGCCGTCCAGGTCGCGAGGGCCGGCGGCCTTCGGCTCGGACTTCACCGGCGGCTCCTCCTGCTTCACGGTGGGCGGAGGAGGCTTCACCACCGCCGGGCGCGGTGCCTCCGCGATGGGGGCCGGGGGCGCGACCTCCGGCTCGGAGACAGGAGTGGGAGGCGTGACGGAGGCGGGCGGGGGGCGCTGCTCCGGGCCCGCCTTCAGGGCCGCGCCCAGCTTGGGCTCGAGCTCGCGCCGCACGTCGGGGAAGGCGCGGTTGGTGCGGACGTCCCAGCGCTCCTCCGTGAGGAGGGTGCCGTCCTTGCCGGAGTAGGCGCGGACCTCCACGTCCCAGCGCTTCGTCCCCTTCACCGAGGCGAGGATGAGCACGTCCGCGCCGAGCTTTTTCGCCAGCGCCTGCCGCTGCTCATCCGACTTCGGACCGCCGCGGATGAGCTTCACCTGGGCATCCACCTTCTTCGCGGGCAGCACCTCTCGCCCGCGTCCCTTCTTGCCCAGCTCCTGAGTCAGCACCCTGCGCAGCGCATCCGCCTGGGGGCCCTCCGGGCGCAGCACCGCCACCCGGGTCTTCTGCGCCTGGGTCTTCTTCGCCTGCGCGGCCTCGGCCGGGGGGGACGACACGACCAGCGCCAGCACCAGCACCACCCATCCCGCGATGCGGCTCACAGGGCCACCTCCTTGGAGCGGACAGACGAGGTGGACGAGGCCGGGAGGACAGGGACGAAGGGTCGGGAACGCATGGGTGCTCGGCTTCCAGTGACGAGACGGGGGCTGCCTCGGCCCAAGGCAATTGAGGGGCCAACATCCCGGAGCTTATCTCGGTAGGAGCGCGTGGAACCAGGGGATGATGCCCACCGCGAGGTGCGGCATTCCCAGAGAGGTGTCTTCGCGCTTCTCCCATCGCATCAGCAGTCGTCGGAAGCGATTCAGCCAAGAGTGCCCGCGCTCCACCGTCGCGCCTTCTGTCGAGCGCGGCTCGTCTTGATGCGCACTCCTTTACCTTGTCGAGGTGCGTGAAGAGTGAAGCAGAACTCTTTTGCCAGCCGACGTACCTTGGGCGTGGCTTCGTGAGCCTACGGCATTCCCCGAGACAGGGATGTGCGCCCGCTCAGGGGCTACGCGGGTACACCTGCCGTGGTTTCTTGGGGGAAAAGTCGAATTCGAGGCGGCCTACAATCTCATCCGCCTGACAGGGGCTTACGCTCGCCGCGTCGTCGACGGTGGCCGTCAACTCAAGCCACCCCTTGAGGTGGTCGGGCGTTTCGCTCTCCATCACGAACTTGCCTTCAACTCGATGGGGCGGCTGGAGGAAGGTCCGGTCAGACTCGCAGCCCATCGCTGACCACGCTGAGATGATGCGCGGAGAGTGTTGCTCGTCTGGGGTGAACTCTCCCGGTCCCGAGCCAAGGAATCCAGTTGGAGGGGCGCCAATTCCCGCGATGTCCAGGGACCAAGGCCCCACGGGGAGTTCCCCTGCTGCGTAGAAGAGCGACATGCAGGCGTGGACCCTGTCACCGCGGACATCGTCGTCGGGCTCGAAGTCTCCGCAGAAGTGGACACGGTACCGACTGAATCCCGGTTCAATGCCGAAAGTGATGAGTCCCACCTCGTTGAGGGAAAGCCACTCGTCGGCATAGCGCACGCGGATGGTGGACTTCAGGCCGTCATCCTTCTCCCCGCAGCCTGTGAGCAGCAACGGGACGAGAGCCCAGAAGGCGAGTCGCTGGAGGGACGGCGTGAGACGGAACGGGTGTTGGATGGTTGAATTCATGAGGCCTGGATGCTCTTCCGTGGATTTGGGAGATGGTACCCCGGGGCGCCCGGGGACCGCGCGACGGGCGGAGGAACAAGCCCCCACCCGATGGCTTATCGCGACAAGGGGTGACGCGACGACACCGCCGAGCTTCAGGGAGACTCGCTTCGACGAAAGTCATGAGAGACAGGCGCACTCTTGGTGATTGAGAAGTGCTTCCCTTCACTACCTACAGCGCCTACCAGCCATTGCGACTCGCTGCTCGGCGTGCCTCTTCCCTCCGTGCGTCGTCTGCCTGCTGGCGACGCCGTTCATCCTCCCGCCGAGCGTCCTCGCGCTGCTGTCGACGCCTCTCCTCCTCGCGCCGGTCGTCTTCACGCTGCTGGCGACGGCGCTCCTCTTGCCTCGTTTCTTCGCGTCGCGAGTCCTCTCGTCGTGCGTCCTCTTTCTGCTCGAGGCGCTCCGCCTCCTGCTTCTTGGCGTCCTCCCCCCAGTGGACGTCACGCCAGATGGCGGCCGCGCCTCGCAGCTTGGCTTGAGGAGTCGGTGGGAGGACGTCAGCACCTGCCTCGGACGGGGTTGGTGTGCGGGAGGAGGCTGTGCGGAGGGCGCCGTTGTAGATGCAGACGCCGCTGACGCAGGTATTGCCGAGGAAGCACGGGGCCTGCGGCCCGCAGGACTCTCCAACGTCGCGGTAGTGGGTGACGGGCTCCGCACACCGTCCCAGCGAGCAGGTGAGTCCGAGGCAGCACTCCGTGGTGCTCTCGCACGATGCCTTTGCTGAGCCACACGTGAGGGGGCCCGCGAGCGTGGGGTGGACACACGTTCCTTCGCGACACACGAGTCCGTCGCAGCAGGCACCTCCAGCACCGCATGGCGAGTCCATGGGAATGCATGAAGAGGACGGCGTGCAGACCCCGGTGGGAAAGGATGCGTCGGTATTGATGTTCTCACAGGTGAAGCCTGGGCAGCACGTGTAGGAGGTGGCACAGCGGCCACCGCCACGACTGCAGTGGAGAGTGGTGCCATATGCGGATCGGCAGGTGCCCTGGGAGCAGACATTCGCCGATGAGCAGCAGTCCGCATTCGTATGACACGGCCCAGCACTGTGGCTGCACTGGAGGGAGCTGGCGAAGGCGGAGGGAGAGGCGCAGAGCAGGAAGACAAGAAGGACGGAGCGGGACATGGGCGTGGTGGGGAACGGGATTCGCGCGAGTCCGCTCGACGTGTGCAGGGGGTGTGCCGGTGCTTCAGGAGGTGGTCGATCTCTCAAGGTACGGTGGTTGTGCGCCAAAGTACCTGTCCGCGCCTCGGGACGGGGCTCGGCTGTTTCTGGATGGCGCTGAGGTGGGAGTTGGCGAGTCTGGAGGCGGCCCAATTCCGGGCTGGGAGTCGCCTGGTTCCGTGACTCTCCCGCACTTCGTGTGGACTGTAGGTTCAGACGGTGAGCAGCACTCTGGAGTTGCCCCCGTCAAATCGGACATGGTCAGAGGGGGGATGCTGCGTGGCGGTACTCGATAGGGGAACGCATCTTCAGGCCCTTGTGATGATGCACGTGGTTGTAGTCGTCGAACCACGCGGGCAGTTGTCGGAGGACGGCCTCCGCGCTGTCCAGGCGGGCGAGGTAGACGTAGTCGCGCTTGAAGGTCTTCACGAAGGTTCCGGCCATCCCGTTGCTCTCGGGTGAGTGCGCAGGTGTCGTTCGGGTGAGCAGCCCCAGGCTGCCGCCGAATGCGCGCGTCCCTGGGAGTGGAGATCAAGCACGCGGTTCTATCTGGTGGGCGCGCGGTTCTTACCGCGGGCGAGGCTCAAATTGCCCGTGCCGGCTGCACGTACTTTGGCGTCACTATCGACAACACAAGCGGCCACTTCATGCCGACTGCGGAGGGCGTGGCGTATGCTCGGGCTGCGTTCGCCAAGATTGAAATTACCTTCCCGCAATGAGATGCATGATGGAACCCAAAGAACTCACGGTGCGACGCTGGTCCGAACTCTCCAGCAAACCACTCTCGGAAGAGAGTGTGCGTGCTCTGCACTTGCCCGCGAGGAAGTATCGGGTGAGCGTTGATCGGTATTCTCCGGGGGAAGATTTCGCTGGCGTACTGCGGGCCGGTACGTGCTACGTGTTGGCTGGGCACTGCCAGATTGAATTCGGCACGCAGGTCGCCCAGCTCGCCGCTGGGGATGTCGTAGAGTTTCCTGAAGGCAGGTATCGCGTGATGATGAGTCGCGAAGCTGAGTGTGTTGCTGTTTTTGCTTGGGAGCTTCCGGAGGAGTTTGCTCGATAGGAGACGGTCGGACTCTGCGTTGCGAAGTCCTTCCAACTCAGTGCCCAGGTGTCAGCCTGGGCACATGTAGAAACCGGGCCACCTCGCGCCAGCGGCGTCCCGTGGTGGATTGCCCCGCCACGGAACGCATGCGCACGTTCCGCCTGGGGCGGCCCCGTCGCGCCCGGATGTCGTGACGAAGGGCCGTTGTCAGCTTTCCACCCACAGTCATGAAGGTGGGTGGAACTCGCACGGTTTCGCGGTGCGTGTGGGCTCGGGGGCGAATCGTTGGCCGAGAGTACCGCAGCGCTGGCCTGGCACTCCCTTCGCGACGAGCCGCTCAGCCTCATGAGTCAGCGAGACGGCGTGGGCGGTGTCTCGGGGAACTCGCCGGAACCGTGCACTCCGCGCTGAAGCCTTCCAACGAAGCCCATCATCTACGCACCGGCAGTACGGGTGATTTCTTCGGCGCCGATTACGATGCGCATGGGGAAGGGCCGCGGGCGCCTCGAGCAGTTATCCCAAGCAGGTGCAGACGCCGCGCTCGCCACAACCCCCCCGTGTCAGGGAGTTTGTCGCCTCTGCCGTGCGCGCCTCGCTCACGGGTCTTGTCGCGCTGCCGAACCGACCTGGCGCACCGGTGACGCAGCGACCGAAGTCGCCAACTCGGTCCGGCTCAAGCCCCCCGTGCGCGGTCTGGCTTGACGCAGCGTGCGAAGCGAGTCATCGCAGCCCCCATTTCTGAAAGCCCTTCAAGCCGCGCCGCTGAGAGGCCAGGCGCGCTCCCCGGATCCGCACCATGCTCATGCCCTCCCTTCCGCTGACCCCTGACACCGCGAGGCACTTGTCCCTGCTGCGGATGCTGGGGCCGCCGGAACCTTCGCCGTACTCGCGGTGGCAGCGGTTGGCCTGGGATGCGTCGTCGCCCTATCTGTTGTCGGTCCAGAAGCAGGGCGGTACGCCGCTGCGTTGGTGGGACCTGCACTCGGAAGAGTCGGCTCCGCTTGTCGCGCACCCCGTCTCCCGATGCGTGGGCGCGTGGTTCCTGCCCGACGCCCAGCGGCTTCTGTCCGTGACGGCAGGCGGCACCCTCCAGACCTGGTCCGTCACCGATGGCAAGCTGTTGTCCTCGGTGGAGACTGGCGGGTCCGTCGCCCATGGGAGCCTGTCGTCGGACGGCACGCGCCTGCTGCTCACGGCCAGCCAGGGACGCGTCCTGCTCTGGGGCCTGGAGCGCAGCTGGCTCGTGTGGCGACTGGAGGACCCGGCCTTCCTCTACGGCTGCGCATTGTCGCCGGATGGCCGGTTCGCGGCAGCGGGCGTCGCCGAGGAGCAGGACGGCGCCGCGACACATGGCTCGGTTCGCCTCTGGGATGCGAGGACCGGTAAGCCCGTGGGGACCCGCACGTTCGACTCACAGCGGATCTGGACCGTGGCGTTCACGCCGTCCGGAGCGTCGCTGGTCGCCGCGGATTCCGCTGGCCAGTTGTTGTTCCTGGACCTTCCCGGACTTGAAACCACTCGGATCATCAGGGCTCCGGCTTCCGGGGCCCTGCAGTTTGAGTTCAATCGGGAGGGCACCTTGCTGGCGGCGGGGCCGGACACGAGCGCGTTCGAGGTCATCGACGTTCGTGAGGGACGCGGCGTCTTCTCCTATTCGGACCGGGACGACGAGCAGGGAAGCACCGCGAACTTCTCCCCCGACGGACGCTTCGTGAGCTGGGGCATGGACGACGGCAAGGTGGGCGTCTGGGGCGTGAAGCCGAGTCCCTGACGCCGCTTTGAGGTTGTTCAGCCCGGTCGCCTGACCGTCCTCGACGGGCTCGGATATCGCCCGTGTTGCCATGGGGACGAATCTGGGGTGAGGCTTGCCCATGCATTCCAGTCCTGGGAATGGGCAATGGTTCCAGAAGGGATGTCAGGGATTGCTGGTGCCCAGGCTGACACCTGGGCACTGAGGTGGAAGGACTCCGCAACGCAGAGTCCGACCTTCTCCTATCGAGCAAACTCCTCTGGAAGCTCCCAAGCAAAAACAACAACACACCCAGCTTCGCGACTCACCACCACGCGATACCCGCCTTCAGGAAACTCTGCGACATCCCCAGCGGCGAGCTGGGCGACCTGCGTGCCGAATTCAATCTGGCAGTGCCCAGCCAACACGTAGCACGTACCGGCCCGCATTTCGCCACCGACATCTGCCCCCGGCGAATACCGATCAACGCTCACCCGATACTTCCTCGCGGGTAAGTGCAGAGCACGCACACTCTCTTCCGAGAGTGGTTTGCTGGAGAGTTCGGACCAGCGTCGCACCGTGAGCTGCTTGGGTTCCATCATGCACCTCATTTCGGTTGCGGGAAGGTGATGCCAATCCTGGCGAACGCAGCCCGAGCATACGCCACGCTCTCCTCAGTCGGCATGAAATGGCCGCTTCGGCCGTTGATTCTGAGGCCAAAGTACGTGCGGCCGGCACGGGCAATTTGAGCCTCGCCCGCGGTTGGAACCGCGCGCCCACCGGAGAGCACTGCGTGCTTGATCTCCGCTCCCAGGTAGGTGTGAGGGGCGACGAGGCGCTGACCAGACCCCGTCACTCCGAACTTTATCTGCTCACCACTGTCGACAAGCGCTCGGAAACCACGAGCGCTCGCCTCCATGATGAACAGTCGTCTCGCAATCGACGAGATGTTGTGAACCCGCGCGGTGGACTCGCCCACGAAATACGTGTGAGCGTCGTCCACCTCGAAGGTGAAGACCGGCTTGCGCTCCGAACCTCACCCCAGCGGTGCAGGAGCTGAAGCGCATCGGCTGAACCCTCTCACGCGACAACTGCCTTGACGCCCGCCGGGGGCTCGTTACAGGTCCTTCACGGCGTCATACAGGCTGCCCGCCGTGTCGTAGCTGAAGTACGGGCCCTGCCACTTGTGGACCTTGGTGGGGTCCGAGTCCCAGAACATCCAGCTGTTCACCGAGTACAGATAGGCCCAGTAGTTCTGACCATAGCTCTCCAACCAGGGCCCGCCGCTGGCGCCGCCGGTCATGTTGCAGGAGATGGAGGGAAAGCCGTCCTCGTTCCACGTGCCGCCCTGGCAGAAGAGCAGTTGGGAGCCGTTGAAGGGCGGGGCCGCGGGGTAGCCGAACTGGTAGATGTACGCGCCGTAGGGAGCGCCCCACTTGATGCCTTGTCCCCCCACGGCATCGATGATGCGCGTGCCATTACGGTCGTTCATCACAGCGGCCCCCACGTCGTAGGCCCGGTCCCCGTTGTTGGTCCACCCGTGCTTCGACCAAAGGCTGGTGGACGTCCAGGTGCCGTGGGGGGAGCCCGAGTGGTAGTTGGGGACGAAGGCCCAGTTGCTGAACCAGTTGCGACCGGAGCCGCCACCATGCACGCAGTGTCCCGCGGTGAAGACGACCCGTCTGCCATTGCTGTACACCGTGCTGCCCGAACACACGTAGTTCTGCCCGCCGTCCGTATAGAAGACTTTCCCGCTCATCGTATGGATGTCGGCCAGCGGCGCGAGGCCGCCTCGCGGCTCGGCGCCGTCCACGGTGCGGCTCACGTTCTCCGGCGCGATGGGCTTGAGGCTGATGGGCGCCTTGCCGGACGTCGTGGGGGGCTCCGCGGGAATTGCCGAGGCCATCCGTTCCGGAGTCCAGTAGGCGAGGATGCGAGCCTCATCCAGCGCTGACGCGAGCGTGGAGGAACTCATGTTGTCCGCCGGGTCGGCGGTGGGCGCTGCTCGCGTGGAGGGGACCGCGCCCAGGAATCCAAACACCGCTACGGCAAGAGCGACTCGACTCCGCGACACGAAGGGCATCGGCCAGCCTTTCCAATGACGACTGCGGGTGAGGACCGCCATTGTCATGGTTGGCAGGGGAGCGACTCAATACGCGGAACCTCGTAATGAGAGGAAATAGACCGGGGAGGCCGCGCTACTTCTTGGGCCCGGACGTCGGCGGAGCAGGGCGGCGGAAGACCTCCTGTGGCAGGGAGTTTGTCGCCTCTGCCGTGCGCGCCTCGCTCGCATTGACGCACGGTTCGACAAGGCCGTGACGCGCTCAGGACGCAGCGGCCGAGGTTGGGTCGGCACGGGTCGGAAAGAAGTGCATCGGAGTGTCGTGAGACGGTCTCGCTCGCGTATCCTTGCTTCATGGGCCTCTTCAATCGTCTCTTCGGTCGCGCGGGCAGGCCGGCACCCACCTCGCCCGAGGCTGTGCGCGAGCTCCTCTTCGATGCTGTGCAATCACAGGATGACGCCGCGCTCATCCGGTTGTGTGCCGAGCACGAAGCCCTGCTCCTCGAGCACTACCCTGCCTGGTTGACGGTTCCCGAGAGCGTCCGCAAGGAGCCGACACACCTCCAGCGCTATGGCCAGGGGCTCATCGGCATCGCTCAGTGCCTCGCGCAGACTCGGAACCGGCCCGAAATGCTCCAACGGATGATGGGGACTCCCGCCGACAACCCCATCGTGCGCTGGCAGGAGGCACGGGAGCGCGCCAACACGCTCATGCGCGAGCTGGACTTCGAAGGTGCTCTATCGCTGCTCACTCCCGAGGCGGAGCGAATCCAGGGCCTGTCGGGAGGAAATGCCGAGTCCATGAAGGCCATGACCCTCGGGCAGATGGCTGCGTGTCATTTCCAGGAGGGCCGGGCGGAGACCGCGCTTCCGCTCTTCCGGCAGGCGATTGACCTGTGCCGGAGGGCCCGTGACGACGAGGGCGTCGTCGTCTACCTGGAAAACAGCTTCGAGGCGCACCGCTACCTGGGACAGGGAGTGGATGCCGCAGGCGTGGCCATGGAGCTCGCGGTGGCGCTGGAGCAGGTGGGCCAGGATTCGCGGGCCCGCCGCATCCGGAAGGTCGCCGGAATCGTCCGGGCCGGTGAGCCGCTCAATCGGGTGGTGGCGCAACTCGACAGCGTCACCCTCGAACTGGACGAACTGCCCGCGCTCATTGAGGGGAGGCTGCAATTCATCTTCCGCCGCAATCGACTCGACCTCGCGCGCACCACTGCCCTGGTCGAGCGAGGCCGTGAGCTGGGCGGGGAGGGCCGCTACGGGGAGGCGCTCGCGCTCTTCCAGGAGGCACGGCGTATCGACTCCTACTCGCCCGAGCCCCGCTATGAAGGGGCCGTCACGCTCCTCCACCTCCAGCGCGCGAGCGAGGCCGTGTCCTGGTACGACGAGGTGGAGGCGCTTGCGCCGGGCTGGTACCGGTGTCGCGCCGAGCGCTGGCTGGCCGCTGGAATCGCCGCCGGAAGGATTCCGTACCTGGCCTTCACCGTGATGCGTACGCTCGAGCTTCCGAACCTGGGCGCGGAGGACCGGTTGCGACTCACGCGCCAGGCTATCGGAGAGGCACCGGGAGTGCCCGAGCTTCAACTGCACCTGGGCCGGCAGCTCACGGCGCTCGACCGGAACGACGAGGCACGGGCGGCGCTCGAGGTGGGGTTGGCACAGGCGGAGGAGCCAGACATCCGCTCACGTCTGCTGATCGAGTCCGCGGCCGATGCCGCGCCTTCGGCGGACCGGGACAGGATGCTCCACGAGGCCATGGAGCCTGGGGGAAACCTGGTCGCCGCGGCAATGGCGCGGGTCCTGCTCCACTCGGGAACCGGCCAGCGTCTGGTTCACTGAGCCGCAGTCGAGTGCCACGAGCCCGCCTCGCGCATTGCCGACCCAGGAAGAGCGATGACCGTGCGCGCCTCGCTCGTTCGCATTGACGCACTGCCGAAGGCGGCCTTGACGCGTCCATGACGCAGCGACCGAATCTGGGGTAGGCACAGTCCACACGCGGGCAGAGTGAGAGCCCCCCGCTACGAGCAGCTTGGGTGACCCGCCTGCGATCCATTACCCCGATCCGTCACAGCGTTAGTCATCTCCCTGATTGGCGCAACTACACTCCTCTCCCGCGTTTTTGAATGCGCCCTTGACGGCGTCTTCAACTTCCTGCTCGTCGCGGAAGTCCTCCATTCTGGGATTCTTGGCGCGGAAACGCTTGAGTGCCTCGTCGCGCACCATGTCCTTCATTCCTGAGTGATTGTTTCTCACTTCATCGCAATTCTCACATCGCTCCAGTGCCTCCATCTCAATGGCAATTGTCGTCGCGGTGTTGTGCAATCCTTCCTGTCGATACATCTCTTGGTCGGTGGAACTCATTTGACTCTTGGTGTTGGTTGGTTGCCAGGCGCGATCTTGGCACCTATTTCGGTAGGGAAGAAGGTCGGCCGCCTGCCGGGTTGCAGCGCTGCACGGTGCACCTCACCCGGAATGTCCTCGCCAAGGCCCCCTGGCGGCTGCGAGGACGGCTGGGCAAGCAGACGTCGGCCACCTTCGAAGCCCCCAATCTCCAGGGTGCCAGGAAGCGAATGGAGGCCCTCAGGAGGGACTGGGACGCCAGGTGCCCGAGGCCATGGAGTGCCTGCGTCAGGGCTTCGCCGCCGCCCCCTGCTTCTTCGTCTTCCCCAAGGCCCACTGGAAGCGCCTGCGCAGCACCAACGGCCTGGAGCGTCTCCACGGCGAGGTGAAGCGCCGCATCCGCTCAGTGGGCGCCTTCCCGGACCGCGCCAGCGCCCTGCGCCTCATCACCGCCGTCGCTCTCGAAACCACCGGCGTCTGGGACGACCGCCGCTACCTCGACATGTCTCCGCTGAAATCAACCCCAGACACCGCCGCTGCCTGATGCCGCCAAGGAGCCTTCCTCCCCCGAACCCCTCCGGGCTGGCCCGGGAGAGGTCCACCCACGTCCTCAACGCCGACAGCGTCAAGTCCAAGTCCCTCGCCACCTGGGACGTCGTCTTTCCCTCCTCCAGCACCAGCCTCCCTGCCCCGGTCTTGAACTCCTCCGGGTCGCTACGCCGGGGGCGTCGTGGCTTCTTCACTTCCTTCATGTCGGACACCGTACCTGCCTCTTCGTTGGTGTACTGAAGCGGACCACGCCCACTTCGGACATGTCCGGACATGTCCGGACGGCGTTCAGGACACTGCGTGGGCCGTGGTGAGGATGGCGCCGTGACACGCTCGGAGACAGCGCAGCGCACGTGAGCCCATGCGTCTGAGATACCGGGGCCCGCCTCTGGCATTTGCCTTGCTCAAGGGACGCCCGACCGCGTTCCGCGGTCGGATGTCTCGCCGAGGAGCCCCCCGAATGAGCCCAAGAAGAAACCCGCTCGCGTCTCCCGTCGTCTCCCCTCGCCCTGTCCGCAGCGCCGGAATGGGCGCCCTCTTCATGGGCCTCGTCGCGCTGAGCACCAGTTGCGGCGAAGCAGAAAGCGTCAACCACGACGTGCCTCAGCGCCAGGGCACGCGCGCCGAGCAGGTGAAGGCGCTGGTGGACCCCCGTCACATCGGTCCCCTGCCCAACCAGCAGCAGGCGTTCCAGCAACTCGCCCCGGCCACCTGCGAGGAACTCAAGAAACTCTACCCTGGGCTGAAGGATGGCGAGTACACCCTTTACCTCGACAACAAGGAAAGCTTGCCTTGGAGTGCCTGGTGCCACGGTATGGCCCGCATCCCCACCGAGTACCTGACGCTGAGGCAGGCGGACTCCATCAACTTCTCTCAGTACACCGCGGGCGGTGCCTCGCCTGGCACCGACGTGATCACCTACTACGCCAGGCTGCGCTTCGACCCGGTCACCCTGCGGGTGGATACGGCCGACCAGACCTTCTCCACGTCCTCGGGACAGCTCATCCACGGCCCCACCACGGTCACCTCAATGCCATACGCTTCGGCCATGTCCTGCGACTGGAACCCCGATGGAAAGGCCAATATCGACCTGAGCGGCACCCCCTTCGCTGTAGCGCCTGACCAGTTCCGTGTGATGGGCTATTACCCGGTCGGAGAGACGTACGACAGCCCTGACGGGCAATGGGTCGATCTTCTGGGTGGCGGTTACTGCGGCTGGAACTCGCTCGTCGACAGCGACGACCCCTACAACCAGCGAGGCGGCCACCTGCTGCTGGTCTACAGCCCCTAGAAGTCGTGTCACCCCTGGAGCCAGCGAGGCTGTGAATCGCTGGCTCACGCCTCATTTGGAGTGGCGTCGGGTTCGTGGCCCGCCCGACTGGCTCCACACGATGTGCGGGGGAGCCACGAGATGGGTGTCACTCCACATCACGGGGCGTGACGCGAACCCGTGTCGGGCGCGCAGACGCGGAGGCCCACGCGGATGTCCCTCAGCCAGGGCTCGTTGGGCATTCGCGTGTTGGAGCGGTTGGAGATGCGGTCGTAGTACCAGGACCCTCCGCGGGCCACTGCCTCTCCGGGCGCGCGGACCGATTGCACCCATTCGATGGCGTTGCCGGCCAGGTCCATCACCCCGAAGGGGCTGGCGGAAGCAGGGTGGGCACCCACCTCGTCGGGACCGAAGCCCAGCGGTTGGCGACCATAGGTCTCATCGAAGTTCGCGTCGTCCGGCGCGAGCAGGTCGCCCATGGGAAACAGGCGGGCGTCCGCGCCACGTGCCGCGCGCTCCCATTCGTATTCGGAACACAGCCGGGCTCCCGGAACGCGCCCGGAGCGGTCCAGCCACGCGAGGTACGCCCGCGCGTCCTCCAGCGAGATGGCCGAGACGGGAAACCGCAACCAGTCCTGCACGGCCCTGTGCGTGCGGCCTGGGTAGTGGATGGGCTCGCCGCCGCGCGCGGAGAGGGGATGCTGCGTGGGCTGGAGCATGAGCCGCCAGCCCGTCTTCTCCCGCGTGAGCGCCAGCGCGCCGGCCGTGGACCTCACGCCGGGCGTCCGTCGCCGCTGCTCGTCCGGTGGCAATGCATCGAGGAACGCGAGCCACTCGGCGAACGTCACCTCATGGCGGGCGATGAGGTAACCCTCCGTCATCACCGGCCGGAGCGGGGGAGCCTGGAGGAATTCGCGTCGCAGGGCTTCGTCGTCGCTGCTGCCAAAGAGGAAACGGCCCGGCGGGATGTAGACGAAGCCCTCCGGGATGTCGGCCGACCGCGGCAGGGGGATGCGCGCCTGGAGGCGCTCTCCCGATGACAACACCACCGGCAGGACGGCGCGCGTCAGGCCCGGTGCCTGGAAGGTGAGGACATAGGACCCCGGGCCCGTATCGAGTGCATGCGACGCGATGGGCGTCGGGCCCAGGGAGATGCCTGCGGACAGTCGGGGTGCTCCGGGCAGGCCTGTGTCACGCTGAAGCAGCACCTCCACTCCCGGGGGCTCCGTGGCGAGCTCCAGGACCGGCGGAGCGAGGAGCCTGCGTCGCCCGTCACCGTCGTCATCGAGGCTCGCCAGCCTGCGCAGGGCTTCGCGTCGCTGTCCGGGACGGAAGAACCACTCCGCCAACTCCATGCGCCCGGTCAGGACCTCCGCGAGGAGTCCGCGGGCCTCCCTCCGCGAGCCGTCCAGCAGCAGGGCGGTGTCGAGTGCCTGCGTGGCGCGCTGGTAGGCCTCGTCCGCGTGGCCATCGCTCGTTCGTGCCTGGGTCCAGGCCTGCTCGGGTTCCCCTGCGTCTGCCTTGGCCAGCGCGCCGGTGAGGACGCGCTCCCCGCGCGCGTCCAGGCGTTGGAAGGTGTCCGCGCGCGCTGCCTTCGCTTCGGCATGGTGGACGCGGGCTTCGGTGAGAGACACCCGGGCTTCATCCAGGTGCTCCTGCACGGTGCGCTCCAGCGCGTGGCGGCCCTTCATCCAAGCCGCGCCCCCCGCCACCAGCGCGGTGAGGGGCAGGGCCAGCACCAGCCCCAGGCGCCGCGCGAAGGTGCGCCGGAGCGCCCTCCGCGAGGCCTTGAGGAAAGCCACTTCTTGCCGCGTCAGCGCGAGCTCGCCCGCCGCGGTCACCGCGTCGAGCTCACGCCGGCTCCACAGCGCCGAGGTGGCGCGGTCCGCGCGCTCCCATCCTGCCGAGGCGAGCCTCACCCGTTCGAGCACCTGCCGCTCCTGCCGGGCCGCTTCGAGCCATCCGCGCAGGGTGGACCACCCCTCGAGCAGCGCCTCGTGCGCCACCTCGTGGACGTGCGCCTCACCGTCCTGCCTCACCACGACGAGCCGCGCCCGGACCAGGGCCTCCAGCGCGATGCGATTCGCGGAGGTCTCGGCACCCAGCTCCCCGGTGGTCCGTCGGACCCGGGCGCCTTCCGGGCTGATGAGGCGCGAAAGCAGGTCGCGAGCCGCCCGGCGCGCCTCGGGTGCCAGCGCCGCCAGCGCTCCGTCGGCGTGACGACCCAGGGCCCCGGCCACGCCCCCGAGCGCCTCCAGCGACGCCTCTCGGATGCGCTGGTTCGCCCGGTCGCGGGCATCCCACAGCTCGGCGAGCGTGAACTGGAGGAGCGGCAGTCCTCCCGGAGCGTGGGCGGAGGACGCCACGAGCGTGTCCACCAGGGCCTCTGTCTCGAACGCGACGCCTGTCACGCGCGCCGGACCGACCACGGCCTCGCGCGTCCCTTCCGGGCCCAGCGGCTTGATGAGGAAGAGGGCGCGCGCCACTTCATCCTCCAGCCCTGGCAGCGCCGCCAGCCGGGTGAAAAAGTCGCCTCGCACCGTGGCCAGCGTGCGCACACCTGGGGCCAGGATGGCCAGGTGCCCGAGCACCTGCGTGAAGGCGGCGGCTTCGTCCGACTCGCTCTGGGTGAACAGCTCCTCGAGCTGATCGATGAACAGCAGGGTGCCTCGCGTGGGCCCGGCGGCGCGCAGCGTCCGGGCCATCGCCGCGGGCTCTTGCCGCACCTGGGCCGCCAGTGTCTGCTCGGACAGCCCGAGCCGTCCCGCCACCGCGGCGACCAACGCCGTGAAGGGCCGGCGCCCGGGCATGAGCGACAGCACGGTGTACGCACAGCCGTCGTCGAGCCCCGCGAGCATGACGAGCGGCGACACGCCCGCCCGGCACAACGAGGACTTGCCCACGCCCGAGTCCCCCGCGACGAGCACCAGCGCCTGGGCGCGAAGCCGCTCATGGATGGCGCGGACCTCCGCGCCACGTCCGAAGAAGACGGCCCGGTGCTCCGCGTCGAAGGACTGCAGCCCGCGATAGGGATTGCCGGGAGGAACCGGCGCCGCATCGCTGTCCTCGTTCAGGCGCTCGAGCTCCGCGCACAGCGCGTCGGCGGAGGCGAAGCGCCGCGCCGGATCGTATTCGAGACACCGGAGGATGACGGCGCGCAGGCGGACGCCGAGCCCGCTTCCGGAGGGTTCCAGACGGGGAGGACGCGCTTCTGGCGTCCTCGGTTCGTCCACCGCGCCGCTCGCGGTGGGTGTGTCGACGGGGCGATGGCCCTCCAGCAACTCGTGAAGCACCATTCCCAACCCATAGACATCTCCCCGGGGGCCGGGCGGTTCGCCACGCAGCGCCTCCGGCGCCATGTACCCACGGGTGCCGGCGATGGGGCCCGTGGCCCTGGCCGCGGCGTCTGCCTGCTCCGCCGCCCAGGAGAGCGCGAGCCCGAAGTCGACGAGCTTCACCTCGCCCTCCGGGAGCACCATGACGTTGTCCGGTTTGATGTCGCGGTGGAGCACATGTGCGCGGTGCGCGGCGGCCAGTCCCCGTCCCAGTCCCAGCGCGATGGCCAGGACCCGGTCCGGTGGGAGCGGCGTGTCCAGGTCCCGCAGGGAGACGCCGGGGAGGAACTCCTGCACCAGATAGGGCTGGGCGCCCACCTCCGAGACCCGGTACACCGTCACCACGTTCGGGTGGCGGAGGCGGGCGAGCGCCCGGGCCTCGGCGAAGAGCCGGTCCCGCTGTCCCGGGCCGGACCGCTCCGCGCCGATGAACTTGATGGCGACTCGCCGCTGGAGCGCCGTGTCCTCGGCCAGGTAGACGCGGCCCATCCCCCCCTGGCCCAGCAGGCGGATGAGGCGGTACTCGTCGAAGGCCGGGGGCGGCTCCCAACCCTCTGGCGTGGGGGCGCTCAAGGCAACGGAGGGCACACGCAGCGCCCCCCAGGACAGGTCCTTGGCCCCAGGGGCTCCCCCGTGCCCACTGGGCACTGGGTGCAGAGCTCGCCACCCGGTCCATCGTCAGAGGGGCAGTACTCGTTCTGCCAGGTCTGGGTCAGCAGCAGGAAGGGCACGCCCCCGTCGAAGTAATCCTTCAAGGGGGTCTCCGGGTCACCGGGTTGGCGGCAGTCGTAGCTGGCCCTCACCGGGGCTCCTGGCTCCCCTCGGATTTTCCAGCGGGGGGTGGGGAAGTAACGCGGCCGCACGCAGCTCTCCCCGTGCGGCGTCACGCCGAAGGGCAGGGCGCCGTGCTCATTCCAGGCGGCCTCGAAGAGCAACGGCGGAAGCCCTCCGGAGAAGGTGTCCTGGGTCTGGATGCCATACCCATCGACGAAGTCGACGTAGGTGCCCTGGCACGTGAAGGGCTCTCCGTCGCCGTTGTAGTCGGCGCGCGCGGCCCGCACACACGCCTGGAACAGCCGCGTGAACGGGGGCCCGCCAGCCCACTCCTGGTGGGGGAGGTAGCCCCAGTGCGCGCAGACGCCGACCGCGCCCGTCGTGCAGCTCACCGTGAAGCAGGGCGTGTCGCCCCTTCCGTCGTTGAAGCTTCCATCCGGCATCCAGCAGCCGGGAATGACGACCGCCTTCCCTTCATAGAAGTGGCTCGTGGGGGTTGAGCATTCCTGGGGGTTCCGCGTGACGTAGCCCTGGTCCGCGCAGACGTTGTGGTTCAGGTCGACATCGGTGACGGTATAGAGCTTGAGTTGGGCGCCCGCGTCTTTCAGGAGGGCGGGCAGGCACGGGTCCGAGGGAGGGCTCTCGCGGATTTGATAGGCCCTGCCATCGCTTCCCACCCAGGGGCCGGCGCCTCCGTCGAACTGTCTCTCGAAGAAGACACTGCCGCCATTGACGCTGGTCCATCCGGTCAGGCTGGGTGCCTGAGGATTGACGTGCTCGGGCTGGGGGAGCGGAGCCTCGCGGGACTCCTGGGCCCGCGGCTCGAAGGCCATGGGCGCAACGCAGTCCCTGGCGCTCAGCGTCGCCATCCAGGCCATCAGCGTCAGGGGGAGGAGAGAACGCATGGGACCCTCTGGGACGTCTCAGCTGAGGCGCGGCGGGGGCGCGCGGTAATGGTCCAGTTCGAGTCCGAAGTCCTCGATCCACCGATACACCTGCTGCCGCGAGCACCCGAGGTGCCGGGCCACTTCGGCGACCTTCCCCTGGTGCGCGCGCAGGTGGGTCTCCAACTCCTGGGGGGTGGAATCGAAGGCGCGCGCCGAACGCGGAGCAGGAGGCTGGGAGGAGACCTCCGCCACTGACGGCTGCGTGGAGGGCCGGGCTGTCCGCATCCGCCGCTCCGCCTCCAGCTCATGCTCCACCTGCACTCCCCACTTCAACGGCCCGCCATCTGAAGCGATGACCGCGATGGAGAGCACGTTGAGCAGGCCTCGCACGTTGAGCGGCCAGTCGTGCAGGAGCAGCGGCTCGGCGAGGCTCACGTCGATGGGCCGGGATTCGGCCTTCATGCGTCCGAGCAGGTGGCGCGCGATGGGCGCGATGTCCTCGCGGCGCTCGCGCAAGGGGGGCATCAGGAGGCGCCATTGCACGAGCCTCGCGTAGAGGTCCGCGCGGAAGGCGGCCTCATTCACCTGGGAGACGAGGTCCCGGTGCGTGGCCGCGAGCACCCGCACGTCGATGGGGACCTCCTGCGTTCCTCCCAGGGCGCGGACCCGCCGCGT
Source organism: Corallococcus terminator (assembly GCF_049194865.1). GTDB lineage: Bacteria > Myxococcota > Myxococcia > Myxococcales > Myxococcaceae > Myxococcus > Myxococcus terminator_A. The sequence goes on along the minus strand of NZ_JBLZWL010000063.1, from coordinate 65,177 downwards.
CTCCAGCACGCGGAGCAGTTTGACCTGGAGCATGGGCGGCATCTCACCCAGCTCGTCCAGGAACAGCGTGCCCCCATGGGCTTCGCGCAGAAGACCGTCCCGGGCGGATGCCGCGCCCGTGAACGCGCCGCGCACATGCCCGAACAGCTCGCTGTCCAGCACGCTCTCCGCGACCCCTCCGCAGTTGAGCGCGATGAAGGGCCCCTGTCGGCCGCTTCGTTCATGGAGAGCGCGCGCGGCGACTTCCTTGCCCGTCCCGGTCTCCCCCAGGATGAGCACGGATTGCACCTGCCGCGCCGCCCGCTCGAGGTCGCGGTGGAGCCGCGTCAGCGCGGCGCTCCTGCCCACCAGTCCGTCAACCGGGTGTTCGTCATGGGGGGCCTCCGAGGCCTCGGCGAAGACAAACAACGTGTCCCCCATTCGCAGGACATCCCCCCACGCGAGGGGAGCGCGTCCCGTGAGCGGTCGTCCATTGAGATGGGTGCCATTGTGGCTTCCCAAATCCTCCACGAACCAGGTCCCCCCGGCGTGTTCGATGCGCGCATGGCCCCGGGAGAGCCGGGCGTCGTCCAGGGCGACCCGGGGGAAGAGGGGGGCGCCACGCCCCAGGAGCGTCGCGCCGCTGCCAAGTCCATGACGCTCATCCTCGATGAACGCGTTGCGCGTATAGGCAAGGAAGAGCGTCGCCGCACCGGTTCCACTTTCAAACGAAGGGGCGTGTTCGGCGCTGAGGGTGTCGTCGGTCATCGGGGCCGATGCCTGTCATATGTCAAGTGATGGTCTTCCGGAAAGAGCTGGGTTTGCCGTATTTTTACAGGCCTTGCGGACCTGGGAAGATGCCTTGACTGTCGAGCCTGCGCTTGAATCCAGACGTGGAGGAACGCCATGCGCGTGAAGGGGTCGCCGGATTCCAGTCAAGGAGATGCGTATCCAGGCCCGGTGAGCGCCCTCCGTACGACTGGCCTGGGAGACATGGCCCGCCCCCGAGCGGCTCGTCATGCGCAGCGCTCACGTCATGACGCGCGTTTTGACGCAGCTTTGACGCACTCATGACGCAGCGACCGAGTTTTGGGTAGGCACACGTGGGGTTTTGGTCACGCTGGCACGGCACGTGCTCAAGGACCGCGCAGCGTCTCATCCGGGACGCAGACACCCACCGCAGTCTCGCTAGAGGAAAGCACCATGAAGAAGTCCCCGTTTCTGTTGGCCATGTGTGTCACCAGCCTCGCCTTGCTGTCCGCCTGCGGCCCCGAGGATGAGTTGTCCCAGGGGATGGCCAATGAGACCTCCAGCACTCCGGTGGAGCCGGAGGGTGACTCGATTGGCGCCTCGCAATCCGAACTCCATGTGTCGGGGGATACGTTCGCGCTCGCCACTCACGGTAAAGACGGTGGCAACCCGCATGTCCTGCGCTGCCCTCCGAGCTACGTCGCCGTCGGGCTCTCCGGCCGCGCAGGGGGGACCCTCGACCAGTTGGCGCTCGTCTGTGCGTACATGGGCTCGGATGGAAACCTGGGCGCCCAGTACGTGACCACGGGCGCCGTGGGCGGCGGCGGCGGCGAGGCGTTCTCATTGATGTGCCTCGCCAACCAGGCCGTGGTGGGCTTCCGCGGCAGAGCCGACAGGTACGTGGATCGTGTGGGTCTCTACTGCTCCACCATCGCCAGTTGGCGGGCCTCGACGGCGGTGCAGTATTTCTCTCCGGAGGTGGGCGGCAGCGGTGGTTACTCCTACAGCGAGATCGCGCCGCAAGCCTACGTGGTGACGTCGCTCAACGTGCGTGCTGGCGGTGTCGTCGATCAGTTCCAGGGCATCGCGTCCTACATCAGCCCGTAACACCCAGGGCGCAGGATGGGCTGTCCTGGTCATGCCCGGCTCCGCTCCCGCTCAAGGGGGCGGGCCGGGCATTCGTATTTCCAGGGGGCCTCCGGGCGGTCCCGTGGACATGTCCGGACATGTCCGTGGACATGTTCATCGATGCTCCCACTCGAATGAAGGACGAGAACCCCAAGCACCCTGGACGAAAGCCCGCCGCGAGCGCCGGAGCCCGGAGTGGGACGCGGGGCCGCGCTTCATCTCTGCATCGCCCCCATCGGGTGGTCAGCTCGGCACGTCAGCCGAGGCGACATCTTCCCTGGCCCCCCAGCAGCCCTACGGAAGAGCAGCCTCCCTCATGCTGCGAAGAGGAGCGCTCCCAGCGTCCTGCCGCTTCGGCTTCAGCCGAAGCCTCTTCATGAGCAGAGGAGGACGCATCCGGCCCCAGCGCCCCTCCGTTGATAGAGCCTTCGAGGTGGGCGGCCGTCTCCCTGACTCACTCCTGTTCGTCCGCATCGGGAGGGGTGAGTGCGTGGCGCTCGAGCAGCCTCCGGAGCTGCGTGCGATGGATGCCGAGCGCTCGCGCCGTGGCGGTCACGTTACCTCCGTTCTGGAGCAGGGCCTGCTCGATGCGGACACGCTCGTCGGGAGGCAGGGGCATCGCCTTCGATGGCGCCCGCTGCCGAGGAGGTTCTCGCTGCGCTTCGGGAGCCCGTGACAAGGCCGGCCCGAAGCTCGCTCCGGCGCCAGGACCGAGATGACGTGCCTCGACACGAGACGCGCCTTGCATGAGCGCGGCTTGTACCGCGCTGCGCAGCTCGTCCAGCAACTCGCGGACGTTGCCGGGCCAGGGCCTCCGCAGACACTCCTCGACCAGCGAGACGTGCAGGCCCATCCCGGGCGAGATCCGCTGGAGTTCCTGCTCGAGCAGCAGGGGAATCTCCTCGGGGCGCTGGCGCAACGGCGGCAGCGTGACCTCCGGTCGGCCGATGCGGAAGTACAGGTCCTCGCGCAACTGCCCGTTGGCCACCAGGGCGCGCAGGTCCTTGTTGCTGGAGCAGCAGACTCGCAAGTCTATCGGCTGTGCCTTCCAAGCCCCAACGGGAGCACCTCCCTGCTCTCGAGTACCCGCAGGAGCTTGGCCTGGACCGACAGGTCCAGTTCCACGACCTCGTCGAGGAACAAGGTGCCTCCATCCGCGGACTGGAGGTAACCGGGGGCGTCCACGTCGGCCCCTGGGTACGCTCCCCGCCGAGCGCCGAACAGCAGTCGCTCCGCGATGCTCAGGGGAATGGCCGCGCAGTTGACGGCGATGAAAGGGCCACTTCGCCGGTGAGAGTGGAAGTGGAAGGTGCGCGCCACGCGCGAGCAGACCTTGCATCGCCGGCCCCCGCACGAACCCCTCCACGAGTTGGACCCCCTCGGCTTGGAACGGCCGTAGGTCCTGGCAGGGAACGAAGAGCGAGTCCCCCATGCGCACCACACGCCTCGCCTCATGGACCGTCCCCTTGGGAGAAGCCTCACCGTCCACGAACGTGCCATTCTGACTGCCCAGGTCGGTGACCCAGAAGCTCCGCCCATCGAAGCGGACCTGGGCATGACGCCGCGACATCTTCGCGTCCTGGAGTCTTGGGCGGCATGCTCGACGCGGTACAACGCGAGGATGAAGTCGAGCGCCGTCTTGGACTCGGGCGCGGTGGTGAGCGCGTCGAAGAATTTGCGGCGCACGTGGGCCCAGCACCCCACGCGCACGCGCCCCTCTGGCAAAGTCACTCGGTTGTAGCCGGTGTAGCCATCCACCAGCAGGAAGCCCTGGGTGCCCCCGAGCACTTCCAGAGGCGTCACGCCGGAGCGACTGGCGCTGTGGACGTAGGCGACGAGCTCATCGGTGCGGAATGTCCAGACGTAGGCCCGGCGCGTCTTGCCTTCATCCAGTACGCGTTGGGGTGTCTCGTCGGCGTGCACCAGGCGGGCCTCTCTCACCAGGGCCAAGAGGCGCTCGGAGAGCGGCGAGGTGGCCCGGCCCACCTCGTGGAAGACATCGCAGAGCGTGGTGCGCGCCACGGGCATGCCCGCGCGGGCCAGGGTCTTGGCCTGGCGATACAGCGGAATCGAGTCGCAGCACTTCGCCGTCACCACGTGCGCCAGGAAGCCCGGGCCGTACTGGCCTTGCTCAATGGCCTTTGGCGCGGGGGCGGTGACGATGCCCGCGCCGCAGGGGCAGACGAGCGTCTCCTGAAGATGGACCTGCCGCTCCACGTGCGCGGGCACATACTCGATGAGGTCTGTTCGCTTGCCAGGGCCCAGCGGCTTCAACGCCGTGCCACCGCAGGACGGACACCTCCACAGCCTGTACTGGAAGGCGCTGAGCGAGACCTCTTGCCTGTCCGCGAACTGCTGCTGCGTCAGCCCGCTCGCCTTGAACTCTTCCACAAACTGCTTCCACTCATCCGGATTGGGTCATCGCGGCAGGTCCACCCACGTTCAGGACGTCGGCCGTCGGTCGCTTACGTCTGACGCGGAGACCTCCGTGCCGCACGTCGCTTCCGAGGAGAGGCATCAGGCCCGGCGATGCGCGCGGGGACCGGTGCTCATGCTCCGGTCCGCGGGTGTGCCTGGGCTTCAGGCGGGACGCCGTGTGAACGGCGGCGCCGAGCGCGAGCTCCCAGCTCGGAACAGCAAGGCCGGCCATGGGGACGTGCCCCACGACCGGCCTTGCTCCTCGGCGTGTCGACGCGGTCCTACCGCAGGGGCACGCGCTTGAGCCTGAAGGGCGAGGGGCTCTCGCTCATCGTGAAGTAGCTCGCGCCGTTGGCCTCGTACTCGATCGCCTCACCCTGGCCCTCGGTGGTGTCGGTCAGCGTGACGGGCGTCGCGAAGACGGCCGACTCGAAGCCAAGTCCCGGCGTCGCACGGAACTCGTAGACAGTGCGGTAGGTGCGAAGGAGGAAGCGATCCGCGCATGGGTGGATCGCCGCCGCGGTCGCGGACGAGAAGTTGGCGTCTCCGTTCAGCGGCAGCTGGATCGTGTGGACGTGGATCAGCGTGGCCTGCACGCCCGGCGTCAGCGGCTGGGGGAACTTGTACACGCCGCTCTTCCCCGTGCCCCCGTCCTTGGTGACGACGTAGATGTCCCCGGTGGTGGGGTGCACCATCAGCGACTCCGCGTCCTTCGAGCCGTCCGGATAGACGAACGGGAAGGCCTCGGCGACGAGCCCCCCCGAGGTCTGGCCGTTGGCGAGATCCGGCTCGGGCACGCGGTAGATCGTGAACGACGTGGGGCTGCCACCCGGAGGGAAGTTGGCGCTCCACTTCCCGATGTCACCAATGAAGATGCACGAGCCGCTCGGGCAGGGCCCGGTCGCGAGGTCCTCCCAGTCGGCCGGCGTCACGTTGGTCACGTTGAACGTGCCGATCGTGCTCGCGTTGAGCGTGTTGATCGCGACGATCGCGGTGGTGTCTTCGTTGTGCACGTAGAGCGCGTTGCCGACCACGCGGCTCGCGGCCAAGCCCGAGGGCTCCACGATTTCCGTCGCGGTCACGGTGCCCTGGAGCGTGAAGGTGCTCGCGTACGTGTCGCCGACCATGCAGCTGGGGGCGTTGGCGGCGCGCAGGACGATCACGTGCGCGGTGTTGGTCTGCACGAACGCGGAGCTGCCGGAGAGGCCCGTCTGGAGGCCCGGCGCGGTGAGCGACCGGTAGGCCGCATTGAAGAGCAGTCCATTGGTGTGACCCAGGCACGCGTCGAAGGCCTCGGTGAAGCCGAGCGGCGGCTCGATGCCGGTGGCAGGGCAGGTGGCGTCCGGCCAGACCTGTGAGCCGTACCAGACGGCGAGTCCACCCGCGCTGCCGGTCACCACGTCGGGCACGGTGAACGACGCGGAGTCGCCGTTCTTCTGGCCTGCGTGCACGTCGATTGGCTGGATCGGATCGACGCCGCTGAAGGCCTCCACGCTCCCCGCCATGTGGGTGGTCGCGTCCAGTCCGAACGTGTAGCTGGCAGGCTCGGAGGCGCCCGCGACGCGGTAGAAGATCCAGGTGCGGATGGCAAAGGCGCTCTGCTCCGAGCGCAGGAACGTCCAGCCGGCGGGCGGCGTGACGGTCGCGGAGATGTTGTTGCGCACGGTCACCCGCGCGATGAGCGCGTCGTTGGCCGCGGTCCCCGACGGCTTGGGGATCGACAGCGAGGCGAGCGACAGGCCGCTGTGACGCGAGCTCCCACGCAACGCGATCCCCGAGGACGGCGCGACCTCGGCGCGGCGAAGGGCGACGACCTGCGCGACGTTGGTCTCGGCGAACGTCGAGCTCCCGTTGAACGGTCCCTGGAGGCCGGCGCCGGCGAGGGGCATGAAGGCGGCGTTGAAGACGAGGCCCTGGGACGAGGACACCAGGCAGGTGTCGTAGGTCTCGGCGAAGCCCAGGGGGGGCTCGATCGCCGGGGTCGGACACGCGGCGCCGGTCCACGTCTGCGCGCCGAACCAGACGGCGGCCCCGCCCGCGGTCGAGGTGCTCAGCTGCGGCGTCGTGAAGGCCGTCGAACCGCTGTTGCTCTTGCCGGCGTGCGTGTCGATCGGGTTGGCCGGATTGACGCCGGCATACGCCACGAGGTTGCCGACGAGGTAGCTCGCGATGGAGCTCTGGAACGTGTGGCTCGCGGGCTCGCTGGCGGTGGCGACGCGGACGAAGACCCAGCCGCGGATGCTCCAGGTGCTCATGTCGGTGCGCACCAGCGTCCAACCCGCGGGCGGGGTGAGCTCGGCGCCGATCTGGTTCCGGTTCGCAAGGTGCGCCAGCAGCACGTTACCGGCGGCGACGCCCGGAGGGGTCGAGAGGGTCAGGCTGGTGACCGTCTTGCCGCTCGCGTGCGTGGTGCCGACGAGGGTGATCTCCCCGGTGGACGGCGGCTGGAGGGGACGCAGCACCACCGCGTACGTGATGTTGGTGTTGGGGAGCGTGGAGCTGCCGGTGAAGGCGGGCTGGGGACCTGCGGCCCCGAGCTCCGAGGTGGCGGCGCTGTGCAGCACGCCGCGCGACGACGAGACGAGGCAGGTGTCGAGCTGCTCGGTGAAGCCCGTCGGAGGGGTGTGGACCGCGGGGCACGCGGCGCCTCCCCAGACCTGGGCCGAGAACCACACCGCGAGGCCGTTCGCGGACGACGTGGTGGCGACGGGCAGCGCGAGGCTCGCGCTGTTGCCATTCTTCTGGCCCACGTGCACGTCGATCGGCTGGAGCGGATCCGCGCCCGACACCGCGACCAGGGTGGCCGCCATGGAGCTGGCGAGGTCGAGGGTGAAGGTGTGACTGCTCGGCTCGGCCGCGCTGGCTACGCGCAGGAAGAGCCAGGACTTGATGGCCGAGGCGCTCTGCTCGGAGCGCAGCAGCGTCCAGCCAGCGGGTGGGGTGGCGACGGCGGTGACGGCCTCGCGATTGCTCAGCTGCACCACCAGCACATCTCCGGCGGCGGTACCGACGGGGGTGGGGATAGAGAGGGTGGTGGTGGCCAGGCCGCTCGCGCTGGTGGTTCCTCGCACGGAGAGCGTGGAGAGGTCCTGGGCCGTCGTCGCATCCTGTACGTCGTCGGGCGGCGCGAGCTCAGTCGTTCCACAGGCGGCCATCAGTAGGGCGGCCGCGAGCCACAGACTTCGGAATGGGGTCATGGGGTTTCGATCGAGGTGTCGACTCACCGGACTGGAGGTCCGGGAATCGGCCATGTGAAGGACCCCGAAGTGCGAAGCGCAATCGACTGTGATGATACTAAAAAGCTGCCGTGAAACAGTTGAGAACGTCGGGTGTCATCGAAAGAAGGTGGCAATCCTGTCCATGCGGTCACGCGGAGTTCTTGGAGAACGCGAAGCCCAAAGATATCAGCGCACTGTGCAAGGGCGCGAAGGGCGGTCGGCACCCCGAGGGGTGGGCCTCCAGGCAAGCCTCGTGAACGTGGCTGTGACAGGCTCGTGACGTCAGCAGAACGGGTGTGGTTACCGGATATTCGGGTCCGGTAAGAAGCGTGCGTCATGGAAGGGGCGAAGGAGGGTGAGCGTGCGCAGGCGCCTCTGTGTGGCCATGCAGCTCGTGACGAGGGGCGGCAGAGGTCTGGCTTGCCAGCTACGGCCGGCAAGAATGGCGCAGGGGCGGTGGTGCGTGCCGACGCCTCCTACGACGCGCCCTCCATCGCGCGACGGATGCCCTTCAGCTTGTCGGGGTTGCGCGTGACGTAGATGGCGACGATTCGGCCGTCCTCGATGGCGAAAGCCGTGGTCTGCAGCATTCCCTCCGGATCCATCGTGACGTACGCGGGCAGGCCGTCGATGGTGCCTTCGTGCACGAGCTGCGCCGAGCCGACGGCTGGAATGCGCCACACCCCTTCGAAGAAGCGCACCAGCTTCTCTCGCCCGTAGATGGGATTGGGGACCGCCTTCGCCTTGCCTCCGCCATCGGCGTACAAAATGGCGTCCTGGGCCAGGAGTGCCTGGAGCGCCTGCGTGTCACCGCTCCGCGACGCGGCATGGAACGCCGAGGCCAACTCGTGGCCCTTCTCTTCCGTCACGGGGAAGCGGGGCCGGGCCTCCTGCACGTGGGCTCGTGCCCGACTGGCGAGCTGGCGGCAGGCCGCAGGGGCCCGGTCGATAGCCTTCGCCACGGCATCGAAGTCCTTGCCGAACACGTCGTGCAGGAGGAACGCGGCCCGCTCCAGCGGAGACAGGCGCTCCAGGGCCATCATCAGGGTCAGCGTCAAGTCGTCGCCCTCCACTGTCTCGATGATGGGCTCTGGGAGCCAGGTGCCCACGTACTCCTCACGGCGGACGCGCGCGGACTTGAGGACGTCCAGGCACAGGCGCGTCACCGTGCGGACGAGTACGGCCTCGGCGTCCCGCACGGCGTCGCGGTCCGTCTGGTGCCAACGGAGGTACGCCTCCTGCACCACGTCCTCCGCCTCCGCGACGATGCCCAGCATCCGGTACGCGATGCGGAGCAGGCGGGGGCGGAGCGGGTCGAAGACGTCCGCGGGATTTGAACTAGGCGGCTTCACTGCGAGGGTTCACCGGGTGCACGGCTCGGAAGCCGAGGACAAGTCGATTCGCGGTGTTGATGACACCAATCATGAGGGATAGCTTCACGATCTCCTCTTCGGTGAAGTGCGGTTTGAGCGCAGCATAATCCTCATCCGGGGCATGGGTTGTGGCGATGAGCGTCAGGGCCTCGGTCCAGCCCAGGGCAGCGCGCTCGCGCTCGGTGTACAGCGGGGACTCACGCCACCCGTCCAGAAGGTAGATGCGCTCCTCGGTTTCTCCATGGGCGCGGGCGTCGCGGGTGTGCAGGTGGATGCAGAAGGCGCAGCCATTGATTTGGGATGAACGGATCTTGACGAGTTCGCAGAGGCTTGGCTCCAGTCCGAGCGCCTCCACCTTCTTGCTGAAATCCAGCATGAGGTTGAGGGCTTCAGGCGCGACCGCGAAGGCATTCATCCTGGGCTTCATGTGTAGGTCCTCGTTCTGGGGGGCAAAGCGCCCTTCCATCCCCAGGACGACGCAGCCGATGCCGCGTGTGACATGGCCATCATAAATGCCAGAAAGAACCCAGGATGCGCCCTGGACATCGTGAACGACGTACGAAGGGGGTCGAGCGGCTTGTCGCGGACGGTGAGCGTCAAGGTAGCTGTCGCGTGAGCGGATTCAGCCGATGCGCTTCAGCTCCTGCACGGCCGGGGTGAGGGTGGGAGAGGGGCCGAGACGAACGGGGCCTGCTGGCGTCCAGTTGCGTGTGTCGCGGCCCCAGCGCCCCTCCGTCGATAGAGCCTTCGAGGTGGGCGGCCGTCTCCCTGACTCACTCCTGTTCGTCCGCATCGGGAGGGGTGAGTGCGTGGCGCTCGAGCAGCCTCCGGAGCTGCGTGCGATGGATGCCGAGCGCTCGCGCCGTGGCGGTCACGTTGCCTCCGTTCTGGAGCAGGGCCTGCTCGATGCGGGCACGCTCGTCGGGAGGCAAGGGCTTCGCCTTCGATGGCGCCCGCTGCCGAGGAGGTTCTCGCTGCGCTTCGGGAGCCCGTGACAAGGCCGGCCCGAAGCTCGCTCCGGCGCCAGGACCGAGATGACGTGCCTCGACACGAGACGCGCCTTGCATGAGCGCGGCTTGTACCGCGCCGCGCAGCTCGACCAGCAACTCGCGGACGTTGCCGGGCCAGGGCCTCCGCAGACACTCCTCGACCAGCGAGACGTGCAGGCCCATCCCGGGCGAGATCCGCTGGAGTTCCTGCTCGAGCAGCAGGGGAATCTCCTCGGGGCGCTGGCGCAACGGCGGCAGCGTGACCTCCGGTCGGCCGATGCGGAAGTACAGGTCCTCGCGCAACTGCCCGTTGGCCACCAGGGTGCGCAGGTCCTTGTTGCTGGCGCAGCAGATTCGCAAGTCTATCGGCTGTGCCTTCCAAGCCCCCAACGGGAGCACCTCCCTGCTCTCGAGTACCCGCAGGAGCTTGGCCTGGACAGACAGGTCCAGTTCCACGACCTCGTCGAGGAACAAGGTGCCTCCATCCGCGGACTGGAGGTAACCCGGGGCGTCCACGTCGGCCCCTGAGTACGCTCCCCGCCGAGCGCCGAACAGCAGTCGCTCCGCGATGCTCAGGGGAATGGCCGCGCAGTTGACGGCGATGAAAGGGCCACTTCGCCGGTGAGAGTGGAAGTGGAAGGTGCGCGCCACGCCTTCCTTGCCAGTACCGCTCTCCCCATGGATGTGCAGCGAAAAGCCAAGACTGGCCGCCCGGGAGACCTCCGCGAGCAGACCTTGCATCGCCGGCCCCCGCACGAACCCCTCCACGATTTGGACCCCCTCGGCTTGGAACGGCCGTAGGTCCTGGCAGGGAACGAAGAGCGAGTCCCCCATGCGCACCACACGCCTCGCCTCATGGACCGTCCCCTTGGGAAAAGCCTCACCGTCCACGAACGTGCCATTCTGACTGCCCAGGTCGGTGACCCAGAAGCTCCGCCCATCGAAGCGGACCTGGGCATGACGCCGCGACATCTTCGCGTCCTGGACCTCACCCAGCGCGGCGGCGCCTCGCCCCAACTCCAGGACCTCCCCACTCGAGGGCATCGCCACGGCCATTGCCCGGCCTCCTCCGAAGAGGCGCAGCAGCCCTGGGACACGAGCCGCATCGCTCGCATGAGCGCCAGCGACATCCCTGCTGGAGCGCACCGTCGACCGTTCCAGTTCCCGTTCCATGGTTGCCATCATACGCTTGTGCCATGGGCACACGTCAGGCGGTGCCTCTTCCTGTGCCACCGACCCTCGCTCCACCACTGCGGGCCCGCGTCGCTTCGCAAGTCATCGAGACTCCTCGCGGCGCGGGGAACCCTGTTCACGCGGCCCGCTCTGGCACGACGTTCGCTATACAAGCCCCACGATGAATGGACTGGCAATGACAACGAAGCAGTGCCTCCGCCCTCCCGGACTCGGCTCGCGAGTGAGCGCAAGGCTCCAGTACGTGGTGATGCTGTTCCTGGCCATGGGGGTCAGCGGGTGCTGTGTATTGTTCCCCGGGAGCAAGTCCTGCGTGAGGCCCACGCCCCCCGGAGAGCCCGACCTCAACGAGAGCCTGCCCGTCCAGGACTGCCGCTCGGAGACCTGTGTCCTCCCCCCAGAAGCCATACCCCTGTCGCCATGGGAATGTCCGACCGGGCAACCCAGCTGCCGACCTCCGGAGACGAACGGGCTGGGCATCTTCGTCGTCGAGGGCGGCACCTACTGCTTCCAGGTGGATGGGAGACCCCGCTTCTGTCCCGAAGCCTTCGCGAACATCCCGGCCTCGGCCAGCGCACGCCGCCCCTCTGTCCGCTTGATGGGCCGAGTCCCCAGCACGCCCGGGGACCTGCTCGGCGGATACACCGTGACGGGAGTGCTACACAAGAAGTCCGGCCCAGGCGAGCCCGTCAGGATTCACAGCATCCAGGCGGAGGGCACCTGGTTCACCGTGAACTACTGTCCCATGTCCAGCGCCTGCGACACCGCGACCCAGGTTCTTCAACTTCGAGACGAGAACCTCCACCTGCTGAGACTCCGGGTTTCGCTCCCTGCCGATGACGGCGGGCCCGAAAGAGCGGCGACCTTCGAGGTGATGGTGACGCCCCGCCTCGGGGCTTCGACCCGGGTCCGCGGCTATGACGTCCTCTACCGGGAGGCCACGGGTCCTTGGGTGCATCACTGCGACCCGAGGGGCGTCATCGCCTCCGACAGGGACGCAACCTCCTTCCTGCCAAGGCTGCGCATCAACAGCGTGAACGCAGCCGTCGAGCCCGTCCCGACGTGGACCACCATCGGCTGTGAGTCGGGGGCCATCGTCACCTGCCTCGACTGGGGCTACGTCCCCTGGAACCCCGACACAGGCGTCTACGACACGCTCCGCGGCCATCTCTTCGGCTCGTGCCTGCAGGCCAAGCGCGCCGCGTATTTCGTCGGCCGCGGAGACCTCAAGAGCTACACCCGGAATGGCACGCGCATCGACAAGCGCGACCAGTTCGGACTGGGGAGGAACGCGAACAACGAGGTCGAAGAGCTCCGGACGCTGGAGGCCCTCTGGAGTCCCCAAGGCGCGGTCTGCCTCAACCCCGAGAACCGCCGGGTCCCCGAGATTGCCCCGCCCGCCGGCATGCTCGGTGTGCCGCCTTGCGCCAGGCCGCCCACATGGACACCGACGGGAAAACTCGCCACGGGCACGTTCACCCCGGCGCCGGACTGAGCCCCGCCTCGCGGAGCGCCTCCGCGTACTCCCGCCGCAGCAGTGGATTGAAGACGAGGGCCTTCACCAGTGACTCGCGGGCCTGACGCAGATGCTCGGCGCGCGCCGCCTCCGCGCGTGCCAGCCGTGCCTGGAGCAACAGCAACCCTCCACGGACGGCATGAGCCGAAGCCAGCTTCGGGTCCAGCGTGAGCGCCCGGTCCACTTGCGCGAGGCCCTCGGAGATGAAGCCAGGGGCCTCGCGGGGAGACACAGCTTCCGCCAGACGCAGGCAGGCCCTCGCCAGCTCCTGGTGGGATTCGTTGTAGGGCTGTATCTCCACCGCTCTCCTCGCTTCTGCGCGCGCGAGCTGGAGGAGTCGGAGTCCGGAGCCGCCGTTGCGTCGTACCCAGGTGGCCTCCACGAGCGCCAGCCGCGCGCTCAGGACCTGACAGTCGGCGCAGCTCGCATCCCCTAGCGTCGCGTCCCGCAGGGCATGTCGGCCCGCCTCGAGCGCGACATCGGGGGCGCGACCTTCCACCACGGCCTGGGTCGCCGCGAACAAGTGCCCCGTCGCGAGGAAGAAGTGGGTCCGCGCGAAGGTCGGATTGATGCCGAGCGAGCGCTCGAACCAGCGAGCGGCACGCGCCAACGGAGCCCGTGCATCCGCCGCCGAGGCGACGAGGTACTCCACGCGAAGCAGCTCCGAGAGCCCCAGCTTGTTCATCGCGGAGTGGTAGTTGCCGTTGATGGCGAGCACTGCCTCACCCGCCGCGATGGCCTTTCGCACCTCCGGCTCCGGATCAATCCCCCGCGCGAGCCGATGAGCCGCCATCGCGTTGTACAGCTCCGCCAGGTTCGAGTACCCGAACACGTATTTCGGGTCGTACCTCACGGCCAGACGCAGGAGGCGTTCCGCCTCGGCATAGGAGGTGGATGGGTCCTCACCGCGCTCGCGCTGGCGATTGCCTCGCCAACGATGCACCAGCGACAAGTCGTTGAGTCCCCAGGGGTATTGGGGTTGGAGTTCGAGGGCCCGACCCAGTCGGGAGATGGCCTCGCGCCAGGACGGCTCGGGGTCTCCTCCCTCCCAGGACGCCTGGAGCCCCCGGAAGAAATAGCCGACGCCCAGGATGTCGTGTGCCTGGACGTCCAGGGGAGACAACTCCACCGCGCGCGACGCGGTCGCGATGCAGTCGGTGAGGAGTCGTTTCGGGTCCACCTCTTCACCGCCCGGGTTCGCGGCGCGGTACCGATTGAGGAGGATGAAGGCCTTCCGGGTGTAGCCAGCGCCGCGAGACGGCGCGGCCTGGAGACCCTGCTCCGCCGCGGACAGCGCCCTCTCCAGCGAAGCCCCGGGAGACCGCCCCTCGCGCCGGTCCAACTCCGCCTCCTGCAACCCCACCTCCGCCAGCGCCTCGTAGCTCCGGGCGTCACTGCGTCCCAGCTCCACGGCGCGCTCATGGAGGCGGCGGGCCTCGTGGAGGCCCGAGCGGGCCGCGTCGTAGTTGCCCCGCTCCAACTGCTCCATCGCTCGCGCGTGGGCCACGTCGCCCGCGAGCTTCCGGGCCTCGTACAGCCACGGCGCCTGGGTCTCGGCGAGGGCCGCCGCCCGAGCCGCCGCGTCGTAGTCGTGGCGATAGAAGGCAATCAATCCCTCCAGATATTGGGGGGACTCCAGCTCCAGCATCTGGCTGCGTTCGAGCGACTGGAGCGCTGGCCGGAGGTACTGTTCTTCGAGGGCGCGCTGCCGCGCCGCGACCCACGCCGGGTCGCCCCCGTGCCGCGCCGCTTCCATCTCCTGGTGGTAGCGCTCGCCGAGGCCCCTTCCCAGCGCATGATGGAGCTCTGGCGAGTCCAGCCCCAGCTGCCTCGCGCGCGTCAGCGCGGTGTGCGCCTGTTCCAGCTCTTGCATCGCCAGATGGCCACGTCCCAGAGCGTACTGGACGAGCGCATCTCCCGGTGCCCCCAGCGTGTGCCGCCAGGCGGCGATGCGCGCCATGCGCTCACGCACGAGCTGCTGCTCTCGACGGGTGTCATGCAGGGGGGCCGTGTATGCGAATCGCAGGAACCACTCGAGGTCCTTCACCTGCTGGCCAAGCTGCTCGGCCATCCGCGCACGCCCCTCCGATTGCAGTCGAGCCTGTCGCGCGTCCCACCTGGACGTGATGCCCAGGCCCGAGAGCACCAGGATGAGCGAGAGTGACACGGCGGAGCTCGCCACCAGGGTCCGGTGCTTGCGCGCGCGGCGCCATAGCCGGGAGAGCGGCCCCGGGCGCTGCCCGAGGATGGGCTCTCCGTCGATGTAGCGCCCCAGGTCCTCGGCCAGGGCTCGCGCCGAAGGGTAGCGCTGCCCTGGGTCCTTGCTCAGGCACTTGAGGACGATGACCTCCAGGTCGCCGGGCAGGTGAGGCACGAGCGTGCGCACGGGCGGCGCCTCTTCGTGGAGCACCTTGTTGAGGGTGCCGACGAGCGTCTTGTCCGAGAACGGAGGAGCGCCGGTCAGCAGCTCGTGGAGGGTGGCGCCCAGGCAATAGACGTCCGAGCGCCGGTCGACGGCCCGCGTCTCCCCTCGGGCCTGCTCCGGTGACATGTACGCGGGGGTGCCCATCACAGCGCCCGACCGGGTGAGGCCCTGCTCGAGGCTGGGTTCGTGCGCCAGACCGAAGTCCATCACCACCGGGGCGCAGCGCCCGTCCTCCTGCCGTCGCACCAGGATGTTGCCCGGCTTGAGGTCGCGGTGGATGACGCCGAGCCGATGCGCCTCGTGCATCGCGGAGGCGACCTCTCGCATCAGTTGGACCCTCTCCGGGAGCGACAGCCCTGCCGCGGCCTGGTCGAGCCGCTGGCCCTCGATGAGCTGCATCGCGATGTAGTCCCGGCCCTCCGCATGACCGACCTCGTACACCGCGCACACGTTCGGATGGTCGATTCGCGCCTGCATCCGGGCCTCTTGCAGGAAGCGCATCACCCGGTCCGGGTCCGCGCCTCGCACGAACTTCAGCGCGACGGTGCGGCTCAGCCGCCTGTCCCAGGCCCTGTGGACCTCTCCCATGCCGCCGTGGCCGAGCAGCTCCAGCAACGTGTAGTGCCCCACGGAAGCGTTTCCGTGGAGCTGGCCCGAACCCGCTCCGGGCGAGCCGTCCGGCACGAGGCTGGCCCCCACGGTGAGCTGTGCCACCTCCGGAGTGACGTCCCGGTCATCGTCCACGGCTTCCCCCCATCCCGTCATGGTAGCCCATGATGGTCTACCCAGACACCCGGCCCCCGGCCATCCGACACAGCGAAACGGTGTGCCTGGCACCGCGCGGCGCTGTGCCCGTGGCGTGCCTTCCTGGGCCTCGGTCAGGTGCGCTCCGAGGCAGATGCGTCCGAGGAACGCGGCGACTGGAGCGGCATGTGAGCTGCAAAGCCATGCATCCGACGAGGACGTATGGAGAGGCCTTCACGGCCGAAGCACCGACTCCACACCTCCACGCTCATGCCGCCGAGCCGAGGGGCCGGCTCCGGCAAACACTCTCACACGCCTCGAAGCACCTTCACTCCAAGGAGTCGAACCGATGGCCCATTACAAGAGGATCCTCATTGCTTCAGCGGTGGTGCTCGGCAGCGTGGCGGGGACCGCCAGCGCCCGCACCGTCTCCGGGTGGCACGGCAAGCCCCAGCTCCAAGCGGATGGCGCCTGCCTGGGCGAGTCGTGGACCACGCAGACGAACAACTGCCCCAGGACGGTCGGGCTGTTCTACCCGCTCCAGGTCGACGACTCCGGTAACTACCGGGTCACCTTCAATGCCTATGGCGCGAGCTCCGCCAACAACGTCGGCTGCCGGTTCTTCGCGCTCAGCCGTGATGCGACGCAGATGTGGTCGGTGCCCGTCACCTACCTCCCGAGCTTCGGCGCCAACGTGAGCGTCGCGCTCGGCCCGGTGTACGTGCCTGTCGGCGGCACCCTGAACCTCGCGTGCGACCTCAACCCGGGCGGACGCGTGAACAGCGTTTACTGGTACCAGTAGTCCCGTCGAGCCGCCGCTCCCCGGCTTTCGGGGAGCGGCGGCTCCCTCCACCGAGGTCATGACCATGAAGCCCCGACATCTCTTGACGGGAGGCGTCCTCGCCTGCGCCTGCGCCACCGTGCTGTTCTTCCAGCAGCGGCATGACAGGGACGAGCTCCTTCGACGCGCCTCCATGGCGGAGCCGCTCGCGACCGAGAGGCAGGGGCCGGCCTCCGCGCCCGAGCCCACGCCGCCCGCCCGTCTGCGTGAAGCGCGCGTCGAGGCCCCCGTCCGCTCGCCCGTGGCACCCGAGCCCGTTGCCTCGACACCCGAGCCCGCCGCCGCGACACCCAAGGCTGGGGGGACGCCCGCCCCTTCGTCCGCCTCCACGGAGCAGGTGAGACAGCGCCTCGAGGCCTACTTCGGAGACGAGCCTTTCGACACCGCGTGGGCGCGGAGCGCCGAGCGGCAAGCCAAGGACGGCGTGAGGGCCGCGCTGCCAGACCCCTCGCAGCTCAGGTCCATCGAGTGCCGGGCCAGCCTGTGCCGCATCGAGACGGAACATGGGGACAACGAGCAATCCTTCAACTTCGTGCGCACGGCCTTCATGGCTCCGGAGCGGCAGGTGTGGAACGCGGCGTTCGTGACGGTGCGCGGTGTGGATTCGACCGACAACAAGGTCGTCACCATCACGTACCTGGCGCGAGAGGGAGTGGAACTCCCCATGGAGAGGCTGCTCTCCCCAGGGGGCGATGACGCGCGGGCCCTCCAGTAGTCACCACGAACCAACGTCAAGGCGCTGTGCGCCCGCCGAGCTCAGGGAAGCGCTCATAGGCCCGCGGGAGTGCGTCCTGGGGGGAGCCCAGTTCCGTGGCTCTCCCGCACTTCGTATGGCTCCCCTCTGGGGATTAGGCAGACGCGGCAAGCTGCCAGCGGGGCGAATACATCCTGGGAATGGAAACGCTGTACCCACTTCCTGGGTGTCGGGTGGACCGGGTGGCCCACGATAGCGCGGAGGGTGACCAGTACCGCGGTACATGGCAGCTAGGTCCGACGCCCGGCGGACCTGCCCGCCGCAGGACGCGTCGTGCGACTCGAGTTGCGTGTGCGGCGCTTCTGCTGCCGACACCCGGACTGCTCCCGCCGGGTCAGGTCGCGGCCGTCGGCCTGCACTGACAGGACTGCGCGCCCCTTGATGTCAGGCGAGCAGTCCTGTCTTTGCTTGATACCTCACGCCCCCAAACAGCGGGCCACCTTGTCAGTTCCAGCAGGCGTTGTAGCAAGCTGTGTACTGCCCATAACAGTCCTCGCAGCACTCACCAGAGCAGACGTCATATTGCGCCCTGCACGTCTCCTCGCACGTGACAGCGTAGACCTGGTTCACGCCCGTGATGTCGGTGTCACTCAACTGGCCATTCCCATTCCAGTTTGGGTTGCAGTAGTTCATCACCGACTGGAGGTCCCATGCGCCAATCATCAGGTCGCCATTCGAACCCTGGGCTGGCTCGGTGCAATTGGACGGCCGGTCTGGGCGGCTCTGCTCGTGCGCGAAACCGAGCGCATGCCCGAACTCGTGCACCGCGATGGCCCGGATGCAGAATTCCCGCTGGAACTGGCAGCTCGGGCCCCAATTCACGAAGGAGAAGTTGAGGACCATCCCATTGCTCACGCCATTGAGTCGCTTTCCCAGAAACTTCACGTGAGGCCCTTCATCCGAAATCCGGATGCGTACTCCGTGAGATCCCGAGAGACATGGCTCCCAGCCATAGAAGCCGACCCTGGAGACTGTTGCCCACGTATTTTCTACCGCGGATCTGACCCACGCCCGCTCGGTGGCATTCGCCGCCGTTGCGTTTTCCCAGCACACACCGATGGTCGTTTCGGGCCAGATCGTACTGCTGGCGACATACAGGTCGCTCGAGTGAGCTGAAAGAGACTCACCACCCTCTTCCGGTGTCAGAGTCTGCGCGTCCTTGCCACAGCCCGCCAGCACTCCGAAGACCACCACGCCCAAAATGATTGCCACTCGCATGCGTCACTCCTCCCGACAAGCCGTCACCCACGACAGCGTGGGCCCGCCATGTCAGAAGTAGATGCCGAGCGCAATGCGCAACAACGCAACACATGAGGGCCATTGCGTTCAGCCCATGCCCACGTCGTCCAGTTCGGTCCCCGCAGCTGGCGCACCAAGGGCGCCATGGAGTTGCGGAGCTCTTAGTCAGAAATCATGAAATACGCAGAAATAGCGGTAAACTGGTAAAGCTTCGGCATTGGCGGCTTGAACAACGTGCTCGACTATTAAGGATGCGATTGGCGTGACGCCAATCCTTTGCGGACAAGAAAGAATCTTATGTCTAGGCTTCACAAGGCTCTGCTGACAGCTTCCGTCGCGCTCCTGGGGTTGAACGGGTGTGGCGGCGCCGACCTCCCGGAAGCGGAGCCGGCCAGCACCCGCCAGGGTGTGGAGTCCGCGACGGCCATCCCCCTCCCAATCCCCGCCTGCTCGCTTCTCCCCGATACGGACCGCGACGGCGTCTGCGACACGGTGGAGTTGTTGCTGGGCACCAATCCCAACAACCCCGACACGGACGGAGACCGACTCAACGACTACGCGGAGTCGTTCGGCTTCGGCGGCGGCCTGGACCTGACGGCCCTCGGCGCGAACGCGCGCAGGAAGGACATCTTCGTCGAGGCGGACTACTACCCCAACCAAAGGCCCACCCAGGCCATGCTGAACCGGGTCATCACCGCCTTCGCCAACGCGCCGGTGACGAACCCGGATGGCTCCACGGGCATCACCCTGCACATCGTGGTGGACCAGCAGATCGCCGCCGCGGACGCGGACCAGGACCTCAACCCCGTCTGGACGGACTTCGACGTCATCAAGGGAAAGTACTTCGCCGCGCTCCGCGCGCCCTACTTCCACTACATGGTGTTCGCGAAACAATACGACGGGGGCTTCTCCAGTGGTAACTCTCGCGGCATTCCCGCGCATGACTTCGTGGTGACGGTGGCCTCTTTCAATGGCACCGAGCTGCAGCTGGCCGGCACCCTCATGCACGAGCTGGGGCACAACATCGGCCTGCGCCACGGCGGGAACGATGACAGCCACTACAAGCCCAACTACCTGAGCGTCATGAACTACGAGTACCAGTTCTATGCGCGCGTGAAGGTGGCCGGCGTCGTCGAGTGGATCGTCAACGAGGCTACCGCCTTGGCGCCCGTCGCCCCTACCACTGAAGAGGACCTGGCCCGCATCAGTGGGCTGCGCGTCAACGGCGTCCAGGTCGTCGGCAACGCGAGCGCCAACCTCGATTTCAATGCCGATGGGATCATCGACCGGGTGAACTACAGCTTGGACTTCGACCGCAACGGCAGCGCCACCAGCTGGCACGCCCCTTCGCAGAACGACTGGACGGCCCTCGTGTTTGACGGCGGCGGCCAGATTGGCTTCGCCACGCCGGGCATCACCCAGAACCTGGGCCGCGAGGAGCTGTACCTCGTCCCCCCCGAGAAGATGGAGCCCTGCCTCACCGTGGACCCGCGCGACGCCCGGTAGTCCCCGCCGTCCCTGCTGAAGCGTCGCATTCCGCCGCCGGACCCTCCTTCATGGGGGCCCGGCGGTCGTGTCTCCAGGCCGCGAGCAACAGATTGGACGCGTCCCGCCGCGCGCAGGGGCCGCTGAGCCGGCGGCCATTCATGCGCCCTGCTTCCGGTCCCTCCGCCGGGCAATGTCGCCCGTGGTCGAGCAGGGGCCATGTAGCGGCGGAACGTGGCGATCGGACTCTGCGGATGGCTGGCGGCGTGCACGACGCCCCCAGTGTCGAACCCTTCTCCCGGGGCCTTGATGTGGATGACGGTGCCGGCTTCCCACGCACGCCTTCATTGCTCCAGGAAGTACGCACCTGCCAGCCGACGGTATCCCCCTGTGTCAGGGAAGATGTCGCTGCGGGTGGCCGTTGGGCCAGCCGCGCCGGGCTGCCGGGCGGCTTGGCTCCGTCCGCTCCTGTCGTGTCCTCGGCGCCGGACAAAAGGGCTTGGAGTGGGGCGAGGGGCAGGTCTGGTTTCTGCGCGCAGTGCGCAGCAGCTCCGGGGGATGGATTGGAGGGTGTCGAGTTTCTGCTCGCCGATGCCCACCGGGGATGGGGCATTGCGTCGGTGGCTTGGCTGCTGCGCGCTGGGCGCGCTCTTCGCAGAATCCCACGCCATGGGCCTTCTCACCTTCGGTGTCAATGTGACTTTGGATGAGTGCATCGACCATACCCAGGGAATCGCGGACGATGAGCTGCACGACTATTGACGCAGCGGTCTTTTCATTCTGCGAGCCTCATTTGCGAGCTACCGCGGCGTCGCGGGCCAGTGCGACGAACGCCGTGTGAGCGGCCGAGGAATTGCGTCGGCCAGGGTAGTAGAGGCAGAGCCGAGCGAGCTCCGGTGTCCAGTCCTCGAGCACGCGAACGAGGCGTCCCGCTTCGATGTCGCCTCGCACGTCCGGCTCCATGAAAAAGCCGAGTCCGATGCCCTCCAGGACGGCGATCCGCGAGAGGCTGGCCTCGTCCAGCGTGAGGGGCCCCGTCACATCGATCAGGGCCGTCTGCCCCCGCTTACGGAACTCCCACCGGAAGAGGCTGCCGTTCGGCAAGCGCACCCGGATACACCGATGACGGAAGAGGTCCGGTGGGACGCGCGGCCGACCGTGCTTCTTCAGGTACGCCGGCGAAGCGACGATGGCATGGCGTTGGGGCTCTCCCAGCGGAATTGCAATCATGTCGGTGGGCACGAGGTTCGCCATCCGCACGCCGAAGTCGAACCCCTCGGCGACGACGTCGACCAGCCGGCCTTCGGTCACGACGTCGACATGCACGTCCGGATGGCGGCGGAGGTACTCCAGCACCAGTGGCGCGAGGATCTCGCGGGCCGCTGTCGCAAATGCATGGGACGGCGCTCACTCCCGGCTGATAGAGTCCGAATGTTCGTCCGTCGTCCCGACGGTATCTCCCCTTGCCGAACTCAGACGTTCGGCGCGCTGCTCGCGTGGTCGAGCCGTCTCGTGCGCGAAGGCAAGGTTGTCCGCTCGCGCTCGGGACGAAAGGCGACGAGGAACTCGAGTACGCCGAGCGTGCGTTTCGCGCGCGTCGTCGCGTCGGCGATACGGTCTTCGGTCGGGGCGAGAGATTCCTCAACACCCTGACCCGCGGGATCGGTCTTTCTCGCCGTCCCGAACTCGGCGCAGATAACCGAATCGGTTTCCGTACGCTTGAACGGCGCGCTGTCCACGAGCTACGCCGGAGCGCACATCGCTGGGACCGGGGTCAGATTCGAGGCGCGCAGGATCCGAACCTGACCCAAACCAGTGCCGAGTGGATCGGAGCTCTCGAGGGCGCCGTGATAAACCTCGACCGCCATCGCCGTGAGCCCGGCGCCCGCGGGGAGCCCCAGGGCCGTGAGGGATTCTAGGATGGATTTCTGATCGAAGCGGGCTCGGGCATGCTGTCGGGGGTAGTCGGCCAAACGTTGGTCCCTGGGAGCGACTTCCGTTTCGGCGAGCGCGCGACCGATGAGTATGTTGCGCTTCGATACCCCATCGAGCTGCATCACCTGCGCGTAGAGCAGCGCCCAGATGTCGGTGCGCGGGTGATTCGGTCGCAAGCTTCGACCGTCGAGGACAGGTGTGGCGAGAGGCGCGCTCACGGCGACGTAGTCGGGAAGCCGGGTCGCGGCGCAGACCAGCGCCGGTGCAGGGTGCTGAACGCCGGTGACCCGCAACGGCAGGCCAAATCGCGCCTGTGCGGTGCACCAGCGGCTGGCGTCGTGTCCAACGCGCAACTCGTAGACGAAGAAGCCGAAGAGTCTCGGACTGGCAGGGTCGGCACCGGGCGGAAGAGGGAGAAGGAAATGCCGCACGGGTTGGCCTGGTTCGCGCGGCGTCGCGGGGATCAACGCCTGCATGGCGTCCAGGCCCGCGTGGTCGCCAGGTTGCCCAGGGGTGATAATCCGAATGGTTTCCGGATCGATCGGCAACCCGGGTTCCGGCGGAGCCCGCACCTCCTCGTCCTCGTGCAAAAGCAGCGGATCCGGTGCGTACGCGAGCACTCGAGCGAAGTAGAGATCGTCGGGGTCATCCGGCGCGGCTTCGAACTCCAGCCACAGATGGCGGCGGCGCCCCTCGGTGGAGGAGTAGTCGTCGGCCTTCTCGTAGGGCGAGAGCGCGATGCCGGCCGCGACGAGCCTCGGTGTCTGTCGCGGTGGGGCGGTGATCGGTAGACGCAACGGCCATTCGAGTGGCGGATCTGCGACGGGCGTCGGTTGCCAGAAGACGGGAACGATGGAGTACCGGCGCATCAACTCCGCGGGGTGACTCCCGGCGGGCGGCTTGCCGTCGACAGCGTCGAAAAAGACGAGATCGGTCTGGCCTCGCTCGTCGCCGTCGAGGGCCTCGCGACTGACGGAGCGCGGTAGCTCGATGGTCCCGGCGACCTCTCCGTTCGCCCGATGGATCTCGAAGCCGCGAGGAGCCACGCCGTCCCAGGTCCAGTCGCGGTCGAGCTGAACGCTGAGCGCCACGATCCATTGCTGCGCGAGCTCCGCCTTGGAGCCGAACGTGATGGCCGCCCGCGCCGAGCTCAGGGTGTGTGCCAGGTGGGAGGAGCAGCCGAAGACGGTGCGCCGTCCCCTGCCGCTCAGGGTCAAGCCGACGGCGTTCAAGTCGAGGCGCTGTGCCAAGCATTGAGCGAGGTCCGGGGGGACCTCCCCGCTTCGCCCCTGAAGCGCGGCCTCAGCGGCAAGTTGACTGGTCGCCGCTGGCTCGGGTTGAAGGAAAAACGCACGGATCTGCTCGCCGGCAGGCCGCCGGACGAAGAGCTCGCGCTCGTCGGCGGCTGGAGCGCGCAGCGCGACACTCACGTCGCGCTGCGCGAGCCGCGCTGCTTCCGAACCGAAGTACGCGAGCCCGGGATCGGGCTTCCCCACGGCACGCAACCGCAGCCGAACGTCGCGTGCGGTCGGCAAGGCCAGCGGCCCGACCCCGGGTTGGGCCTCGAACGGATCGGCCGGCTGTAGCTCGCGGACATCCTTGACGTCGCGAAAGTTGAATTCGACCTCCAAAGGGGCGTGGAGCGGGGCGCCGGCTGCGAAGTGTCGGACGGTCGTGTACAGCCGTAGGTGCGGCCCTCGCCTCCCTCTCACGCGGTCATCGCCTTCCAAGGTGCGCACCTCCACGGCGATTTGAACGGCGACGACATCCGGGTCGGGGACCCCGGTCTCCCTCTGCTCCAAGAGCGCCCGCGGGGTATCTGCCAGCAGCGCGTCGACGGGCGCGTCGAAACCGGTGAAGACGAGATCCGGATAGCCGATGAGCGGGCGGTGGACGAGCAAACGCGACGGCTCCTCCGTTACCGCGACTTCCTTCGGCGGCACCCAGCGACGGAACGGTACTTGCGCGATCGGTGCTGGTGCGGGGTTACGGGGGTCTCGGTCGGCACCAGGCCCGCCGCCGCTCAGATCGCGGAGCCGGACGCGGAATTCGTAGTCGCGACCATAGCGCAGCGGAACGGCGTCGTCGTCGATCGGCTCAAGCGTCGGAGCCGCGACGGCGATTTGCCCCGAGACCTCGAAAGCAGCGCGATCGCGCACGACGACCGAGCGCCCCGCCCACGACACGAAGTAGCTCGGGAGCCAAAAGTTGCCACTCTTCTGACCCTGCAGTTGAACTGGCGCCGTCTGCACCGCGAGCTCGGCGTCGAAGGTTCCGACGGCGAGCGGTCCGACTTGCACGGGACCGCGCGCCTTCACCATCGAGTGCCAATCAGCCGAGCCGGCGTGCCGTACGTCCAGTCGATAGCCGCCGACGCCGAGCAGAGTGTCCTCGGCGACGGCCGGATCGATGCTGCGGTTCAGCCAGATCGCGATCTGTTCGTCGTCCCATCCCAGCCGGACGCCGATGTCCTTCACGGGGAGAGGATCCGATGGATCCAGGTCGACCACGCCCATCGTGCGCGGTTGAGCGCCATGGACGATCTTGGCGAAGCCGTCGTCGTACGACTCGGCTTCCACGAAGACGTCGTCGTAGCTGCCGGGCGGGGCCGCGAGCACCGGAAAAAGCACGGCGGCAAAGAGGGCTCGCGGTTCCGTCAACGCTGGGACACGCGCGGCGTAGAGCGAAAGCAGGCTGGGGTCGGCCGCGGTCTCGCTCGCGTACGCGCTGCCGGGCGTCAGCGCGACGTGCAACCAGCCGCCGGTGTCGAAGATGCCTTCGGCCGGGACGACGATATCCCTGTAGAGGAGCCCCAACGCTTCGGCGAGCAGAGGATTCTTGAGCGCAAAGGCGACGACCTGTCCCCAGGTGACCTCGTCAGTCAGAGGAGGCCGCGGCGCTTGAGTCGCGACGTTGGTCTCCGTGAGCGCGCACTTGTAGCTATCGTCCGTGACGGCGAACCGCGTGCGCGGACCGTCGAACGCAAACGCGTTGCGGTAGCTCGGAGTCAAAAACTTCATGATCTGGGTCTGGGGCGGACGGAGCACGCGCGCCGGCGGGGCCGGCTTGATGTTGAAGGCCCCTTCCAGTTCGGCGAACAGCGCGGCGCGCTGGTTCGGCGTATCGAGGTCGACGGTCACACGCGCTGTCTTCACGCCGGGGCTCGGCATCGCCTCGAGCCCGGAGGTCAACACGACGTCGAGCCCGAGAGCCGCGTCCGCGAACGCCGGGGTTCCCGGCAACAGGGACTCACGCGGGTTGCCCTTGGGCAACACGAGAACCCGGAGACCGATCTGAGTTCCGTCCCAGAACTGCGGGAACGCGAGCACACTCAACCGTGCAGCGGTATTGGCCATGATTCTGTTTCCCTCAAGGCGGGATCGGGACGGGCAAGAGGCCAAAATGCGATGCGACAGCCAGCGCCGCGATCAACTTGCTGGGCAGCTTTTGGTCCCACTCGGTCTCGATCGAGTATTCGACGTCCAGTACCTGGAAGAGCTCGATTTCACCCGCGACGGTGAACTCGGCCCGAACGTTGATCTCTTCGTCGTCGACCCGCTTCACCAGGCCGATGACCTCAGCTTCAATACTCACCTTGAACAGCGCCTGCTTGCCGGCCGAGATCCCCGCCGTCACCGCCAGGCCCAGCAAGACCCCAGGGTGATATTCCTTCTTCGCGAAATCAGCGACGAACACGTAGCCGTAGCGCACCTCCCCTTCGAGCGTGAGGAGTCCGGGGATGAGGTGCTGTTCGCCCACGCTCCCCACCGCGGCCGCGGCGAGCTTGATTTCGAGTTTGACGGGCTCCTTCTCCGTGGGGTCGTATCCAGTAATGAAGTTCAGCCGGAACAAGCCTCCGCCGTAGATGAGGCGATTGATGATCGGGATCTGCAGCTTGCCCTCGATCTCGACGAACAACTCGACAGAGCCCCCCGGCATGGGGAAGTCCTTGACGGCGCGGGTGGTGCCGATCTCGAAGCCGAGAAAAAAATCACCCTCGATCTTGCCGGGTACCCTCAGCTCGAAGTTGCCCACATCCAGTTTGATCTTGAGCTTCTGGGCGCATTCGGCTTCCGCTGAGTTGGGTGTCTCGATCTGCAGGTCCACTGGGAGCCCGAACTCCTTCATCACCGTGATGAACTCTTCCACCGGCCGCAGCGCCCCGCCGAATTCGACGAGCGGCTTGCTGCCCTTCGGAGGCGAGCTGCTGTTCGCTTGCAGCGTAGAGATGATGCGCATCAGCGGTCCGAACGGCTCGATGTCCGTCACTGTGCTGATCGGCCCCATCTTGAATTTCCAACTCGGTCGTGCGCTGGAGTCGAAGCTCAGCTCGACCTGCGCGGATCCCTGCTGGAACTTGTCCCCGCCGCGATACTCGGTGAAGGCGTGGATGCCGGCCGCCTTGACGAGCTCCAGCACTCGAGGAGGCACCGTCTGCGTCAACGGCGCCGGCGAGAGGCGCATTTGTCCGGCTCCCAGGATCTGGAGCTCGTAGCTGTTGCTCGGAAACGCCAGCGCCTGCTTGAGCCGGGGGAAGACGCCGGTCGCTGCGGTCATCGCGTACGCGTCTGCCAAGAGCGGTGCGAGCTTACTGGTGACGCTGCGGACGCCGGACTCGATCCTCGGCTGCGGAAACAGAACACGAAAGGTCTGAGTCGCGAACAAGAGGCCATAGTCGGTCGCGGGCTCTGTCGGATCGAAGAGATCGACGGCGTCCGCGAAGCGGTAGGCATGCGGGTTTGCGTTCGGTGCCAGCGCGGCCTCTCCTCGACGAATCAACGGAACGCCGAGCGGGTCCACCGGCCCTGGCTCCGGGCTGTCAGCCGGCTCGTTGCGCGCACGAACGACGTTCCATTGCCCTTCGCGCGGCAGCTCGGGAGCACCGAACGCGGCGAGGGCGAAGTGTGGCTCCCCGGGCCCTGGCTGCTGAACCTTGAACGCGTAAGCGCTTCCCACTCTCAAGTGAAACCCCGAACCGCCGACGTCGATCTCGCAGTCGAGCGGGCCGCCCACCGGCGAGTTCGCGTCGAGCAGCTCCGCGAGTTGCTGCGGTGAGAGCGGGTGCTTTTGAGTCGAGTCGAGGTTGATCAACTGCACGAAACCGAGCTGCCGCTGCGAAGGCACCAAGCCGACGCGCTCGCCATGCGGTCCGAGCCCTTCGGAGGCTTGACCGCGCGATACGTTCTCGAACGCGATGTCGGCGTCGAAATAGACGGCTCGCAGCTCGACGTCGGGCTTGACCCGAACGCGCCGGGGCGTGTCGCGAATTTCCCGGATGTTGTACATGCCTTTGACGACGCCAGGGTGGAACACGCACGCGCAATCCGGGCGCATGAAGAGCCCGGGCGTCGCTGCCTCCCACCCGCTGTCCCGGCGCAACACTGCCCCGTTCCCCTCGCGCCGAATGGTGATGCGCCGGACCACGCGCGCCATGCACGGCCAGAGAATGCTCTGAATTTCGACCACCTCGTAGCTGGTGCGGCCGGTGAGAACGTTGAACTCGACCTTGGTGACGTCGACAGCAGCAGCCTTTTCGTTGGCCCAACGGCTGAGCGTGCTCGCGCCGTAGCCCGAGAAATCGATCCGCGACAAAGGGACGCGCTTGATCGTGTCGCCCGGATGAAACGCGTTATTGAAGAACCCCTCGACGTCCTGCCCGAGCACGCTTTGCGCTGGGGACGCGGTGCTGTTCGTCGTTTGGATGGCGCCGCCGGGGAGGCCGAGCGGAGTCGCAGCTCGGAGCGTCACCTGCAACCCGCCGCGGAGCGCCCCGAAGCGCGGCTGGTTCAGCGTCAGGGAGGGGCGGTCCGGGAACCTGCCTTCCCGATGGATGACGGCGACGGCCTTGATGCCAAACGGCAAGGTAAACTGCACCGCTCCGGCTGCGTCCGGCCGCTCCGTGAGCGCGACCATTCCGCGCAGCAAGGGCTCGGGGGCGATGGGCACCAGGTGCACGGTATCGACCGCGACGCCGACGACGAGAGGCCCGCCGTCGTCTCGCGAGACGAGCGGCTGCGGAAAGCCAGGCTGCAGGTCGTCAGGATGAGTGCGGACCGGCTCCCAACTCACTTGGGGCAAGGCCACCACGCGCAGATCCGCCACCGAGGCAGCCAGGAATTGTCCCTCCACCGCCAACGCGGGACTCTGACTCGGCGTGCTCCTGAAAGCCGCTCCCACGCCCAGGTGATCGGCGTTGCTCGACAGATCGAGCAGGACCAGCAGCGCTCGCCTCCGCTCTTCCTCGTCACCCAAGGCACGGTGGAAGAGCCGCCGCAGAAGGCCCTCGTCTCGCCCTCCTTCGGGGAAATCGAGGCCCGCGGGGAGCAGTTGTGCGAGGTCGCCGACCCCTTCTGCAGAGTGGGTGATGCGGAGCGTGAGCTGCGGTAAGTCCGGATCGGGCCAGGCCGTCACCGAGGTCAGGCGAAACGCCGAGGGTACGTCCGCGAGCCTTCGCCGGGTTTCGAAGTTCGCCGCGTAGGGATCCGGTAGAAACGGGACGACGTCGTGAAGGCTCCAGGTGAGCCGCAGGAAAGCGCCTTCGACTCGCGCTCCGTCGCGCAGCACGCCGACGAGGATGAGCGCCTCGACCGGTGTCGTCTTGAGCAACGCGTTCGCGAGGGCCAGTGAAACCAACTCGCCCGGCTCGGATCGCCGGTGCGCGAAGACGTGGACGTTGACGTCTTCCGAGCGCTGAGAAAGGTAGAACACGGTTCGTGGAGCACGAACTCGGGGGCGACTTCCGTCCGCATGAAGCGGCCGATCGAGGTGCGCCGAGAGCGTGGCGTTCCCGATCAGGGCTTCGGCCCCCTCGCGCGACGCGACGAACCGTAGGGGAAAAGGCTCTTCGAACGTCAGCTCCAGCGCTGAATCACGCCACAACGCCATGCTCTGTCGGGCAATTCGTGGCGCGCGACCTCGGGCGATCAGGGCAAGCTCTCGTGAATCCACGGCGATCATCGCGCGATCGGCGGAGTACCCACCCGCCTCGAGCCCCTGCCAGACCGCGCTGAATCCGTCGTCGACGACGAGGACCATCGCCCCCGCGTCAGCAGCTTCGCCGAGTTCTTCGATGGGCGTCGAGGCGTCGGTCGGGAGATACCAACCGGCGCTGACGATTCTCCAGGTGCCCCTCACGGCCATGAGCGCAGAGTGCACGTCGACGGGGGTCAGTCGACGAACGCTCGGTTCGTACGGCACCAGTACGCCGTCGGCGAGTTCCGGCACCCTTGCCGCTTCTTGCGTGCGGGTCATCTGCACCGCGGCGCCGTACACGGTCAAGCCGCCGTCGTCGGCGACGATGCGCTCCACTCGCAGCGACGACAATTCGAACGTTACTTTCCCGGGCCGCGACGCGCTCGCGTGCGCAGCGTCTTGACCAGCGCTCATCCCGAGTGGGGCGACGTCAGGCGGAGCGAGCTTCAGCGATAGGACGCACCTCGAGGCTCCCGCGAAGATTCGATTGCCGATCAGGCTGGCAACCTCGGGGAAAAGGAGCGTCCCTCCAGCAACGCGCAAGCCTGTGAAGCCCTGCGCGCCGTCCGCGAGGAGGCGCGCGTCGAGCCACACACTTCCGGCCCCAAACTCGAAGGTCAGTCCGTCCGGGCTCGACGCGTCTAGCGGGATCAGCAGGAAGGGAACGCCGCCTTCGCCCGATACTTGGACGAACGGGGTCGCCTCGAAGAGATCGAAAAAGACGAACCTCTCTCGCCCCTCGAGCATTGGCCCGAAGGTGCGACGCACGGCTCGCCCGCCTGAGCGGGCCGGAAAATTCGGGTCCTGGTTGGTGCTGCGAAGCGGAAGATCGCGTCGTAGAACGCTCGACGGCGGAGGCTTCACCGCGAGGTCGGTCCGCTCCGCCTCCACTTGGGCAACGACGGCCCTCAGCTCTGCCAAGACTCCGCTAAAGACGACGTCAGACGGAACGAACGACGATACCCCATCGCCCGGGCGGTCGAAGAGACGATGCGCCAACCGGCGCCTGAGCTCCGAGAGGTCCGCCGGTGTGGCGGGGTCAACGGGCTCAAGCGCACCTGTCACCCGGAACAGCTCGGCCAAGACTTGGAGAGCCTGCATTTGAGTTTCCCCGCCAGATTTGGTCTTCCGTACTCAGCCGATCCCCCAGATGGCGCCGCCGCCCTTGGGCAGGGACAAGGTTGGGAGGAGGGCAGGCGCTGCGGCCCCTTCGCTTCGCTCGCCTACCGGGGGGAACGGGGCGATGTGGCGGCAGATCCTCCTGCCGCTTTCTCTGCCCCCCCCGGGCGCACCTTGTCTGTGCTTGTTATTGCTAGACACGCGCACATCATACACCTCGGCCCCTTGGCCAGTGACCCGGAGAGAAGTCGGGAATCAAGGTCATCTTGTCAACACGCGCTGGTCGCTCGGCCGCCGCGGCCCTGAGGCGTTCCCGGCTGGGGACGTGGCAGCGACGCGCGTCCCTAGCCTGTCGTCAGCGCGTGCTAACGTGCCGCCCCATGTCGAACGGGAGCAGCGGGGGCCAAACTAATTAGGCGGCGGAGCCGTTTTATCCCGGTGAAGAGCAGCTGCGCAGTGCCAGTCTGCATGGGCCGCTTCATTCGGTAGACGATGCGCCCTGCCTCCGTTTCCTCGAAGCGCTCCAGCGCCAAGGCACCTCCAGCGTCGCCAGCCCATGTAGAGCGATGACTGCACGCGCCTCGCTCACTCACCCTGATGCCTTCCTGGCTAGCCTTTACGCACGCAATCGGCCGTGACCGTGATTGGCAACCTCACCCGCCAGTGGATGGCGTGGATGCGTGCGGAGAGCTGGGCGTCCTCCGCGGCCCGCTTCGAAGCGGGCCGCGCCCTCCAGGCGTAGTAGCCCGCCTCGGTGACACCCGGCACATCGTCGCTACCGCATGGTCGGCCTGGTTCTCGCTCACGAATCGGAACGCTTCTTGGGCGTCCCGACGCCCTCCTGAGCGAACCAGGCCGCGGCTTTTGAGAGGATGTCACGCTCCTCGCGCAGCACCTTCACCTCGCGCCGCAAGCGGGCCAACTCCTGCTTCTCGTCCGTTGTCAGCCCGTCCTGGCGCTTGCCTTCGTCTAGCTCGCCCTGACGTACCCAGTTGCGCACCGTCGTGTCGGTGACGTGGAACTCCTCGGCCAAGCTGCTCGTTGTCCGTCCCGCCTTGGCCAACTCGACGATTCGAGCCCGGAACTCAGCGGGGTATGGAGGCTTCGGTTTCGGCATCGTTGGGTCCTTCTCCCACAGTTGAACGGACTCAACGAAACCGACGCAACTCCAGTTGGCCGCTCTCCTGTCTCGCAGCGCTTCGCGTCCGGCCTCTCGGTAGCGCCGCACGGCACCGACGACGGTGGAGGTGGCACAGCCCAGTGCCCGCGCGGCGGCGTTGCATGACGCCCCTCGCCCCACGGCCGCCACCGCCATGCACCGTCGAAAGGTGAGCGGGCAGCCACTCTTCTCCCCCCACCGGAGCAGCGCCTGGCGCTGCTTCCTCTTCAGCCACTGCCTACCTTTGCCCTCGGGCAGGGCCTTCTCGCTCTCAGGTTTTCTGCGCACACAGAGCCGAACGAGAGGTGCCCCTGCTCCCTCTTCCCGCTCACTCCGCGCCCGCTTGCTCCCCAGCCTGATCGCGAATCACGAACTTCGGTTTAGGTATGAAGGCTGCTCTCGTCGTCGTGATGGTCGTGCCGGCGCCTCGCTCACTCGATTTGACGCACTGCCCAGTGTGGCATGGACGCACGCGTGACGCAGCGACCGAGTATGGGGTAGGCACACGCACTCATAACGCAGCGGTCGGATTTTTGGGTAGGCACAGGATCAGTACAGGCTGGGAGCTGTTCCCCCAGCGGCGGGCTCGGGGTGGCTCAAGCCAGTCTCAGCCCCACCGGCCCGTTTCGCGAGTCCCATTCCTCGACGATGCAGGTTTCGCCCCAGCCTTCGACACACGCATGACGCAGCGACTGTATATTGGGAAGGCCCAGGAGGGGAGTGGCTGCAAACACAGTGAGGGAATTTGCCATCAACGGCGAAGGAGGGCACGGTCGCATGCGAACGCCTGCGAACACCGCCTGGTCCCAAACTCGGTTAGCCATCGAGACCCGTCGCGCCGCGTGGGCGTCACGCAGGACACGGCCCCGGCTCAGGGCTCCCGGCCAACTTGAACATTCAGGCGATACTCGCCCGTGCCGGGTTTCAGTATCACCTCGAACCGACTCGATGCAGCCGCTTCCGGCAGAGCTGGGATATGCTTCACGTCCTCGTCGTCCCCGAACGTCTCATCCTCGACAATCTTAACCTCGATGCTGTTCACGTAGCCGGTATCTTCGGGGCGCCAGTTCGCGTTTGGCAGGCCTTTGATGGTCAGCAAGTCGTCGGTGTTGACGTCCTCCTGCCCCTCGATCAGCTTGAGAGGGTCGCCGAAGCCGTCAGGGCGGACTTCCAGCGAGATTTCATCCCCGCCTGCCCAGTCCGCCCCCGTCTCATCCTTGCATTCTAGTCTCGGAGGGTCCGTGACGTCGAACCGCAGGTAGTTCATGGCGCTGAACCACCGGGCAGTGAAACCGATCTGGGCGACGTCGTCGCGGGTCACTTGCAAAAAGACCTGCTCGCCGCCGGGCCTGTGCGCCATAACCTGTAAGGTCGGATCTGCGGAGCCTGCCGCGCCCCATTCCTCCTCATCGGTCGCCGATCCGGGGTCGGGTCGATGCACGACGCGAAGCTTCAGCCGGCCGCCCGTCGGGTTGAGCACCTCGAACTTGGACGTGTGAGACGCACCGCTCACCGCGCGCCGCACTAGCGCCGTGAACCACAGCTCCATGGGCGGGTTTACGCTCACTGTCGAGAGCGAGCCCCAGTTCAACCCGACCGGATCGCGCTGAGGAGAAATTGGCACGGCGTCATAGGGGCTCGTGCCAATATGACGGTAGTAGCCGAGTTGGACCGGCCCCGCATCGTCCTTGTGCCGGAACACGCGCACGTAGAACTGGTCGACAGGAATCACGAACGTCCAAGCCCGCTGCCGCAGAGACGGAGTGTCACCGCGCCGCCATGCGGGGCCCGCATGTGGGATCTTTCCAAGCTGGGTCGTGTACTGAGGCCTCAGTACCTGACTCATATTGTCGGGCAGATAGACTTCGAAACTCGTGTGCTCGTCGGATGTCAGGCTCCAGCCCCCGCGGCCCGAGAACCTCAGCCACGCCATTCCCGCGTCCTCGAGATTCTGGTCGTAGATCCCGGTTGCGAGCCCTGACATATCCCGCGCATCGCAGGGCGAACAGTGCACATCGTGGAGATTGAGCTCGGCGGCAACGCCGATGTGATCACTTAGCCCGACATGGGTGAGGAACATGCGCTGGACGGCAAAGCGTCGACGCTCACGGGGAGGCGACGCGGCAAAGGGCGGATCCATGAGCAACACGTAGTCGAGCCGTGACTCCCAGCCGTGCTCGACGTCGCGGTTGGTGACGCCGCGATCCGTCAGGCCGTTGGTCCCCGGCGCAATGAACCGCTCCCACGCATCCGTCATGTTGGTGGTAAAGAAGGGGACCTTGCTTCCGTTCTGGAAGACATCCAGCCATTCTTGGCGCGCCGGACCGATACCCTGGATGTTCATGTCACCGCAAATAATTGTTGCGGCTCGCGAAGGCGTCGTGAAGTCTTGCAGCGCATTGGTTGTGACCAATTTCTCGACCTGCTCGAGCTGCGTTGCCCGCACCTTGCGGTACTCATCGAACGCTGCGTACGATGCCTGCATGTGGGTTACGAAAACGTTATAGACGCACGTTGCGGAGCGGCGGACCTGCACCATGGCGACGCCCTTGTCGGCAAGGCTGTCAGTGTCTCGATAGTCGGCGTATGACATGAACGCCCTGTTGATGATCGGGAAGCGGCTGAGAACCATCAGGCCGGCATCGTCCGGCACCTCGATCTTGGCGAGGATCTCTGCAAACGCGACGCCGGCAGGGAGCGCAAGCAGCGGATGGCCAGCCTTGAGGCCCGCGAGAATCGACCCGATCACCATGTACTTGTCGGTGATGCCCAGTGTTCGGGTGGGCCCGAACTTTGCCGCGACGTGGCTCCACTCTGCAGAGAGACGCGCCTTCAGGATGTCGCGCGCGGTCTCATCCAGGACCTCGTTCAGACAGATCACATCCGGCCAGCGGTCGCGGAGGAACGCCGCAGCGATGGCTTTCGCTCTCGCATTGACTGCGTCCTGGTTGATGACGGCGTCGTTCGTCATCAACTTGACGTTCATCGTTACGACGCGTAGTCGGTGGTCTAGCCCAGCCATCGTCACACCTAGATTTTCACTTGACGATTCCATGGTTGCATATGGGCGGTGCTGCACACCATGCGACGTGGGTCTTGCGGAATGTCGACCCTATTACGTATCTGTTCGCCATCCCCTGTCGTGTGAGCCTAGTACCGCACCTCTACCCGACACAGGTGCATGGGGAGTTGCGGAAGCTCGACCAACGCTTTGGGGAACTCGGCTGGGGCGGCTTGCTCCGCCTGGTCTCGGTCCTGCGGGGGCTTACTCGGTGTCTACCTGGGGTATGGCGAACAAGTACGACCGTTCGCGCCTCGCTCGCTGTGACGCACTGCCCAATGTGGCCCGGACGTAACTATGACGCGGCGACCGAGTTATGGATAGGCATACGCGCTCAGGACGAAGCGACTGGGTTTGGGGTAGGTGCGGCTCTTGCGTTTCCTCCAAACTACAACTGCAGGACTATGCAGTGCCGGGCTTGCTTGCGTACCGGGCGCGCACCCGTAACGCTGTGCCTTATCATTATTGGAGATAGACATGAGCAATACGCCGCTGACCGATTTTCTCGCTGGCTTGTCCGATCCCCTAGTCCTGGGTCGCTTCCGCGCCGATCCGGAGGCGCTGATATCCGAAGCCGGCCTCTCCGAAGAGCTTGCTGGGCTTGTGTTGAAAGGCCACCCTGGCGCCATACGTGTTCGGGCCGTGAAGGAGCTTGAGCTTGCCGGTCTGTCTCCAGTGGTGAGCGATAAATTCGATGCCGCCGGCCAGCAGCCTATGAATATTTCGATGAACAGTTACACCACCAGCTCCTTCACAGCCAACACCAGCACTAGCACGACATTCACTACCAACACCACGGACCACGTCACCACGACCACCGATCAAACAACAACGACGACCCACAACAGTGTCGTTGGTGAAGACTGGTCCATTATCGATGTTATTGAACAGGCGATCCGTTACTTTGGGGCACTCGAATTTCGAGAAAGAGGGCAGCTTGTGGTCGTCGGCAGCGGCATACGCGCAATCGCGGATATCACGTTCGATGCCGAAGCTCAC
This sequence comes from Corallococcus terminator, assembly GCF_049194865.1. Lineage (GTDB taxonomy): Bacteria > Myxococcota > Myxococcia > Myxococcales > Myxococcaceae > Myxococcus > Myxococcus terminator_A. The sequence continues at coordinate 29,882 of NZ_JBLZWL010000063.1, read as the reverse complement.
ATCCGCAGCGCCCAGAAAGTTTTGTATTGCGTCGCCGATCCGGTCACCGAACGGCGTTTGCATCTACTCAATCCTTCCTCGGAGTCCTTATATGGACTCTACAGCAATGACCGGCTTCGTATCGATACCTACCAAGCCATGGTGGACGCACTGATGGCGCCGGTGCGAGCGGGCTTGCGCGTGTGTGGCGTCTTCTATGGACATCCTGGCGTCTTTGCTTGGCCGACCCATCAAGCGGTGAGAGTTGCGCGGCGGGACGGCTTTCGCGCCGAGATGCACGCGGCTGTCTCGGCGGATGCCTCACTGTTTGCGGACCTTGGGATTGACCCGTCCCGTCCCGGATGTCATTCGCTGGAGGCCACCGATTTCCTCATCCACAGACGCCGGCCCGACACGAGTTCGCACTTTCTGCTCTGGCAGGCGGAGTGTGCAGGAGATGCGGGATTTAATTTTGCTGGCTATCGGCGTCATAATTTTGATGTGCTCATTGAGAGACTCCAGATGTTTTACCCCACCTCCCATCCCGTCATTATTTATGAAGCTTCGTTCCTCCCCCAAGGCCGGCCGCTGATTGTCAAGACGACGCTGGGCAGCATACGCAAGGACGAGCTGACGGGGATATCGACGCTGTACTTCCCCCCGGCTATCAAGAATGAGATCGATCAGGACATGTGCCGCCGTCTCGGCCTGTAATGACCACGCTGCTGGCAAAGTCTTCGCCGCGCGCTGCGGGCGGGATCACGTCTTGCTCGCATGTGACGCCTCAATGGCGAGCGAGTGTGCTCATCCCGACGGGGCGGAGGACTGTCGAGGCTGAGTTGGCTTGAGCGGTGGAAGGCTGCAAAGCGGAGATTGCGATCAAGTGATGCCCCCTGTGGATGAGTAGATGGCCTCTACTCGATGAACTCGAGGCCCTGGTGCACCGAGAGGAACTGCTAGTCCGCGCCATGGGGATGAGGTGCTTCGCATGATGTGTCGGTGGCCAGGGGCGCGTGGCCGGGCCCGAGTGTCACCGCGCATGCTGTTTGATGGTTACACAGCGTTTCACGGACCAGCTCGTTGATGGGCGCTTTCAGCAAGCGCGTGAAACCACTGAAATCCATCATGGGCGTGCGCGGCAGGGTGTCTCCACCGATGATGGGCGGATGTTTTGAGGCGATTCCCCTTGGGGAATAGACGGTCGCAGTCAGGGCCGGAGCACAAGGCGGATCAAGGCTTCCGGGGGGGCAACGCCGTCAGGCAGCCGCAGGGCCTTGAACCGACTCGGTATTCCGGCGTCCATCATCCAGCCGGTTCAATCGACCCTCAACAAGCGTGCGCGGCAAAACCGAGGGGCGCTGGAGGTGCTGCGCTCCTGTGGGTCGCAGCACCTCTCGAGGGGAGGTGCTCTGCGGAGTCTTGGCGCTCGCGGGAGGCGCAGGACGAGAGCGCTGTCTGTCTTGCGCGGAGATGCGAGGGCCCGGTGAAGGCGGGCAGAGACGGCTGATCCGAGGTTCCTGAAAGCATCTTCACTTGCAGTTTTGGTTTGAAGGCTCCCCCCTGGCCTTGCGGCGCGCTTGCCGGGAGCTGGAAATCAGGTAAGAGACGAATCCAAGAAGCGGAGAGAGGTGCCTTTCCGGAAACCTCAGAGCGGAAAGAGCGGGTCTCCAGGGGAATGTTGTTAACCACCTCCCCAATGGTTAACAGCACCTGTTAACCACTCTCGGCCTCTCTCCCCAGAACGGGGGAAAGAGCGGTCCAGAGAGCCCAATCGGCGGCGGAGGAGAGGGGGCATCTCGCTCTTGCCGGGTGGAGGGCCGAGAGCGCCCTCTTCAGCGCCGCGAGCCAGAATCTCTTAGGATTCAGCGGCTTAAGCACGAAGGCCCCGCGATGTTCATCGCGAGGCCCGTGTTAAACAAAAAGGCCCTGCCAGTTGGCAGGGCCTTCTATTCAGCTCCCCGACGAGGACTCGAACCTCGGACCTAGTGATTAACAGTCACCCGCTCTACCGGCTGAGCTATCGGGGAATATGTCCTCGCTGTGGTAACGGCGCCGCAGCGATGACGCGCTTTCTAGAGAACGGAGCCCCCTCTGTCAACTGTCCCGTTTGATCCGCTCTCCCGGCTCCAGGGTCCACCCTGGTCCGCCCTCGCCGGGCTCGCCCCCGTTTCCTCCGAGGCCATCTCCCTCGTGCTCGCCGGCTCCCCCGCCGAGCGCGTCGTGGATCGCACCCTCCGTGCTCATCGCTCCCTCTCCCGCGACCAGCGCCAGGCCCTCAAGGAAGCCATCTTCAACGTCGGCCTCTGGCGCCGCCGCCTCGCCTTCCTCCTCGACCAGGACGACGCTCCACCCCCGCTCCTCCTCTTCGCCTTCCTCCACGGCCTCGCCCACGTCCCCGCTCCCGAGGCCGCCTCGCTCGCCGGAGTAGGGGAGGGCGTTCCCACCCTGAACCCCTCGCCGCCCCCCTCACTCGCCCTCCGCTACTCCCTCCCGGACTGGCTCGCCGACCACTTCTCCCGCGAACTCGGCCCCGACGCCGACGCCTTCTGCGCCCACCTCAACGTCCCCGGGCCCATCACCCTCCGTCTCAATCCACTCCGCTCCTCCCGTGAGGAACTCGCCGAGCGCCTCCGCTCCGAGGGCGTCTCCACCCTCCCGGGCCCCTGGAGCCCGCTCGCCCTCCACATCGAAGGGCCTCGGCCCAACCTCTACGCGCTGCCCTCCCTCCAGGAAGGCCGCTTCGAGGTCCAGGACGAGGGCAGCCAGCTCCTCGGCCTCCTCCTGGAGGCCCTCCCCGGCGAAACCGTGGTCGACCTGTGCGCGGGCGCCGGGGGCAAGACGCTCCAGCTCGGCGCCGCCATGCGCGACTCCGGCCGCCTCTTCGCCCATGACCCCGACCCGGAGCGGCTCGACCGACTCCTCCAGCGCTCCTCCCGCGCCGGCCTCACCCGCGTCCAGGTCCTCCGGTCCCCTCCCAGCCCGGGCCTCGGCGCCGACCGCGTCCTCGTGGACGCTCCCTGCTCGGAGCTGGGCTCCCTCCGCCGCGGCCCCGACCAGCGCTTCCGCATCACCCCCGACGTCCTCGCCCACTTCCCTCCGCTCCAACTCGACATCCTCCAGCGCGGCGCGGACCTGGTGCGCCCAGGGGGCCGGCTCGTCTACGCCACCTGCACCGTGAACCGCGCCGAGAACGAGGACGTCGTCTCCGCCTTCCTCGCGGCCCGGCCCGACTACCGCCTCAGCCGTCCCGGCGCGGGGTGGCTCTCCGACGCCTGTCTTCGCGACGGCTTCCTCTTCGTCGCCCCCCACAGCCACGGCACCGACGCGTTCTTCGCGGCCGTCCTGGAGCGCTCGGCCGGGTAGGGGAGGGGGCTTCGAGCGACCGCAGTGTCCTCGTTCCGACGTCCGGGAGTACTCAACGCTCCCGGCTCGAATCCGGATGCCCGCCGTCCCCCCGGTGCTATGAAGCGCCCGTGCGTTGGCTCAAGCCCCTCCCGCTCCGCCCCCGCGACACCGTCCACGTCGTCGCTCCCTCCGGGCCCTTCGACCGCCCCCTCTTCGACGTCGGCCTCGCCGTCATCGCCGAGCGCTACTCCCCGGTCCTCCGCCCCGACCTCGGCTCCGCGTACCGCTACCTCGCCGGTGACGACTCGCGCCGCGGCGAAGAGCTCTCCCACGCCCTCCTCGACCCCACCGCCCGCGCCATCTTCTGCGCCCGCGGTGGCTACGGCAGCGCCCGGCTCCTCCCCAAGCTTCCCCTCGCCGATGCCGCGCCGAGCCTCTTCACCGGCTTCTCCGACCTCACCTCCGTCCACGCCGCCCTCCAGGTCCTCGGCCGCGTCTCCATCCACGGGCCCGTCCTCACCCAGCTCGGCAAGCAGCCTGCCGAGGTCCGCGACTACTTCTTCCGCCTCCTCGAGTCCCCCGAGGCCCCGCCTCCGCTGACCGGCACCGCCACCTACGTCCCCGGCACCGCCGAGGGCCACCTCGTCGGCGGCAACCTCTCCGTCTTCGCCACCCTCCTGGGCACCCCGTACCTGCCGCCGCTCGACGGCGCCGTGCTCCTCCTCGAGGACGTCACCGAGCGCCCCTACCGCCTCGACCGCATGTGGACCCAGCTCCGCCTCGCCGGCGTCTTCTCCCGCGTGCGCGGCATCGTCCTCGGCGACTTCACCGCCTGCGAGGAGCGGGGCACCGACTACACCAGCGGCGACGTCCTCAGAGACCTCGCTCGCGAGTCGGGCGTCCCCTGCGCTGCGGGCTTCCCCATCGGCCACGGTGCCCTCAACTACCCCGTGGCCCTCGGCACGCAGGTCCGCCTGGACGCGGACTCGGCCCGGCTCACGTTCCTCGAAGGAGCCGTGCGTGCATGAGCGCCCCTCCTGAACAGCACCCCATCGCCGTCCTCCAGACGCTGCTCGACGAGGCCGTGGGCATCGGCGTCTTCCCCGCCGCCCAGGCCGTCGTCCTCCACCGGGGCGTCCAGGTCTTCGGCGGCGTCGCGGGCAAAGTCACCGGCGACACGCGCTTCGACCTCGCCTCGCTCACGAAGGTCCTCAGCACCACCGCCCTGTTCCTCCGCCTGTGGACGGAAGGGAAGGTGGGGCCCGAGACCCTCGTGTCCCGCTACTTCCCCGGCTCGCCCGTGGGCGACGCGGGCGCCACCGTCGCGGACCTGCTCTACCACCGCTCCGGCCTGCCTCCCTTCGTCCCGTTCTTCGCCCAGGCCCTCACCGCCCACCCCGAGCTGCTCGACGCCACCTGTCCCTCCGCCACGCGCTCCCGCGTCCGCGACGAGGTCCTCCAGGCCGCCGCCTCCACGCCGCTCGCCGCCGCGCCTCGCACTCGCACCGCGTACAGCGACGTGGGCTTCATCCTCCTCGGTGAGATTCTCTCCCGCGCCGCCAACGCCCCGCTCGACACGCTCTTCTCCCGCCACGTCGCCGAGCCGCTCGGCCTCTCCGCCCGCTTCCACCGCCTCACCGACTTCCCCGCCGACGCCATGCCCGCGCCCACCGGCGCCACGCGCCCCCGCGAGCCCGCGCCCGGCCAGGAGACGCTGTGGAAGGACGTGCCCACCCAGCCCACGCGGCCGGGTGAGGTGGACGACGACAACGCCTGGGTGATGGACGGCGTCGCCGGACACGCGGGCCTCTTCGGCACCGCCGTGGACGTGGCCCGCTTCGGTCAGGCCGTGCTCGACGGCTGCGCGGGCACCAGCCCCGTGATTGCGCCGGGCCCGCTCTGGCACCGGGCGCTCGCCACGGATGCGCTCGTGCAAGGCAGCACGCGCTCCATGGGCTTCGACTCACCGTCCCAGGTCGGCTCCAGCGCGGGCCGCTTCGTGGGCGACTCACCTCCGGGCGCCGTCGGGCACCTGGGCTTCACCGGAACGAGTCTCTGGGTGGATCTGCGTCGCTCGCTGGTGGTGGCGCTCGTCACCAACCGCGTGGCGCTCGGCCGCCAGGAGCTTCGCATCCGCGACTTCCGACCCGTCTTCCATGACTTCGTCGTGGAGGCGCTCGGCCTCACCAGCATCTCGCAGGGAACGCATGGCTGACGACAACGGTAACGTCCTCGACACCCTCGAGCCCGGCAGCGTCCGCCGCGTCCACCTGGTGGGCGTGGCGGGCACCGGCATGGGCTCCTTCGCTGGAATGCTCAAGGCCGCCGGCTACGAAGTCTCCGGCAGCGACGAGAATGTCTACCCACCCATGAGCGACATGCTCAAGGCCTGGGGCATCCCCGCCGCCTCGCCCTACCGTCCGGAGAACCTGGACGACGCGAAGCCGGACCTCGTCATCATCGGCAACGTCATCCGCCGCGTGAATCCCGAGGCCACCGCCGTCCGCGAGCGCGGCCTCAAGCAGATGAGCTTCCCCGCCGCCCTGGGCTCGCTCTTCCTCGCCCGCTCCCACTCCGTCGTCGTCGCCGGCACCCACGGCAAGACGACGACGTCCTCCATGATGGCCCACGTCCTCGTCGAGGCCGGAAGGGACCCGTCCTTCCTCGTGGGCGGCGTCACCCAGAACTACTCGGGCAACTACCGCGTCGGCAAAGGGCCGCACTTCGTCGTCGAGGGCGACGAGTACGACACCGCCTACTGGGACAAGGGCTCCAAGTTCCTCCACTACCGTCCGCGCACCGCCATCCTCACCAGCGTGGAGTTCGACCACGCGGACATTTTCCGCGACTTGCCCCACTACGAGGCGACGTTCGAGAAGTTCGTCCGGCTCATCCCCGCGGACGGACAGCTCGTCGTCTGCGCCGCGTACCCCAACGCCGTGAAGCTCGCGCGCGAGGGCTGCCAGGGCCGCGTCGTCACGTACGTCGCGAAGGAGGGCGCGGATGCGGACTACGTCCCTCGCGAGGTCTCCTTCGGTGCCAACGGCGCGCGCTTCCAGGTGGTGGAGCGCGGCACGGTGCTCGGCACGGTGGAGCTGCCCATGGGCGGCCTGCACAACGTGGAGAACGCGCTGAGCGTCATCGCCGCCGCGCGCGGCCTGGGCCTGTCCTTCGACGAAATCGCCAAGGGCCTGTCCACGTTCCAGGGCGTGAAGCGCAGGCAGGAGCCTCGCGGCGAGCCGAATGGAATCCTCGTGGTGGACGACTTCGCGCACCACCCGACGGCCGTGCGGGAGACCATCGACGCCATCCACCACCGCTACCCGGAGCGTCGGCTGTGGGCCATCTTCGAGCCCCGCTCCAACACCAGCCGCCGCAACATCCACCAGGAGGACTACGCCCACGCCTTCACCGGCGCGGCCCGCGCCAGCCTCAAGGTGCCCGAGCGGCATGACAAGGTGCCCGTCGGCGAGGAACTCGACGTGCGCAAGCTGGTGGCCGACCTCCAGGCGCAGGGAATCACGGCCGAGGGCTCCACGGACGTGCAGGCCATGGTGGACCTGGTGGCTCGCGAGTCGCGCCCCGGTGACGTGCTCCTCGTCATGAGCAACGGCGCCTTCGGTGGGTTCATCGAGAAGCTGCTCGTGGCCTTGAAGGCCCGCACGGGCGAGACTGCCTGACATGCGCCTCCTGCTCGGTGTCCTCCTGGGTGTCCTGTCCGTCACGGGCTGTGCTCGCAGCAGCACGATGCCGCCCCTCACACCCGCGCTCCCCGGTGGCGCGGAGGAGCAGGGCACGCAGGTCTCCAGCACGCAGCCGCTCGTCTTCCAGGTGAAGCGCTACCCCGGTGGCGAGCCGTATGACCTGGTGAGTGACAGGGGCAGCGTGGTGCTCATCGATGTATGGGCCACGTGGTGCGAGCCGTGCCGGGACGCACTGCCCTTCTACGAGAACCTCGTGCGCGAGTACGGCGCCAAGGGCCTCAAGGTCTACGCGCTCAACGTGGACGAGGACTCGCGCGCCATCGCCCCGTTCCTCAAGGAGGTGAAGGTGGGCCTGCCCATCCTCGTCGACGAGAACGCTCGCGTGGCCGAGAGCACGCTGAAGGTTCGCGGCATGCCCACGACGTACGTCGTCGACAAACGCGGGGTGGTGCGCCACGTCCACGAGGGCTTCAACGAGGAGTTCCTCACCAAGTACCAGTCGGAAATCGAAGCGCTGCTGGCCGAGCCCGCGCCGTAGCCCCGCCCAGGAGACGTCATGGCTGACACGGCCCCGGAGACTCCCGCCGAGCTGCGCCGCACCGCGGAGGAGGGTGCGCGCCTTGGCGGCCGCATCCTCGCCGACCGCTTCTTCCGCGAGCGCGTCATCGAACTCAAGGGCGGCATCGACCTGGTGACGGACGCGGACCGCGCATCCGAGGAGGCGCTGCTCGCGTTCATCCGCTTGCGTCACCCCACCCACGCCATCCTCGCGGAGGAGAGCGGCGCGACGGCGGGCACGGATGGCCTGCGCTGGCTGGTGGACCCGCTCGACGGCACCACCAACTACGCCCACCGCGTGCCGCACTTCTGCGTCAGCGTGGCGGTGGAGGGCCCCAGCGGCGTGCTGGCCGGCGCCGTGTATGACCCGATGCTGGATGAGCTGTTCTCCGCCGCGCGAGGGGAGGGCGCCACGCTCAACGGCCGCCCGCTGCGCACCAGCACCGTGGACAGGCTGGACAGGGCGCTGTTGTGCACGGGCTTTCCCTACGACGTGCGCGAGAATCCGGAGGGGCCGGTGGGCCTCTTCACCCGCTTCGTCCTGCGCGCTCAGGGGATGCGCCGCACGGGCAGCGCCGCCATGGACCTGGCCTACGTGGCCGCGGGGCGCTTCGATGGCTTCTTCGAGTTCGGCCTCAAGCCCTGGGATATCGCCGCGGGCTCGCTGCTCGTGGAGGAGGCCGGAGGCGTCATCCGCCATGTCACGGGCGCTCCCTTCAGCGTGATGCGCGGAGATGTCATCGCCTCCGCGCCCACGCTGGCCCCGGTGATGCTCGCCGAGGCCAGGCACTTCATCGACGAGCTGGGCTGGTCACCCCGCTCCTGAAGCTCAGCCGCGCAGCTCGGACAGCGCCCGGGCGAAGGCGTTCGCGGTGGCGCCTTGCGCCCCCACTTCCCGCCCGTGCTTCTTGGACTTGTCGGAGTTCATCTTCCGGTGCGCCTCGTCGCGGGCGTCCTTCTCCGCGTGCGTGGCCTTGTCCTCGATGTCCTTGCCCTTGTCGGTCAGCGCGTCCGCCGCCTTCTTGCCGAGGTCGGAGGCCTTCTTGCCCGTGTTGATGACGCCCATCAGCGACCACTGCTCGGCGAGCGCCGACTGCACCGCCTCGCGCAGCTCCGCGGCGCTGTTGCCCACCGTGGGCGCCGCGACGTGCCCCGCCTCCGCCAGCTTCGGCAGGTCCTGCGACGAAATGAGTCCCGCTTCGGTCGTCTCGTTCGACATGGTGTACTTCCCCCTGGTGATTTCCGGGATTCCCAAGTCCTCGGAAAATTACAGCGTCATGAGCCTATCGAAGTGTCGAGGAAATCCGCAAGTACCCGGGCGATAGGGAGCCCCGCGTTCTGCTCGAACCACATGAAGCCCGGGCAGGTATTCACCTCCAGGCAGACCCAGTCCTCGGGCCTGGAGGAGCCTCCCGGGGGCTCGATGAGGTCGACGCCTGCCAGGTCGACGCCGAGCGCCCGTGACAGCCGGCGGCAGGCCTCGGCGACGGGCTCGGGCAGCTCGGTGGTGCGCAGGCTCACCGAGTGGCCTGTCATGTCGGGGTGGCGGTAGTCCAGCGCCTGTGTCTCCGCGCGGCAGGCCAGCACGTGGCGGGCGCCCACGACGTGGGCCCGGATGTTGGTGCCCTGGATGCGCTGCTGGAACTGGTGGGGCGCCAGCGCCTGGCCGGGCCGGGCGGAGGCGCGGGTGGCCTCCCATGACACCTGCTTCACCAGGGAGCGCTCGTCGCTGACGGACTTGATGACGGGGTCCCCGTCGAGCGCCCTCGCGAAGGGCTCCCAGCGCTCCCAGGTGCCACCCGCCAGGGTGTCCGGCACTCGCAGGCCGGCGGCGAGGATGGCGGCGTACTGACAGGGTTTGCTGCCGTTGGAGAGCATCGCGGTGGCGCGGTTGGCCACCGGGCCCGGGAAGAGGTCGAGCAGCGCCGCCGCGTGGGCCTGCTCGGCGCGCACCTCGGGCGTCCGCTGCTGCTCGACGTTGCCCGTCCCCAGCCGCGAGTAGATGCCGGAGATTTCCTCCAGCCCGACGCGCCACGTGGGGAAGTGCACCGCGCCCCGCAGGCGTCCCGGCCCCGAGGGGCCCTGCGGCAGGTCCAGCTCCAGGTGCACCTCGCTGCCCAGGTGGCGCTCGTCCACGAAGAGGTATTCGCGCTTCGTGTCGGTGAGGTGCTTGAGGAAGAACGCCGTCAGCAGCTCATCCACGGGGCCCATGACGAGGATCATCGCGCGTCCTCCTTGCTCGCCAGTCGCTCACGAAGGAAGCGCTCCACTTGCGCGAGCACTTCGGCGTCCTCCTGCGCCAGCAGGCGCTCCAGTCCCTCGGGAGACGTGCCCAACTGGAGGGCCGTCCACCGCGCGGAGGCGTCCGGTGTGCCCGAGGGCACCAGCAGGACTTCCAGGACGTCGGCGCCGCAGGCGGTGGCCAGCCGCGTGAGGTCCGCTTCCAGCTCCGGAGGCAAGGCGGGGGGCTCCTCCTCGAACTCCAGCGGCGAGAGCGAGACGTGCGAGCCCAGCACCAGGGCTTGTCTCAGCGGACCGGGCTCGGGCACCGTCCACCACACCTGCCCCATGCTCGTCTCCGCCTCCTCGGGCCACCGAGTCCAGCGCTGGCCGTCCTCGGGCGGCGCGCCCAGGTGGAAGTGCGGCGGCGCGAGGACGCTGTCGGCCTCTGGTGAAGGCAGTCGCTGGGCGAGCATCCGCCACGTCGCCGTCGTCCACAGCGGCGCGAGCAGTCCGCGACGGTTGATGACGCGCGCGGGGCAGCACGTGTGGAAGGCCTCGCGCAGCGCTTCGTGCTCCGAGTCCAGGTAGTCGCTCTCCGCCCGGGGCAGGGGACCTTCGGAGATACACCAGAAGACGTCCTCGGGCCGCAGCTCCAAGTCGCCCCAGGGCCCCAAGAGGCCCGCGCGAAAGCGTCCGCCCACGACTTCCACCCAGGGGGTGACGCTGGAGCCCCAGTCGCGCATGGAGACTTCGACGACGCGCAGTCCCGCGCGGTGGGCCTCGGCGCGAAGCACGTCGCGCACGAAGGGAAAGGACTCAGAGCCAACGAGCACCAGGTGGGGCATGCACGCGGGATTCTGCACCGTGCGACGTGCTCCGCGCGCTGGGTGCCGCGCGACCTAGAAGAAGCTCTCCGGCACGAAGACGATGTCGCCGGGTTGGAGCATGAAGTTCTTCTCGCGGCCCACGCCGATGTCCTCGACGGGCACGCGAATCTTGCGCTCCTGGCCGTCCACCACGCGCGTCACCAGCGTGTTGTTCTTCGCCGCCAGCTTGGTGAAGCCGCCCGCGAGCGTAATCGCCTGGACGATGGACATCTCCCCATCCACCGGGAAGGTGCCGGGCTTCTGCACTTCGCCGAAGACGAACACCTTGTGCGAGTTGTACTCGCGAATGAGCACCGACACCTGTGGCCGGCGCACGTAGCGGGACAGGCACTCGCGCAGCGTGTCCGCCGCGGTGCTGGGCGTCGTCCCGCGCAGCGGCACCTTGCCGCACAGCGGGTAGTCGATGGTGCCCTCGGGCGACAGGCGCCACGTCCCGGAGTGCTCGGGCTCCTGGAAGACGCGCACCTCCACCACGTCGCCGGGCCCCAGCGTGCCGCCACCCGAGCGGGCCTCTCCCGCCTCGGCCGCCGGCGTGGGCGCGGGAGGCGGAGGACGCGGCGCCGAGCCGAAGCACGCGGACAGCGCTCCCGACAGGAGCAGGGCGAGAGGGAGACGGAGGGTTCTCATCCGGGAGGAGACCTCGTGGGCGGGGAAGCTTCCCCGGCGCTGCGGGGGCTCAGTACGTCACCGAGAGGCGAGCATACCCCTCGTGGCGCGTGTAGTTCAGGCCGCCGCCATCCACCGAGGAAGTGCGGTTGCTCAGCATGTAGCCCGCGGCGCCGATGAGCCACGGACGGAACTGGTACTCGGGCCCCGCGTCCACCGTCACCACCGTGTCGCCACGGCTGCCGGTGAAGCTCAGGAAGTCCACCATGCCCACCGCGTGCAAGGTCAGCTTGCCGCCCATCAGCGCGCGGGCCTCCGCGGAGAAGCGGTCATCGCGGAACGTGCCGTAGGCCGCCACCGGCTCCAGCCTGCGCAGATAGCCGCCCTTGAACGTCAGCGTGGGGCTGAACAGGTAGGTGCCATCGAGCTGGCCAATCACCGTCCCGCCGCCCGTGGCCCCGAAGTTCTGCCCCCAGCCCGCCTTCGCCGTCACCGCGACCTTGGGCGACACGAGGCCCGCCACGCCAATCATCGCGCGCAGCAGCGTGGCGTTGGGACCGCCGTCGTTGAAGTAGCGGCGCACGTCCACGCCGGTGTCGAGCACCAGCGCCGTCTTCGGCAGGAAGCGCCAGCGGCTCTCCACGCCCAGGTGCAGGTTGCCGTAGTTGAAGCGCTCCGCGCCGACGGGGTCGCACACGCTGTCGCCACAGTCGGCGGGCGCAGAAGCGGCCAGCGGCTCGAAGAACTCCACCGCGTAGGCCACGCCCGGAGTCACCTCCACCGCGCCGCCACCCGGCCGCCACGGGGCCCTCACCCTGGCCTCGTTGTAGAGGCTGAGGATGCCCGCGCCGATGGCCGCCGTGCGCGTCCGGTCCGAGCGCACGAACTGGTCCGACAGCTCCAGCGACAGCGGCGCCTCCGGGTTGATGCGCGCCAGCAGGTCCGCCGCGCCCTCCAGGTGCGAGGCCGCGTTCGAGCCCTTCGTCATCAGGCCCGTGAAGAGCACGTAGTCCAGGTTGGCGTTGAGGTTGAACGCCAGCCGGGGAGAGGGGATGTCCAGCCGGAAGCCCGGCCGGATGTGCATCACCAATTCACCCGACAGGTCCGACGACACGCCCGCGGGGAACTCCTGGCCCTCGCGACCGAAGTAGCCCACGCCGCTGTCCAGGCGCGTCTCCAAATCGAAGTACGGATGCAGCCGGCCGTTGCCGACCTTGAAGCCGTTGCCACCCGTAGCGGGCGCGGAGACTCCGTCCTGAGCCATGGCCACGGAGCCGAGCGCCATCAGCGCCAGCCCGCAGACCGTGCCCCAGAATGTCCCTCTCAGCGTCATGGCTCGCAGTGGCTTCCCAGTGAGAGGGCGTACCCACTCCCACCTTTCATGCGGACGGCCTCGGGCGTCATAGCACGCGCGATTTCAGAGGCCGAAGAATTGTTCGACACGGGACTTGGACTTGCCCGGAGGGCCGGAGGGCGCACGGGACTAGTTGATGGGGCTCGCGGGCGGGGGCCTGACGAAGATGTCGTCGGGAGGAGGCGGGCGAGTGGGGTCACCGCCAGGCAGGTTCTCGGGCTCCTCCACCTCGACGAAGAGGTTCTCGTCGGTGCGGAAGGCGAGCTGGCCGATGCACTCCTCGGCCTCCGAGCGGAGCTGGGCGACCTTCTGCCGGGCGATCATGACCTTGGTGTATTCGTGCTCGCTGGTGGAGACCTCGCGCCGGGTGAGGGCCTCCTGGAGCGACACGTCCGCCTGCTCGGAGATGCGCAGCAGGCCCTTGATTTGCGTGAGCTTCTCGTTGGCGCAGTTGAGCTTCACCACGTCCTTGGTGCGGCGCGCCTCCTCCACCTTGCCGAGCACCTGGCGGAGCACGTCTCGCATCCCGCTCAGCGCCTGGGTGCTGCGCTCCAGCTTCTGCGAGTCAGGCACCTCGCTGGCCTTCTCCAGCGCGGCGGAGGCGGCGGGCGCCCGGGGCGACGGCACCGGTCCCTGCGCGACGGCCACGCCCGTGGCGACGATTGCAGCGACGATTCCGACAGTGCGCATACGCCTCTCGGCTCTCCCGGCCCATCCCATTGCGTCAAAGCGTAGAAGGCGGGGGGAGGGGTGTCAACGCGACAACCCCCCAGTTATTCAGTGGTTACCGGAGAGGCGGGCATTGGCCTCACGCAGTCGAGCAGCCAGGCTTCGGGCGATGTTGACGACGACGAAGGTGAAGCCCTCGGCGTGGTCGCCGCGGAAGGCGCGCAAGTCCCCGGCGGTCAGCTGGAGCAGGTGGGCCCGGGTGCGCGCGCGGACGGTGGCGGAGCGGTAGTCCTTGTCGATGAGGCCCATCTCCCCGAAGAACTCGGGGTGGGACAGCACGGCCAGGGCCTGGGGATCGCCATCGCGGACGACCTCCACCTGGCCCTCGACGACGACGAAGAGGCTGTCGCCCAGGTCGCCCTCCGCGAAGATGACCTCGCCGGGGGCGCAGTGGCGCGTCCGGGCGAGCTCCGCCAGGCGGTCCAGCTCCACGGGGGAGAGCATCTCGAACAGCGGTGAGGCGGCGATGACGGCCAGCTTCTCCATGGTGTCCTCGGAGCCCGCGCCAGGTGCACCGGCGCTGGAGACTACCCCGTTGGCGAGAAGACGAAGGGGTAGGACACGGTGGCGGCGGACTCGGGCTTGAACGGGAACACCCAGCCGCGGATGGCGGCGCGGATGCAACTGGCCACCGCCTCGCTGCCGAGCGTGTTCTCGTCGATGTCGAAGTCACCCACCCGACCGGAGGGGGTGATGGAGAAGCGCACCACCACCTTGCCCTTGAGGTTGGGGTTTCGCTTGAGCTCCTTCTCGTAGCAGCTCTGGATGGCGCCCTTGCGCGCGCGGACGTAGCGGGCGAGCGCGTCGCGGTCCACGTCGGAGCTGTCGACCTCTGGAGTCGAGTCCTGCACGCGGCCCTTCACTTCGACTTCCTTCTTCGTGCCCAGGTCCACCTTGCCGCCGCCCTGGGTGCCCAGCTCGCCGATGCCCGTCACGGTGCCGGTGCCACCGCCGCGCGGGGCGTTGCCCTTGCCGACGGAGGCCTCGGTGGCCACGCCCACGCCGCCCGCGCCCTGGAGCGCCGCGACGATGTCGCTGCCACCGCTGGCGCCGCCCAGCACGTCCTGGAACGCGCCGGTGCCGGAGCCCTTGGAGCCGAGCATCTTCAAGAGGCCCTTGTCGGAGACCTTCTTCACCATCTCCGCGTGGCGCTCGGCGGCGGCGATGGCCGCGGGCCTCTCCGACGCGGGCTTGTCCGTGCCGTCCTTCGGCTCGGTGGGCTTGGGGTCTTCTTTCGGTGCCTCGGTGGGTCCCGCCGTGGCGGGCTTCACCGGCTCGATGGGGCGCTGGGGGATGATGGCGCGCACGAAGCGGTCATCGAGCTGATCCAACGCCAGCTCCTGCTCCTTGGGTGCTTCAGCGGAGAGGATGATGGCGGCGCCGGAGAAGTGGACGAGCAGCGAGGCCGCGAGGATGCCGAAGAAGACGCGGTCCATCGTCTTCCAGCGGCTGACGCGGATGTCCGAGGGCATCAGCGGACGGGCTTCCTCGGCCGGGGGCGTGACGAACTGGAAGAAGAGGGTGGCGTCGCCCAGCTCCACCTTGCCGCGCGCGGTCTCCTGGAGGGGCAGGACGTAGAGGTCGCCCCGGCGCGAGGCGATGCCCTGGGAGCGCAGCGCGTCGAAGTCCACGTCGGAGGAGCCGAGGTTGACGCGGCCCTTCATGGACTCGTTGATGACGAGCAGGAACTGGTGGCCCTGGCTCTCGAACACGCTGAAGCGCGCGGGCCGGTCGTCCGAGGCGGGCAGGACGATGGTGTTGCGCGCGTCATGGCCGATGGTGACGCTCTCGCGCCGGACGTGGTGCTCTTCGACGATCTGGCCGTTCTGGATGAGGCCGACGCGGAGCAGCTTGGAAGATGACGGGGCGGCCATGGCCTAGAAGGGCTCCTGCTCGACGCTCTTCTCGACCTTGGGCACGAAGCTCTCCGTGCGGTTGAGGTCGTCGAAGCTCAGGTTGGAGCGGGGGAGGATGTAGAACGCCTGGGGCTTCTGGATGCGGCCCTCGACGGTGAGCGCGTCCAGGCGGATGACCTTGCGAGGCGCCTTCTTCGCGGGCGCCGCTTCGCTGCTCGACGTGGCTCCGCCAGTGCCGGGCGCGGAGGACTTGCGAGCGTCCTGCGCGAGCACGGGCGCGGCGATGAGGAGCACGAAGAGGGCGAAGGTGGCGCGCATGCGGTCCTAGTTCTTGTCGGTGGCCAGCTTACCCGAGCCGCTCTTCGAGGGCG
Organism: Corallococcus terminator; assembly: GCF_049194865.1. Lineage (GTDB taxonomy): Bacteria > Myxococcota > Myxococcia > Myxococcales > Myxococcaceae > Myxococcus > Myxococcus terminator_A. The sequence continues at coordinate 14,270 of NZ_JBLZWL010000063.1, read as the reverse complement.
CGGTGCCGGGAGCGGGCTCGGGCTGGGACACCGGCGCGGGGGGCGGAGTTCCCTCGGAGGGTGCTCCGACGTGCGCGGGAGGAGCCGGGGTGGGGGCGGGCTGTGAGCCGGAAGGGGCTTTCGCGGCCGGGGCTGCTTCGGGGCTCGAGATCGCGGCGGGGGGCGCGTCGCTGGCCGAGGGCGCGGCTTGCGTGGGCGGAGAGGGGTTCTCGGCGGCCTGCTTCGCCTGTTCGCGCTGGGCCTTCTCCTGCTCCGCGGCCTTGCGGAGCTGGTCCTTGCGCTCGCGCTCCAGCCGTCGCTCCTCGCGCTCGATGCTCTTGCGCGCGTCCTTCGTGTACTGGGGGATGCGCTCGTCGCGCCCGCCCTGGGCTTCGTAGCGCTCGAAGTAGGTGATGGCCGTCTTGTACCGCTCGACGGGGTCCACCCCTGGAGGCTCCACGTCGAGGAACAGGATGGCGAGGTTGAAGAACGGGTCGGGCTGACCGGGGCGCAGCGTGAGCACCTGCTCGTACTCGGACTTGGCGCGCTCGAACTCGCCCTGGCCCCGGTACGCGTTGCCCAGGTTGAGGCGCGCGGCGGCGAAGTCGGGGGCGGCGCGCACCGCGGCTTCGAGCTCGGTGACGGCGGCCGGGTAGTCCTGGGCCTCGTTGAGCAGCGCGCCGAAGTTGTTGCGCGCCTCGGCGAAGTCGGGCCGGAGCTTCGCGGCCTCCTTGAACTCCTCCAGCGCCTGCGGGCCGACCTTCAGCGCCAGGTACACCAGCCCCAGCGCGTTGCGAGTGGCCGCGTCGCCGGGCGCGATGTCCCGCGCGTTCTCCAGCACCATGCGCGCCAGCTCGTGCTTGCCCTCGCGGTAGTACACCTGCGCGAGCACCTGCATGGCGCGCGTGTTCCGCTCATCGAGCCGCAGGGCCTGCTTCGCCTCGGCGGCGGCCGGTGCCAGCTTCTTCTGCTGGAGCAGGGTGATGGCCAGCGCCGTGTGCAGCGGCACCGAGTCCTGCTTCGCCTCCACCAGCCCGCGCAGCTCCGTCTCCAGCGCCGCCGAGCGGTCCGTGCGGCCATACAGGCGCGCCAGGCAGTCCCACGCGGACTCCTGCTCGGGGGCCACCGCCAGCGCCTGTCGATACGAGCGCTCCGCGTCCTCGTGACGACCCAGCCGCTCCTGGACGATGCCCAGGTTCGTCCACGCGTAGTCGAGCCGCGGATTCTGCGTCACCAGTGCGCGCAGCGCGGACTCCGCCGCCGTCAGCTCTCCGGCCCGTGCAATCGCCACGGCCTGCTCGAAGTCCTGCGCCGCGCTTCGGGGAGGAGGCGCGACGACGGTGGGCGTGGGCTTCGAGTTCGCGTTGACCGTGCCTTCGACGGGGGCCGTGGCTTCGGGAGCGGGGCGCGTCTTCGGAGCCGAGGGCGCCGAGGCACACGCGGACAGCCACAGGCCCAAGGACAGGAACAGCGCGGTAAGGGCGGAGGCGCCCGGAGTGCGTGGCGTGAAGCTCACGGCTTGGCTCCCCCGGTGATGCGGCTCTCGTCCGTCGAGGTGGGGCGAGCGGGGCCGCTCACGCTGCCGATGAGTCCGTCCGGATAGGCGGCGTCGGACGCGAGCGCCTGCTTGGGCGCCTTGAGCACCGGGTACTCCTTGGGACGGAAGCGGTTGAGGGACTCCAGCGTGCGCCGGGTCCACTCGTTGGAGACGCGGTTCTTGCGAGCCTCCGCCAGGGCGACGGCGTAGCTCTCCACCGCCGCGTCCTCCAGCTCCGCCGTGTTCTGCGCGAGCAGGTCCTGGTACGTCACCACCGCCTCCTCACCCAGCCTCTTCACGTCGGCCGGGACGGGCGTCTCGATGATGGTGTTGGCGAAGCGCTCCAGCGCGTAGCCGGAGCGGTAGGCCGCCGCGAGGGACCACTCGAGCTGCTTGTACGGATAGACGCGCGAGTACGCGTCCTTCACCGTCTTCACCGCCGCGCGCTTCACCGCGAAGCTGCGCACCAGGGACTTGCCCCAGCCGCCAATCTTCAGCTTGTCGAACGTCCGCAGCTCCGCCTCCGCCAACTGGAAGCGTCCATACGCCGCCGCGTTCGCCGCGAGGGGATGGGTGTCCGGCTTGAGCTTGCGTCGGTCGAACTCGCTCGCGGCCTGGGTGTAGGCGCGCTGGGCTTCCTTCTCGTCGCCGAGCTTCTGGTGCGCGTCACCCATGCGCCGGTGCGCGTCCACCACCAGCTCCACCTGCCCGGGCTTGTTGGCGAACTTGCGCACGAACTCCTGGAGCGCGCGGACCTCGCCGCGAGGGTCGCCCTGCTTCTCCAGCAGGATGGCCGCGCGGTACTGGTTCTTCGGAGCGTCCTCGGCGGTGGGGAACAGCTCCGCGTAGCGCAGGAACGTCGCCGCGGACTCCGCGTAGCGCTGCTGGCCCTCGAGCAGGCGCCCGGTGTTGAAGAGCGCCGCCTCCCGGTCCTTCGACGCGGGGTAGTCCTTCACCAGCTTCTGGTAGCTGACCACGGCCTTGTCGAAGTCGTAGGACTTCTCCGCATTCACGGCCACGCGGAACAGCGCCGCGTCCGCGAGCGGCGACGCGGGGTACTCGCGATAGATGCGCTCGTAGAGCTTCATCGCGGAGTCGAAGCGCCGGGTGTTCTCGTGCGCGACGGCCGCGTTGTTGAGGGCCTTGTCCGCGAACTCGTGGCGGGGCTCCTCGTCGACGAGCTGGGTGTACTTGCGCGCGGCCTCCTCGTGCTTGCCCTCTGCGAGGAGCTGGTCGGCGAGCTTGAAGCGGCCGGCGAGCTTGAACTTCACCAGTTGCTTGTGGAGGTCGCTGGTCGGGTCGATGACCTGCGTGTTGCTGGCCAGCCGGGTGCTGACCTCCTCCACGCTGCGCCAGTCCTTGTCGATGAGGAACGTCTCCACGGTGAGGTTGGTGGCGTAGCGGGCCACCTCGCTCTTGGGCCACGTCTGGATGATGCGCTCGAAGCGCTTGCGGGCCTCGGGGAAGTCGTCGTGCGCGTAGTACAGCTCCGCGGCCTTGTAGGCGATGCCCGCCGCCTTCGCGTCGCGCGGCAAGAGCGCCACGTACTTGTCGGAGGCCGACACCAGCTTCTGCTCGGTGGGCGCCAGCGGCACGGGCTTCACCGTCGAGCCCTCGGGCCGCTCGGTGGAGCGCAGCGGCTTGAGGTCCTGGGCCTTGCCGGCCTGGAGGTCCTGCGCGAGCAGCTGCTGCCACGCGAGCACCGCGCTGTGCGCCGCCTCGTCGCGGTGCTTCTCGCTCACGCCGGTGTCGCGCACCAGCTCGTAGCTCTTCGCCGCCTCGGCGAACTGGAAGGAGAAGTAGAGGCACTCCGCGTAATAGAAGCGCATCTCACCCGCGCTCTTGCTGCGCGGGAAGCGCTCCAGGTACGTGCCGTACGCGCGCGCGGCGGTGGCGAAGCCAGCGCTGGCCTGGTCGAACTTGCCCTCCTTCTTGAACACCAGCGCCTGCTGGTGGTGGAAGGTGGCGCTCGTGTACAGGCTCTTCTCGACGAGCGTGTTGGCTCGCGAGAGCGCGTCCGGGTCCCCCTGGTTCTTCGCGTACCAGGCGGTGCCGGGCTGGTAGAGGCTGGCGAGCCGTTCCGACTCCGCGAAGGCCTCCGCGAGGAGCCTGTCCCGCTCATAGGCCAGGGCGATGCGCTGCTGGAGCTCCGGCGCGTCCGGCGCCATGGGGTTCTGCTGGAGCACGCGCTGATACGCCGCGATGGCGGCCGGGTGGTTCGTCTGGTCGAAGTAGACGTTGCCCAGCCGGCGGTACACGTCCGCCTCGTAGGGCTTGGGGCCGCGCTTCGCGAAGAGGGCCTGGGCGCGAGGCAGTCCGCCCCACGTCTCGTCCGCCAGCGAGATGGCCACGTACTGGAGGGCCTCGTCGCGCAGGTCTCCGCCGGCTTCCGCCTCGCCCTTCGCGACGCGCTGGGCCTCGTAGAAGTCCACCAGCGTGAGGAAGGACTCCACCGCTTCGTCGAAGCGGTCCATCCGGTAGTACGTCCAGCCCAGCTTGTAGAGGGCCTTGTCGTAGAGCGGATGCAGCGTGTCGCGGGCGGCGGCCTCGAAGGCCTGCGCGGAGCGGGGCAGCGCCTGCGGGTCCTTGTAGTTGTCGAACCAGTACTCGCCGATGCGCACCCACGCCTCGGTGGCGAAGCGGCTCCGCGGATAGCGGGCGATGAGCTGCTGGTAGGTGCGGAAGCTCTGGTCGACCTCCTCCTGCTCCTCCAGGCAGTAGCCCAGCAGGTACCAGGCGCCGTCGTTGAGGCGGTAGGTGGGGTAGTCCTTCAGGAGCCGGCGGTACAGCGCGATGGAGTCCCCGTAGTCCTTCTTCGGCTCCACGGGGAAGGCCGAGTCCGGGTTCCTGTCGTGGGCCTCCAGCCTGTCCCGGTACTCCTTCATCGCGAGCTGGTGCTCGTCCTGGGAGCGCTCGTAGTACAGCTCCGCCAGTCGGAACATCACGTCCGGCGTGTAGCGCGGCTCCTGGGGGTAGCGGCGGAGGAACTCCTCGAAGCGGACGATGGCCTCCATCCGCTCCTTGCGCTCCTGGGCCTCGAAGTCCCGGATGACCTTCTCGTACGAGGACGCGAGCGAGTCGCGCTTCTGCTCGTACTTGCGCTCCATCAAGAGCTGCACCTCGCGGCTGAACTCGCGAGACTCCTCGTCGTACGTGCGCAGGGCGCGGCTGACGTCCTGGAGCAGCGCCTCTTCCTCGGGCGTGCGGCCCAGGCCCGTCAGGTAGCCCGCGGCAGGTGTGCCGGACGGACTCTCCACCTGGGCGGGGGCGGGTGCTTGCGCGGCGGTGGCCGGCGCCTGGGCGGTGGCGGGCAGCGAGGCGACGGAGAGCAGCACCGCGAGCACGCGCCGCATCACCGTCCCTCCTCCGACAGCACGTCCCGGAAGTCGGCGTCCAGCGCGCGCAGCGCCTCGGCCTTCTGCGCGGACACCTTCTGGATGTTCGTCGTCTTGTCCTGCTTCTCGGTGAAGGCCACGTCCACCACGCCCACGTCCGCCTTGAGCACCAGGTCGTAGAACTGCCGACGCACGCGCCGGATGCTGTCGTAGGCGATGCGGCCCACCAGCTGCTTGGCGTTGCCGGACACCGAGGCGACCTCGGCCTCGTAGCGCTCCAGCAACTGCTGCTCGGCCAGCACCTTGGCGCGGATGCGCTGTCCCTTCTGGTCCACCTTGGCCCTCAGCGCGACCTGCGCCTCCACCACGCGCTTCTTCAGCGCCTCGCCCCGCTCCCGCACCTGATGCGCGTGTGTCAGCACGGCGGTGGGGGCCTGCCGACGCTCCGCCTCGCTGAGCACCTCGTGCTCGGTGCGCAGCGCCGCCGCGTAGCGTCCACGGATGGCCTGCTCTCCCGAGAGGGAGGCCGCGGCGCTGTTGCGCTCATCGGCGAGCCGGCCCCGCGTCCGGTCCAGCTCCATCTGGAGGTCGTTCAGCGTCTGGACCTCGCCCTGGAGCTGCACCAGGAACTCGCGCTCCTCGTCGGGCGGCGTCTGGCGGAGCAGTCGCGTGTCATCCACCCACTTGCGCACCGAGGAGGCGATGGCGTTCAGGCCCTGAATCTCCGTGCCCAGCCGGAAGGCTTCGCGGTCCACCGCGTCCACGCGGTACTGCATGCGGCGCAGCCGCTCCTCCATCTCCTTCTGCGTGGTGGGGAGCTTGTCGAAGCGGACGGCCAGCGCGTCGCGCTCACGGCGCAGCACGAGGAGTCTTTCCCGCTCCTGCGAGGTGAGTGAAGGCTCCAGCGTCAGCCCCTCCACTTCCACCAGCGCCGCCTCCACGTGCGTGACGGCCGTCTCCACCGCGTCCGAGCGCGTGAAGCCCGCCTGCAGCTCCGGGAAGGTCTCCAGCTTGCGTGCGTCCAACGCGCGGAGGATGCGGGCCGCCAGCTCGCGTGCGTCGACCGCGCCCTTCTTCCCGATGTCGATGTCGCCCACCATCTTCACCGCGCTGCTCACCTCGCGCTCGGTGGACGCGTACTTCAGGGCCAGGGGCGGCAACAGCGTGCGCACGTCGGGGACGGTGTCCGTGCGCGCCAGGAGCCGCTCGAAGTACGCGACGGGGTCTCGGTTGGCGTTCAACAGCAGATCCACCTTCTCGCGCACGGGGCGGAAGGTGCCGATGAGCTCGTCGTACGCGGCGATGGCCTCGTCGTACCGCTTGAGCTTCTGGAGCAGGTGCCCCTGGAGGAGCTTCGCATCGGGCGCGAGCTTCGCGTCGGGAGCGACGAGCAACAGGATGTCGACGGCGTTCTTCGCCTCCTGGTGGTTGCCCTTGCGCACCTGCGTCCACGCGATTTCGTAGAGCGAGTCCGGGAAGGACTCACTGTCCTGCGGCACCTGGCCGTAGCGGTCCAACGCCTCGTCGAACCGGCCCGCCTCGTACAAGAGCCGCCCCAGCGACATCAGCGACAGCTCCCGGATGCGCTTGGTGTCCGTGTCCGTCGTCGAGCGGGTGACGGGCTTGCCCGACGTCGCGACGGGCGCGGCGGCCTGCTCGTTCGACAGGGGCGTGAGGAGCTGCTGGAACTGGAGGATGGCGAGGGGCAGCTCGCCGGACTGCATCGACAGCACCGCCATGTGGTAGCCGGCCTGGAGCTGGTACGGGCCACCAGGGACCTGGGCCAGCGGCGCGAAGGCCGAGCGCGCCCGGGCGATTCGCTCCGAGGCGGGCAGGTCCGCGCGGCGGAAGAGCCACTTCGCCTGGACGTACTGCACGTCGGGCGGGAGCTGCCCGCCGAACAATCCGCGCGCCTGCTCGACGTACGCCTCGACGCCATCGAAGAGGTTCAGCCTCCCGGAGATGGCCAGGAAGCGCGTGAGGGCGTCGCGGTGGCGCGCCGAGGGCGTGGGCTGCGACAACAGCTCGCGCAGATAGAGCCTCGCGCCGATGTCGTTCTTCTGCTGGTACAGCGCGTCCGCGAGGAAGTAGAGCGCGTCCGCGTAGCGCGGGTGGCCGCGGAACCCCGGGTCGCTCACCAGGTCATAGAAGAGGACGGAGGCGGCGTTCCAGTCTCCGAGCAGGTACTGGATTTCCGCGTCGGAGTAGCGGCGCGAGCGGGCCTGTTCCTCGTCGGGCTCCGCGCGCTGGCTGTACTGCGTCTCCACGAAGCGCAGGCTCTCCTCGGCGAGCTGGAGCTGCTGCTCCACGGCCGTCAGCCGCTGCTCCAACTGCTGAGGAGTCGGCGGCGGGGGAGGGGGCTCGGCGGCCCAGGCGGAGGCGCCGCCGACGAGGCCGAGCGCGAGGGCGAGAGCGCGAAGCGACACGTTCACCGGCGGGCCCCTACCGCGCTTCAGTGGAGGTGGCGGCCGGGGGGCTTCCGCCCGCTTCGCCGTCGATGCGGGGCGCCGAGTCGCGCGACAGCTCGATGTCGTAGCGCACCGCGGGCCGGTCCTTCATGTCCAGCGTGAGGCCACCCTGCTCGAAGCCCACCACGCGCACCGTGGACACCTTTCCTGGCTCCGCGTTGAAGGTGTAGCTGGATTGCACCTTGAACTTGTAGCCCTCCAGGTAGCTGAAGACGCCGAAGCCGCCGCCTCGATACACGAGCCGCACCGCGAGCTGGTGCTGTCCCGGCACGATGCGCCCGTTGAAGACCTCGAACTGCTCGCGCTTGCTCAGCTCTTCGCCCTGGATGTCGACCTGCGTGAAGATGGGCGCGCCGTCCAGCGCGTACGTCACCGACTCCAGGATGAAGGAGCTGCCCATCTCGTTCTTGTGGACGATGAGCGCGCGAGCCCCGGTGGTGACGTCTCCGCCCAGCACCGTCTCCTGGAGCAACAGGAGGCGCGCCTTGGAGCGGTAGATCTTCTCCTTCAGGTCGACGACCTGCTCCTCCAGCGTCTTCACCCGCGCGTTGAAGGCCTCATCCGCGGTGCTGTCTCCCTCGGTGGAAGCCGCCGGGGCGCTCGAGGCGGCGGCGGGCGCCGTGGGGCGCGGCTCCTGCGCGAGCGCCGCCCCACAGAGGGTGGCGCTCACGAGCGCGAGGAGGCGAAGGGTGGCGGCTGCGACACGCACTGTGCGACCTCAGGAGGCGGACGGCCCGGCCCGTCGGCAGCAGGTTGTAACACCCTTGACCGCGGGGCGTCTTCTCACCCGCGGTACGGGAGTTGACTGCCAGGCTGCTCCCAGCTCAGCCGCCCTTCTTGAGCTCCGTGAGCACCAGCTTCGCCACGGCCTTGAGCGTGTCGAACACACCCACGCCCGTGGGCGCCACGGCTTGGTACTCGGGGATGTTGCGCGCGTTGATGGCCTTGCGCATCTCCTCCATCGAGACCGCGTTGGGCAGGTCCCGCTTGTTGTACTGGAGGACGTAGGGAATCTTGTTCAGGTCGTAGCCCTGCTCGGCCAGGTTGATGCGCAGGTTCTCGAGCGACTCCATGTTCGCTTCCATGCGCTCAATCTGGCTGTCGGCCACGAACACGACGCCGTCCACGCCCTTGAGGATGAGCTTGCGGCTGGCGTCGTAGAACACCTGACCGGGCACCGTGTAGAGGTGGAAGCGCGTCTTGAAGCCGCGAATCTCACCGAGCGACAGCGGCAGGAAGTCGAAGAAGAGCGTGCGGTCCGTCTCGGTGGAGAGGGAGATCAGCTTGCCCTTCGTCTCGGCCGCCGTCTTGTTGTAGATGTACTGAAGGTTGGTCGTCTTCCCGCAGAGACCCGGCCCGTAATAGACAATCTTGCAGTTGATTTCGCGGGATGAGTAGTTGATGAAGGACATGGCTTCCCGGGTTACTCGCTGAAGAGGTTGTCGATATCGTCGTCGGAGATCTCGGCGAACGGCGACCCGGCACCCGGGGCGTCCGTCTTCTTCACCAGACTCTCGAAGATCTTCGTCAGCTCGTCGCTGGCCTTCTTGATGCGAAGGCGGACGAGGCCGAGGCTGGTGCGGTTGTCGAAGATGACGACCAGCACGACCCGGCTGCCGACGATGGTCATGTAGAGCGAGTCCTTCGCCCCCTCGTGGAACTGGTTGGGGAACTCGTTCTCACCGATCAGCTTGGCGAGTCCGCCCATCGCCGCCACGTTGCCGGCCGTCAGCGAGGCCAGGGACGTGGTGTCGATGTTCTGCGTCTGCCCGGCCGAGGAGATGAGCTGCCCGTTCTTGTCGACGAGGAACACCACCTTCGCGTTCGCGTCCTTGGTGAGCCGGTCGCAAACGGCGTTGATCTTGGTGAACTCCTCTTCGTACATCACCAGTTGCGTGCCCATGGGCGTATGCGCTCCTCAGCGTTCGCTCGCCCGCCTCACGGCAACACCCCGTTGTTTCTGGAGTGAATCCCGGAGGTTAGACGAGGCGCTACCGACGGTGAGGATGCTTAGCAAAGCCCCTCCACTCCAGCAAGAAGCCATCCGCGCGTCGCGGTGAGAACACGGCCTGGACCCCGCCCCCGCCACCCAGGGGGTTGCCGTCAAGCACCTTGGAGGGCTTTCTGAAAGCCCGGATGGCGCCGGTTTGGGAGTGCTCGCGGCTTTCTCTATACTCCGCCGGGCTTTGACGCCCCCACGCCCCCTTGCCCCCATCCTGGCGCGTCTGGCGCCCTTGCTGTTGGTGCTGGTCGGCTCCTCGCCCGCCCGGGCGGAGGAGGTGCGCGAGCGTGCCTCGCTGCGCCTGCGCTACGGCGTGGCCCTCCGCAACGGTGCCCAGGCGGATGTAGGGCCTGGGCTTACGTATGACGGCTTCACCCCGAATGATCTGGCGGCGGTGGGCTCGGTCTGGGCGGGCTCCTGGCTTGGTGGGTGGGCGGGCGTGCAGCGGGAGGGGTTTGATCTCAAGGAAGGCGCGCTGCGGATCACCGGAGGCAGCCTGCTGCGTGCGTCGGTGGGGCCCAAGGTGCGCACCTGGCTCGGTCCGGTGCGGGCCGAGGTGGGCGCGGGGTACGGCTTCGCGCAGCTTCCGCACTTCGGCGCGTCCTCGGAGCCGGTGCTGTCGCGCGGGGTTCGGCACGCGGCGCTGGTGACGGGGAGCCTGCGGCTGCCGCTGTTCACCCGGTTGGAGGTGGAGGCGCGGGGTGAGGTGCCGGTGGCGCTGGCGGTGCGCGACTCGGCGGGGACGAAGGCGGAGGCGAAGGGTTTCGCGGCCGGGGGCGCGCTGCTGTTTCCATTGACGGGGACGCAGCGCTGGTCCGGCACGCTGCTCGTGGACTTCCAGCACGTGCAGGACACGGTGACGCTCGCGGACGGGACGCGGTCAGAGCAGCGCATGCGTCGGGTGGGCGCCGCGCTGGAGCTTGCCTGGAATGATGCGCCCCAGGCTCGGGCCCAGGAACTGGCGCCGCTTCCCGCGCGGGAGCCAGCGGGAGGGCTGTCGCTCCAGGTGTTGGACGCGGAGTCGGGTGCGCCGCTGTCCGGAGCGCGGGTGGTGCTGGTGTCGGGAGGCGTGGAGAGCGCGCCGCGCGAGGCGGATGCGCAAGGCACGCTGGAGAACGTGGAGCTGCCCCCGGGTGACGTCGTGGCGCGGGTGAGCGTCGATGGCTACGAGCCTGCCGAGGGTCGAGTCACCGTGGAGGAGGGTGGACGCGTGGCGCTGGCGGTGCGCCCGCGCAAGCTGCCTCCGGCGACGGGTGGGCTCAAGGTGACGGTGGTGAGCGCGGGCAACGGAGTGCCGTTGCCGGGCGTGCGACTGACGGTGGGGGCCGTGGAGGTGCGCACGGACCTGAAGGGCGAGGCGTGGGTGAAGGCGCTGCCGCCAGGGCCCGTGGCCGTGGTGGCGAAGTCGCAGGGCTATCGTGTGGCGGAGGAGGCGGCCGTCATCGTCGCGGGGCAGGAGACGAAGCTGTCCGTGCCGCTCGCCTCGGAGCGCAAGGGTGAGCCGGCGACGCTCACCGGTCAGGTGCGCAGTGCCCGGGGCGGAAAGCCCGTCGCGGCCACGCTGCTCATTCCCCAGGCGAAGGTGAAGGCGCGCACGGACGCCAAGGGCGCGTTCACCTTCAAGGTGCGCGGTGGCACCTACCGCATCACCATCTCCGCGCGCGGCTATCTGGCGCAGACCAAGCTCGTCACCTTGAAGGATGGCGAGCAGGCCATCTTCAACGTCGACCTCTTCCCGAGGCAGCGGCGGTGAGTGACATGCTCCCCCTCGCCCGTGGTCCTGCTGGTGGCTGGCACGCGAGTCCGCTTCGACGTAGATGCCTTCCCGATGCAGCGGCGGTGAGCGACATGCATCCCCTCGCCCGTGGTCCTGCTGGTGGTTGGCACGCGAGTCCGCTTCGACGTAGATGCCTTCCCGATGCAGCGGCGGTGAGCAACACGCCCTCTTCCCTGTCGACTTCGTCCCGAGGCATCAACGGTGAGTAACGCGCGTCCCTGGCTCCTGACCCTCTTGCTCGTCGCGACAGCCTGCGACGAGGAGGCGGCGGCTCCGTCCGTTCCCGTGGTGGAGACGACTCCGGCCGTGGTCGACGCGGGCCCCGCCGTGGAGCTGGCTCGCCTGGAGGGCCTGTCCGGCGAGGTGCTGGTGGAGCGCGGCGGCAAGAAGGTCCCCGCGCGGGAAGGCCCGCTGTATTCGGGCGATGCGCTGGAGACGGGCGCGACGGGCGCGGCGACGATGCGCTTCGCGGACGGGCGCTCGGTGGAAGTGGGCGCTGCTGCGCGCGTCGGCGTGGGTGAAGAGGCGGGGAGCGTGGTGCTGACGGTGGATCGCGGCATCGTGTTGTCGCGTGTCCCCGCGCGACCCGCTGGGACTCCTCCCACGAGTGGCAAGAAGGTGGCGCTGACGCTGCTGACGCCCTTCGGTCTCACGCGCGTGGGCTCCGAGCCCAGCGAGGTGAGCGTGCAGGTGACGAAAGACTCCGGGCGCGTGGAGGTGAAGCTGGGCGCCATCGAGTTCGTGTCCAAGGATGGCCAGCAACTGCGCGCGTCGGAGGGCGACTCGGTCGAGGTGTCCGCGGGGCGGGCGGAGCTGCTGCTGCGCGGCTCGCGGCTGGTGGAACTCGCGCCCATTTCGGTGACGGTGCGACTGGGCTCGGGGCGGGCGGAGCTGCGTGGCAAGGACTCCAAGCGCTGGCGTGCGCTGCGCGCGGAGGGCGATGTGCTCGCCCCGGGAGATGGCGTACGCACGCGCGGCGGTGGCACCGCGGAGTTGGCGTTGAAGGGCTCGACCTCTCAGTTGTCTCTGGGCCCGTCGGCGGAGATGGTGCTGGAGGGCGCGGGCCAGGGTGGCACGCGGGACGAGGCCCGGATGGACCTGCGCCAGGGAGGACTCGGCGTCCAGCTCGCGCAGGGCCGCGAGAGTCGCGTGGTGCTGCCCGGCCTCACGCTGGAGGGAGACGGCGCGTCGCGACTGGCGGTGCGGCGCACCTCGACGGGCTATCTGGTCGACGCGCACACGGGGCGGGTGACGTTGGTGCGCGGGGACGTGCGCCAGCCGCTGCGTGCCGGTGAGCGTGCGACGGTGACGGGTGAGTCGGGCACGGCGCGCATCGAGGCGCTCGGACCGGCGCCGTTGCTGCTCGGCGCTGGTGATGGCGCGGAGGTCTACCACCAGGGGCTGCCCGAGGTGGCCTTCGGCTGGGAGAAGGAGGGCGAGGTGCTGGTGGAGGTGGCCTCGGATGCGGCCTTCACACGGCCCCTGCTGTCCGGCACGGTGTTCCAGTCCTTCGTCAACGTGCCCGCCCCCGCGCGCGGCGCGCTGTACTGGCGGGTACGCGGCAAGGACGGCCAGGAATTCGCGAAGGGCAGCGCGACGTTCGGTCCGGAGCGGCTCGGCGGAGACCTGGACCGCGTGCGCAACGTGGTGCCCGAGGGCCTGGAGAAGACGACCATCTTCTACCAGGACAAGCCGCCGTCGGTGACGTTCACCTATGCGGAGGAGGCCTCGGCGGCGCGGTACAAGGTGGCGGTGTACCGGGCCGGCTCGCTGGAGAAGCCGGTGGCCGAGCGCACGGTGACAGAGGCTCGCGCGGCGCTGGACGCGGGCGCGTTGGGCGAGGGCAGCTACCTCTGGTCCGTCACGCCGCTGTCCGCGACGGGCGAACAACTGAAGGGGGGACGGATGAACAAGCTCGAGCTGGTGTACGACAACTCAGTACCGATGCTGCTGGTGTCGCAGCCGCGCAACGCTCAGCGGTCCGCCGAGAAGGTCCGGGCCTCGGGCGTGGCGCCCGTGAATGCGCGCGTGTCCATCAATGGACGTCCTGTCTCCCTGGACGGCAAGCACCGCTTCGATACCTGGGTGGAGCCAGTGGGCGCGCCCCCGGTACTGGTGTTTAAGATGACCCGTCCCGGTGCCCCGGATGTCCATACGGTCCGCACCCTTCGACAGCGAGGGCCCTGAGGATGTCCCTGACTCCGACGACACAGCCAGGCTCCGAGGACGTCCCGCCGCCGTTGTTGCGTCCGTATGGGCCGTACGTCCTGGTGCGGAAGCTGGCCGAGGGCGGCATGGCGGAGATCTTCCTCGCCAAGTTGCTGGGCGCGGACGGCTTCGAGCGCAACGTCGTCATCAAGCGGATGCTGCCGCACCTGTCGAGCATCCCCGACTTCGTGGAGATGTTCCGGGACGAGGCGCGGCTGGCGGCGAAGCTGGCGCACCCGAACATCGTCCAAATCCAGGAGCTGGGCTTCACGGAGGGCTGCTACTACATCTGCATGGAGTACCTCGCGGGCGAGGACTTCTCCACGACGCTGCGGCTGGCCGGGCGTCGGCGGCAGTACCTGCCATTCCCGATTGTGCTGCGGGTGCTCATCGATTCGGCGCGCGGGCTGCACTACGCGCACGAGTTCGCCAATGAGATGGGGCAGCCGCAGAACGTGGTCCACCGCGACGTCTCTCCGTCGAACCTGTACCTGACGTACCAGGGACAGGTGAAGGTGTTGGACTTCGGCATCGCCAAGGCCGAGTCGAGGCTCGCCAACACGCGCACCGGCGTCGTGAAGGGCAAGTACATGTACATGGCGCCGGAGCAGGCGAAGGGCGGCGAGGTGGACCGGCGCGCGGACATCTTCGCGCTCGGCGTCAGCCTGTTCGAGGCGCTCACGCACGTGCGGCCCTTCTCGCGGGAGAACGACCTCGCGGTGCTCAACGCGCTCCTGCACAACGAGTTCAAGCGCCCGCGCGAGCTGCGGCCCGACCTGCCCGTCGAGTTGGAGGCCATCGTCCTCAAGGCGATGGCCCAGTTTCCGGAAGACCGTCACCCCACGGCGGAGGCGTTCGCGGAGGACCTGGAGGCTTTCCTCGGCGCTCACTTGAGCTCCGCCGGCACGCCGCAGCTTGGCGCGTTCCTGCGCTCGCACTTCGGCGATGAGCGCTTCACCGAGCG
>NZ_JBLZWL010000075.1:0-133329 GCF_049194865.1 Corallococcus terminator | reverse complement strand
GCCGGCATAGATGGAGTCGCCGTACGCCACGACGCGATACTTCGTCGTGGACGTGGACCGGTCGATGGTCCACGACGTGTTCTGGTTGATGGTGCTCGCCATCGCGCTACCGCTCACCGTGGCGGCAGCGACAACGGCGACGAAGGACAGCCCATTGCGACGGAAGGACATGCCCGCTCTCTTTTCTTCCCGTGGGGGATGTAGGGGGAAACCGAAAGCTACACGGCGTCGATTCGCGAATCACCCGCAAACTGGAATAACGCGAGCAGTCAGAATTCGCGGATTGCGTGGAACCCAAAGCGTCGCACCCTTGGGGTGTCTGGTTCCTGACGCGTCGCGACGTATGACGCGGTGTTTCACGATGTTTCAACAGCTTGGGAGGGAGGCCCGGTGAGGTGGACGCGAGTCCTGGCGCAGTGGGTGGTGCTGGGGGCGGTGGTGGGGGTGGTGTGCGGCGTGGCGTCCGCGGGGTTCCTGTGGCTGTTGGACGCGGCGACGCGGCTGCGTGAGGGCCAGGGGGCGTTGGTGTACGCGCTGCCGTTGGCGGGGTGGGTGTTGGGGGCGGTGTACGCGAAGTGGGGCGGGCCGGTGCGCCGGGGGACGAACCTGGTGCTGGACACGGTGCACACGGGGGATGCGCAGGTGCCGCTGCGGATGGCGCCGATGGTGTTGGTGGGGACGGTGCTGACGCACCTGTTTGGCGGCAGTGCGGGGCGCGAGGGCACGGCGGTGCAGATGGGTGGGAGCCTGGCGGATTGGGTGGCGCACCGGTTCCGGGCGGGGGCGGATTTACGGCGGGAGTTGTTGGCGGCGGGGATTGCGGGGGGCTTCGGGTCGGTGTTCGGGACGCCGGTGGCGGGGGCGGTGTTCGGGTTGGAGGTCGTGGTGGTGGGGCGGCTCGGCTACGAGGCGCTGCTGCCGGCGCTGGTGGCTTCGGTGGTGGGGGATTTGGTGACGCGGGGGTTGGGGATTCACCACACGGTGTATCCGGTGCCGGGGGTGTTGCCGCTGACGGCGCAGGTGCTGGGGAAGTGGTTGGTGTTCGCGGTGGGCGTGGCGGTGGTGGCGGTGGTGTTCGTGGAGGGGCTGCACCGGGTGAAGGCGCTGTTGGAGAAGCGGGTGCGGTGGTTGCCTTTGCGGATGGCGATGGGTGGGACGGCGGTGGTGATGCTGTGGCTGTGGGTGGGGACGGATGAGTATCTGGGGTTGGGGGTGCCGGGGATTGTGAGGGCGTTCGAGGACCCGGCGCTGCCGGTGTCGGCGTTCGCGTGGAAGATGGTGTTCACGGTGGTGACGCTGGGCTCGGGGTTCCTGGGCGGAGAGGTGACTCCGCTGTTCTTCATTGGCGCGAGCCTGGGGAATGTGTTGGCGCGGGTGTTGGGCTTGCCGGTGGATCTGGGGGCCGCGGTGGGGATGGCGGCGCTGTTCGCGGCGTCGGCGAATACACCGCTGGCGTTGTCCATCATGGCGGTGGAGCTGGTGGGCGCGGGGGTGTTGCCACACGTGATGATTGTGGCGACGGTGGCGTATCTGCTGACGGGCCACCGAGGGATTTACCCGTCGCAGCGGATTGGCCGGAGGAAGCACGGCGGGCCGCTGCTGGAGCGGTGGGTGCCACTGCGGGAGCTAGAGGACCCCGGGCCTCGTGGGCCCGGGGATTCAGGACCGGGAGGTCACGGCTCCGGGTAGTGGAACACGCGACCGTCATCACCGACGATCCAAAACTCTCCTGTTGCCTGGGTCATTGCGATGTCGCGCAATGGCTTGTCCGCGCTGGCGAGTGGCAGGTCCGGCCCCTTGGCCCAACCGTACGGCGTCAGCCGACGCAGCTTTCCTGCCGCGCTCCTGTCCACCATGTAGCACTGCCCATTCAGAGGGTTCGCAGTGCTCTGTGCGCCTTGCCTCATCACTACGCTGGTGAATTCCACCGTCACTCCGGCGGAATCAACCTTGTTCCATGTCGTCGCACCATCCCAACGCCATACAGCCCCGCCGTATCCCACTGCGCACGCACTGCTCGCAGTCCCCATCCACACCGCATTGGCTGGCCCCTCTACGTCGTTGGGGTTCGCGGTGTGTGCTATAGGAGACGCAGTCTGCCCAGTCGAAGCCCCTGCGTAGGACTCGAACCCCTGTTTGGGTGGGCCCGAGCGCCCACCTGACACCAGCAACAAATCCTCACTCAGGCCGTGAATGTCGACATATTTGAGACTATTGACATTCAACTCAGTGAATTCAGGAGCTCTACCAACATTCCACCTGATCAAACGGCCTGAATTGTCGGAGACATAGATGGTAGTCATCCCTCCAGACTCGAATCCCACCATTCCCGTGATGTGGCTGACCGGGAATGACGCTCCTCCTGCGTCGCACGTGTAGCTGGTCCCTCCTGTATGGATAGCCAGCATTCCTGTCTCCCCGCCTAGGAACACCACACCGGCGGAGTTCACCCAGGAGACAAACCAGTCACCATCGCCACAGTTGTTTGGGTGGACTGGGAGGGTCCCGGCAGGGGGCGGAACCGTGGGGTCTCCAAAGCTGAAACTCTCGAACTTCGTATTGGCAGCCCTGCGCATCGCAAGCTTGCCGTTCATGCCGGCAACCCAGACAGGATATCCCCCAGGTGCAGCCGACACCGTCCTCCAATCTTGGGCTGCTGAACTCAGGTGATAGTCGGCCACGGCCTTCAGCGTGCCAGCACACGCTGTCGCAGTATTATCTACGACACTGTCGCAATTATTGTCGATGGCATCGCACACCTCAACACGCAACGAACTCGCTGCCGGGTCCACGTCATCGCAGTCGTCGTGAAGGTCCGCCACGGAGTCTTGCGGGGGTGTCACGTCCGCACAGACCGCCGTCGCCGTCGCGTACAAGTCTCCGTCTCCGTCTCCGTCACGGTCTGGGTAGAACATCCTCGGAGGCTTCGCGTTGCACCCGACACCTGCCTTGTCTGTCCTGCAGACCCATCTCCCAGAGCAGCTCACACTGGGGAGATTGCACGATGTGTTCTTCGTCGGAAACAGCTCGTCCACGTTCCCGTCGCAGTTGTTGTCGGCGTTATCGCAAAGTTCCTGCTTGCCCGGCGTGGTGTTGACATCATTGTCGTCGCAGTCAAATAGCGCCCCCTGTGCTTGGTGACGATACGAGGCGTCAGGCTGAGTGCACTGGATCACAAGCGAGGTCGCACCAACCGCACCATCCCCATCGACGTCTTCATACCAGTTCTTGTCGTGATTCCCATCCACGACCCCATTGCAGTTATTGTCCTTCTCGTCGCACAAATCAAACATACCGGGAGCGATAGCCGAATCGTTGTCGTCGCAGTCCCCCCCAACGTTTGCGTACCCCCTACCACCCATCGGCACGCAGTGTTGAACTGCTTCCAACCCCGTTCCATCTCCGTCCACATCGCGGAACAGGGCTACTCGGGGCAGATTCTCATCAACCCCGCCCTGACAATTATTGTCCTTGTCATCGCAGATCTCCTGCTGCGCGGGGTTCCTCATAGGGTCGTCATCGGCACAGTCTGTGCCACCACTCCCATAGGCAACGAACCCATCATTGTCTGCGTCAGGAGTGAGCAGATACAAGGTGACCCCTTCCTTACGACCGTTGCCCGACAGGTCGACGGACACACTCGATTGAGTCACCACAGAACCATCGCAGTTCTGCTCGCGCGCGGATATCACAACCCTCATCTTCGTACTCCATCCCTCCCGACGGAGCACCCGCCATTCCAGCGGCGGCGTTTTCTGCGCGAGAGCCGGACCCGAGATGGACTCCTCCGCGAAGTTTACCGGGTTCGCTTCATCCAGGGTCTGAATCACGATGCAGCCCTCCGTGAAACCCGGCGTGTACTCGACCTTGATGCGAACGCCCCTTGAGGCATCGAGTTCCTCAAGGCTCGGCACGGAACACCCGCTGAGCACCAGCAAGCTCGCAACGACCAGGACTCCCAAGCGGCTCATCGCGCACCTCCCTGGGCCACGGATTCCTCGTTGGAGTCCATCAGGAGCCACGTCGCCAGTGCGCCCACAGCCGCAGCCGTCGCCGTGCCGAAGAGGATGTTCGCCGTCCGCGCACTTCCCTGCGCCCGTGAATGGTGGGCCTCCAGGTCCTCTTGGAGCTGTGCGGCCCGCGCATCATCTATCTGACTCTGCGACGACAGGCCGAATACCGCCCCCACTCCGCCCGCCGCGACTCCCGCGCCCAGCAACGCCCAGCTCACCACCGGTACCCGGCGTCCTGCGACACGCACGCCCTGCGACGCGTGATCCACATCTCCCTCTACGGAGCTTGTTACCCACTCCGGCGGTGCTCTTTCTTCTCTTGTCGGAGGAGTCAGGTCCGGCTGGGCAACCTCTGGCTCCCTCCTGGCCAGCGGCTTCGCGTCCACGGGCTCGGCCTCTGCCACCTGCGGCGTGGGCACTGGTGGCGCGGCCTTACGTCGACCGGCCGTGGCCTCACGCACCTTCGTGCGCTGCGCCTCGAACTCACCACTCACCTTGGGCGAGACGTGCAAGGGAAGCTGCGCATCGAGTTGACGTTGGAGCGCCTCGCGGAAGTCCTTGCGCGCCGCCTCCCACCTTCCCATGTCCGCTTGGATGATGCCGCGCAGCAGGGACAGGGAGACCGCCTCGTCAGGGCCGTGCGGCAGACGACTGGCGTGCTTCAGTCGCTCCAGCGCGCGCTCGTACTCAAGGTCCTCGTAGAGGCGGATGGCCTCCGTGATTTGACGTTGGGCCTCACCTTCGGCTCCCTGCGCGCGCAGCGGCATGGCCACCGACACACAGACGAAGACCGCCAGGCAGTCCCCCCACAGGCATGACTTTGACATGCCTGGACTCTAAGTCCGACTGCAGAACACCGGAAAATTCAGACAGGTCTTTCCTGTCCAAGACACCACGCTCCGGCCCTCCAGGACCGAAGCGTGGCGCGGCCCCGAGCGACGACTACGGCTCCGGGTAGTGGAACACCCGGCCGTCGTCACCCACAATCCAGAGGTCTCCTGTGTCGGCGATAGCGATGTCTCGCAAGGGGACGTTCGCCCTGCTCGGGGGCAGGTTCGGCCCCTTGGCCCAGCCAAACGGTGTCAGCCGACGCAGCTTTCCGCTCCCAGTGCCGGCCCCAGTCGCCCCCTTATCCACCATGTAGCACTGCCTGTTCAGCGGATTTGCTGCGTTCTGCGCGTCGTACCTCATCACCACGCTGGTGAAGTCAAATGTCACTCCGGCGGGATCAACCTTGTTCCACGTCGTCGTGCCGTCCCAACGCCACACGGCCCCGCCCTCTCCCACCGCGCACGCATTGCTGGCCATCCCCATCCACACCGCAGTGGCCTTCCCCACTACGTCATTGGGATTGGCCGTGTGCCCTGTTGGCGTCGCAGTCGCCCCAGAAGCACCTGCGTAGGACAGGAATCGCTGCCTATCCGGCCCCGTGCTCCCTCCTGACACCAGCAGGAGGTTCTCACTCACGCCGTGGAGGCCGTAGTGGTTGATGTTGTTGTCATGCAGCGCAGTGAACCTGGGCGTGCGACTCACATTCCACCTGATCAGTCGCCCGTCGGTGTCGGTGAGGTAGAGAGTGATCAGCCCTCCAGATTCGAAGCCCACCATCCCCGTGATGTTGGCCGCGACTGGCGGAGTTCCTGGTTCGCAATTGAAACCGGTTGCTCCGGTATGGATGGCCACGAAACCCGCCTCGGCGCCCAGGAACACCACACCGTCAGAACTCACCCAGGAGACCAGCCAGTCGTGGTTACCGCAGTTATTCGTATTGAGCGGGAGGCTTCCGTCAGTGGGGGCCGGAGTCGTGGGGTCCCCATAGCTGAAGCTCTCAAACTTCGCATTGGCCGACTTACGCACCGCCAACTTGCCACCCTCACCTGCAACCCAGACAGGATATCCCCCCGGCCCCACCGACACCGTCTTCCAGTCCTGGTCCGCTGAAGTCAGGTGATAACTGACCACGTCCTTCAGCGTGCCACTACATGTCGTCGGTTCGTCGCTCACATCCCCACTGCAGTTGTTGTCGATGGCATCACACGCCTCGGGGAGCAATGAGTTTGCTGCGGGGTCCTTGTCGTCGCAGTCGCCGCTCCGGTTCCGGGCATAGCCTGATGCCGGTGGCGCGGCGCCCTGACAGACAACCTTGGGGTTTACATTTGGAATCTCAGTAGCAACACCATCCCCGTCACCATCATCGTCCAGATAGTAGATGTCGGGCGCGAGCGCACTGCACTGCAGACTGGCTCCGTCCGGTGCACACTGCAGAACTCCGCAGCCCAGCTCGCACGAGGCTCCCTTCGCAGGGAAGTTCTCATCAATCGCCACACCATTGATACTCGCACAATCATTGTCGATGCCGTCACAGCGTTCAGCGTTGCCCGGATACACGTCCCAACTGTCATCATCACAGTCGAACGGCTGTCCGGCGTTCCTCACATATTTCGCACCGGGCGCCAAACACGACAAGATGAAGTCTGGTCCCCGAGGCACTCCGTCGCTGTCTGCGTCCAGATACCAAACCTTGTCGAATCCCTCATCGACACCATCGCGGCAGTTATTGTCCTTGTCGTCGCAAACCTCGGCTAGCCTGATGTTCCGCTCCCGATCGTTGTCGGCGCAGTCCGAGCCACCGTTCGCGAAAGAAATGAACCCATCATTGTCCGCGTCAGGCGTACTGAACTGCATCGTGATTGTCTCACGCGAGGGCAGTTTGAACTCTACAGCATCGGATTCAACGACCATTCCATTCCTGTCACATGGCTCTTCATGAACGACAACCGTCGCCTTGACGCGACTACCCCATCCGCTCTTCCGGAGTGCATTCACGGTCAAGACAGAACCACCTGATTGGGAGCCTGGATTTGCTTCGGGCTCAAGCGAAAAAGTGTCGCCGCGACTTGAATCCGTCAGGTCTTGAATCGTGATTCGGAAGCAGCCCTTTGTAAACCCATCGGTGTAACGAATGGCGAGTTGAGGCCCCCTCTCTCCTTGGAGATCCTCCAGGCTCGGCACGGAACAGCCGCCCAACACCAGCAAGCCCGCAACGCACAGCGTTCCCAAGCGGCTCATCGCACACCTCCGCTGGCCGTAGGCTCCTCGGTGGAGTCCATCAAAAGCCACGTCCCCAGTGCGCCCACAGCTGCGGCCGTCGCCGTGCCGAAGAGGATGTTCGCCGTCCGGGCACTTCCCTGCGCCCGTGAATGATGGGCCTCAAGGTCCTTCTGGAGTAGTGCAGCCCGCGCATCGTCTACCTGGCTCCGCGACGACAGGCCGAACACCGTTCCCACCCCGCCCGCCACGACGCCCGCCCCCAGCAATGCCCAGCTCACCACCGGTACCCGGCGTCCCGCGATGTGCACGCCCTGGGACGCAGGCCCCACGTCTCTCTCCACGGAACTCGTTGCCCACTCCGGCGGTGCTCCGTCATCCCTATTGGGAGGAGTCAGGTCCGGCCGGGCGACCTCCGGCTCCCTGGCCAGCGGCTTCTCGTCCACGGGCGCGGCCTCCACCACCTGCGGCGTGGGTACTGGAGGCGCAGCCTTGCGTCGACCGGTCGTGGCCTCACGAACCTTCGTGCGCTGTGCCTCGAACTCGCCGCTCACCTTGGGCGAGACATGCAAGGGGAGCTGAGCATCAAGTTGGCGTTGGAGCGCCTCGCGGAAGTCCTTGCGCGCCGCCTCCCACCTCCCCATGTCCGCTTGGATGATGCCGCGAAGTAGAGAGAGGGAGACCGCCTCGGCAGGGCCATGCGGCAGGCGACTGGCGTGCTTCAGTCGCTCCAGCGCTCGCTCGTACTCAAGGTCCTCGTAGAGGCGGATGGCCTCCGTGATTTGACGTTGGGCCTCACCTTCGGCTCCCTGCGCGCGCAGCGGCATGGCCACCGACACACAGACGAAGACCGCCAGGCAGTCCCCCCACAGGCATGACTTGGACATGCCTGGACTCTAAGTCCGACTGCGGAACACCGGAAAATTCAGACAGGCCTTTCCTGTCCAACACACCACGCTCCGGCCCTCCAGGCCCGAAGCGTGGCACAGCCCCGAGCGACGACTACTGCTCTGGGTAGTGAAACACCCGGCCGTCGTCGCCGACGATCCAGAGGTCACCTGTCGCGGTGATGGCGATGTCTCGCAGGGGGACGTTCGCCCTGTTCGACGGCAGCAGATCCAACGGCTTGGCCCAGCCATATGGAGTCAGCCGGCGCAGCTTACCGTTCGACCCCTTGTCCACGATGTAGCACTGGTCGTTCAGTGGGTTCTGCGCGTCGTACCGCATCACCACGCTGCTGAAGTCGACCGCCGTCCCTGAAGCCTCGGCCTTTCTCCACGTCGCCGGCTCATCCCAACGCCACGCCAACCCTCCATCCCCCACCGCACACGCCTTGGTGGCCGTCCCCATCCACACCGCGTTCGCAGTGCCGCTTCCATTGTCTGGAAGGGTCGCGTGCAACGACGAGGGATTGCCATTGCCATTGGTATAGGACTGGAACGCTTGGCCCGCGTCTCCTGACGTGACCCCTCCTGACACCAGCAGGAAGTTCTCACTCAGGCCGTGGAGTCCATAGTAGTTGTAGTTGCTGTCGTGCACCGTCGTGAATGCGGGCGTGCCACCTACCACCCACTTAATCAACCGACCTTCCGTGTCGGTAATGTAGAGGGTATTTACCCCACCGGATTCGAAGCCTATCATTCCCGTGAGGTTGGCATTGTGTGGCACGCCACCCAGTTGGCACGTGTAACTGGTTGTCCCAGAATGAAAGGCCAGCGCTCCCAATTCGCCGCCCAGGAACACCATCCCTTTGGAGTTCACCCAGGAGACTGTCCAATTCGTACTTCCACAGTTGTTCAAGTGGATCGGAAGGCTCCCGTCCGAAGGGGTCGGACCTGGAGAGCTTTCATAGCTGAAACTCTCGAACTTATCACTGGCCGTCCTGCGCATCGCCAGTTTGCCGCCAAGCCCCGCGACCCACACAGGATATCCCCCCGGCCCCACCGATACCGTCCTCCAGTCTGGATCGCCCGAAGTTACGTGATGGTTGACCACGTCCTTCAGCGTGCCACCACATATCTCTGCGGCGTTATCCACGATACCGTCGCAATTGTTGTCGATGGCATCGCACACCTCCGTGAGACCGGGCTTCGCCGCAGGGTCCGCATCGTCACAGTCGCCCTGCTTTTCGAGGACATAATCTGGCTGTGCTGGGGGATTTCCCCCCTGGCAGACCACCATAGGATTCACAGTCTGGATGACGGTGGCGGTCCCTTCGCCATCACGGTCTTTGTCCAGATAGTAGATCGCAGGAAGAGGGGCACTGCACTGAACTGACCTACCATCCAGCGCGCATGCCATGGTTCCGCAGCCACTTGCACATGATTGATTCTTTGTCGAGAAGGTCTCGTCGACAGCAACACCACCAATGCTTGCGCAGTTATTGTCAATACCGTCGCAAAGCTCTTCCTTATCCGGAGCCACCGACGGGTCACTGTCATTACAGTCTCCCCCCTTGGTCGAATACTTACGGAGACTACTCACAGGCACGCAGTGCCGAGTTGCCTCCCCACCGAATCCATCTTCGTCCCGATCATGGAACATGTCCACCAAGTCCAGGTCTTCATCAGCAACTGTGCCCGCGCAGTTATTGTCTTTGTCGTCGCATATCTCGGCCTGCGCGGGGTTCCGCATCCCATCTTTGTCGTCGCAGTCCGTGCCGCCTTTATCCGCAGGGAGGAAGCCATCATGGTCCTCGTCCGGCGTCTCGAACGACACCTCAGACTCGCCATGAGCCCCCTCGTCTGGCAGGGTGAGCTTGACTGACTTAGTACCCACCAACTTCCGTATCGGCGTGCCGCTGTCGTCTGTTTCACACGAATACTCGTGTGCCGTGACGGTCACATTGACCTCTTTGCTCCACCCCGTCTTTTGGAGCACACCGACCTTCACGAAGGAGCCGCCTCCCTCGCCTTCCCGCGCCGCATTGGGGCTAACGGTTTTGTCATCCTTTAAGGTGTCGTTCGCGGCATCTTGGACCACGACTCTGAAACAACCCTTTTGGAAACCTGGGGTGTAATTGATGACGAGCGAGGTCCCTGCCTGCTCCTTGGAGCACGCGAGGACCAGCAGAGGGAGCAGGAGCAAGGAAAGGCGACGCATGGGGCGCACTCTACCGCACCCTCCGTCCCGCTCGCTCACCCCTCTTACCCCCGCGCCCCCTCGCCCTCACTCCCCCGGCAAAACTCCGGCCCGGCCGTCCAGGCACACAGGCCCCCGCCTCCCTCTCCCAGCATTCCAAGATTCCGAGCGCCCCCGCCCGCACCCGGGACGCCAGGGGCTCCTCGCCCCCGGCATCCCCAAGGCTCTCGCCTACTTACACGTGAAGGACCACCGGCACTCCCCCGACTGGCACTCGCGCCCGGAGCCGCAGGCCGCCCCTCTTCCCTTCTTGTTCTGGCACTTGCCCGCGTTCAGACCCCAGCCACAGTACTGGCTCGCACCACAGTGCGAGTCGCTGTCACACAGGCAACTCCCCGTCGGATTCACGTAACAGTCCGCGCTGCACCGGTCCGTCGTGCACTCCCTATCCGACTTGCACGTCTGCCCGTACGCCTTCGACCTCGGCGTAAAGCACCACCCCACCGCGTCCGCGCACCCTCCACACGCCCCCGACTGGCACTGCCCATCCCGACTGCACGACGTCCAGTCCGTCTTCTTCGGCACGCAGTCGTTGTCCGCCGGATTCCCCGGCGTGTCCTTCTGGCAGTACCCCACCCCTCCACAATCCTCATCCCCGTTGCACACGCACCGCCCATCGAACGTGCTGCACAACACCGACGTGCACTGCTCGCTCAAGCACTCGTCGTCGAACCGGCACTCCTGGTTCAACTCCTTGCTGTCCGGCGAATAGGCCTTCCCACACACCGTCGGGTACGCCCCCTCGCGGTCCTCCGGCTTCACCCACGCCGCCACCCCCGACGTGTCGATATCCAGCGCCGCGTCCGCCATCCCCGTGCGCGTCACCGACGTCCGCTCCCACATCCGGATGAACGTCTCCGCCGAACCCGCCAACCCCGCCGTATTCACCCCCAGGTTCCGCAGGTCCTTCACCATGTCCGGCAACAGGCCCACGTGCGCCAGGCCCTGCTCGTCGAACGCCGTCCCCAACCGCCCAGGCCCCTGCAGAGTCTGTTGCCGCGCCTGCGCGTCCGCCTCCGCCTGGAACCCCGCCGAACACGCCCCATCCTCTCCAAACCGCGGCCGCGTCTGCTGGATGAACCCGTTGAAGTCCGCGCCAAACGCCATCGGCACTTTCAGTCCCTGACGACCGAACTCGTACGCCTGCGCGAAGGACCGCGTCGACCCCTGGCAGTTGTTCGCCACGCCGGACTTCGTATACGTCCGCGTCTCGTCATGCGCCGTGCGCAGACCGAACATGCCGCCCGTGCGCCGCAACATCTGCACCACCCACGCCGGCGTCGTCTTCTCGTTCTCCGCCAGCTTCCCGTTCATCACCTCGCGGAAATGCCCGTGGCTCACATACAGCGGGTAGTACTTGTTGCGCTCCGCCACCGAGTACGCATCCCGCACGCCCTTCTCCGACAGGTGCGCCAGGTCGATGAGCATCCCCTTGTCCATCATCGCCTGCATCAGCTGCTGCCCCTCCCCCGTCAGGCCCTTCACGTTGCGGCAGCTCGAGTCCACGTCGAAGCCCAGCGTGAGCCCTCCCACCGTCAGCCCACAGTCCGTGTCGATGTGACAGTTCTCGATGAACTGCGCCGCCTGGAAGATGGCGTTGTGCGGCGCCGCGCCACCAAACCGGTTGTCCAGCTGGTGCACCGGCTGCAACGTGCGCACCCCCAACCCATGGAAGCGCTCCAGCTCCGCGCGCCAGTCCTTCGCGCCGAAGAGCTTGCTCGTCTCGATGGAGAGCACCATCGCCAGCTTGCCCTCGGAGATGATGCGCCGCGCATCCGCCGGCGTCAGCGCCAGGTCCACCCAGTCGCGCGTCGCGGCGAACTCGCGCGCCTTCTGCAACTGCACCTCCACGTCCACCATCTCGTCACACGGCCGCGTGCGGTTCTGCGGCGGCAGCGCTTCACACAGGAAGCCGTTGCTCACCGCCGACACCACCACCAGCGACATGCCGCCCTGGTGCGCCTGCCGCAGCCACCCCTCCCACGACTGCTGGTGCGCAATCGTGTCCCAGCGCGGCCACTGCGTGTTCGGGTTGCGCCGCCCGTCGTGCAGGCCCGTGTCGCCCTCCGTCCCCTCAATCTTCCCCAGGAACTCCGAGCCCACCGCCCCCGCGACGCCGAACAACTGCGACAACACCGGCACCCCGCGCAGGTCGAGGTTGCTCGAGTTCGGACACAGGTTGAGCAGATGGCTCAGGTCCATCCGCACCCGAGCATGGTCGCTCTCCGGCCACCCGCCGTCACACCGCGTGAGCGCGTCCGCGACGGTGCCGTGGAACCAGCCCCCGCCAAACGCCTCCTCC
Source organism: Corallococcus terminator (assembly GCF_049194865.1). GTDB lineage: Bacteria > Myxococcota > Myxococcia > Myxococcales > Myxococcaceae > Myxococcus > Myxococcus terminator_A. The sequence goes on along the minus strand of NZ_JBLZWL010000075.1, from coordinate 120,825 downwards.
GCGAACATGTGGTGGTGCAGCTCCGCGAAGCCCGGCACGCCCAGCGCCTGCTCCTCCGTGCCCAGCGGCTCGGAGGGCGCTTGTCCCTCCTCCACCGGCACGCACGACAACGCCATGGCCAGGACCCAGGTGGAACACCATCGAAGACGACGCGAAAGGGACATGGGGGACTCCCTGCAAGTGGAATCCCCCACTTAGCGCCACCCCACCCCCCAAGTTCAAGCCAGGGCTCGCCATTCCGTGACTGACGCAACGGTGCCACACCGCTACGGCGCCGTCTGCGTCGCCACGCTCCGAGTCTCGGGCGCGGGCGGCACGAAGGCCGTGCGCTGGCGCAGCTCGGAGGAGGCCACGGCGAAGCCCTCCGGCAGCATTCGGAGGATGCGCGTGCGCCGGTGCTGGGAGTTCACGAGCCGCTTCTCCAGAAGTGCCTTCTCCGCCAGCGTCGCCTTGTCCAGCGGCGCGGGCCGGGCCGCCAGCGCCGCGAGCCGCTCCGTCACCGCCTCCAGCTCCCGGTCGATGAGCACCGGCTGGATGTTGCGCCGCTCCTTGCCCTTGCGCCCCACCGCGTTGTTCTCAATCCACACCGGCAGCACCGCCACGTCCCCCAGCACCACTCGCCCCCCGGTCGCCGGGCGCTCCAGTGCGACTCGCAGCAGCATGGAGTCCCGCTTGTCCCCCGCCACGCCCTTCTTCCCAGGCGCGTGGTGGTAGAAGCGGTCCTGGTTCGCCACCAGGTTGCCCAGGGAGAAGGCGATGAGGCCCTTGCGCCCGTCCGCCGTCGTGTAGCCCTCCAGAGGCTGGAGCACGTGCGGATGGTGGCCGATGACCGCCAGCGCTCCGGCGTCCAGCAGCTCGCGGCCCAACTCGCGGTCCTCGGAGTTCGGCGAGTCGGCGTACTCGGTTCCCCAGTGCACCAGGACGACGAGCGCGTCACAGCGCGCGGCGACGGCTCGGACCTTCTCCACCGCTTCGTCGGTGGTGAGCCCCCGGTGAAGGCGGAACGCGGGATACGGCACGTAGGCCACGTGCGGTGACTGCGCGTCCTTCGGATTGCTGAAGCCGTTCAGCAACCGCGTGAAGGACAGGAAGCCCACCTTCATCCCTCGCACGTCCACGAGGACGGGCTCCCAGGCCGCGTCCCTCGTCGCGCCCGTGCCCGTGTGGCGCAGGCCTGTCGCATCCAGGTGGCGCAGCGTCTCCACCAGCCCCGTGGGGAGCTGGTCCCTCGCGTGGTTGTTGCCGGTGGAGACGACCTTCACTCCGGCGGCAAAGAGCGCTCGCGCCATGGCCGACGGCGCGTTGAAGAGCAGCTCCCGCGTCACCGCCTTCTTGTTGTCGGTGACGGGCGTCTCCAGATTCAGGACGCCCACGTCCGCGGTGCGCAGCACGTCCGCGATGGGACCGAAGACATGGTCCCAGCCCTCATTGTTGAGCGACGGCGCCACCCCACCTTCCGGTGGCACCGCCCCGGTGCGCGCGTGCAGCTTCGCCACCGTCTTCACCTCGCCGTGAGGAATCACATCCCCGCCGAACACGAGCTCCACATGCGAGGCGGGCACGGCGGCGAACAACAGGGGCATGAGCAACAGCGCGGGCGAAGGCACGCTCGCCACCTTAGTCCACCCCCTCCACGGACACGGAATCCCCGGCCGAGGGAACCCTGGGTGGGCGCCGCCCCGCCCCGGTGACTCCGCGCTCGCGTCGAGACGTCCCGACACGACTTTATCGAGAGGACGCGCCGCGTCTTGCGCACGGCGCCATCCCTCCCGCGACGCCGGTGACACCGGCCGGCGTCTGGAGCAGCGCAGGCAAGGTCCCTCACGGGGGCGGGGTCAGTGTCAGTGGCTTCCGCTATCGCAGGGTGGTGCCCGCGCCGTAACGGGGCCTGTCTGGAGGACACTCCATGTTGCTTGCGACTGTTGGCGGATGGTCCCCTGCTGGCCAGCGACGGCAAGTACACGTTGGCCTTTGCCATCGCCATGGAACGATGATCCAAAGGCTTCTGACTCAGGGCAAATGAGGTCATTGAGAAGTCCACCATGCCGACTCGATATTTCAGGCTCAGTGAAGACGTTCAGGCCGGGAACTGGTTCCTGGGAACGCCGATGGACGGACAGGGCCAGGAACTGGAAGACATGATGGAGTTCACGTCGGGACGGCCTGTCGTCCATGCACATGGAGGTCTGACGGTTCCTGTTCGGGAGACCGGGCGTCCGCGCGACTTCAGCATGGCGGGCGCCGGCAGGACGCCCATTCTCCACGTCAGGGTGGCAACCCCCTTCGCGGAGCTGGCGCCCGACGACGTGCAACTCCTCCCAGTCGACGTCAAAGGCTTTCCAGACCAGTACGTCATCCTCGTGGCGACAAAGCTTGTCCGGTGCATCGACGACAAGGCCTCGGAAGAGATTCTGCGTTGGAAGCCAGAGGATGAGCGACCCGACAAGCTCGGCCAATACCGCAGCGTGTACGGCCTCCGGATTGACCCCATGAAGCCAGGCAGCACAAAGGTCTTCCGCACTTGGGGGTGGACCGTCGCCCTCGTCGTGTCGGAGGACATCAAGGTGGCCCTGGAGCGCGCCATGGTCACAGGCGCGGAGTTCGAGGAAGTCTAGACCGCGCTTCAACTGCCGCCGTCGTGGAACCAGGCGGCAGCCAAAGCGGAGCCCCGGCGCACAACTCAGAGGGGACTCACAGCAGCTTCGTCACCACCAGCGTGACGGGGCCGGCGACGTCCGTGACACCCTCCGCCGTGAAACACCCCAACACGTCCGTGTTGAGCAGCGTCAGCGTGCGCACCACCGTCGCGCCCAGGAACCGGCCGCTCACCACCGACCCGGTGAGGACGACGACGACCTCTCCGGCTGGCTTCACGTTCACCGCGGTGGTGCCCGACGCGATGCTCACGGTGTTATCACTCCACTTGATGTGGATGGTGGAGAGGGCCTGGCCGAACCCACAGCTGAGGATGCCATCCGCTTCCGTGGTGACGATGGCGGAGGGCAGATTCAGCGGCAACCCCGCGCACCCGTGAGTCCCGATGGCGGAGATATGGGTCTGCTGGGCGGTGTTGGTGAGGCCCGGATCGAACTCGGTGACTTCCGCTCCCACACACGCGAGGAGCACGAACTGCGCTCGCGCCTCCGCCGTGACGAACAGGGACAACACCAGGAACAACCCAGACAAGGACTTGAAGTGGATGATGGACTTCATGACTACGACTCCCGCTCACGGTGACGAAGCCTCATGAACGAGAGGCTCGTAACGGAAACGCACGAAGCAACTCACGTCACCTCTTCGCTCCCATCACGAGAAGCCTAATGAGCTGGACTGGCCTCTTGCCCACGAGCCCTGAGTCATCGTCCGCTGCGGCACGCATCCGCGCCTCCGCCCGTTACCCCCTGGATGCTGTCCTGGCGCGAAGGTACAGGGCCACATGCCCCGCAGCGGCGCATGGCAACGCGCGGGATGCCACGAGACATGTCGACAACGCTGGGCTCGAGGGCGGACCTCCCGGCGTTCGCTCCATCAGACAGAGCGCAGGTTTACCTGCCGCCAAAGCAACCGTGCAGGCTGGAAGTCCCGGTGTCCACCACCTCAATCCATCGGATCCAGGGGGTACCCGGAGCCACGGGTTCGATGGATTGCGCTGAACGGTCAGATTCAATAGATTGAATCTGACCGTCCCTTATAATCAATAGATTAATCCATGCCTCGACAAAACCTCACTCCCGAAACAACGCCCCTGGACGTAGGCCGCGCGGTCAGCCGGCTGGGCCAGAACATCACTCGGGCTCGCATCCGCCGGGGCTTGCGACAGGCTGACCTCGCGAAGAAAACGGGGCTCGCGCTCGGGACACTCCAGCGCATTGAAGCGGGCAACCCCACCACGGCGATCAGCGCCTACTTCGCGGCATTGTGGGCCCTGGGACTCGAGCGCGAGTTCGAGAACCTCGGCTCTCCGGACCGTGATGAGGAGGGCAAGACGCTGGAGCTGGCACGCCAACCGAAGCGCGTTCGTTCCTCGCGAGGACTCGATGCCGACTTCTGAGGAGGCCCGCTGCTACGTCTACATCCAGCTTCCAACCTCGATGGAGGTCGTCACCTGCGGCTTGTTCGTCCAGCAGGGCGACGTCGGCCGCTTTGTCTATGGCAACAGCTACCTGAGCAATCCTCGCGCGGTCGAACTGGAGAAGTTCGAGCTCGCCTTGCGCCCGGGCACCTTCGAAACAGCCAGACTCGGCGGCATCTTCGGCGCCCTGCGAGACTCCTCTCCGGATGCCTGGGGACGCACCGTCATCGAACGCCAGCTCGGGCGCACGGCGCTGACCGAAATCGACTTCCTGCTCCACTCCCCCGAGGACCGCGCGGGTGCGCTGTCCTTTGGCGCGAGCCCCACGCCGCCCGCGCCCGTTCATCAATTCAACAAGGTGCTTCAGTTGAACCGCCTGCTCGAGGAAGCCGAGCGAATCGAGCAGGGCCTCCCACCGTCAACGGCGCAAGTGGACGAGTTGGTAAACCCAGGCAGCTCCCTGGGAGGTGCTCGCCCCAAGAACGTCGTCGAAGATGACGAAGGCCTCTGGGTGGCCAAGTTCCCGGCGCGCAATGACCGCTGGAACAATGCCGCGGTCGAAGGTGGCATGTTGCGGCTCGCGCGGGAGTGCGGCCTGAGCGCCGCCTTCAGCAAGGTCACCTCCGTCGCGGGCCGAGATGTCCTGCTCGTGCGCCGGTTCGACCGGAAGCGCATCGAGGGCGACGGCTACCTGCGGCACCGCATGGTCAGCGCGCTGACGGTCCTCCGTGCCGACGAGAACCCGCTGGACCGCTCGAAATGGTCATACATCCGGCTGGCCGACGAGCTGAAGCGCTGGGTGGGCAATCCCACGGAGGACTTGCGCGAGCTGTTCTCGCGAATGGTCTTCAACGCGCTCATCTCGAACGTGGATGACCATCCGCGCAATCATGCGCTGATTGCCACGGGTCCGGAATGGAGCCTCTCTCCCGCCTATGACCTCACCCCCATGCCCCAGGCCAGCACCGAGCGGGACCTGGCCATGGAGGTGGGGAGCGCGAAGAACCGTCGCGCCAATCGCAGCAACCTCTTGAGCGAATGCGGCCGGTTCCGCATGTCCCGCGAGGACGCCTCTCACCTCATCGACACGATGAAGGCCACCGTGTCCGCCCGCTGGCGCGCCGTCGTGAAGGAGTGCGGAGGCACCGAGGCAGACCTGACGGCCATCGAGCGAGCGTTCGGCTACGAAGGTTTCGAGTACGACTGACCACCGGTGGGCGCGAAGCACCTGCGCTCCGCGCCCACCGTCAGCTCACTACGGGCAGTGCGGCTCGCCGCCGCCACTCACACCCGACGGATACGTGATGGACCCGACGTACGACGGGTGGCACGGGTAGCACGCGGCCCCCACGTCGGCGCTGGTGGCGACGCCCGTGAAGACCTGGTCCGCCTGCCCCGCGCGCTTCACGTTCACGGAGTACGGAACGGGGTTCTCCGCCGAGGGCAGCGGCGAGAAACCCGCCGCCTTGAGGCAGATGTCATACGTGCCGTTCGGCGGCGTGTAGCCCGGGTTCCAGACGACGTTCTCCGGCCCCCGCCCACCCGACGCGTCCATGTCCAGCTCACCCCCATCCGTGCTCGGCCCCGGCCCGCGGTTGTCGTAGTAGATGATCTTGCCCGTGGGCGTCCGGACCACCAGGTCCGCATCCCCGTCACGGCCCCACGTCGCGGTGACCTGCAGGGTGACTCCCCCGCCACCGCCCGTGCACACCCCCGCCGTGCAGGTCTTCCCCGCCGCGCAGACGTTGCCGCACGCGCCGCAGTTGTGCTCGTCCGACGAGGTGTCCACGCACTGCGAGCCGCACTGGACTCGCGGCGGCGCGCAGGTCGCCGGCCGGCACTCGAAGCTGCCCGGCGTGTTCACACACGTCTCGCCCGGCTGGCAGTGGGCCGTCCCATTGGTGCACTCGTTGATGTCGTTACACGTCCAGCCATCCCCCGAGTAGCCCGGCTTGCACGTGCAGGTGTAGCTGCCCGGCGTGTTCGTGCAGTACGCGTTCGGCGAGCACTGCGCGGTGCCGTTGGTGCACTCATTCACGTCATGGCAGACGCTGGGCTGGCCCTGACAGGTGTACCCCGGCTCCACCGCGCACTGGGCGCTACAGCCGTCCCCCGCCATCCGGTTCCCGTCGTCACAGCCCTCACCAGTGCCCACCTGGCCGTCGCCACAGACACCCGTGCCCACGATGCTCGTCGCCTCCACCGCGTCAATCTGGAGGAGCACGAGCACCCCGCTGCGAAGCCTCACGTAGCGGTAGGGCGTGGCGCTGCTGAAGGCCACAATCGTCGAGTGGGACCCCAGCCCCAAATCCAACAACTGCGCCTGTCCCGTGGAGATGATGCTCCTGTCCGCGCGCAGGAACTCCACCTGCGCCACCACCGCCACGTTCAGCCCCTGGTAGTAGATGCGCAGCGGCCCGGTCCCCTCTTCACCCACGCCCATGTCCAGCGTGAGCGAGGCCCCCAGCAGACCCAGGAAGGTGGCGACCGTCCCATTCGGAGCCCCCACCGCGTTCTGGGGGTTGTTCACACCCAGGAGACCGTCCTGCACCACCGCATTGGCATACGGGTCTCCAGCCAGCGAGGACTCCTGGCTCGAAATCTCAGCATCGGAGAGGACTTCTTCGTCGGGACTGGCGCCACACGCACCGAACGCACCGACAACGACGAACGCCATGGCCGCGCTCAACCAGCGCGACACAGACACACCGCGACGGACCTTCATGTTCCGCTCCATTCCGTTCGAATTGATGGGACGAAGCCCCCCCGGTGAAGCCATCCACCGCGAGCACTTGTCTGGGAAATGGAACGGACGAAGGTTTTTTTCTTGTTGAGATTGCCTTCGATTCGGCCAGCGCGCCCGTGCCCCAGCCAACAGGACAGACGTCGTCGGTCATCGCGGAGCGAGTCAGTGAACACCCTTCCCGCGAAAAGAATGACACGCGATATATGGGTGTCTTTCACCCCTCGGGGTCAGGAACAAGCCCTTCTCCAGCTCGCGCCTGGAACCGTGTGAGGACGGGTCCTCACCCGCCCCAGCACCGGCCCGCGCGGAGCAACCTCCTCGTGCGGGCCGGTGTCTGTCATTTCTCGCGTCTCACTTCTCGGGTCTCAAGGATAGACGACGGACCCGACGAAGGCGGGCTCGCTGGGCAGGCACAGCTGGACGGACCTGTTCTGGGTGACCACGCCGGTGAAGTCGAGGTCCGGCTGGCCAGGTCGCCGCACGCGGACGTTGTAGTTCACGGGGGCTCCGGGGCTCGGAGGAGGGTTGAAGGCGCCCACCCGGAGGCAGATGTTGTAGGTGCCCGCGGGCGGCGTCCGGTCCGGAGCCCAGAAGATGTTCTCCGGCCCATCACCTGTCAGGTCATCCACGTCCAGCGCGCCGAAGCCCGTCCCTTCGTTGGGCCCCCTGTTGTTGTAGAAGATGCGCTTGCCCGTGGGCGTAAACACGAAGAGGTCCGCGTCACCGTTGCGGCTCCAGGTCGCGGTGAACTGGAGGTTGCCCGTTCCCAGGCACACGCCCGACGAGCAGGCCTTTCCCGCGCCGCAGACATAGCCACAGGCGCCGCAGTGGTTGTTGTCGGTGTTCGGGTCGACGCAGGCCTCGCCGCAGACGATGCGCGGCGGAGCGCAGGTGGACTCCTCGCACTCGAAGCCTCCCGGCGTGTTGACACACACCTCTTCTGGCGCGCACGTGTCAGTACCCAGGGCGCACTCGTCGATGTCCGTGCAGACGCTCGGCGCTCCCGTGCAGGTGTAGCCGGGCTCCACCTGGCAGACGCTGCTACAGCCGTCCCCGGAGAGCTGGTTGTCATCGTCACAGGCCTCGTCCCCGCCTGGCACGCCGTCACCACAGAAGGGCCGGATGGACGTCTCCACCGCATCCACCAGGTAGAGCGCGAGCAGCGCGCCCCGCAGGCGCACGTAGCGGTAGGGCTCGTTGCCCGAGTACCTCACCACCGCCACGTGGGTTCCCAGGCCCAGCTCCACCAGCCGCAGCGGGCCGGAGCTGATGGTCGTCCTCCCATCCGCCTTCACGAAGTCCACCTGCGCCACCAGCGCCACGTTCAGCCCGCGGTAATAGACGCGCAGGTCGCCGGTGCCCTCCTCGCCCTGCCCCAGGTCCAGCACCAGCGCCGAGTTGAGCAGGCCCAGCACCGTCGCCACCTGCCCGTCCGGTGCGCCCAGCGCCCTGCCCGGGTTGAGCACCGCGGCCGTGGTGCCAGACGCCACCGCGTCCGCATACGGGTCCCACGCCAACGCGGAGACCTCGCTCGAAGGCGTGGCCTCGAGGAGCGCTTCATCCTCGGGACCGACGCCGCACGCACTGAAAGCACCGACAGCGACGAACACCAGGGCCGCGCTCAACCCGCGCGACACCCAGACACCCTGACTGGCCTTCATGTTTCGCTCCATTCGCTCGACTGAACGGACGAGGCCCTCGGGTGAAACATCACCGAGGGCCCGCCGTCGCGGCATGAAACGCATGAAGAATTCATTCCGGCGAGCGGGGCGCCCTTCTCCACGGACCTGCCCGTATCCCAGCCGACAACGCATGCGTCGTGTGTCGTGGCAGCGCGCGCCAGTCGACACCGCGCTGGAGCCAACGTCAGACTCGATACATGCGAGCCTTTCCACCCGGACGTCCGCCAGACCCGCGAGCCGGGAAGCCCCGTCCAACCACCACCGGCCCGCGGGGCGACCTCCCCTCGCGGGCCGGTGTCCGTCACTTCTCGTGTCTCAAGGGTAGGTGATGGACCCGACGTAGCTGGCCTCTTCAGGAGTACACTCCATCGTAATCACATCCGAGGTGTATGCGCCGGAGAAGTCCTGGTCCGGCTGACCGGGTACGCGCACCTTGATGGTGTAGCTCACCGGGTCCGCTGGAGAGATGTCGGGCGCGAAGCTGCTCGCTATCAGGCAGATGTCATAGGTACCGCTCGGAGGGGTCCTGTCCGAGGCCCAGAAGATGTTCTCGGGGCCGTCTCCCTCCAGGAGCGCCAGCGACAGGCCCTGGTAGTGGACACGCAAGTCACCCGTGCCCTCCTCACCCGCGCCCAAATCCAACACCAGCGCCGTGTTGAGCAGGCTCAACAGCGTCGCCGCGTGCCCGTCCGGCGCGCCCAGCGCCGCGCTCGCGTTGAGCACCGTCACCGTGGTGCCAGACGCCACCGCGTCCGCATACGGGTCCCACGTCAGCGAGGCCTCGGAGCTCCTGAGAGGCAGCGCCGCCTCATCCCCGCTCGACGCATCCTCCAGGGACTCCACACCACAAGCCCCCAACAACAGACACGACAACACCGCCCACACAGGGCCACTTCCACCGCGCTTCATGCAGTTTCCATCCCCTCCGAGAAGAGAGGGAGCCCGACATGGGCCCCTCGCTCCCCCACGGAGAGTTCGATGACTATTCTAGAATTTCCGGTTCAAATCCACACAGTTCCATCCGCCGCGACCCGTGTCCTTCGGGCGACGGTCAGCTGGCGCGGCGACGACGCCAGCCGCCCAGGAGCGCCAGCACGCCCGCGAGCGCCATCCCTCCCGGCGAGGACGCGCAGCCGCTCGGGGATTCCTTCCCCGTCACGCACGACACGCTCGCGGAGACGACGAGGTCGCGCTCCTCACCCTCGACGGAGACGGTGAAGGACTCCTCCTCGAAGCGCTCCTCCACGCCCCACTTCATGGACAAGGACTGTCCGCGTCCGCCCACGAAGTGAAAGGAGGCCTGCTCGTTCGGCTGGAGCTCCAAATCACACAGCCCCTCCGCGCAATCGACGAGCGGCCAGCGCATCAGCGTCACGGGTGCGTCACAGGCATTGCGCACCGTGCTCGCGCCACAGTTCGAATAGGCGGAGATGACAAGACATGGCATCTCAGACACCACGCTCTGATGGTCGGTGACGCAGTCGCACGGGTCGCTCTCCGCGTGGGCAGCCAGCGCGCCACCCACTCCCGCCAACAGCAGCCATCCAAGCCATGCGGCCCCATTCGGGGGCCAGAAAATCCTCGCTCGCATCCCGCGTACCTCCGTCTCGACGTGCTGGCCCCTGCCAGCGCGCATCCTGTCGCGCGCCAGCGGGGCCGCCAAAACATCGTTGACGGAGGCAATTACCGGGCGCGCTACTTGGTGCCGAAGAGCCGGTCTCCCGCGTCGCCCAGGCCCGGGAGGATGTAGCCGTGCTCATTGAGGCGCTCGTCCACCGCGCCCGTGTACACGTGCACGTCCGGGTGGTGCTCGCGCAGGTTGGCCAGGCCCTCCGGACACGCCAACAGACAGACGAAGCGCAGCGAGCCGGGCTTGCTCTTCTTCACCCGCTGGAGCGCCGCCACCGCGGAGTTGCCCGTGGCGAGCATCGGGTCACACACCACCACGTCGCGGTCCGCCAGCTGTCCCGGCACCCGGTAGTAGTACTCCACCGGCGTCAGCGTCTCCGGGTCCCGATACAGGCCGATGTGGCCCACGCGCGCGGAGGGCACCAGTTGGAGCATCCCGTCGAGGATGCCCTGGCCAGCGCGCATGATGGCCACCAGCACCAGCTTCTTGCCCTCCAGCACCGGCGCCTTCATGGGCGCCATCGGCGTCTGGATTTCCTCGTCGCGGACCTTCAAGTCCCGCAGCGCCTCGTACGCCAGCAGCAGGGAGATTTCCTGGAGCAGCGCCCGGAAGGAGGCGGTGCTCGTCTCCGCGCGGCGCATCAACGTCAGCTTGTGCTTCACCAGCGGATGGTCCACCACGGTGCAGTTGGGGAACTCCATTGCGTCCTCCCTCTCTCAGCGGTTGTCAGAACACCGTTCCATCGCTCTCGACACGAATCGGCGGCACGCCTCCGGGACGTCGCTCGGCGGCGACCTTGCGCCCCGCCGTCCACGTCCCGCCTTGCAGCACCTTCGCCAGCGGCAGCTCCTCCGCGGTCATCCCCAGCCGGCCTCGCACCAGCGCGCCCACCCGGTCCAGCAGCGCCACCGTCAGCGCGCGCCACTCGACGATGGGCTCCTCGCTCGGGTGCAGCGCCTCCTGGGTGAGCCGCGGGTCCTTGGGCACCAGCACGCCCAGGTCCACGAAGAGGCCGCCGTTGCGGTACTCGGGCAGGCCAGTGAGGCCGTCCAGCTCCACCACGCGGATGCCCGCCTCCGCCAGCGGCTCCACCAGCGAGTACGTCAGCCACTGCGACAGCTTGTGGAAGGGCACCAGCGCGTCCACGCTCTCCACCGGGCCCAGCGCGGAGTGCGGCCACACGTCGCCCAGGTTCACCGCGTCCACCATGACGCGGCCCGGCCAGATGGGGCCCAGTCTCTCCAGCACCACGCCCAGCAGCTCCGAGCCCCTCACGCTCCGCCCCTGCGCGGCGACGATGTCGTGCAGCGCGCCGGGCCGGGGCAGCACGCGCGCCAGGCCGTGCATCAGGTGCAGCCGTCCGTCCAACCCATCCAGCGGGTTCGTGTCGGAGACCTGGAGCCCTTGAGCCAACGCCTCACGCGACAAGCGCCCCAGCGCCTCGGAGTCCGCGCGCAGCGGCCGGTCCGGGTCCGAGGAGAAGACGCCGTCCATGAACATGCGGAAGCTGGCCACGGCCAGCCCCTCCGAGCGCGCCCATACCGCGCCGCCCTGCTCGCGGTAGCTCCACTTCGGGCCGCTGCCCGCGTCCAGCAGCACGCTCACCACGGCGAGGTCCAGCTTCGCCTTCGCGCGCTCCTGCGGCGTGGCGTCCTTCAGGCGCGCCTCCAGCTCCGCCACGCGCTGCACGCCGCCCGCGTCGAAGTGGCGCCAGCGGCTGTGCACCGGGATGTCCAGCGTGGGGTACGCCTCGCGCGTCACGCTCAGCACCGTGTCCACGACGATGGGCAGCCGCGAGGGCTCCACCCGGAAGTGCGCCAGCTTGCCGGCCAGTCCTAAATCCAGGAGCTGATGGCAGCGCTCGCGGATGGCGGCCGGCGTGCGCAGCCACGCCACCGCCGGGGACACGTCCGCCCTCGCCAGCGGCTGCTCAGACATCGAGGCCACGCCCCTTCACCTGGGTCAGCGCCGTCGCGTCCGCCACGGGCCCCTTGGTGAAGTAGCCCGCCGCCTTCTTCGCCTCCATCTCCACCTTCGCGTCGGCGGGGACGAGCGCATCGGGGATGGGCACGCGCTCCAGGATTTCGATGCCCGAGCGCACAATCGCGTCGTGCTTCATGTCGCTCATCGACACGAAGCGGTGGATGCGGGTGATGCCCAGCCAGTGCAGCACGTCCGGCATCAGCTCCTGGAAGCGCATGTCCTGCACGCCGGCCACGCACTCGGTGCGCTGGAAGTAGGTGGCCGCGGAGTCGCCGCCCTCCTGCCGCTTGCGCGCGTTGTACACCAGGAACTTGGTCACCTCGCCCAGCGCGCGGCCCTCCTTGCGCAGGTAGACGATGATGCCCGCGCCGCCGGCCTGCGCCGTGCGGACACACTCCTCGATGCCGTGGGCCAGGTAGGGACGACAGGTGCAGATGTCGCTGCCGAACACGTCGGAGCCGTTGCACTCGTCGTGCACGCGCACCGCCAGGGGGATGTCCTTGTTGGACACCGAGTTGATGTCACCGAAGGCGTACAGCGTGAGCCCGCCGATGGGCGGCAGGAAGACGTGCAGGTCCGGGCGCGTAATCAGCTCCGGGAACATGCCGCCGGTCTGCTCGAAGAGGCCCCGGCGCAGCGCGTTCTCCGTCATGCCGAAGCGCTTGGCGATGCCCGGCAGGTGCCACACCGGGTCCACCGCGGCCTTCACCACCTTGATGTCGCCGTTGGCGGTGAGCAGGTCACCATCCGGCGTGAGGCGGCCCGCCTCTATCGCGTCGCGCAGCTCCGGCAGGTTGATGTGCGCGCGGGTGACGGCGATGGTGGGACGGAAGTCGATGCCCTGCTCGGACTGCGCGCTGAACGCCTGCGGCGCGACGGCGCCCCACGGGTCCAACGACACAATCCGGTCCGGATTGCTCCAGGACGGGTGCGGGCCAATCTGCGCCGCGGGCGAGGTGTCCTTCAAGTCGGCGCGGTGGTCCTGCGGCAGCATGCCGGCGGCCACGGCGAGCGCGCGATAGACGGCGTAGGAGCCGGCGTGCGTGCCGATGACGTTGCGATGCGCGGGCTCGGTGAGCGTGGCCACCACGGGGCCTCGGCGCGTCGGGTCCGGGTCACCCCAACGGATGGAGACGGCGTCCCCATCTGGATGTGAGGTGAGGCGGATGTGATTGACGGGCTTCTTGTCTGCCATGGGAGCGCCCTCCTTGCGGGCGCGTTTTTGGAGCTCGGGCGAAGTGGACTTGAGGGCGCGACTCAGCTCATCCAGGAGCCGTCGGTGCGCGCCGACCACTTGCGGGTGACCTTCTTGAGCTGCGTCCAGAAGTCGAGGCCGGACGGCCCGGTGATATCCCCGTGGCCGAAGCGCGACTCGCCGGTGCCGCCAAAGGAGAAGGGCTCACGCGGAACGGGGACGCCCACGTTGACGCCCACCATGCCCGCGCGCACGCCCTCCACCACCGTCTGCGCCACCGCGCCGCTGGTGGTGAAGATGGACGCCGCGTTGCCATAGGACGACGCGTTCTCCACCGCGAGCGCCGCGGACAGCGTGGGCACGCGGATGATGGACAGCACCGGGCCGAACAGCTCGCGCCGCGCGGCCTCCATGTCCGGTCGCACGTGGTCCAGGATGGACGGGCCCAACCAATGGCCCCCGGCCCACGCGTCGTCCTTGGGACGACGGCCGCGCCCGTCGAGCACCAGCCTGGCGCCCTCCGACTCGGCCTTGCCGATGGCCGTCTCCAGCCGCTCCACCGCGCCCTTGTCGATGATGGCGCCCATACCCGGGCCCACCTCGATGCTGCCCGCGCGGCGGATGATGTCCGCCAGCAGCGACTCCACGTTGCCCACCGCGAGCACCACGCTGCCGGCCATGCAGCGCTGCCCCGCGCAGCCGGTGAACGAGTCCACCACGGCCTGCGCCGTCAGCTCGGGGTCCGCGTCCGGCGCGACGATGAGGTGGTTCTTGGCGCCACCCAGCGCGAGCACGCGCTTGCCGCGCTTGCTGCCCTCCACATAGAGGTGCCGCGCCACCGCGGACGAGCCGACGAAGGCCAGCGCCTTCACGTCCGGGTGCTCCACCAGCGCGTCCACGGCCTCCTTGCCGCCGTGAACGATGGAGAAGACGCCGGGCGGATAGCCCGCCTCGAGCATCAGCGCGCCGAGCGCGCACGCGGTGAGGGGGACCTTCTCCGACGGCTTGAGGACGAAGACGTTGCCCAGCGTCACCGCGATGGGGAACATCCACATGGGCACCATCGCCGGGAAGTTGAAGGGCGTGACTCCCGCGACGACGCCCAACGGCTCGCGGCGCAGCTCACACGTGACGCCCCGGCTGACCTCCATGTGCGCGCCGCTGTCCAGGTTCTGCAAGGACAGCGCGAACTCGCACACCTCGATGCCCTTGAGCAGTCCGGCGCGCGCCTCCGCCACCGTCTTGCCCGCCTCGCTCGCCGCCAGGTTCGCCAGCCGCGAGAGGTTCTGCTCCAGCAGGTGTCGGAAGCGGAAGAGCAGCTGGGTGCGCTCGCGCAGCGAGGTGGCGGCCCACTGAGGAGCCGCGGCCCGCGCGGCCTCCACCACCTGGGCTACACCCGCGGCGGAGGTGAGTGGAACTCGGCCAATGACGGTGCCGGTGTACGGACTGCGTACGTCCAGCAGTTGCGCGCCTTGGGGCACCAGCCACTCGCCCCCCACCAGGTTTCGACACGGAACGACGCTCTCGGGAAGCTCAACGAACGACAAGCGCACCCCCATAAAATTCGGGTGAGGACGTGCACCTCATCGTATCCGGGAATGCAGACAGATCGGCAACCCACCCCCCAGAAAGCCTGTCAGCGAGGCAGCCGAGTGTCCGGCACCCGAGCCCTTCCCTGTCGGAAACAGGACCCGCCCTCGCGAGGCTTCACCTGACTTCAATGCATGGCGTCATGGAGGCCGCGACGCGTCATGGATTGCCAGGGGTGTGAGTGGACTCAGGTGGGAGTGCAATCTTTCAAGCGCGGGCGGCGGGGCCCAGCCAGGCGCGCAGGCGGGTGAGGACGGCGGTGTCCTCGTCGTCGTGGGGACGGCCCAGGGCGCGGGCTTCGGCATACAGCGCGAGCGCATAGTGGAAGCGCGCGGTGGCGGTCGCCGTGTCGCCCTGGTCCTGGCGCAGCTCTCCATCCTCGGCCACGAGCCGGGCCAGGAGCTTCACCCGCAGGGGGTCTCCGAGCATCCGGGAGGTAGAGGCCGCGTCCACCATCAGCAGGGCGTCGTACTCCATGCCCAGCGTGTCCAGCGCGGTGGAGCGGATGAGCCCGGCCGCCTCGGCGAAGCGCTGCTCCTGGCGGGTCTTGAGGAGGCGGGCCAGGGCGGCGGCGAACTGCTCGACGAGGCGCTCGATGTAGTCCTTGCGGATGGACATGGCGGGTGGAGGCTGACGCGTGGGTGGGAGTGATGCAAGGGGTTCGGGCGTGTGAGGGAAACCCCGCAGCCGGGCTCCGGGACCCAGCCCTGTAGCCCTGGCGAAATGCCATGCCCTGACATGCCTTCGCGGAGAACACCTCCCTCGCGTTAATGTGCGGCGCCTTACTCACGGATGGGGCGGTGCATGAGTCAGAGCGGAAGCAGTGCCGAGGGTGCTCGCGTGCGGTGGTTGGTGGCGGGAGCGTTCTCCTCCACACCCTCGGGCCGTCGCTTTCATGTGAGCTCCGACACCTTCGCCAGCGAGCTCGCCAAGGCCGCCAGCCACGTGCGCTTCATCGTGCCGGACCGGCTGGGCGCCGACGACACCCGCGCCCTGGAGCTGTCCTTCGAGCGCCTGCGCGACTTCGGCGTCGCCGACGTGCTCACCCGCATCCCCGCGCTGCGCGACTTGCACGCGCTGCGCGACCAGCTCACCCCCGCCCTGTCGCCCGAGGAGGCGGCGAAGCGCGTGGAGGCCATCACCGGACCGGGGCGCCTGCCCGAAGCGGTGGCCGCGGTCCTGCGTGACGCGGCACCTCCGCCGCCGCCCACACCGACGCCCGCGCCCGCCTCGTCGGATGACGCGGCCCTGGTGGAGGCGCTGCTCAACCAGCCCGAGCCCCCCTCGCCCGCCACCGCGTCCCGCGCCGTCGATGCGTTCGTGAAGGCCCTCAACCCGCGCGCGCCGGCCTCGGGCTCCTCGACATCCGCTCCCGCCACCGCCGCGCGCAAGTCCGTGAGGGATTTGCTGGACGAGACGGTGCTGCGCTGCGCGAACGACGTGCTCATCGCGGAGCCGGTGGCGCGGCTGGAGTCCGCGTGGCGCGGCCTCAAGTGGCTGGTGGACCAGTGCCCCACGTCCGCGGGCATGGCGGTGGAGGTGCTCGACGTGAGCCGGGGAGACCTGCTCGGCGCGCTCGACGACGCGCTCTCCAGCGACCCGTTCGACCGGCCCGACGCCGTCTTCGTGGTGGACACGAACGATGACGTCGCGGTGCTGGCGCGCCTGGCCGCGATGGGCGAGAGCGCGCAGCTCCCCATCGTCGCCGCCGTGGCCCCGTCGCTCCTGGGCCTGTCCCCGGACGAGCTGGCCCTGGGCCTGGAGGAAGGCCGGGAGCAGGTCTCCGAGTCGTGGACGGAGCTGCGCCAGGACGAGTCCTCGCGGTGGCTGTGCGCCGTCGTCAACCGCGTCGTCGTGGCCAGCGAGGCCCGGGCGAAGCGCGCGGCCTTCACCAGCCCCGCGCTCGCGGTGGCGGCGATGCTCGCGTCCAGCTTCCGCGACACCAGCGCCTTCGCGCGCATCTTCGGCCAGGCCGGAGGCGTGCGCGCCCCGACGACGTGGGAGATTCCCTCCGGTCGCGAGAAGGGCCTGTCCATCCCCACCGAGGTCTTCCTGCCCATCCGCGCGCAGGCGAAGCTGGAGGAGAAGGGCGTGCTGGGCCTGGGCAGCGGGCGCAACGCGGACGCGGTGCTGCTGGCGGGGGCGCCCACGGTGTACGGCGGCGGCTACGCGGTGCCGCTGCCGGCCCAGGTGCTCACCGGCCGCATCGTCCGCTTCGCGACCTGGGTGAGGGACCAGCTGCCGCCCGGCTCGGGCAGCGCGGAGGTCTCCTCCATCTTCTCGCAGGCCGCGGAGGTCTTCCTCTTCCGGGGCGCCACCGAGGACGGCCAGCTCAAGGGCGAGGTCATCTCCACCGGCAACGGCCACGGCGTCCACGTCACCGCCACCGTCCGGCCCGAGCACGCCGGCACCCGCTTCCAGCTCGCCTTCACCCTGCCGCTGCGCGCCTGAAGGGGCCTTGAGGCCTTATTTCGATAGGCATTAAGCCAGACGTCGCGTATACGGCGTCTGGCTTCAAGGAGCACGCGAAGCACGGTCGCGGTTGAACATTTTCAACGAAACTGACGCAACTCCATCATTCACAGCCACAGCCCCCGTCTCGATTCGCGAAGGCGGGCGGATGCGCTGAATGCCAGGGACCGTGGTGTCCATGGCCCTTGAGTGCTTGTCGATTGGTGGCCGGACGACGCTGGCCATCCGAGTGTTGCGCGCTGAGTTGTCGGTAGTGCGTAGTGGTGTCGTGCATTCCACGAGGGGGGACTGTCCATTCCGGGCCTCATCCCGCACCTCGGGAGAGACAAACAATGCAAAGCCGTTTTGGGGCGCTGTTGTCGTGGGGGCTGGGCCTGACGCTGGCCTTGTCGCTGGGGGCCTGTGGTGTGGAGTCCCCGCGGGATGGGGTGTCACAAGAGAGCGATGGGGCCTCGACGAGCAAAGCCTCGTTGACCTGGGACCCGTATGCGGACGCGGTGGCGTCGGGCACCAATGCGGCGGTGCTCAACGCGAGCGCGGCGCTGGGCGCGCCGGATGGACAGGCGGCGACGCTCCTGGGCCTGCTCAACGCGGCGCTGGTGCTGGATTTGGGCGCGGGCGAGGAGGGCACCGGCGACCTGCGCGTCTATTACCATGGCCTGTCGTTGGCGCTGGTGGCGCAGGTGGACTTCCTGAAGGCGGATGGGACCCTCATCGGCTCCAGCTCGCTGCACCTCGTCGAGTTGGGCCTGGGGACGCATATCGCGGTGGCGACGTACCCGGGCAACAAGCCCTATCGCTACGTGCGCCTGCGGGGCGCGCTCGCGATTTATCTGGTGGACGCGGTGGAGACGTCGCTGCGGTCCATCTGTGGTGACGGGGCGATTGGCGGGGTCGAAATCTGTGACGACGGCAATCAGCTCTCCGGAGACGGCTGCAACAGCGTCTGCCAGGTGGAGCCGGGCTACACCTGCACGGGGCAGCCGAGCGTCTGCGACAACAACCGGGCGCCCACGGTCGAGGACGTCCACGCGACCACCCCCGAGGACACCTCGGTGAACATCACCATCCCCGCGACGGACCCGGATGGCGACGCGCTAACCTTCACCTACACCACGCCTGGCAATGGCACGCTCTCGCTCTCCGGGGCGTCGGTGACGTACACCCCGAACGCGGACTTCAACGGAGTGGACACCTTCCAGGTCACCGTCTCCGACGGCAAGAAGCAGGCGACGGCCACCATCACGGTCACCGTGACTCCGGTCAACGACGCGCCCGTGGCCGCCTCCGCCTCGGTGACGGTGAACTACAACACGTCGACGCCCATCACCTTGACGGCCACGGACGTGGACGGGGACGCGCTCACGTACACCGTGACGACTCCTCCCGCCAACGGAACCCTGTCCGGGACGGGCGCCCTGTTGCTCTACACGCCGACCGCGGACTTCCAGGGAGGGGACTCGTTCACCTTCACGGCCAGCGACAGCGCGCTGACCTCCAATACCGCCACCATCACCATCACCGTCCGGGGGCCGCCCGTCTGCGGCGACGGCTCCGTCGACTCGGGTGAGGTGTGTGACGACGGCAACCGCGTCGCGGGCGACGGCTGCCGCGCGGACTGCCAGGGCCTGGAGGTGTGCGGCGACGGCCTGGTCGACAGCATCGTGGGCGAGCAGTGCGACGATGGCAACACGACGCCCGGGGATGGCTGCGACGCCACGTGCCAGCTGGATGCCTTCTCGAATGTGCCCCCCACGCTCATCAGCGGAACGCTGAACTGCACCACGGCCGACTCGAACACGGGGCGCAAGGCGGCGGTGGATGCACTGGGGCGCTTCTACGTCGTCATGAAGTGCGGTGGCGCGGTCCATGTCAGCGTGAGCGTGGACCGTGGCCTCACCTGGGTGGGGCCCACTCCCCTGGGCATCACCAACGCGGCTGAAGTCGCGATTGAAGGCGGCCCCACGGGCGTCGCGTACGTCGCGGCCACGGCGAGCCCGGGCGTGGTGCTGTTCACCCGGACGGTCGACGCGGGAGCGAACTGGGAGGCGCCGCGAAACCTCGGCGCGGCGGCCAACGCCACCGTCAGTCTGGACTCCAGGGGCGACGCCCTCTACATCTCCGTCTCGCGAGGCGGCGTAGGGGTGCGTGTCCTCCGGAACTTCGCGCGAGGCGCGAACGACTTCAGCGCGACAGACGTGGACCAGGCCAATGCCTTCTTCGACGTCCTCGTGGACAAGATCAGCGGAGATGTCTTCTCGGTGAGTGACTCCCCCGCCTTCCGCATCCGCCGCAGCGGCGACCAGGGCACCAGCTTCGACCCGGTGAGCTCCCCGCCGGGGCAGGCCTTCTTCTCGGACTGGACGGGCTCCAACGGCTTCATCTACACCACAGGCTCCTTCGGGGACGACAACGTGGACGTCATCCCGGTGTCCGCGCCAGGGACGAGCACCCAGGTGCCGGGCCTCCCCACGGACGTTGGTCCCGGTCCCATCCGAACGATTGACGCGGACGCACTCGGCAACGCGTACATCGCCTCCCAGCGGGGGACAGGCGACATCCAGTTGGACCGGATGCTCGTGGGGGCCCCCCTGATTCTGGCCACGGATGCCAGGACGGTGGGGCCGGGTGCGGCGCCAGCGGTCGCGGCGCTCCCGTCGAACGGCGGAGCCCTGGTGGCCTACACGAACGGCACCAGCATCTACGCCTCGGTGGTGGTGTACTGAGTCAACGGAGTCCCTGACGCGCGCCTCCCTGTTCGTGAGGGAGGCGCGCCTCCCAGTCTCCGTGGGTGGGGCCACGCCACGGTCGGCCGGATGAGCTGGCCTTGGGCCTGGAGGAAAACCGGGAGCTTCCCTCCGGCCGCGAGAAGGGCCTGCCCATCCCCACCGAGGTCTTCCTGCCCATCCGCGCGCTGGCGAAGCTGGAGGAGAAGGGCGTGCTGGGCCTGGGCAGCGGGCGCAACGCGGACACGGTGCTGCTGGCGGGAGCGCCCACGGTGCCTCTTCCGGCCCAGGTGCTCACCGGCCGCATCGTCCGCTTCGCAACCTGGGTGAGGGACCAGCTCCCGGCTCCGGCAACGCGGAGGTCGCCTCCATCTTCTCGACGGCGTCACCGCCACCGTCCGGCCCGAGCACGCCGGCACCCGCTTCCAGCTCGCCTTCACCCTGCCGCTGCGCGCCTGACCCATTCGAGGCGCCCCGCATCGAGGCAATAAAGTCAGACGTTGCGAGCACGGCGTCTGGAATCAAGTTACACGCGGAGGCGTGCGGGTGCCTGTCCGGGACTTTTGTTTTCATGGTACCCGAGTACCTGGTGGATGGTGGCCGGACGACGTTGCCCCATCCGCGTGTTGCGCGCCGATACATAGGCTGTGACAAGGGATGTGATTCATTCCATGAGGGGGACAGCCCATGCCGGGTTTCATCCTGCTTTCTGGGGAAGACATCCAATGAGAAGCAGTACACAGGCCTCGCTGTCGTGGGGGCTGGGGGCGACGCTGGTGTTGTTGCTGGGCGCTTGCGGGGTAGAGCCCCTCGACGAAGAGGCAGCGCCTGGAAGTGATGAGGCGTTGACACAGGTGAGCCAGGAGCTCGCGCCGCCGTGGGACTTGTATGCGGACGCGGTGGCGCCGGGCACCACGCCGGCGGTGCTCACCCCGAACAGGGCGCTGGGCGCACCGGACGGGCAGCGGGCGACGATACCGACCCTGCTCTCGGCGCTGGTGCTGGACCTGGGACAGGGCGAGGAGGGCACCGGAGACCTGCGCGTCTATTACCGGGGCCTGTCGGTGTTTCTGGTGGCCCAGGTGGACTTCCTGAAGGCGGATAGGACGGTCGTCGCCTCCAGCCCGCTGCACATGGGCCTGGGGACCCATGTCGCGGTGGTGAGCTACCCCGGGAACTACCCCTATCGCTACGTGCGCCTGCGGGGCACGGTGTTCGGGGTCTACCAGGTGGACGCGGTGGAGACGTCCATCCGGCCCTTCTGTGGTGACGGGGTGATTGCCGGGGCCGAAGTCTGTGACGACGACAACCAGCTCTCCGGAGACGGCTGTAACAGTGTCTGCCAGGTGGAGCCGGGCTACACCTGCACGGGGCAGCCGAGCGTCTGCGACAACAACCAAGCGCCCACGGTCGAGGACGTCCACGCCACCACTCCCGAGGACACCTCGGTGAACATCACCGTCCCCGCGACGGACCCGGATGGCGACGCGCTAACCTTCACCTACACCACGCCTGGCAATGGCACGCTCACTGGCTCGGGGGCCTCGGTGACGTACACCCCGAACGCGAACTTCTACGGAGCGGACAGCTTCCAGGTCACCGTCTCCGACGGCAAGAAGCAGGCGACGGCCACCATCTTCGTCACGGTGACTCCGGTCAACGACGCGCCCGTGGCTGCCTCCGCCTCGGTGACGGTGAACTACAACACGTCGACGCCCATCACGTTGGTGGCCACCGACGTGGACGGGGATGCGCTCACGTTCAACGTGACGACTCCTCCCGCCAACGGAACCCTGTCCGGGACGGGCGCCTCGTTGCTCTACACGCCAAACGCGGACTTCCAGGGGGCGGACTCGTTCACCTTCACGGCCAGCGACAGCGCGCTGACCTCCAATACCGCCACCATCACCCTCACCGTCCGGGGGCCGCCCGTCTGCGGCGACGGCTCCGTCGATTCGGGTGAGGTGTGTGACGACGGCAACCGCGTCGCGGGGGACGGCTGCCGCGCGGACTGCCAGGGCGTGGAGGTGTGCGGCGACGGCCTGGTCGACAGCATCGTGGGAGAGCAGTGCGACGATGGCAACACGACGCCCGGGGATGGCTGCGACGCCACGTGCCAGCTGGATGCCTTCTCGAATGTGCCCCCCACGCTCATCAGCGGAACGCTGAACTGCACCACCGCCAACTCGAACACGGGGCGCAAGGTGGCGGTGGATGCGCTGGGGCGCTTCTACGCCGTCATGACGTGCGGTGGCGCGGTCCATGTCAGCGTGAGCGTGGACCGTGGCTTCACCTGGGTGGGGCCCACTCCCCTGGGCATCACCAACGCGGCGGAGGTCGCGATTGAAGGCGGCCCCACGGGCGTCGCCTACGTCGCGGCCACGGCGAGTCCGGGCGTGCTGATATTCACCCGGACCGTCGACTCGGGAGCGACCTGGGAAGCGCCGCGAGTCCTCAGCCCGGCGGCCAACCCCACCCTCAGTCTGGACTCCAGGGGCGACGCCCTCTACATCTCCGTCTCGCGAGGCGGCGTAGGGGTGCGCGTCCTCCGGAACTTCGCGCGAGGCGCGAACGACTTCATCGTGACGGACGTGGACCAGAACAATGCCTTCTTCGACGTCATCGTGGACAAGATCAGCGGAGATGTCTTCTCGGTGAGCGACGACCCCTCCTTCCGCATCCGCCGCAGCAGCGACCAAGGGACCACCTTCGGCCCGCTGAGTTCCCCGCCGGGGCAGGCCTTCTTCTCGGACTGGACGGGCTCCAACGGCTTCATCTACACCACAGGCTCCTTCGGGGACGACAACGTGGACGTCATCCCGGTGTCCGCGCCAGGGACGAGCACCCAGGTGCCGGGCCTCCCCACGGACGTTGGTCCCGGTCCCATCCGAACGATTGACGCGGACGCACTCGGCAACGCGTACATCGCCTCCCAGCGCGGGACAGGCAACATCCAGTTGGACCGGATGCTCGTGGGGGCCTCCGTGATTCTGGCCACGGATGCCAGGACGGTGGGTCCAGGCTCCGTGCCAGCCGTCGCCGCGCTCCCGTCGAACGGCGGAGCCCTGGTGGCCTACACGAACGGCACCAGCGTCTACGCCTCGGTGGTGGTGTACTGAGTCCCTGAGGCGCGCCTCCCGTTTCGTGAGGGAGGCGCGCCTCCCGTTCGCCGTGGGTGGGGCCACGCCACGGTCGGGCTCCTGACTCCGAGGAGCCTGTCGACTTCTGGTCCTCAGGCAGGCAGGCGCTGACGCACGGCGGCGGAGAACTCGGGTTGCGGCGAGAGCTTGGCTACACTCCGCCCCCGAGGTGCGCCAGACATGACGAGAAGAGACACAGGCGGGCGGGATGCGGGCACGGGTCCGGAGGGCACCGGCACGCAAGACCTGGGCACCGGCCCCGTGGGCACTGGCCCCCAGGGCACCGGCCCAAGGGAGGACGACCTCTCCGGTACGGGGCCCGACGAGGCACGCCGCGCCGTTCCCCCCTTCTCCCAGATTGGCCGCTATCTCCTGCTGCGGCGGCTGGGCCAGGGCGGCATGGGTGTGGTGTACGCCGCCTATGACCCGGACCTGGACCGCAAGGTGGCGCTCAAGCTGCTGCATCCGGATGGTCGTCATGACCACTCGGAGGAGGCCCGCTCGCGGCTCTTGCGAGAAGCGCAGGCCATGGCGCGCGTCTCCCACCCCAACGTCATCCCCGTCTTCGACGTGGGCATGTGGGGCGACCAGGTCTTCGTCGCCATGGAGCTGGTGGACGGCGGCACGCTGGCCTCGTGGCTGAAGGCCTCGCCGCGCTCCTGGCGCGAAATCGTGACGCGCTACATCGAGGCGGGCCGGGGCCTGGAGGCCGCGCACGCCGCGGGCCTGGTGCACCGCGACTTCAAGCCCGCCAACGTGCTGGTGAGCCGCGCGGGCCGCGTCTACGTGACGGACTTCGGCCTCGCGCGCACCATGGGCGACGAACCGGTCCCCGAAGAGCCCCTGCCCGAGGAGGCCCTGGCCACCTCGTCCGGGCGGCGCATGCTGGAGACGACGCTCACCGAGCACGGCCTGCTGGTGGGCACGCCCAACTACATGTCTCCGGAGCAGTTCGGAGGCAAGCCGCTGGACGGGCGCACGGACCAGTTCAGCTTCTGCGCCGCGCTCTATGGTGCCCTCTTCGGCGCGCGCCCCTTCGAGCCCGGCAGCCTGCGGGCGTATGCCTTCTCCAGCACCGCCGTCACCGCCGAGTCGGACCGCACCGAGTCACTGGGCGCGCAGCGGCCCACCTCGGCGCCCTCGGCCTCGACGATGCCGGCGCCCGCCGTGCGCGAGCCGCCGCGCGACACCAAGGTGCCTGGGTGGGTGCGAGACGCCGTGCTGCGCGGCCTGTCGCTGGAGACGGGCGCGCGATATCCGTCCATGGCCGCGCTGCTCGAGGCCCTCTCCCAGGAGCATCGCCGGACGCTGCGCCGCAGGTGGCTGACGGCCGCCGGGGCCTTGACGGCGACGGTTGCGCTGACGGGCGGCGCCGCGTGGCAGCAGTCGCGCGTGTGCGTGGATGCCGGGGCGCAGATGGACGCGGAGTGGTCTCCCACGGCGAGCGAGAAGCTGACCACCGCGTTCCAGGCCACGGGCAAGCCCTTCGCCGAAGGCATGGCGCGGAGCGTGTCGACGGTGCTCGGTGAATACGCCGACACGTGGAAGCTCCAGCGCGTGCAGGCGTGTGAGGCCACGCGCGTGCAGGGCGTCAAACCCGAGGAGCAGCTGGACCGGCAGCTCGTGTGTCTGGAGCGCCGCCGCAAGGACTTCCACGCCACGGTGGAGCTGCTGTCGAGCGCGGACGCGGCCCTGGTGGAGAAGTCCCTGGACGCAGCGCTCGCCCTGCCCTCGCTGTCGGAGTGCGAGGACACGGAGGCCCTGGCGGAGCGGCAGCGCCTGCCCTCGGACCCTCAGCGCCGCGCGGAAATCGAGGCGCTGGAGGAGAAGCTCTCCCACGTCCGCGCGCGGATGGATGCCGGCAAGCACCCGCAGGCGCTGGAGGCCGTGAAGGCGCTCGTCGCGCCGGTGGAGGCCACGGGCTATCTGCCGCTGCGCGCGGAGACGCGCTTCTTGAATGGCTGGCTGCTGGAGCAGGTGGGCGAGTCGCCCGAGGCCGCGAAGCTGCTGTCGAGCGCGGTGTTCGACGCGGAGGCCGGTCACGCGGACCGATTGAAAGTCACGGCCCTCAACAAGCTGCTCTTCGTGGAGGACGGGCTGAAGCACTTCGAGCCCGCGGCCCGCTGGGGCTCGCTGGCGGAGGCCACGCTGGAGCGGATGGGCGGAGACTCCGTGCTGCTGGGCGACGTGCGCGTCAACCAGGCCAACCTCGCCATCTCGCAGGAATTGTATGAAGAGGCGAAGGCGCGCCTGGAGGAGGCCAGCGCCCTCTACGAGAAGTCCCTGTCCGCGCAGCACCCCAAGCGGGTGCGGACGACGTTCCTGCTCGCGCACGTGGTGCATGAGCTCAAAGACTCCACGCGCGCGCTGGCGCTGCTGGAGGACGCGCTCCAGAAGACCACCTCCGCCCTGGGGCCCCTGCACCCGGACGTGGCCCGGCGCCATGGCCTGTTGTCCCTGACGCTGCGCGAGCTGAAGCAGGCCGACAAGGCGCTGCCGCATGCGCAGGCCGTGGCGGATATCTTCCAGGCCATCTATGGCGCGGACAGCCCCAAGTTCGCGGAGGCGCTGGACGAGGTGGGCATGTGCCAGCTCGACATGGGCCGCTTCGAGGACGCGCTGAAGACCTACGAGCGGGCGCTCGCGCTCAAGCGAAAAGCGCTGCCCGCGGACGACGAGAAGCTCCAGCCCTCCTATGACGGCGTGGGACAGGCCCTGCTGGGCCTCGGACGTGTGACTGAGTCGATGGAGCCCCTGCGTCTGGCGGTGACGTTCGCCTCGGCGCCGCCGGAGGACCTGGCGGTGTCCGGCTTCGCGTTGGCGAAGGCGCTCGTGAAGTCGGGCCAGTCGCCGGAGGCTCGGGGCGAGGCCACTCGCGCCCGGGGCTGGTTCACCGAAGCGGGCATGGACAAGCGCGTGGGAGAGGTGGACACCTTCCTCGCGGCCCTGCCCCCGCCCGCGCCCCAGAAACCCGCCCGCGCGCCTGCTCGCTCTCGGAGGAAGTGAGACTCGCGACTGACGGGTGGCGGCCTCCCCGGGCCGTGCTACCGTCCCGGCTGTGTCAGTGCCGCCGGATGACGACGAGATGAACCTGGATGCCACGGCCACGCTGACGCGAGGCCGTGCCGGTCAGGTGAAGATGGTGCTCAAGGTCCTCTCGGGCCCTGACTCCGGCAAGGTGCATCCGCTCAAGCAGGGCACCTACACGATGGGCAAGGCGCCCACGTGCGACATCGTCCTGGATGACAAGGCCGTGTCGCGCCAGCACCTCCGCCTGGAGGTGCATGACGAGCACGTGCTGGCCACGGACCTGGACTCGCACAACGGCTCCTTCTGCGAGCGGCTGCGCTTCACGTCCCTGGAGCTGCGCCCCGGCATCGTCATCACCCTGGGCACCACCGAGCTGAAGCTGATGGCGGAGGACACCCGCGAGCGCTCGGTGCTCCTGTCCTCCAAGGACCGCTTCGGCGCGCTGGTGGGCAACAGCCGGAAGATGCGCGAGGCCTTCACGCTGCTGGAGCGACTGGCTCCCGGCGGCGCGGACGTGCTCATCCAGGGTGAGACGGGCACCGGCAAGGACTTGTGCGCGGAGGCCATCCACCAGCAGAGCCCGCGCAAGAAGGGCCCCTTCGTCATCGTGGACCTGGCGGGCGTGCCCCCCACGCTCATCGAGAGCGAGCTGTTCGGCCACGTGAAGGGCGCCTTCACCAGCGCGCAGGGAGACCGCGCGGGCGCCTTCGAGCGCGCCCAGAACGGCACCGTCTTCCTGGACGAAGTGGGCGAGCTGCCCCTGGAGCTCCAGCCCCGCCTCTTGCGCGTGCTGGAGCGTCGGCAGGTGAAGCGCGTGGGCGCCAACGACTACCAGACGGTGAACATGCGCGTGGTCGCCGCCACGCATGTGAATCTGGAGCAGGCGGTGACGCAGGGGAAGTTCCGCCGGGACTTGTTCCACCGGCTCGCCGTGCTGCGCGTGAGCCTGCCGCCCCTGCGCGAGCGCCCGGAGGACATCCCGGTGCTCATCGACCACATGCTCCAGGCGACGGGCCGTCCGCCCAGCGCGCTGTCGGACCAGACGCGCGCGCTGCTCGCCCAGTACCCCTGGCCCGGCAACGTGCGCGAGCTGCGCAACGTGGTGGAGCAGGTGATGAGCCTGGGCGAGGAGGCCCTGCCGGACCTGGAGTCCTCCGGAGAGGGGGGCAACAAGGTCGAACTGGACCTCCCCTTCAAGGAGGCCAAGGAGCGGCTCATCGAGGGCTTCGAGCGCGACTACCTGAAGAACCTCCTGGAGCGCTGCGAGGGCAACATCTCCCGGGCCTCCCGAGAGGCGGACATCGACCGTGTCTACTTGAAGAAACTCCTGCGCAAGCACGAGCTGGATGCGGGGCGGGAGACTTAACGCCGGGCCGGTTTCCAGGTAGGATGGGGGTCCACACTCCCCCTTGTGCCCAGGAGCCCCCCCGTGAGTGTCAGCCTCCCCCCGAATCTGGTGCGGACCACCGTCGTCGAGCAGTCACGCTCCGGTGTACCGCGCATCCCCGTCGAGGGGCAGGCCGTGGAGGCCCAGAAGCAGACCTCGTCCGCCGCGACGCCGGTGGAGGCGCCCTCGGACACGTTCGCCGCGCAGGAGGCAATCGGGCGCGCGTTGACGAACCTCTTCTCCGCCGCCACCGCCACCTCGGGTGAGTCCTCTCCCGCCACGGCCAACGCCGTCGGCTGCGTGAGTGACTTGTCCCAGACGCAGGCCGCGCCGGAGATTGGCGGTTGGGACAAGGACGCCTCCGTGGTCGAGCAGACCAAGGACTCCAACTGCGGCTCCGCGGTGGCGATGATGCTGGGCAAGTCGCGCGGAACCGAGACGCAGGGCGCCGCCACGAAGGAAGAGGCGATGGACGCTCTGGAGTCGCGCTTCACGGACGGCGGCGGGACGACGGCGCACGAGCTGTCCAACATGATTGCGCACGAGGGCGCGCAGGTGACCCAGAGCGCCACCTCGTTCGACCGGGGCATGATGGACGAGGCCCTGAAGCGCGACGGCAAGGCCGCCGTGCTGGTGGACTCCAACAAGGTGGACCCGACGGCGAAGGACGCGGGCAAGGGCCGCGCGCACTGGGTCACCGTCGAGGGCAAGGACGAGCAGGGCAAGTACAAGGTGAAGGACCCTGGCACCGGCAAGAGCGTCTCCCTGGAGGCGGGCGAGCTGGAGGACGCGGTGGGCACCAGCTGGCGCGAGCACCAGAGCGGCGGAATGCTCGTCGTCGAGAAGGCCGAGGGCACCACCGAGGCGCAGCGCGCGGAGCAGGGTGGCCAGAAGGCCGCGGCGCTCGGCAACACCGAGGGTGGCGGCTCCCGGGCCAAGGCGAACTACGCCCGCGAGTCTTCCTGAGCTGAGCCGGGCACCTCCCTCACGGCCCGACGCGCATCGCGCTGTCGGAGCGCCGGGGGGAGGGAGTCAACGGCCGAGCGTGCGGGAGACCAAAGCGCTGCTCGTGTCGGTGGAGGGCGTCGAAGGCTGAGCGCGCGGGAGACCGAGGCGCTGCTCGTGTCGATGGAGGGAGTCGAAGGCCGAGCGCGCGGAGACCGAGGCGCTGCTCGTGTCCGTGCAGCTCGACGCCGTGACGGAGCTGGGGCGCCACGTTCCGCGCCGCGCCGACTTCAGACGTGGAGCATCGCCATGGCTTGGAGTCTCAAGAGCTGCCTGGCCAGCTCCTGCACGCGCTCCACCTCCGCGTCACCCAGCGGCTTGCGAAGCGCGTTCTTGAGGTCCGTGGCGGCGCGCAGCAGGAACTGCCGCACCTGCGCGTTGTTGAGCATCGGGTTGAGGCGGCGCAGATGGCCCACCAGCGCGCCGAGCTGCGGCAGCGTCAGGCCGGCGACCATCACCTGCGTCGCCGTTCCCTCCTCCGGAAACAGCGCGACCGCGAGCTGCAACGGAGACAGCAGCAGCGAGCGGGTGAAACCCAGCTCGCAAGGGAGGTTGAGGCGGGCGCACTCGGCCACGAGCGGGCCGCTGTCGTGGCCGGAGATGACGGGCTGGATTCGCGCCGCCTCGTAGCGGGCCAGCACCTCTTCGTAGCGCGCGCGGGACTGCTTGCCGGAAGGTGAGCGCTGGAACTCGTCGAAGGCCGCGTGGACTTCCTCGCGGAGCGTCTGGAGCAGCAGCGCGTCGTCCGCGGTGGCGGGCAAGCCGAGCGAGTGGCACAGGAAGTTCCGGTCGTCGGACGCGACGCTGACGAGCCTCCAGAACTCGAACGTGATGGAGCTCTCGCTGAGGACCACCGGGACGGTGACGACGCCCTGGCGACCGGGGTTCTCCAGGAACGTGGCCAGCTTCTGTTCGACTTCGGCGAGCCCTCGGACGAGCCGCTCCAGCACGGCGCCGCGCAACATGGCGCGACCATCGAGCGCACCGCGAGCCTCCTCGCGAGGCCCCTGCTCCGCGACGTCGCGCTCGCGCGGGGACTCGGGGGAGGCGGTGGGCGCCTGACGCGCGAGCTTCGCGGCGTCCGGGAGCTGCTGCGCCTGCGCGGGACTCGGGGTGGACTGTGCGTTGAGGGAGGCGGAGGTGGCACCTCGGGCGGTACCGGGTGCCAGCCCTTCCGGAGTGCCACGAGGGGAGCCACCAGCCAGGCCCTCCGCCGAGCCGCGCTGGGTGCCGGAGTCCATCCCATCGCGATGGACTCCACCCTGCGCGCTGTCCTTTTCGCCCTCGGGGGGGCGGGCGCCGGCGCGTCCTGGGGTCGCCGGCTTCCCGGTGGTGGGGCCCTTCGCGGTGGGCTTGTTCGAGGACCTGGCTTCAGCGGGCTTGGCCTGCTCGCGAGCGGCCTCCTCCCGGGCCTGCCGAGGAGCGGGGGCACCGGGTCGGGGGACATTCTGGGGCCAGCGGACGCTCATGGGGTCGAGGGGGTCGACGCGGGAGCGTCGAGGCGGCTCAGGTCAGGTTCTTCAAGTGAACAACGAGGTTGCTGTCACCGCTTCCCAGCGTGCTCGCGTCGTCCTTGGGGATGACGTAGCCCTGGTCCGCGCCGACGTGCTTGCGGAAGAAGTCTACCACCGACGAGTCCTGCACATCCGAGGTGGTGGTCTTCTTGATGCCGTACGCGGAGCCGTCCGCGCCCTTGGCCTTCACGGCGTCGGGGGCGGAGGCGAGCAGGTTGTCGAGCGTGCCGGACTTCCGGCCGCCGCTCTCCGGGGCCATCGTCATGGCGGTGTTGTGGCCCTCGATGTAGCTGACGTCGTAGTACGTCTGGCCGTGTCCGCCGTTGAACTTCACCTCACCCAGCGTGGCGTTCTTTCCGTCGCCGGTGTCGGTGCGGAAGTTGCCGGACCAGCCCTCGGGGAACTTCACCGTGCGGTTCTCGCCGGGCTGCAGGGTGATGGAGTCGACGGCCTTCTCGCCCGCGTTGGGGGTGAAGTTCACGGTCATCGGCTTGTTGCCGTCGTTGTTGAGCGTGAGGGTGTTGCCGTCCTTCTTCACGCCGTTGGACTGCGCGGCCTTCTGGCTCGCGTCGACGGGCGCGCCGCCCAGGGCGGGCTGCTCGGTGGGCGTGCTGGCGAGGGCCTTCTGAGCGGAGACGGGCGCGCCCGGCATCGGGGGGAGCATGGAGTCAGGGATGCTGCTCTCGGCGCCCAGGTCCGGGATGCCGCCGAAGTCCGCGCCCTCCGCGCCCAGGTCCGGGACTCCGCCGTCGAAGGACGAGAGCCCGGCCTGCTGGGCCCCGTCGAGCCCGCCGAAGCTCGGCGCGCCCTCACCCTGCACGCCCGGGCTCCGCGCTCCGCCGACGCGAGGCTGGGCACCCATGTCGCCGAGCTTGCCCGCGCCGCCCTTGTCGACTCCGAGCGCCTGCGCCAGCTCGCCCAGGGCCTGCACCTGCGAGGCGAGCATCTTCACGAGCTGCTGGAGCCCCTCGGCGCTCTTGAGGCCCCCGGCGGCCTCGAAGCCGTCCTTCTGGAAGAGGGACTGGACCGAGGACTCCTTCGTGCGCGGGGGAAGTGCCTGCGACGACTGCTCCGCGCGGGGGGACAGCGAGGGAGCCGGGAAGGAACCAACGGGGCGGGAGATGGGGGAGAGCGCCATGACGATGTTCCTCGGGGGGATGGGTGGCGAAGGGACCGGGTGAGGTCCGCCGATGCAGGACCCTTGAGCACATGGTGTGCCAGGGGCTCCATGCAGGAGGCCGCGAGCCAAGTCCCTGGAACCACGGAGGAAACACGTGAGGCCAGGCCCGAAACAGGGGCGGGGCTGATGACAGACGTCGGGGGGCTGATGACCGCTGTCATCAGGCCCGGGGGCTCGCCTAGTGCATCGTCTGATTCAGGCGCAGCACATACGCCTCCAGGTACACGGAGGGCAGGTCCAGGTCGCCCGAGGGCTCGCGCGCGTAGCCACGGGCCATGTACATGCGAGCGACGCCCGTCGCCCCGCGCCGCACATGCAGGCACACGGCGTCGACCTCCCAGCGTCGAGCCAGCGCCTCCGCGGCATCGAGCAGGGGCTGAGCCAGACCGGCGCCATGGAGCTTCACGGCGGTGGCCAGTCCGCGCAGGTCCGCGGCGCGAGGCAGCCAGGCTTCGGAGCCAGGAGCGCCAGGGGGGAAGAGCGCCACGGTGCCCACGACTTCGCCATCCAGCTCGGCCACGAGCAGCGAGGCGATCTTGCGGCGAGCGGCCACATCCCGCAGCTCCCGCTTGCGCTCGTCGGTGTAGACGACGTCGGGGAGCTTCTTCGCGTACTGGGTGGTGAAGGCTTCGACCAGCAGCTCCCCCACCGCCACGTCATCCTCGGGCCGCACCTCGCGGATGACGGCCCTACCCACCAAGTCACGGATGCTCATGCGTCAGCCATTACCATGCGCGCGCGTGACGTGTCTCACTCCGGGCTTCCCCCACGCGGAGGTCGAGGCGCACGTGAGCGGGTCGAGCGAGACCGACGGAATTGTTTCACGCGGAGCCCAGGTCTCGTGAGGCGAAGCACCTGCCACCGGGACGTCGCGGCGAGGCGAGGGGGACTTCGCACTTGTGCAGAACGCTGCGCAAGCCACACACCCCGGATGTCGTCATCTCGCGTGTTTACATCCGGCATAGCGCTTGCCTTGGGGCGCCGCCATGAAATGCCCTCTCCGTCGACTCGGCATCCTCGCGGGGCTCGTCACCACTCCGCTCATGGCGTTCGCCCAGGACGACCTCTCGGCCCCACCGCTCCCCAGCGAGGACACGAGCCACCGTAGCGAGGACTTGAGCCACGGCCCCGCGTCGTGGCTCACCGCGCTCAACATCGGGCTTCGCGGCCACTCGCACAGAGTGGACGCGGGCTTCGCGGAGACCCCTGCCCTCGTGGTGAACATGGAGCGGCAGATGCTGCCCCACCTCACGGTGTACGGCGGCCCGCATGCAGGCCTGGACTTCAACGCCATCGGCTTCCAGGTCGGCAGCCGCGTCTTCCTCGGCAGCGAGCAGACCTTCCATGGCTTCTTCATGTCGGCGCAGGCGAGCTACACCCTCATCGACGTGGACAACAACACGGAGGCGACCCGCAAGTCGCTGGCGGGGCTCGTGGGTTATTCCCACCCACTGGGGAACAGGTGGCTCGTGTCGTTGGGCGCGGGAGCGCAGTCCACCCATCTCCGGACAGAGACCACGCGCCCGCCCGACCTCTGCTTCTTCTGGTCCTGCTCGGGCAGCGACATCGTGGACAAGGTCGAGAACGAGGACGCGGTGGAGCCGCTCGTCCAGATGGGGGCCACCTTCCGCTTCTGACCGGAGCGCCCCGCGCCGCGCGCCCCGGATGGCTCAGAGATAGTCGCCGATGAAGCCGGGGAGCTGCTCGCCCAGGCGCTGCAACAGGCCGCGCCTGCGCCAGCCATCCCAGTGAATCTCACGTGAGTGGCGCAGGTCCTTCTCGAACGCGGCGGCGAGCTGGGCCGCCAGCGCCTCGTCCTCCACCACCAGCGAGCACTCGTCCGACGTGCTCAGCGCCAGCGGGTCCAGGTTCGTCGAGCCCACCACGGACAGGTCCTCATCCACGAGCATCGTCTTCGAGTGCAGCATCGACAGCTCGTACTCCCAGATGCGCACGCCGCCCTCCAG
Source organism: Corallococcus terminator (assembly GCF_049194865.1). Taxonomy (GTDB): domain Bacteria; phylum Myxococcota; class Myxococcia; order Myxococcales; family Myxococcaceae; genus Myxococcus; species Myxococcus terminator_A. Next base: position 87,506 of record NZ_JBLZWL010000075.1, on the reverse strand, counting down.
CAGTCGCGCATACGTCGCGCGCTGCGCCGAGTGCACCGGCGCGATGTCGTGATGACGCCCGGGCACCACCACCCGCACGTCCACGCCCTGCTTCACCTTCTCCAGCAGCATGTCGCTGATGGCCTCGGAGGGGATGAAGTACGAGTTGGAGATCCACAGCCGCCGCCGCGCCGCCGCGATGGTGAGCAACGTCATCCGCCGCGCGTCGGAGAGGAACCGGTTCTGCGTGCTCGCGACGAAGCCCGCGCGAGCCCCACCCCGGACAGCCAGCTCCGGAAACGCCTCCACCGGCAGGAAGTCCCCGCCCGCCTCCTGCCAGTTCTGGGCGAAGGCCACCTGCATGTCGCGCACGACGGGCCCCTCGACGCGCACGCTCATGTCGCGCCAGAAGTCCTCGCCCTGCGCGTCGCCGAGCCAGCTCTTCCAGATGCCGAAGCCCCCGGTGATGCCCACCTCGCCGTCACGCACCACCAGCTTGCGGTGCATGCGCGTCTTGATGCGCGCCGCATCGAGTGACGCGAACGCGCCCTGTATCGGCCGGAAGGTGCGCACCTCGCAGCCCGCGTTCGCCAGCACCAGCCCCACCGGCTCGAAATTGATGCTGCCCAAGGGGTCCACCAGCACGCGACACGCCACCCCGGGATGCCGCTCGCGAATCGCGCGCACCAGCTGCTCCGACGGCTCGCCCGGACGCCAGATGTAGCTGGCGATGTGGATGCTGGAGCGCGCGGCGCGAATCTCCGCCTCGAGCACGTCGAAGACGCGCCCGTTCTCCACCAGCTCCACGCCATGCCCGGGGGACAGAGGCACCCCCAGCGACTGGAAGAACGCGAGCGAGCGCGTCTCACCCTCTCTGTTGGGCAGCGTGCGCAGCCGGAGGTCATGCCGATGGTTCGGAGCAGGGCACCCGGCGACGAGCAACGCGACGAGCACGGAGCAGGCCAGCTTCACCGCCCGAAGCTAGTGGCTCTCCTCCAGGTCGGCACCTGCCACCGGACACACGCCGGGCCGTCCATCCGCCAACACCTCGGGACGAGCACAGTGTGCGACGCAGGGCACTCGGGCCCCTCACCCGCTGGAGCCAGGGCCCACGCGTGAGCACCCTCCCCGTCCGCACCCGGCCCGCGAGCCCCATGCCAAGACTTCCTCCGAGAGCACGCTTCCTCCTGAGCATCGGCTCCCTCGCGCTCCTGCTGGGAACCACCTCCGCACACGCCGACACACCGCGACGCCTCGCCGCCGACACACCGCGACGCCTCGCCGCCGACACACCGCTCCGGCACGACGCGGAGCCACGACGAGCCCTCACCCTCCGCGCCGACACCTCCAGCCCCGAGGGCACACGGCTGCCCGGCATGAGCGGTGTCCCAGTCCTCCCCACGCGGGAAGACCTCCCGCTGTCCACGGGTGCCTGGGTGGCGCACGGAGGACTGGCCCTGCTCCCGCTCGGCGGCGTGTGGGGCGCGACGCGCGTCGGCGGTGACACACGCCTGGGCGCCACCGCCGCCGAGAGCGCCGCGGGAATGCTCGCGGGCTACCTGCCCTCGCGGCTGCTCTTCATGAGGCCTGTCACGCCGGGCGCCGCGCGCTGGATGGACCTGGAGGTCGCCGCCTTCACCGGGGGACTCCTGTTCACCCCGCCGCTCGCCGCGCTCGGAACCTGGGGCATGGGCGAGGTCGCCTTCGGACGCAGCCAGGACCGGACCGACGCGTACCTCGGAGCCCTCGGCGGCGCGGCCACCGGCACCCTGCTCGCCATCGCCGTCGACGGCCTGCTCACCCGACTGGCCGAACCCAGCACCCGCCTCAAGAGCGCCCGCTCCCTCATCGGCCTCGCCCTCATCGGCACAGGCGCGACGCTCGGCTACCAATGGGCCGGCGGCGGCCCTCGCTCCAACCAGCACACTCGATAGTTACAGGCGCGCCAAATCACCGCGGTGAGCCGCGATGTTTCACTACCTCGCTCCGTGTGAGTCTTTCCGTCAAGACCACACGCGCAGCGCTATCCCCGATTTCTTAGTTGTTATTAATTACATTCAATACCATCCTTGCCGGGCCGTACAGACACGCAGTCTGGAGACACACCCCATGTCGGCCCTCAAGAATCTCCGCATTGCCGTTGCCCTCGTTGCTGTCTTTGGTGTGACCACCGGTTTCACGACCGAGGCCCCCAAGTCCGAGTGCGCCCCGTTCTGTTACAAGCACCCCATCACCGGCCAGCTCATCTGCACCGGCCCCTGCCCGTAGTCCTCGCGGCCTAGACGCGAGAAAGGGGCCCGGTCCGCTGTACGCGGGCGGGGCCCCTTTTCATGGGACACAGCGGGACTTCGGGTGGCGCATTACTCCGTGCGCATCGCCTCCACGGGGTCCAGCTTCGCGGCGCGAGCAGCCGGATAGATTCCGAACCCCAGCCCCACACCGCAGCTCATCGCCAGGGACAGGCCCACCGCCCAGCCCGGCACCTCGGTGGGCAGGCCGAGCACCCAGCGCGCCAGGTGCGCCAGCCCCACTCCCAGGAGCACGCCCAGCACACCGCCGGTCAGCGACAGCACCACCGCCTCCGTGGCGAACTGCGCGAGGATGCGCCGCTTCTTCGCGCCCAGCGCCTTGCGGATTCCAATCTCCCGGGTCCGCTCCGTCACCGCCACCAGCATGATGTTCAGGATGCCGATGCCGCCCACCAGGAGCGACAGCAGGCACACGCCGAAGCTGGCCACGGAAATCACCTGGGAGATGTTGTTGAACATCTCCGTGGAGCTCTCGTTGGAGAACACGAAGAAGTCGTCCGCCTCCAGCGGCTTCAGCCCGTGACGCCGCCGCATCAGCACCGTCACCTCGTCCTGCGCCCGCTTCAGCACCTCCGCCGAGTGCGCCTGCACACTCACCCGGAAGTTGTTCAGCCCGTACAGCGGACGGAACGCCGTCAGCGGCATCATCACCGTGTTGTCCTGGCCGCCACCGCCCAGGAAGCTGCCCTTGCGCTTCGTCGTCCCCACCACCGTGAAGTTGCGGCCCTGCAGGCGGAACGTCTGCCCCAGGGGCTCCATCCCCGGCCACAGCGTGTCCGCCAGGTCCGGCCCGATCACCGCGACGCGTCGGCCATCCAGATACTCGGTGTCCGTGAAGGCGCGGCCGGTGGCCACCACCACGGAGTTCGTCTGGAAGTACTCGGGCGTCCCGGACCACACGCCGATGTTGGCGCGCGTCTCGCGCTGCTGCGTGGACAGCTTCTGTCCCCCCTTGGAGTCCTCGCCGGCCGCCGTCAGCACCGAGGGCAGCTCGCGGATGGCGTCCAGGTCCTCGAAGGTGAAGCGGGGCCGGCGCGACAGCTCCGCCAGCGTCAGGTTGCCCGCGCCGAAGGGCAGCCGCTGCACCTGGAAGCAATTGGCGCCCAGCTCGGACAGGTTCTCGTTCACCTGGTTCCGCAGGCCCTCGATGAGCCCCATCATCGCCACCACCGTGGTGGCGCCGATGACGATGCCCAACAGCGTCAGGAAGGAGCGCAGCGGGTTGGAGACGAACGTCCCGAACGCCAGCCGCAAGGTGTCCAGCAAGGCCATCATCGCGGTGTCTCCTCAGTCGTGGCGAAGCGCTTCAACCGGGTCCAGGTTCGCCGCGCGCGCCGCGGGCCAGATGCCGAACAGCAGGCCCACCGAGGCGGCGAAGCCCACGCCCGCCACCACCGTCAGCGGCTCCACCGCCGCCGCCAGCGGCGTGATGAACGACACCGTCTTGGCCAGCCCCAGCCCCACCAGCGTCCCCAGGGCGCCGCCCACGGCGGACACGCTGGAGGCCTCCAGCAGGAACTGGATGATGATGGTGCGCTTCTTCGCCCCCAGCGCGCGCCGCACGCCAATCTCCCGCGTCCGCTCGCGCACCGACACCAGCATGATGTTCATGATGCCGATGCCACCCACCAGCAAAGTGATGAGCCCCACGCCCGTCGCCGCGCCGTACAGCGCGCCGGTGAGCCGGGCGTACATGTTGGCGAGCTGCTCGGGCCGGTTGATGGCGAAGTCGTCCTTCATACCGGGCGGAGTCCCTCGCGCGCGGCGCAGCGCCGGGGTCATCTGGTCCACCACGTCGAGCGTGTGCTCGGGCGAGTCCACCGACACCATGATGTTGGGCGAGTTGCGCTTGCCGAACTGCTCCTGGAAGGTGCGGTAGGGAATCAGCACCGTCGTGTCCTGATTCTCCCCGAGCACGGTGCCCTTGGCCTCCAGCGTGCCCACCACGCGGTACGGCTTGCCCGCGAGCAGGATGCGGTGGCCCACGGGGTCCAGCCCGGGGAACAGCGTGCGCGTCAGCTCCGCGCCGATGACGACCACCGGCGAGCGCGTGTTCACGTCCGCGTCGGTGAGGAAGCGGCCCTTGTCCACGGTGTAGGAGGAGATGATGGAGTAGTCCGCCGTCGTCCCTATCGCCGTCACCGCCGCCATGCGCCGGTCCAGGAAGCGCACCTCCGCGCGGTCGAAGAAGACGGGCGCCGCCGCCACCACGTGCTCCGAGGACTGGAGGATGGCGGGCAGCAGGTCCACGGACAGGTTCTTCCGGTTGCGGTACTCCCACCAGTCGCCGCCCATGGCCCAGGGGAACTTGGACACCTGGATGGTGTTGGCGCCGATTTGCGCGAGCTGGTCCGCGAAGGACTGGTTGATGCCCTGGATGATGCCGACGATGGCCAGCAGCGTGCAGACGCCCACGCCAATCCCCACCGTCGTCAGCACCGTCCGCAGGCGGTTGGCTCGCAGCGAAAACAGCGCGATGCGCCCGCCCTCCCACACGTCGACCCTGATGCTCACGTGAAACACCCTCTCGCGTCGGCGGTGGCGCCGCACCGGCGGCACGCTCCGGTACCACGCCCTACGCCGGAAGCGGGGTGATGATTGCACGGAGATTTCCACCCACGCAGCACCCCCGGGAATTCCACCCGGGGGATTCCCAGGGAGCCGGAGCAGGTAGGACAGCCGATCGGCTCCCCGCCTGCCCCTGGCTCATGGCCTCGCGAGGCTACGGAAGCACCGTGACGGTGTCTCCCTCCAAGCGCACCGGGAAGGCCACGGTGTTGGGGTGGACCGTGCCCTCCTCGACGATGTCGCGAGTGTCCACGCTGACCTGGAACGTGTAGGTGCCGTCCGCCACGTCGGTGATGTCCACCCACTGGCACGGGGTGTCGAGCGTGTAGATGTCCGACCAGCCCGGGGAGATGCCCATGGGCTCGTGGTTGGTCCAGTTCGGCGAGTCCGCGCAGTAGCTCTGGATGTCCACCAGGTAGAAGCCCTGCTTGCGCCCCGTCATCACCGCGTTGCCCTGGGAGTCCCGCAGCTCGTAGGCGGCGAAGTGGGTGAGGTGGTCGTGCCCGTGGCACGCGTCATAGACATACAGGTCCGGGTTCTCCTCGATGGGCGGGAGGACCGCCGCCTTGTTGCCCAGGTTCTGGATGGAGGTGCTGAAGCGCAGGAGCTTGCGACGACCGGGGGCGAGCACACACTGCTCCTGCACCTCGCACGCGTCGTCGGCGAAGTGCTTCCACACCACGTGCACCGTGCGCTCGAGCACGTCCTGGTCCACCGTGAGGTCCGGCTTGCCGTTCACCTCGTCCACGCCCAAATCACAGGACTTCGGCGCGAGCAGGTAGGGGGGTGCGGCGGGCGTCATTGGCACCTGGCCTCCTCCGTAGACGGACACGTCGCCCATGGGCTTGTCGAGGACATCGCCGAACTCGGTGGAGGCCACCACCAGGTCATCGAGACCGTCGCCATCCAGGTCTCCTGGCGCCACCACGGAATAGCGCCGGTACGTCCGATAGCCGTTGGGAACGGCGTCGCCTCGGGGCCAGGACCAGACGGGCTGCAGCGCCTGGGAGATGCCGTCCTCCGGTGAGAAGAAATAGAGCCGCCCCGCGGAGCCCACCACGAAGTCGTTGCGCTGGCCGTCACCGTCCATGTCGCCGACGACACTCGCGCCGGAGAACACGCCGAAGAAGGGGAAGGCGGGGTCCCCCAGCGTGGACCAGGCCGGCGTGGAGGAGAACGTGCCGTCAGCCTGGGAGAAATGGAAATGGAACGGGCCCGAATCCGCCCACACGAAGGACTCTGGATGTCCGTCTCCATTCATGTCCGGCAGGAAGTCGACCGACCCGGCGAGGGTCTCGATTCGCCACGGCTCCGTGGAAATGGGGCCGTTGCATGCGAAGGAACTGCCAGGCTTGCAGCCGAGGAAGTAGCCCAGCCGGCCATCGTCCAGGATGAGCGACACGTCCTCCGCGCCATCCCCATTCAGGTCGCCGGCGGCCGAAGCGGAGAGGTATCCCGTGCGAGTGCGCGCAAGGGTGAAGAGGCCTTCTTCCCTGGCGCCAGGCGTGGACAGGTAGAAGTACTGCTCGGTGGTGCGGGTGGCGATGAGGTCATCCCGGCCATCTCCATTCAAGTCCACGAACAAGGAGCTCGAGAACGTGCCGTTTCCTGGCACCCTGAAGGTCGGCGTGGCCAGCATCGCCGCCAGGTCCGCCTGGCCCAGGAAGACGGAGGAGCCGTAGCGGCCATACACGAGCAGGTCCGCGTAGGCGTCTCCGTTCACGTCGCCCGCCGCCACCTGGAGCGCCTGCCCGGAGGTACTCGGGTGCGTGTTCTGCCACGTCAGCGGCGCGGACACGGCCTGGGAGGAGTAGAACTTCTCCTGTCCCACGAAGATGGACACGCGTCCCGGGCTGCGAGTGCTGGTGAGCCACAACTGACAGGCCTGCGAGCCCACCACCAAATCCTCGCGGCCATCCCCATTGAAGTCCGCCAGCGCCACGGAGCCGCCGAAGCACTCGTTGGTGAAGCTCGGGTCCGCCTTCACCTGCCACAGCGGCGTCTCGGAGAGCGTGGGCTTCGGCGCGGGAGGCGGCTCCGGCTCCTCGTCCTTGCAGCCAACCAGCGCGGACAGCAGGCACACGACGACCAGTGACTTCGAGGCCACACGCATGAGCGACTCCTCTTGTGGGGTACCGCGGGGAAAACACCTCGTGTCACGGGCCGGGCGCGCGAGGACTCCACGCGCCCGACCCTGGCTACGTCCCGGCGGACGGGGTCAGCGCACCACCGTCACGGTGTCTCCGTCGATGCGGACATCCAGCTTCACTTCGTTGGGAATCGCGTTCGCCTCTTGAATGATGTCCTTCTCGTCCACGCCGACGCGCAGCGTGTACGTGCCGTCGGTGAGGTCGGTGATGTCAATCCACTGGCAGGGGATGTCCGCGACGTAGATATCCGACCAGCCGGCGGAGATGCTCATGCGCTCACCGAAGGTAATCGGCGCGGCGTCCGAGCATTGCCGGTGGTAGTCCACCAGGTAGAAGCCCTGCTTTCGGCCGGTGACGACGTCCTTGCCCTCGGCGTCGCGCAGCGCGTAGCCGGCGAAGTCCGTCAGGTGCTCGTGGCCGTGGCACGCGTCGAAGACATAGAGGTCGGGCCGCTCCTCGGACGTGGGCACATCCGCCACCGCGTTGCCCAGGTTCACGATGGAGGTGCTGAAGCGCAGCAGGCGGCGCTGCCCCGCGGCCGGCACGCAGCCCTCCAACACCTCGCAGGCGTCCGCCTTGAAGGTCTTGCGCTCCACGTACAGCGAGCGCGCGAGCACGTCTCCATCCACGGTGAGGTCCGGCTTGCCATTCACCGGGTCCATCACCAGTCCGCAGCTCTTCGACTCCGGCAGGTGCGGGCGCGGCGCGGGCGGCGCGGGGACGTGCCCGCCTCCGAGGATGACGACGCGGCCCGCGGGCCCATCCACCAGACCGAGCGGCGGAGCGATGCCCACCACGAGGTCACGGAAGCCATTGCCGTCCAGGTCTCCGGGCGCCAGCACCGAGTGGCTCATGAAGCCCTCGTAGTTGGCGGGCAGCACGTCCGCGCGAGGCCACGCGAAGGAGGGCTTCAAGTCCGAGGAGATGGCCGCGCCGGGAGAGAAGAAGTACAGCCGGCCCATCGAGCTCGCGATGAAGTCGTGCGCCTGTCCATCGCCGTCCAGGTCCCCCACCGGCAGCGGTGAGCCGAGCAGCGAGAACAGCGGGTCCTCCACCAACTGCCACGTGGACGTGGGCCCATAGCCCCCCGTGGACTGCGCGTCCGACAGGTAGAGCTGCCACGTGCCACCGCCGAGCCCCGTGAAGCGCTCGGGCTGTCCGTCTCCGTTGAGGTCAGGGAACAGGCCCATGGCCCAGGCCTGCAGGGACCACACGGGCTGGGCCGTCAGCGCGCCATCACACGTGAGCGCGCTGTCCTGCTTGCAGCCCAGATAGAGGTGGAACGTCTCGCCGCTGTAGACCACCACGTCCTGCACGCCGTCGCCGTTGGTGTCTCCCACACGGCGCACCGACGTCCCGAAGAGAGCGGCCGTCCGGGGCACCAGGGCGAAGGGCACCTGTCCTGCTTGCGCTCGGTACACGGACACGACGCCCGCCTTCGAGCTGACCAGGTCATCCAGGCCGTCGCCGGTGACATCCGTCAGGTGCGCGTTGCCGTACACGCCACCGCCCGGCACCTGGAAGGCGACCTCGGAGAGCAGCTCCGACAGGACGGGACGCCCCTTGAAGACGAGCGCGCCGTACAGACCGGTGATGAGCAGGTCCGCGTAGGCATCCCCGTCGATGTTGCCCACGGTGACCGTCATGAGGTTGCCGTTGGTGCGCGAGTTGGGGTTGCGCCAGTCCATGGGCCACGAGGGCCCCTGCTTCGCGAAGTACGGGGCTTGTCCGGGGAAGAGGTAGACGCGACCGGACTCACGCGTCTGGCCCATGCAGGGCGGGGCACCGACGACGAGGTCCTTCTGGCCGTCGCCATCCAGGTCTCCGAGCGCGACGGTGCGGCCGAAGCACCCCGCAGCGAAGGTGGCGTCATGGTCCACCCGCCACAGGGGCACCTCGGAGAGTTCATTGCCCGCATCGGGAGTCCCCGCGTCCGGCTCGCCCGCATCGGGAGCACCGGCATCAGGCACACCGGAGTCAGGCACACCGGAGTCAGGCACACCGGAGTCGGGAGTCCCCGAGTCGGGTACGGGGTCCGGGTCATCAGGGCAGCCACACAAGACGACCATCAGCGTGGACAGTGACAGGACAGCGGACAGACGCATCGTGGCGACTCCTCATCATGCGCCGAAGCGCACGAACCCCCGGCCCGGGATTCAAGGGGACCGGAGGCTATTCCCGAGGTTCGCCCACGCGGACAAATGCTAGTCACGTGACAAGCATCTACCCCGCGTCGTCCAGAGTGTCTGTCTTCTCACCCAGTCAAGAGGGCTCACCCATCGATGGAGTGAGTGGGGCCTGGCGCGTCATGAAGGACTCACGAGGGCACAGGACGAGCGCCCCGGCCTCGGAGCCCACGAGCAGCCGTGTGGCATCCCAGCTCCACACTCCTTCGGTGCGGGCGGGTGTCGTGCCGCCAAAGGTAGGCAGCACCGTCCAGGGCAGGTCCACCAGGTGCCGTCCCCAGCGGCGCAGCACCTCCGCCAGGGCGTCGAGCGAGTCGAGGGCGCCCGACTCACCATGTCCCTCGGGACAGTCGAAGCGGTAGTGCCATTGCATGACTCCGGTCGCCGGAAAGATGCGCAACGTCACGGCCGGAGAAGACCTCTCTGCTTCGTCGAGTCGCATCAGCGCTCCACCGTCATCGCCAGGCCCTGACCCACGCCCACGCACAGGGTCGCCAGGCCCCGGTGCGCGTCCCGGCGCTTCAGCTCATGCACCAGCGTGGTGAGGATGCGGGCGCCGCTGGAGCCCAGCGGATGGCCCAGCGCGAGTCCACCGCCGTTGACGTTGAGGCGCTCGGGGGAGAGCTTCAGCTCCCTGGCGCACGCCAGCACCTGCGAGGCGAACGCCTCGTTCAATTCCACCAGGTCCACCGAGTCCAGATTCCAACCGGCACGAGCCAGCGCCTTCTGCGTCGCCGTCACGGGGCCAATGCCCATGTACCGGGGGTCCACGCCCACGCTCGCGCTGCTCACGTAGCGCGCCAGCGGCGTGGCGCCGGTGGCCTTCAGCGCCGCCTCGCTCATGAGCAGCACCGCGGACGCGCCGTCATTCAGCGTGGACGAGTTGCCCGCCGTCACGGTGCCCTCCGCGACGAACGCGGGCTTGAGCCGGGCCAGCTTCTCCAGCGTGGTGTCCGCGCGAGGCCCCTCGTCCACCTCCACGCGCGTGGCGGAGCCCTTCGACTGCGGCACCTCCACGGCGACCAGCTCGTTGGCGAAGCGGCCCGCCGCCTGGGCCGCCAGCGCCTTCTGATGCGAGCCGAGCGCATACGCATCCTGCGCCTCCTGGGAGAGACCCCATCGCTCGGCCACGCGCTCCGCCGTCTCGCCCATGTCGTCCAGCGGGAAGAGGGCCGCCAGGCGCTTGTTGGGATAGCGCCAGCCCAGGGCCGTGTCCCAGACCTCGCGCTTGCCGAAGGGGAAACCCTCGTCCGGCTTGGCCATGCTCCACGGCGCGCGCGTCATCGACTCCACGCCGCCCGCGAGGACGATGTCCGCCTCGCCCACTCGAATCATGCGGCAGCCCTGGATGACGGCCTCCAGGCCGCTGGCGCACAGTCGGTTGACGGTGACACCGGGCACGGTATCCGGCAGGCCCGCGAGCAGCAGCGCCATGCGCGCCACGTTGCGGTTGTCCTCGCCCGCCTGATTGGCGCAGCCGAGGAACACCTCGTCCACCCGCGCGCCGTCCAGGGCGTTGCGTGCGAGTAGCGCGGAGAGGACGTGCGCGGCCAGGTCATCCGGCCTGACGCTCTTGAGAGCGCCCCGGAACCTGCCGATGGGAGTGCGGACCGCGTCGACGATGAAAGCCTCGGCCATGAAGAGCCTCCGGGAAGATGGTGCGGTTCGTTAGAGATAGAGGCGCTGCGGGTCCAACTTCTCGCGCAGCAGGGTCAGCACGGACGGGTCCGGCTCCGTCGCGGTGCGCACCGAGTCCGCCAGGCGCAGCGGCCAGCCGCAGGCGGCGCGCACCTGCTCGGGCGTGACGCCGGGGTACACCTCGGCGAGCACCGCTTCGCCCGTCGCGTCGAAGTCGAGCACGCCCAAATCCGTGATGATGCGCGTGGGTCCGCCGCCGGGCATGCCCAGCTCCGCGCGAGTCTTCCCGTGCATCCGGTGGCCCGGGCTGGTGATGAAGTCGCACGAGTCCACGAAGGTCCGTTTGCTCATGCGCATGACGATGAGCAGCCGCCGCGCGTGCACGGCGATTTCGCACGCCCCGCCGCTGCCGGGCAGGCGCACCTTCGGGTTCGCGTAGTCACCGATGACGGTGGTGTTGATGTTCCCCCAGCGGTCCACCTGCGCGCCGCCGAGGAAGCCCACCTCGATGAGCCCGCGCTGGAGCATGCACTGGAAGATGTCCGCCTGACCGACGACGGCCAGCGAGTCCGTCACCAGCGACGGGTCGCCGATGGAGACGGGGAGCCGCTCGGGAATCGCTCCCACGGCGCCGGACTCGTAGATCATGAACAGGCCCGGCGCATGCGTGGCCCGCGCCAGGTTGCACGCGAGGTTCGGCAGGCCGATGCCCACGAAGACGACGTCCCCATCGTGCAGCTCGCGCGCGGCGCGGTACGCCATCCGCTCGGAGGCGGTGGGCCCCGGCTGATTCTCAGTAGCCATAGTCCACCCCCTCGCAGACGCGAGCCTTCGCCCGCAGCTTGTCGAGCAGCCCCGTCTCCAGTCGCGCGAGGTAGCCCTGTCGGTCCTTCACGCCGTAGACGAACTCCTCCAGCCACGCGCGATAGGTCTCCGGCTGGCGGGAGATGTCCTCCCACTTCACGTAGAAGTCATTGTCCCGGTCATGGAAGCCCTGCACGAAGCTGGGGTGACAGCCCCACGGCTCGTGCACGACGTGGCTGACGATGATGCCGGGCACCAACGTGCGGTTGGGGTCCTTGCGGATGACCTCGGTGGGGACAATCTGCTCGGCCACGACGACGACCTTGCGCGCGGCGAAGGCCACCTCCTTCTGCGAGCCGAGCAGTCCCCACACCTGCGCGTTGCCCTCTCGGTCCGCGCGCTGGCAGTGGATGATGGCCACGTCTGGATGGAGCGCCGGCACGGTGGCCAGCTCGCGGTCCGTGTAAGGACAGCGCACCGTCTTGATGGCGGGGTTCACCTTGGCGATGTCGCCGCCCTGGTAGTTGCTCAAGGGCCAGAAGGGCAGCCCCGCGCTGCCCGCGAGCAGGCGGGACAGGAGCCCGAAGTGTGAGTACTCCTCCAGCTCCAGCCGGGGCTCGGTGGAGGACGCCTCGCTGCGTCGACGGAGCGCGTGCAGGCTGCCCACGCCGGGGTTGCCCGCCCAGCTGAAGACGAGCTTGCGGACGGCGCCCGCCTCGATGAGCTGGTCATAGACGAGGTCCGGGGTGAGGCGGATGGCCGTCAGGTCTCTGATGCCCTGACGGATGATTTCGTGACCGGCGGCGAAGCAGATGAGGTGGGTGAAGCCATCGATGACGATGGAGCTCCCGTGCTTCACGGAGGCCGCGATGGCCTCCTTCATCGAGCAGAGCTTGTCCATGGCGGGCCTCAGAGCTTCACGCCGACCACGGGCGCGGAGGCTGCCATGTCGAGCGGAAGCTCACGCAGGCACTCCTCCAGCACGCGCAGCATGACGGCCACCTCGTGCGTCCCGACGATGAGCGGCGGCGCGAAGCGGATGGTGGACTTGCCACACGACAGCAGCAGCAGGCCCTTTCGGAAGGCGAGCTGCTCCAGCGCGGCCACGTAGGCGCTCGCCGGCTCGCGAGTCACCGGGTCCACGAACTCCGCGCCGACCATGAGGCCCACGCCTCGGATGTCACCGATGATGGGGTAGCGCGACTGGAGCTCGCGAAGGCCGTGCTGGAGCACCGCGCCGGTGACAGTCACCTGCTCCAGCAGCCCCTCCACCACGTCCAGCGTGGCGAGCGCCGCGGCGCAGCACACGGGGTTGCCGCCGTACGTGCTGCCGTGGGAGCCGCGCGGCCACGTCATCACCGACTCGCGAGCGATGATGGCGCCCAGCGGCATGCCGGAGGCGATGCCCTTCGCGGACAGGACGATGTCCGGCATCACGCCGAAGTGCTCCGCCGCGAACATCTTCCCCGTGCGGCCGATGCCCGACTGGACCTCGTCGAACACGAGGAGGATTCCGTGCGTGTCGCAGATGCGGCGCAGCTCCTGGAGGAAGCTCACTGGAGGCACCACGTAGCCGCCCTCGCCCAGGATGGGCTCCACGAAGATGGCGGCGACCTCACGCGGGTCCACGTGGTTGACGAACCACTCCTTCTCCAGCGCCAGGGCCGGGTTGCACGCGTCGCCGCAGGTGTACGGCTGGCACCCGTTGGGACAGCGGTACGGGTTCGCGTAGGGGACGTGGATGACGCCCGGCAGCAGGGGCCCGAAGAAGGCGCGCTGGGCGACCTTGGAGGAGTTGAGCGAAATCGCGCCCAGGGTGCGGCCGTGGAAGCCGCCCTTGAAGGCCACGACGTACTGACGGCGGGTGTGGTGCCGCGCGAGCTTGAGCGCGCCCTCGACTGCTTCCGTGCCGGAGTTGGTGAGGAACACCTTCTTCGGGCCCATGTCCGGCAGGTAGCTGGCGAGCCGCGCGCAGAGCTTGGAGAACCCGTCGTAATAGAAGTCGGTGCCGCAGATGTGCAGGAAGCGGTCGGCCGCGTCGTGGATGGCCTTCACGACGTGGGGATGCGAGTGGCCGGTGGAGGCCACGGCGATGCCGGCCATGAAGTCGAGGAAGCGGTTGCCGTCGACGTCGTGGACCCACGGGCCCTCGCCGCGCTCGACGACGAGGGGGTATTCCTTGATGTACGAGGGCGAGCTGTGGCGCTGGTCCTGCGCGATGATGGCCCGGGCATTCGGCCCCGGGGGAGCAACCTTCACTTCGGGATAGAGCGTGGTCATGGAGGTTTCCTCGCGAGGGCGTCAGCCCATCCGCGTCTGCGCCTGCTCGCGCATGAATTGGGAGACGTAGTAGGGGCCGCAGCCGCCCTTGCCGGACGCGCCGCTGCCCTTCCAGCCGCAGAAGGACTGCACGCCGGGCCAGGCGCCCGTCGTCGCGCCCGTGCGGCGGTTGGCGTAGAGAACACCCGCTTCGGCGTGGGCCATGAAGCGCTCCACCTCCTCGGCGTTTCGGCTGAAGATGCCCGCGGTGAGGCCGTAGTCGCAGTCGTTGGCCAGCCGCAGCGCCTCTTCGAGCGTGCGGAAGCTCGTCACGCCGACGAAGGGCAGGAACAGCTCGTCGCGCATCAGCCGGTGTCCGTGGGACAGCGTCACCACGGTGGGCGCGACGAAGTGGCCCGAGTCCAACGCGCCGCCCAGGCGCAGGCGCTCACCGCCCGCGATGACCGCGCCATCGCGACGCGCCTCGTCCACCGCGCGCTCGAAGCGCTGCACGGACGCGGCGTTGATGACGGGGCCGGTGAAGACGGACGCGAGGGACGGGTCCCCCACCATCGCGCTCTGGGCCTTCGCCGCGAGGCCATCGGTGAAGTCGTTCAGCAGGGACTCGTGCACGTAGATGCGAGACAGCGCGCTGCACTTCTGGCCGGACAGGCCGAAGGCGGAGCGGAAGCAGCCCTCGATGGCGGCCTCCAGGTCCGCGTCACGGCAGACGATGGCCGGGTTCTTCCCGCCGAGTTCCAGGAAGCACGGCCGCACGCGGCCCGTGGAGAGCTGCCGGTGGATGTCCATGCCCACCGCCTTGCTGCCGGTGAAGGAGACGCCATCCACGCCGGGGTGACGTACGAGCGCGGCGCCCAACGCCTCGCCTTCGCCGTGCAACACCTGGAAGACGCCGGGAGGGAGGCCCGCGTCGGCGAGCGCGTGGTACAGGCCCTCCGCGCACCACGGTGTCTCCTCGCTGGGCTTGAGGATGACGGCATTTCCGCCGAGCAGCGCGCCCGCGCTCATGCCCGCCGCGAGCGCGAGCGGGAAGTTGAAGGGCGAGATGATGGCGAACACGCCATAGGGCCGCAGCACGCTGCGCGTGTCCTCGTTCGGGGACAGGCGCGCCATGGGCCGCACGAAGCCCTCGGCCTGCTCGAGCTGTCCGGCGTAGTAGCGCAGCAGGTCCGCGGACTCCTCCACGTCGCCGAGCGACTCCAGCCGGCTCTTGCCCACCTCCAGCGTCATCCGGGCGGAGAGCTCCAGCCGGCGCTCGGAGATGAGGTCGGCGGCGCGACGCAGGATGCGCACGCGCTCCTCCCACGCGGTGGCGCCCCAGGCGCGTTGCGCCTCGCGAGCCACGCGCACCACGCGGTCCAGTTCCTTGACGGGCGTGCGGTGGAAGGAGGCCAGTACCTCGTCCGGCCGCGCCGGATTGCGGCTCGCCAGCAGGTCCCCGCTCCGGAACGCCTCACCGGCAATCCATGACGGCAGCTCGCCGCCGAGCTTCGCGCGCACGGCGGTGAGCGCCTCGTCGAACTGCGCGTGCAGCGTGGACAGGTCGGCATCCAGCACCGAGTAGGTGATGCGGAAACTCATGACTCCCTCCGGAAGAAGTGGTGGATGCCGCGTGCGAGCGTGTCGACCAGCTCGTCGACCTCCGACTCGGTGATGACGAGCGGCGGGCCGAGCATCAGCAGGTCACCGTTCGTCCCGTCCGCGTGGCCCGTGTTGGACCAGAGGACCAGGCCCACCTCGAACAGCTCCGCGAGCAGGCCCTCGATGACCTTGCGCGAGCGCGGGAAGGGACGACGGCTCGCCGTGTCCTCCACCAGCTCGACGCCAGCCATCAGACCCACGCCCTGGATGGAGCCCACGTGCGGCAGCGGCGACAGCACCTCACGCAAGCGACGCTGGAGGTGCGCACCCACGCGCGCTGCATGCGCCACCAGGGAGTGCCGCTCGAAGTAGTCGAGCACCGCGAGCCCCGCCGCTGTCATCGCGGGCGCCTGGAGATATGTCTGTGCGTGCATGTAGCCACCGGAGCCCTGGCGCATCTCCTCCAGGTGCGCCTGCCGCACGAGCAGCGCGCTCAGCGGCGCGTAGCCCCCGCTGATGCCCTTGCCGAGCACCAGCACGTCGGGCGTGAAGTCGAACAGCTCACTGGCGAAGAAGCGGCCAGTGCGACCGCAGCCGCACATCACCTCGTCGGCGATGGTGAGGATGCCGTACTCGCGGCACAGCGCGCTCACCCGCTCGAAGTAGCCGGGAGGCGGCAGCGAGGCACCCGCGGACGAGCCGATGACGGGCTCCGCGATGAAGGCGGCGATGGTGTCCGGGCCCTCGCGCCGAATCGTCTCTTCGAGGAGCCGCGCGTAGTGCTCCGCGCCGTCGCGCGCGTAGTCCTCCAGACCGGAGCGATACGGATACGGCGCAGGCGTGGTGACGACTTCGGCCAGCATCGGCCCGAAGAACGTCTTGTAGTGGGGCCGGCCCGACAGCGAGAGCGCGTACAGCGTGTTGCCGTGGTAGCCGGGCATGCGCGCGATGACCTTGGTGCGCTGCGACTGGCCCCGCTCCACCCAGAGCTGGCGGACGAACTTCACCGCCGCCTCCACCGCCTCGGAGCCAGAGCCCAGGAACGCCGCGCGCTCCAGTCCCTTCGGCGCGAGCGCACACAGACGCGAGGCGAGCTGCTCCGTCACCTCGGTGGTGAAGTGGGTGCCGTTGACGTAGGCGACGCGCAGGAGCTGCTCGTGGATGCGGTCCGCCACCTCGCGGTTGCCGTGGCCCACGCTGGCGACGAGCGCTCCGGCGGAGGCGTCCAGGTAGCGCTTGCCACTCGCGTCGAAGAGGTGGACGCCCTGGCCGTGCGTCACCACGGGGAAGGTGCGCGTCAGGTTGCGCAGCAGCACATTCCCATCGGGGTAGCGCACCGCATGTCCCGCTTCGTCCCGCATCGTCCCGCCTCCACGCAGCACGGACGACCGAGGTCGCCCGACAGGGCTCCCGCGTGGATGAAGGACTGTCACGATGCCCGCGACACAGCGCGCGCATCAGGCCCCGGAAGGAGCCCACGGACCGACCTTCGCCCCCACGGGCGACTGGAGACACGAGGGGTGAAGGTTCGGAAAAGCCGAGGCGCGCGCGAAGACCGGCTGAGAGTGCTCAGCGCTGCTCGGACCTTCCGGCCGTCCCACGCGGCTCCAGGTCGAAACCGTCCGTGGATTTCTCCCACGAGCGGATGCGGGCAGGTCTTCGGGCTCGTGAGCGCTTCGGCCTTGTGGGCCGGCTTCCTACTGCTCGTCGCTTCCCAGCTCCCCGAGGGGAACCAGTGCCAATGACGAGGTTCGTTCTCACTTACCGCTGCGGGGCAGCCCCGGAATCACACCGGGTTCCCTTTTAAGCCTGGACCGAAATCCAGGCACCAACACGGGGCGGTTTGTACTGTCGGCCTCTTCGGACTGTCAAGCGAAGTGCCTGACGCGTGCCCGCGCGACACACGTGCGCGGCGTGCCTGACACGAGCGGCGCATGCGCCAGATGTTCGCCGAGCAACCTGTCGTGCGAGGGCGGTGGCGCATCCACCGGACAGGGCTCACCTTCGCGCAAAGGCTTCCGCGTCGAAGGTCCTGCTCGCGAACATGGCTCCGTCCGCCGCGCCCACGTCATTCGAGGCAGCGCCCGCCGCGTTCCCCGCGTTCACCCGCGCACAGAAGGTCTTCACGATGCTGGGCGCGCTGCTCGGGCTGCTGCTCGCGGCGCTGGACCAGACGATTGTCGCCACCGCTGGCCCGTCCATCCAGGCGGACCTGGGAATCTCCCCAGCGCTCTACCCGTGGCTCACCACGTCGTACCTCGTCGCGTCGACGATGATGGTGCCCGTGTGGGGGAAGCTGTCGGACCTGCTCGGTCGCCGCGCGGTGCTGGCCGCGGGCATCGTCGTCTTCCTGCTCGGCAGCTTCCTGTGCGGCGTGTCGCGCTCCACGGTGTCGCTCATCCTGTTCCGCGCGGTGCAGGGACTGGGCAGCGCGGCGCTGTTCACCGGCGCACTGTCGGTCGTCGCCGACCTCTTCCCACCGCGCGAGCGAGGCAAGTACCAGGGCCTGTTCGGCGCGGTGTTCGGCCTGTCGAGCGTGATTGGGCCGCTCGCCGGTGGCTTCATCACGGACAGGCTCGGCTGGCACTGGGTGTTCTTCATCAACCTGCCCGTGGGAGCGGTGGCGCTCGCCCTCGTGCTGCTGCGCATGCCCCGGCTGAGGCCAGAGGGCGTGTCGCGAGGGAAGCTCGACGTGGTGGGCGCGGTGCTGCTGGCGCTGGCGGTGGTTCCGCTGCTGCTGGCGCTCAGCCTGGGACGCGGCGCGGAGCAGGTGGCGCACGGAGGCGGCTTTGCGTGGAGTTCGTGGCAGGTGCTGGGGATGTTCGCGTTGGCGGCGGTGGGCACGGCGCTCTTCATCCGCGAGGAGCGCCGCGCGCATGAGCCCCTGTTGGACTTGAAGCTGTTCCGCCAGAAGACCTTCGCCCTGGGCAACGCGGCGGTGTTCATCATCGGCGCGGTGTTCCTGTCGGGCGTCGTGTTCCTGCCGCTGTTCATGGTGAACGTGGTGGGGCTGTCGGCGACGCACTCGGGGCTGACGCTGACGCCGCTGACGCTGGGCGTGGTGGCGGGAAACGTGCTCAGCGGACAGCTCGTCTCTCGGCTCGGCCACTACAAGGTGCTGATGCTCGGCTCGCTCGTGCTGCTGATGGTGGGCTTCACGGTGATGGGCTTCACGCTGACGCCGGACTCCACACAGGCGGAGGTCACCGTGAAGATGGTCCTCGTCGGCGTGGGCCTGGGGCCGTCCATTCCGCTCTACACGCTGGCCATCCAGAACGCGGTGTCACCGCGGCAGATTGGCGTGGCCACGTCAGCGGCGACGTTCTTCCGGCAGCTCGGGATGACGCTCGGGGTGGCGCTGATGGGCGCGGTGTTCGCGACGACGCTGTCCCATGAGATGGGGACGCGCGTGGCCCAGGCCACCGAGGGACTTCCCCCGCACCTGCGTGCCGAGCTGTCGTCCGCCACGCCCGGAGCGGGAGGAGAAGGAGGCTCGACGCGCACCGTCTTCCAGGCGGAGGAGGTGAAGCAGCGCGTGAGCGCGGAGCTGGCTGCCGAGCGTCAGCGCGTCAAGGCCTCGGAAGACGCGGTGGCGAGCGTGGATGCACAGGAGCGGAGCGCGCTGGAGGCCGTGGACCGGACGAGCCGTGCGCTGAAGGAGTCCTTCACGCGCGCGGTGTCGGCGGTGTACCGCTGCGCCATCCTGGTCGCGCTGCTCGCGTTCCTGGTGACGCTGCGCCTGCCGGAGCAGCCGCTGCAGCGCGGACGGAAGCCGGCGCCCGCGGAGTGACTCCGGCTCACGCGAAGGTGCGCGCGGTGGACTGGGCTTCGAGCGTGTAGATGTGCACGGGCTGAGGCACGCCCTTGACGGGGTGGTGGCCCAGGTCCTTCACGCCGCCACGGTAGTGGGAGACGAAGGCTTCGGAGAGCAGCACGGGCACGTTGAGTCCCGCGCACAGGCCGGCGATGCGGCTGGCCAGGTTCACCGCCGGGCCGATGACGGTGAAGTCGAGCCGGTCCGAGGCGCCGATGTTGCCGTACATCACGTCGCCCACGTGGAGCGATGCGCCGAACTCGTAGGGTGTCAGGCCCTCGCGGCGACGGCGGGTGTTGTCGCGTGCGCAGGCGGCCACGGCCTCGTGGATGGTGCGCGCGGCGGCCTGGCACCGGGACTCCACGGAAGCGCTCGCGTCGATGCGATAGATGGCCAGCACCGCGTCGCCCATGAACTTGAGCACCTCCGCGCCGTTCGCGTGGAAGGCGCTGACCATGGTCTCGAAGTAGGCGTTGAGCAGCTCCAGCAGCGCGTCGCGAGGCAGCGCGTCCGACAGCGCGGTGAAGCTGCGCAAGTCACTCAGGCAGATGACAGCGGAGGTCGTCTCGCCGTCGCCTCGGCGAATCTGTCCCTGGAGGATGCGCCGGCCGGTGTCGCGGCCCAGGTACGTGTCGAGCAGCACGCCCGTCGTGTCCCTGCGCACCATGACCTCCAGCACCAGCTCGAGCAGCGGGTGCAGCTCCTGGAGCATGGCGCGGTGCGCGTCGGTGAAGCCGCCGGGGGCGGAGGTGGCCCAGGAGATGGCGTGGCGCTGGCCGTCGCTGAAGCACACGGGCAGGGCGAGGTACTCGGTGAGGCCCTCCGCGCGCAGCTCGGCGAACATGGGGTAGTCGTCGTCGGCGAGCGGCGACTCCAGCCGGCGGTCGATGATGGACAGGCCTTCTTGCAGGGCCTTGAAGGGGCTGCGCGAGAAGGGGGGCAGGTGCTGGAGGCCGTGGGGGTGGACCTCCGTGGTTCCGCGCTGTCCGGGGCGCCAGCGGAAGCTCCTCCCGTGGAGGAGCGGGTGCAGCGTGAAGTGGACGATGGACACGCGGGCCAGGGGCACGCCCATCGCGGACAGGCGTTCGCACAGCCCTTCGAGCAGTGGGGCGGGCGTGGCCAGCAGCTTCGCTTCCGAAGCGAGCCAGGTCATCAATTCCGAGGCAGCGGTATCGCGGCGAGGCCGCGAGTCACCAGCAGTCACAGTCACAGGCACTCACCACTTCCCCGGCGGGCCGTGCCGGAGGAGCGCCAAGCAACCATGGAGTCGCCGGAGGCGTCAACGAGGCGAGGGGGAGCGGGCGGGCAGGTGCCCGGCCCCGCCCATCCCTGTCTCAAAGAGCGAGAGGACGCGACTCGAGCCACACGTCGAAGGCGGTCGTCGCGAAGAGCTGCCCTTCCGCGAGGTGCTCCAGGTACTTCGCGTCCGTCACCTCGACGGCGAGGGCGAAGCGGTGCATGCGCGCCCAGGCTGCCTCCAGGAACAGCCACCGCCCCTGGTCCTGGAGGGGGGAGATTTCCTCGAAGGCCTCCCGGAGCGTCGCCTCGTCGAAGTCGTTGTGCCGCGCCAGGACGTAGGAGCGCTCCACGAAGCGGGGCGTGTGCCGGGCATGCCACTTCGCCTCGAAGACGTTCGGGTTGCCAGCGTCCTTGTGGAGCGACGAGGGTGCCTTGGCGGCCTTGTCGGCCAACGCGAGGTGCTCGTCGGCCACGGAAGGCGGCGCGCCTCGCACCAGATAGCGGGTGTCGCCAGCGCGGTCCTTCGCGTCGAGCAGCAGCATCAACGCGAAGGACCGGGTGTCGGCGTAGTCCGCCAGGCCGCCCGCGAAGCCCGTCAGACAGTGGAACGTGACCTTCCGCTCCTCGACCTTCCCCACACGAACGTAGAACGCCTCGGACACAAGCCCCTCCCCGGAGTGAAGCAGCAGGGGTCGGAATCTAGACCATTGTTGTTACCCGACTGCGAAAGCAATCTCGATACCCCGTGGAAAATGACCGCCATGAACTTCGAGCCGTCCATGTCGACTCGCCACCCGGCCCCGTTCGGGGAACGACCAGCGCCTCCTGGAGCATCAACGCCGCGCCTCGTGGAAACGCGGGTGGCGTCTCCCAGAACTCTTCCCCGAGATGCAGGCACTCGGGCTTCATTCAATCTTGTCGATATCAGCGGCTCTGACAGCAATCCGGCAGCGGATTGAAAGCAAACTGCCCGATATCGACAAAATTGAGTGCTTCCGCCCCTCAATCAACCGCGGGCTCCTGCTCAGTGCCCCGCGTTGGCCTTCGGCGGAGACGCCACGGGCGCCGAGCCAGGCTGCGGCGAGGTGGGAGCCTCCGGGCGGACGAGCGTCTCCGGGGACTCCGCCATGGCGTACGTCACCCACGCGGTGGCGGCGGTGCTGCGCGCCAGGTCCTGAGGATCCACCTTGTCCAGCGTGTCCGCATGCGTGTGGTGCACGTCGAAGTAGCGGCTGGAGTCCACCTCCACGCCGAAGAACGGGACGCGCGCCGGAACCAGCGGGCTGATGTCCGCGCCACCCGCCTCACGCGCGGAGAAGTTGGCCGCGCCCAGCGCCACCAGCGGCGTCAGCCAGGGCTTGAGCAGCTCCTGCCCCCCCGCGCCCGCGCGCAAGCTCACGGACACCGGACGCCCACCACCGGAGTCCATCTCCATGGCCGCCACGTGCCGCGACAGCTCCGCCGCATGCGTCTCCGCGTACGCGCGACCGCCGCGCAGCCCGTTCTCCTCGTTCATGTAGAGCACCACGCGCACCGTGCGCCGAGGCGCCTGCGGCAGCTTCGCGATAAGCCGCGCGGCCTCCATCACCATCACCACGCCCGCGCCGTCGTCATGCGCTCCCGTGCCCACGTCCCACGAGTCCAGGTGCGCGCTGATGAGCACGATTTCCTGCGGCTTCTCCCGCCCGCGAATCTCCGCGACGACGTTGTGCGAGTCCGCGTCCGGCAGCTCCGAGCACCCCAGCACCAGCTTCACCCGCACCACCCCTAGCGCGAGCTGACGGTGCAGCAGCTCCGCGTCCTCCGTCGCGACGGACGCAGCGGGGATGCGCGGGCCCTCGTCCTCGAAGCGCGTGGAGCCGGTGTGCGGCGTGCGCAGGGACGCCGTCGCCAGCGAACGCACCAGCGCGCCCACCGCGCCCGCCTTGGCCGCCAGCGCGGGACCCCGGCCACGCAGCCCCGCGAAGCGTCCGTAGTCCGCGGCCACCGTCATCGTGTGGTTGAAGAAGACAATCTTCCCCTTCACCGAGTCGCCCAGCGCGGCGAGCCCCTCCAGCGACGTCACCTCCACCACCTCCGCCGTGAGCCCCTCCGGGGCCGTGGGAGGACTGCCGCCCAGCGCGAGCAGGAACAGCGGATGGCCGCGCGTGCGCTCGGACGCGAGCACCTCGCCGCGCTCCTCGCCCCGCACCCAGCGCGGCACCTTGACGGGCTCCGTCCAAGCCTTCACGCCGTCCGCCTTGAAGCTCCGCAGCGCCCACTGCACCGCGGCGGCGGCGCCCTCCGAGCCCGACAGGCGCGGTCCAATCCCATCCGTCAGCTCCGCGAGCCGCGCGTAGGAATGACCCTCCGTCAGCGCGGGCCCCACCAGCTTCTCCGCGACAGCCAGGGGCGGCGTGTAAGCCTTCGCCGTGGGCGCGGACTTCGCGGGCGCGGACTTCGTGACGGCCGGCGCGGCCCCCGAGACGAGCTGGAGCGCGAGGGATGAAGACAGGATGAACGTGGAGACGGGCAAGAAGACCTCCGAAAGAGGCGCCCACTCTCCGCCCGGCCTATGAGGCTCGCAAGCGAGATGAACTCCACGCATGGTGCGAGCGCAGGATGCTTGCCTGGTGGAGTCTGCAGGGGTGCGGCGGGAATCCCAGGGGCCACCGCGCGCCGAGAGGGGGAACGCGGCGCGCGGGGCTCAACTGGGACTTCATACGGCGATATCGCTTTTGGGGGAGGCGATTACCGCCGCTGCGTCTCACTCTTTGGGAGGAAACGTGCCGGCATGTTGAAGATCATTCTCAAGGCCGTCAAGCCCGGTACCTCACTCAGCGTACAAGCGGACACTATTTCCTGGAAACGGGTTCAATTTTACAACCTGAACGGCATTTTGGGTAGGGAAGTGTATCCAACCCTGAATGACTGACACAGGCATTGAGCAGACAGAAGCGCTGTCCTCTGGCGTGTTAGAGGCCGTCCTTGGGAGATCCATGCCACCCACCCTGACGCGGCGCCCCCAAGCGACGGCTTTCAGCATCGAGGACCTGATGGACAAGGTCCAGCGCGGCGAGGTGCGCATCCCCTCCTTCCAGCGCCCCCTGAAGTGGACCTCGGAGGACATCCGCGCCCTGTTCGACAGCGTGTACCGGGGCTATCCCATCGGTACCCTGTTGTTCTGGAAGCGCGAGGCGTCGGCGGCAAGCCTTCACTACGGCCCAGCACACATCGACGCGCCTTCATCCGCCCAGGCCCTGTGGGTCGTGGATGGGCAACAGCGCATCTCGTCCCTGACAAGCGTTTTGCTCCGCAAGGGAACCGTGGACATGCGAGGGCTCGACGACTTCTCCATCTTCTTCGACCTGGAGACGGCGGAGCTCATCCGTCCTACGGACGAGCAGTCGATTCAAGCGCATTGGCTTCCGTTGAACGTCACGCTGGACAGCGAGCACCTGCTGGAATGGTTGGACGGTTACCCAGGACGAACCCAACACCCGGAGCACACGAAGGCCGCCATCCGGTTCGGCAAGGCGATTCGAGAGTTCCAGCTCCCCGCATACATCGTCGACGCGGACGAGGAGCAGACCCTCCGCATCATCTTCAAGCGATTGAACACCTCGGGAAAGCCTTTGACCCAGGAGGAGGTCTTCAACGCCCTGTATGGCAGCACGTCGGGGTCGCGACCGCTCGACCTGCAGTCAATGTCTCGTACCCTGCAAGACTTGGACTTCGGCAGGCTCGAACAAGGCTTTCTGGTTCAGGCCGTCCTCGCGGTACAGGGACTCGACTTCACCCAGGACTTCCAGACGCAACTGCGTGAAGACGACGACCTCACGGCAAACATGCTTGAGACCGACAAGGCGCTACGTGACGCCATCATTTTCACCAAGCGCGACATAGGCATCCCCCACATCAACATCCTACCGTACGAGCACCACCCACTGCTCGCCTTGGCAAGGTTCTTTCATCTCCACCCCAATCCCACAGCGCGTTCCCGAGAACTGCTTGCTCGCTGGGCTTGGCGAGTTCTATTCAATGGACAGCTCGGCATAGCAACCGCTTCACCCATCACCGATCTAAACGCCATCGGCCTTGATGAGGAAGGGTCCATCCAGCGGCTCCTCGCCTCCGCGGGAAAACCAAACGCATCCATTCCATCACTCATCACCCAGGCGCTCGACACAATCCCCACCAGCACAAACAGGGCCATCTACTTCTGGTTTGAGACTCGTCTCTGGGTATTCCTGACACTGCTCGATGCCCACCCAAGAAACCTCCTTGATGGCTCGCCTCTGGACGTGACCACTCTCATCAACGAACAAGGGTGGCACGTGCTCCGCTCGATTTTCCCCATCGACAACTCAGGCCAAAGAAGAAGCCCCCTCAACCGAATCATTCATCCAAAACTTCAAGCCCCATCCATCCTGGAGATTCTTCGCTCAGAGCAACCACTAGACTCGCGGATTCTGTCGAGCCACCTCATTACTCCCGAGGCCCGCTTCGCAATTCAACGAGGCGATGAAGACAAGTTCTTCATACTTCGGGCAGAAGCATTCTTGACTCAGCTCGACTCTTTCCTCCGAGCCAAGACACGCTGGGATGAATCCGACCGACCCTCCATCCAGTCACTCGTCATCTCCGACGAGGAGGACTGACATGGAGCCCACCGCCCCCCTCACCTCCGGCATCCTCGATGTCCATCTGGGCGACATCCACGTCGGAACCTTGACGCTGCTCGCCGACGAGCGCATCGAGTTCGTCCTCTCGGAGGAGTACCGCCAGCGCACGCCACGTCCCGTGCTGGGGCAGTCCTTCGAGGACGACCTCTCCCGTCGGTACACCAGCCGGATGCGGCTGCCCCATTTCTTCTCCAACCTCCTCCCCGAAGGTCCCCTTCGCGAGCTCATCGCCGAGCGGGAGCAGATCGCCAGACAACGCGAGTTCTTCCTCATCGCCCGGCTCGGAGAAGACCTCCCCGGCGCGCTCATCGTCCGGCCCGCGACCGCCCTTCGCTGGGACTCACCTCCACCCGTCGAGGAGCCACCTCCCACGGACACCGCGAACGAGCAGGAGCCCCTGCGCTTCTCGCTCGCGGGCGTGCAGCTCAAGTTCTCCATGCTGCGCAAGGACCGGGGGATGACGCTCCCCACGAACGGACAAGGGGGCGACTGGATTCTCAAGCTCCCGGACAACCGCTACGACCGCGTTCCGGAGAACGAGTTCTCCATGATGACCTGGGCCCAAGCCGCCGGCATCACCGTGCCGGAGATAAAGCTCGTGAAGGTCAGCGACGTCGAGGGACTCCCCGAAGGCCTCCCCCTCCGCGAGGACCTGGCCTACGCCATCCGCCGCTTCGACCGCCCCGAGCCCGGCCACCGCATCCACATGGAAGACATGGCCCAGGTGCTCGGCCTCTACTCGGAGGAGAAGTACAAGAAGTTCAACTACGAGACCGTCGCCAACATCGTCCTCAAGGTGGCGGGCCTGGACTCACTTCACGAGTTCCTGCGCCGACTCGTCTTCATCATCGCCATCGGCAACGGCGATGCCCACCACAAGAACTGGTCCCTGCTCTACCCGGACGGCGTCCAAGCCACGCTCTCCCCCGCCTACGACCTCGTCTCCACGATTCAGTACATCCCCAACGACTTCCTGGCGCTCAACCTCGCGCGCTCCAAGCGCTTCGACGAGGTCACCCTCGCCAGCTTCGAGCGGCTCGCCCGGAAGCTGGAGCTGCCCCCCGACGAAGTCCTTCGCGTCGTGAAGGACGCCGCCAGCGCCACACGCGACACCTGGTCATCCCTCCACCCACAACTCCCCATGTCGAGCGAGAGCAAGCGCCGCATCGAGGAGCACTGGCAGCGAGTTCCCCTGCTCCAGGGTGGGCCGTGACCCACAACGACTGACCTCGTCCTCGCGAGAGCCCGCCGAACACGGGAGCAGGCGCACTCGAAACCCTCCAGCGTCTGCCCAAGCCTCGACGTTCCCTACGCAGGGGATTCGCGCCGCCGCCTGCAAGACAGACATGGAGTGCGGGCCGACGCCCGTGAGCCCCCATCGCGGTGGATTCCTACCCACCTCGCCAAGACTTCTCGGAATGCGACAGGAATTGGCGCGGTCCGTCCCCGCTCGCCTCTGTGGTTGCCCTGCACCCGGGCACGCACCCGCTCGCCCGTTCCAATGAATTACGGACATGCATTTTTTCCTGAAATGGTGTCTATGTCCTCGAAGACTCGTTTGTCCCCGTCATGCACCAAGCGACGTACGTCCCCTCCCCCCAGGGCCGTGGCGTCTCGCGCCCCTGGGCGTTGAAGGAACGCAATGTTGATGGAGCAGTGGGCTCATCGCTTCTTCGAGCTCTCCACCGAGCTGTTCGTGGTGCTGGGCCCGCAGGGCAGGATTCTGGAAGCCAATCCGGCCTGGAACGTGACGGTGGGTTGGTCTCCCACGGAGCTGCGGCTCGAAGGCTATCGGGGCTTCGTCCACCCGGAAGACGTGGCGGCGGTGGATTCGCGGTTGGAGTCACTGGCGCGCACGACGGGCACCATGCGCTTCACCTGTCGGTGGCGGTGTCGTGACGGGACGTGGGCCTGGCTCGTGTGGAGCGCGGCGTGCTCCGCGGCGGGTGGGCCGCTGTACTGCACGGTGCGAAGACTCGAATCGCCTCCCGCGCTCGACAAGAACCGGAGCCCCATCGCCGATTCGAATGGTCCGGTGCCGCCGTGGGCGATGAGCGACAGCCTGCCCCTGGGCCTGTACGTGGTGGAGGTCCGCTCCGGCACCGTCCTCTACGCCAACCGCCGCTTCTGCCAGCTGTGGGGCATCGAGTCGCTCGAAGCCGCCATGCGCAAGGGCCAGGTCTCGCACGAGGACGTGCTGGGCCACTGCCTGCGCGCGGGCGAGGCGGCCTCCTTCCTGCGCCTGAACCCCGCCGCCACGGAGACAGACGCGCCACCGCCGCTGCACGGGGACGAGGCGGTGCTCGCCAACGGGCGGACGCTGCGCCGGCTCTCCACGCCCATGGGCGCCAGCGGTGACGAGTCGCGCTACCGGCTGTTCGCCTTCGAGGACGTCACCGAGCGCAAGCGCACGGAGGAGGCGCTGCACCGCTCCGAGCAGAGCTTCCGCAAGCTCATCGAGACGGCGCCCGAGGCCATCTTCGTCCACCGGGACCAGCGCTTCATCTACGTCAACCCGACGCTGCTGCGCGCGCTGAACTACGAGCACGCCAGTGAGCTGTTGGGCCGTCCCATCTGGACCATCGTCCACCCGGACGACCTGGACGTGGTGCGCCAGCGCGTGCACTCCGTGGTGGCTCGGGGCGAGCTGGCCCCGCTGCGCGAGATTCGGTACATGCGCCGCGACGGCACCTGGTTCGACGCGGAGAGCGCAGGCCTGCCCGTGGACTTCGACGGCGTGGGCGCGGTGGTCGTCATGGCGCGC
The DNA here is from genome assembly GCF_049194865.1 of Corallococcus terminator. GTDB lineage: Bacteria > Myxococcota > Myxococcia > Myxococcales > Myxococcaceae > Myxococcus > Myxococcus terminator_A. Next base: position 59,530 of record NZ_JBLZWL010000075.1, on the reverse strand, counting down.
GACGTCACCGAGCGCAAGCGCATGCAGGCCCAGCTCCTCCAGTCGGACCGCATGGTGCTCGCCGGCACGCTCGCGGCGGGCGTGGGGCACGAAATCAACAACCCGCTCACCTACGTCATGGCGAATCTGGAATCGGCCATGGAGTCCATGCAGCGGCTGGGCGGGGAGCTGGGGCGGATGCTCCCCGATGGGGCGCTCGCGCCGAACTGGTCCGTGTCCATCAAGGACACCGGGGAGCTGCTCAAGGAGGCGCTCGAGGGCGCCACCCGCGTGCGCAACATCGTCCGGGACTTGAAGTACATCTCCCGCCAGGACGAGGAGCGGCGGGAGCTGCTCGACGTGCGCGAGTCGCTGGAGTTCTCCCTCAAGCTGGCCTCCAGCGAGCTGCGTCCCCGGGCCCAGGTCGTCAAGCGCTACGAGGACGTGCCGCCTGTGCACGCGGATGCGTCCCGACTGGGGCAGGTCTTCCTCAACCTGGTCGTGAACGCGGCGCAGGCCATTCCAGAGGGAGACCCGGCGAACCAGCAGGTGACCATCTGGGTGCGTCCCGGCGTGAATGGCGGTGTGGCGGTGGACGTGAGCGACACCGGCTCCGGCATGCCGCCTGGGGTGCTCGCGCGCATCTTCGACCCGTTCTTCACGACGAAGGCGGTGGGCTCGGGCACGGGGCTGGGGCTGTCCATCTGCCACGGCATCATCCGGGGGCTGGGAGGCGAAATCACCGTGCGCAGCGAGCCGGGACGGGGGACCACCTTCACGGTGCAGTTGCCCCCCGCGCCCGCGGACGCGACGCCGCGAGAGGTGCCCTCGGAGCCCGCACCGTCGTCGGAGCGCAGCGGTCGGCTGCTGGTGATTGACGACGAGCCCGCGGTCGGCCGTTCGCTGGCGCGCATCATCGGCAAGCGGCACCAGGTGACGGTGGTGGGCAGTGGCGAGGAGGCGCTGACGAAGCTGTCCTCCGGTGGCCCGTTCGACGCCATCTTCTGTGACTTGATGATGCCGGGCATCACCGGCATGGACGTGTACGAGCGGGTGCGGGAGCGAGAGCCCGGGCTGAGCCTGCGCTTCATCTTCATCACCGGTGGCTCGTACACCACCCGGGCGCGCCAGTTCCTGGAGCGCATTCCGAACCCGCGCATCGAGAAGCCCTTCGATGCGCAGATGATTCAACAAATCGTCGGAGAAGTGCTGGCGGTCGACTCCTGACGTCGCCGTGCTTGCCGCGAATGAGTGAGACTTCACCGTGCCGGATTCCCCGGCGCGCACCCGAAGGGAGTTCCTGGTGATTGGCGGCGGCTTCGTCATCGATGCGGTTACGCACGCGTACAACCTGCACCCATCCAACTGGCGCGCGGGGAAGTACGCCGAGTCCCTGGCTCAGCTCATCTTCGGACTGCACAGCGGGTTGTCCAACGACTCGCACCGCGTCCCGCAAGCCGACCAGTTCATGAAGGACTGGTCCGTGGACGAGCTGGCCCACATCCTCTTCGTGGAGAGCGACATCGACCTCGCGGTGCACCACGTGCTGCCGCTGCAGACTCTCTACACGGACGGGCTGTGCTCGTACGAGAAGACGGTGGACATCAAGCGGCGCTTCCCGGACCGCTTCCTCGTCTATGCGGGCGTGGACCCGCTGCGGGGCACGGCGGCGCTGGAGGACCTGGAGCGGCAGGCGGAAGAGCTCAAGCCCACGGGTCTGAAGCTCTACCCGGCGGCGTGGCTGGGAGACTCGTTCAAGCACACCGGCTGGCGGATGGATGACCCGAGCATCGCGTTCCCGTTGTTCGAGCGGGCGCGCAAGCTGGGCATCAAGAACATCGCGGTGCACAAGGGCCTGCCGATGGGGGCGGTGCCGCTGGAGCCGTACAAGGTCGACGACATCGGCGGCGCGGCGGATGCGTTCCCGGACCTGAACTTTGAAATCGTCCATGGCGGCATGGCGTTCCTGGACGAGACGGGCATGCAGCTGTCGCTGTTCCCCAACGTGTACGTCAACCTGGAGGTGACGGGGGCGTTGCTGGTGAAGCGCGAGCGCTGGTTCGCGGAGTCGCTGGCGGCGCTGCTCAAGTGGGCGGGCCCGTCGAAAATCATGTGGGGCTCCGGGACGGTGTTCAGCCACCCGCAGCCGGCGCTGCACAAGTTCTGGCACGACTTCCAGCTGCCCGAGGAGCTGGTGCAGATGGCGGGCATGCAGGTGACGCCGGAGGTGAAGCGGATGATTCTCTGCGACAACTACGCGCGCTACGCCGGGGTGGACGTGGAAGCGGTGAAGAAGCGCATCGAGAACGACGAGTTCGCTCGCAAGCGCGCCAAGGGCGACATCAAGCCCTACAGCTACCAGCCGGAGGCGCGGCCGTGACGACGGAAGCGGCGCTGCGCGAGCGCATCCAGTCGATTCCGGACCCGTGCAGCATGGCGACGGGTGTGCCGCTGGGGATTGGAGAGATGGGGCTCATCCAGAGCGTGGCGCACCAGGATGGCAAGGTGACGGTGCGGCTGCACATCACCTCTCCCATGTGCATGATGGCGGCGTACTTCATGCGTGAAATCGAGCAGCGTCTCACGGGCCAGGAGGGCGTCGAGTCCGTGCACGTGGAGTTCGACCACGACCTGAAGTGGACGCCGCAGGACATCCAGCCCGAGGCGCGTGAGCGTCTGGCGGCACGACGCATCACCATGCTGGGTGGGCGTCTCTTGCCGCGCACGGAAGCGCCGGCGACGAGCGGGAGCTGAGCGACACGGCTGCGCGGCGGGCCCGAGGGCCCGCTCGTCGCGGCCCACGGTGAACTCGAGGCGAGAGGTTTTCGCCTCGACGTCTTGGCCCTCGCAGGTGCGTCGAGGTTCACCGTGAGCTTGCTGGGGAACCAGTCCATGGACATGAAGGTCGTGTTGTTGAGCGTGGTGCTGTTGAGCACGGGCTGCGCCTCACTTCCGCATCCTCCTGGCGGGGCGCTGCGCTCGGACGCCCTGTCGAGCACGGAGACACGAGGCCACCGTCGACGTGACACGCGTCTGCTCGCGTCCAGTGCGCGGTCGATGGATGCGGCCGTTGTCGGTGTGGATGCCTGGGAGCGGTTGCTCGCGGTGTCGGGGCTGGAGGAGCGGGATGAGCGCCCTTTGTCCGGTCAGTCGCTCACGCCCACGCAAGCGGCGCGGCTCCTGGCGAGGCTGCCCGACAAGCCCGTGACGCTGGGACAGTTTCCAGCGCGGGTCGCCGTGGGCTTCATGTTGCGCGAGGTGATGGCTTCGGGTGAGGCGTCACGCGGCGAGCTGGTCCGCCGGACGGAGCGCTTCGAACAGGTGGCGGTGCTGCGACCCGATGGCTGCCTCGCGTGGGTGCGCAGCGGGCAGACGCAGCAGCGCGTGGGGCAGGTGGAGTGGAAGGACGGCAACTTCCGGGCGGGGCTGTTCGAGCTGGGACGCTTCTACTCGGGCAGGGGCGGCGTCTTCCGCCCACTGGGCTCACGTCTGGAGGAGCTACGCGGCGGCGCCTTCACCGACGTCCATGACGACGCCGACACGGTGAGCCGGGTCCTGGATGGAGCCGAGGAGTCCTTCGTCGAGCTGGCGCTGGCCGTGGGGCAGTTCTTCTCGACTTCTCCGTCCAACCATCTCGCCGCGCTTCAGCACATGCCCGCAGCCCTGTCGGCCCTGCTGGCGTCATCTCCCGAGTACCTGGAGCGCTTCCAGTACCTGCCTCGGGGAGAGCAGATTCAAGTGGTCTCCAAGCTGGTGACGGGGCTCATCACGGCGTGGGGAACCGCGAATGGCGTCGCGCGGACAATGGGCGGCACGGCGTTCGCGACTGCGGAGGTTCCGGTGCTGTCGCTCTCCGCGAGTGGAGCGCTCATCATGGAGCGAGTCTCGGTGCCAGTGGGGCGCGCGGCGGCGGTGCTGGGCGGTGGGCCCGGCGCGGCCATCATCCTCCAGCGCGCCAACACCACGGGCCAGAGCGCTTCACCGTCGCGAGGGCCTGGGCAATGGAAGCCCGCGAACGAGTCCATGAAGCCAGCGGCTCGCCGCTACCAGGAGCAAATCTCGGGGCACACCGCCGACGACGCCTACTGGGTGGGCGAAGTGAAGTTCGACGGATACAAGGACGAGATACTCCTGGAGGCCAAGGGTCCCAACTACGACAACAAGTTCACGGACCAACTGGACCCCGAATATTGGTTCAGGCCCACGGGTGCCAAACGGATGATTGAGCAAGCCAAACGACAACGAGATATCGTGCGAGGGCAGAACATTCGCATCGAGTGGCATGTCGCGGAGAAGAAGTCAGCGGATGCCATTCGGATTCTGCTCGAGCGAGCTGGTATCAACGAGATCTCGGTTGTCCACACCCCGGCCCTCTGAGGAAACAACGCCGTGCCCGTTCCACCAGATTTCAAGCCCTACCCGTACCTGGAGACGTACTACGCAGGCGCCTATTGGGGGCCACGTCGCGAGTCACCGGAGCAGTGCGCTCACCGGACGGCGACCTTTCTCAACCTCCTGGCTTCGTGCGACCCATTCCTGGCCCATTGGTACAAGTACACGCGGTCGCGCAAGGACGCGCGCAAACACCCACTGATGCCGCCCGATGAAACCACCCTCGCCGAGCACTTTCGCAAGGGCGTCAATCGGGAAGGCAACGGACGCGTCTTTTTTGAGCTGGGCCTCAGCTTCCTGTTCCACAACGGAGGAGACAAGGACGACAGCGCAAGTATCAACATCAATTCCGGAAGTTACGCGGAGAGCAACTCCAACGTGTGCGTGCTGTCGCTGCCCACGCTCGGTCGCAGCGAGAACGCAGACCGCATCATCACCGCACCCGTTCTCGCGAGTGTGCTGCGATGCATGGCGCTCGCCTGGGAACCCGATTGGGCTATCGCCATGTCCGACGCATATCGCTCCACGGAGAACGCCCGCGACGGTCAAGCCAACGACAGACCCGGCTGGATAACCTACTTCGCCAGGCACCGAGGCACCGTGCCTCCACTCCCCGCGCCCGTGCGCATCGAGCACGTCGGGGACCAGGGAACCCTCATCACCCTCACCCCCGAGCGCTTCACCTACGAAAACGCCGAGCACGTCGCCCTCGCTCGACGCGTGCATGAGCTGCTGGTGAAGGCCGGCCTCATGGAGCCCATCGTCCGCAGACCCGCGTGAGCTACAGCACCCGACGCACGAGCTGCGGGAACACCTTCGACACCTTCCCCAGCAGATAGTCACCGTAGGTGCCCTCGAACGCGTGGACGCTCGCTCCGTCCCAACGCCGAGCACGGTCCTCATCCACATCCGCCGAAGCCACATCCGGCAGCGGCAGGACCTCCGCCGCGAAGTCCGGGTCGAAGAAGAGCGGGAACGAGAGCCTGTCTTTCCCACTCACGTTCTTCACCCGATGCGGCGTGGAGCGATACCAACCACCCGTCAGCCGGTCGAGCATGTCGCCAATGTTGCACACCAGCGTCCCTGGCAGCGGCGGCGCCTCCACCCATCCGCGCCGTGACTTCACTTGAAGCCCACCGTTCGTGTCCTGCGCGAGCAGCGTCAGCAGCCCGTAGTCCGTGTGCTCCCCCACGCCCCAGCGCTCCTCCCCATCAGCGGGCTCGGGCTCCGCGGGGTAGTGGAAGACGCGGAACAACACCGTGGGGTCCGCCGTGTACATCCGGTGGAAGTAGTCCCGCTCCAACCCCAGGCTCTCCGCCACGCCCTCCATCAGCGCATGCGCCGCGCGCGTCACACCGGCCATGTAGTCGAGCACCACCGCGCGCAGCCCCGGCACCTCCGCAGGCCACAGGTTCGCCCCGTGCAGCGGCCAGCCCGCCTTCACCCGCGGATGCTCGGACCCCAGCTCCGTGCCCAGGTAGAGCCCTTCCTTGCGGTCCGGCTTGCCTGACGTCAGCTCGCCCCCCAGCGGGAACCAGCCGCGCCACGCGGGCCCACCGTGCGCCATCGCGATGGCCTCCTTCGCCTCGCGCGGTAACGCGAAGAAGCGATGGCTCTCCTCCTCCAGCCGAGCGAGCACCGCGTCCGAGACGCCATGCCCGGAGACATAGAAGAAGCCGGTGTCACGACACGCCTGCTCGATGTCTCGCGCCACCAGCTTCCGTGCCTCGGAAGGGGACGCGTCAAACAGCGGGGACATGTCGATGACGGGTAAGCGCTCCGGCGCGGTGGTGACTCCAGCCATGCCCGGAAGCCTACACCGAGCCGCACATGGGGTGCCCCACCTCACACGCGGCTCCCGCCCCCGCACGAGAAGCCCTGCGCACTCCCGGGCTCGGCGTTACTCCACCCTCGCCCACCCACCCGTGCACGCGGTGCTCCCACTCACCCCATGTTCACCCACAAGCAGGCGCGACAAACCTCACGTGTCACGGGACCTGCTCGCACTCATGGTCCCCACCACACGCACGACGCCCTTCGCGCCCCCTGGCAAGCAGGCGTGACACGCCTCATGTGCCACTGGACCTGACCGCTCTCCAGGCAGAGAGTGCGCCGCGCCTCCCATGTCGACACCCGCCTCTTCGGAACCAGCTCACGCCACGCTCAGCACAGGCCTGGTGGGGCTCATGGCCGCCGCCTCCGGCGCCACCGCCGCGAACCTCTATTACAACCAGCCCCTGCTCGGGGACATCGGCCGGGAGCTGAACGCCTCGGGCAGCTCGCTCGGCCTCGTGCCCACGCTGACCCAGGTCGGCTACGCGGCGGGCATGCTGCTCATCGTCCCGCTCGGCGACAGCCTGGAGCGACGGCGCGTCATCGTCACCATGTCCGCGCTGGTGAGCCTCTCTCTCGTCGGCATCGCGCTCGCTCCCACCCTTCCATGGCTCGTCGTCGCCAGCTTCATCGTGGGCGCCACCACCATCGTCCCCCAGCTCCTCGTGCCCTTCGCCGCGCACCTGGCTCCCGCCGCCCAGCGTGGACGTGTCGTGGGGACCGTCATGAGCGGCCTGCTCATCGGCATCCTCCTGTCACGCACCGCCGCCGGCTTCGTGGGCACGCACCTGGGCTGGCGCTCCATGTTCTGGATGGCCGCCGGGTTGATGCTCCTGCTCGCGCTGGTGCTGCGCTTCACCCTGCCCTCGCAGCCGGCCGTGGCCGCCATGCCCTACCCGGAGCTGATGCGCTCACTGGTCCACCTCGCACGCACCGAGCCCATCCTGCGCCTTCACTCCGTGCTCGGAGCGCTCACCTTCGGCGCCTTCAGCGTCTTCTGGTCCACGCTGGCCCTGTACCTCCAGAGCCTCCCCGAGCACTACGGCCCCCAGGTCGCCGGCCTCTTCGGTGTCGTCGGCGTCGTGGGCGCGATGATTGCGCCCCTCGTGGGCCGCTACGCGGACTCGCACGGAGGCCGGCGCATCAACATGCTCGCCATCGGCGTGCTGCTCCTGTCCTTCCTGTTGATGTGGCCGCTCGGACGCTGGCTGTGGGGCATCGCCCTGGGCGTGGTGCTGCTCGACCTGGGCGCCCAGGGCAACCACATCTCCAACCAGACGCGCGTCTACGCTCTGCGCCCGGAGGCACGCAGCCGCCTCAACACCCTCTACATGGTGACGTACTTCGCGGGCGGCGCGGGTGGCTCCTGGCTGGGAACCACCGCATGGACCCACTTCGGCTGGGCCGGCGTGTGTGCCTCCGGCGCCGCCCTGTGCCTCATCGGCCTCGCCGTGCTTGGCCTGAGTCGACAGCGCGCTCAGCCCGGCGACGACAGACAGGTCCACCACCACTGAATCGAGGGGATGGGCAAGGGCTCCAGCGGCGGAGCACCCACACAGGTGGGAGCCCCGTCACTGACATTCCCCTCGCACTCCAGGACAACGGACATCCGGGGTTCGATTCGTCCGCACTGTCACGCGGCTCAGGCCGGCGGCTCCTTCGGCTTCGCCTCCGGCGTGAGCACCACGAGCAGCTGCTTCGCTGAAACCTGTCCGCCCGCCGAGGCATTCACCGCCTCGACGACGCCAGGGATGTCCGCCACGAGCTGGAACTCCATCTTCATCGCCTCCAGCACGAGGAGGACGTCACCCGGCTTCACCGCGTCACCCGGCTTCGCATCCACGCGCAGGATGCGTCCATCCATCGGCGCGAGCAGTCGTCCCGTGCCCGCCCCCTCCGTCGACTTCGGCGGACGGAACGTCACGTCCGTGAGGTGGCGTGCCCCGACGCCCAGGTCCAGCCAGAGCGAGTCTCCGCTGCGGAGGTACCGCGCTCGGCCTCTCGCCCCGGAGACGGAGTAGTCGAACACGCTGTCCGCCAGCGCCAACACGCCGACCTCGAGCGGCTCGCCACCCGCGCTCACCTCGTACCGCTCCGGGGACACCGGCCGCACCGAGACCTTCGACTCACCGTTCCGGTCCTCCAGCGTCATCGCCACCGGATGCGTGTGCGCCGTGTTCCAGTTCACCAGCGAGCCGTCCAGCCCACTCCGCCTCGCGAGGACCTGCGCCTCGTCGTGGAAGAGGGCCGTCGCCGCCAGCGCCCGCTCACGAGGGCTCGTCTCGTACAACCGCTCCAGCGTCGCGCTGTCCGCGTGCTTGCCGATGAAGCCCGTGTCGTAGACCCCAGAGCGGAACGTGCCGTCCTCCAGCACGTGGAGCAGCAGAGCCTTGTTCGTGGTGACGCCGAACACGGTGAGCTCGTGCAGCGCCTCCACCAGTCGCCGCCGCGCCTGCTCCCGGTCGGAGCCGTACGCAATCACCTTCGCCTGCATGGAGTCATAGAAGGGCGGGATGTCCTGCCCCTCGCGCACGCCATGGTCGATTCGCACGCCCTCGCGCGATGGCAGCCGCCACGTCAGCAGCCGACCCGCCTGAGGTGCGTACTGGTTCGCCGGGTCCTCCGCGCACAGGCGCACCTCGATGGCGTGCCCCGTCCAGGTGATGTCCCGCTGCGCGCGCGGCAGCACTTCGCCCGACGCCACGCGGAGCTGCCACTCCACCAGGTCCAGGCCGGTAATCTCCTCCGTGACGGGGTGCTCCACCTGGAGACGGGTATTCATCTCCATGAAGTAGAACTCGCCGCTCGGCGCGAGGAGGAACTCGATGGTGCCCGCGCCCTTGTAGGCAATCGCCTTGGCCGCGGTGACGGCCACCTGTCCCATCCGCTCGCGCAGCTCCGCGCTGACGGCGGGGGACGGGCTCTCCTCGACAATCTTCTGGTGACGCCGCTGCACCGAGCAGTCGCGCTCACCCAGGTGCACGACGTTGCCGTGCTCATCGGCGAAGACCTGAATCTCCACGTGCCGCGCGTTGATGACCGCCCGCTCCAGGATGAGCTCGCCGCTGCCGAAGGCATTGGTGGACTCCGAGCGCGCGCCACGCAGCGCGGCGCGGAGCTGCGACGCCTCGTGCACCAGTCGCATGCCGCGTCCACCACCACCGGCCGCCGCCTTCACCATCAGCGGGAAGCCGATGCGCTCGCCCTCCACCGCCAGCGCCTCGTCGTCCGCGTCCGAGGCCTCGTAGCCGGGAATGCACGGCACACCGGCGGCAATCATCCGCAGCTTCGCCTGACGCTTGTTGCCCATCAGGGTGATGGCCTCGGCGTCCGGGCCGATGAAGACAAGCCCCGCATCCTTGCACGCGCGCGAGAAGGCCGCGTTCTCCGAGAGGAAACCGTAGCCCGGATGAATCGCCTGGGCCCCCGACGCCTTCGCCGCGCCGATGAGCTTGTCGATGACGAGGTAGGACTCCTTCGCGGGCGACGCTCCAATCGGCACCGCCTCGTCCGCCGCGAGCACATGGGGCGCGCCCCGGTCCGCCTCGGAGAACACCGCCACCGTCCGATAGCCCAACCGCTTGCACGTGCGAATCACCCGCACGGCAATCTCACCCCGGTTCGCGATGAGGACCTTGCTGAAACGCTCCATCCCGTTCGCTCCTCTCACAGGCGTGCGACTCCGAAGCTGTTGGGATTGACCTCGCGTCGACCCGCCTCGCGGCAGATGGACAGGACGAACCCGAGCACCCGTCGCGTGTCGCGCGGGTCGATGATGCCGTCGTCGAACAACCGCGCCGAGGCGTTGAAGGGGTGCGACTCCTTGTCGAACTGGTCGACGATGGGCTGGGTGAAGGCGCGGATGGCCTCCTCGTCCACCGTCTCACCGTCGCGCGCGAGCTTCTCGCCGAAGACAATCGACATCACCTTCGCCGCCTGCTCACCGCCCATGACGGCCGTGCGCGCGTTGGGCCACGCGAAGATGAAGCGCGGATGGAACGGCCTGCCGCACATTCCATAGTTGCCCGCGCCAAACGAGCCACCCACCAGCAGCGTCACCTGCGGCACCGTGGCGTTCGCCACCGCCTGAATCATCTTCGAGCCGTGCTTGACGATGCCGCCCTGCTCCGGCTGCGTCCCCACCAGGTAGCCCGTGGTGTTCTGGAGGTAGACGATGGGCGTGCCCGACTGACAGCAGAGCTGGATGAACTGCGCCGCCTTCGTCGCGCCCTTCGGACTGATGGGGCCGTTGTTGCCGATGATGCCGATGGGCGCGCCGAAGAGGTTGGCCCACCCGCAGACGGTGTGCGTGTCGTAGGCGTCCTTGAAGCCCGTGAAGTCGGAGCCGTCCACGAAGCGCGCGATGATTTCGCGGCAGTCGTAGGGCTTGCGGTAGTCCGCGGGGATTGCGCCACACAGCTCGTCCGGCGAGTAGCGCGGCTCCTCGTAGAGCGTGGGTGCCCGCGCTGCCAGTCGCTCGTTCCAGCCGAGCTTGGACACGATTTCGCGCGCCATGCGGATGGCGTCGGCGTCGTTCTCGGCCAGGTAGTCCGCGGTGCCCGCGACGGTGGCGTGCATCTCCGCGCCGCCCAGCTCCTCGTCCGTGGCCACCTCTCCCGTCGCCGCCTTGAGCAGCGGCGGACCCGCGAGGAACACCTTCGCCTTCTTCTTCACCATCACCACGTAGTCGGACAGGCCGGGCAGGTACGCGCCACCCGCCGTGCTCGAGCCGTGGACCACGGTGATTTGCGGGATGCCCGCGGCCGACATCCGCGCCTGGTTGTAGAAGGTCTCCCCGCCCGGGATGAAGATCTCCTGCTGGTACATGAGATTGGCGCCGCCGCTCTCCACCAGCGACACCATGGGCAGCTTGTTCTGGAGCGCGATGGCCTGTCCGCGCAGCGCCTTCTGCACGCCCCAGGGCGACGCGGTGCCGCCCTTGATGGCGGAGTTGTTGACGAAGACGAAGCAGCGCACGCCGGACACGTAGCCGATGCCCGCGATGCTGTTGCCGCCCGCCAGCGAGCCGTCACTGTCGTCGTGGTAGCCGTACCCGCACAGCGTGGACAGCTCCAGGAAGGGCGAGCCCCGGTCCAACAACATCATCAGCCGCTCGCGGGGGAGCAGCTGGCCACGCTTGTGGAACTTCTCGGTCGCCTTGTTCTCGGTGGCGCGGACCTTCGCCTCCACGCCCCGCAGCTCCGCGAGGCGCGCCAGCATGTCCGCGCGCTGTGCCTGGAACGACTCCGAGCCCGTGTTCACCCGCGATGTGATTCTTGGCATCGGTCTCAACCCTCTCCTTCACGAAGCAGCGACTCGGGGATGTCCACATGGCGCGAGCGAAGCCACTCCCCCAGCGCCTTGCCCTGCGGGTCGAAGCGCGTCGATGACGACACGCCCTCGCCCAGAATCCCGTCGACCACGAAGTTCACCCCTCGGAGCTGGGGGAAGTCGTGCCGTTCAATCGCGAAGGCCGCCGTCTCAGGCAGCAGCTCGCGCAGCTTCTCCGCCGTGAGGAAGTGCGCCAGCCAGCGCCAGGCCGCGTCCGTCCGCGCCCACACGCCGATGTTCGCCGTGCCACCCTTGTCACCACTGCGCGCCGCGACGATGCGCCCCAGCGGCGCCCGCCGAGTGGGACCCGAAGGCGGCGCCTCCGGCAACGCGGGCGTCCCGACCGGCTCCAGCTTCAGGGACTGCTCCGTAGGCGGGATGACCGTGCGCGCGCCATCCGGCAGCACCGCGACGTGCTCCACGCGCTTCGCGTCGACATAGGCCGGTGTGTAGACACCGTAAGGCGCGCCATCCGACGGCGGCGCCGTCATGGTGAAGCCAGGATAGGTGCCCAACGCCAGCTCGACGGCGGCGCCACTGAAGGAGCGGCCCACCAGCTTCTGGTCGGCGTCCTTCACCACGACACGCAGGAAGGCCGCGGCCTGCTCCTCCGTGGCGGCGTCCTCGCGGTCCGTGCGCACCAGCGTCCAGTGCGTCTCCTTCGGCTTGCGCGTGAGCGCCGCCTCCATCTGCCCTCGGATGAGCGCAGCCTTCTCCTCGATGTCGAGCCCCACGAGGATGAACGTCGCCTCGTTCTTGTAACCACCCAGGTGGTTGAGACAGACCTTCACGGTGGGCGGAGGCGGCTCGCCCTTCACCCCCGAGATGCGCACGCGGTCCTTGCCGTCCGCCGCCAGGGTGATGGAGTCGAACCGCGCCGTCGCGTCAGGCCCCGCGTACCGGGCCCCGGTGATTTCGTAGAGGAGCTGCGCGAGCACCGTGTCCACCGTCACCGCGCCGCCCGTGCCCGCGTGCTTGGAGATGACGGACGAGCCATCCGCGAACAGCTCCGCCAGCGGGAAGCCGGGCCGGCGGACATCCAGCTCCTTGAAGAAGGAGTAGTTGCCACCCGTCGCCTGCGTGCCGCACTCCAGGACGTGGCCCGCCACCATGGCGCCCGCGAGCTTGTCCCAGTCGTCCCGCTTCCAGCCGAAGTGCGCGGCGGCGGGGCCGACCACCAGCGAGGCGTCCGTCACCCGGCCGGTGACGACGACGTCCGCGCCCGCGCGCAGGCTCTCGGCGATGCCCCAGCCGCCCAGGTACGCATTCGCGGTGATGGGCGAGCCGAGGCCCAGCTCGTCCGCGCTGCCGGAGAGGTCATCCCCCTCCACGTGCGCGATGCGCGCCTTGAGGCCCAGCTTGTCGTTCAGCTCGCGCAGCGCCGTCGCGAGGCCGGACGGGTTCAACCCGCCCGCGTTCACGACGACCTTCACCTTCTTGTCCAACGCGAGCCCCAGGCACTGCTCCATCTGCCGGAGGAACGTCTTGGCGTAGCCGGTGGACGGGTCCTTCATCCTGTCCCGGCCGAGAATCAACATCGTCAGCTCGGCCAGGTAGTCGCCCGTGAGGACGTCCAACTGGCCGCCTTCGAGCATCTCCCGGACGGCCGAGAACCGGTCTCCATAGAAGCCCGAGGCATTGCCGATACGGAGGGGGGACTCGCTCATGCGCTCTCCACGTCCAGCCTGAATGCAGTCAGTCTGGGAGTGCCTTCCTAAAAAAGCAAGCGCGCTTGCTTTTTTCAGAGGTGCCTTCCAAGCTGCCTTCGTGAGCGACGCACCGCCCCCGGCCAGACAGGAACAGGAGCGCAGCCGAGTGACGCGGCAGCGCTTGATGGAGGCCGCCATCAGCGCCCTGTCCGAGCTGGGGTGGTCGGGCTCCACGATGACGGTCATCGCCGAGCGAGCGGGCGTGTCTCGCGGCGCGTGCCAGCACCACTTCCCCACACGAGGCGACCTGGTCGCGGCGGCGGTGGAGTACGTCGGACACCAGCAGGTGGAGGAGCTCAGTCGCCGAGCGGCCCGCCAACCCGCGGAAGCGCGGCGGACGGAGAGCATCCTGCACATGCTGGCGGGCTTCTACACCCAGCCCCTCTTCGCGGCGGTGGCGCAGCTCTGGGTGGCGGCGAGCGCGGACGCGGAGCTTCGCGCGCAGCTCCTGCCCGTGGAGGCGAAGGTGGGGCGGGAGGTCCACCGGCTCACGGTGGCGCTCCTGGGCGTCGACGACCGCGAGCCGGAGACGCGTGAATTGGTACAGGCGACGCTGGACCTCATCCGAGGCCTGGGGCTCGCCAACCTGCTGCGGGACGACAGCGCGCGCAGGAAGAAGATTCTCCACCGCTGGTCGCTCACGCTGGAGGACGCGCTGCGTTCCCGGCGGGGCCGGAAAGCGGGAGACTGACGCCGCGAGGCGACCACGGACACCACGGGCCCTCGCGCCACACACGGGCCACTTCGGGAGACGACATGGGTTACCGCTCTGTATTCGCACCGGGTTGTTTCAAGGGACAGAACATCGTCGTGACGGGAGGAGGCAGCGGAATCGGGCGCTGCACCGCGCACGAGCTGGCGGCGCTCGGCGCGCACGTCGTCCTGGTGGGCCGCAAGCTGGACAAGCTGGAGAAGGTCGCCGCGGAGCTGCGCGAGGACGGTGGCGAGTGCTCGCTGGAGACGGTGGACATCCGTGACGAGGAGGGCGTGAAGGCCACGGTGGGCCGCATCGTCGCGGCGCGCGGGCGCATCCACGGGCTGGTGAACAACGCGGGTGGGCAGTTCCCGTCACCGCTCGCGGCCATCTCCAAGAAGGGCTTCGAGGCGGTAGTCGCCACCAACCTCACGGGCGGCTTCCTGATGGCGCGCGAGGTCTATCTCCAGTCGATGAGCAACCACGGCGGGTCCATCGTCAACATGCTCGCGGACGCGTGGGGCGGGATGCCCGGGATGGGGCACTCGGGCGCGGCGCGCATGGGCATGCTCAACCTGACGCAGACGGCGGCGGTGGAGTGGGCGGCGACAGGCGTGCGAGTCAACGCCGTTGCGCCTGGCTGGGTGGCGTCCAGCGGTATGGACAGCTACCAGGACGAAGGCGTCAAGGCGCTCATCCCTCTGTTGAAGAAGGAAGTGCCATTGCAGCGGCTGGCCACGGAGGCGGAGGTGAGCGGCGCCATCGTGTTCCTGCTCACCGACGTGGCGGCGTTCATCACCGGCGAGGTCATCAAGATTGACGGTGGCGCGTCGTGCAACACCAAGATCTTCCCCCTGGAGGAGACCTCCGCGTCGAAGCCATACGAGGGCTTCCACCGCGCGGCGGCGCCTCGCATCCTGGCGGGCGACGAGAAGAAGTAGCGGCGGAGACGTCAGGGCATCCCACGGGGCGCTGACTTCACGCGGGGGGCCTCAAGCCTCCCTGCCTCCCCCCTCGGCGAGTCTCTTCTCCTTTTCCTGGCGTTCATGCCAGAACCCCGCGCATGAACTTCCATGTTGTCTTCCTGAGCCTGGTCCTGGTGCTCTCCACCGGCTGCGCGGGCTCCCGCGCGCTGTGTCCACGTGAAGGCGGGCGGCCCTGGTCTGAAGTCCAGAGCGAGCACTTCCGCATCCAGACGAACCTGACGCCCCAGTCGGCCACCGCGACGGCGCTCGAGCTGGAGAAGCTCCGTCGGGCCCTGCTGCTGGCGTGGGGGACGGACTTCAATCCTCCCGGCACCGTGGACGTCATCCTTCTGCGCAATGCCAATGAGCTCAAGGAGTTCATCGAAGGCAACTACGTGGGCTTCGTGGCGCCGACACAGCAGGGCACGCTGCTCGTGATGTCGGGCGAGGGCTATCTGCTGGACGACGGGCCCGAGCAGGAGCTGCAGACCCATGAGCTGGCGCACGAGCTGAGCCGACACGTGCTGCTGCGCCAGTCACGGTGGCTGGCGGAGGGGCTCGCCCAGTATCTGCAGACCACCCACGTCAAGGTCAGCACCCAGGAGGCCGTGCTCGGTCGGGCGAACAAGAACAGCCTGGCCTATGTGCGTCAGCACGGCTGGCTCGACGTCGATGAACTCTGGGCGTGGGACCAGAAGGAGTCGATGAGCGC
Source organism: Corallococcus terminator (assembly GCF_049194865.1). Taxonomy (GTDB): domain Bacteria; phylum Myxococcota; class Myxococcia; order Myxococcales; family Myxococcaceae; genus Myxococcus; species Myxococcus terminator_A. Next base: position 43,915 of record NZ_JBLZWL010000075.1, on the reverse strand, counting down.
GGCGGAGACCCAGCAGCACTACGCGTCCGCCTGGGTCTGGGTGCACTACCTCATCAACATGCACACCGAGCGCTTCGACGAGCTCCAGACCCGGCTGGCCCGCGCCGAGGACCCGCGCAGCGCGTGGGACATCGCCTTCAAGGATGCGGGGGACCTGCGGGGTGATTTGCGCACGTTTGTCTGGAGCGGGCGCTCCGCCATCCTCACCCTGCCCCTGCCCCCCGTGCCCCGGGACGTCACCGTGCGCGAGCTGGACTCCGCGGATGTCCACGCCCTGCGCGGGCGCATGCACCTGCATGGCATTGGCGCACGGCCCCAGGAAGAGCGCATCCAGAAGGCGCGCGCCGAGGTGGAGCAGGGCCTGAAGGAGGACCCGGTCAGCGTGAGCGTCGCCGTGCTCGCCGCGCAGCTCCATCAGAACCCTCCGGAGCACCTCGCCCGCGCCCGCACCCTGGTGCAGGCACACCCCGACGATGGTCGCGCCTGGGATTTGCTGGCGGAGCACCTGGACCCGAACGGCGAAAGCCAGCCGCTGGAGCAGGCCCGCCAGCGTGCCGCCGAGCTGCTGCCCAACGACTCGCGCATCCTCGCCAGCCTCGCCGCCCACTACCAGCAGACCCGACAGCCCGAGAAGGGACTCCCCGTGGCCCGTCGCGCGGTGGAACTCGCACCGGGAGACCCCTTCGCGCTGATGCTCCAGGCGGCGATGTCCTTCCAGTTGGACCGCTGCAAGGAGGCGCTCGGACTCCAGCGCCGCGCGCTGGACATGCTGCACGAGTCCACCCCGGACTCCTACCGCAAGCAGCTGCGCGAAAGGCTCCAGCTCTTTGAAGCGAAGTGCGGGGCCAACGCCTCCAGCGCTTCGCCCTGAGCGAGAGCCTCGGACAGCGAGGAGTGAAGCGGGCCCTCTGCTGGAAGGCCCGCCAGGTCCTCCTGTGACGTGGCCGGCAGCGGGAGTCGAGGAGTGCTGCAGACAAGACGCTCCCGACCTAGAGTAGGGCCATGGATATGCGGGACCTGCTCCGGCAGTCTTTTCCCAGCTATGGCTCTCACTGGGACGCCGCCATCGATGCGGGCGTGGACGTGTCCCTTCTGCTACAGAACCTCGAGCTCACTCCGACGGAGCGCATCGAGCAGTTACAGCGCATGACGGAGCTGTACGAAGCACTCCGCCCCAAGGATGTGAGCAGCGATGCAGCGGACTCCTGAGCTTTTGAGGCTGTTGCTCGATGCACAGGTTCAGTTCGTCATCATCCGCGCTGACTCCACCACTTCGTGAGTCTCGCGCAGGTGCTTCACGGCGTCTGACACGGGCGCCGCATGCGCTTCACGGTGAGCTTCGCATCTTCCCAGCGCACCTCGCCGGTCACCTCGCACCGCCAGCCCTCGGCCGAGCGCATCCGCCTGAATACCTGCCCGGTGATGGGGATGTATTCGTGGAACCCATCACACGAGGGCGTCCTGGCATTCCTCGCGATGGTGAGCGCGATGGAGAGCCACGCACTCCCACGGCCTGACTCGTTCTCGATGCCGTGGCGATCCCCTTCCAACACCATGAAGTAGAGCTCGTCCTCCGACAGCTCACTTCCATGGACACCGCCGTACAGGACCGTCGTGTTCCTGGATGACCCTGGCGGATAGCGCGGGTCATCCAGCCTCCACGGCAGCAGGCAGCTCGTGCTGTCCCGCTCCGGGTCCACCTTCAATGGCTTCGACAGCCTGCCCATGAAATACGGCTGCTCCCTGCTGTAGTACAGCCAGAGACACGACGGGCCCTCGCGTTCCGCGGGCTTCGCCTGGACGTAGTGGCACGCCTCGACCAACGCCTCCAGGTAGTCCTTGTAGGGACCAATCCCCAGCCCCGGAAACGTCTCCAGCAACGGGTCTCCCAGGACAGGACTCACCATGTCGGAGCCCATCGGCAGAGCCATCCCCATCAGCAGCGCGACGAGCCCCCACCTTCCAACCACCCACATGTGTCGGCACCTCTCGGACCTGCCCACATCCAGCGTGGACTCCTTCGACACGCCCGCCCGTGAGGCCGTTCCCGTCGCTCGAACTTGACCATTCGTCCAACAATCAGTATTTGAACGATCGTCCAATAACGCGTGGCCCGATGGGTCTCGCGAGGAGCACGGCATGGGGCGACCCAAGACTTTCGATGAGGACGCGGTGCTGGACCGCGCCATCGAGCAATTCTGGACGACCGGCTACCACGCCGTGTCAGTCCGAGATTTGGAGACGGGAACGGGCGTCCTGAAGGGCAGCCTGTATGCCGCCTTCGGGGACAAGCGCGCGCTATTCCTCGCCTCGCTGCGCCGCTACGCGGACCAGAGCACGGTGCAGATTCGAGAGCTGCTGTCCCATGGCGCCAATCCCCGCGCCGGCCTGGAGCACTACCTGCGCGTGCGCGGCAAGGGCTGCACGGGGCCGGGACGTACACGAGGCTGCCTGCTCGCCAACACCGCGGCGGAGGTCGCGCCGCATGACCCCGAGGTGCGTGCCGTGGTCGGACAATCCTTCGCGAAGCTCGCCGCCGCCCTGGAGCCCGCAATCGTTGAAGCCCAGGAGCAGGGACTCCTCAGTCGACGACATGACTCGCGGGAGCTGGCCGCGCACCTCGTCGTGCTCGTGCAAGGGATGAGCGTGGTGGGCAAGACGGAGCCTGACTCCGCGCTCGTCCGCTCCTCCCTGCGCTTCGCCCTGTCGCTGCTGGAGAACGACTCCCCGGAGAAATCCAGATGACGCTTCAACTGTCCCACTTCCTGGTCGACCCTCGTCCCGCCAATCGCTCGCTGTCCACGGGACTGCTCGTGCTGCGGGTCCTCACCGGCGGGCTCATGGCCCTGCATGGCGCGGGGAAGATGGTGATGCCCTTCACGTGGATGGGAGAAGGCGCGCCCGTGCCCGGCATGCTCCAGTTCCTCGGCGCCGCCGCCGAGTTCTTCGGCGGGCTGGCGTGGATGGTGGGAGTCGCGACACCGCTGGCCGCGCTGGGCGTCGCCGTGACGATGCTCGTGGGAATCGCCATCGCGCACATTCCCATGGGCGACCCGTTCATCCGGCTCAGCGTGATGGGAGTCACCACCGGCCCGGGCGAGTCGTTCGGTGGGCTGCCCACCTGGCTCGTCCGCGCGGGGGGACGTAGCGCGGGAGGCTCGGGCTCCTCGGAGCTGGCGACGCTGTACATCGCCGTGTCCGTGCTGCTGCTCACCGCGGGGCCCGGGCGCTTCTCGCTCGATGCGCTGCTGTCGCGAAAGCTCGCCGCTCGCGCCACCGCATGAACCCCGCAGCAGGGGACGCTGCGGGCTCCGCGCATTGGACGTGGGTACAAGCCCAATGACTCACAGCCGCTAAGGTCCCCGAGCCACATGCGACCGCCGTGCGATGCACCGTTACGGTGTCTCCACCTTCAACTCCGAGGTGGACATGCGCACACGACAATCCTGGCTGTGGCTCACGACGTTCTTCCTGGTCTCCAGCACCCTCTCGGCTTGTGGCACCGACAACGCCCCCATGCCTTCACCCGAGTCCTCGCTGGAGTCCAGCGAGGCGCCGCTGCTCGGCACGGTGGTGTGTCCGCTCGGGACGACGACCATCTCCTTCTCTCCGCCCCTCACCAACACCCCCCAGGCCACGACCGTCTCGGGCGTCGGCAGCCTCACCAACTGCATCAGCCTGCTGACCAGCCCCGTGACGTCCGGCACCACGAACTTCCCCGCCGCGCTCCGACCGAGCCTCGCCTGCGATGATCTGCTCGGCATCCGCGGAGGCACGGTGAACGTCGTCTGGAACACGGGTGAGACGTCTCAGCTCTCGCTCACCCAGGTCGTCATCAGCGGAGGTTCTTCCGTCAAGGAGACAGCCCAGATTGGCACGGTCGTCTCCGGCAAGTACGCGGGAGCCACCGCCGTGCGCACCCTGACCTTCGTCACCGCCGACCTGGAGAATGCCTGCGCCTCCCCCGAAGGGCTTCCTCAATACACGGCCCTCCAGACGCTGGCGCTGACCCTCATCCCCTGACTTTCGGACGGCACACCGGCTCCGGGGTCCACATGCGTCCCCGGAGCCCTCGACGCTGAACTTTAGCGGGGCGCCGCCCCCGCATCCGTCCACCAGGAGGGAACCGGCTGGAGCGGCTTGCCCCACGTCGTATCCCCGACGGGGATACCCGCGTCCGGGGCTTCAGGAGCCGTGCCCGCATCGGGCTCCGTGCCCGCATCCGGCGTGGACCCGCCCGGAACCAACGTCTCCGGCTCTCCATCGAAGCGACGCCGGAGGATGCGCCCATCCATGCCGATGGCGTACGCACCGCCACCATCCAGCATGCGCGGCTCCGCACCGCACGCCGTGGGGTTCGCGGAGATGCTCACGAAGAACACGTCCCCCTGCCGGAGCACGCGATACAGGTACGACTCCTGCCGGTTCCAGCACGAGCGCTCACGCGACTCCAACGGCAGGAAGTCATTGGCGGCAATCGAGAGCGCGCCGAGCATCGCGCCATCCAGCACATAGGGTTGTCCCTCCGCGCCCAGGGAGATGGCGTCCTGTCCCAGCGCCTCCGGAAACTGGATGGACGGGTCCTCCGGAAGATTCGCGGTGCGGGCCCCCGCATGCCGCACACAGCTCGACAGCAGCATCAGCAATGGAAGGAGCAGATGTTTCATGGCGTCTTGCTCCCCTCGCACGGCGAGCTTCCCTTCTGGACCGAGAACGTTCGTGTATCAGCATCCGACCAGCGCACCGAGCCCGTCTGCTCGCACTGCCAGCTCGACCCACCGCGCGTCCACTTCAACAACTGACCGGTCAGCGGGATGTACTGGTGGAAGCCGTCACACGACGGCTCCGACGCGTTTCGAGAGAAGAAGGCGACGATGGAGAGCCGCAAGCGACCATCCTTCGTCTCGCTCTCGAAGCCATGGGAGAGCCCCTCCGAGACGATGAACCGGATGTCGTTCTCCGTCAGGCTGCTGCCATAGGGATGGTTGTGCAGGGCGTAGATGTATCGGATGGCGTCGGGCGGATAGCGAGGATCATCCACCCTGGAGGGGAGCAGACAGCTCTTGCTCCGCTGCAACGGGTCGACTCGCGACTGGTCCGTCAGCTTGCTCACGACGTACTGCTGGTCCGGCGTGTAATACATCCAGGCGCAGTACTCACTGGAGACACGCCACCTCACGTCGAAGTCCTGGTGGTCCCGAGCCCCCGCGCTCGAGTTCGGCTTCGTGAGGATCTTCCGACAGGCCGCGAGCAGGGCACTCGAGGGCGAGCTGAACGGCCCCAGCATCGGCCCCGGGAGCTTGTCCAGGAACGGCGCACCCGGCGCGGGCCGCACGATGTCGGGGTCGGCGACCTGGGCCGACGAGCACCCGCCCATCAGCAGCGAACAGGCCAGGGCCATCCCAAACCCTTGAACTTTCAGCGACATCTTCCACAGCCTCCAGGTGCTGCCCACGATGTCTGAGCAGTTTAGGAGGGACTACACCTACATTCAAGACAAAGCCGACAATCCATGAATAATCGGAAACTGCGGGAGGGCGTCGAGGTGGCCCTTTCCGATGGGAGCGGCCACGGGCTCCGGGAGGCACTCCCCCGGAGCCCGCGTCACATCACCTGACGCTCAGTCGCACTCGTGCGTATGCGTGTGCGCGGTGGCCTTGGGGCTCCAGCCCTCGTTGCCGTCCTTCTCGAAGAAGAACTTCGCGCGCTGCCGCTGCCGCGTCCCCACCTCGTTCAGCGTGGCCGCGTCGAACAGCCGCCCGTTCACCATGGTGAAGCGCACCGCGCGGCTGTTCATCAGGTCTTCCAGCGGGTTCTTGTCCAACACGATGAGGTCCGCCAGCTTCCCCTCCTCCAGCGAGCCAATCTCTCCATCCATGCCCAGGTAGCGCGCGCCACCGAGCGTCCCCGCGCGCAGCGCCTGCAGCGGCTTCATCCCGCCCTGGCCGAACATCGACAGCTCCCAGTGCGCCGCCAGGCCTTCGCGCTGCCCATGCGCGCCCAGCTGCACATTCACTCCGGCATCATTCAGCTCGCGCGCCGTCCTCGCCGCGTCGAAATGGTTCAGCTCGTCGTCCGGCACCATCGTCCGCCGACGGCTGCGCGAGTCCACCACCCGGCGAGGCACGAAGGACAACAGCCGCTCGTCCTGCCAGACGTTCGTCTTCTGATACCAGTAGTTCTCGCCCCAGTTGCCGCCGTACGCCACGCCCAGCGTCGGCGTGTAGCCCGTGCCGCTCTTGCCCCAGAGCTGCTTCACGTCCGCGTAGATGCGCGCCACCGGAATCGCGTGCTCCACGCCCGTGTGCCCATCCACCACCATCGACAGGTTGTGCTGGAGCAGCGAGCCACCCTCCGGCACCACCAGCATGTTCAACTCCCTCGCCGCCTGGAGCACCTTCTGCCGCTGGTCCCTGCGCGGCTGGTTGTAGCTCTTCACGCTGAAGGCCCCCATCGCCTTCATCCGCCGCAGGTGCGAGCGCGCATCGTCCAGCGTGTCAATCGGCGCGCGGTACCCCACGCCCGCCGCGCCATACAGAATCGTCCCCGTGGAGAAGATGCGCGGAGACAACAGCGCTCCCGCGCGGCCCAGCTCGCTCGCCGCGAACACCTCCTCCGACGAGTTCGACGGGTCGTGCAGCGTCGTCACTCCGAACGCCAGCGACGCCGCCTGAACCCAGCTCTGCTCCGGCATCAGCCCTTCCACGCCCATGGCCCCGTGCCAGTGCACATCCACCAGGCCCGGCATCAGCGTCTTGCCCTTCACGTCCACGACCTTCGCCCCCGCCGGCACCTGCACCTTGCCCACCGGCCCCACCGCGATGATGCGGTTGCCCCGCACCACCACCACGCCCTGCTCCAGGACTTCGTCACCCTTCATCGTGATGACCCGACCGCCCACCAGCGCCACCGTGCCCTCCGGCGCGTCCGCCTTCACCTGGAACGACAGGTCCACGCCCTTCTCCGGCACCGCCGGCAGCTTCTCCGGCGCACCCTCCACGAAGGAGAACGACTGATTCAGCGCCCGCGTGAACAGCTCCGGCCCCAGCGCCCAGTGCAGGCTCTTGCTGTCTCCGGACCAGTGCAGGTACTCGCCCGCGTCGCGGCTCACCTTCGCCACCGGCAGCGCCTTCGCCTCGGGGCCCACCGTCGCCGCCTTCGCTCCCTTCGGGAAGGGCGTGATGAAGGCGTTGAAGTTCTCCCGGAACGCCACCCACCGCTCGTCGGGTGACACGCGCAGCTCCGTCGCCTCTCCGCTCGACAGGTGCGAGCGCTCCTCGCCCCCATCCAGGCCCACGCTCTTCAAGGAGCGCACGTCCTCCTTCTCCTTGTGCTCCACATGCAGGAAGTACACGCGGTCCGAGCGCGCTCCGAAGTGCGGCTGCTCACCGTCGCGCACCAACCTGCGCGGCGTGCCTCCCGACGCGGACTGCACGAAGAGGCCCGTCTCCCGGCTCCACTGCCCCGGCATCAGGTAGCCATCCCCCGTCGCGCGGTACACCAGCGACTTGCCATCCGGGCTCAGCGCGGGCTCCACGTAGTAGCCCGGCTTCGACGTCAGCACCTTGCCCTCGCCGCCCGTCGCGGACACCACGCGGATGGCGCCCAGCTTCTCGTCGTCCCACGTCGTGTAGACGATGGAGCGCCCGTCACGCGAGAACGACGGGTAGAACTCCAGGTGGTCCTCCTGCTTCGTCAGCCGCTTCGGCGCGCCACCCGGCAGCTCCTTCACGTAGAGCTTGCCCAGCGACTGGTACACCACGCGGTCGCCCTTCGGTGACACCTGCACCCAGCGCAGCATCTTCGTGGAGAAGCGCTCCGGCGCCACCACCTGCGGCGAGCGCACCGCCTCGAAAATCGTCCGCGTGCCCTTCACGTGGAAGGGGATGGGCGTCACCTGCTTCGTCGCCACGTCGATGCGCTGGAGCTTGCCACCCGCCCAGAAGACCAGCGCCTTGTCGTCCCGCGTCCACGCCAGCGTCGGATACACGCCGTGGATGGCCCACGTCTCCTGCATGTCCCTGTCCAGCCCGTCGTACAGCGGGCGCTCCGCGCCAGAGGCCACGTCCGTGACGTAGAGCACCGACTTCGTACGCACCCGGCGGATGAACGCGAGCTGCTTGCCATCCCGCGACGGCGTCGGACGGATGGAGCCACCCGGACCGGTGACGAAGGGGTCTATCTCCTTCGTCTCCACATCCAACCGCTGGATGGCATAAATCTCGCCGTTGGGGTCCTTGTTGTATTCGAACGTCTTGCCCGGCGTGACGTCCTGGCTGAAGTAGACGTAGCGGCCGTCGGGAGAGAAGGCCGGCTCGCCCAGGTCCTTCTGCTCGTTGGCGCGCTCGGTGAGCTGCACGCCCTCTCCACCGGAGCGGTGATACATCCACACCTCACCCGCGCCCAAGGAGCGCCGCGAGGTGAAGTGCTTGCGCGCGAGCAGGAACTGCCCGTCCGGACTCCACGCGGGGCTGTTGAGCAGGCGGAACTTCTCCTGCGTCACCGCCTTCGCATCCGAGCCATCCCGCTTCATCACCCAGAGGTTGTCGCCGCCACCCCTGTCACTGGTGAAGGCGATGGACTTGCCGTCCGGACTGAAGCGCGGCTGCATGTCCCACGCGACACCGGAGGTCAGCGCGCGCGCCTCGCCTCCCGCCAGCGGCAACACGTAGATGTCGCCCAAGAGGTCGAAGACGAGCTCGTCTCCGCTGGGGCTCACATCCACGTTCATCCACGTCCCCTCGGTGACGTCGATGTCCACCTGCTTCGCGGGGAACCCCGGAGCGTCCACCTTCCAGGCGTCCTTCTCCTTGTCCTCCTTGGCGCCGGCCTCGGCGGACGGGGCGTTGGGGTCCACCTCCACGGCGCGGCCGGCTTCGCGCGCGGCCTCGTCCTTCTTCTGGGGAGCAGGCAGCGGGTCCTGCCGAGCGGCGGGAGGAGTCGCCGCGGGCTGCGCGGCGAAGAGCGCGCCCGGTACCAGCAGGGCGACGCAGAGAGCGGAAGTCAGTCGTTTCACCGGAGGTCCTCGTGATGGGGGACTGCGCGAGACACGGCCGTGCGGGGCGGGGCGACACTACCCGGCCCGGGGACGACAGGCTCGGCGCGCGTGAACAGGGGACCAGGCAGGCCTCTTCCTGAGCGGCCGACAAAGGCTCGACGCGAAACGTCACGCGCCATCCGGACCTGATTCTGTTATCCGCTCCTCATGTCGGACTTCACCCTTCCTGAAGACAAGGCCGGGCGGTTGGAACGCTGCGCCCTGTTCTATTCGGACATCGTCCCCCACAACCACGCCCTGGGCCTCAAGCTCCTGGACATCGGCGACGCCGAGGCCACCGTCGAGCTGCCCTACGCGGACTTCCTCGTCGGCAACCCGGAGACGGGCGTCATCGCTGGCGGCGCCGTCACCACGCTCATCGACGCGGCCTGCGGCTCCGCCGTCATCCTCAAGCTGGGTCGCATCCAGCCGCTCGTCACGTTGGACCTGCGCATCGACTACCTGCGCCCCGCCCGCCCCCACGTCCCCCTCATCGCCGTGGCCGAGTGCTACCGCAGCACGCGCCAGGTCGCCTTCGTCCGCGCGCTCGTGCACCAGGGTGACAAAAGCAACCCGGTGGCCTCCGCCCAGGGCACCTTCATGCGGCTGGAGGAATGACATGAGCGACACCAAGTCCCCCTCCGCCCTCGCCGAGTTGGTGCACCAGGTGCGCAAGACGCGCGACTACGGCCGGCTCACCGACGCCATCCCCTACACGCGCTTCATGGGCATCGGCGTGGAGAACCTAGCCGGAGAGATGCTCTGCCGGATGCGCTACACGCCCAAGCTCATCGGCAACAGCTTCATCCCCGCGCTGCACGGCGGCACGCTGGGCGCGCTCCTGGAGTCCTCCGCCATCTTCGAGCTGCTGCTCCAGACGGAGACGCCGCGCGTGCCCAAGGTCATCTCCCTCACCGTGGACTTCCTGCGCTCGGGCAAGGCGCAGGACACCTTCTCGCGCGCCTTCATCACCCGCCAGGGTCGTCGCGTGGCCAACGTCCGCGTCGAGGCCTGGCAGGACGACCGCACCCGCCCCATCGCCAGCGCCCACGCGCTGTTCCTGCTCGCGGAGCCCTGACCCCGACAGCAGGGAGGCCCACCCCGGGGACGGAGCCCCTGTCCGCTCCCCTGGTGTTCCCTGGCCACGGGTGCTTCGCCATCGCCACCTTGCCACCGGGATGTCCACATCCGGGAGGCTGGCGATGATGCGATGGAACCGTTGGATGCTGGTGGGCGCGCTCGTGCTGGGCAGCGCCGCGGGCGCGCAAGAACCCCAGGACTCGAAGAAGTCCGACACGCCGACGACGCAGAACGGCACCGACGACAGTCAGGGCATGATTCGCATGGGCGAGGCGGACGCCATCGACCAGGCCGAGGACATCCAGAAGGACCCGAGCGCCTGGCCCGGCACGGGCGGCTCTGGCTCTCCCGATGCACAGGCCGCGAAGTGGATGAAGGACGGCCTGCTGCCCATCCCCACCGATGAGAAGGCCTTCCTGGAGGAGCTGCACCACGCCAACCAGATGGAGGTGCAGATGGGGAAGCTGGCGCAGAAGAACGGCACCTCCCAGGCCGTGAAGGACTTCGGCGCCCGCATGGAGCGCGAGCACGGCAAGGCGGATGAGAACCTGCTCGCGTACGCGAAGACGAAGCAGCTCCAGCTCGGCGAGCCGAAGGCGGACTCATCGCTCGCCAAGACGATGCAGACCGCGGAGCACGCGACGATGGAGAAGCTCCAGGCGCTCCAGGGCCCCGCTTTCGACCGCGCGTACCTGGCCGCCATGGTGGGAGACCACGACGTGGACATCGCCAAGGTGATGGCCGGGCAACAGCAGTTCGTCGACAACACCGCGCTGAAGGCGATGCTCGACAACCTGCTGCCCCAGCTCCAGCAACACCGTCAGAGCGCGTATCGGATGCTGGGTCAGGAGACACCGCGACAGGCTCGACAGGCTCCGCGCGGCGGGCGCTGAGCTCCCCAGGCGCGTCCGGGGTGAACGCACCCGCGTTCCCCCGCTACGCGCGCAAGCCCTGGGGCGCAGGGCATCGGGCGGACAAGGGCTGTGGGCACGGTGGGTGCAAACTCCGGCCCCTCTCCCCGTTTCATTCCGGAGCCCTGGCCCCATGTCGGAAACCTCGCGTCCCAACATCCTCCTGCTGACGGTGGATCAGCTCATGTTCCCCCGGTTCGCCTACGGCCCCGAGGGTGGGTTCCTGCCGGGCATCAAGGACATCCTCGGCTTCATCGACGAGGGCGGGGACGACAATCCCTACCAGAAGTTCTTCCCCGGCTTCACCGCGCTGCGGAAGAACGCCGCTGTCTTCCGCAACCACACCATCGCGACTTCGGCCTGCATCCCCAGCCGCGCCGCCATCTACACGGGCCAGTACGGCACGCGCACCGGCGTCACGCAGACGGATGGCCTGTTCAAGAGCGGCGACGCCGCGGCGTTCCCCTGGCTCGCGCCCGACGGGATTCCCACCATCGGCCACTGGTTCCAGAAGGCCGGCTACCACACGCACTACTTCGGCAAGTGGCACGTCAGCAATCCACCGGACCACTCGCTGAAGCAGTACGGCTTCGATGACTGGGAGCTGTCCTATCCGGAGCCGCACGGCTCCTCCGTCAACAACCTGGGCACCTTCCGCGACATGGGCTTCGCGGACCTCGCCTGCACCTTCCTGCGCAGGATGGCGTTGGGTCAGCCCTACAACCGCGCGCTCGCCCAGCAGTCCTATTCGGCCCCGCTCGCCGACGGGCCCTCCACCGAGCCCCAGCCGTGGCTCGCCGTCGCGTCCTTCACCAACCCCCACGACATCGCGACGTACCCCATCCTGCCCCGGCAGTTGGATTCCGAGTCGCGCCCGCTGGGTCCGCTGCACGTGCCGACCCAGACAGCGCGCTCCGTGACTCCCGTCGCGGGCAGCCTCTCCATCCTCCTCAACCCCCAGGACTTTCCGCAGGAGAACGCGCACCTGCCGCCCAACGTGCACGACTCGCTCGTCAACAAGCCGAGCTGCCAGCGCGACTACGCGTACAAGATGGGCCTGGCGCTCGCGGCCAAGACGGGGCTCGTCCTGCATCAGGCGAACGAGAACATCGACGCCGTCACCGTCACCCTCAACTCGGGCATCCCCTTCCAGCTCACGGCCGCTCCGGACGTGTCCACGCTGCGCTTCGTCCAGTACTACACGTGGCTCATCCACGTGGTGGACGCGCACATCGCCCAGGTGCTGCGGACGCTGGACGAGAGCGGCCTGCGCGAGAGCACCCTCGTGATGTTCCTCTCCGACCACGGCGAGTATGCCGGCGCGCACGGCTACCTGATGGAGAAGTGGCACACGGCCTATCAGGAGGCGCTGCACGTGCCCCTCGTCGTCCAGTTCCCCCCGAAGAAGGACGTCGCGCCGACGACGCGGCAGATTGAAGCGCTCAGCAGCCACGTGGACGTGCTGCCCACGCTGCTGGGGCTCGCGGGCATCGAAGGCGTGGCGCTCGACGCGATTCGCACGGACTTGCGCCTCCATCGCCCGGTGCCTCCCTTCGTCGGCGCGGACCTGAGCCCGCTGGCGCGCGGAGAGACCACCACCGTGACAGAGCCCGACGGCACGCCTCGCGCCGGAGTGCTCTTCATCACCGACGACGAGATTACGGAGACGCTGCCGCGCACCGGCGACCCGCATCAGGCGCACGATGATGCGCTGTTCTCCGTGTTCTCGCGCGCCGTCGACGCCCTGCGCGAAGGCACCACGAAGGCCGGGAAGGTGCCGGAGTTGAGGCCCGGCGCGGTGTGCCAGCCGAACCACGTCCGGTGCGTGCGCACGCCGCGCTGGAAGCTGGCGAGGACATGGGACCCGTCGGGCGAGCACGCCGACCAGTGGGAGCTCTACGACCTCCAGAACGACGCGCTCGAGCTGGAGAACCTGCTCGTGTTCGACGGGGCGTTCCCCACGGTCATCCCGACGCTGCCCAAGGGACTCAGCCAAGAAGAGGTCGAGACCGCCGCGCGCGAGACGCACGCCCTGCTCGGGAAGTACGAGACGGAGAAGCTGTCTCCCTGGCCCGCGTAGTCGCGAGGAGGGTCAGGGGCTCGTGACGGACACGGTGTAGAGGCCCTGCTTCCCATCCTGGGTCCATACCAGCAGGTGGGTGGCGCCGACGGAGAGCGGGGTGAGCAGCAACCCGTTCTTCTCGGTCCGGACTTCAACGAGGTCCGTGCGCCCGATGGCGATGCGCGCGAGGCCCGGCAGCTCCAGCTTGCGTACCTCCCCGAGCAGCATCGGGAAGAACACGTTGCCACTGGCCTTCCGCGCGGACTCCACCTCCGCCAGGAAGGCCTCGCTCGCCGCCGGGACGGGTTCCGGCTGGAGCCACACCCACGCTCCCGCTCCCGCCACGCCCAGGAGCACCACCAGCGCGAGCGCCATGACACTCCCGCGCATGGAGGAGGGGCCGGAGAGCGCCTGGAGGAGGGCATCCATCGAAGGGTGGCGTTCTTCCGGGTCGCTCGCGAGCCCTCGCGTCAGCGCGGCCCGTACGTGCGCTGGCAACCTGGGCGGCTTCCCGCCGCGAGCGTCGACGGCGGTCCGCTTCGACAGCCTGGCGGGACGTTCGCCATGGAGGGCTTCGTACAGCGCGACACAGAAGCTGTACTGGTCACTTCGCGCGTCCACGGTCCGGCCCTGGCGCTGCTCGGGCGACATGTACGCGGGCGTGCCCGGCGTGGTGCCTTCTCGCGTGAGCGCGGTCTGCTCCAGGTCCGTCGCGAGCGGCTGCGTCGTCGTGGACACCTCGATGGCGGCGCGTGAATCACTGTCTTCGCGTCGCCACCGACGGGCGAGACCGAAGTCCGTCACACGAGGACGTCCGTCCCTGCCCACCAGCACGTTGGCTGGCTTGAAGTCGCGGTGGACCAGCCCCTGTTGATGCGCGGCGGCCAGCCCCGCTCCGGCCGCGAGGAACATCTTCAGCACGTCGCGCCAGGGATGTTCCCGCTCGCGCAACCATCCCGCGAGCGTCGCTCCCTCCACCCACTCCATCGCCAGGTAGTCCCGTCCGTCCGCCGAGCCCAGCTCGAAGATGGGGAGCACGTTGGGATGGGACAGGCGCGCCATCGCCTGCGCCTCTCGCGACAGGCGCACCCGACTCTCATCCTCGTCGCGCTCGCGGAGGGGACGCAGCAGCTTCACCGCGACCCTCCGCTCCAACCTCGGGTCCTCCGCCGCGTACACCACGCCCATGCCCCCCACGCCCAGCAGCTCGCGCAGGACATAGGGCCCCAGTCGCGTCCCCGCGAGCAGCAGCTCTCCCGCGAGGCCTGACTTCTCCCCTTCCGTGGGCAGCCCCTCCGAGTCCAGCCACGTGGGCTCCTGGGACACCCCGCCTGGATTGGGCGCGGAGGCTTCGGCCGCCACCGCCGCGACCAGGGCCCTGCAGTCCTCGCAGACGTCCAGGTGCGCGGCCATCCCCGGCATATCCGCTGGAGGCAACACGCCACTGGCGAAGCCAGCGAGCGCGTTCTCGTCGGGACACGCCGGAGTGGGCCGCGGACTCATGGACGTGGGTTGTATCACCCGCCTCGCGGCCTAATTCGCCTTGGCCACGCCGTCCGTCACCACGACGGAGTACTCCAGTCGCTCGCCATTGCGCTTCCACACCAGCAGCTTCGTGGTGCCCGCCGCCTTGCCGGTGACTTCAAGCTGTCCCTTGCCCAGCGTCTTCACCTCCGCCGTCTCGACGTTCCCCAGCGCCACCCGAGTCAGGTCCTTCAGGTCCAGCACGCGCTGCTCGCCCGGCTTGAGTTCGATGCGCTCCTCCGCCGCCGCGCTCGTGCCCACCAGCGCCAGCGCCATCAGCGTGAGTCCCACCAGTCCGTTCCGCATGAGGTGTGTCCCTTCCTTGGGTGTGTCGAGGCGCGTTCGCCCCGCCTTCATTCCGGTGACACCGCCCACCGCGACGTGTTGCACGCGGACCGCGAAAAAAGTGGGAACGGCCCCTGGGCCTATCCGGGTTCGGGTTCGCCGCGCAGCAATCCCGACAGGCTCAGGTCGAGCTGGCTTCGCACCGCGTGCATCAGGCTATGCAGCTCGCCCGACGACAACCGGAGGCGCTCCGCGAGCCGCTCTCGCACACCCACCAGCACCGTCTGCCTCGCATTCGACACCCAGCGAGACACCGTGGACTTGTGCGCCCGGTACATGACGCCGATGGACTCCAGGCTCACCCCGTCCACGACGTGCAACCGCAGCACGGTGCGCTCCCGGGGAGACAGGCTCGCCAGCGCTCCCGACAGGGCTTCACGGAAGTCCTCCTGGTGCCGTCGACGGAGGTAGTCCAGTTCGAGGTCGTCTCCCGCCTCGCCGACCCGCTCGAACATCGACCCGTCCGCGTCCTCCTCCGCCCGAGCACGCCGGCCCTCCGCGCGCTGGAGGTTGAGCGCCGTCCGCACCGCCGCCGCGCGCAACCATGCGGCCAGCGGCCCCCCACCCTGGTACTCCGCGATTCTCGGCTCGCCGCCATCCTTGGAGGGGACCAGGAGTCGCTGGCGCAGTTGCTGGAGCACCTCCTTCGCGTCCACGCCACCACCCCGCACCCGGGAGATGGCGCGGGCCACCTTGGGGAACAGGTGCCGCTCCAGGGCCGCGTGCGCCGAGGGAAGGCCTCGCTCGCAGGCGCAGGCGAGATAGAGGTCCGCCACGGGCACGGCGGCGAGCGCGTCCTCGGGCTCCCCGCTCGGCACGAGCCGCTGAGCGACATGGCGCAGGAAGTCCTCTTCCGGAAGCACCACCTCCGGCCACGCGCGGCGCCCGGCGAACACCCACGACTCCAGCAGCGCCTCCAACCCAGGCATGTCCGCGAAGCACCGCGCAGCGGGCCGCAGATGCTGGACGAAGAGGTGCGAGCGGCTCCGCTGCTTCGACATGCACACCTCGGCATCAACCACCGCCGATACACGGCGGGCTTTCATTGTTACAGCGGCGGGCTCCTTTTCTACAGGCTCTCCCTTACGTCGCGAGGCTGGGTGCGCGTGTCATTCCACCCTGGAGTCTCCGGAGGATGCTCGCTCGAAGACGGGCTTTCGCGCCATGAGCCAGTGTCTTCGGTGGGCAGTGGACCGTTCTCGCGTGCGAGCAAGCCACGGCATGTCCCCTGCTTTCCCTCGCGGGGCATCCGTTCCGGAGGACAGGACGATGAGCGAGCGCGCACAAGCCCAGTTGAGAGCGTTGAAGGAAGCCGCGCAGTTGTTGTTCGTCCAGGGACGGTACGCGGAATGCGCGGAGGTGCATTCGCGCATCCTCCGCATGGTGCCCAAGGACCCGAACGCGCGCGTGCGTCACGCGGAAATCTGTCGTCGCGCGGGGGACAGGCAGACCGCCATCGCGTCGTATCGCACGGCGGCGGAGCTGTTGCTCGCACAGGGCTGTGAGGCTCGGGCCCGCGCTTCTCTTCGCGCGGCGCTGGAGTTGGATCCGAAGGACCCGGTGCTCCTCTCGGACTTCACGCGCATGGGCCAGGCGTCACAGCCACCCTCGACGGCACTGGAGGACGAGCGGCTCTACAGTCACGTCACGGTGAGCGAGGCGCAGGTGGCTCCTCGCACGGAAGCTCGCGTGAAGACGCCGCCTCCGCCACCTCCGCAGTTCGTGCTGCGCGCCGCGGAGGAGACGCGTGCACCCGGGCCGCTTCCTTCGGCTCCGGCCATTGCTCCGGTGAAGGTGAAGCCACCGGGGCCCGCGACCCAGGCGCCCTCCGCGCCATCGATGCCGAGCTCGTTTCCGCCTCGCGGTGCTGTCGCGGCACGCCAGGTGGAAGCACCGCGTGAAGTGTCCCTGCCCGTGGTGAAGGGGACGCTGGTCCCGGAGCAGACCCACGCGGCTCCACGGCCGAGTGTGCCCGTGGCTCCTTCCAAGGCGCCGCACACGCCCGCGACCTTGTCTCCCGCCCTGGCACTGCACGCCACGGCGAGCGCGGGGGCACCCGCTCCTCACGAGAAGCCCAAGGTGGAGGTGAGCGCGAGTCTCTGGTCCACGGGGGCCCCCGTGACGGTGACTCCCGTGACGACCTATCGGCCCGAGCTTCGGTGGCTGAACCCCAACACCGTGGCCCTGAGGGCCTCGCCCCAATCTCACTGGGTCATCATCCGCGCGGACGGACCCTTGTCCTTGAGTCGCATGGAGGCCCTGCCCATCCCCGCTCGCGACGTGTCCTCGCCAGCACCCGTGGCCTCCATCGAGGACGGCTCACTGCTCATCGCGCACTGACGAACGCGGGCCGCCATCATCCAGGTCGGGGACAACGGGTCCGCGTGTCTCGTGGACCCCGCGCTCGCCCTCGCATCGGAGCCGAGATGCCCGCCGCGCTCCGTGACGAGGGCTTCGAGCGCTCTCACCTGACGCGCTCTCTGTTCCATTATCTGGCGAGGGGCGCCACCGAGGCCCACGACGACACCGTCTCCGGTGAGCGTGTGGCCGAGCACCTTTACTCACCGTCGAGCAACGCCGTCTGAAAAAGCACACGCCGCGGCACGTGGGCCCGCGCATCCTCGCCGACACGTGCCTGGCGGAGCGCCTCCACACAACGGAGGCGCCTCCCACCTTCAATCCAGGACTCGCGCCGCGCGCGGACTACATCGGCACGGACTTCTTCGGGTCGAAGCGCTTCTTCTCGTACGTCACGGGAGGCTGTGCGGCCTTCTCCTGCTCCGTCGTCTTCGCCGGCTCCGGCTCGCGGCTCTCCAACACCGGGGCCTCCGCCTTCTCCTCCGGCATCTGCGCCTTCACCGGCGCCTCGCAGTGCCCACCCTTGCGGTTGGGATGGCAGTGCCGAATCCCATACACGTGGTGACAACCGCACGCGTCGACGCGCTTCTTCGCGCAGATCGACGGATTGAACACCGGCCCCGCCAACGAATCCGCCGGCACCGCCTGCAACGCAACCGCCAGGAACATCCCACCGAGGAAACCCATCGCCCACCCCCTGCCTGGATAGGAGATGGATGGGCCTGGAGCCGGAATGCGGCAAGTCCTTCGCCGATCCAATTCCCGCGCTTCGCACGCGAGCCGACTTTCGGTCGACCGTCCGGGTGCGCGCGCCAGGCCTCGGGGCCACCACGAGGATGAGGCGCCGACGTCGAGACGGCAACAGCACCCCCCTCCGTCCTCGTCCCCAGGTCCGGGGCGACCACCACCCACGCACCGCGTCGAGACCTTGCGCCCACCCTCGTTCTCCGAGGGAAAACCTCGGAAATTCGCTCGCTTTCCCGCCCGCTCTCCCAGCATCCTCGAAACCTCGGGCGGACCCGGGCGCCAGAGTCAGCTTCTTTCGGACGCTCCCGTCCCTCGCGCGTGTTCACCCCTGTCCAGGGGCGTCAGGGGAGGCAAGGCCATGAGCTGGAAGCAGCGTTTGGAAAAGACCGCCGAAGGCCACTACGTCCTTCCGAAGACCAAGAGCATGAAGGTCGACGCGGACCTGTTCCTGTCCGACAAGCTCCTGTGGGGCGAGGGCCCCGAGCTCCCCGGCCTGGAGGACGCCGTTTTCGATCAGGTGGTCAACGCCGCGTCCTTCCCCGGCGTCACCCGCGTCGCCGTCACCCCCGACTGTCACGTGGGCTACGGCGTCCCCATCGGCACCGTGGTGGAGACGGACGGCATCCTCCTCCCCACCGCCGCCGGCTACGACATCGGCTGCGGCATGGTGCAGCTCCAGACGTCCCTCAACGCCGAGGACGTGGCGGACCCCGCGAAGCGCCGCCAATGGATTGAGCAAGTGACTCGCCGCATCGCCGTGGGCGTGGGCGCCAGTCGCGTGCAGGCGCAGCGCAAGGTGTCCGACCGGGCCTTCGCGGAGGTCGTCCGCCACGGCGCCAAGGCCCTGGGCCGAGGCTCCGCCGTCACCGAGCGCGACTTCATCCCCGTGGAGGACGACCGGGTGGACATCCCCGAGCGGGCCTACGAGAAGCGCGGCCAGCTGGGCAGCCTGGGCGGCGGCAACCACTTCACCGAGATGCAGGTGGATGAAGAGGGCCGCGTCTGGGTGATGCTCCACACCGGCAGCCGGGGCTTCGGGTGGAACATCGCCAAGACGTTCTTCGTCAAGGGGGCCGCCCAGCTGGGCCTGAAGAGCCGCAGCGAGGACTTCGTCTGGCTCGACGCCGACAGCCCGATGGGCCGCGAGTACTGGAACCTGCACAACATGGCGGCCAACTTCGCCGTGGCCAACCGGCTCATCATCGGTGAGGCCGTGTGCGCCGCGCTCGAGGACGTCTTCGGCGGCACCGCCAGCGTCTATTACGAGATTTCCCACAACCTCATCCAGAAGGAGGCCGGGAAGTTCGTCGCCCGCAAGGGCGCCACGCGCGCGTTCCCCGCGGGCCACCCCGCGCTCAAGCGCACCACGTGGGAGGACACCGGCCACCCCATCCTGATTCCGGGCTCCATGGAGACCGGCAGCGCCATCCTCTTCGCCGAAGAGGGCGCGTCCAAGTCCATCTACTCGGTGAACCACGGCTCCGGCCGGCGCCTGTCCCGGGGCGAGGCCCGGCGCGTGCTGCGGCAGGACGTCACCGACGCGCGCATGGCGGAGTCCGGCATCATCCTCAACACCCGCCAGACGCCGCTCGACGAGTCCGGCCCCTGCTACAAGAACCTGGACGACGTGCTGGAGACGGTGGAGATGGCGGGGCTCGCCCGCGTCGCCCGGCGCCTCAAGCCCGTCGCCTGCATCAAGGGCGCGGATTGACCCACCCGCGAGTGTCCCGTGGACTTCCCGGGGAGCCTGCTACAGTGGCGCCCCTCTGGAGTCCCAAGAATGACCTCGCCGCCCCCTGCCGCCCGCGTCCCCCCGTCGGGCCCCCGTGAGGCCGAGCTGGCTCGCGCCGAGAGCGAGCTGTCCGCCCAGGAGGCCCGCCTCGCGGAGCAGGTGACGCGGGCCCTCGCCGACACCGCCGCGCTCACCTCCCGACTCGACGGAGTGCGCGCCGCGCTGGCCCGGGCCCACCAGGAGCCGGACGCCGATCCGCAGGTGGGCGAGCAGGCGGCCAGGCTCCAGGCCGCCCGCGTGTCCTCGCTGGACGTGGAGGCCGCGCGCGCGAAGGCGTTGGAGGCCCGCGAGAAGGCGCTGGAAGCACGCAAGCGGATGGGGACGGAGGTGCAGGCCGCGCTGCGCATCCAGCAGGAGCAGACCGCGCAGGTGGCTCGCGCGGTGGCGGACGCGGAGGCCGCGCTGAAGCAGCAGGTGGAGTCCTCCGCGGCCAGGACGCGGGCCCGCCAGGAAGCCGCCGCTCGCGCGCGTCAGGCGGAGCTGGCCCAGGCCGCCGCCACGGCCCAGACGCGGGGACAACCGCTTCCCGCTCCCGCATCGGCTCCGATGAGGGCCTCGGACAGCGCGGAGGCCCGGCGCAACGGGCGGGTGCGGATGCACACGTCCATCGACATGCGCAGCGACTCCAACTTCTTCACCGGCTTCTCGATGGACATCAGCGAGGGCGGTGTCTTCATCGCCACGGTGGACGCGGTGCCGCGCGGCACGCAGGTGGAGCTGGACTTCACGCTGCCGGGCGGCCGTCCCATGAAGGTGACGGGCGTGGTGCGCTGGGTGCGCGAGGCCAATCCCCGCATGCCGGACCTGATGCCGGGCGTGGGCGTGCAGTTCACCGGGCTGCCGCACGAGGTGGCCTCCGTCATCTCCTCGTTCGTCACCACGAGAGACCCCATGTTCTACCCAGACTGAGGCAGGCACATGCTTCGTCGGTTAGTCGACCCAACCCCGCGCCCGGTTGTCCATGAGCGGCGCTGGCGGAATCAAAAGACAGACATCCGGCCCGGGCTTCGGGCATGGTGGCTTGCGGACTCCAAGTCCCGACAGGAGAACTCCACGGTATGAGCGCGCCCACTCGAAGTCCCACCGCCAACTCCTCCCGCCCTCCGCGCTGGGACTCCGGCCGCCGCGTCGAGTCCGACTCCGGAGAGGACTCCACCAACGAGGTGAGCACCGACGTGGCGCCGCCCGGCGTGGACAAGGTCAACCTGGCCCAGAAGCTGGCCCTCTTCTCCGAGCACTGGTCTCCGAAGGTCGTCGGTGAGCTGAACGGCCAGCACGTCCGGCTGGCGAAGTTCCTGGGCCCCTTCACCTGGCACCACCACGAGAATGAGGACGAGCTGTTCCTGGTCCTCCACGGCCGGCTGCGCATGGAGATGCGCGATCGCACCGTGGAAGTGGAGCCCGGAGAGCTCATCATCGTCCCCCGAGGCGTGGAGCACCGGCCCGTCGCGGAGGAGGAGGTCCATGTCCTCCTCTTCGAGCCGGCCACCACCCTCAACACCGGCAACGTCCGCGAGGAGCGCACGGCCGAGACAATGGAGCGTCTTTAATCCAGTCCGCCGTGCGCGGGCTTCGTACCGCGTGGGCCTGGACTGGATGGAGGTCTCCCAGACAGGCGAGCGAGCAGCGACAGGCTCGCCTGGGGCTCATCAGAGAAACTCAATAATATTGAGCAGTTGGAGGAGGCTTGCCAAGTAGAGCCCGCGTCTGTACGTTTTTCGCGGAGAATCAATACGAATGACCACCATGGTGCTCCCACCACTTGAGGCAGGACGGGTCTACCGCACGCGGGACTTCGAGCCCTGGAGTGCCAATGCGCCCAGGTACGCCAAGCAACTGATCAAGAAGGGGCTGTTGGTTCAGCTCGCGCACGGGCTGTTCACCTCTCCCCAGCGGAGCAAGTTCGGCGTGGTGCCACCGGGGGACGACGCGCTCATGCAGGCGTTCCTCGATGACAGCCCATTCGTCTTCACCGGCCCCGAGCGATGGAACGCGCTGGGGCTTGGCGCGACAGCGGTGTTCGCGACGCCCCTGGTCTACAACACGAAGCGCTCCGGATTCGTCGAGTTCGGCCCTCGCCGCTTCGAGCTGCGGAGGGTCGCCTTCCCTACTCCCGCATCAAGAGAGTGGTTCGTGGTGGACCTCTTGGAGAACGCCGACCGGGCGGGCACTTCTCGTACGGCCCTGGGAAGCGCGCTGACGCGTGCGCTGGCCCATGAATCCTTCGACCGGGAGAACCTCCGTGCGATGGCCCAGCGCTACGGGACGAAGTCCACACGGGACGTGGTCTACGCCGCGCTCAAGGCGCGAGCCGCTTGAGTTTCATTCACGAAGACGAGGAGTTCGACGCGCTCCTGCGCATCGTCGCCGAAAAGCGTCGACTCTCGCTGGCGCTCGTCGAGAAGGACTATTGGGTCACCCACACGCTGTGGGCGCTCCACAAGGCTGGCTTCGAGGTCTGGTTCAAGGGGGGCACCTCCCTGTCCAAGGGCTTCTCCCTCATCCATCGGTTCTCCGAAGATCTCGACCTCAAGATTGAGCCAGGAACCGTCGCCCTCCCTGCTGTGTCGAGCTGGGCCAAGGACGGGAAGAAGGTCACGGACGAACGCCGCGCCTACTTCGAGGCGCTTGGTTCACTCGTCCAGGTGCCAGGCATGAACACCACGCTCGACCTGGTGAACACGGACACCAGCCGTTGGCGCGCATGCAACGTGCAGTTGAGCTACCCCGCGCACCATCGCGGAGACCTCGCGGACGTGCTCCGCCCCTTCGTCCTTCTCGAGGTTGGTGATGCGCGCGTGACGCCCTTCGTGCCGAGGGACATGACGTCCTTCGTGCACGAGGAACTCGAGGCACTGGGGCAGTTGAACGAATACGAAGACAACCGCCCTCGGGATGTGCGCTGCGTGCACCCCCTCGTAACGCTTCTCGAGAAGCTCGACGCACTTCAAAAGAGGGTGCCGCGGGAGGACATCGCTCCGGCCTCCTTCGTGCGCCACTTCGAAGACGCGGCACGCATCATCCAGGCCGAGACGGTGCTACCGAGCCTGTCCGACTACAGCAATATGCACGCGCTGGCGTCCGACATGATTGAGCACAAGCAGATTGCGACTCCTCCCGCGCCAGATGCTTCCTGCCTCATGTTGCACCCAGGTGCTCGCACCAACGCCATTCATGCGGCGTACGACGCCATTGGCCGGATGTTCTGGGGGCCGCGCCAGCCCCTCGATGAGGCACTGGCGACCATCAAGGCCTGGCTCGAGCGGACGCATCTTCCACGCTGACCGGTACTCCACTGCCGCACGCTGGCCCTGTTCGCTTCACGGAAGGCCCGTGCCTCCGTCGCGCGGAGGCGCCGGCTCGCCCGCGTCGTCCTCCCGCTCCCCGCCCAGCTCCATCAATGGCAGCTCCACCGTGAAGGTGGAGCCCTCGCCCGGCGTGCTGTCCACGTGGACGGAGCCCCCGTGCGCGTCCACCAGCTGGCGGACGATGTAGAGCCCCAGCCCGAAGCCCGCATGCCGGCCCGCCGAGGGCACCTGCGCGAAGCGGTCGAAGATGCGCCGCTGCGACTCCAGGGCGATGCCCTCGCCGAAGTCCCGCACCACCAGCCGCGCCCGCGCCAGTCCCGCCCGCTCCACCCGCACCACCACCGGCTGGCCCGCGCCGAACTTCAGCGCGTTGGACACCAGGTTCGTCACCACCCGGTCCAGGCGCAGCCGGTCCCACTGCCCCACCAGCCCCAGCTCCGCGTCGAAGACGAGCCGGGTGCCCACCTCCGCCGCGTGCGCGGCGAAGCGCTCCACCACCTCGTGCGCCAGGTCCGCCAGGTCCACCGGCGCCACGTCCAGCACCAGGCGCCCCGCGGACAACCGTGACAAGTCCAGCAGGTTGAGCAGGAGCTGCCCCAGCCGCTGCGTCTGCTTCAGCGCCGTGCCCAGCCCGTCGCGCACCTTCTCCCGCTCCACCGAGAGGTCCGTGCGCAGGAGCCTGCGCAGCAGCAACTGGAGCGTGTTGAGCGGATTGCCCAGGTCATGCGCCGCCACGCCGATGAGCTCCACCGCCTCGCGCGCCTCGCGCAACAGCCGCGCGTTGTCCAACGCCAGCGCCGCGCGCCCCGCCAGCTCCTCCATGAAGACCTGGTCCGCGAGCGTCAGCCGCCGCTCCGGCACGGACATCAGCAGCACCAGCACCCCCTGCGTCCGCTCCCCCGCGCGCAGCGGCACCGACAAGGACGAGCGCACCCCCACCCGCTCCATCAACCTCAAGTGCTCCGCGTCCACCGCCGACTGCGCCAGCATCTCCGGCGACACATCCTCCACCCACTGGGAGCGCCCCGTGCGCATCACCTGCCAGAGCCCCTGGGGCTCATCCAACGGGGGCGTGTAGCGCCGCACCGACTCCCACAGCCAGGGCTCCTTCTCCGCCTCCGCGTGCTTCACCGCCCGGGGCCGCAACTGCCCGGACGGGGTGAGCATGTACAAGAGGCACCCATCCGCCACCTCCGGCACCATCATCCGCGCCAGCTCCGCCACCATCTGGTCCGGGTCCAGGTACTGCTGGAACACACGGCCAGCCTCCGCGAACAACCGCTGCGTGCGCTCGGCGCGCTGCCGCTCGGTGATGTCGCGCGTCACCGCCGCGTAGCCCCGCAGCTCGCCGTCGTCGTCGAGCAGCGTGTTGATGAGCGCCTCCGCGAAGAAGTGCGTGCCGTCCTTGCGCGTGCGCCACCCCTCCGTGCGCAGCCGCCCGTCCCGCCGCGCGCGCGCCAGCTCCTTCTCCGGCACTCCCAGCGCCACCGCCTCCGGGGGATAGAAGCGGTCCACCGACTCGCCGACGACCTCCGCCGCCTGATAGCCGGTGATGCGCGTGGCCCCCGGGTTCCAGCTGGCCACCCGGCCCCGCTCGTCCAGGAGCAGGAGCGCGTAGTCCTGCACGCCCTCGACGAGCAACTGGAAGCGCTTCGTGCTGGCCTCGGCCTCCTCCCGCAGGGGGCCCAGCCGCCGCGACAACACCCACGCCAGCACCCCGGCCAGCGCCAGCCCCAGGCTCGCCGCGATGAGGGTGAGCACCAGGACGCGCTCGTCCAGGTCCACCGCCGACTGGATGCCCAGCGCGAGCCGCTCCTCCACGCTCGCGGAGAGCTGCTGGAGCGCTTCATAGGCGCGCAGGCGCGTGTCCCCCACCCGCTCCTCGAAGAGCGCCTCCAGCCGCGCGCGGGGGACGCTGCTGGCATGCGCCACCACCAGCTCCCGCACGGCCTGCTCGTGCTCCTGCTCCGCGCGCATCGCGGACTCCAGGAGCGACGCCGCGGGCTCCGTGCCCAGCCGGGGGTCCAACCGCTCATAGGTGGCGATGAAGCGCTCGCGCGACGCCACCATCTCCGAGGCGAAGAGCGCGTCGCCCGACAGCGCATAGCCCCGCTCGCTGGACACCTTGTCGCTGAAGGCCCGGCGCAGGCGCTCCACCTCCAGCAGGTCCATGGACAGCTCGAGCAGGCTCGCCTTGTGGGTGGAGCGCACCGACAACAGCGACACCGCCGACGTCACCGCCAGCGCCAGCGCCACCAGCAGGGACGCGATGACGCCAGCGCCGACGCGCTGGGAGTAGGTCCACGGCCGCCCCACGCCACCCCCCTTGCGCACCAGGACGCCGGCCGCCTGCCCGAGGCCTGGCACAGCCCGGAAGGTGGCCCCGCTGGCCATGCACCCACACCCCCGCCCATGGGACGGCTTGGCGTCAGGTGTGAGGCACTCGGGACGCGGAGGGGACTACCGCGAGCCCGCCGTGGACGACGGGGCCGCCGCTTCCTGGGGGCCGGGGGGCGCGGGTACCACGTCGCCCGCCGGGGCCTGGAAGGTGCCCGTCTCCGGCTCCACGGACCACGCGGAGAACTTCTGCTGCTTCACGTCCCGCAGCTTCCCGTCCTCGTAACAGACCGAATAGACGAGGAAAAACTCCTTCTCCACCGACGGCGCGCCGTGACGGTAGCAGTCCGCGCCCGTCGCATCCTTCTCGCGCGTCATGGGACGGCCGAGCAGCGCCATCACCTGGTCCGTCGTCATCCCCCCATGCATGGACTTGAAGCCGTGGTCGGTGATGACCTGGAACGTCGGACGCTGCTCGCGCACGAAGGTCCAGAAGACCACCGCGAGCCCCACCGGCACCAGGGCGGCCAGGAGCGCCAGCGCCCAGCGCCCTCGGGACGCCTTCCGGTCCTCCTTGTCATAGGCCGTGAAGAGGTTGCCAGCGTCCGTCTGCTCGGCGGCCAGGGAGGCATGCGGGAGGTTCTCTGTCGGGCTCACGTCGACTGACATGCCGTTCCAACAGCGCGGATGCAAGAAACTCCACGCCGTGCGCCCGGTAACGCCCGCCCGGCAACTTCCCGAGCACGTGCCTTGCGCTGGAGGGCTTCCTTTCGTGACAGCGGAGTTCACAATCGGTGGGAGGCAGGCCTGCTACATCCCCCGCCAAGGTGGGAACCGGGAGATTTCACAAGATGGCGAAGCGAGGCGCCGCTGGACGCAGCGTCACCCCCCAGAAGCCCCTGGAGCGCGACGCCTTGCCCGCGGGGGCGGAGCTGGACGAGGGGATGTTCTTCAACCGGGAGCTGTCCTGGCTGGCCTTCAACGACAGGGTCCTCCAGCTCGCCGAGTCCGCGGACGAGGCGCTCCTGGAGCGCCTCAAGTTCGTGGCCATCTACGCGCGCAACCTGGATGAGTTCTTCATGATTCGCGTCGCGCGCCTGCACGAGCAGGTGCGCGCCAACGTGGCGCGGCTGGTGCCGGACGGCGCGTCCCCGGGCAACACGCTGGACAAGCTGCACGAGGGCATCTTCGAGCAGAGCAAGCGCCACAGCGCCATCTTCGAGAAGCTGCTGCGGCCCGCGCTCGCGGAGAAGGGCCTGCGCATCCTCAACGCGAAGGAGCTGGACGCCGACCAGCGCGCCCAGGTGGACCAGCGCTTCCGCGAGCAGATCTTCCCCGTGCTCACCCCGCTGGCCATCGGCCTGGGCCGGCACTTCCCGTACATCTCCAACCTGTCGCTCAGCCTGGCGGTGCTGCTGAGAGACCCGGAGGCGGGCGAGGAGAGCGTGGCCCGGGTGAAGGTGCCCAAGGAGCTGCTGCCCCGCTTCCTGCCCCTGAAGAACAACGTCTTCGTGCCGCTGGAGGAGGTCATCGCCCAGCACCTGGGAGACCTGTTCCCCGGCATGGAGGTGCTCAGCTGGAGCCTGTTCCGCGTCACCCGCGACGCGGACTTCACCGTGTCCGAGGACGCGGAGGACTTGCTCAAGGCGGTGGAGACGGAGCTGCGGCAGCGCCGCTTCGGAGACGTCATCCGCCTGGAGGTGCAGGCGGGCATGAGCCCCAAGCTGCTGGAGCCGCTGGTGGAGGCGCTGGGGCTGGAGTCTCGCCAGGTGTACGAGGAGCAGGGCCTCTTGGGCCTGGGCGACGTGCAGGCCATCGCCTTCGCCCCCGGCTTCCCGGAGCTGAAGGACCCGCCGTGGGTGTCCGTCACCCAGCCCCGGCTGCGCCCGGACACCGACTCGCCCGAGGGCGTCACGGTGATGGCGGCGATGCGGCGGGGCGATTTGCTCGTCCACCACCCCTACGACTCGTTCGCCACGTCGGTGGAGCGCTTCGTCACCGAGGCGGTGGCGGACCCGGATGTCCTCGCCATCAAACAGACGGTCTACCGCACCTCCGACAGCTCACCGCTGGTGCCCGCGCTGATTACCGCGACGGAGAACGGCAAGCAGGCCGTGTGCATGGTGGAGCTGAAGGCCCGCTTCGACGAGCGCACCAACATCAAGTGGGCCAACGCGCTGGAAGAGGCGGGCGTGCACGTCGTCTACGGCATCCCCTCGCTCAAGACGCACGCGAAGGCCATCCTCATCGTCCGGCGCGAGGGCGAGCGGGTGCGGCACTACGTGCACATCGGCACCGGCAATTACAATCCGAAGACGGCGCGCCTCTACACGGACATGGGCTTGTTCACCACGGACCCGGACATCGGCGCGGACGTGGCGGACCTGTTCAACTACCTCACCGGCTTCGGCCGGCCCAAGAGCTTCCGCAAGCTCCTGGTGGCGCCCCTCACCATGCGCGAGGGCCTGCTGGAGCACATCAAGCGCACCGTCGTCGCGCACACGCTGGAGCGCCCCTCGCGCATCCAGATGAAGATGAACGCGCTGGTGGACCCGGGCATCATCCGCGCCCTCTACGACGCGTCGCGCGCCGGAGTGAAAATCGAGCTCAACGTGCGCGGCATCTGCTGCCTGCGCCCCGGCGTGCCCGGCATGTCCGACAACATCCGCGTGGTGTCCACGCTGGGCCGCTTCCTGGAGCACGCGCGCGTCTACATCTTCGAGCGCGGCACGGAGCTGCGCTGCTACATCGGCTCCGCGGACCTGATGCCTCGCAACCTGGACCACCGCGTGGAAATCCTCGCGCCGGTGGAGGACGTGGCGCTGGCCGCGCAGGTGAAGGACTCGCTGGAGCGCAGCCTCGCGGACAACACCCACGCGTGGGAGCTGCAACCCGATGGCTCCTGGCGCCGCCTGACGCCTCCCGCGGGCGCGGACAAGCGCTGGGCCCAGGGCGAGGTCATGGAGCGCGCCACCCGCCTGGCCCAGTTCCCAGGCGGCCGCCCCCTGCCCTGAAGGAAGGCCCCGAACCCCGGGGCCCCACCCTCAGGCCCTCCTCAACGCACCGACGAGGGCCGTCGCGTCGTCCACCACGAGCACTTCGCCTTACGGCGCGGAGTGCGCAGCGGAGGACGTAGACGCGCGCGCGGCGCACAGACCTGCTGGGACGACGACGGACCGCGCCACACGCCTCGCGCCTGGGACCAGCGCGGAGAGCGTCCAGCGAAACGAATGCACCAGGTGGCCACGCATGACTCTCTTCCTTCAGGGGTGTGGAAACAGCGGACAGACCGGAGAATCAGGCGCGCCTGTGCCACAACCGAAGGTCGGAATTCAAGCATTACCTATAAAATGGTGCCAGCACTGTAATATCGTAAGTCATCCGCCCAGGTCCCTGGAGACCTCCTCGCGGCGATGGGCCTCCACCTCGAGGACCTCCTTCCACTGAATCCACCCGGAGCGGGCGGCGTGGCGGGCGGCCGACGTGGTGTCGTCCACGACGAGCAGTTGGCTGCCGGCGTCGCGGATGTCGGCGGCGATGCGCTCCAGCTCTCGCGCGCGGCGGGGGTGGCCGGGCACGTTGCGGATGTAGACGCAGAGGACGCGGCCGGGGAACTCGCGGACGATGGTGCGGTAGTGCTCCGCGTCCTCCTGGCCGCTGTCGCCGATGAGGATGAAGGGCAGGTGCTCCAGGTCAGCGAGCAGCCCGCGCATCTTGTCGAGCTTGTGGCCGTGGCCGCCGCCGGGCGCGAAGCCCTGGCTGGACAGCCCCCAGTCGCGCAAGAGCAGCGGGCCGGTGGGGATGTGGTGCAGCGCGAGGAACTCGTCCAGGTGCTCGTACAGATTCCAGGGGCTGCTGGAGACGTAGAAGATGGGGTTGTCCCCCGTGCCCTCCGGGCCCGCCTGGAGCGCGGCGTAGAAGGCGTCCACGCCCGGGAAGGGCAGGCGCACGCGGTGCTCGGTGAGGAACAGGGCCCAGGCGCGCTTGAGCGGGTCCGTCACGCCGGTGACGATGACGGTGTCGTCGATGTCGCTGATGACGCCGTAGCCCGCGCTCGGGCCCGCCACGCGCACGGGGGCCGCCACGCGGGGCACGCCCTCCGGCTCCGGCGACAGCAGTTCCAGCTCCACCATGTGCCACCCGGAGCGCACGCCCTCCGGCGGGGCCACCCACAGCTCCAGGAAGCCCTCCTCGTCGGTGGTGCCCTCCCAGCGCTTGTCGCCCCAGCGCACCGCCACGCGGGCGCCCGCGATTTCGCGCGTCATGTAGCGCTTGTAGGAGGCCACGGCGCTGCTCCACAGCGTGTGGCGCTGCTTCTGCGGGCGGATGTTCCGGTCCTCCAGGACGCGGGCCTTGATGACGGCGCGCTCGGAGGTGCCGTGACCCCGGTAGGGGAGGATGCGCAGCGGCGGGGCGATGCCCAGCGAGCGGCGCAGGCCCCGGCTCATCGCGTCATAGTGGGCGTCGACGCGGACGGCGAGTCGGTAGAAGGCGAGTCTTGGGTCGGCCATGGCGCGGAGCGTAAGGAGTGGGGGAGCCCGACTGTAGAAGACTCCGGGGCGGCTCGCGGGGCAAAGCCGCGAGGAAGTCGCCGTGGCCCGTGGAGTCCCCGGGTTTCGTATCCCGAGAGCCGCACACCTCACGACAAGGAGTCCCGCCATGCTGCGTCGTCACTTCCGGTGGTTGCTGACCGCTGTCTCGCTGCTCGTCGCCTCGGTGGCCATGTCCCAGACGGCGCCGAGCATCACCTTCCAGTCCCCGTCCCAGGGCTGGAATGTCTTCGCCTCCTCCAACCCGCTGCCCTTCGGTGGCACCGCGAGCATCGTGTTCGACGCCTCGCGGCTGACGCAGTGCCGGGGCAACATCAACGCCAACACGCCGGGGTGGACGATTACCGGCCACTACCAGTTCAACAACGGCCCGGTGCAGAGCTTCTGGGTGGCGGGCTTCTCGTCCACGCCCAACCCGCCCGCGCCGTCGATTCCGCTCAACACGCGGGGCGACCTGGCCATCTGGTTCGAGAACACCAGCCGCTGGGGCTGCCAGGCGTGGGACTCCAACTTCGGCAACAACTACCACTTCAACGTGCAGTGACGTGACGGGGGGCGCGCGAGGGCTTCACCCTCCTCGCGCGCTCCTCACATGCCAGCGATGCCGCCGATGCCGGGCTTGAAGCGCCAGATGAAGTAGGGCCCGTTCGCGGCGATGTGCGCCTTGGACTGGAGCATGTGGTGCGGAATGGCGCTGTCCGCCACGTAGAGCCAGCCGTCCGGCCCGTGGTTGAGCGCGTCCGCCCAGCGGATGCGCGGGGACTTCATCAGCGTCTCCAGCCGACCGTCCGGGCTCATGCGCAGCACCGCGCCGTGCTCCACGTCGGTCATCAGCACGTTGCCTTCCGCGTCCGCGCTCAGCCCGTCGTTGAGCGGCTTGCGGCCCACGGCCTGGAGGCGCTGGGCGAGCGCTTCGTCATCGAGGCTGGCGTCGCGCAGGTCCTTCGTGCGCACGCGGTACATGGTGTCGTGGTTCATCGCGGCGAACCACAGCCACTCGTCGCTCGGGTCCAGGGCGATGCCGTCGACGCCGCACTTCAGCGCGGCAATCCCACCGAAGAACACCATGTCCTTGATGGGATTGCGGATGACGAAGTCACGAGGGAACACGGACGCGTGTTTCTCCAGCACCCGGCGCGCCTGCTTCGCGGCCACGTCGTAGACGATGAGCGCGGGCGAGCGGCGCCAGAAGCCCACGTCCGCGATGAACACCGTCCCGCCCTGGGCATCGACGCGCAGGTCCTGGAGGAAGGAGCCCGGCGGGGCGATTTGCGGCGGGAAGTCGAACTCGTGCGCGAGGTGTCCGTTGGACAAGTCGAACGCGAGCAGTCGCGGCACGCCGAGGCCGTGGTTGCCGTGGTCGATGGTCCACAGCCAGTCGCGCCGGTCGACGGTGATGCCGAGCACGGTGTCGAAGAGCTTCTTCTGGAGGGACTCCGCGGGGAACGGCACGGCCTTGCCGTCCACCCACTCCCACAGCTTCGCGCCCTCGGGGCGGCTCTCCGGGTGGAGCGTGTAGAACAGGCGCCCCGTCGACGACACCGCCACGTTGCCGATGGGCTCCGCGCTGCGCACCACCTCTTCCAGCGCGCTGTCCGGCAACAGGGGCATGCCCGTGACGTCCGGGTACGGCTCGCCTCCGCCGTAGCGCAGGCGCACCCCGACGGCCGCGAGCGCCAGCAACCCCACGACGGCGATGGCACCCTTGAGGACCCGCAGGGGGCGAGCACCCGGCGTGGGAGAGGACTCGGGGAGGGACGAAAGCGGAGCGGCCATGAAGGGAACCGGGGAGGTGAGCCCACCTGACGCGGTGGGGCCTCACTTTCCCTCAATACGGAGGCCGACGACGAGTGGTTCTGCGCCCCGTCAGTCCTTCCGCCCCAGCGTCCTGTCCAGGTTGTACGCGGCGCTGATGAGCGACAGGTGGGTGAGCGCCTGCGGGAAGTTGCCGAGCGACTCGCCCGACATGCCCGTCTGCTCCGCGTACAGCCCCACGTGGTTGGCGTAGCCCAGCATGCGCTCGAAGGTGAGCCGCGCCTCCTCCAACAAATCCGGCCGCGCCGAGTTCGCCCGCGTCATCGCCTCCACCAGCCAGAAGCTGCACAGGTTGAAGGTGCCCTCGCTGCCGGAGATGCCGTCCAGCTTCGCCTCCACGTCGTAGCGGAACACCAAGCCGTCCGACGTCAGCCCGCCCTGCGACGGCGCCTTTCGCATGTGGTCCAGCGTGGAGATCATCCTCGGGTCCACCGGTGACAGGAAGAACACCAGCGGCATCAGGAGGTTCGCCGCATCCAGCGTGTCATGCTCATACGCCTGGATGAAGGAGCCGCGCTCCTCGCTCCAGCCCCGGGCCATGATGTCCTCGAAGATGGCATCGCGCGCCGCGAGCCAGCGGGGCCGGTCCGCCGGGAAGCTGCGCTTGTCCGCCAGTCGGATGGCACGGTCCACCGCCACCCAGCACATCAGCTTCGAGTACACGAAGTGCCGCCGGCCCCCGCGCACCTCCCAGATGCCCTCGTCCGGCTGGTTCCAGTGCTCGCACACCCAGTCCACCAGTCGCCGCAGGTGCCGCCAGAAGTCGTAGGAGATGGGCGCCGCGTACTTGTTGAACAGGTACACCGAGTCCATCAGCTCGCCGTAGATGTCGAGCTGGAGCTGGTCCGCCGCCCCGTTGCCGATGCGCACCGGCTTCGCGCCGCCGTAGCCCTCCAGGTGCGTCAGCTCCACCTCGTCGGGCACCCGGCTGCCATCCAGCGAGAACATCAGCGGCAGCGGCCCGTCCCCCTGCTCCGCGCACCGCGCCTCCACCCACCGCATGAAGGCCGCCGCCTCCTTCTTGAAGCCGATGCGCAGGAACGCGTAGACGGTGAAGGCCGCGTCCCGCAGCCAGCAGTAACGGTAATCCCAGTTACGGGTGCCACCCGGTGACTCAGGCAGGCTGCACGTGGGCGCCGCGACAATCGCGCCCGTCGGGGCGAACGTCATCAGCTTCAGCGCCAGCGCCGAGCGCTGCACCGTCTCCCGCCAGCGCCCCGTGTACTGACAGCCCGACAGCCAGTGGCGCCAGTACTCCACCGTGGCGCGAAAGAGCGCCTCCGCCGAGTCATGGCTGTGCACCAGCTCCTCGCACGACTGCCGCATCCCCTCGCGCAACGTGAAGACCGCGGACTGGTTCTCCTGCAACTTGAAGCGGGCCGTGACACCCCGGTCCGCGAGCTTCACGGGCACGGAGCCCGCCAGGGTGAGCTGGAGCGTCTTCGACTCGAAGGCGGCCCCGCCCGAGATGAGGTGCGTCTGGTGCTTGTCCCGCGCGTAGTTGAAGGCCGGGAAGCACTCCATCTCGAACTCCATCTCCCCGCGCACCACGCGCACGCGCCGGAGCACCTCGCGCACGTCCTTGGTGCCCTCCTGGTCCATGGGCATGAAGTCGATGAGCTCCCCCACGCCGTCCGGCGTGTAGAAGCGCGTCACCAGCACGTTGGTGTCCGGCCAGTAGAACTGCTTGCACAGCACGCCGTCCGGCTTGGGATGGATGCGCCAGTGGCCGCCCTTCTTGGGGTCCAGCAGCGCGGCGAACACACTGGGACTGTCGAAGTGCGGGTAGCACATCCAGTCGATGGTGCCCTCATTGCCAATCAACGCCACCGTGCGCAGGTCGCCAATGACGCCGTGGTCCTCGATGGGCACCGAGCCCCCCGCCACCGCCTGTCTGCCTACCTGCATACGCACCTCGCCCTAGCTGAAGGTGATGACCTGCTTGATTCCCTTGCCCGCCTTGCCCGTCACCACGTCCAGGAAGGCCTCCGGCGGATGGCGCGAGGTGATGAGCCGCTCCAGCCCACCCGGCCAGCGGGCCCGGAAGCGCGCCAGGTCCTCCAGCGCCGCGTCGAAGTCCGTGGCCGCCGCGTTCACCGTGCCCAGCAGCACCTGGTTGCGCAGCACCACCTGCTTGAGGAACTCATGGCCCTCCAGCGACAGCGGCTGCTTGTCCGACGGCACCCCCGTGAAGATGAAGACGCCGTTGTTCGCCAGCGCCTTGAGCGCGTCGAACGCCGCCTTCGCCACGCCGGTGGCCTCGTAGATGACGTCCGGCGCTCCCACGCTCCGGACCAGCTCGTCCGGAGACACGTCCTTCGTGGAGAGGTAGGGCGCGCCCACGGCCTCCGCGGCCTCCGCCTTGGGGTTGGGCTTGCTGCTGTGCGAGTACACCGTCGTGGCGAAGCCCCGCCGCAGCAGCGTCAGCACCGCGAGCTGTCCCACCGGCCCCGCGCCCAGCACCACCGCGCGCCCCGGCGCGGGCCGCCACGGCAGGCGCTCCTGGATGCGCTCCAGCTCGCGCAGGCCCTTCTCGGCGATGGTCAGCGGCTCGGTGAGCACGGCGACCTCGCGAAGCTCCGTGGGGACGCGGTGCACGTACGCCACGTCCTCCACGAAGCGCTCCGCGCAGAAGCCATGGGCCTCCTTGATGCCTCGCTCGGTGTAGTCCCCGGTGATGCAGAAGTCCGGATGGCCGCTCCGACACGCGGGGCACGTGGCGTGCGGACAGGGCCTGCGCACGCGCGGCACCACGAGGTCTCCAACCTGGAGTCCCTTCACCGCCGAGCCCACCTCCACCACTTCGCCCAGACACTCGTGGCCGAGGATGAGGAAGTCCGAGCCGGGCGGCGGCGAGCCGTAGGAGAACGAGACGATGTCCTTGTCCGTGCCGCACACGCCCACCTCGAGGGTGCGCACCTTCACCTGCGTGGGCGACTGGAGCCGTGGCTCGGGTGCGTCGTCGATGACGCGCACCTCTTTCTGCTTCGGAAAGACGGCGACGGCCTTCATGCGCGGCTCCTGCCCTTGCGAGTGCCGAATCCTGGTTGAGGTGTTCACCGTGGGGGCGGGACACCAGGGTCAAGGGTTGGGGGGTGCACAGCGCCCGGTCGCCCGCTGACCGGGGGCGGATGTCGACGAGTGCACGAAACCGCTGCCAGCCGGAGGCGACCGGTCTATGAGTGGAGCCCGTGAGCGAGCCCCTTCCCGCTGCCCCCTCCGACGATGCGCCCCGCGCCAGCCGCTCCACGGCCATTGCCACCGTGGCCTTCCTCCTCCTCGCCCTGCCCTTCCTGGTGCTCGGCCTGTGGCTGCTGGACGGAAAGTCGCGGATGGACCTCCGGTGTGAGCCGGGAGGGCCCTGCACCCTCACCCGCTCCGGGTGGCTGACGCGCGAGCCGGTGGCCACGCTGCCGCTGGAGTCGATTCAGGCCGTCACCGTGGAGCGCAGCCGCAGCGCCCGCCGCAAGGCCGTGCCCATCTTCCGGCCTCGGCTCGAGACGACGCAGGGCAAGCTGCCCCTCTTCGCGCAGTGGGCCACCGAGGAGAGCGAGGCCACCGCCGTGAAGGACCAGGTGGAGCGCTACCTTGCTTCGCCGGGCAAGGTGACGCTGGAGGTGACTCGGGATGACCGGCGCTCGTCCCTGCGCGTGGGCGGCGCCTTCACCGGCGTGGGCGTGGCGCTGCTCATCTTCAGCGCGTGGCTGGCGTGGCGCACGCGGACCCACCGCCGCTCCGAGCGCGCCGCTTCAGCTTCAGCGACCTGACACAGTCAATCCGCACCCGGGAGCGCGCGCCTCGGGCCCCGCACCTGGGGGTGGATTCCTGTCCGGAGGCTCCATGCTAGCTTCGCGAGACATGGACGCATCTATCAACCCGAGAAGCTGGGGGGCCTGGCTGGTGGTGCTGTGGGCCTGGCTGGCTCCGGGACTGGCCATCGCGAACACCCCCGACTCCGAGGACCCCGCGGGACTCTTCCGCCACCGCATCGAGCGGGCGGGGACGCTGTACGAGTCGCTGGAGTACGAGAAGGCCCTCAACTGGCTGACGCAGGCGAAGCAGGTGGCGTCCACCATCGACGAGCAGTCGGAGGTGGCGCTCTATCGTGGGCTCGTGCTCGCCGACCTGGGCCGCAGGAAGCAGGCGCTGGAGGAGTTCCGCGCCGGCCTGACGCTGCGACCCGAGGCGAAGCTGCCCGTCGCCGCGGCCCCCAAGGTGGAGCGGGACTTCGAGTCGGTGCGCAAGCAGGTGCAGCTCAAGCAAGGCACCGCGACCGCGAAGGCCGCGCCCGTGGTGGAGCCCCAGCCCGTGGTGGAGGCCCCGCCTCCCGTCGTCGAGGAGCCGAAGGCCATCGCGCCCGAGCCCGTGGAGAAGCAGGCGGAGGCCGCTCCCGAGACGAAGCCGGGCCTGCGCTCGCGCCTGACCGAGGCGGGCTCCTCGCTGGGGAAGAATGTCGGCTCGGCGCTGGGCTCCGCGCTGGACACGGTCATCCGCCCGAAAAACAAGCCCGAGACGAAGCCCGCGCCCGACGCCGCGAAAGAGGAACCGTAGGCGCCGCGCTCAGTCCTGCAGCAGGTTGAGCTTGAAGACATTGGCCGTGCCGGCCTTCACCTCGAAGCTGCGCGTCACCTTCTTCCCCAGACGCGTGTTGACGGCCGTCACGGCATAGATGCCCTCGGGAACATCGATGATGGCGAGCGGCGTCTCCCCCAGCTTCTTGCCATCGAGATACACGACGGCATAGGGGCGGATTCGGAACTCCACCGAGCCCAGCGCGCCCTTCACCGCTCGTGACGCGGGCTTCTTCCGCTCCGCGTCCGGGGCCCGCTTGTCGCTGGCGGGCGACGCCACGAAGTTGGGCAGGCCGCTGTCCTCGTCGACCTCCTCCGTCTCGATGGCCAACGCGTCCCGCCCCTGCTTCGCCGCGAGCTGCGACTCAAGCGCGGCTTCGGACTCCGGGTCCTGTGCCGGTGCGGGGGTGTCCGTGGTTCCTTGCGCCGCGGTGGCGTCGCCCGTCGGTGCTTCGGGCGAACCGGCCACCTTCGTGGATGCGCCCGTCGGTGTCTCGGGTGAACCGGCCACCTTCGTGGACGCGCCCGTCGGAGCATCGGGCGAACCCGCCACCGTCGTGGATGCGCCCACCGGAGCCTCCGGCACCGATGCCGACGTTCTGCCGCCGAGCAGGGCGTACCCTCCACCCACCACGAGCAGTGCCGCGCCCGCGATGGCCACCGGCACCAGCGGCTTCCGCTTCGCTTTCTTCTGCTCGACACGTGGACGCGTCTCGGTCTCCTGCTCGAACACGGCCGGCGGTGCGGCGAGGTCTTCTTCCGTCTTCGCGGGCGGCTTGCGCGCAGGCCCCGAGGGCACGGTGCGCTCGAGTGCCTCGACCCGAGGCTCCCGGACCTCGGGCTTCACCGATATCGGCGCGGGCGTCGGGACGATTCTCTCCTCCACCACCTGCTCGACAGCCTGGGCCACCTGGTACGCGCCCACCGGCTCGCCCACGGACAGCACGAAGCGCTCCAGGTCCACCTGCAGCGCGCGACAGTCCGGGTAGCGGTCCTCGCGGTCCTTTTGCAGCGCCCTCGTGATGATGTCCTGGAGCGCGGCGGGGACATCCTGGCGGTAGCGGCTCACCGGCGTCGGCTCGCGCGAGACGATAGCCTGCATCATCGCCAGCTCCGACGCCCCATCGATGGGCAGCTTTCCCGTGAGCAGCTCGTACAGCACCACGCCGAGCGCATACACATCCACGCGCCGGTCCAACGGGTCCGCCCGCACCTGCTCGGGCGGCATGTACGCGACCTTGCCTTTCACGATGCCGGTCTGCGTGCGGTGCTTCTGTCCCGCCACCTTGGCGATGCCGAAGTCCACCACCTTCACCGCGCCCTGCCGGGACACGAGGATGTTGTCCGGGCTCACGTCGCGGTGAATCAACCCGAGCGGCTGGCCCGTCGTGGGGTCCGCGAAGTCATGCGCGAAGGCCAGGCCCTCCGCCGCCTGCGCCACCACCTTCGCGCAGATGTTGGGCGCCAGCGGCTGTCCCTTCGACGCGGCCTGTCGCTGCCAGCGCCGCAGGTTGGGACCGTCGATGAGCTCCATCGCGAGGAAGTAGCTGCCCTCCGCCTCACCGAAGTCGAAAATCTGGACGATGTGGGGGTGGTTGAGCCCCGCGACGAGCCGCGCTTCCTCGAGGAACATCTCCACGAAGGACGGGTCCTCCGCGAGGTGCGGGAGGATGCGCTTGAGCACCAGCGTCTTCTCGAAGCCCCCGGGTCCGGCCGCCTTCGCCAGGAACACCTCCGCCATGCCCCCCGTCGCCAGCTTGCGGACGAGTTGATATTTCCCCACGTGCATTGCCGGGGAGACTCCCTCACCTCTCCGTTCAAGGGAACCCCCAAGCCAGCCCTCCAGTCCGGGCCGGACGGGCGAGCACCGGAAGCAAGCGCCTCCGGAGTCCCTACGTTTCAGAGGCCAAGGTCACGAAGTGCCTGTACCCCCGTCCAAGGACGGGACCTCCCTGCTCGCCGGGCGAGGAAGCAGGTCGGCGTGCGCTCGCGCGCTGGACCGCCACCACTTCCGCTCTGCCCACATATGCCTAGCTTGTGGCCGATGCTGCGTGCCCTCCTTGGCCGATGGCGAAGCTCGCTGCGCCTGCTCCGGCCAGCCCACGTGGAGGCCGACCACGCGAAAATCTCCGTCACCCAGCTGGGCCACCGCTACGGCAACAAGGTCGTGGCGCTCCAGGACGTGGACCTGAACGTCCGCTCGGGAGAGCTCGTCTGCCTGTTGGGTCCGTCGGGCTGCGGCAAGTCCACGCTGCTCTACGCGCTGGCGGGGCACGTGCAGCCCACGGGCGGCACGGTGTCCATTGATGGACAGCGCATCTCCGGACCCGGGCCGGACCGGCTCCTGATGTTCCAGGAGGCCGCCCTCTTCCCGTGGCTCACGGTGCGCGGAAACATCACCTTCGCCTTGGCTGCCCGAGGCGTGCCGCGCTCCCAGCGCAAGGAGCGCGCGGACCAGTACATCCGCCGCGTGCAGCTCCAGGGCTTCGAGGAGACGCTGCCGCACCAGCTCTCCGGCGGCATGAAGATGCGCGCCAGCCTGGCGAGGGCGCTCGCGGTGGACCCGACGGTGCTGCTCATGGACGAGCCCTTCGGCTCGCTGGACGCGCAGACGCGCATCCACATGCAGGAGCTGCTTCAGTCCATCTGGATGCGCACCCACAAGACGATTGTGTTCGTCACGCACGACGTGCACGAGGCGCTGATGCTGGGCACCCGAGTCGTCCTGATGGCGCCGCGTCCGGGGCGCATCGTGAGGGACCTGGAGGTCCACCTGCCCATGCCGCGCCACCCGGAGGACGCGGCGCTCACGGAGATGGTGCGCCACGTCCAGGGCCTCCTGCGCGAGGTGGAGCGCAACACCCTCCCAGAAGCCATACCGCCGCGAGCCACCGCACCCGTCGCGTCGAGCCCCCCGCTGCCCGCGTCGGGACTACCCCGGCCCGCGAGGTGAGCCATGAAGCGCGAAGCCCCCTGGAAGAACTACGCGCAGAAGCTGGGCCTGCTGGTGCTGCTGCTGAGCCTCTGGGAGGGACTGTCGAGGCTGGGCGTCTGGTCTCCATACCTCTTCCCTGGTCCGGTGACGGTGGCCAAGAGCCTCTGGAGCATGGCGGCCGACGGGCGACTGTTGGACGCCACGCTGCGCTCCCTGGGGCGACTGGGCCGGGCCTATCTGATGTCGGTGGCCATCGGTGTTCCCCTCGGGTTGCTGATGGCGCGGCTGGCCTTCTTCCGCAACGCGGTGAAGCCGGTGGTGATGGGGCTGCAAGCGCTGCCGTCCATCTGTTGGCTGCCGCTGGCGCTGCTGTGGTTCGGGCTGACGGACACCTCCATCCTCTTCGTCGTGGTGATGGGCAGCGTGCTGGGCATCGCCATCGCCACCGAGGACAGCGTGCAGGGCGTGGACCCGCAGCTGTTGCGAGTGGCCAGCACGCTGGGCGTTCGTGGCCTGCGCTTCCAGTTCGGCGTGCTGCTGCCGGCGGCGCTGCCGGGCATCGTCACGGGGCTCAAGCTGGGGTGGAGCTTCGCGTGGCGCGCGCTCCTGGCTGGAGAGCTGCTGTTCGTCTCGGGAGGCCTGGGACAGTTGCTCACGGTGGGGCGTGAGTTGATGGACGTTCCTCAAGTCATGGCGGTGATGGTGGCCATCATCATCATCGGCATCACCGTGGACCGTGTCCTCTTCCAGACGGTGGAGGGCCGGCTGCGGCGTCGGTGGGGGCTGGAAGGCTCGATGTGAGGGGCGAGGACGTGAAGCGCCCGACGTTGTGAGTCGACACCCGTTGCCAACCCGTCCCGCCGTCCCTCTTCTGGGTGCTTATGCGCGCCTTTCGTTCCCTGGCTGTCCTCGTGCTCGCCGGCCTCGCGGGGCTGGGGGCCGGTTGCAAGCGTGAGTCTTCCGGTGGTGCCGACGCTCCGTTGAGGCTGGGGTTCTTCCCCAACATCACGCATGCGCAGGCGCTGGTGGGCAACGCGGAGGGGACCTTCGCCTCTGAGCCCGGCGTGGGGAAGCTGGAGGTGAAGCAGTTCAACGCGGGGCCCGCGGCCATGGAGGCGCTGGTGGGCGGCTCGCTGGACGTGTCGTACGTGGGCACGGGGCCCGCCATCAACACGTACCTCAAGGCGGGGCGTGACTTGCGCATCATCGCGGGCGCGGTCGACGGCGGGGCGATGCTGGTGACGCGCACGGCGAAGTCGGCGGCGGAGCTGAAGGGGAAGAAGATTGCCACGCCCCAGCTCGGCAACACGCAGGACATCGCGCTGCGCTACTGGCTGAAACAGCAGGGACTGAGCACGAACCTGGATGGACAGGGAGACGTGCAGATTGTGCCGCTGACGAACTCGGACATCCTGGTGCAGTACCTGCGCGGAGGGATTGAGGGAGCGTGGGTGCCGGAGCCGTGGGGCACGCGGATGCTGCTGGAGCCGGAGGGTGGCGGACACATCCTCGTGGACGAGAAGACGCTGTGGCCCGAGGGGCACTTTCCCACCACGGTGGTGGTGACGACGCGCAAGGTGCTGGAGACGCAGCGCCCGCGAATCGTGGCGCTGCTGCGCGCGCACGTGAAGCTGACGGAGCGGTGGGAGAAGGACCCCGCGGGCTTCACGGCGGCGGTGAACTCGGCGTTCGGGAAGCTGACGCAGAAGCCGTTGCAGCCGGCGATTCTGCAGGGCGCGTTCTCACGACTGGAGCCCGGCCTGGATCCGGTGCCTGGCGCACTGAGCACAGCGGCGAAGCATGCACAGGAGCTGGGCTTCATCCCTACTTCGGACATCAGCGGGCTGGTGGACTTGAGCGCGTTGAATGAGGCGCGTGGGGGCGGGGCGAAGAACTGAGCAGGGCCGCTCGGTGACGGCCCTGCGTGGTTCACTCCGTACCTTCAAGGCTTGCCTCGAAAAGGTCGGTTGCTCTCGCGACCCAATCCGCGAGTTCCTCCCACCCCTTGGGCGGCTTCCACCACCATTCGAAGCGCAAGGTCCGTCGGAAGTTCTTCTGCTCGACTCCACGGACACCTCCGTCGGTCCCCACCATGAAATCCCCGAAGGAGAACGCCGGCAGGAGCAAGCCTTCCGCCTCCGCGAGGAGCCGCTGCCATGGTTCATGAGGGACGTCCGCATCGATGACTGAAAGTCGAAGCACGGCGGCGGTATCACCCTCGTGTTCACGTGCGCCCGCAGGGGAGCCAGCTACAGATGCCTGCCGCGTCCAGACAACGCGCCGGACCCTGAGGAGGGTATCTTCCGGCCTCCGCCCGGTCCAAAGCAGCCATGAGTGATAGTCTGCCCGGAAATTGTATTGCCAGACACGAAGCAATGAACGGCCGACTGGCTGGGCCGAAATCGCCGTTTCCGGATTGTCCAAGACCTGAAGCGCCCGCTGCTCCAGCGTTCTTGCGTCGTCACCTGTTTCGCGTGCCATATCAATCACTGAAACAAAATGGGGGACTGATACCTGTACGCGAATTCAGCCAGGCCCCGCAGTCGCTCCACCAAGAATTCGCCATCCACGTCGATGAACGACTCAAACGCGTTTCGAGGTACAAGGCCCACGGATTTCGCCACGATTCGTTGCCACTCCGACGTAAAACCGACCGCCGGGCGCGCCTTCAATTCCATGGCGATTACCGCCAACTCATCACGCAACCTCTCACATTCGGAAGCGGACCACTCACCGTCACAATCCGAGTGCACGATGAGCGTAGGGAATCGAGAACCCTGCTTCCCGGCCTCCAGCTCGTGAGTGACATAATCACGCAATGCATTGAAGTCCGCATAGAGCCCAACCTCGACGCCCTCCAGTTCTTCTTCATCTTCGAAGACACAAAGATAGAGCCCCATTACAGAGCCTCTCGCTTGATGGTTTTTCCGGTCACCCGAATCAACTCCTTGAGCGAGGGATGAAATTTGCAGGACTTTGGGACCGTC
Source organism: Corallococcus terminator (assembly GCF_049194865.1). Lineage (GTDB taxonomy): Bacteria > Myxococcota > Myxococcia > Myxococcales > Myxococcaceae > Myxococcus > Myxococcus terminator_A. The sequence goes on along the minus strand of NZ_JBLZWL010000075.1, from coordinate 1,556 downwards.
AGCACGAGCTTCTTGTGAATCTCCACCGCCCTGAAAGCCAGGAGCCTGATCTGATAGGTCGCGTGAAGCGCTGACACCTTTTTAATCAGGTAGATCTTGTCAATGGTCTCCGCGTCAGGTCGCGTTCCCCGAGGAACCTGATGTCGCGTGTACTTGATGGTCATGGATGATACCCGGGCAGGGGCGGGCGCTGGTCCCACAAGGACTCAGGGAAGAGTCGCATCGGGCGGAGGATAGACGAGCACCCGAACAGACGGGACTCGTGCGAAGGCTTCCTGGATGAGGGGGAAGACCTCCGCCCAGGTCAGGCCACCGTTTCCGCAGCCCAGGGCGGGCACGGCCAGCGACTGAATCCCCCGGCGTTGAACCTCCTCGACGAGGGACTCCAGGCCCGTGCGAATCCACTCCAGGCGCGAAGGCTGACGCCAGCTCCACTTCGTCGGGAAGTTGATGATCCATCGAGGGTGCTTCGACGCGCCCAGGTCGAAGACATGGACGCGGCCGGTCTCGAGGCGGCCCGCCTTCGCCTCGCGTTCGTACTCCTTGAACATCGCGGGGAAGGCCCGCTTGAACTGGAGCGCGATGCCCTTGCCCATCACACCTTCGGTGTTGACGGCGTTGATGAGCGCCTCGACGTCCGCTTGGAGGAGATTGCCTTCGGTGAGCTCAATCATGGGTGCTCCTCCGACAGAATTCATTGCCATAAGTGCGGTTCGTGACACAAGACGCGCCGCAGCCACGAGGTCTCCATGACGCGCGCGTTGATGCTCCTGCTGTTCCTCCTGCCTGCCTGCGCTCTCTTCCAACGCCCTCAGCGTCCGGTCCACGCGCCCCAGGCAGAGGCAGCGAAGTTCGAGATTCCGCTCGCTCTTCCCGAAGAGGGACGGCAGCTCATCCCCGGTGCGACGCTGAGGGCCATCCAGCTCGCGATGGAGGACTATCTGCCCTGGGACTACAAACTCCCCGGAACGGCGACTCCGCTCCAGCAGTGCCTCGCTCGCCGCGAGGCCTACGACGTCGTGGCCGCACCGGGTCCTCAGGGCGTCGTGTTCGTCAGCATCGTTCCCAACCCGGAGGTCTGCGACGTCGGCGGTCCCCCGCTGCTGGACGTCGGTGCCACCTACGCCATCGATGTCACCGGGTGGCGCATCCTTTCCGTGCTGCAGTAGCAGCTCAGTGTCCCAGGTCGTCCACGCCTCGCAGTGGGCGCATCAGCGCGGAGACGAGCCTCTCGCGGCGGAGGAGCGTGGCCTGTCGCGCGACCTGGTGACGCTCCTGTGTCACGTGGGGTCGCATGATTGAATTGACGGCGTAAATTTTACGACGTACATTCTATTCATGGCGAGACACTCCCTCACGGAATCAGAGGTCGCGGAGTTCCGGGCGCGTGCCGTCGCCGCCGCCGAGCAGCTCTTCGCGGAGCACGGCGTGGACGGCATGACGATGCGCGGGCTCGCGAACATGCTCGGCTGTAGCCCGATGACGGCGTACCGCTACTTCGAGAACCAGGAGCACCTCGTCTCCGAGGTCCGCACGAGCGCGTTCTGGCGCCTCGC
>NZ_JBLZWL010000056.1:0-145107 GCF_049194865.1 Corallococcus terminator | reverse complement strand
TGGAACCTCTACACCACCGGCACCCTCACCACGCTTCAGCCGTATGTCTTCCCCGCGTCCGCCACCTACCGCTTCACGGTGAAGGCCAAGGGCGACCTGTGCGGCCCGGACGTGCCGAACATGCAGCTCAAGGTGGACGGCGTGCTGGTGAAGGAGTGGCCCGTTCCCAACAACACGGCCTACGCGGACTTCGTACACACGCAGGCCATCACCGGCGGGGACCACATCCTGACGGTGGCCTTCACCAACGACTACGGCGAGACGGGCATCTGCGACCGCAACCTGCACGTGGACGCGCTCGTGGTGTACGGCCCCACGGAGGCCGCCACCGGCACGGCTCGCGCTGACGCGGCCAGGGCCAAGGTGGACACCGTCTACCGGCGGATGCTGTACCGCACCGCGACGTCGCAGGAGCGCGCCAACGGCTACGCGCTGGTGACGGGCCTGCTGGATATCGAAGCCAACACCGCCAAGGCGTGGAGCGGCCTGTGCGAGGGCTTGATGCGCGCCCCTGACTTCCTCTTCACCCTGCCGCCCTCCTACGAGGCGTTCTCCGGCAAGGAGCGCGACAGGCTGCTGTTGGTGAAGCTGGCGCAGGACATGCTGGGCCACCCGCCCACGTCCGCGGACTTCACCGCGCTGGAGAGCGGCACGAAGACGTGGGAGGCCATGGTGGACGCCTACCTGGCGTCGGCGGACTTCCGCTCCAACTACTTCCGCCGCATGCGCGTGCGCACGGAGAGCGAGGGGACCGCGGACACGGACGAGCCCGCGCGCCTGTGGACCTTCCTCGTCGAGCAGGAGCGCCCGCTGCAAGAATTGCTCGTCGGTGACTACTCGGTGGACGCGGCCTTCAAGCAGGTGACGCGGCCCACGCAGCACGGCAAGACGGGCGTGCTCACCATGAAGGGCTTCATCAAGAACAAGCCGGGCCTGCCGCACTACAACTACGCGGCGCGGGTGATGACGGACTTCATGGGCACGATGTACGAGGTGCCCGCCGAGGTCTTCGACATGCGCGGCGCGGCCACGGCCTCCTCCACGGTGGACCCCACCAGCATCTGCTTCTCGTGCCACCAGACGCTCACCCCGCTGGCGCACCAGCGCCTGAAGTGGGACGACGAGGGCAACTACCGGACGAAGGACGAGCAGGGCGTCACGCTGGACGACACGGACCGGAGCCTGGCGAGCACGTACGCCTTCAAGGGCCCGGGCATGGAGGCCTTCGCCACCCAGGCGGTGAAGAAGGAAGCCTTCGTGCGCCGCACGCTCAACGCCCAGTACGCCCTCTTCTTCGGCCGGGAGATGCGGCACCAGGAAGACGAGCGCGTCATCTACAAGCGCCTGTGGGACGTCAGCCAGGCGCAGCACGGCAACTTGAAGGCCGTGCTGAAGACCATCGCCACCTCGCCCGAATACCTGCGCCAGTAACCGCGCCCCCAAAGGACCGCCGCCATGAACCGCCGCCGATTCCTCGCGGGCGCCGCAGCGGGCGCCGCCATCAGCACCCTGGACTGGCTCCGCTTCTTCCGCTCCTTCGGAGTGCCGGGGACGAAGAAGGAGCTGGGCTTCGCCGAGGCCGCCGCCGCCGAGGCCGACAACCCGCACTTCCTCATCTACTGGTTCCAGGAGGGGGGTTGGGACGGGTACTCGATGTTCAACCCCGTCCACACGCCCAATGACTCCATCCGGGTCATCCCCGCCGGAGAGCTGCGGCCCACGCCCTCCTGGACGCAGCACCGCTACCGCCCGAAGAACTACGGCACCACGCCGTCGGACCCGCCCAAGACGCAGGGCAACATCAACTACGGCTACCTGGCGCAGGACGGCCTGGACCTGTTCCCGGAGCTGGCGGTGGTGTCCAGCCACAACGGCAACACCTTCCACTCCGGCGGCCGGTGGGAGTACCACTACGGCAAGTACAGCGCGTCGCTGTCGGGCAAGCGCAACGCGGACGAGCGCACGGTGATGCAGGCGTTCTGCGAGGCGTACGGCACCGGCTACCTGCTGCCCCACGTCTCCTGGCACCGCTGGCTGTCGGACGGTGAGCTGTCCATTCCCTCATATCCGGAGGGCACCGGCTACTACGAGAAGCTGGGCCCGGTGCACGCCCACACGCTCTACGGCAAGACGCCTGGCGCGATGCGCGACAGGTTGTCCTCGCTAGGCAACGTGGCGCAGGGCCAGCGCGACGCGCGCATCCGCCAGTTCACCGACAACCTCCAGGCCAGCTTCCTGGCGGAGAAGAACAGCGAGTCGGTGCGCGCCTTCTCGTCCGCGCTCCAGATTCACCGCGCGCTGACGGCCGGTGGCAGCATCAACCTGGACCCGCGCACGTTGTTCACCAACACCGCGCTGCGCGCCGAGTTCGGCGTCACCGCCGCGGACGAGGCCACCGACTCCTCGTCCATCAACGGCAACCCCGCCCGCACGAAGGAGACGCCCAACACCAACGTGCAGGCGTTGATGACGTACGAGCTGATGACGAAGGGCCTGTCCATCGGCTTCTTCATCGAGAACCGGGGCCTGCGCCAGTTCGACACGCACCGCGACAGGCGCTCCATCATGAGCAACAAGGGCCAGACGGAGCAGCGCGACACCATGCGCAAGCACCTCTGGAACCCGCTCAAGGCGCTGGTGGCCCGGCTCAAGTCGACGCCGTACGGGACGACGGGCAAGAGCTACTACGACTTCACCACCATCGTCCTCGCCTCGGAGATGGGCCGCACGATTCAGGGCGACGTGGAGGGCATCCTCACCAAGGCGGGTGTGACGGACGCGCAGAAGTACGAAGAAATCATGCTCCAGGACTGCTGCCAGCACTGGCGCGTGAACAGCGCGGCGTTCCTGGGCGGCACCGTGCGCGGCAACACGCAGTACGGCCGCGTGGGCAGCGTCTCGCTGGACGGCATCCCCCTGATGCCGGACGGCACGCTGGACCCCGCCTATGACCCGGACACGGGCCTGCTGATTTCGGGTAGGACGAAGAACCCCAACAGCTTCATCTCCGACGCGGGCCACGTGTACTCGACGGCGCTGCACCTGTCCGGCCTGGACCCCGTGGCCCTGAAGGCCGCGGGCAAGGGCAAGAACGACAGGCCGGCGATGAAGTTCATCAAGCGCTGAGGCGATGACGAAGGCGACCTGGCGTGCTCCTCCGGGTCGCCCTCGCCGCGGAGGTCATCCGTCCAGGGCGCGCGCCACCGCGTCGACCACCTCCTGGTCCGTGGGGAAGGCCAGCGAGGCTTTCCGGATGACGACCTTGTCACCCACCCTGACCTCGTAGCTCCCCGACGGTCCTGGCTTCAGCTCCGCCTCTACATCCAGCTCGTCCTTCAGCGCGGCCGCCGCACGGGCGGCCCGAGGCTTGTAGCCTCAGGAATTACAGTAGGTAATCGAGACCGGCTTCGCGTCCGCCATGGTGCGTCTCCTCGCGTGGGCGCATCAGCCGCGCCCGTCTCCCTGGAGATAATGCGTTTCACCCGCGCGGGCCAGCCTGCCTGCCTGCCCGCGCCGCACGTCCGCGCAAGTCGTGCGGGGCCCGGAGGCTCCGACTCTCGACCCACGCCGCCCATGTGCGCAAACCGTGCGCGGCCCTGAGGCCCTCTCTCACCTGAACACGCCGCGCGCCCGCGCGGGTCGTTCATTGGCGAGCGGGACTTCAGGCTCCGCGCTCGTGCCCTAGGACGTCGCCTCCCGTCGCGGCTAGGTTCCCGGTCCGCCATGACCGACTTTCGTGAGCGCATCGCCGCCGCCTATGACACCGAGGCCTTCCGTCGCGAGGGCCGCAAGCTGATGGACACGCTGGCGGACTACCTGGCCCAGGCCGAGCGCGGCGAGGGCATGCCCGTGCTGCCGTGGGCGGCCCCCGCGGTGAACGTGGACCGCTTCGCCGCGTCCTTCCCCGAAGAGCCCACCGGCGACTTCGCGGAGCTGGTGGCGCGCGTGCTCTCCGGCTCCAACCACCTGCACCACCCGCGCTACGTGGGCCACCAGGTGACGGCCCCCGTGCCGCTGGCCGCGCTGTGCGACGCCGTCTCCTCCCTCCTCAATAACGGCATGGCCGTGTACGAGATGGGCCCCGTCTCCACCGCCATGGAGCGCAACGTGCTGCGGTGGATGGCCGCGCGCCTGGGCCTGCCCGAGTCCTCCGACGGCGTGCTGACCTCGGGCGGCTCGCTCGGCAACCTCACCGCGCTGCTCGCCGCGCGGCAGGCGAAGGCCGGCTATGACGCCTGGAACGACGGCGCGCACGCGGGGCCGCCGCTCGCCGTGCTGGGGCCGACGACGGCGCACTACTGCCTGTCTCGCGCCACGCGGGTGATGGGCTGGGGCGCCGGCGGCGTGGTGCCCGTCCCCGTCGACGAGCGCTTCCGGCTGCGCCCGGAGGGCCTCGGGCCCGCGCTGGACGCGGCCACGCGCGCGGGGCGCAAGGTCATCGCCGTCGTCGCCAGCGCCGGCTCCACCGCCACCGGCACGTTCGACCCGCTGGAGCCCGTGGCCGACTTCTGCGAGCGCCACGGCCTGTGGTTCCACGTGGACGCCGCGCATGGCGCCGCAGCCGTGCTCAGCCCCGAGTACCGCCACCAGGTGCGCGGCATCGACCGCGCGGACTCCGTCGTCTGGGACGCGCACAAGGGCCTGTTGATGCCCGCGCTCGTCACGGCCGTCCTCTTCCGCGACGGCGCGCGCTCCTTCGAGTCCTTCGCCCAGGAGGCCAGCTACCTCTTCGGCGACGCCGAGCGCCCCTGGAGCGACGTGGCCCTGCGGACCATGGAGTGCACCAAGGAGATGATGGCGCTCAAGCTCTACGTCTGCCTCAGCGTGCTGGGCACGCGCCTGTTCGCGGACGCGGTGACGGAGTCGTACACCCAGGCCCGCCGCTTCGCCGAGCGCCTGTCCGCCGCCTCCGACTTTGACGTGCCGGTGGCCCCTGACTGCAACATCGTCTGCTTCCGCCACACGCCCGCGCACGTCCCGCCCGAGGAGTGGGACGCCCTGCAGGCGCGGCTGCGTGAGCGGCTGGTGACGCGCGGGGACTTCTACCTGGTGCAGACGAAGCTGCCCCGGGGCGTGTACCTGCGCGTCACCCTCATCAACCCCCTCACCACCGACGCGGACCTGGACGCGTTGATGGAGGCGCTCAGGACGGCAGCTCGACGGTGAACTCGCTGCCGACGCCGGGCTCGGAGGCCACCGAGACGACGCCGCCCAGCACCGACACCATCTCCCGCACCAGCGTCAGTCCCAGGCCCACGCCCGGCTTGGACTTGTGCTCCAAGGGCTCCAGGTGCTGGAAGGGCTCGAAGACGCGCGACTGCGCGGCGCGGGGGATGCCCGGGCCGGTGTCGCGCACCCGCAGCCGCCAGCCCTGGGGATGCTCCTCCACCGTCACCGACACACCGCCCTGCTCGGTGTACTTCACCGCGTTGGTCACCAGGTTGAGCAGCACCATCTGGACGATGCGCGGGTCCGTGCGCGCCTCCGCCTTGCCGGGCGGACGCTCCAGCTCCAGCGCCAGGCCCTTGCGCCGCGCCTCCGCGCGCGCCTCCGCCACCACCTCCTCCACCACCTCGCCCAGGTCCACGACCTGACGCCGCACCACCAGCCGGCCCTCCTCCAACTGGTTGTACTGGAGCACCATCTCCACCATGTCCCGCAGCCGCACGGTGGAGCGGTGCATCCGGTCGAACATGTCCACCGCCTTCGGCGGCATTCCGCCCAGCTCCCGCTGGAGGGCATGCTGCGTGAGCTGGAGCACCGACAGCGGCGTGCGCAGCTCGTGCGACACCAACTGGAGCAGCGTGCTGCGCGACGTGCTGGCGCGCTCGGTGGTCTCCAGCGCCACTTCCAGCTGGCGCTTGCGCATGCCCAGCTCGCGAGCCATCGCCTCCAGGTCCACCGAGCGCGCGGCCAACAGCCCCTGCAACACCTCGCGCGTGCGCTTCATCACCGCCAGGTTCGTCACCCGCGCCACCAGCTCCTCGGACACGAAGGGCTTCACCACGTAGTCCTGCGCCCCCGAGCGCAGCAGGTCCACCCGCTGCGCATCGTCCGCGCGCGCGGTGAGCAGCAGGATAGGCGTGGACTCGATTCCCGGACGCGAGCGCACCGCGCGCACCAGCTGGTCTCCCCCCATGCGCGGCATCATCAAGTCACTGACGATGACGTCCGGCTGCATCCGCTCCGCCTGCACCAGGCCGTCCACGCCGTCCACCGCGGTGGCCACCTGGAAGTCCTTCGACAGCGTCTCCACCACGAAGCGGCGCATCTCCCGCGTGTCCTCCACCACCAGCACGCGCGGGCGGCTCGAGTCCTCCGCGCGCGTCGACGCCATCACCTCCCGCGCCTCCGGCCGCAGCACGTCCAGCTCCGCGCGCGCCGCCGCGCGCTGCTCCACCCGCGCCTCCACCTCAGGACGGGCCGACAGCTTCGCGCCCGTGGGCGCCATCAGCGGCAGCTCCAACACGAAGCGGGCGCCGCCGCCCGGCCGGTCGTCCACCCAGATGCGCCCCTCGTGCAACGACACGAAGTCACGGGTGATGGCCAGCCCCAGCCCGGTGCCTCCCAGGTCTCGCACCGTGTCGTCGTCCCCCTGGCGGAAGCGCTCGAAGATGGCCTCGCGCAGCTCGGGCCGCACCCCCGGTCCGGTGTCCTCCACCACCAGCCGGCCCCGCCCGGCCTCCGCGCTCAGCGCGACGCGGATGCTGCCACCCGGAGGCGTGAACTTGGCCGCGTTGGACAAGAGGTTCAGCACCACGCGGTCCAGCTTCTCCGAGTCCACCTGCGCCGGCAGCATGGCCGGCAGCTCCAGCTCGAAGTCCAGCCGCCGCTCCGCCGCCAGGCCCTCGAAGTTCTCCGCGCCCAGGCGCACCAGCCTCGCCAGGTCCACCTCCTCGTACTGCAGGCGCATCTTCCCCGCGTCCAGCTTGGCCACGTCCAGCAGCGCATTCACGTGCCGCAGCAGCACCCGCGCGTTGCGGCGCACCACCTCCAAATCCTTGTGGGCGGACTCGGGCAGCTCCCCCTGGTGCAGCAGCCGCTCCACCGGCCCCAGGATGAGCGTCAGCGGCGTGCGCAGCTCATGGCTGACATTGGCGAAGAAGCCCGTGCGCTGCGCCTCCGACTCCTTCAGCCGCGCGTACAGGTTCTCCATCTCCAGCGAGCTCTTCTCCAGGCGCACCCGGCGCTCCTCGGAGAGCCTCGCCGCGTCCGTGAACTCCACCACCCGCCCGCGCAGCGGCACCAGGTACATGCCCGTGGCCACCGACGCCACCGCCGTCACCACCTTGATGCCACCCGCCAGGTAATAGGCCGAATACCAGACGTTCCACACCTCCATCAGGTGCGTCAGCCCACACGCACCGATGAAGACGCCGAAGGACAGAATCATCCCCCCGAATGGCAGCCGGCTGCGGCGCACCATCGCGTACAGCGTCAGGGAGATGAAGAAGTAGGCGGCGCCGATGAGCGCGTCCGACACGACATGCATCACCACCAGCTCCTGCTTCCACAGGTAGCAGTGGCCATGAGGCATGTTCCAGGCACCGTAAAGCACGTCCCGTAGACCCGCCCAGGGGCCCTCATCCGCCAGGGAAGACCGCTCCAGGGAAACCGCGCCGCGCACCGCATGTCCGAGCTGGTCGTTCATGGCGTTCCCTTCCGCTGTTCCGCATGAAAGGGGAGCCCCCCAAGGCCCTCCCCCCAACGGAGCATTCCACGCAAAACAGGCGACTCTTGCCACCCCCCATCTCACACCCTCCCGCGCGGAAAGGGCATGCGCCTTGAGACCGCGCGCCGGGTGCTGGACAGTCGCCCCCTGGGTCGAAATGAGATAGAGCGCGGAGCGCCATGCTCGTCTCTCTCGTCATCCCCGTTTACAACGAGGTTCCCACGCTCGCGGAGCTGCTGCGCCGCTGCATCGCCGTCGACTTTCCGAAGGAGCTTGTCCTGGTGGACGATTGCTCTCGGGACGGAAGCCGGGAGTTGCTCCAGCAGCTCGCGGAGCAGGGGTTGGGCGTGTTGGGTGGGTCCCCGAAGAACCGGAACGAAATCCGGGTGCTGTTCCAGGAGCAGAACCAGGGCAAGGGCGCGGCGCTGCGGCGTGGCTTCGCGGAGGCGACGGGGGACATCATCCTCGTGCAGGACGCGGACCTGGAATACGACCCGAGGGACATCCCGAAGGTGATTCAGCCCATCCTGGACGGCGATGCGGACGTCGTCTTCGGCAGCCGCTTCACCGGGACGCCCCGGCGGGTGCTGTACTACTGGCACACGGTGCTCAACAACCTCCTGACGACGCTCTCCAACATGACGAGCGGGCTGAACCTCACGGACATGGAGACCTGCTACAAGGCCTTCCGCGCCGAGGTGCTGCGCTCCGTCGAGGTGGAGGAGAACCGCTTCGGCTTCGAGCCCGAAATCACCGCCAAGGTAGCCCGCGGCAACTGGCGCATCTTCGAGGTGCCCATCAGCTACCACGGGCGCACGTACGAAGAGGGCAAGAAGATTGGCTGGAAGGACGGCGTGCGCGCGCTCTACGTCATCGGCAAGTACGCGGTGAAGCGGTAGGGGCGGCGGCACACGGCCACCGCCCCACCCGGCGGGCTCGGACTACCCGTGGGCCCGCGTCTCCGGGAGCGGGGACTCGGGCGGCGGCGCGGCGGGCTCCACGCCCGACAGGAGCGCCTTCGCCGCGTCCACCGCCTCGCACGTGCCCGTCAGCGCGAGCACGTCTCCCACCCGCAGCACCTCTTGCGCGGTGGGCACCGAGAGGCTCTCCTCACCGCGCTGGATGGCGAGCACCGTCGCGCCGGTGAGGCCGCGCAGGTTCACCTGGGCCAGCGTCTTGCCCGCCACCGGGCTCTTCTCCTCCAGCCGCACGGACGCCGGCGCGCCCAGGCCCGGCAGCAGGCCCTGGACGTGGTCCAGCGCGTGCTCTTCAGCGCCCGGCTCCTTCGAGTGCGACTGCGCCGCCAGCGCCGCGACGATGACCTGCGCTCCGGCGCGCACGTGGCCGTGCAGGTTCGTCGCGCCGCGCCAGAACGCCACACCCAGCGCGCCCACCAGCGTCAGCACGATGAGGGGACCGGTGGCGCCCTTGAGGAACGGCTGCGTCACCACGACGATGGGGATGCCCACCAGCAGGATGATTCCCACCTGCAGCGTGACGAGCAGCACCCGCCGGGGCGCCGCGGCCAGGTCCAGCTTTCCGTCCTTGCGCGCCGGCAGCGCGGCCTCCGCGAGCGTCGCGCCCAGCCGCCGGGCGATGCCGATGACGCCCAGGATGAACGGCACCGACAGCAGCACCGCGCCGCCGAGGATGACGTTCTTGGACACGTCCTCGTCCAACCCCGTCCGCGTCTCGACGAAGCCCGCCATGCGCTCGGCCGACATCGTCGTACCAATCACCAGCGTCACCAGCAGCACGGCGTCCAGCACCAGCAGGCGAATCAGCCGCCGCACGTCCGCGCCCAGCGTCTCGCGCCGGGGCGCCTGTCGCAGCCGCTCCACCCAGGTGCCATACAGCGTGACGAAGGTCTGCATCGGCTTGGGCAGCTTGCGGTCCACCCACGTCGCCACCGGCCCCGACACCTTGATGAGCAAAGGCGTCGTCAAGGTGGTGATGGCCGACACCGCCACCGCCACCGGATAGATGAACGAGCCCGTCGCCTTCAGCGACAGCCCCAGGCCCGCGATGATGAAGGAGAACTCACCAATCTGCGCCAGGCTCATGCCCGCCTGGACGGACGTGCGCGTGCCGTTGCCGGTGAGGAAGGCCCCCAGCGTCACGCTGATGAGCTTGCCCAGGATGACCACCGCCGTGAGGACGAGGATGGCGGCCCAGTGCTCGACGATGAGCTCCGGGTTGATGAGCATGCCCACCGACACGAAGAAGATGGCCGCGAACATGTCGCGCACCGGCTGCACCAGGTGCTCCACCAGCTTCTCCTCGCCCGACTCCGCCACCAGCGAGCCCGCGAGGAACGCGCCGAGCGCCACCGAATAGCCGAACGACTGCGCGAGCAGCGCCACCGCGAAGCAGATGCCCACGCTCGTCACGAGCGTCGTCTCCGGCCGGTTCAGCTTGATGACCGCGCGCATGGCCCGGGGGATGATGAACAGGCCCACCGCCACCAGGCCCACCAGGAACGCCACCAGCTTGCCCGTGGTGAGCGTCAAGTCCTTCACGTTCAGGCCCGCGCCCGTGGAGATGGCCGTCAGGGTCGCCATCAACAGCACGGCGATGAGGTCCTCGACGATGAGCACCCCCACCACCAGCTCGCGCAGCTTTCCCTTGATGCCCTGCTCGTCGAACGCCTTGGCGATGATGGTGGTGCTGGAGATGGCGATGAGCGCGCCGGTGAAGAGGCTCTCCAGCGTCGTCCACCCGAAGGCCCGCCCCACCACGAAGCCCAGCCACACCATGATGCTGCACTGGATGACGGCCGTGACGCCCGCGGTGAAGCCCACGGAGAACAGCTTGCGGAGGCTGAACTCCAGCCCCAGCGAGAACATCAGCAGGATGACGCCCAGCTCCGACAGCGTCGTGACGACTTCCGGGTTGGCCACCAGCGGAATCGGCACGAAGGGACCCACGACGAGTCCCGCGAGGATGTAGCCCAGCACCACGGGCTGTCGCAGCTTTTGGAAGAGAACAGTCGTCACCGCGGCGACGCACAGGACAATGGCAATGGCCTGGAGGACCTCGTGGGCTCCGTGCATCAGGTCACCTCAAGAATGGGAAGCTCGGCTGGGACACGACCTGCCCCGCCCCGAGAAACCGGAGACAAGGGCCGTCGCGCGCGAAGGAAAGGAAAAGACGTCGTAACGCCCGAAATACCTCCGGGCTCGCTCAAGCGCACGGTGCCGGGCAAGGCCGGCGCGACGCTCAGGAGCTTCGCGGGGGGCCGCGCAACGGGCGGGTGACGATGGAGGGCCGGTCCGCGATGTCCCCGCTCGAGGTGGGGGCCGCCGCGGAGCGACGTTCTCTCAAGGTGACGCGCGCGACGGCGTGCCTGCGCTCCCGGCCCCAGCGATGGAGGGCCTGGAGGTCCGGCTCGAAGGGGGCGCGGCCTCGCGCGGAGGACGGCGGGGCGAAGGCCAGGCCGGAGCCGACGTGGAGCGCCGAGTCCCAGCCGCCCAGGTCGGTGACGTGGAACTGCGCGCCCCACCGGCGGGAGGGCCCCTTGGAGGACTTCGCCCCCTGGCGGACGGAGGTCGCGCCGGTGTCCAGGTAGAAGCTCCGCTCCGTGGCCCACACGGTGGGGCACTCGGCGGCTTCTGGACGGAGGACCGTCGCCAGGACGAGGCTGACTCCCAAGGCGAGCAGCACCGTCCGGAGCGTCTCGCTCCCGGAGCCGGGCAGTCGCGATGTCGTGCCGGGGGAGCGCATCACTCGTTCAGGTACTACGGCGGACCTGGGGCCGTAAAGCGCGCCCTTCCTCACGCCCGCCAGTCCGCTGGAGTCAGGCTACTGGCGCGGACGAGGTGGCGAGCGCTGCCCCCACCACGAGGACGCCACGACCTGGCCTGGAGTCCGGGCGTCACGACGCCGAGGCGCGCGGCTCGCCGAGGCTCACGCTGACGCGCGGGGACGACGCCCCGCTCCAGGCGGGTGCGTCAGGGTTCTGTAGGGCCATGTCGCTCCGCGAAGTCGCGCCTCCCAAGTCAGCGTGGTGGGCCGGAGTCGCGGCACGCCCCCCGTGTGGATGGGAGGAACGTCCACCGGTGCACATCCGCGGCAGGCGGCGATTCGAAGCGCGGTGGGGCCTGCCGGTTGGGAGGATCAGCCCTAGCTTGAGGACGTGCTTTCACGATTCTTGCTCTACGGGTGCACGGGTTGGGTGATGGAAGTGCTCTTCACGGGCGCGGGCGCGGCCTTGAGCAGGGACCGGAGCGCCACGGCGCGAACCTACCTGTGGATGCACCCCATCTATGGGGGCACGGCGCTGGCGCTGGAGGAGGTCTCCGCGCGGCTCAAGCCCCTGCCCCGGCCCCTGCGGGCCCTGGCCTACACCGCCCTCATCTTCGGCGCGGAGTACGCCACGGGGTGGGTGCTGCGAAAGCTGCTCGGCCGCTGCCCCTGGGACTACGCGCCGCACCGGTGGAGCGTGCACGGGCTCATCCGCCTGGACTACGCGCCCGCCTGGTACCTCACCGCGCTGCTGTTCGAGCCGGTCCGGGATGGCCTGCTCCACGTCACCAGCGATGCCTTGCGCCACACCCCCGAGTACCGTGAAGCGGAGCGGGCGGGAGAGCTGCCCGTGTGCCTGCCTGAAGGGCAGGCCGAACAGGCCGGGGTCGTGGCCACGCGCTTCGAGCAGGTCCAGTCGGAAGCGGCGCCCTGAAGCCCTGGGCCTCGCCTGACCAAGTCCGGTGGCCGACTGCCCCCCAGGCGGTTATTGGAGCGCCGCCGGCTTTTCTTCCTCCGTGCCGCGTCGCGTAGTACCTTCGCGACCGCTCTTCCCACGCGCCAGCGGGAAATTCCGCCGACTCTTCGAAAGTTTCCGCCCTCGTATGTTCGACTGGCTTCACACCCTTTTTTCGCGCGACCTCGCCATCGACCTCGGGACGGCGAACACGCTCATCTACATCCGCGGTCAGGGCATCGTGTCCAACGAGCCCTCTGTGGTGGCCGTTCAGCATGACGCGCGCGGGGGCAAGAAGGTCCTCGCGGTGGGCAAGGAAGCCAAGGAGATGTTGGGGCGGACGCCGGGCAACATCGTCGCCATCCGGCCGATGAAGGACGGCGTCATCGCCGACTTCGAAATCACGGCGGCGATGCTGCGCTACTTCATCCAGAGCGCGCACAACCGCAAGACGCTGGTCAATCCGCGCATCATCATCGGCATCCCCTCGGGCATCACCGAGGTGGAGCGCCGCGCGGTGCGTGAGGCGGCGGCGAACGCGGGAGCGCGCGAGGTCTACCTGATTGAGCAGCCCATGGCGGCGGCCATCGGCGCGGGCCTTCCGGTGACGGAGCCCAGCGGGAACATGATTGTGGACATCGGCGGTGGCACGTCCGACGTCGCGGTCATCAGCCTGGCCGGCATCGTGTTCGCCAAGAGCGTGCGCATCGGCGGCGACAAGCTGGACGAAGCCATCATTCAGTACGTGAAGCGCAAGTACAACCTGCTCATCGGTGAGCGCACGGCCGAGCTCATCAAGATGGGCATCGGCACCGCGTACCCGACGGACGAGGTCATGACCATGGAGATCAAGGGTCGCGACCTGGTGGCCGGTGTGCCGCGCACGCTGACGGTGTCCAGCGACGAGGTCCGCGACGCGCTCGCCGAGCCCGTCAACGGCATCGTCGAGGCCGTGAAGCTGACGCTGGAGCGCACGCCGCCGGAGCTGGCCGGTGACATCGCCGACAGGGGAATCGTCCTGGCTGGTGGTGGCGCGCTCTTGAAGAACCTGGACACGCTCTTGCGCGAGGAGACGGGCCTGCCCGTGTTCCTCGCGGAGGACCCGCTCTCCGCCGTGGTGATGGGGGCGGGCAAGGCGCTGGAGTCGCTCGATATCCTCCGGCAGGTCTGCCAGCCGGGCTGAGGCTCGAAAGTCACGTCCCGCGTGCGCCACGGCGCCGTGCCTTTCGCGAGGCCGGCGCCGTTCGTGTGTCCGGGGTTGGTTTGACAGCCATGCGGCGCCTGGATTGTGGTGCGCGGCATGAGCTCAATCTCGGTTCGTCAGACGCTGTCGGGAGTCCTCGCCGCCACGATGCTGCTGTCCACGCCCGCCCTCGCTGACTGGGTCGGGGACCTGCGCGTGAAGAGCGCCGCGTTGCCCGGACAGAAGGGCACGCCCCCGGAGACGAAGGGCAAGATGTACGGCCGCACGGGCATGCTGCGCATGGACCTGGCGCCCGCCGAGGTTCCCGGTGGCATGTCCATCATCTTCGACTGGGACAAGCGCACGGGCACCACGCTCTTCCACGGCAGGAAGGCCGCCACCAGTCGCAGCCTCGATGACATGTCCGTGAAGATTCCTGGCGCCTGTGTGGGGAAGACGCAGGACTTCGACGCCTGCTTCAAGGAGCAGGGATTCAAGAAGGTCGGCACCGAGAAGGTCAACGGTCATCCCACGGTCGTCTACGAGGGTGTTCCTCCCGGCGCCGAGGGCAGCATCCAGCGTCAGAAGGTCTGGCGCCCCACGGACCTCCCCGAGGTTGCCTACGTGCGCAGCCAGACGTTCGACAAGCAGGGCAAGGTCCAGGCGGACATCGACGTCACCAACATCCAGATGGGCGCGCAGCCCGCCTCGCTCTTCGCCGTTCCCCCCGGTTACGAGGAGCTGGACGCCGCCAGCGCCGCGCCGCCCATCATGGGGTCCTTCAAGCCCGAGGACTTCAAGGGCAAGACGCCCGAGCAGATTCAGGAGATGATTCGTCAGCGCATGGGCCAGCAGGGCACGCCGCCCGCGCCGCCTCCCGCGAAGAAGAAGTAACCCAGTATGCGCCACGGCGCCGTGCTTCCGCGAGGACTCGCGGGGCCGGCGCCGTTCGTGCGTCCGGAGCGTGGCGAGTCAGACCTCGGTGAACTTCGCGCCGGTGGTCCGCTCACGCTCCAGGGCTGCCTTGATGTCCTCGGAGACGATGAGGGCAACGGCCCAGCCTCGCGTGCGAAACACCTTGGCGTCGCCGACCTTCGACGTGTCGATGCGCATCCCGATGACGGACTTGTAGTCGCCGACTCGCTCGGGTTGGCCGTGCTCCGGCTTCCAGTACCGCACCTCGGCGGAAGCATTGTCGTCAATGCAGCCAATGAGCTTCGTGGCCACCAGGACCTGATACATGTCCAGGTGGCCTTTGATGGCCACGGGAACAAGTTGCACGTCGTCGGGCGCCAGCTCCGCGAAGAGGGTTGCTACCCGAACGTGGACAACGGGCGCGACCCCGAGTCCCGCGGTGCAGAAGTCCAATCGCTTCCCGGGCTCATCGATGGGAACCGAAAGATGCCCCTGGATGGCGATGGGTCTTCCCGCCGCGAACACATAGGGGTCATCCACTTCCTGGCCGTGTTCGTCCTGGACATCTCCCAGGTCCCAGTTCCCAGCTCGCATGTCTTCCGTCAGCCTGAAGTAGCGAACGGTCATCTCGGGTTCCGTCTCTACCTCACTTGCGTCACCCCACGCGGGACGCCGCGCCGCCGCTTCCGGAGCTCAACGCACGGGCCTGGGGGCGGCGGTGCTTCGCATACAGGTCGTCTCGCCACGCCAGCAGGTCGGGGAACTCGGCGGCCAGTGACTCGTGATGCCAGATTTCGCGCGTCCCCGGCCCGAGCGGCAGCCACGCATCATCCACCGGCCGCACGAACTGGAGCATCATGCACGCGGTGATGTCCGCGTAGGTGAAGCCGTCCTCCAAGTAGGGCCGTCCCCGAAGCTCCGTGCGCAGATGCTCCAGCGCGGGGATGGCCGTCTGTCGAACCTCCGTCTCCGGGTCCACCAGCGCCTTGTGCTTGCGTGCGATGAAGCGCGCGCCCAGCCGGGCCGTCGGCGCGGACACGCCCCGAAGGAAGCCCGGGATGAACGAGGGCAGGCTCTCCTCCTGCGCGCGCGGATTGTGGGGCAGGCGACTCACCACGCTGGAGCGGGCGATGCCCAACACCTGGTCGCTCAACGCCTCCCAGCGCTGGATGGCGGCCAGCGCGCTTTCGGGAAACAGGGCCGCTCCCTGCCCCAGCGGCTCCGCACGGCGGGCAATGGCGAACGAGCCCGCCGTCGCGACCTCCTCCTCGACGAACAACGGCACGGAGGGATGCGTGCCTTTCGGGGTGCGCCAGCGCAGAGCCAGTTCCCCGATGAGCGGCATGTGCTCGCGGTAGCGGTAGTCCACGCGGTGGTGGTCCAGCGCCCAGCGGGCCTTCTCTGTCCAACCCGAGTAGTGCATCCCGTAGAGAGTGCGCATGCGCCGGGACGCTACCGCCACCACGGGCTCCATGCATACCCACCTCGGGAGCTGAGCTGAGCGCCGCGCGAGTCCTCCGCCTCCTCGGCCCCGTGGTACAAGCCGGCCCCGATGAGCCCCGCCAAGAAGACCCCGTCCGCGAGGAAGAAGTCTCCGGCCACGAAGTTGCCGGCCGCTGGGAAGTCCGCTCTCGCGAAGCCCGCTCCCGCGAAGTCCGTGGCCTCGAAGACCACACCCGCGAAGTCCGTGGCCACGAAGTCCGCTCCCGCCACCGCGACACCCACGGGTGACCTGCCCATCGTCTTCTTCGCGAACGCGGAGGCCTTCGACGCGTGGCTCCAGAAGCACGCCGCCACCTCACGCGGCGCGTGGCTCCAGCTCTCCAAGAAGGGCAAGAGCCCCGTCTCGCTCTCCTATCAGGAGGCACTCGAAGTCGCGCTGACGTGGGGCTGGATTGACAGCCAGAAGGGCCGCTTCGACGACTCGGCCTACATCCTGAAATTCACTCCGCGCGGCCCTCGGAGCATCTGGTCGACCATCAATCGCGACAAGGTGCTCGCGCTCATCGACGCGGGCCGGATGAAGCCCTCGGGGCTGGCCGAAATCGAGAACGCGAAACAGAACGGACGCTGGGAGGCCGCCTATGACTCCCAGAGCAAAATCACCGTGCCCGCCGACCTCGCGGCGGCACTGGCCGCCAATCCCCGCGCGGAGGCGTTCTTCGCCACCCTCAACTCGGTCAACCGCTACGCGGTCCTCTTCCGCATCCACCACGTGAAGAAGGCCGAGACGCGCGCCCGCAAAATCGCCCAGTACGTCGAGATGCTCGGCAAGCACGAGAAGCTTCACAACTGACGCAGGACGCTCCACCGCCATGGCCGAACCCTCCAGCAACCCACCGGTGCTCTCCGTTCGCGAGCTCTGCAAGTCCTACGCGAGCACCGTCGCCGTGGATGGCATCTCCTTCGAGGTCGGCCGCAACGAAATCGTCGGCCTGCTCGGCCCCAACGGCGCCGGCAAGACGACCACCATCAACATGGTCCTCGGCGTCCTCGAGCCCACCTCCGGCGCCATCCACATCCAGGGCGTGGACCTCTCCAAGCGCCGCACTCAAGCGCTCGAGTACACCAACTTCGCCGCTGTCTACGCGCCGCTCCCCGGCAACCTCACCGTCGTCCAGAACCTGCGCTACTTCGGAATGATCTACGGCGTGAAGCGCGTCTCCGAGCGAATCGAGGCACTCCTCCAGGAGTTCGACCTCGTGCGCTTCCGCGACACCAGGTGCGGCGTGCTGTCCTCCGGAGAGCAGACGCGCGTCGCGCTCGCCAAGGCCATGCTCAACCGGCCCCAGCTGCTGCTGCTCGACGAGCCCACCGCCTCGCTGGACCCGTCGACGGCGCGCGACATCCGCGCCCGCATCCGCGACTTCACCGCCAAGGGCACCGGCGGCGTGCTGTGGACGTCTCACAACATGTACGAGGTGGAAGAGGTGTGTGACCGTGTCCTCTTCATGTCACGCGGCAAGGTGCTCCTCCAGGGAGACCCTCGCAAGCTGCCCCACGAGCACGGCAAGGCGACGCTGGAGGAGCTGTTCATCACCGTGGCCCGCGAGCCCCTCGCACTGGAGCACCCCTAGCCATGCGCCTGTCTCGCGCCGCCGCCATCGTCCTGCGCCAGTTCTACCTGCTGCGCGGAAGCCCCTCGCGCGTCTTCCCCCTCTTCGTCTGGGTGGCCATCGACATCGTCCTGTGGGGCTTCATCACCCGCTACCTCGGCACCATCACCAGCGAGCCAGGCATGGACCTCCTGCCCGCGCTGCTCGGCGCGGTGCTCCTCTGGGACTTCCTCACCCGGGTGATGCAGGGCGTGACGATGGCGTTCTTCGAGGACGTCTGGTCGCGCAACTTCCTCAACGTCTTCGCCACCCCGATGACCATCACCGAGTACGTCACCGGGCTGGTGCTCTCCAGCATCGCGACCAGCTCGGTGGGGCTCGTCGTCATGATTGTCGTCGCGGGCGCGGTGTTCGGCCTGTCGATGCTCGTCTATGGCGCCATGCTGGTGCCGTTCCTGCTGGTGCTGTTCCTGTTCGGAATCGCGCTCGGCATCATCGGCACGGCGGTGGTGCTGAGACTGGGGCCCTCCGCGGAGTGGTTCATCTGGCCCATCCCCGCGCTGCTGTCCCCGTTCGTCGGCGTCTTCTATCCGCTCTCCACCCCGCCCTCGTGGATGCAGGCCATCTCCCGACTCCTGCCCCCGTCGTACGTGTTCGAGGGCATGCGAACCATCGTCTCCGGTGGCTCGGTGTCGTGGTCGACGGTGCTGATGGGGGGCGGCCTCGCCGTGCTCTACATCCTGCTGGCCGCCCTCTTCTTCAACCGCGTGTTCCGCCACGCCGTGCGCACGGGCCTCATCGCCCGCTACAGCGCGGAGAGCGTGAGCTGAGCGCTCAGTCCATCAACTGCTGCGAGAGATAGACGTGGTGCAGCGCCCACCGGCGCGCGTTGAGCACCGGGTCCGAGTCGTTCGAGTGCCCGCCGTCCGTGTTCTCGAAGTACAGATACGGCAGCCCCATCGCCTCCAGCTTCGCGGCGAACTTGCGCGCGTGGCCCGGGTGCACGCGGTCGTCCTTCGTGTTCGTGGTGATGTACGGCTTGGGGTAGCGCACGCCTGGCTTGAGGTTCTGGTAGGCGGAGTACTTCGAGATGAACGCCGCGTCCTCGGGGGCGAACGGGTTGCCGTACTCGCCCACCCACGACGCGCCGGCTGGCAGCTTCGGGTAGCGCATCATGTCGATGAGCGGGCTCTCAATCACAACCGCGTTGAGCAACTCCGGGTGCTGCGTCATCACCACGCTGGTGAGGACCCCGCCGTTGGAGCGGCCGTAGATGCCGATGTGGCTCGGTGACGTGAGCTTGCGACGGACCAGGTCCTCCAGCACGGCGGCGAAGTCGTCGAACGCCCGCTGACGCTTCTCGCGCAGCGCGGCTTGATGCCAGCGCGGGCCGAACTCACCACCGCCCCGGATGTTGGCGACGACATACGCGCCACCTCGCTCCAGCCACAGCTTGCCCATCTCCGGCAGGTACATGGGCGGCTTGGAGACCTGGAAGCCGCCGTAGCCGTACACCACCGTCGGCGTGACACCGCCCGCCTTGGGCTTCAACGGCCGAACCAGGAAGTACGGCACTCTCGTCCCGTCCTTCGACTTCACCCAGAACTGCTCCACCCGGTGCTTGGAGGCATCGAAGCGCGCCGGCAGTGACTTCACCTGCTTCACCGTGCCCGCCGCCGCGTCACCGAGCCACAGCGAGTTCGGCTCCAGGAAGCCCTCCGCGCCCGCGAACAGCTTCTCGTGCGAGGACGACGTGGCGACAATCTCCACCGACGCGTTCTTCGGCATCGCCAGCCGCTTGCGCGTCCAGCGGCCCTTGTTCGACGAGTAGACGTCCAGCGCGCCCTTCACGTCCTCGTACAGATTGACGAGCAGCCGGGTGCGCGTGGCCGACACGCGCTCGATGGCCTGACGCGGCCCGGGCTGGAAGATGAGCGTGGGCTTCGCCTTCGCGGCGTCCTGCTTCAGCGCGTCCAGCGACCAGGCCAGGAGCGCGCCCTGCTTGAAGCCTCCCCAGTCCTCTTCGATGGTGAAGACGACCTGCCCCTGGACGAACGCATGGAACGACACCTTGCGCGGAAAGGGCAGCCGCACCGGCCCGGCGTCCCCGAGCAGGAACAGCTCCGACTCGTAGAACGTCACCGCGCGATTGATGAGCACGCCCTGGAGCTGTCCGTCCGCGTCGTGCAACACGGTGGGCGAGGAGGACACGTCCGTGCGCTCGCCTCGAAACACCTCGGTCGCCTGCTCCACCGGAGTGCCGCGCTTCCAGCGCTTGAGCACGAACGGGTAGCCGGACTCGGTCAGCGTGTCACCGCCCCAGTCCTGGCCCACGAGCAGCGTGTCCACGTCCAGCCACGACACCGACTGCTTGCCCTCCTTCAGCCGGAAGCCACCCTCGACGAACTGCTTCGTCCCGGCGTCGAACTCGCGCGACTCCACCGCGTCCTTGCCACCGTTGGAGAGGGAGACGACGCACTTCAAGTCAGCGGGCGGCAGGCAGTCACTGCCCTTCCACACCCAGGGCGCGCCCTCCTGCTTCGCCAGCGCGTCCACGTCCAGCACCGTCTCCCAGGGGATGGTGGCGCTCGCGTAGCCCTCCGTCGTCGTGTGCCGCCACTGGCCGCGAGGGTTCGTCGCGTCCTGCCAGAAGGTGTCCACGCCCCCGGCTCGAAAGGCGGGCGTGGGGATGCGGTCCGTGGCGGTGAAGATGCGCAGCGCCTCCGCCTTGAAGGGCTCGAAGCGCGGGTCCTTCTCCAGCACCGCCTCCGTCTTCGCGTTCTGCGCGCGCACCCACTCCAGCGCCTTCTGCCCCTGCACCTCCTCCAGCCACAGGAAGGGGTCTTCTTCGACCGCCATCGCCGAGGAAGCAGTCAACAGCCCGGTCAGCAGCGGCGCGACAAACAACCTGCCCATGTCCTCATCTCCTGGTGCGGTGCGGTGCGGCGAGCCCTCCAACACGGCCCGCCAGCGCCCATTCCGGTGGGTCAGCTTCGCCCAACCCCACCTCCCGAGCCACCCGCGCACCGTGGCCCCTATCGAAGACACACCGAGTCCTGTTCAGCTTGAGTCCCTCACACAGAACTTCCCGCCAGTTCAGCCGTTCAGAGCCCACATGACCCTCCCTGTCCCGCGCCTCCGACGGGTGCTCCGCACCCTGGGCCTCGCCGCGTCCTTCCTGCTGGTGCCAGGCCTGGTGCTCGCCGCCCGCCCCAACGCTCCGTCTCCCGCGGGGCGCGACCGCCCCCTCACCTTCGTCTCCACCGACAAGCCCTTCTATCGTCCGGGCGAGTCCGTCCTGGTGCGAGGGCTCGTGCTCCAGGCCCTCACCCACAAGCCGGTTACTGGCGGGGTGAACGCCCTCATCGAGGTGCGCGGCCCCCGGGGAGACCTCATCGCCCAGGGCCGGGTGGTCTCCCCTGAGACGGCCTGGGGCTACTCGTGGCCCATCCCCGCCGGACAGGCCGGTGGCGAATACACCCTGCGCATCAGCGACCCCTGGACGGCCGGGGCCCCGGTGGAGCGCAAGTTCGAGGTGCGTGCCTACCGCGCGCCCCGCCTGAAGACGCAGGTGAAGTTCCTCCGCGACGGCTACGGCCCCGGGGACACCGTCACCGCGACGCTCGACGTGACGCGCGCCGAGGGCGGCGTGCCCGAGACGGCGAAGGTGTCCGCCACCGCGCTCGTCGACGGCGTCAGCGTGGCCCAGGAGACCTGCGCGGTGGACCCGCAGGGCCGCTGCACCGTCCGCTTCAACCTGCCGAAGGCCATCGAGCGCGGCGAGGGGACGCTGGCCTTCACCATCCAGGATGGCGGCGTGGTGGAGACGGCGGCGAAGACGATTCCCATCCTCCTCCAGACGCTGGACCTGGCGATGTACCCGGAGGGCGGTGAGCTGGTGGCGGGGCTGACGTCGCGCGTGTACTTCGAGGCGCGCACTCCCGCGAGCAAGCCCGCGGACCTGACGGGCGTGGTGCTGGATGTGAAGACGGGCAAGATTGTCGCCAACGTCCGCTCGGAGCACGAGGGCCGGGGCCGCTTCGAGCTCACCCCTCGCGCCGACACGAGCTATGCGCTGCGCATCGACTCGCCGGCCGGCATCAAGAAGACCTTCCCGCTGCCCACCGTGAAGGCGACGGGCGCGGTCATCCGAGCGCGGGAGGACGTGATTCCCCCGGGCGGACTGGTGCGCCTCGTCGTGAGCAACACGGGCGTGGGCCGGACGTCGGTTTCGCTGAGCCAGCGCGACGTGCGGGTGGCCTCGGCGGTGCTCGACGCGGATGACGAGAACCCCGTGACGTTGGACCCGGGCAAGGCGGATGGCGTGCTCATCGCCACGGTGTGGGACGCGGACGGGCGGCCCCTGGCGGAGCGACTGGTGTTCCGCCAGCCCGCGAAGGAAATCACGGTGGAGCTGAAGGCGGACCGCACCCGCTACGAGCCGGGCGCGCCCGTGGAGCTGACGGCGCGCACCCTGCGCGGCGGTGAGCCCGTCTCCGCGCTGGTGATGCTCACCGTCACCGACGACGCGGTGCTGCAGCTCCAGGAGAAGCGCGAGCAGGCGCCCTCGCTTCCGGTGATGGTGCTGCTGGAGCACGAGGTGAAGGAGCTGGCCGACGCGCAGCTCTACTTCGACAAGAAGAACCCGAAGTCGCGCCTGGCGGTGGACCTGCTGCTGGGAACCCAGGGCTGGAGGCGCTTCGCGTTCATCAACCCGCGCACCTTCATGTCCAGCCACGGAGACGCGGCCCAGCGCGCGCTCGCGATGCACGCGTCGCTGCGGTTGCCGGGCCTGCGCGACCCCGCGGACCGCAATCAACGCATGCCCAAGTCGCCCAGCGTCGCCAAGGGCGGCATGCGGTGGAAGAAGGCCCCTGAGATGCGCCATGAAGAGCGGGAAGAGGGCGAGGCCGATGGCATGGCCCTCAGGGATGACAACATGGACATGAAGGCCCAAGGGGCGGTCGTCCCCGTGGCCTCCATGGCGGCCCCTCCGGCTCCTCCTCCCGCTCCCGCGCCTGCTCCCGTTGTGGCCATGGCGCCAGAGATGCAGGCTCCGGCGGAGATCCAGATGCAGAAGATAGAGGTCCTCGAGGCGCCCCACGACGACGAGGCGCCCAGGAAGAAGAGGGCGCTCGCCAAGGAATGGCAGGAGCCGCTGCTGGTGGACTCGCCGTTCATCTACCTCCGCGAGTACGCGCACATGACGCGGCCGGGCCGCAAGTCCGGGGACCGGGTGGACTTCTCGGAGACGCTCTACTGGAACGCGGGCGTGCGCACCGACGCGCGCACCGGCGAGGTCCGCGTGCGCTTCGCGACCAACGACTCGGTGACGACGTTCAAGGCCACGGCCGGCGCGGTGGGCGACGGTGGTGAGCTGGGCTCGGCGGTGGCGGAGCTGGAGTCCTCGCAGCCCTTCTACGTGGAGCCGAAGCTGCCGCTGGAGGTGACGTCGGGTGACGTCGTCCGCCTGCCGGTGGCGCTGGTGAACGGGACGGACGCCACGCTGACGGGGGTCTCGCTGAAGGCGGAGCTGAAGGGCGACGTGAAGCTCAGCGGCAACCGGACCATGGACCTGGCCGCGAACGGACGCGGGCGGCAGGTGCTCTCGCTGGAGATTGGCCAGCAGTCGCAGCCGGTGGACCTGAAGCTCATCGCGAGCGCGGGCAACTACTCGGACACCGTCACCCGCACGCTGTCCATCAAGCCCCGAGGCTTCCCGGGCAGCGTGTCCTTCGGCGGGCTGCTGTCCTCGAAGAAGCCGGCCACGCACACCATCACCCTCCCCGACAGCGTGCTGCCCGGCAGCGTCCGCGCCACCATCGCCCTGTACCCGGGCCCCGTGTCCAACCTGACGGAGTCGCTCGCGCGCCTCATCCGCGAGCCGAGCGGCTGCTTCGAGCAGACCAGCTCCACCACGTACCCGATGACGATGGCACAGCAGTACTTCCAGACGCACACCGGGGTGGCCCCGGAGCTGGTGGCCTCCGCTCGCGAGAAGCTGGCGTCGGGCTACCAGCGGCTGGTGGGCTTCGAGACGAAGGAGCAGGGCTACGAGTGGTTCGGCGAGGCCCCTGGCCACGAGGCCCTCACGGCCTTCGGCCTGCTCCACTTCACGGACATGCAGCAGGTGCACGGAGTGGACACGCAGATGGTGCTGCGCACGCGGGAGTGGATGCTGAAGCAGCGGGATGGCCAGGGCGGCTTCAACCGCAAGCGCCGCGCGCTGCACGTCTGGGTGGAGGACCCCGACACGTCCAACGCCTACATCACCTGGGCGCTGCTGGAGAGCGCGCCCCAGAAGGCCGCCACGGCGAAGGAGCTGACGCGCGAGGTGGCCGCGGTGAAGCAGGCCGCGACGAAGAGCACCAACAGCTACGTCGTCGCCCTGGCGGCCAACGTGCTGTCGCTCGCGGGTGACAGCGCCGGGGCCCGGTCGCTGATGGGCCGGCTCGCGAAGCTCCAGGAGCAGAACGGCGTGGTGGGTGGCGGCACGCAGTCCATCGTCGGCAGCTCGGGGGACACGCTGCAAATCGAGACGACGGCGCTGTCCGTGATGGCCTGGCTGCGGGACCCTGAGTACCTGGGCAACGTGCGGCGCGCCATGAAGTACCTCGCCGAGTCCAGCGACGGTGGCCGCTACGGCGCGACGCAGAGCACGGTGCTCGCGCTGCGCGCCATCATCGCCTACGACAAGGCCCACGCGGCCAACCTCGTCCCGGGGAGGGTGCGCGTGTACGTGGAGGGCCGTCCGGTGGGTGAGGCGGTGAGCTTCACGGGCTCCGCGCAGGAGGCGCTCAAGCTGCCGGACGTGAGCAAGCTGCTCGGTCCGGGTGGGCGTCAGTTGGAGCTGCGCATGGAGGATGGCTCGGAGCTGCCGTACACGGTGGAGGTCACCTTCAACGCGCTGGTGCCGGACAGCTCCAAGGAGACGCAGGTGTCACTGGAGGTGGCCCTGGCGAAGCATGAGCTGACCGAGGGCGAGCCCACCGAGGCCCGCGTCATGGTCATGAACCGCACCGGCCAGCATCTGCCGACGGCGGTCGCCATCTTCGGCGTGCCCGGTGGCCTGGAGGTGCGGCATGACCAGCTCAAGGAGCTGGTGAAGCGCAAGCTGGTGGATGCGTACGAGGTGCTCGGACGCGACGTCGTCCTGTACTGGCGCGGCATGGAGGCGAAGAAGCGCATCGAGGTGCCGCTGTCCCTGGTGGCCGCGGTGCCCGGCACGTACACCGGTCCCGCGAGCCGCGCGTACCTGTACTACGCCGACGAGCACAAGGTCTGGTCCGAGGGCGTGAAGGTCTCCATCGCCCCGAAGCCCTGAGTCACTGAAGTCCGCGGAGTGCTTCCAGGGACTGCTTGTCGCTCAGGGCCCCTGGAAGCTCTTCGCGCGGAAGGTGAGCACCAGCGTGTCGCGGTGCCCCTGGGCGCCCACGGGTTGGATGGGCGTGCTCTCGTGGATGACGCGCTCGTCGTCGAGCAGCAGCGCGGACCATGGCTCCGTCAGCGTGAAGCGGATGCCATTGGGACCGGCGGCCTCGAACACGCGCGTCTCGCCGCCCTTGATGTCCTGGCGACCGACGAGCAGCACGACGACGAAGTCCACGCCGTCGCGGTGCGCGCCCTCGGGCGTTGGGCGGCCGATGCCATCCGTCGTGTCGATGCGGAACTGGTGCGACTCCACGTACCAGGTCTGGGGTCCCTTCAGCGCGGACGCACAGGCCGCGAGCTGGCTCAGCAGCCGGGGCCATTCGGGACGCTCGACGACGGTGGACGTCATCGGCTCGAACCAGCGCTCCAGGCCGCCGTGCAGCGCGTTGTACTCGACGGGCTGCCAGTGCGCGCGGTGGGGCACGGAGGTGACGGTGGCGCCGTCGACGATGAAGCACGAGTGTCGACGCGAGCGATACCGGCCACCGTCGCGGAGGTAGCCATCGGCGGGGAGGGCATCCCAGGTGGGCCGCCAGAGGTCCATCGTCGCGGCGGGGATGCCCACCAGCTCGGACAGGCCCGCGCGGTCCAGGACGGCATAGCCCCGGGCGCGCAGGGTGGTGAGTGCATCGGGAGGAGCGGAGATGGGCGGAGAGAAGCTCATGGGCGCGAGGACACCGTTGCCAGCGAGTCATCGTCCTTCCGGCCACCGTCGTCAACACTCGCGTCTCGTGCGGGCTCGTCGGTCCTCCAAGTGAAAGGCCCCCGAGGTCAGCGCACTGGCAGCTCACGGAAGCTCAGGCCCTCGAGCTTGAGCTGCTCCACGGCGTCCTTGAAGCGCTGGGTGACGACGAGCACCATCGAGTAGTTCCTCAAGCGCATCAGGTCCAGGTCCGGTGGCAGTGAGGTCGCATCGAGGATGGGCTCCTTGGGGAGGCCATAGCCTCGACGGCCGCACTTCGGACAAGGCGTCGCGAACCGCTCGGGAATGCAGTCACGGTGCAGCAGGCCTCGGTGCTGAATATCGAACTCCAGGAGTTCTTCGACACCCTTCGGACGAAAGCGCAGCGCCGTTCTCACGGTGCGCAGACCTCGGAGCCCCGTCGAGAGCAAGGGTTCGAGCACATCCTCGCGAACGAGCAGGGTGTCCCCATATTGGTGAACGAACGCTGAGAACGGTCCTTTGGCCGTCCCAACGAGTGGGCCAAAAGTCGCCGCAGGCTCCAGCGGGTCATCAGGGGCGACGAGGCCACGAACCTGGTCACGCAGCCGTTCGTATTCCGTGAAGTCCTGCTCCAAGCGAGCCTTCTCATACTTCTTCGCCTCTGGCAGGGCGGACAAGTCCACACCGGGGAAGTTCACGCCCGCTCCCCCCCAGATGGCCTTGCAGGTGGGGCAGTTCACGCCCGGCAGCTTCCATTTGTGCGCGCCGTTGTACTGACCTTTCAGAAGCGGTGAGTCCTCGGGGAGGAGATCGTAGAACCGGGTGTCAGTACTCAAGGGAGGGCCCCACGAGGAGATGGTAGGGCAGGATGGGCCCAATCAGGTCGAAGCGAACAATCAACTCCCGAGCGTACCGGTACATCTCCTCTTGGGTAGCACCTCGATTGATTCGCTGAAACTTCCTCCAGGCCTCATTCCAGGGCCCACCCTTCACACCATGGTGGATGCGGTGGTGCGTGTCGACGTCGATGAGCATCGTCTCCTTGTGGATGTTGATGCCACGGGACTCGAACCAGGACTTGAGGCCCTCCTCCTGGGGAAAGATGTGGTGCTTCTCGCGCGGCTTCGTCGCCAGCGCTTTCGCCATCTCCAGCAGTCGCTTCTGACTGGGCAGCAATTCCCGCCCGTACCAGCGAATGACGAAGACAGGCTGCGCATGCCCGGGAAGCCCCTGGACGTTGCCCCAGTTTCGCTGCGGTGAGTGCACCGCGCTCGGCGGCAGCACGAATGAAGCACCACGCGCCGGCACCACCCGGCCCCAGGACTCCACGTCCTCGCACCGATAGAGGGCACACGCCTCCGCCGCGCACAGGAACTTGACGCACGCGCCTTCCTCCAGCCGCGTGTACTCGTCCGGATACTCGTGCTCACTCTCGGGCGTCGGCGTCGTCGCGCATGACGTCAGCCAGACTCCCAACCAGCACCACAACCACCGCTTCATGACGCCCCCGGGCAGACCTTCCACCCGAGGGGTCATATCAACAGCGCGCGGCCTACTTCTTCCCGTACTCCAGCTTCGTGCCCTTCCGCTGCGCGTAGATATACGCCTCCATCGCGCGCAACCTCGGGTCCCCATCCGCGAGCGGCTTGCCGCGCACCGGGTTCTCGATGCACCAGTTGATCATGTCCCGCAGCAGCGCCACGCGGCCCAGCTGCACCTGGTACTTCGGATACGTCTCCGGATGCGTGTTCGAGGCATCCGGGTGGCACATGTCACAGGACACCGCAATCGTCCCACCCACCGCCGCCGCGTCGTGGAACACCCGGTGCCCCTCGTCCACGAACTGCTGCGTGGACGCCGCCCACACCGCCTCGTCTCGCTCCGTGAACGCGCCGTAGGAGTGCCCGTCCTGGATGTTCGTCCCCGCCTGCTTGCGGACCTCCTTGCCACCACTCTCCGCCGTCACCCCACCCTCGCGCATGTCCCCTCCCGTCGCGGGCTTCTGCGTCCCCATGGGCGGGTTCTTCTGCTGCGGCGCCTGCTTCTGTCCCTGCGCCACCCCA
Source organism: Corallococcus terminator (assembly GCF_049194865.1). Classification (GTDB taxonomy): domain Bacteria; phylum Myxococcota; class Myxococcia; order Myxococcales; family Myxococcaceae; genus Myxococcus; species Myxococcus terminator_A. Next base: position 117,424 of record NZ_JBLZWL010000056.1, on the reverse strand, counting down.
GGCGGAGGCGCCGGGTCCCAGTTCGCATCCGGGTTCTTCTTCAGCCACGTCTCCATCAACTCCGCCGACACCCGCGCCGCCTGCTCGCGCGTCAGCGACTGCCCCTCCTTGACGCCCTTCACCTCCAGCGACGTCTCCCCGTCACACATCCCCACCACCAGGTTGCCGTCCTTCGACACCGGCACCTGATGACGCGGCAGCTCCGTCTTCTGAAGAGACTCGGGGCGCGGCGCGGGACTCGTGGCCAACGCCACGCCCCCCGCGAAGGACAACAGCGCTCCGGCTCCCACCCACAGCTTCATCCGGTAGGTCATCGTGTCCCCTCGCGCTCAGTAGCTCGGAAGCTTCGTCCGGGGCGGCGCATCCTGCTTCCCGCTCGACGAGAGATAGCTCGCACGCACGGTGATGGGATTGCGCTCCCAGAGGTTGTACAGCTTGTCCACCAACCCCGACTCCAGCACGTCCACCCGTCCATCCCCACAGCCGTCGAACTGGCTGAACGGGTCCGGCCGATTCATCTGCACCGTGAGCTGCGGCAACCCCTCCGGCGCATACGGCCACGGCCACGCCGTGGACAGCATCCCGTGGAACTGGATGTTGTTGATGCGATTCGTCAGCAACTGGTGCGTGTGCCCATGGATGACCGTGACACGCTCGAAGGGCTTGAGCAGCGCCTGCACCTCGTCCGCGTCGTCCGTCCAGAAGTTCCAGGGCCGGTAGTACTTGTAGAGCGGCGAGTGGCTGAAGACGATGACCGGCGTCTTCTTGTCCACCTTCGCCAGGTCCTGCTTCATCCACTCGCGCTGCTCACCGCCCACCTCGAAGCGAGACTGGATGCCATTGTCCAGGCCCGCGACAATCTGCATCCGCTCCTTCGGCGTGAGCTTCCGCTCCGTCCAGAAGTCCTTCTCCAGAATCGAGTTCAGCACCACGAAGTGCACGCCCTTGTGGTCGAACGAGTAGTTCGGCGCGCCGAACAAGTCCCGCCACAGCTCCCCCATGTCGAGGAACCAGTCGTGCTCGCCCACCATCATCCGCACGGGCGCCTTCACGCTCTTGAGAATCTGCGCCCCCAGCTTCAGCTCACCCGCCTGCCCCAGCTGCGCCAGATCTCCGCCGAACAGCACGAAGTCCGGCTGCGGGTCCAACCCGTTGACGTCGTCCACCGCCTTCAGGATGGAGCGGATGAAGCGGTCATTCAGCTTCTGCTCGTACAGGTGCGTGTCGGAGATGTACGCGAAGGAGAAGCGCGGCCTGGTCCCCTGCGCCTCCGCCACGTTGACGAGCTGGAAGCTCTGCGGCGTCCTCAAGCCCATCCCCGCGACGATGCCCGCGGACATCCCCGCCACCCGCAGGAAGGCGCGCCGGTCCAACCGCTTCAGGCCCTCGAAGAAGGCGTCGCGTTCCTCGTAGTGCTTCGTCTCGATGCTTCGGAACTTGTTCCCCATGGACGGCGCCTCCTCAGGGCTGCTTCGTCGAAGCGGGTGAGGGTTTGGGCAGCGTCTCGGTGCCGTACACACCGATGTCCGCCGGGTTCTTCACCGACAGGTCCGGATTGGGCGCCAGGTCTCCCAGGTTGCCCTTCTTCCCCAGCGCCACCGCCGTGTCCCGCTCCGGCCGCTGGCCCTTGCGCGCACGCTGCCTCGCCAGCTCCTGACCGTTGTATTTCGTGAAGCGCTCGTCGGTCAGCGTGAAGAGGAAGGCCACCAGGTCATCGATTTCAGGCTCCGTCAGCCCCAGTCGCTGCATGCCTCCATCCAGGTACGGATTGGCCACCCCACCCTTGTTGTAGTGGTCCATCACGTCCCACAGCGTCGTCAACGAGCCGTCGTGCATGTACGGCCCCGTGATTCCAATGTTGCGCAGCGTGGGCGTCTTGAACGCGCCCACGTCGTTCTCCTGCTTCGTCACCAGGAAGCGCCCCAGCTCGGAGAAGCGCGTCTGCAGCGCCAGCTCGTCAATCTGCTTCTCGTCGCCCAGGCGGACCAGCTTCACGCCCTCGCGCGCGAGCTGCGGGAAGTCCTGCTTGTGCGCGGCGACGCCGATGTTGTGGAACTTCTGGTCGCTGAACAGCGGCGACACCGCGTTGCCCGCGTGACAGGAGTTGCACCGCGCCTTGCCGTTGAACAGGGCCCAACCCCGGCGCTCCGACTCGTTGAGCGCCTTCGTCTCGCCGTGGATGAAGCGGTCGAAGCGCGCGTTGCCGGAGAACTGCGTGCGCTCGAAGGCGGCGATGGCCGAGGCCAGGTCGTCGTAGGTGATGTCCCGCTTGAAGACGGCCTGGAAGGAGGTGACGTACTCGGGAATCCCCCGCAGCTTCGTCACCACCGCCTCCGGCGAGGGCATGGCCATCTCAATCGGATTCAGGATGGGCAGCTTCGCCTGGTCCTCCAGCGTGGACGAGCGCCCGTCCCAGAACTGCGAGGCATTGAAGAGGGCGTTGAGCACCGTGGGGCTGTTGCGCATGCCCTTCTGGCTCTTCACGCCTTCGGACACCGCCTTGCCGTCCGTGAAGCCCTTGTTCGGGTCATGGCACGTGGCGCAGGACGTGCTGTCGTCCAATGACAGCCGCTTGTCGTTGAAGAGCTTCTCTCCCAACGCCACCCGCTCCGGCGTCGGCGCCGCGCTCGCGGGCACCGACAGCTTCCACAACACGAGCGACACCCCCGATGGCAACGGTGATGGCGGTGGAGCCGAGCTCTGTGTTTCGGGCGCGGCGTGGCCCTCATGGACCCACAGCAACACGGCGAGCGACAGGGCAACGCCTGACGGCGTTCGCATGGTCACCCCTCCCAACCGGCAACGGACGACGCCGCGAGAAAGTCGCGGCGCCCGATGCCGGAACAGCTCTTTCAGGAAAACACCACTTTCCTCGGCCTGCGGTCCAGGAGACCGACGGAGGAGTGTCCACCTGTGGAAACCCACGGGGTCCGCGAGGCGGGTGCGGTGTTGAGTCCTGGAGGGAGCGCGGTGCGTCAGCGCGCGGGCAGGCGGAAGTCGCGCGCGCGGACGAGCAGCCCGGAGGCGGTGGCGGGCGCGAGCACGGCGGCGGTGATGACGAGCCAGTCCACCGGGCCCCTCGCGCGCCCCGCGTTGTAGGTGGCGGCCTGTACGAAGGTGAGGCACGCATCCGCGGCGGTGAGGCACACCAGCGCGGTGGCCAGGCTGTCGCGCCAGCGTCGCACCAGAGAGAAGAGCCCCGCCGCCAACCCCACGTCGAACAACACCCAACTCCACTGCACGCGCACCGAGGGGAACCAGCGCGTGGTGGCGGGCAGCGCCAGCAGCGCCGTCCATGGAATCAGCAGCACCGCCAGCCCATGCACCAGCAGCCGGGGCCGCCTCAGCAGTGTCGCCACGCCGAAGCGCACCAGACCGCCGCGCGCGAAGGCGCGGAGCGCGTCATACACGGCGAACAGTCCACCGCGCGGCTCGGGGTACGCGAGGTGGAGCGGCACCCACGCGTCTGGACGGAACTTCGCCTTGAAGGCGCGCAGGCCCTCGAAGTCGAACAGCGGCTTGCCGCACGCGCGCGCCAGTCGCAGCCATGGCCGCACGGGGCCCGAGAGCGGCGCCAGTCCCAGCGTCACGTAGCGCCTGCCCTCGGCGGAGGCCGCGCGCATCGCCGCGTCCACCAGGGCCTCGGCGGTGCCGTTGGGCGACTCGGGGTCTCTCAAGAGGTCCTGGAGGAACCAACCATCCCGCGCGTAGACGGGCGACACGAGCAGGACACCCATCAGCTCGCCCTTCACCTCCGCCGCGAAGGCGCGTCGCTCCCGCGCGAAGGCATCCGGACGCAGCTGCACCAGGAAGCCCATGGGCGCCATGCGACGCGAGGCCAACCAGCGCTCTCGCAGTCGCTCCAGGGCCTGCGTCGTGGGGTGCTGGGTATCCTCCAGCACGTGCGCGGGGAGCTCGCGCACCACGACGTCATGCGAGCGCGCGCGGCGGAGCTGCTCACGCAGGCTCCGGCTGCCGCGCACCACCGCCTCCCAATGCGAGGGCTCCCACACCGGCTGCTCGCCAATGGAGAGCGACTCCATGGGCACCCACTCCGTGAAGCGCGGCTCCGTGGCGAAGAAGCACACGCGCCGGCCCGCGCGTCGCGCCGCGTCCTGGAAGCCCGCCACCGCGCGCGCCAGGGACTCCGGCGCGGTGATGGGCGCGCCCGCCGCCACCCATGCGCCGCCCGTGTCCACGTACGCGACGAAGGCGTCCCCCGCCGGGTCGAACCAGTAGCGGAAGCCCGGCATCAACACCTGGAAGGACGTGGCGTTCCACCCGAACCGGCGCAGCAGCTCCAGTGCCCGCTCGCGCTCTTGTCCTCCTGCCTCGCCGTCGGCGTCCACGTGACTCGAGCTCCTCGGGCCGCCCAGGGCCCACCGGGTTCCTCGCACCGTGAGCCCTCCCGACGCCGACGATGCGCGCCTGGCGGGACCCTCCAGGGATGATGCCCACCTCGTGGAGACGTGTCTCACGCCGCGTCACTCGCGGGCAGCCCATGCCGGCCTCGACCATGAGGCGCACCGTGTCGGGCGGTGAGCTGGCCTCATACGCCACCGAGGGCGCTACACCTCCACGCGCGCACGCCCACTTCGCCCCCCGAGCGCTCGCCTGCCCAGCAGGAGTGGCGCGCGGGCCTCATCAGCCATCGCCACGACGCGGTGCGAAGCGGGCCATCCCCGCCCCTGCTGCCTCACACGCGCAGCGCCACGAAGCTCCGGGCAGGTCGCGAATGACCGCGTGAAACATCTGTCGACAGTTCACCAACTCGCGCGGTGCACGAGTCGACGCCGTGAAGCGACACGCTAGACACGGGGCCCCTTTCTCAGGAGCTCCCGGCTTGAGTCCTTCCAGACGTCCCGGTGCCCCAGGTGGCGCCGGGCACATCCCGCCCTGCATCCTCGCCGTCCTGCTGTTCTCCACGCCGTCCTCCGCCGAGCCCGTGACAGGCGTGCGCACCAACACCGCGCGCCTCATGGGCACCGACGCGGCCGAGGTCATCGACGCGCCCGTGCTCGGCCTCCAGCGCACCGCGCTGCCCCTGTTCGCGGGGCTGGCGGTGGACACCTCCGTCTACGCGGACGTGATGCTCGCGCCCAACGTGGGGCTGCGCTGGGCGATGGCGGCGGGCCCGCACCGCCTGGTGCTGGGCGCGCGCTACACGCACTTCGTCGGCGCCTCCGTCTACTCGAGCATCGTCGAGTCGGAGACGCCCTCCCTCAAGCGCTTCGAGCCGGAGCTGAGCGGCCCTTCCTTCTACGGCGTCTATGGCCTGGCGCTCGGCCCCCTGCTCGTGCAGGGCGAGGCGCGCTACGCGCACTACACCTCCGACTATCTGTCCTTCACGGGCGGCGTCGCCTTCAACTTCACGGGCCCCTGGTCCGTGGTGGGCGAGGCCGGCGTGCGGGTGAAGGGCGGAGCGACCCTCCGAGCCGCCGCGGGTATCCGCTACGGCGGAGAGCACCTGGGCTTCGGACTGGGTGCCACCTACGTGGACCTGAGCGACCCCGCCGTTCCGGGAGAGGAACTGCCCGTCCTCCCCGTCCTCGACATCTCCTGGACCTTCCGATGATGACCCGCGCGCTCCTGGCTTCGTGCTTCCTGGTGTTGTCCGGCTGCTCGGCTGAAATCGCCATCGATACCGAGCCCTTCGACGTGCGGGTGCCCGTCACCTCCGTCCTCCAGCCCGTCTACGCGGAGGTGGCATTGGACCTGCCCGAGGAGTCGGTGAACACCAAGGATTTGGACATCGTGGTGGAAGAAGTCGCCGCCACGCTCGAAGTCGTCAACCCGTCCTCGACGCTGACGCTGCGCACGTCCATGCGGCTGTCCTTCACCGGGCAGGCCACGCCGGAGGACCCCGTCCTCTACACGGACCTGAACCGGCCAGCGTACTACGCCCAGGCGGCGGAGATCCTCCCCGCACGCGAGTTCAGACCCAACACCCGCACGGCCGTGCGCATCGACAGTCCCGCGCTGAAGGACGCCGTGGGACGCAGGCGCGTCTGGTTCATCGTCAGCAACACCGTGGCGCGCGGGGACCTCGGCGCGCCGCAGCTTCCGGTGGAAATCCTGCTCGAGGACATCGTCTTCCAGGCCTTGCTCACCAAGCCGTTTCCGGGCCTCGGCGGTGCCCTGGAAGTCGGAGGACTGTAGCCCCACGCGCCACCCCGCGCGGCCCTCGTCACTTCCCTGGGATGGAAGCGCGCTGCCCTCGTCTCGTCCTCCGGGACGAGGCGAGCGTCGTGCCGCTCACCGCGCTCACCCGTGGAGCGCGGCACCCTCGATGCACAGCGAGCCCTCCACGAGTTTCAGGCCTGGGGGGATGGATGCGCGGAAGATGGAAGCCGGGATGGAGGGAAGCAGGTGCGGTGGCGGTCCTGGCCCTCCTCCCGCACTGTGGAGGCAGCACCTCTTCCCAGGGTGGCGAGCCCCTGGTGCGACACGATGACTCCTCGGTGGGCGGAGGCACCTTCGTCGCCGTCGCCGACGCACAGGTGGATGCCTCGCGGCCCGCGATGAACCTGGGCGCGGAGAGCCAGCTCTGCGTGGACCGGACGCCCACGGAGTACCGCACCTTCCTTCGCTTCCAGGTGAAGGGCCTGCAAGGCCGCGTGAAGCGCGCCACGCTGCGCCTGTACATCACCAATGGCTCGGAGGACGGTCCCGTCGTCCATCGCGTCGATGAGCAATGGCAGGAAGACGAAGTCACGTTCGACCGGCAGCCCGCGCAGGTGGGGCCGGCCCTGTCCGACGCGGGAGCGCTGAGCGCCGGAAGGTGGACGGAGCTGGACGTGACGAGCGCGGTGGCGGGCAACGGCCCGTTGAATCTCGGGCTCTACTCGACGGGTATCGATGGCGCGGACTTCAGCTCGCGCGAGGACAGCAACCCCGCCCTGCATCCACGCCTCGTGGTGGAGCTGGAGACGGCCGCCCCCAGACCGCCAGCACCCGCGCCGGACTGGGCGCACCACCGAGGCGGACAGGGGGACGAGCAGGTGCGAGTCATGGCCACCGCGGAGGACGGTCTCGACTTCCTCGTGGCAGGCGCCTTCACCGGCAGCGGCGACTTCGGAGGCGAGGTCTTCCAGGGTGAGCGAGGCCTCGTCGTGGCGCGCTATGGCTCGGACGGGGCGCATCGCTGGTCTCGCGCGTATGCCGTGGGTGAGCGGGTGGAGGCCACGGGGCTCGCCGTCACAAGCTCGGGTGAAGCGTGGCTGGTGGGGGCCTATCAAGGCGCACCCGACCTGGGCTCGGGTGCACTGCCGCGCATCGAGGAGACACCGGGAACGTCGGGCTTCTTCCTCCTCAGGCTGTCACCGGAGGGCGAGCCCCTCTGGTCCAAGGGCTTTCGCGCAGAGCACTCCCCGTCATCCTCCGGCATCAGCCGCACGGCGATGGTGCGCGCCCAGGCCGTGGTCATCGACTCGCAAGGCAGCATCGTCATCACCGGCCACTTCCAGGGGGAGCTGAGCCTGGGCCGAAACAGGCTCTTCGCGGACCCGGGCAACCGGACGCGGGATGACACCGCACCAGCCATCTTCCTCGCGAAGTTCCACGCGAGCGGCGCGCATGCATGGTCGCTCGCGTTTCCTGGTGGGGACTCGGGCACGCGCGCGGAGGCGCTCGCCACGGATGGCGCGGGCTTCATCTACGTGGGCGGCGACACCGACTCCTCGCTGCTGGGAGCCACCGCGCCACGGACGCCCTTCCTCGGAAAGCTCTCCGCCAACGGCACACCGCAGTGGTTCCGTGCGCTCAACGGAGCACGGGGCAGTGTTCGCGCGCTCGCGCCGCTCGCCCAGGGGGACGTGGCCTTCGTCGGTGACGTCAGCGGCAGGTTCTCCTTTGGCGGAGAGGCGCACGACGCGAGCGAGGACGTGCTGCTCGGAACGTTTCACGCGACAGCCGCGGACGGCTGGGTGCGAGTGCTGGGAGAGCTGGGCGCGGCACAGGCCCATACCCTCGGACTGAGCGCCGCGGGCGAGCTCGTCATCGGAGGATGGACACGGGATGAGCGGCTGGACCTGGGCGGCGGCGCGCTCGGAGCGTCCTCCGTCTCTCGCGGTGACGTGCTCCACTTCCTGGCGCGTTATGACGCCTCGGGTGCCCACCTCGACTCACGGGCCCTGGGAATCACCCACCCGGGCAACGTGGCGCTCCAGGTGACGCCTGGTGGTCAGGCGCGGGTCTGCATTCCATTCGAGGCCTCGCTGGCACCGGAGGACACGACGTACACCTCACGGGGCGAAGGAGACTTGCTGTTCCTCCAGCTCACCTCCGAGCCACGGCGCTGAAGCGCACGCGTCACACGTCGTCGTCGGGGTCTTCTTCCTCACCGCCGCTGCTCGCGGCGGGAGTCCGGCCCAGCAACCGGTCGATGTCCGCGCGGGCGGTGGTCGCCTCCGCGCCCGAGATTCGGCCCGCGGAATCAAGCTGGTCGATAATCCAGTGGGAGCGCCTCCACAGCGCCCTCGAGCCCGACTTCGGCGAGCGCTTTCGAGGCGCCGGCAACATCGCGGCGAGGATGGCTCCTTGCGCCACGGAGAGCCGGGATGCGGACACGCCGAAGTGCTCGCGCGCACCGGCCTCGATGCCGTAGACGCCGTTCCCCCACTCCACGACGTTGAGGTACAGCGCGAGGATGCGCGCCTTCGTGAGCGCTTCCTCCAGCCGGTGGGCCAGCACCAGCTCCTTCGCCTTGCGAAGCAGGCTCCGGTCCGTCGACAGCCAGAGGTTCTTCGCCAGCTGCTGGGTGATGGTGGACGCCCCGCGACCGAGCTTGCGCTTCGCCCAGGCTTCCTCCATCGCCTTGCGCACCTCCGTCGTGTCCAGGCCCTCGTGGAGGTAGAAGCCCGCGTCCTCGGACACCAGCACGCACGTCACCGCGAGCCTGGAGATGGACGTGAGCGACACCCACTGCTGTCGGCGGCGGACCTTCTTCCCAGCCTCCCGCGCTTCGTTGGCGCGCTGGTCCATCAGGGCCGTCGACTTCGGGTTCTCCCGCACCAGCGGCTCGGCCTCTGGAAGCGTGACGTATTCATACACGCCGAAGCCGAGCAGCAGCACCGCCAACCCGAGCACCACCCGGCGCCGCCACGACTTGCGACGCGGCGTTTGCGCGGGGCGAGCCCCAGACGGCTCTGGAGCAACGACGGCCACCTGTGATTCGGACGGTGGCACGGCCTCGGGTTGCTCCGAGGGGCCAGGGCCTTCAGGTCGTCCTTCCGTGTTCGACATCAGCGCCGTGCATAGCGCCTCCGGCCTTCGCCGTCACGCCCCCGTCCGGCACCCCGTCTTTCGTCAGGTCAGCGACGAGCGCGCGACACGGAGGCAGGCTCCACCTTCCAGCGCTCATCGACCGAGGCGAACCCGGCCACCAGCTCTCCCGCCAGGTAGCCTCGGTTGCGCTTGTCGCGGCGACGGAGCCAGTCATTGAGGACGCGGCCCTTGTCGTCCTTCCTCGCCTCGGGGCGCGCCAGGTTGAAGCGGCTGCGCTTCACTCCACCCCCCGCGCGGTGGACGAACGTCACGGTGCCATCCGTCCCCACCCGCTCGACGATGCCGATGTGCGTGAGGCCGTCGTTGAGTTGCCCATCCTTGTTGCGGTCGATGGTCTCCCGGAAGAACACCAGGTCCCCGGCGCGCGGCTCCTCGCTCAGCGCGCCCAGCGTGCCCGCCTTCCGATAGATGGCCTTCACGCCATTCTCACCGGGCAGCGTCAGCTCCGGCAGCAGGCTGAGGCCGGGCTTGCGGTACGCCAGCTGCGTCAGGCCCGAGCAGTCGTCGTTCACCGCCGTGCTCACCGTCCGCAGCGAGCCCAGGCCCACCCACCCCTTCGCGCGCCACAGGGCCCGGTCCGACAAGGTGACCGTGGCCGCCCGCTTCGGCGGAGTACGCCTCGCGGCCTCGGCCGTCCCACCCCACACCCACAACCCCACCAACGCCCCGAGCCACGCTCCACGGTACATACCCGCACGCCACAGCAATGGGCGTGCCTCGCCCCAAGCCCCCGCGAGACGTTGGCTCGCGAACAGCTCCCTGGAGAATCTCTTTCCCACCCTGCCCCTCGGAGTCGCCCTCCTGGCGTCACCGGAACCCAGTGACTCGCTTCAGGCTCTTGCCTGAGGCCGCGACGCCGAGTCGTCCTCCCGCAGCGAGAGCGCCGGCTCCACCGGCAGCTCCAGAACGAAGGACGCTCCCTGGCCCGGAGTGCTGAGGACCTGGACGGAGCCGCCATGCGCCTCCGCGATGCGGCGCGTGAGGTACAGCCCCAGGCCCAGCCCGCCGTACTCGTGCGTGGAGACCGCTCGCTCGAAGGGACCGAAGATGCGCTCCACCGCCTCGGGCGGAACGCCGATGCCCCGGTCCGTGACGACCAGCCGGGCACGGTCGCCCACCTGGCCCAGCGCCACGTCCACCTCCGCCCCCGCGCCGAACTTGATGGCGTTGGACACCAGGTTGAAGAGCGCCTGGTCCACGCGCCCCCGGTCCAACCATCCATGCACCCGAGGGCCCGTGGCCGTCATTCGCAGCGGGGTCCGCGAGCGCGTGGCCTCCTCCATGGAGCGCTCCACCACCTCCTCCACCAGCGCGGTGAGGTCCACCCACTCGCGCCGCAACTCCAGCCCGCCCGCCTTGAACAGCCCCACGTCCAGCACGTTCTCCACCAGTCGCGTCAACCGGCGTGACTGGCGGGCAATCGCATCCAGGCGCTCCAGCAAGGAGCCCTGCCGGGGATCGGCGCGCAAGAGCTTCATCAATCCCTGCACGCGCAGGGTGATGGTGGCCAGCGGCGTGCGCAGCTCGTGCGCCGCCACCGCGATGAAGTCCTCACGCACGGCGACGGCCTCGCGGGCCTCCTCCAACAGCCGCGCGTTCTCCAGCGCCATGGCGCACCTGCGCGCCACGTCCTCCGCCAGCACGTGCTCTCGCGTGCGGCGGCCCGTACCCGAAAGCTCCATCGCCACCGCCAGCGCGCCCACCACCTTTCCGCGCACCTGCAACGGCACGAGCACCCCCGAGCCCTCCGCGCCAGCCCATTCACTCACCCGTGTCGGCAACGGCGGGAACCTGCCTCGCAGCCCTACCTCGCGCGCTTGCGTCCACCCGGCCGCCGCCACCCGCTCCACCACGCCCTCGGCGTTCTGCAGCCAGATGGCCGCGCCCGTCGCCAGCTCGGGCACGAGCAGCCGCGCCACCCGGGGCAGCGTGACGCTCCATTCGGGAGACTCGGCGAGCACCACGCCCACGGTGGCCAGCACGCGCTGCGCGGCCTCCGCCCGCCGCCGCTCCGCCACCACGGCCGCCACCGTCAGCGCCGACAGGCTGAGCACCGCCAGGAACACCTGCACGGACAGGCCACGCTCCCACGCGGACACGGGCAGCTCTCCGAAGGGCCCCCTGCCCAGCCGCGTGTACTCCACCGCCACCACGCTCATCACCGCGGACGCGGTCGCCGCCCCTCGAGGACCCAGCCGCAGCGCCGAGGCGATGACCAGGGGAAACGCGGCGTAGGGCAGCGTGGTGGAGATGGCCGCGGACTTTGCCGGACCATCGATGTGGAAGACGAGCATGCCGACGAGCGCCACCACGCCCATCATCACGAAGGACTCCCCCAGGCGTCGGGGTGGCGAGGAGGCGCGCGTCACCGGCCACCACGTCAGTATCAACGGCGCGACGAGCACCGTGCCCAGCGCATCGCTGAGCCACCAGACAATCCACTCGCTCCCGAACGACGCCGAGCCCAGCCACCTCGTCGCGGCGAGCGCGCCCAGCGTGGCGCTCGGCAGCGCGCCCACCACGCCCCCGAGCATCAACAACCCCGTGACATCCCCCACCTGGTGGAAGCGCACGGACTGGCCCACCCAGCGCCGCATCAGCGCCGCGCTCAGCCAGGTGCGCATCACATTGCCCACCGCCCATATCGCGGCCAGCCCCCAGGGCAGGCCCTGGGACAGCACCGAGCCCAGCTCCGCGGCGAAGACGGCGGCCAGCAGGGCGGGCCACATGCGCGAGGGAGAGCGCAGCAGGAACGCCAGCGTCAGCCCCGCGGGCAGCCAGAGGACGGCGCTGCTCAGGGGCGGAAACACGAAGTGGGAGCTGACGACCTTCAGGACCTCGAAGGACACCGCGAGCAGTACCGCGCGCTCCCAGGCGGCGCGCCCCAGCGTGAGTGCCATTCCGACCCCCACTTCAAGGTAAGCAGCCCGGGCGAGGAGGCGCGCTGGGAGCAGGAGAGCGGCAAGGCCCCTGTCCGTCCAAGCCAGCCCCGCGGCGGAGGCAAGCACCCGCCCCCCAGGCTCGCTAGAATGCCTTCGTCCCGTGCCCTTCGCTTATTATGAGCAGCTCAGCCCCGAGCAGCAGCGCATCTATCGGATGAGCGATGGAGTGACGGCCCTCCGGGTGAGGGAGCCCACGACGCTGCGCCCCCAGGTGGACGCGCTCCGGGAGGCGCTGGCCTCCGGTGAGCGTGCGCCGCTGGAGCTCGCCACCGCGAAGCTGGGGAGCGCGCTGTGCGAGCGGCTGGATGTCGCCGCCGTCCGGGTGGAGGTGCTGGAGGTGCGGCCCTCGTCCGAGGAGGGCGAGCTGCATGGCCTCTACACCTGGGAGCCGGGGCGCAGGCCTCGACTCCAGGTCTGGATGCGCACCGCGAAGCAGGCGCGCGTGGTGGCCTTCCGCACGTACCTGCGCACCTTCCTGCATGAGCTGTGTCATCACCTGGACTTCCAACTGCTGGAGCTGCCCCACTCGTTCCACACGGACGGCTTCTTCCAGCGCGAGTCCAGCCTCTTCCATCAGCTCGTCCCCGGCCCCGCCCCGCGCGGACGGCGGAAGGGCCCTGCGGGAGACCCGAGGCCGTAAGGGTGTGGCGGACGACACCCCACCCGGCGGACGACAGGTTTCTTGCACCCGCGTGACAGAAGTGGGAACGCGCGCCGCGAGCGAGGCTAGATTCCGCCTCCCTATGGCGCATCCGACCGAAGACAAGAACTTCCGGCTCCCCACCGCCGTTCGCCCCCACCGCTACGCGGCCACGCTGACCCTGGACCTGGACGCGAAGTCCTTCTCCGGACAGCAGACCGTCGACGTGGAGCTGGCCGAGCCCACGCGCGAAATCATCCTCCACGCCATCGCCCTCCAGCTGGGCGACGTCACCTTCCGCTCGGGCAGCGCGCGGCACAAGCCCGCGTCCATCCAGCCCGTCGCGGTGAGCGAGACGGTGGTGCTGCGCTTCGACGCGCCGCTGCCCAAGGGCCCCGCGACGCTGGAGCTCGGGTGGACGGGCCTCTTCACGGACGGCCTGCGCGGCCTGTACGCGGCGGGCAAGGTGGCGGCCACGCAGTTCGAGGCCGCCGACGCGCGCCGCGTCTTCCCCTGTTTCGACGAGCCCGCCTTCAAGGCGAAATGGGCCCTCAGCGTGCGCGTGCCCCAGGGGCTCGCGGTGCTGGGCAACGGCCCCATCGTCAAGGAGGAGCAGGACGGCGCGCTGACGAAGGTGACGTTCCAGGAGACGGAGGTGCTCAGCAGCTACCTCATCGCGCTGGTGGTGGGCCCGCTGGTGGGCACGCCGGCGCAGCTGGTGGGCGGCGTGCCGGTGCGCACCTGGGCGCTGAAGGAGAAGGAGCACCTGACGCGCTTCGGTCAGGACGTGGCGCTGGCGGTGCTGCCCAAGCTCCAGGACTACTTCGGCCTGCCGTATGCCTTCACCAAGGTGGACCAGGTGGGCATCCCGGACTTCGAGGCGGGCGCGATGGAGAACGCCGGCCTGATTACCTACCGCGAGGTCGCGCTGCTGTTGGACCCGGCCACCGCGCCCCTGTCCGTACAGAAGCGCGTGGCGGAAGTGGTGACGCATGAGCTGGCGCACCAGTGGTTCGGCAACTGGGTCACCATGGTGTGGTGGGACGACCTCTGGCTCAACGAGGCGTTCGCCACGTGGATGGCCTTCAAGATCGTGGACCAGTGGCGGCCCGAGTGGCGCATGTGGCTGGACTTCGACTCGCACCGCACCAGCGCGCTGTTCCTGGACGCGCTGAAGTCCACGCACCCCATCCACGGCGAGGTGCGCAACGCGGGCGAGGCCGGTGAGAGCTTCGACGCGATTACGTACGAGAAGGGCGGCGCGGTGCTGCGGATGATTGAGGGCTTCCTCGGGGAGGGCCCCTTCCGCGACGGCATCCGCCTGTACATGCGCAAGCACGCGCGCGCCAACGCGGTGAAGGAAGACCTCTGGAACGCGCTGGGCGAGGCGGCGAAGCAGCCGGTGGAGGAGCTGGCCACCGCGTGGGTGGGCCAGAGCGGCTTCCCCCTGGTGACGGCGCGCGTGGAGGGCCGCGAGGTGTCGCTGTCTCAGCAGCGCTTCTATTCCGAGCCCGGCGTGGAGAGCGGCGAGAAGTGGCCGGTGCCCATGGTGCTGCGCTACGAGGACGCCACCGGCGTGCGCGAGCAGCGCGTGCTCTTCCGAGACAAGCAGGCCACCGTGAAGCTGGAGGGCTCCGGCGCGGTGAAGTGGCTGTGCGCCAACGCGGGCTCCACGGGCTTCTACCGCGTGGCCTACGACAAGGCGTCGCTCGCGGGGCTGACGTCGAACCTCCAGGCCCTGGCGCCCTCGGAGCGCATCTCCCTCCTGGCGGACGAGTGGGCGCTGGTGCGCTCGGGCCGGGGCTCGGTGGCGGACCTGCTGGATTTGGCCGCGCGCTTCGGGAACGAGGAGGACGACTCCGTCCTGGACGAGCTGGTGGGCCGGCTGGCGTACGTGGAGAGCCGGCTGGTGGATGGCGAGGACCAGGCGCGCGTGCGCGCGTGGGTGGAGCGGCTGCTCAGCCCGGGACTCAAGAAGCTGGGCTGGCAGGCGACGGCGGGCGAGTCGGACCGGGTGAAGCTGCGGCGCTCCGCGCTGGTGCGCGCGGTGGGTGGCCTTTCGCGCAGCCCGGAGGCGCTCGCGGAGGCCCGTCCGCGCGTGGCGCGCATGCTCCAGGGAGAGCGTGACGCGCTGGAGCCCAACCTGCTCGACGCCGCGGTGGCCATGGTGGCGCGCGCGGGGGACTCGGCCCTCTTCGACACGTTCCTCCAGAAGATGCCGAAAGAGCCGGACCCCGCCACGCAGCGCCGCTACCTGATGGCGCTCACGACCTTCGAGGACCCGGCGCTGGCCGAGCGAGCGCAGGGGCTGTTCTTCTCCGACACGGTGAAGACGCAGGACGTGGCCAGCTTCGTGACGGGGCTGCTCGCCAACCGCACCGGCCGCGACGCGTGGTGGGAGCAGATGCGCAAGCAGTGGAAGGACGTCGTCGCGCGCACGGGCGGCGCGCCCATGCTGGTGCGGCGAATCGTGGAGTCGCTGGGCATGCTGCGCACGCGCGAGCAGTTGGAGGCGGTGAAGGCGCTGCTGAAGGACCAGCCGGTGAGCGACGCGAACCAGGCCACCGCGCAGACGCTGGAGCGGCTGTCGCAGGACGTGGAGCTGCGCGAGCGCTGCGGCCCCGAGGTCTCCGCGTGGCTGAAACGCCAGCCCTGACGCACCCCACCTGAGAGGCTCTCGATGAAGACCACCTTGACGCCCACCAGCCTCTCCGACGCGCGCGAGTCCCTCCGGCGAGCCAACGCCGAGCTCGCGCGCGCGTACCCGGGGGACTCCCCGCGTCGCCAGCCCGTGCACGTCGTGTACGGCGGCGCCCACCTCTTCCGCGCCGAAGCCGCGCGGAAGCTGGGGGACCTCGCGCTGGGGGCCATGAAGGACTACGCGCCGGACGCGGCCGAGCTGGCCCACGGCCTGGGGCTGCCGCAGCGGGGCCGCTTCGCCCAGCGCGTCTACGAGCGCGTGCTGGACAAGCTGGAGCGCGAGCCGGTGGAGGACTACCGCATCGACTTCGAGGACGGCTATGGCCACCGTCCCGACGAAGAAGAAGACTCGCACGCCGTCAGCACCGCCCAGGAGATGGCGCGGGGACTGGCGCAGGGCTCGCTGCCGCCGTACGTGGGCATCCGGGTGAAGTCCTTCACCGAGGAGCTGTTCGAGCGGTCCTCGCGCACGCTGGACCTCTTCGTCACCACGCTGCTGGAGCACAGCGGCGGGAAGGTGCCGCCGTCCTTCGTCGTCACCCTGCCCAAGGTCTCCGCGCCCGAGCAGGTGGCGGCGCTCGCCCGCATCCTGGAGGTGCTGGAGACAGCGCACGGCCTGACGCGCGGCGCGCTGGGGCTGGAGCTGATGGTGGAGACACCACAGGCCCTCTTCGACCGGGAGGGGAAGCTGCACCTGCCGGCGCTGGTGGCCGCGGGCGCGGGGCGGTGCTCCGCCGTGCACCTGGGGCTGTATGACTACACCGCCGCGCTCAGCGTCAGCGCCCACGTGCAGAACATGCTGCACCCCGCCTGCGACTTCCTGCGGGACCTGGTGCAGGTCTCCCTCGCGGGCACCGGCATCCAGCTGTCCGACGGCGCGACGAACGTGATGCCCGTGCCGCCGAACCGGAAGAAGGGCGACGTGGCGCTCCTGCCCACGCAGCTTCGTGAGAACAGCGAGGCGGTGCAGCGGGTGTGGCAGTTCTCCTATCGCCACATCCGTCACTCGCTGGAGCGCGGCTGGTATCAAGGCTGGGACTTGCACCCCGCGCAGCTCCCCGTGCGCTACGCGGCCGTGTATGCCTTCTTCCTCGAAGGCCTGGACACCGCCACCCGACGCCTCAAGGCCTTCATGGAGAAGGCGGCCCAGGCGACGCTGGTGGGCGACGTGTTCGACGACGCGGCGACGGGCCAGGGCCTGCTCAACTTCTTCCTCCGGGGCCTGAGCTGCGGCGCGCTCAGCCAGGACGAGGCGCTGGCCACCGGCCTCTCGCTGGAGGAGCTGCGCAGCCGCTCCTTCCGCGCCATCGTCGAGTCACGTCGCGCCCGCGTCACGTAGTCGGGCGCGAGCACCTCCGCCGGGACGACTCAGCTCTCGGCGGAGCCCGGGCCCGGCGGCGCATCCTCGCCACCCGGAGGTGCGTCCCCTGCTCCGCCACTCGCCGCGCGATGCGCGCGAAAGAAGGCCACGTCGATGGCCACCGCGCCGAGCAGGAAGAGGAGCGGGCCCGCGCTCATGCCCAGGCCCAGCAGCCCCCACAGGGTGACGACGCCGGCCAGCAGGTACGGGAGCATGGACGGCACGGCGTCACGGGCACGCGGCACGGCGGCCAGCAGCCCCAGCGACATGAGGGCCAGGACGATGAGCGGCGCACCGGGCCGGGCGCGTCCCGACTTCGCGAAGAAGCTGGACGTGTTGGTGATGCCGGGCTTCCACGTGTACCGGCTGTCCGTATACGTGTGGCCCGTGGGGCGGCCGGTGGTGTCCACCTCGTGCACGAGCCTGTCGTCGTAGCCGTAGCCGCCCAGGGACGTGGACATGCGCATCCCCGTGCCCCAGGAGAACAGCAGCGACACCGCGCACACGGCCGCGCCCGCGCACACCCAGCGCTTCAACCGCGAGGCCTCGGCTGAAGCTCGCAGCTCGGGTGCCGAGGCGGGTGACGCCTGGAACACGCGCCACTGCACGTAGCCCAGCACGACGGCGGCCCCCATCCAGACGAGCGGCACCAGTCCGAAGCCCAGCGACAGGAACGCGAAGGTGATGGCCAGCGCCGTGAAGAGGGGCAGGAAGGCGGCATGCGACGCCACCTGGGCCAGCTTCTCCAGCGCGGGCGGGACAGGACGGCCCGCGGCGCTCCACTCCCGGGCGCCCAGCAGCACGCTGCCCGCGAGCATCGTCACGGACCACGGCAGGCCGATGCTCCCGCCGAGGATGGGGAGCCCCGGCAGCAGCACGGCGGCTGCGACGAGCCCCGAGCCCAGCAGCGGCAGCGAGCCGCCCGGCAGCCGCTCCCGAAGGCGAGGGTCCTCCAGAATCGACTGCACGGCGCGGCCCGCGGACTCGGCGGTGCGCCGGGCGGATTCGGCCGTCTCGTCGGAGAACAGCGGCTTGTCGAAGGACTGCTTCACGTCCCGGCCACAGTGGGGACACGCTGCGATGCGCGCTTCGGGGAGGGGCTTGCGGCAGTGGGGACAGGACATGGGGGGCACGCTCACCAGAGCATGTCCTGGTCCTCGGTGACGCCGGGGACGTTGGAGAGCTGGAGCGTCCTGCCACCCACCGTCACCGTGCCCTCGAAGAAGCCCACGGGCTGAGCGAAGTGGCTGATGATGAGGCGCAGGTTGCGCTCCTCGCGGTGCACGTAGAAGGGCTGGAAGCGCAGGTCCACCGCGCCGTCCACCGTCGTCAGCTTCCACGGCGCGAGCAGGTTCTTCGCGTCGTACTCGAAGCGCGCGCGGGCCAGCGGATACAGCCGGTCTCCCAACCACAGCGCGTTCTCGTTGGCGTCGGAGTTGCTCTCGTTGAAGCCCTCCACGAGGTTGAGCCCCACGGGCGTGCCGTCCGCCAGTCGCCCCGCGGCGAAGGCCCAGCGCCAGGCCGTGTGCCGCGCCAGGTAGCCCTGCGTGTAGTCGATGCCGCCCACGCCTCCGTCCAGCCGGAAGCGCTTGCCGCCCGCCTCCAGGCTGCCGAAGGACAACAGGCCGTTGCGCTTCATCGTGACATTCACGAGCCCGTCACCCTGCACGGGGGCAATCACCGTCAGCGCCGGAGGACCGCCCGCGACGAGCAGCTCGCCGGCCCACTGGAAGGTGTTGAGGCTGCCGGTGCGCACGCGGCTGACGTCCACCTCCACCTGGTAGCGCTCGTCCTCCTCGCCCCGGCGGATGGACAGCTTGCCGCCCAGCGTCCTGAAGGACGCGGACAGTCCCGCGCCAGGCTTGTCTCCCAAGGACAGCATGGGGCCGGGAGCGCCCAGGAAGCTCACGTCACACAGGGGCTTGCGCTCGCTCAAGTCGAGCGCCACCGCGAAGGCGCTGGACGAGTAGCCCAAGTCCACCACCGCGAAGAGGGCGGCCACCTCCGGCGTCGCCACGAAGGTGTAGTGCCACCGCTTGCGCTTGAGCAGGCGCGTGGTCCGGGCCGGAGCCCACCGTCCCAGCAGCTTGGGGAGGTCCACTTCGGGCAGCTCACCCTGGTACGTGCCGAATCGGGGCTCACCTTGCGCGGTGGCCACGGAGGCCGGCGCCAGGGGCAGGAGGGCTTCTCTCTCGGGCGTCATCCGCGCCCATTGGAAGCCAACCGCCGGCCGAAGTCACCCAGGCGCGGGGGGAATGGGTGGGAACCGACGCCTCGACGACATTGACCGTGACTGTCGGTGCGCCTCAGCTCCGGCCGAAGACGATGCGCTCCTGGGAGATAAGCCCCGTGGTGACACGCAAGGACACCAGCGTCACCGCGACGCAGGAAGCCGCGGCGACGAGGAAGGGCAGCGGCCCCAGCACCTCGCCGCGCAAGACCTCGCCCGCCAGCATCTGCTGGCCCAGCACCGGCACGGCGAACATCCACGTCTTCGTCTGCACCGGTGACAGCATCAGCATCATGCCCGGCAGCGTGGGCACCACCATCAGCAGGGACAGGTACGTCTGGGCTTCCTTGAAGGAGCGCGCATAGGTGGACACCCACATCTGCAGGGCGGAGGTGGCCAGCGCGAGCGGCAACACGGCGGCGGCCATGGCCAGGGTGGCGGGGCCGTCGAAGCGAGCCCTCACACCCAGGTCCTCCAGCGGGACCTGACGCACCACCAGCAGGAAGCCCACCAGCGCCAGCACCACCGTGAGCATCGACATGCCCACGGTGGCCAGCCACTTGCCCGTCACCAGGGCGCCGTGCGGCACGGGGTTGAGCAGCAGGGGCTCCAGCGAGCCGCGCTCGCGCTCACCCGCCATGGTGTCACTCGCCAGCTGCATGCCTCCGGCGAAGGCGGCCATCACCAGGAAGAAGGGCAGCATGTTGAGCATCATCGCCGCGGTGCGCTCCGGCGTGGACAGGTCCAGCTCCTCCACGCGCACCGGCACGGCCAGCTCCGGCGCCATGCCGCGCGCATACAGCCGCTGGTCACCCACCTGCCGCGAGTACACCTCCAACAGCCGCTGCGCCCGCTGCACCGAGCGCCGGGCCGCCTGGCGCGAGCTGTCCATGACGAGGTTCACATCCGCGGTGCGCCCGGAGGAGAAGTCCTGGCCATAGTCCCGAGGCACCACCAGCACCACGTCCAGCGAGCCCGCGCGGATGAGCTCCTCGTAGTCCTCCGGGGCATCCTTGAGCGCCACCCCCAAGCGACTCAGGAAGGCCATCAGGCTGGGGGCATGCTCGCGCCCCACCACCGACAGCTCCAGGGGCTTGTCCTGTCGGGTCCAGGAGGCCAGCAGGTTGATCAACACCAGGAACATCATGGGCCCCAGCACCGCCCACAACAGGGAGGTGGCCGCCGACCGCCGGTCCCGCACGTGGTCCCTCAGCTCCTTGCGAAAGACAGTGCCAATCAGGCGCCTCATTGCATCAACCCCTGCTCGCTACCGATGGTCGCGACGAAGGCCTCTTCGAGGCTGTCCTTGCCAGTGCTCGCGCGCAGGGAGTCCGGCGTGCCGTCCGCCACCACGCGGCCATGCGCCACCACGACGATGCGCTCACACAGCGCGGCGACCTCCTGCATGATGTGGCTGGAGAAGACGACACAGCATCCCTCGTCCTTCAGCCGCCGCAAAAGCGTGCGCACCGCGCGGGTGCTCATGACGTCCAGGCCGTTGGTCGGCTCGTCCAGCAGCACGTTGCGAGGCCCATGCACCAGCGCCCGCGCCAGCGCCACCTTCACCCGCTCGCCCTGGCTGAAGCCCTCCGCGCGCCGGTCCGCGAGCTCCTTCATGTCCAGCAGGTCCACCAGCTCGTCCACGCGCTTGTCCAACGCGGCCCCGTACAGCCCATGCAGCTCGCCGTAGTAGCGCGCGTGCTCGCGGGCGGTGAGGCGCGGATAGAGGCCCCGCGCATCCGGCAGCACGCCCAGCACGCGCCGGGCGTCCTCCGGACGGGCCACCACGTCCACGCCGTCCACCGTCGCGGTGCCCCGGTCCGGGCGCACCAGCGTGTAGAGCATGCGCAGCGTCGTCGTCTTCCCGGCGCCGTTGGGGCCCAGGAGGCCGGTAATCATCCCGTCCTCGGCGGTGAAGGACACGTCCTCCACGGCCGTCACCTTCCCGAAGCGCTTGTGCAGATTCGTGGCTCGTATCATCCGCGCTGCATCCTCAAGGCACGGGGCCCGCGAAAGAGGTGAAGAAGGGGGGCCGCGACAGGCTGCCGCCGCAGGAGGGATTCAGGCCCTCCACGCTGCCCTTGGCCACCAGGTCGACCATCAGCGAGCGGGCGCAGTCGGCGACCAGCGCGTTGTGGCCCACTCCGGGCACCACGACGTGGAGGCCGTGCTTCAACGTGCGCTTCGCCTCCTCGCCCCAGGCAGGCGGAGTCACCGGGTCCAACTCCCCGGACAACAGCAGCGTGGGCACGTCGGACACCACCGCGTCGCGGTAGCCCGGAGGCAGCGTCGCGCGGGGCCAGCCCTCACACACGGCCATCATCTCCAGGCCCATCCGCGCGCCGAACCAGGTGCCCTTCGCCTCGCGCTCCACGGCCTCCTTCGTCAAGAAGGGCGTGTCCTCCGCGCAGATGACGGCGAACTGGAGGCCGCGGCTCAGCGTCCGTTCCAGGGTGTCGCCGCTGCCCACGCTCAGCGCGACGAAGGGCGCCCAGTCATCCCGCGTCACCCGGTCCAGCATCAGCGGCACCAGCGAGGCCCCCTCCGCGGAGTAGAGCTGGGTGAACAGCGCGCCCAGGAAGGCCTGCTGCGACAGGACGATGTCCTCCGGCACGCCCGTGAGAGGGTGAGGCACCTTCACGCGTGCGGGGGCCTCCGCCAGCTTCGCCAGCAGCGCCTCCGTACGGGAGCGCAGCTTCGGGAAGGTCTTCTCGCAGACCGCGTCCTGCTCACAGTGGGACAGGAGCAGCTCCAGCGCGCGCTGACCGTCGCGAGGCATGTACAGGGGCAGGTACAGCCCCATGGGCGCCACGCCGTCGAGGATGGCCGTGCGCACCCGCTCCGGGAACTGGCGCATGTACACCAGCGCCGCGCGCGTGCCGTAGGAGACGCCCCAGAGGTTGAGCTTCTCGTAGCCCAGCGCCGCGCGCACCTCGTCCAGGTCCTCCATCGCGATGGGCGTGGTGTACTGGCGCACGTCCGCGTTCCAGCGCTCGCGACACTCGCGGAGGCGTCGCGGGGCGTCGCCCTCCTCGAAGCGGGCCGACAGCCCTTCGCCCTCCTCGTGGAGCTCGCAGTCCAGCGGGCTCGAGTCCCCCGTGCCCCGCTGGTCCACCAGCACGATGTCGCGGTGGCGGCGGATGCGCTCCACGGCCAACAGCATCTGCGCCGTCCGCGTGGCCGCCTGCCCGGGGCCGCCCGCCAGGAACACCAGCGGGTCGGGCTGGGGCTGGGCCGCCAGGGCGGGCACCACGACGACCCGCAGGGACAGCTTGCGGCCGGACTTCGCCGCGCGGTCCTCGAAGACCTCGTACGTCCCGCACTGCGCCTGGGGCGCCAGGCCCTCCAGCCGGCAGGGCTTCAGCACGAGGCGTGGCCTCTCGGCCGCCGAGGCGCCACCTCGGTTGCACGACACCAGCACCAGCCCCAACAGCCCCAGTGCGAGCGCGCGCCAGGTCATACGCGGAACACAAGTAGGCATGTGTGGCCTGACCTCCGTCAAAGGCGATTCCTTGTGTAGAGTGCGGGCGTTGTACCGCATCCCAATAAAGATGCGCGAAGGGGTATATCCCTCACGAGCGAGCGCCCCGCCGTGAATCCCCGCCGCGAGCGGCCGTCTGGTGATACGCCCATGCCCACGATGAAACGCGCCGTCCTCGTCCTGGCCGCTCTCTGCTTCACCACTTTCAGCGGCTGCGCCTCCCTGCAGAAGACGCTGAAGGGGGTCTTCAAGAAGCCCACCCTCTCCTTCAAGACGGCGCGGCTCTCCAGCGCGTCGCTCTCCGACGCCACCGTCGACCTCGTCTACGAGGTGAACAACCCCAACGGCTTCGGACTGGAGCTGGCGAGCATCGACTACTCCTTCTTCGTCGAGGGCAAGCAGGTGGTGGCCGGCAAGCCCAAGAAGGGCCTGGACCTCAAGGCCAACGGCAAGAGCGAGCTGGTCTTCCCCGCCAACGTGAAGTTCGCGGACATCGCCCCCGTCGTGGAGACCTTCCTCAACAAGGACCGCGCGGCGTTCAAGGCCCAGGGCAGCGTCGGCGTGCAGACGCCCATCGGCGTGCTGAACTTCCCGCTCCAGAAGGAAGGCACCTTCGACGTGCCCAAGATTCCGCAGGTGGCCTTCCAGCCGCCCCGCATCACCAACATTGGCCTCACCAGCGCCACGGTGGAGTTCCCCCTGGCCATCACCAACCGCAACAGCTTCCCCCTGCCTGTCGCCGGAATCACGGGCGCGCTCAAGATCGCCGGCGCGGATGTGGGGACGCTGTCCACCGGCAACCTGGGCATGCTCGACGGCAGCGGGACGAAGCAGGTGACGCTGCCGCTCACCATCCACTTCGCGCGGGCGGCCTCCGCGGCCGTGGCCCTGCGCTCGGGAGGCAACGCCAAGCTGAGCCTGGACGGGCGGCTGACCTCGGACGCCCAGTCCGTGCCGCTCAACCTGAGCCAGCTCGTCAACATCGTGAAATAACGCCCGACCGGGCAGCAGGCGGGCGGGATGCAACCTCGTGGTTGTTCCAGGGCGCCCTTGCCGTTACGGTTGGGCGCCCTTTGGGACACACGCCATGCGCCGCATCCTCTTCAAGTCCAAGATTCACCGCGCGACGGTGACGCAGGCCGACCTGGATTACGAAGGCTCGGTCACCATCGACCAGAACCTCCTGCGTGCGGCGGACATCATCGCCAACGAGAAGGTGGCCATCTGGAACGTCACCCAGGGCACGCGCCTGGAGACGTATGCCCTGGAGGGCGAGCCCGGCAGCGGCGTCATCTGCATCAACGGCGCCGCCGCTCACCTCAACAAGCCCGGGGACCTGGTCATCATCGCCACGTTCGCGGAGGTCGAAGAGGCCGAGGCCCGTGCCTGGAAGCCCAAGGTCGTCTTCGTGGATGCCCAGAACCGCATCGTCCCGGGACAGACGGAAGAGATTCCGGGGCCCGCTCGCCGACTCGCCTGAGGACTCAGGCCTTCCCACGGCTTTCCCCTCCGCGCGCCTTTTGCCATGCTCGGCCCACCTTTAGAGGGGGGCCCATGGCCCCGGAGGCATCACCACGATGACGCGGATGTGGGTGGGAGCCAGCGTGCTCGCGCTGGGACTCTCCGGTTGTTCCGCAGCGGGCTCTTTCCGGCCCAACCCCAATGATGAGGATCCGCTCTACGGGGCCATTCCCGTCATCAAGGCGCCCCAGCAGGTCCGCTGCGTGGCGCATGGGAAGTCCTCGGTGCGCGCCAACTGCGACGAGGCGCTCTACCTGGCCACGGAGTACACCCGGCGACTGTCCGTGGGCGACGAAGTCTGCCTGGAGGGTGGCTACGGCGAGGAGCCGGGTTATGCCTGCAAGGCGCGCGCGGCCGTCATCGACACATCTCCCAACCAGGTGAAGCTGGAGGTGCGAGGGGCCAAGCCGGACTCGCGCTGGTTCAACGTGGAGATGCGGCACGCCTGGTACGAAGAAGGCGCGCTGGTGGACCTCTACCTCGCCGAGCGGGGTTATTAGAGGACGCGGGAAACCGCCCCTGGAGGAGCGTCGACAATGGGCTTCTACGACAGCGTGGCCGAGCGGCTGGCCTTCATGAAGAAGCTGACGCCCGCGGAGCTGAAGAAGCTCGGCTCGGCGCGGCTGTCGGACATCGTCCTCCAGGAGACGAAGCGCGCCCGCGTGCGGGTGGCGGAGCTGGAGAAGCGCTACCCCCGGGCGGAGGTGAAGGAGCTGGCGCAGCGCCTGGTCGACGAGAAGAAGAACCTGGCCAGCATGGTGGGCGGGGTGAGCGGCGTCTTCGGACTCGTCGCGCTGCCGGCGGACCTGCTGTTCATGGCCTACCTGCAGATCATCCTGCTCACCGACCTGGCCACGCTCTACAAGGTCAACCTCAAGACAGAGCGCGCGCGGGGGGAGATGCTGGACCTGTTTGGCTACGCCAACGGCCTGGGCCCCATCCAACGCTCCAGCCCCAAGGTGCTGGGGAAGCTGGCCGCGCTGATGCTGGAGAAGGGCGGCCTGCACACGCTGGGACGCGCCATGCCGCTGGTGGCCGCGCCGATTACGGCCTACTTCAACAACCAGCACATCCAGCGCGTGGGTGAGCAGGCCGTGCGCTTCTACGAAGGCTTCGACAAGGCCCACGCCAAGGCCAAGGCCCACCGCCCCCAGCAGGCGGGCTGACGGCCACGGGGGGTGCGGATCCACGGGCGCCCGGCGCGCCCGGCACCCGGATTAATTCAACGGGTCCGATATGCCCTTTTCGCCTCTACGTTCCCGTTCCCAGGCGGGGCGAAAGCCCCCATCCATGGCGGGCGACCGATGAACTCCCAAGGGCCGGACCGGGAGCGGCGCTCGAAAGGCGGAGGCACGAAGATGTCCGAGCTTTCGGCGGAAGTGCGTGTGCAGGTGGCGCGGTTGCGGAACCTGGTGATTGACGTGGCGCGCTGCGGCGCCCTCAGCAGCCCTCTGGGAGCGCTGCCTCACCAGGAGCTGGACCCGATGGAGGTACAGGCCATCTGGTGGCTGAAGGCGGAGAGCCTGCTGCCCGTCAACGTGCTCGCCGACCGCCTGGGTGGTATCGCCCTGCCTCGACTGAGCCGGCTGTTGGACCGCCTGGAGGACGCCAAGCTCGTCCAGCGCGAGCGCTCCGTCCGGCATGATCGCCGCCGCGTGCGCGTGCGCCTCACCGAGCAGGGCCGCGCCCTGGCGGAGCGCGCGGACACGGTGGTGCAGGAGCGGATGGCGCGCCTCCTGATGCCGCTGGGTGGAGAGCAACGCAGCGCGCTGATGGACCTGCTCGAGGGCTGGGTGGAGGCGCTGGGCTGCTGGAACCGCGCGGAGGAGCAGGCCACGGAGGAGGCCGACGCGGATGGCTCTCGCGCCACGCCTCACCCCCGCCTCACCGCCGTCGAGGACGTAGGCGTCACCGCCAACGCGGCCTGACGGCTCGCGCTCCGGCGTGGGGGCACGTCGCGGAGTACGCTGGAGTCCCTCGTGTCCTGGAGTGGCCCATGCGACTCGGCAACGCCTCCACGCCGCCCAACCTGCTCATCATCCTGACGGATCAGCAGCGCCGGTTCCGCCACTGGCCCCAGGGCTGGGCGGAGCGGCACCTGCCCTCGTTCCAGCACCTCGCGCGCAACGGGCTGAGCTTCGAGCGGGCCTTCACCAACACCTGCATGTGCTCGCCCAGTCGGGCCACGCTGTGGACCAGCCTCTTCCCCGCGCAGACGGGCGTCGTCGACACGGGTGAGCAGTCCCTGCCCACTGGCCTCACCACGCTGGCCCAGGTGATGGCGAAGGCGGGCTACCGGGTGGGCTATCGGGGCAAGTGGCACCTGGGCAATCCGCCTCCGACGCACGGCTTCGGGCCCTGGGATGGGCCAGACGCGGGCACGTCCCTGGCAGCCGGGAGCACGCAGGGCGCGGGCGGCTACAACAACGACGCGCGCTACCTGGGCACCGTCACCGGAGCCGCGGAGAAGCCTCCGGGCACGGGGCCGAGCATGCTCGACTTCCTCGAGAGCGCGGACGCGAGCACGCCGTTCTGCCTCGTCGCCTCGTTCGTCAATCCGCATGACGTCTACGTCGCGCCCTTCCAATACAAGGACTCGGGCTACGACCCCGCCGACTGGGCGTCGCTGCCCCAGCAGCCTCCCGCGTCGTGGAACGAGGACCTGTCCACCAAGCCCTCGGTGCAGTCCTGGTTCCAGGCGAGCGGGAAGAACTGGAACGTCCCCGCATGGAGCGACGCGGAGCGGACGAGCTACGCGCGCTTCTACGCGTACCTCCAGACGCTCGTGGACCAGGACATCATGACGCTGCTCCAGGCGCTGGAGCGGCGCGGCCTCACCGACAACACCCTCGTCGTCCGACTCGCGGACCACGGGGAGATGGGCCTGTCCCATGGGCTCGTCGAGAAGACCTTCAACGCCTACGACGAAACCCTCAACGTTCCGCTCATCATCTCCAACCCCGTGTTGTTCCCCTCGGGTGTCGTGACGCGGGAGCTCGCCAGCCACATCGACCTGCTGCCCACGCTGGCCTCCGTGGCCGGCGTGCTGGGGGACTTCCCGGGGCAGTTCAAGGGCATCGACCTGTCGCCGCTGTTTACCGCCCCCACCACGTCCCTCCAGGACTCCATCCACTTCACCTTCGACGACACCGCGCTGGCCCAGGGCATGCCCGCCACGACGCCCGGCCACATCCGCGCGCTGCGCACGAAGCAATGGCTGTACGCCGCGTACTTCACGCAGGACGGCGGCGTCTTCGAGTACGAGCTGTACGACCTGGATGTGGACCCCGACGAGCTGACGAACCTCGCCAACCCTCGGAACATCACCCCGGACAGCAGGCGCCAGCTCCTGAAGCTGAATGACGCCCTCATCCAGGTGATGCAGACGAACGGCACCACGCCCTCCGGCTTCACCTGGCCCCAGCAGCCCGCCGTCTGACACGGAAGTGACGGGGCTCCAGGCGCCGGACACGCCTGTCGAGCCGCATCCAGGCTGAAGCTCGCGGCCTCGGTGACGACGACCCGCCGACGGCGCCCACTCGCCTTCGCGTGAGCGGACGCGTCCTCCAGGAACACGCGCCATCTCCGAGCCTCCCCCACCGGACAACCCGCTGACGGGCGTCACGCGTCGATGCACCCGACCGCGAACAGGCGTCGAGTCCGCGCCGTAAATGCAACTTGATTACTTTTAGATATCAGTTGCATATTTGCGGGGCTCGCTGACGTTCGGGGTCGGACACGACCTCGCGTTTCCCGTCAGTCACGGAGCAGGAGCGGCCGTCATGAACAGACTCATCTGGAGCGCGGGAGTGGCGGGACTCGCGCTCGCGGGCATCACGTCCGTGCTGCTTCGCCGCCCCGTGGAGCCCTCCTTCACGGAGGCATCCCCGGCGACGGAGTCCGCGCGGGCGCCACGCATCGCCGAAGAAGGCCCGCCGCCCCGCCCCGCGCTCCGCGTCTCCGCGATAGAGCCCACGAGACCTCCCGAGACGGACACTCCGTCGGCGCTCGACACCTCGGGACTCGAACCCGCGCCCTCTGTCCGAGCGCGCCGGCCTCCCTCGGAGCCCAGGCTGCGCGTCGTTCAAGCCCTGCGCGGCGCCGCCCCCGAGCCCGCCGCGCGCCGTGAGGCCGTGCTCGCCTCACTGGTCGCCTCGGGCGAGAGCCAGGCCCCCTGGACGCGGCAGGCTCGCGAGGCCCTGGACCTCTGGCGCCAGCAGGTGACGACGAGCGTGCTGCCCGTCCAGTCACCGGAGGCACCGCGCTGCTTCGCCGCGGGCTGCGTGAGTCGCGTCACCTTCCCGGACGCGGCCTCCTTCGAGGCGGCCTTCCGTCTCACGCCGGAGCTGCGACTCCCCGGTGGGAGCGCGCACCTGCAACTGCCCGCCGAGCACCTCCCCTCGGGTGAGGTCTCCGCCGCCTGGGTCGTCCTCCCGCCGGACGCGCCCTGAACCCCTTCACCGTTGATTCACCCCAGCAGTCCCACAAGGAGAAGTCCCTCGATGAAGTCTCAGTCCCTGTTCCAGAAGTCCCTGCTCGCCACCAGTGTCGCGCTCCTCCTCACCGGCTGCGGCACCACCGCCGCCGAAGAGGAAGTCGCCCAGCCCGAGCTGTCCACCGACGAGTCCGCGCTGCTCGGCATGCTGCCCTCCTGCGAGGAGCCGGAGGAGCTGGCCGAAGTCGTGGAGCACGCCTGCATCCACGCGGAGCTGGGGCCCTTCGAAGCCGCCACCGCCGCCGCCCTGGGCGCGCCCGTGCTGGTGGACGTCAGCACGCCTCACACCGCGTACAACCTCACGCTCCCGTGGAACACGAACTCCTGGGGCTGGGCGGGCCGCGTGTCCTTCCTCCCCGACGAGTCCGGAGAGTTCGCCTTCATGCTGTCGCGCCACCGGGGCCTGCGCATCTACGACGCGGCGACGGGTCTCGAAGTCGCGCGCGAGTGCCGCTACCAGGTGCCCACGGACGTGTGTGACGTGCTGAAGACGGCCGTCATCGCGGACCTGGAGGCCGACACCGAGTACTACCTGGAGTTCCGCTCCATCCTGAGCCGCAACGCCTCCTTCACGCTCGTCGTCGAAGAGGCCGGGCACCACCACGAGGAGTAGTCCTCGTCGTCTCACCCCCCAGCGGGTGCCCGGAGCGCTCCGGGCATTCCGCCCACCTCTTCATGGAGAGCTCCCGCATGCGATTGAACCTCCGTGCCCTTCTGGTCTCGTGCGCCATGGCGGTCTCCGCCTGCGATGGTGGCGAGACGCCCCCGAACGTCGAGCCCGAGCCGCAAGACCCGTGCGCTCCCAATGGACACATCCACCGTGAGGCCGAGGGTGACTGGTGTCACTGCAACAAGGGCCACGTCGCCGCGCCCCAGGGCCTCGCCTGTGTCGTGGACCCCAACTACGTCCCCAGCGACGGCTTCGACTTCGGCGACAACGGAGAGCACGCCTGCTGGCACGTCTCTCACGGCCCCTACGTCACCGTGGCGGCCACCACCAGTCGCAACCCGCGCGTGGACGACTTCCACACGCACTACACGGTGAAGCTCCGCGAGGAGAACGGCCAGTACACGGGCACCTTCAGCTACAAGGCCTTCGCCAGCGGTGACTTCGTCGTCTACCTCAGCACGCCCGACGTGCCCGTCACCTGGGTCGAGACCGCCATCCAGACGCAGCTCACCCCAGCGGGAACGAAGCCCACGGGCGACTTCTGCTCGGGCCTGCGACACATGGTCGGCTACGAGCTGACAGACCGCGTCCAGTACACCCTCACCCTGGGCCCCACCTCGCTCTCCGAGGTCGGCATGGTCATCGAACACCTCGAATAGCCATGCACGCCCGTCCAAGGAAAACGTCCGCCTCGTTATTGCAACTCAATTACATTTAAGTCATGAATGCCCGCGCCGTGGAGTGGCGGTGGATGCCAGCTTCGGTGCCCGCGCGTCGCGCCCGGCGTTTGAAAGGAACCCCACAATGAAGATGCTGAAGCAGACCCTTTGCGGTGCGTTGCTCGGGCTGTCGCTGGCGGCCTGCGGTCCCGTGGACGAGGCGGAGCAGGAGTCGGCGGGCCAGTTGGAGGCGTCGCTGGAGGCGGGCTGCGTGTCGGTGGATGACACGCTGATGACGACCCACGCCTGCACCCACTCGAACAACAGCGGGGACAACGTGAACGTGACGGCCAGCGCCACGCGCGTCGCCACCGCGCCGGACATCAGCACGACCCACAAGCACTACACGCTGTCACTGCCGTCGGGCGCGGAGGGCTCGGTGACCTTCACGCCCGGTTCCCCGTCGGGCCTCGCCGTGGAGTCCATCGCGTTCTACCTGACGCAGAACGTGGCCTTCACGGTGGTGGACACCACCACCAGCGCCACCGTGTCCGCGCTCATCAGCGAGTCCGTCTCCGAGACGGGCTGCGCGCTGATTCAGGCCCGTGTGTATGACCTGGTCCCCGGCCGCGAGTACATCCTCGCCACGGGTCCGGCGACGGGGAATCAGGTCCGCATCGTCCACGAGAACCTCTACGACAACCGGGACCGCTTCTATCGGGACCAGGACGGCGACGGGTACGGCGTCAACACGCCCGTCTACCGCTTCGCCTGCGAGGTGAACTCCGGCTACTCGAAGACGCGCTTCGACTGCGACGACACGAACCCCGCCATCTTCAACTGCTGAGCCTCACCCCATCGCAGCCAAGGCCCACCGTGGCCCCTCCAGCGGGGCGTCCTCAGTGTTCGAGGGCGCCCCGCGCTTCACCCGTCCGTCCCAGCTTCTCCCGCGAGGAAACACCCGACCATGCGTCTGTCCCACGTCGCCGCCCTGCTCTCCACCTGCGCTGTCCTGACCCTGACGGGCTGCGACAACGACGACCCCATCAATCCCAGTCCCGATGCGGGCACCCCGACGGATGCGGGCCCGGACGCGGGTCCTCCGCCGGATGCGGGCACCCCGACGGATGCGGGCCCGGATGCGGGAGGTGACACCACGAAGCCCCACGTCACCGCGTCCAGCCCCGAGGAGGGCGCGACGAACGTGCTGCCCGTGCAGACCTACAAGGTGGTGGACACGACGAACACCAGCCTGCGACGGCTCGTCAGCGTCTCCTTCAGCGAGCCCATGGACTCCACCGCCGCGCAGGTGACGCTGCTGGACGTGAGCGTGCCCGCCAACACCGCGCGGGTCCTCACGGGTAGCTGGTCCGAGGATGCGCTGACCTTCTCGCTCTCCATTCCACGTCCCGAGGCCGACCTGCCGCCGCTGGAGGAGGACAACCGCTACTCGCTGGACCTCACGTCACTGCGAGATGTCGCGGGCAACACGCTGGACGCGGCACACGCGGGACTCGGCAATGGCCGACTGGACTTCACCACCGGAGAGCGGGACCGCGTCACGGAGCACGCCTGCGGGCACGCGCTGCTGGAGGCTCCCGTGGCCGTGAGGGCGGGTGCATCTCCGACGACGATGTATCCCGCGACGGACTCGCCTCACGAGTTCTACGAACTGACGCTGCCAGCGAGCGGAGCGTCGTTCCTCGGATACTCGGAGGTTGTCTCCGCGGAGCGCGACGCGCCGGTCATCATGTACTTGAGCCACGACGTCCCCGTGGTGATTCACGACGTGACGGAGAGCGAGACGGTGATTGCCTCCGCCGTGACGCCGGCGCCCGCCGTGTGCCTCCCCGCGATTACCCACACGCTGAAGTTCACCGCGCCCGCCGGAGACCGCTTCCTGCGCCTCACCTACGGCCCGACGCCGCTGGAGAAGTTCACCTTCGTCTTCGAGCGATACTGACGCCGCGGTGAAGCTCACTCCGTGCGCTTGCGCTTGCGCTTGCGCGACATGATGCGACTCAGGGCCACCTCGGTGATTCCGAGGTAGGCCGCCACGTCGCGCTGCGGCACGCGCCCGCGCAGGTGCGGGTGCTCCGCCCAGAAGGTGTCCAGCCGCTCCTCCGCGGACAGCTCCAGGAACTCCTGCTCCCGCTTCTCCTTGAGCAGGAAGTGCCGCTCGGCGACACGGCGCGCCACGCGCACCCAGCATCCGTGGCCCTCTTCCAGCGTCTGGAAGTCCTGCGTCCGGAACACCAGCACCCGTGCGGGCTCCAGCGCCTCGATGGACGTCATCGACGCCATGCGTTGGAGCATCTCCGCATACGCGCCCAGGAGTTCACCCTCCGCGCGGAAGGCCTTTACTGTCTCGCCGCCTCGCGCCGACACACGCACCAGACGGAACACCCCCTGGAGCACCACCGCGAAGCGGTCCGCCGCGTCACCGGGGCGCAGGAAGTGGGCCTTGCGCTCCACCGCCTGCTCTCTCGCGAGCGACTCGGCCCTCTCCCACTCACTCTCGGGAATGGGACCGAGCGGGGACAGCTGCTCGTAGAGCTTCGGGAATCTCACGGGGACGAGGACGGAGGTTAACCCAGGTTAAGGCGGCAATCGAGCCGGGCGCCGTACACCGGAGCCATGTCCATCAACGTCTACGCGATTGCCACACCCTTCGTCATCGCCCTGGCGTTGGGCGAGTTCATCTACTGCGTGGCGAGGCGCAACGGGTACTACAGCTTCCAGGACTCCATCGCGAGCGTGGGCACCGCCGTCCTGAACCAGTGCGTCAACGTGGCGGTGGCGCTGCTGATGCTGCCGCTCTTCACGATGCTGGGGCAGTTCGCGCCCTGGAAGATTGAAGTCGCGTCCCCTTGGGCGCTGCTCGGTCTCTTCCTGGGGGTCGACTTCCTCTTCTACTGGTTCCACCGCTTCGGCCACCGCACCAACATCGGCTGGGCCGCGCACTCGCCGCACCACTCCACCGAGGAGCTGAACTACGCGGTGGCCCTGCGGGCCAGCGTCACGCAGCGCATCTTCTCGTTCCTGTTCTACTGGCCGCTCGTCATCGTCGGCTTCTCGCCCGAGGCGGTGCTGGCCATGGTGGCCTTCCACCTGGTGCTCCAGTTCATCCCCCACACGCGCGTCATCCCCAAGCTGCCCCGGTGGATTGAGTCGTGGCTCAACACGCCCTCACACCACCGCGTGCACCACGCGCGCAATGACCTCTACATCGACAAGAACTACGCGGGATTCCTCATCATCTGGGACAAGATGTTCGGCACCTACGCCGACGAGACGGAGGAGTGCTCCTACGGGGTGACGTCCCCGCCGAACACCTGGGACCCCACCGTCATCAACTTCCAGTTCTGGGGGAAGCTCTTCAGTGACGCGGTGAAGACGCGCAGCTGGTGGGACCGCCTCCGCCTCTGGGTGATGCCCACCGGCTGGCGCCCCGCCGACCTGCCGGCCCGCGAGGCGACCCCGTGGAAGCGTGAGGGCGTGGAGGTGAAGTTCCAGTCCACCGAGCTGCCCAACATCCGCGGCTACCTCGTCTTCCAGATGATTGCGTCGATGCCCTTCATGCTCCTGGTCAGCCACCACGCCTCGCCGCTCGCGGGCTGGCAGAAGCTGATGCTCAGCGTCCTGTTCTGGGGCATGGCGACCGCCTGGGGCGGGATGATGGAGTCCAAGCGCTGGGGCCTGCCGCTGGAGATGGCTCGCGTGTTCGCCATGGGCGGCGCCGTGACGCTGTGGCTCGTCCAGGCGGGCTCTCCGCTGTCCTGGCGAGCCCTCACCGTGGGCTGGCTCGCCGTCACCCTGGTGTGGATCAGCGTGGCGCGCGCGAGCAGCCGGAGTCCCGTACCCGTGGCGCGCGGAATGAGCTGAGCCGCTCAGTCCGCCCCGGGCTCCCAGGCGCCCGAGAAAGCAGTGAAGCGCCGCACGTTGACGGACAGCGCGCGGTGCACCTGCGTCTCGGGCGTGACGTCCACCGGACTCCCGTCAGCCGGAGGCGTCAGCCGGTCGAAGTGCGCTCCCTCGAACCACTGATGAGGGCGGACCTCCACGACGAAGAGTCCGTCGTCATCCAGGTCCGCATCCACGGGCACGAAGTCCACGCGCTGGAGCTCCACGGGCGGCGGGAAGTCGAGCGCCACACGGAAGGGCACCCGGGCTTCTCCTCGAAAGGCCGTGCCCGCCAGGAGCACCGAGTGGCCTTCGAGCGAGGCCGCCTCCTCACCGAGTGCTCGCGACGGAGGCTGGAGCAACAGCGAGAAGGAGCGCGCCCGGCCCGCGATGCCCGGTGCGAGCCCCAGCACCTGCGCCTCTCTTCCGGAGAGCAGGTCGAACACCACCTCGCGGTCCCACTCCCCGAGCACCGTCCCGCCCGAGAAAAAATCTCCGTCATGTGCATGAGCCGCGGGCACGAGCACGTTCAACAGTGACTCGAGGACGCGCCGCGTCTGCTGCTGGAGCGGCGAGGGCTTCTCGAAGAGGTAGATGGGCCCGAGCACCATCCGCGCGGAGTCGAGCCGCACGTTCCAGCCTGTATCGGTGGTGAACTCGCCCACGCGTGAGGCCTCGGGCGCGAGCGCGGTGCGCAGCCCCATGCGGAAGATGATGCCCCGTCCACCCGTTCCGGACAGGCCGCACGCCGAGCCACCACCGACGAGCGCCGCGCCCATGAACAACATGAAGGCTCGACGGGAGCTACGAAGCGCACGTGTCACGGGAGGCCCTCCGGCGAGTCCCCGCACAGCGGAGCGCGGTGTCGCGCCAGGGCTGGCATCGTCCGCGACCAGGCGGGCTCGTGGGGTAGCTGGGACGTGTGCCTCATGGAGCGTCCTCCTCGAAGTCGAGATACAGCGTGAAGGTGCCTCGGAAGGTGCGCGGGGCTCCGGCGGAGAAGTGCCGCGTGGCCAGCAGTGACGCGGGCGCGTCGGGGCCCCGGAAGTTGGAGACGTAGTTGAGCTCCGTCTCACGCCAGCGCGCGTCCAGCACGTTCTCCACGGACACGCCCAGCTCCATCCAGTCCCAGCGAGCACGCGTGCCCACGTCGAAGAGGAACACGGGCTCGCTGTAGCGATTGAGCGGCAAGGGCCTCGGCCCCACCGCGCTGTGTCCCAGCGCCACGTTCCACCCGAGCCGCTCGCTGCCCACCGTGACGTGGCCTCGCACCGAGGCGTCCACCCGTCCCAGCAGCGCGGGGATGTACGGCATCACCGCGCCGTCCCACAGCTTCCACGACGACGCCCCCGGCACAGGCAGCGTCGCGCGAGCCCACGCAATCGAGGCCTGCGCGTCGAGCCAGTCGGCCCACTGCAACCGCCCGGTGGCGAAGGCCCCCAGTCGCTGCGAGGCGCCGATGGGCTGGTTGCGCCCCAGTCGCTCGTCGAAGACGAAGTCCTGGGACACGCGCGTGGCGAAGACCGCGCCGCGTGCCTCCAGCGAGTACGGCCGAGCCTCGCCCTCCAGCCTCCAGCCGAGCCCCGTCTCTCCCGAGGCGACCCGCGCATACGGCGCCAGCTCCGCGTCCGACAGCGCGGCGGCGTCACTGGAGCGCGCACCCAGCCCCGCGCTGGTCAGCCACGTGAGCCGAGGTGACAGCTTCACCTCCGCGCTGGCCCGGGGACTGGCGAAGAAGCCATAGGCATCCAGGGACTCCTCGGGGATGCGCGGCCCATCACGGTCCACGGCGGGACGGTTCAGGTCCTCCACGCCGAACAGGAATGTGTCCAACCGAATGCCGACGCGCAGGGCCAGCCAGTCGAGCGGCTGCACGCGAAGGGAGGCATATCCGCCCAGGTTCGTGGTGCGCACCTGGTTGTCGAACAAGGTGGAGTACGGCGCGCCGCCGCTGTCCCGCAGTCGTCGCGAGCGCGTGCGGACATCGTCGTAGCGAGCCACGTAGCCCAGCTCCAGCGGACGCGACTGTCCCAGCAGGGTGAGCCCCGGGATGTAGCGTCCGCGCAGCCCCAGGGTGCTGCCCCGGTAGTAGCCCTCCGTGCCGTCTCCGCGCTGCACGTCCTCGCCCGGAGGCGTGTCCTGGATGAAGCCCGTGAAGTTGTCGCGGATGCGCGTCTGCCGCAGTACCACATAGCCTTGCTGCACCATCCTGCCGCCGCGCTTGAGCCGCGACTGAAGCTCCGCGGAGACGAGGTGACGCTGGCTCGCGCCACCCTGGTTCTCGTCATAGAAACAGAAGAACTGCGAGTCCGCGTCCGCCGCGCACGGCAACCGCGCATCCACCACGTCCGTCTCCCGCACCACGCCCGCCGACGCGAACCGGGCCCCATAGCTGGCGCCGAGCAATCGCAGCCGAGTGTCGTCCCCCAGCCGCAGCTCCACCTGCGCCATGGCGGTCGCGTTGGCGAAGGAGCGATTCGGACCGAAGCCCTGCCCCTGTCGCAGCAACAGCCCCACGAAGGTGGCCTCGCTGGACTCAGGCGGGCCCCAGACGAGCGCGAGCCGACGCGAAGCGAAGCTGCCGAAGCCGGCTGAAGCGGTGAGCCCGCGACGCGCGAGGCCGAGCTGGTACTCCACCGTGCCCGCCACGCCGAAGTCACCTTGCGAGGCGTCATAGGGCCCCTCGGTGACGCGCAGCGAGTCCACCAGCTCCGGGATGATGAAGTACGTGTCCGCGTACCCGTGCCCGTGGGCATGGGAGACCTCGTTGAGGGGCACGCCGTTGAGGCGCATCTCCACGTCCTTGCCCTCGCCCGCGTCGAAGCCTCGGATGAACACCGTCTCCGCGTGGCCCTCACCTCCATGGTTGGCCAGCATCACCCCGGGCGCGAGCAACATCAGGTCGGACGCCGAGTTGCGCGGGACGTCCGCGAGCTGCCCCACCTCGATGTGGAAGTCCCCCACCGCGACGGGCGGCGGCGCCTCGGCCGCACCTCGAACCGTGGTGGAGAACACGGGAGAAGACGCTCCAGCGGACGGCTTCGGCGCGTCGGTGGATTCACCCTCGGGAACCTCCACCGGTGATGACCCCTCGGTCGGCACGTCCACGGCGCCCGCTCCCGTCTCCCCTTGCGACGCGTCCACGGCGGCGGCTCGCACGGACTCGGACCTCGACCGTTCCGACAGCGCCTCTCCGGCCAGCGCCTCGCGCGCTCGCGCGGGTGCGAAGTTGACCGGCACATCCACCTGCACCTCCAGTGGCACCGCACCCCGCCGAGCCGGCTCGAACCGCCAGCGCACCGCGGCCCCCATCGCCGCC
Source organism: Corallococcus terminator (assembly GCF_049194865.1). Lineage (GTDB taxonomy): Bacteria > Myxococcota > Myxococcia > Myxococcales > Myxococcaceae > Myxococcus > Myxococcus terminator_A. Next base: position 80,219 of record NZ_JBLZWL010000056.1, on the reverse strand, counting down.
CGGTCAAACACGGCGCCCGCCGACTCGCGCACCTCCACCCGCGACACCGCGCCCACGTCATCAATCGTGAGCCTCAGCAGCACCGTCGCCGGGTGCTCCAGCACCGGCGCATCCCCAGGCATCACCGGCGCCGCCGCCTCCACCGGGACCGGCGGCGAAATGGGCGGCTCCTCCAGCGCACCCATCGCACACAACACCACCATCGCAATCCACACGGCGAGGACCTCACTCCTGGGTTCGGCGGCACCCGGGACACCTCGCCACCGGAACGTCGACAGCCCGGAGATACATCACGGCCCGCTTGAATTGCAACTTGGTTACATATACACCCAAGAAACATGAAACTGAAATCGAGCGTCCCTGGCCTCTGCGCCGCGCTGGCGCTGACACTGGTGCTCCCTGCCTGTGACTCCGTGCCCCCTGGAGACGTGCGCGTGACGATGAGCGGTGGAGACGGCACCCAGCGGGGCCTGCCGGACACGCTCTTCCAGGACGGCTGGTCCGTGCAGTTCACCAAGTACCTCGTGTCGCTCGGGGACTTCACCCTGACGTCCGCCTCGGGCGAGGCGCGCGAGAGCCGCCGCCACGTGCTGGTGGACGTGCAGAAGGGCGACCTCCCGCTGACGGAGCTGACGGGCCTGCCGGCGGGCCGCTGGAACGTGGGCTTCCGGGTGAGCCCGCCCCGCGACGACACGGAGCTCGCCGACGGTCAGGTCTCCGCCGGAGACCTGGCGATGATGCGCGAGCGCGGCTTCAGCTACTGGGTGGAGGGCCGCGCGGTGAAGGCGGGCGTGGGCATCTTCGACTTCCGCATGGGCTTCCCCGTGGAGGCACGCATGGTGGACTGCATCAACGGGGTGGATGGCACCCAGGGCATCATCGTCCCGGAGGGCTCCCGCGCGGACGTGGAGGTCACCATCCACGCGGAGCACATGTTCTACGACAGGTTGGGTACCCACAAAGGCGTGCAGCTGCGCTTCGACGCCATCGCCGCCACCGCCAGCCCGGAGCGCCTCATCACCCCGGAGGGGCTCGCCGCACAGCACCTCACCGACTTGAAGGATGCCCAAGGTCAGGAGCTTCGCGACGCAGCGGGTCAGCCCGTGATGTATCTGCCGGGGGCGCATGATGTGCGCACGCTCCAGGAGTTCGTCACCCAGAGCATTGTCGACCAGGCTCACCTCAACGGAGGAGGTGTCTGCACGGTCGCCAAATGACAGGCCGACCCGCGGACACCCCACCCCCGCTGGACTTGGCTGGCCTCGCGCCGCTAGGAAAGTCTCATGGACTCTCCTCTGCACCTGCAAGCCCGCATGGCCCTCTGCCTTCCCGAGCACACGGTGCTCGATTTGTTCGTGCAGAGCCTCCGCGAGAGCATCGCCCAGCGGATGGGTCAGAACCTGGCGCGGGCCGCCGGAGCGCTCGTCCCCGGTGTCCCTTCGCGCGGCGCGCCCTCGCACCGCCCCGCCCGCGAGTACCTGGAGCTGCTCCACGAGGGCGCCAGCTCCGTGGAGCGCACGCTGGGCGAGGACTATTCCCACGCCGTGGAGCAGCTGTCCTTCACCGCCGCTGGCCACGTCTTCTCCGCGCCCGTGGGCGCCATGGTGATGGCCATCACCGGGGAAGACCCGCACCGCGGCCTGTCCGTGAGCTCGGGGCTGGCGGACGCCACCAGCACCTTCGGCGAGCGGGAGTACGAGCGCGTCTCCGACACCACCGCGCGCCTGCGCTTCAAGGACGAGTTCTTCGGCCCCGCGTGGTGCAGTGGCCTGGTGCGCGGTGGCCTGCTCAAGACGAACCCGGAGCGGCGCTTCCGCGTGGAGCTGGAATCCGGCGAGCCGCCCTACAAGGACTTCTCGCTGCTCATCCACTGGTAGCCCCTCTTTCGCGAGGGAGCCGCCGACTGGCCGGAAGCACCGCGAGACGCTTCCGGCCAGGGGCGCGGACGGGCGCAAGGCCCGCCCGACGGGGACCGGCTCAAGCCTTGGGGGCTTCCTTGCTCCGGCGCTCCTCGACTTCCTTCTTCACCTGCTCCATGTCGAGCGCGCGCACCTGGCGGACCAGGTCCTCCAGCGCGGCGGCGGGAAGCGCGCCAGCCTGCTCGAAGAGCAGGATGCCGTCACGAAACACCATCAGCGTGGGGATGGAGCGAATCTCAAACGCTCCGGACAGCTCCGGCTGCGCCTCGGTATCAATCTTCCCGAAGACGATGTCCGCGTGCTTGCCGGACGCCGACTCGAACGTGGGCGCGAAGATGCGGCACGGGCCACACCACGAAGCCCACCAGTCCAGGATGACGATGCCGCTCTTCCCGACTGTATCCTTGAAGTTGTCCTTGGTGATTTCCACCGTCGCCATGACGGCCCTCGTTTCTCCCCGCCAGCGCGGAGCGTGACTTCAGCGGACTTCCAACAGCTCCACCTCGAACAGCAGGGTGGCGTTGGGCGGGATGACACCACCAGCGCCGCGCGCGCCGTAGCCCAGCTCGGGCGGAATCGTGAGCTTGCGCACGCCGCCAATCTTCATCCCGGCGACGCCCTGGTCCCAGCCCTGGATGACCTGGCCCGCACCCAGCTTGAAGGTGAAGCCCTTGTCACCATGGTCCCGGCTGGCGTCGAACTTGGTGCCGTTCGTCAGCGTCCCCACGTAGTGCACGGTGACCGACTTGCCGGCGGTGGCCTCCGTGCCCGTGCCTACCTTCACGTCCTCGATACCCAAGCCCATTCCTTCTCCTGTTGCAGTAGAAGGCTCCACCTTAACTCGCCGCCCCCCGGGGCGCCGCACTGGAAAGCACAGTGGCGCGGGCCCGTTGGCTACCGGGCACCGCGCCACCGACTCACGCCAGGCGTGAAGAGCTCAGGCCGCCCGCGTCAGAACGTACCACCCACGCTGACGACGCCCTGGTAGCTGCCGCCGTTGCCAAAGTCGCCGCCGCCGGACTCGATGCCGGGGGCGAAGTCCTTGTCGAACAGGAAGTTGTAGTTGGCGCGCGCGTCCACCGTGAAGTTGCCCACGTGGCCCCGCAGACCCACTCCCGCCGGCACGGTGCCCACGGTGTCATCCCGGTAGCCCAGCGACTGGCCGCCCCGGAAGTTGTAATCGCTGATACCGATGCCACCCAGCACGTACGGCTGCCACGGGGTGGGGAACAGGCCCAGCGTCGCCACCGCGGTTCCACCGTTGCGCACGAGGTCAGGACCGTCCGTGCTCACCTCGCCGCGCTTCGAGTCGATGTCGTTGATGGCGCCGGTATAGCCCAGCTCGATGCCGAACACCTTGGACGGCCGGATGGCCGCCGTCACGCCCGCGGTGGGGCCCGGGTTGATCTGCGGTGCCAACGCGCCGGTGTAGCCTTCCACACCGCCGCCCACCAGCACGCTCAGACCGCGCATGTCGTTCTTGTCCTTCTTCTTCACCTCGAGCGGCTCGACAGGCTCCGCGGCATCCGCCGAGGGACGAAAGTCCGAGGGAGGAGGCGCCGCGACACCACTACCGCCAAAGGCATCGTCCTGGGGCTCGGCCGGGTATGACTCGGAGCGAGGCTCCACCGCGGGGCCCGCCTCCGGACGCGGCTGCGGCGAGGACTGCGGCGGCGGGGCCTGGAGGCCCTGGATGTCCTGCTGACCGCTGGAGCCGCTGCCACCCGTGCCCTGCTGCTGGGAGTCCTGGTTCACCGGCTCGCAGCGCAGCGGCATGTTCATCCGCAGCTCACCCTCCGCGGGAGGTGTGGCCTGACTGCCGCTGGACGAGTCGTCCTGCCCGCTCTGTCCGCTGCCGCCGATGCCCGAGTTGTCATCCGCGCCCATGGAGTCGGGCACGGGCTCGGTCTCGATGATGATGTCTTCCTCCTGATACGAGTCATCCACGGAGGTGTCCTGCGCTTGGGCCAGCAACACGCCCTTGCCTGTGTTGTCCGCGCTCGCCCTGGGTGGCGGGCAGTCGCCGTCCGAAGCCAGTGCCGAGGTACCGTAAAGGAGCGCCCCGATGGCGCCTGCCAGAATTTTCGCTTTCATCCAACCCTCCGTCGTCGAGTGGCTGACATGAAGCTTGTTGGCGAGGTCACATCCGGCAAGGCACACCTGGGAAGACTTCTCCCATGCGTGCCTCCTCGCTGAGCAGGCGACCGGGCGTGGAGCCCGGGCAACACGGTTGCACGAGCAGGCCTACTTCTCGCGCATCCACTCCGAGCTGGTGACGACGGGCAGTTGGAGCGCGCGCTCCCGGTCCAGGTCCAGGTTGCCGACGTGGAGCGACAAGGGGGACTGCACCCACTTGTAGATGGACTGGGTGAAGAGGCGGACGAACTTGTCCACATAGCCGCCCAGCCGCGCGGCCTCCACCTCCGGGAACATGGGCGTCAGCGCCTGGAGCATCTCCGCGGGCGTGAGCTTCTCGCTCGCGAACAGGTAGAAGCACGCATCCAGGATGGGGAAGGGCATCAGCTCCTCCTCACCCACCTGGTTGTGCGCCAGCTCCGGCCCCGCGGGCTTGGCGAGCACCTTGCGGATGCCCTCGTAGCCCGTCACCTCCTGGAGGTAGTCCAAGAGGTACATCACCACCGTCTTGGGCAGGTTGGAGATGACGGCGAGCGCGCCCATCAAGTCTCCGCCGATGGTGGTGTAGCCCACGGACTTCTCGCTCATGTTGCCCGTCTGGAGGAACAGGCCGCCGCAGGAGTTGCTCCAGTTCCACATGCGCTGGGCGCGCAGGCGGGCCTGGATGTTCTGCTCCGTAATCGGCGTGACGGGGGTGCCGTTCAGCATCTTCGCGGCCACGTCGCGCTCGCGCTCGAAGGCCTCGTCGATGGAGACACTCTGGAAGGACACGCCCAGCTCGCGGGCGATGGTCTCCGCCGCGTCGCGGGTGGAGTCGCTGGAGTAGCGACTGGGCATGTAGAACGCCTGGATGAGCGAGCCCGGGTTCTCCGGCCGCGCGCGCTTCGCGTAGCGGTGGGCGATGAGCAGCGTCAACAGCGAGTCACGTCCACCGGACAGGGCGATGCCCAGCACCTTGAAGGCGCGCGTCTTCTCGAAGTAGTCGCCCACGCCCAGGGAGAGCGCGTCCAGGACGTCCTCGCACAGCGCCTCGCGCGCGGGCCGCCGCTTGTCCGGAGCCGGCAGGAAGAAGCTGCGGTTGGCGGGCACGGGGTACGTCAGCGCCTCGCGCCGCGTGCGCACCGCCTCCGTGCAGTCCAGCACCGCCGAGGCCTGGCCTCCGGTGGTCAGCCACGCCTCACGGTCCACGCGCCACGTGGTGGCCTCGCCGCGCAGGCGCAGGGTGCGGTCCAGGTCGACGACGGCCGAGGCGAAGCCCTCCTGGAAGCGCGGCGTCTCCATGACGTGGCGGCCGTTCTGGTTGAGGAAGCCGCCGCCGTCGAAGATGAGGCCGTCGTTGCTGCCCACCGCGTTGCAGTAGGCGATGGTGCACTGGTGGTCCGCGGCGCGGGTGGCGATGAGCTCGCGGCGCGTCTCCACGAAGCCCAGCCGGAAGGGCGAGGCGGAGACGTTCACCACCAGCTCCGCGCCCGAGTACGTGCGCCGGCGCATGGGGCCGTCCGCGCTCCAGATGTCCTCGCAGACCTCCGGCGCGACGAGGCCGAAGTCGAACTGGAACAGGTAGTCGCCCAGCGGCACGCCGCGGTAGCGCTCCTTCATGCCCGGCTGGCCGCGGCCGAACGTCCGCGCTTCATAGAAGACGCTGTAGGTGGGCAGCTTCTCCTTGGGGACGAGGCCCAGCACATGGCCTCCGGCGACCACCGCCGCGCAGTTGAGGCGCTGGCCTTGGAGCGCCACGCCCACGCCGACGACGAAGACGGTGGGGAGCGCGACCGTCTCGCGCGCGAAGCGCTCCAGCTCCGGCCACTGCCGGTCGATGAAGCCCTGCCATTGCACCATGTCCTCGGCGGGGTAGCCGGCGAGGAGCTGCTCCTGGAAGACGCCCACGGTGACGCCGTCCTCGGACATCCGCTTCGCCAGGACCAGGGCCTTGTCCGTGTTGCGGACGAAGGCTCCGACGGTGGTGTTGACGCTGGCGATGCCGACTTTCACGAGCCGCATGGTTCTCCCGCTCCCCTTTCACTTCCGACGCAGGGCGCAGCAATGCTCGGAGCGCCGCACAAGGCAAGCCCCAAGCCCCAAGCCCCGAGAGCCACGGGGCGGACTTCGTCAGTTCAACGGGCCCGAGGGCCGCACGGGCTGGAGCCGGGCGATGAGGTCGCCCACGTCCTCCAGCACTGCCTCCAGCCGACTCTTCACGTCCAGCTCGGCGAGGAGCTGCTGGCGCCGCTCGGCCTCCGGGCTGATGGCGGAGGCCACCACGTCCGCGAGCCTGCCGCCCGTCGCGCGGGCCGTCACCGGCAGCAGGTTCTCCGCGAACGTCGGCGGCACGCGCCCGGCCAGCTCGAAGACGGCCTGACGCAGCCGCTCCTCCTCGGGCCCCTGGTACGGCAGGTCCGGCAGCGCCAGCGCCTGCACCTCGCGCCAGGCCTTGTCCGTGGTCAGCTCGGAGACCATGCGGATGCGGCAGACGCCTTGAAGGAGGATGTTGTAGCGCCCCTCCTCCACCTCTTCGTCCCAGACGATGACACCGGCGCACATGATGGACTGCATCGGCGGCCGGCCCTCGTACTTGCCTTCCCAGCCGTCCTCGAGCTGCGCCAGCGCCACCACGCGGTCCGTCGCGAGCGCGTCCTTCACCATGGCCCGGTAGCGGGGCTCGAAGATGTGCAGGGGAATGACGGTGTGGGGGAACAGCACCGCCGACGGCAGCGGGAAGACCTTCAGCGCGCTCGCGGCGGCGCGCTCGACGCGTTCTTGGGCGGTCATGTCGGGCATCCTTACCTGTGTTGATAAGCCTCTCGGACGCCCGTCGCACCGCAAACCCGCCACCCACCACGGCGTCCCCCGGCCTACCCGGCGCAACCCCCGGGATTCGCTGGGACTTTCCGGGTACGCCCCCGCGCCGACTACCGTGCGCGCGGGCGGCCAGCCCCTCCGCCCCAGGCCCGCATCGCCACGTCCACCAGCCCGAGCAGCTCCGCCTCGCTCGCGCCGTCCTGGGCCTGCACGGACATGCCCTGGATGATGGCGCCGTGGTAGCGGGCCATGGCGCTCGCGTCCGTCCCCGGCGGCAGCTCTCCAGCGGCGATGCCCCGGGCGATGCGCTCGCGAAACAGCTCCACCGCGCCCGCGCGGAGGCTGGCGACGAGGTCCGCCACGGGCTGGTGGGCCTCCGCGCACCGCAGGACGGCCGTTGAAATCATGCACCCCGGGGGGTGCTTGCGACGGGTGAAGATGCGAGCCGACTCGCGGAGCACCCGCTCGATGGCGCCCCGGGCGGTCGGCTCCTCGGTGAGCGCGCTCCACGTGTAGGCCCCGGGGCCCGTCTGGTAGCGCTCCAGGACGCTCCGGTAGAGCCCCTCCTTGGAGCCGAAGGCCGCGTACAGGCTGGGCGCGGTGATGCCCATGGCCCGGGTGAGGTCCGCCACCGACGCGCCCTCGTAGCCCAGCCGCCAGAACACCCCCAGGGCCAGGTCCAGCGCCTTCAGCTCATCGAACTCGCGGGGCCTCCCACGCGGGCGGGGGCGAGGGGTGGGGTCGATTTTCATAACGCTCACTATTGAAATCGGAAAACGGGCTCCCTATTTACATAACACCCGCTACACAAAAGGGAGTCCCGTCCGATGAATTCCATGTTCGCCACCTTCCTGGTGGCCGCTGGCCTTGGTGTGTCTCCCGCTACCCCGGTGAAGTCGGAGCCGCGCGCCGCCGTGGCGAGCGCTGTCACCTCGAGTCCCGGGTCCAGCGCTCTCGCGGCGAGCCTGGACCCGGTCATCGACAAGGCGCTCGCGGACCAGCGCATCGTCGGAGCCGTCGTCGTCGTCGCGAAGGACGGGGAGGTCCTCTATCGACGCGCCGCGGGCTTCGCGGACCGCGAGGCGAAGAAGCCCCTGCGTGAGGATGCGGTGTTCCGGCTGGCTTCGATGACGAAGCCGCTCGTCTCCGTCGCGGCGCTCGCGCTGGTCGACCAGGGGAAGCTGTCGTTGGAGGACCCCGTCACGAAGTGGCTGCCCACGTTCCGTCCCAGGCTTCCGGATGGACGCGAGCCCGTCATCACCGTGCGCCACTTGCTGACGCACACGGCGGGCCTGCGGTACGGCTTCAACCAGCCGGCCCTGGGGGCCTATGCACAGGCCAAGGTCTCGGATGGGCTCGACAATCCTCCGGGGCTCACGTTGGAGGAGAACCTGCGTCGCCTCGCCACCGTCCCGCTGACCTCGGAGCCTGGGGAGCAGTGGGCCTACTCGTTGGCCACGGATGTCCTGGGCGCCGTCGTCGCGAGCGCGGGAGGCGCGCCGCTGCCCCAGGTCGTCTCACGGCTCGTCACGCAGCCCCTGGGGCTCAAGGACACGGGCTTCCGCGTCAGTGACGTCTCGCGGCTCGCGACGCCGTACGCGAACGGCGAGGGAGCCCCGGTGCGCATGGACAAGACGCACGACATTCCCTTCGGCGCGAGCGTGGTCCACTACACGCCGGGCCGGGCCCTCGACACCCGTGCCTTCCCTTCCGGGGGCGCGGGCATGGTGGGGACGGCGAGCGACTACGTGAAGTTCCTGGAGGCGCTGCGCAAGGGTGGAGCGCCGGTGCTGAAGCCGGGCACCGTCGAGCAGCTCGGCGCCATCCACGTGGGTCCGGAGTCCCAGCCGCAGGGCCCGGGCTGGGGTTGGGGGCTCGCCTCGGCGGTGCTCATTGACCCGGCTCAGGCGCACAGCCCCCAGTCGGCGGGGACGTGGCAGTGGGGAGGCGCCTACGGGCACAACTGGTTCGTGGACCCGCGCAGTGGAATCACGGTGGTGGCGCTGACCAACACCGCGCTGGAGGGCATGTCGGGCGCGTTCCCTGGAGCCGTGCGTGATGCCGTCTACGCCGCCGCACAGGCGCCAGCGGCGACGCCTCCGGCGAAGCAGTGAGGCCTTCAGGCCTGTCGACGAAAGGCGCCAGGTGTCACGCCCACCCAGCGCCGGAACGCCTTGCCGAAGGAGCTCTCCGTCTCATAGCCCACGGCGCGCGCCACCTCCGCCAGCGCGACGTCCCGGCCGCGCATCAGCGCCATCGCCCGGTGCATGCGCCACCGGCCGATGTACGCCAGTGGTGCCTCGCCCACGAGTGACTTGAAGCGCTCCGCGAACACCGAGCGCGACATGCCCGCGAGCCGAGCGAGCCCCTCCAGTGTCCACGGTGCCTCGGGCTTCTCGTGGACACGCTGGAGCACCGTGCCGATGCGCGGGTCCACCAGCGCTCGCAGCCAGCCGTTCTCCCCGGAGGGCGACTCCAGATGCGCTCTCAAGGCCTGCACGAAGAGCACATCCGCGAGTCGGCTCACCACCGTCTCATGCCCAGGCTGCTTCGCCTCGATTTCGGCGGCCACGAAGCGCAGCGTCGACTCCAACCACCGAGGAGACCTGGGGTCATCCGCCCGGACGTGGAGCAGCGTCGGAAGGTGCTTCACCAGGGGGCTCAGCGTCTCGCCCTCGAAGGTGAAGGAGCCCACCATCAGCGTCACCGCCTCACCGCCCCCTCCGTAGTGCAGCAGGCCGCCGCAGCGGATGGGCTGACGCGTCGCATAGACCTCCGCGATGGGCAGCGCGCGGGTGCCACGCCGGTCCTTCAACGTGAACTTCACGTTGGCGGGGATGAACACGAAGTCACCGCCCGCCAGCGACAGCTCCCGCTCGTCCGTGGACAACAGACAGTGGCCACGCATCACCGCGTAGAACAGCGGGAACGGAGAGCCATCGATGCGCATGCCCCACGGCGCCGTCAGCTCGTAGCGCGCGTGCACGCGGCTGCGCAGGTGCACGCCCTGGAGTACGTCCGCGAGGACATCGAGCCCGGGCGTTTCGCCGGATGGTTGGACGAGAGAAACGGACTTCTGGCGCATGTTCGTCCTTTCTCCCGGGACTATAGGTCCACTCACGCGACGGGCGTGGAAGCACGAGTCTCCTCGTCCCACGGCCCGCCGTCCGGGAGACAGACACCATGAAAGCGATTCGCCTGCACAGGTTCGGCGGTCCCGAGGAGCTGCGCCTCGACGACGTTCCCACGCCCACGCCCGGGGAAGGAGAGGTCCGAATCCGAGTGCACGCCTCGGGGCTCAACTTCACCGACCTGGGCCAGCGAGAGGGCCGCATGCCCGGCACGCCGCCGCTCCCCTTCGTCCCAGGGCTGGAGGCCGCTGGAGTCGTGGACGCTCTCGGCCCCGGCGTTCAGGGGCTCACGAAGGGAACCCGAGTCGTCGCGATCCTCCCAAATCAAGGCGCCTTCGCGGCCTACGCCATCGCGCCGACGGCCACGGTGCTCGCCCTTCCCGACGCGGTCTCCTTCGAGCAGGCCGTCTGTCTTCCAGCGCAGGCTCCCACGGCGCTGCTCGGGCTGCGCGAAGGCGCGCGACTGCGCGAGGGCGAGTCGGTCTACATCCCGTCCGCGGCTGGAGGGGTGGGGACGTTCCTGGTGCAGCTCGCGAAGCGGATGGGCGCCTCCCGTGTCATCGGTGGCGCGAGCACTGAAGCCAAGCGAGACCTCGTCCTGCGCCTGGGCGCGGATGCGGCCGTGGACACGTCCCAGGCGGACTGGCCCGCGCAGGTTCGCGAGGCCACCGGTGGACTCGGAGCGGACGTCGTCTTCGTCGCGGGCGGTGGAGAGCTTCCCGCCCGGAGCCTCCAGGCCCTCGCCTTCCGGGGACGGTTGGTGCTCTTTGGCGCGGAGAGCATGTTCGACACGCAGTGGAGCCGTGAGCAGATGACCGGGATGATGGCCCAGAACCAGTCCATCGGCGGCTTCGCCACCTTCACCCTGCCCTTCGAGCAACGTCAGGCGGCACTCCGTGAGGCGCTGTCGCTCGTCGAGCGAGGTCAGCTCCAGGCGGTCATCGGCCAGACCTTCCCGCTCGAGGCCGTCTCACAGGCCCATCGAGCGATGGCCGAGCGGAGCACCACCGGCAAGGTCGTCATCCGCGTCGACTGAGCACCCGTTCCTCCGGGTGGCGCCGCCCTCAGTGGCGCGCGCCACCCGCGCGGGCGACCACGGGCTCGTCGTCCTCGCCCCGCGCGTCGAGCGCGTCCAGCGCCGCATCCACCGAGGCCATCAGCACCTCCGGCCGCACGGGCTTCTCCAGCACCAGGTTCGGCACCGTCTCGATGAAGTTCCGCGTCTCCGCCGTGTACGCCCCACCGGAGATGAACACCACCCGCCGCGTCAGCTCCGGCGCCATCACACCCAGTCGCCGGTAGAGCATGGCGCCGTCCACCTCCGGCATCTGCAAGTCACACAGGATGACGTCGAAGCGATGCCCCGCGGACACCAGCGCCAGGGCCTCACTGCCTCGCGTCGTCATCACCATGTCGTGGTAGGGCTCGAGCAACAACCGCATCGACTGCGCCAGCCGGGGCTCGTCGTCCACCACCAGCACCCGGCCTCGTCGCCCCGTGGAGGGCACCGCCGGCTTGGCGCGCACCACCGGCCGGGGCGTCACCTCCACCTGCACCGGCGCCGCGGGCAGCAGCATGGTGAAGACGGAGCCCTTTCCCTCCTCGCTGCGCACCTCCAGCTCGCCCCCGTGCGTGCGGACAATCTGCTGACAGATGGCCAGCCCCAGCCCGGTGCCTTCACCGGTGGGCTTGGTGGTGAAGAAGGGCTCGAAGATGCGCGCCATCACCTGCGCGGAGATGCCCATGCCCGTGTCCACCACGTCCACGCGGGCCCGGCCCGTCACGTCCGTGCTGGTGCGCACGCGCACCTCGTGCAGGCTCGGGTTGCCCTCGGGCACCGCCTGCATCGCGTTGACGAGCAGGTTGAGCAGCACCTGTCCCAGCCGGGCCTCGCTGCCCAGCACCTTCGGCACCGGGCCGAACTCCTCCACCAGCCGCGCGCGGTGGCGCAGCGCATGGCTGATGATGCGCACCGCCGGAGGCACCAGCGCGTTGAGGTCCACCAGCGTCCGGTCCTGGTCCCCCTGACGGCTGAACACCTGGAGGTCGCGGACGATGAGGCGGATGCGCTCGGCGCCTTCCAGCGCGCCACGCACGCTCGCCTGCGCGTCCCGCTGTCCCAGCATCCCGCCCTCCGTCAGCGCGCGCGTGGCCGACTCCAGGTTCAGCACCAGGTAGGCCAGCGGGTTGTTGATTTCGTGCCCCACCCCGGCCGCCAGCGTCCCCACCGCGGCGACACGCTCGGCCGCCACCAGCCGCGCCTGCAGCTCCTTGGTGGCGGTGATGTCCCGGTGCGTGGCCACGAAGTGCGACACGTCCCCGCCCGTGGCGCGCACCGGCGACAACAGCACCTCCGTCGAGACAACGCGCCCATCCTTGCGCGGCACCGTCGTCTCCACGCAGAGCGACTCGCCCGCCAGCAGCGCCGCGTTCAGGCGCTGACACAGCCGAGGGTCCTGGTCGCCGTACAGCTTGCACGGGTCCTGCTCCACCAGCTCTTCCGGAGACCGCCCCAACAGCAGGCCGAGCGCCTCGTTGGCGAAGACGGTCCGCAGCTTGCCGGGGCCCTCCACCTCCGCGATGAAGACGCCCTCGTGCACGCCTCTCACGGTGGTGGCGAGCAGTTGGAGTTTCTCCACCGCGCGCCGTCGCTCCTCGCTCGCCGCCGCCAGCAACTGGCCCGTCACCGCGTTGACGACGACGAAGAGCTGGAGCACGAGCAGGTCCTGCTCCACGTTGCCCGAGGAGAACGGCCCCTGGCCTCGCACCGTGCCGGTGATGGCGACCATGGAGATGGCCAGGGTGGCCATCGCCGCGCCCCGAGGTCCGAAGCGCAGCGCCGCCAGCGCCGAAATGGGGAACAGCAGGAAGCTGGCCGCGTGCGCGAAGCCGGGCTGCAGGTTCCGGAAGAGGAAGATGCTCGCGCCCAGCACGGTGGTCAGCCCCGCCAGCGCCAGCGCCTCGCCTGGCCGGTGCGGCCAGGTGGGTCGGCTCAAGAGCAAGAGCGGCGGCGCCACCACGAGCACGCCCATCAAGTCCCCCACCCACCACACCCAGACCGCGCGGCCCAGCACCTCCGGAGGCAGCACGCCCCCCAGCAGCAGGCACAACGGCCCCACCAGCGAGCTGACCCCGGTGCAGACCGCACCCGCTCCCACGCACAGCACGACGACGTCACGGATGCGTGACAGGTCCGAGCCCATGCGCAGCCGACGTGTCAGCAACGCCCCGAGCACGGTGGCCAGGGTGTTCCCCGTGGCCACGCCCAGCGCCACCGACAGCGGCGCGCCCGTGGACGCGGTCGCCAGGAAGGCGCCCAGATAGATGCCCGGCCACAGCAGCGGACCGCGCAGCACCAGCGCCGCGAGCGCCACCCCGGTGGGCGGCCAGACGGGGCTGACATTTCCTCCCACGGTGGACAGGGAAAGGCCCAGCCGAGCCACGGCCAGATACACCCCAGCCAGGACCAGCATCTCCAAGAGATGCCGCCCGCGAAGCGCGCGTGCGCTGGCTCGAAGCAGCCCGATGATGACCATCCCCCCGGAAGACCCGTCCGCCGACCCGACGGGTTCACAAAGTGAAGTCCATGGTAGCGGGCCAGGCTCGGTATTGCACCTTCCCCCCGTCCCACAGGGCAGGCAAGCGTCCAGGAGCTGATAGGTCGGAAACACCTCGGCGATGCAATGGCTCTGGGGGCGGTGCGTAGGGACAGACAGGAGGTACCAAGACGATGTCGCGTCCCGGAATCGCAGCCCTGCTGTCCTTTCTCATCCCCGGTGTGGGGCAGATCTACAACGGCGACATTCTGCGCGGTGTCTTCTGGCTCATCATCACCCCGGGCTTCTGGATTGGCACGGGCGGGTGCCTGGGCTGGGTGTGCCACATCATTTCCGCCGCCACCGCGCACAACCGGGCGGAGGACAAAGAGAAGTACCGCGTCACCGTCGTGTAGCGACGGCATTCGCGGGGCGCGGGCCGGCTCTCAGGGGTAGTCGGCCCGCGCTTTTTTCTCCGCGCCGCTCAGCGCGAGAACAGCAGGATGAAGGTCGGAATCGCCGCGACGAGCAAGCCGACGACGAGCGCGAGCACCTGCTGGACGAAGAACAGGTCCTCCAGCGTCTCCACCAGGGAGACCTCCAGCCGGTCCACGGCCAGCGTCTCCAGTTCGTGCACCGCCGTCGCGGTGTCGGGCGCGGTGAGCACCGTGCGCAGGGCGACGGCGCCGAGGACGCGGTAGGACTGCTCCATGAGGAAGCGCTCCAGCCGCTCCGTGCGCGAGGGCGGCCCGGTGTCCTCCTCGGGAGGCTCGCGCAGCCGCTCGGCCACGGAGGACTCGACGGCTTGGATCAGCTCCTTGCGACCGAGCGGGCCCGTGCTCCGCAGGCGCCGGGCGACATGGAGCGCCGCGGGCTTGAGCACGGCATAGGCGTACCCCATCCACCCGCGCTCTTGTGCCTCCTCCGCGAGTCGGGAGCCGAGGCCGTTGAGCATCAGCGCATACCCGCCCGCCAGGGCCAGGGCGAAGGGAGTGAGCCCCAGGCTGAGGGCCTCCAGCCACCCGGGCGTCGGCGGCATGCCGAGCATGCGCGGCGCGAGGAGGAAGGTCCCCGCCAGGGCGAGCCCGAAGGTGCCGAAGAGGAAGAACCCCTTCACCGCGCCCCACAGCCCCGAGCCCACGAGCGCGGGCACCACGCCCACGAGCATCCGCAGGCCCGCGCGCGCCACGCCCTTCATGACGCGGCGATTGCTGGGGGGAGGGGCTTCGGTCGCCGCGTGTGGCTCGGACGTCGTCGACAACGACTCCAGCGGCGCGGAGAAAGGAGCCTGCTCCATCGACACCCCGTTTCCGGTGGCCGATTCCGAGCCTGACACTCCAGACGGTGCGGACTCCATCGTCCGCGCCCCCGAACCCGTCGTCGTCTTCACGGACGCGCTCACGCCACACGCTCCACCGGCGTCGAGTCCTCGCGCAGCTCCGCCACGGCCCACCGGTCCACGTCCTCTGGAGACGGAGGAGGAGGCAGCGCCACCTTCGCGTCCCGCCGCTTGCGCCACCACAGCAGGAGCGCCGCGCCGCCCAGGAGGACCGCGACGAACACGAGTCGAGGCAGCAGCCACGCCACCGTCCCACGCCGCGCGGACTCACGCTCCTCGCGCCAGGCCGTCCAGCTCCCCCAGGCCGCGAGCACGGCGGGAAACAGGGCCAGGGTCAGCAGTTCCTCGCGCCCGGGGCCCGGGACGAGCGCCATCAGCCCGAGCCACACCGCGAGAGCCCACAGCAGCACCCGGCCGAGGCGGAACTTCGACAGCCCCCGCAGGACATTCGCACCGGGCGGAGTGCCCTGGGTGTTCAAGTGATGCACCTCACGGCCCCATCGTAAGGGCCTCGAGCCGCGCGTGAAAGCCACGGCCCGTGTACGCCAACGCCAGGACCCGGAGCGTCCTCACGACTCCACCGTCCAGCCCCCCGCGAGGGGCTGGCACTCAAGGGTGATGGACACGGCGACGGGCCCTCATCTCCTGCGTGAGTCGCCACGTGGCGCCACCGTCGTCCGAGAGGAAGCCCCTCCACGTGAAGGAGTCCTCGGCCATGGCGGTGAACCTCCAGCGCAGCGCCTTGCCATCCGGGTCCGGCCCCTCGATGTGGATTTCGTCGCCCACGGCCTTGCCGTTGAGCACGACGAGATAACCCGCGGTGGCGCCCAGCCAGATGACACGCCACGTCCCTGTCTTCGGGTCGAAGTGACGCAGCGACGTGCCGATGCGACGCGCCCCCACGGCGGCGCTCAGTCCCTCCGGATTCGGATAGCTGAGCACGTCCTGGATGACACGTCCGTCCAGCACCCAGGAGAAGGACCACTCTCCGGGCTGGCGGAAGACCTCCTTCCCCGCCGCGTCGAAGAACGCGACGTCCATGTCCCAGGCGCCGACGAAGCGCCCGAACAGCGCGAGCGACTCGGCCTGCGCGGGCAGCGGTCCCTCCGCGCGGAGCAACTCCAGGGCCCGCTGCGAGAGCGGGGACTCGTGATGCGACATGATGCACGTCTCCCATTCGGGCCCCGAGGAAGCTCGAGCCCCGCCATGACGGTGTTGAAGGTGGACTCCGATTGACTCCGAGCCGCGGACTCAGCGCGAAGTGACGGCGACGCGCTCCCACGCGGGCGGATAGCGCGTCACCAGCCCCAGCTCATCCGTCTCCAGCTCGGCGACGAAGCTCCCGCCCCGGCTCTCGTACCGGAAGCGAGTGGGCGAAAGCCGCGTGTAGCGCTGCGGCAGCGGCAGCAGCGCCAGGTCCGGCATGCGCACCCATGCCGCCGTCACGTCGCTCGACTGTCCCACCGGCAGCGACAGCCGACGGATGGGCAGCGTGTTCGTGGAGGGCGTGAAGCCCAGGTCCACATCCGTGCAGCCACGGAACTGGGCGACCTCCTCGTCGCCTCGCCACCACCGCTGCTGCTCGTCCACCCGGAGGACGAGTGAGCGTGGCGCGTCACCACCATGCATCAGGATGCGCGCCTCCCGCGTCATCCACCGCGAATCGCACGTGACGGTGTACTCCGCGAGGAAGGGCACCCCCTCCTCCGCGACCACCACGGAGCCCGCCAACTCCCAGCCGCCGTCGAACTCCCGCAGCTCGCAGTACTCGCTCCCGGGCTGGTCCTGTCGCGTCCATTGCCACGCGCGGAGACACCGCCGCGTCGAGCCCGAGTTGGAGTCCATGTCGTCCTGGGGAGAGGTCATGAGGAGTGCTCGCGAAGGGAAGAGGAGCGTCGGCGCCTCACCGAAGTCGAGGCAAACCCTAGGCAGCGCGAGCCGGGCCGTCTTACACATCCTTGCTCCCACTGTTCGCGAGCACACCCTGCTCACCCTTGCCGTGCCCCCGTCACCACGCCATCGTGACGGCATGCCGCGCCTGCACGCCTCGCTCTTGTTCAGCGCCCCGGACCTTCAGCTCGCCCGGGTGACCTGCGATGGACACGACAGCCCCCGGCCGAAGGAGGAAGGCGTGGACAGCGAGCGCGTCATCCTCGCGCTCCACGGTCGCTTCCAGTTCCGCGACGCGCGGACACGCGCCGTGGTGGCGCCGGGTGTCGGCCTGCGCATGCACCCGCGCCGGCCCTGTGAAATCCGCCATCCGCACGGCGGAGGCGACGCGTGTCTCTCCGTGCGTGGCCCGTGGCTGAGCCAATGCCCCCAGGCGGAGACGACGACGTTCCCGGTCAGCGCCGAAGCGTACGTGCGGCTCCAGTCCCTGCTGGCCCGCGCGACGCGGGGCGAGCCCGTGGACCGCGTCAAGCTGGAGGAGAGCCTGGCCCTCGTCCTCTCCCCCACAGAGCGGCCGGACACCTCGGTGAGCCGACGCGAGCGCGATATCGCCGAGGCCATCGCCCACGAGGCGTCACTCCACTTCGACGCGCGAGCCTCCGTGGAGTCCCTGGCCCGGAGCGCGGGCGTGTCCGCATTCCACGCGTGCCGCGTCTTCCGCAAGGTGATGGGCACCGGCATCCATCAGCACCTCCAGGAAGCGCGGCTGCGACATGCGCTCGCGCTGCTCCTGGACACACACCTGCCCCTGGCCGACGTGGCGCTGGAGGCGGGCTTCGCCAACCAGGGCCACCTGGGCAACGCCTTCCAGCGTCGCTACGGCAAGACACCGGGCGCTGTCAGGAAGACCCTGACGCCCCCCGGCGCCTGAGCCGCGAGGCCACCTCCACTCAGAAGCGCGCCGAGCGCAGCGCCGTGAGCAGCTCCTCCGCCGTCGTGGCCACCGCGCGCGCGCCGTGCGCATGCAGCTCCTCCGCGTCGCGGAAGCCCCACGTCACGCCCACGCCGTACATGCCCGCCGCGCGCGCCGTCTCCATGTCCACGGCCGTGTCGCCCACGAAGCCGCACACGCCAGGGGCCAGCTCCAGCTCCGCCGCCATCCCCAGCACCGCCGTCGGGTCCGGCTTGCGAGGCACCCCTGGCCGCTCGCCATACACCCGAGCGAAGGCCACACCCGGCAACAGCCGCTCCACCAGCCGCTTCACGAAGCTGTCCGACTTGTTGCTGAGCACGCCCATCACCACGCCCTGCTCCGCCAGCGTCGCCAGCAGCGCGGGGATGCCGGGGTAGGACGCGGTCCGGTCGAAGAGGTGCTCGTCGTAGTACGCGCGATACGTCTCCAGCACCGGCGCGGCCAGGTCCTCACGGCCCGCGGGCACCGCCCTGCGCGCCAGCTCCCTCACCCCCTCACCGACGAAGCGACGGTAGGCAGGCTCCGGATGCGTGGGCAGGCCGTGGTGTGCCAGCGCATGGTTCATCGCGTCCGCGATGTCCCCCAGCGAATCCACCAGTGTCCCATCCAGGTCGAAGAAGACGGCACGAAGCTGCATGTGATGAGGTCTCCCGGGAAAACAAAAACGCCCCAGCCAACAGGGCCGGGGCGTTCAGGGCTTCGAGGCCCGTTCAGCGGTCTCTCAGGGAGTGACCGCGGCGGTGGCGTCGTCCGGTCCCGCGACGGTCAGCACCGCGAAGTTGATGTTGTTGTAGCCGGCCGTGGCGCAGCTGAACATCACCCGCTTGATGATGGCGTACTCCACATCCTTGTGCGCCTGGATGTTGATGTCGCCCTTGAACGTGTTGGCGTCGTCGTTCGCCATCGCGTGCAGGTCCTCGAACTGCTTCTTCATGTCCCGCAGCTTCTCTTCCAGCGCGGGGATGTTGAGGTACTCGTCCTTGGAGAAGTCCTCCACGCGGCCGACGATGGTGCCGGACACGCTCACCTGCTCGCCGGACACCATGACGACGGGGTGCATCTCCACTTCCTGGACGTGGACCGCCTCCGGGAGCTGGATGTCCTTGGTCATCATCAGCACCTCGCCCGTCGCGGAGAAGTTCGCGATGAGGAAGAGCACGATGATGACGAACATGTCGACCAGCGGAGTGATGAGCAGGTCGGAGTAGCCGCTGCGCTTCGCGTGGGCGGCGCCGTGCCCGAACACCTTGGAGTGTTCGAGCCGCTTGCCGTACCGCTTGCCTGGAACCTTGATGGCCATGACTGGGTGTGGCTCCGTGCTTCGGCTAGCCCATCGCCGCGGACACCGACACCTGGGGCAACCCAGAGCCGATGCACTCGTCGATGATGCGGACCAGGTCCTCGTAGCGGACCTTGTCTTCGGGCTGCAGGGTGATGGCTGTCTGGTCCGGAAGCTGCGCCTTCAACTCCTTGAAGCGCGCCACCAGCTTGGACAGGTCCGTCTTGCCCTTGCCGTCCTTGGTGAGGGGGATGGGGTCGAACGTGCTCTGGTCCGCCGAGAGCCGCAGCTCCGACGGGGTGATGAGCAGGGTCAGCTGCACCGTCTTGGTCTCCGTCGGCGGCTGCTCCTCCTCCGTGGAGGGACCTCCCGCCTGGGAAACCTGGAGACGGCCAATCTGCGTCCAGACCGCCGTCATGATGAGGAAGCTGATGGTCACTGCCATCAGATCGATGAATGCGGTCAGGTTGATGGGAGCATCGAGCGACTTCTTGCCGCCTTTCCCACCACCTCCTGTGTCCATTCCGCCGGCCATGGCGTTGTCCTCCTACGGCCCCGCGCGGTGAAGCGCGGCAAGAGACTGAAAGGGGCGCGCCGTTGCCCCCACGCTATGTGGGGACAGGACAGCGCGCCCGGGTTCCGGGTTCCCTACGGGAGCCCGATTCAGTCGTCGTGGTGGTCCCGAGCGGCGGGGACATTCAGGTTCTTGAACTTGTCCTTGTTCGCCACGATGAGGTTCAGCACGGAGACGCTGGTCTCGTTGATGTCGTTGATCAGCCCCTGGGTGCGGCCCATCAGCACGGAGAAGGCGATGAGGCACGGAATGGCCGTCACCAGCCCGAAGCCCGTGCAGTTCATGGCTTCGGAGATACCGTTGGCGAGAATGGTCGCCTTGTCGGCCGGGTTCACGTTCGCCACGGCCTCGAAGCAGGAGATGAGACCCGACACGGTGCCGAGCAGACCGGCGAGCATCGCCGCGTTGCCGAGCATCGCCAGGTAGCCGCTGCGGGCCTCCAGGCGAGGCGTCTCGCGCAGGGTGGCCTCGTCCAGCGCCGCCTGCACTTCGTCCTGGCCCTTGGGGACGTTCATCAGACCGGCCTTGATGACGCTCGTCAGCGGCGTCGCCTTCTGGCCCGCCACGTAGTTGATGGCCTTGTCCAGGTCACCCGCGTAGATGTGCTTCTTCAGTCCACGGAGGAAGGCTTCCTTGTTGATGGACGCCTTGCCGAAGAGAACGATGGTCCGCTCGACCATGATGGACAGGGCCACCACGAGACAGGCCGCGATGGGATACATGCCCCACTGACCAGCCTCCCAGCGCCTGGCAATCTCTTCGAAGAAGCCACGCTCGGGACCACCCGCGTTGGCGAGCACGGCCAGATTCGTCAAAAAACCCAGGTTCATCGCGTCTTGCCTCCACGGCAGCTTGGCCCGGCGGTCCGGACCTTCCAGAACCTGTCGCCCCCCCGGGCGTGCGCCCCAGAGATGGGCGGCAGGTATGGATGTTGAAAACGGTGGTGCCGACTTTAGGAATGGCTGTCTGGGGTGTCAAGGCAGGGGTCCTGGCGTTAAGTGCTGAAATCTCACAGGAATTTTGCGCTGGAGTACCCCTTGCCAGCATGGACTCCAGGCAGCAGTGCGGGCCTTCTGGGGGGCTTCCCAAGAACGAGCCGTTGTGTCAGCGCGCGCTTCCGAGCCCAGGGAACGCATGCTAATGCCGGCGCATGGCGAGGAAGCGCATTGGCGAGCTGCTGCTGGAGCAGCGGGCGATCAGCGTCGCCCAGCTCGAGGCGGGGCTCGCGGCCCACCGGAAGTCAGGGCAGCGGTTGGGGGCGACACTCATCGCCCAGGGAGCGATCACCGAGGCGACGCTTTCGAGCGCGCTGAGTCAGGCGCTCGGGATGCCGCAGGTGGATCTGCAGGCGGTGACGCCCGAGTGGGCCGCGGTGCACATGCTGCGCCCGCGCTTCTGCGAGCAGCACGACCTGTTCCCCATCGCGCTGGAGAGCGTGGGCGGACGTCGTCAGCTCGTCGTCGCGATGAGTGATCCACTCAACGTGCCGGCGGTGGAGGAGATTGAGTTCACCACCGGACTCAAGGTGAGCGTGCGCGTGGCGGCGTTGTCCGCCGTGCGGGGCGCCATCCTGCGCTACTACCACAAGGTCCCCGTCGCACCCGCGAGTGGGGCGAGCGCCAGGCCCGCCGCTCCGACGGCCCGCGCGCGGCCCGCCGCCGTGCCCGCGAAGCCCGCGCCTTCGACCCAGCCTCCGCCGGGCGACGCGGGTGCGGACGAAGACGAGGACGAGGTCATCGTCGGCGAGGAGCTGCCCCCTGGTGAGACGACCCAGCGAACCTCGCTGGCGGAGCTGATCCGCACGCGGGAGGAGCAGCGCAAGCAGAAGCGCGAGCAGGCCACGGCGAAGCCGAAGCCCCCCGCGGCTGGCGGGGTGCTCGATGACCTGGACTATCTCTTCGGGCAGGCCCGCGAGGACCCGGACCGCATCGAGGAGCTGGAGCGCAAGTTCTGGGCGCTGATGCGCATCATGGCGCGCAAGGGGCTGCTCAGCGGCGAGGAGTTCAGCCGCGAGCTGGACGACGAGGGCGAGAACAAGGGCTGAGCCGTGCGCCTCGCGCACCCGGGCCGCTGGCGTGAACCGGCGGCCTGGTCGTCCGCTGGCTTCCCGGGGTACCTGGGCCTTGGCTGAAACCGACTTCGGGCCTCGCGCGTAAGGGAAGCAGAACCCCCGCGCGTCGGGTGTGTCCGGAGAGAGGCTCCAGCCATGTCGTCCGTCATCATCAGCTCACGCTCCGCCCGCTCGCGTTCGTGGAGCGCGTCCAGACGTCTGTTGTTATCAATGGCCTTCGTGGTGCTCGCGGCGTGCACGCAGGCGAGCAGCGCGGCCACGCCGGGAGGCGCGCTCGAGGCAGGGACTCGGTCCGCCCCGGGAGATTCCCGCCGCTACGAGAAGCCCTCGGACGCGGAGCTGCGCCGCACCCTGTCTCCCATGGCGTACGAGGTGACGCAGCGGGAGGCGACCGAGCCTCCGTTCCGCAACGCGTACTGGAACCACCACGAGGACGGGCTCTACGTCGACGTCGTCACGGGCGAGCCGCTGTTCTCGTCCAAGGACAAGTTCGACTCCGGCACCGGCTGGCCCAGCTTCACGCGCCCGGTGGAGTCCGCGCACGTGGTGGAGAAGCGCGACTCGAGCCTGGGCATGGCGCGCGTCGAGGTCCGCTCGAAGGCGGGAGACTCCCACCTGGGCCACCTGTTCGACGACGGGCCGCAGCCCACGGGGCAGCGCTACTGCATCAACTCCGCGTCGCTGCGCTTCGTGCCGGTGAATGAGTTGGAGAAGCAGGGATACGGCGAGTGGCTGACGCTGTTCGGCCGCAAGCCCGCGAGCGCGACGCCCGCGAAGGTGGACGTGGGCAAGGCGCTCGCCGCGTCGGGTGTCACCGAGACGGCGCTGCTCGCGGGAGGCTGCTTCTGGGGCATGGAGGACCTGCTCCGCAAGATTCCGGGCGTGCTCCAGACGGACGTCGGCTACACGGGCGGAGGCCTGGAGAAGCCCACGTATCAAGACGTGAGCTCGGGACGGACGGGGCACGCGGAGTCGGTGCGCGTCGTGTTCGACCCGAAGGTGCTGAGCTTCGCGACGCTGCTGGAGGACTGGTTCTTCCGCATGCATGACCCGACGACGCTCAACCGCCAGGGCAATGACGTGGGCACGCAGTATCGCTCCGCCATCTTCGTGCTGTCCGACGAGCAGCGCCGCGTCGCCGAGGAGGTGAAGGCCCGCGTCAACGCCGCTGGAAAGTGGAAGAAGCCCGTCGTCACCCAGGTCGTCCAGGCAGGCGAGTTCACCCCCGCCGAGGGCTATCACCAGGACTACCTGGTGAAGAATCCGGGCGGCTACACCTGCCATTACATGAGGGACTGAGAAACCCGGCCCCTCTCTGGGTGAAACAAGTCTCGCATCCCCGGGAAAGCAAGTGAGCAAGCCCTGGCGTGGGACGACGAGCCTCGAAGCCAGGGCTCGTCGCGCGGGGGGTGAAGTGGACTCAAGGCGGGCGTGGGGAGAGTGAGGCTATGCTGCGCGGATGATCTGCCAAGTCTGCGCGCGGTTTCGCGACACGGCATCGGGGGGCGTATGTCTGGAGTGCGGCGCCACCCTGCTGCCCGTCACCGAGCCGCACTTCGATGCACTCGTCACGAAGACGCTCTGGCGACGCATCCAGGACTGGCGCTCCGACGCACTCCTCGATGAGGCGACGGCGCTCCGGCTCGAACAGTCCCTCAACGCGATAGCGGTGCCGCTCGACGCTCCGACCTCCGAGGCCGTGAGCCACGACGCGCCCGAGGTCGTCGCCCAGCCGTTGGACTCCGCCGCGCGCGTGGAGGCCTGGGCGGATGGCGTCGCCGCTTCGGCGCGTCGAGGAGGAGGCTGGAGTCTCTTCGGCTGGGGCGCGGCGCTCGCGCGCTCGCTGGAGGAGGCCGCGAAGGAGGAGCGTGAGCAGGTAGCACGCGCGCCGCGCGGCTCCCGACACGACCGGGACGCGAGCGAGGACGACCTCGGCTCCGCGCTGGGCTCTGGTCAGTCCCTCTTCGCCCGCGAGGCGTCGGGTGTGCTCGGCGGTGGACTGGAAGCCGTCGTCGCGCTCGACGCGCAGCCCGAGGAGAACACGGCCCGGCTGAACGACTTCATCTGGTGGTTCCTCGGCGCGGTGCTGGTGCTCGGCGGCTCGCTCATGGGTGTCCGCGAGGCCTGGCGCGCGCTGGGTGGCGTTCCGCGCCAGCTCCTCGTGACGGGGGCCCTGTGGGGTTACCACGCGGGCTTCATCGGGCTCGGCGTGTTCCTGTCACGCCGCTCGACGCCCGTGGGCCGCGTCCTGTCGGGCATCGGCCTGGCGCTGCTCCCCGTGGCGTTCATCGCGCTGTCGTCGTTGGTGGCGCTGTCACCGATGCTGGGCATTCCCGTCGCGCTCGGAGTCGCCGCGCTGGGGATGGTGCCGCTGAGGTCCGCGGGCAGGCTGCTGCACGGGACTTCGGCGACGTCGCTCGCGCTGGCGCTGTTCCCGTCGCTGCTCGCGGGTCTGCCGCTGATGGGGCTCGACGAGGCGCCGTGGCTTCGCGTGCTCTGCGCCTTCGCGGGCGTGGTTGCGCTCGGGGCAACGCTGTGGCGCTCGCGCAAGGAGACGTCCGCGAACGTGCTGCTCGTCAGCGCGAGCGCGGCGCTGTACGGGGCGCTCTGGCTCGCGGTCTTCGCCGTGTCGAGCGGGCCCTCGGGGTTCGATGACCTGGAGCCGGGCGGCGCGCTGTTCGCGGGGATGACGCTCTGGGCGCAGGCCATCGCCACGGTCATCGCGGTGGCGGCGACCACGCACTTCGCACGCGAGGCCCTTCCCCGAGCGAGCGCGGTGCTGGAGACGGTGGCGCACGCGGTGCTGGCCGCTGGCGCGCTCGCGGGAGCCATCACCGCGTTCTCGGTGGGGACCGATGGAGACCTCCAGGTCGATGGCGCGTCGGCGCTCGCGCCGGTGCTCGCCGCTGGAGTCTTCTTCCTGCTGGAGTCGCGACGCCGCGCCCTGGTGCACCCCGGGGCCATGGCCACGCTCCTCGCGGGAGCATTGCTCGCGCGGACGCTGTCGCCGGACGAGCAGGGCTGGTGGGTGTTCGGAGGCGCGGCGGCGGCCTCGCTGCTGATGCTCGTGGCGCGCGGAAGCGACTCGGGGATGCTGCGCATCCGGCTGCTGGCGTGGAGCATCGTCAGCGCGGGTGTGTCGATGCCGCTCGTTTCCCGAATGGAGGGCGACGGCTCTCCGTGGCCCCGGGTCTTCACGGGCCTGGCCATCGCCGTGGCCGCGCACGTCTCTGGCGGCTGGCGCTTTCGAGGACTGCACTACGTGGGCGGAGTCGCCGTGCTCTTCGGCGCCCTGGCCTTCGTCGACGGAACGCCGTGGCTCTCGGGCGACTGGAGTCGCCTCGCGGTCTTCGCGCTCGTGAGCGGGCTGTACGGTGTCGCGGGGCTCGTGCAGGCCGCGTGGGCCCGGCCGGCCGTGCCCCAGGACGCGCTGTTGCCCCTGGATGACCTGTGCCTGGTGATGGCCGCCGCGGGCGTGTTCCTGGCCATCGGCGTCGCGCCCGTGCCGCCGGAGCTGCTCACGTCCATCGCCGTCGGGTTGCCGGGCGGTGTCCTCCTCGCGCTTCCCACTGCGCTCGTCTCGCTGACGCTGTTGCTGCGAACGCGCAGGGACGGCACTCGCATCGTGAGCATCATCGCGGCCACGGGCGTGGCGCTCGTCGTGTCCCAGGTGCTGGGCACGGTCTTCGACTTCGCGTCGGCGCGTTCAGCGCTGGGCACGGCGTCCGTGGCGCTCGGCTTCGCGCTCTTCGCGACGCTGCGCCCGCGTCCTCCCGTCGTCGACCCCGCCGCGGTCCCGAGTTCGCAGCGCGACTCCTGGGGTCGGGGCGTGTTCGCCCTCGTCCGGTTGCCGCTCGGTGCGCGCGGGCTGTCGCTCTTCACGGATGGCTTCGCCACGGCCGCGCTGGTGCAGGCCGTCATCGCGACACTCACACTGGTCCAGTGGCTCCCCTCCCCCACCGATGCCGAGCGCGGCATGTGCCTGCTCGCGGGCGGACTGCTCGTCCTGACCGCGCTCCTGGCGTTCCTGACGCGCGGCTTCATGGACTGGGAGCTGCGAGGCTCGGTGGTGACGCTCGCGGCGATGGGCGGGTTCATCGCGCTGACTGCGGTCATCAATCGCGCGGGCCGCCCCTTGCCGCCGGATGTCGTGGCGCTGCGGCTCCCGCTCATCGGCATCGCGCTCTGGGGTGTCTCGCTGGCGACGAGGCGCTTCGGCCCGTGGCTGGCGAAGTGGTTGGAGCGCCCCAGTCACGGCCCGCTGTACCACGCGGTGCCCCACGTGGGAGTGGCGGCGCTGGCGGCCGTCCTGCTGAAGGGCGCCGTCCTGGTTGGCCTGCCGTCCCCGTCACACGCGCTGGGAATCACCCCTCCGCTGCTGGTGCTGGGCGCGGCGGTGCTGGTGCTGCTGCTCGCCGCTTCGTTCCGCGCGGTGCCGCTGGCGAGCCTGGGGCTGTACCTGGGACTGCCCGGCGCGGCGCTCTGGGCCGCGAGGCAGTCGCTGCTCGGCCCGTCTCTCGTCTCGCTGGCGCCGCCCGATGGGCAGTGGGTGCGCGTGGGCGCCGAGGGCTATCACTGGCTCAGTGAAGCGGCTTGGCTCGCGCCCGGCGACACCGTGTTCCTCCTGTGGCAGCGGGCCTTCGCGGGCATCGCCGCCGCGGGGCTCGCGTATGCCGTGGCCTCGGTCCGGGGACTGCCCGAACAGTTCCGGCACCTGCTGCACCGTCGCTCCGTCACGGCGGTGTGGGTGGTGGGGCTCGCGGCGCTCTTCCAGCCTGGGCTCACGGCGGCGGGGCTCGTCTGCGCGACGGGCGTGGTGCTGTTCGTCGGTGGAGCCCGAGCACAGGGGCGCGGCGTGCTGGGCGCGAGCATCCTCCTGCTGGTGCACGCGCTGGCGCACCAGGTGGACATCTTCGAGGCGTGGCCGGGCCCCGTGCTCGCGCTGGTGGGACTCGCGGTGGTGACGGTGGGCCCGTGGATTGCGCACAAGCGCGGCCTGTCCGAAGGCGCCACGCGCGTCCGCATCCAGCAGGCGATGGCCGTCTATCTCATCGTCGGGACGGTGTACGCGCTGGCGGTGAACGGCACGACGTCGTCGACGCTCGCGGCGCTCAACCTGCTCGGGGAGATGTTCATCGGGCTGGGCGGCTCCTGGATGGTGTCGCCGGCCCTGCCGGTGACGCTGGTGCTCATCGCGGCCTCGCTGCTGGTGGCGGCGTTCCGGTGGAAGGGCGCCTTCGCCTCGCTCATGGCGTCAGCGGGAACCTGGGTGGCGGGCAGCGCCGTCCTGGCCTCGTTCATGGCCGGGTTCACGATTCGCGCGAGCCTCAGCGGCCCCTGGCTGCGCTATGGGGACCTCTTCATCGTCCACGGCGCGGTGCTGGCCCTGGCGTCCGCCGGGGCCGTGGTGGCCCTGCAGACCGCGCAGCGGTGGACGCGCGAGCGGCGGCCAGATATCGCGGTGGGGATGACGTGGGGGCGGGACGCGTGGCTGGTGGCGACCGGGGTGATGCTCGCCGCGCTGGCCGTGAGCGGCAACGCGCCCCAGGAGTCGCTGACGACGGCCATCGCCGCCATCGGGCTGGCGGTGCTGGTGGCGCTGCACTGCGCCTGGGTGGAGCACACGGGGCGGCACGTCTACTTCGTGCAGCTCGCGGTGGTGGGCGTCTACGCGCTGGTGCGCAGCCTGTATGCGCCCGGCCTGCGAGCCGAGCATGACGCCCTCTTCGCGCTGGCGCTGGGCTTCACGCTCGTCGGCGTGACGGTGATGGCGCGACGGGCGGGAGTGCGTCCGGTGGAGGCGGCGACGCGGCGCTTCGCGGCGCTGTTGCCCATTGGAATGGCGCTCGTGTTGCCGGGCGAGGCGACGCAGGAGGCGGCGTTGCTCGCGGGTGGCTCCGGGCTCCTGTACGCGGCGCTGGGCGCGGTGGAGCGGAGCCGGATGTTCGGCGCGTTCGCGGCGGCGGCGTGCAACCTGGCGCTACTCATCGCCGCGCTGGCCTTCGGGCTGGAGGGGCTGGAAATCTACCTGGCGCCGCTGGGCCTGCTGCTGTTGATGCTGGGGCAGCTCTTCACGGGGAGCCTGCCGCATGCGGCGCGCAACACGGTGCGGATTCTCGGCGGCCTGCTGCTGTACGTGCCCGCGGCGGCGAAGCTGGCGATGCGGGTGGGCGAGTCACCAGACGGCACCTATGCGCTCATCTTCGGCGGCGTCTGCCTGCTGGGCGTCGCGCTGGGGATGGCGCTGCAGATTCGCGCGTATCTCGCGCTGGGCACGCTGTTCCTCACGCTGGACGTGGTGGCCAACCTGCTCGACGCGGGCCTGAGGGACCACCGCATCGGCTTCCTGGTGATGACGCTCACCGGCCTCACCGTCATCGGCGGCCGTGTCCTGGCGACCCTGAAGCGCCAGGAGTGGGACCTGCTCGTGCGAAGGGTGCGCGTGCAGCTGCGAGGCTGGGACTGACCGGACGCCTCGCCGCTGTCAGTCCACCGACAGCGGCAAGCGCACGGAGAAGGTGGTGCCCGCGCCCACGGAGCTCGTCACCGTGAGCCGGCCGCCGTGGTTCTCCACGATGCCCTGGCAGATGGAGAGCCCCAGGCCCGTGCCCTTGCCCTCGGGCTTGGTGGTGAAGAAGGGCTCGAAGATGCGCTGGAGGTGCTTGGGGTCGATTCCCGTCCCCGAGTCCCTCACCGACACCACCGCCTCCTGCCCTTCGCGCCGCGTCGCCAGGAACACCGAGCCGCCCGGCTGCATCGCGTGGCACGCGTTGGTGATGAGGTTGACGAACACCTGCACCAGATTCGCGCGCACGGCCGACAGCGGCGGCAGCTCCGTGTACTCCCGGTGCACGCTCACGCGCGCCTGCGCCACCACGTGCTCACAGAAGCCCACCGCCATGTCCACCACGGCGTTGAGCTGCACCCGCTCCGGCCTGTCCTGCGCCGGCCGCGCGTAGCTGACCAGGTCCCGCGTGAAGCGAAGGATGCGGTGGCTGCTCTCCAGAATCTTCCGCAGCTTCTCCTGGTCCGCGGGATTCGCCCCAGGCGTCGTCCGCGAGCGCTGGAGCAGCGCATCCGCGTACGTGGCCACCGCCGTCATCGGGTTGTTGATTTCATGCACCACGCTGGCCGCGAGCTGGCCAATGGAGGCCAGCTTCTCCGCGTGGATGATGCGCTTCTCCAGCTCCTTCACCACCGTGATGTCCTGGCCGATGGCGATGACTCCCTCCACCTCGCCATGGTGCGCCAGCATCGAGGACGTGGCGAACGACACCCGCACCTCGTTGCCGTCGCGCGACAACAACCGGGTCTCGAAGCTGTTCACCGACTCACCGCGAATCGCGGCGGCGATGACCTGGGACAGCCGCAGGTGCTCGCTCTCCGGCACCAGCCAGAAGAGGTCCTTGCCCAGCACGTCTTCCTTCGGGAAGCCCGTCAGCGCGCTGAGCGCCTGGTTGAACACCACCACCTGCTGGTCCCGGTTGGCGACGAGGATGAGCGCGTTCGCCTTCTCGAGCAGGTCCTCCAGGTACTTGCGCACGAACGTCAGCTCATCGATGAGCTTCGCGTTCTTCACCGCCACCGCCACCTGGCTCGCCAGCTGGAGCAGCACGCGCTCATCGTGCTGCACGTCCGCGTCCAGCCCCTCCGGATACTCCATGTTGATGGCGCCGAAGAGCTGCCCGCTCGCCACCAGCGGCGCGCTCACGCCGTGCGTGCTGCCCAGGAACAGGAGCGGCACCTCGCCCAGCACCGTCACCCGCCCCGCCGGCAGCGCCGAGCGTCCCAGGTTCAGCTTCTCCACCGCGCGCTGCAACAGCACCAGCGGCTCGTGCGCGCCTTCCTTCAGCCGGCCTTCCGCGTAGAGCGACGTCAGCCCGCCCGTGCGCGAGTCGGTGATGCGGATGCAGAACGAGCGCCCGGGGAACAGCTCCTTCACCCCGCGCGCCACCGCCGCCACCAGCTCCTCCTCGCCGCCCACCTCCGCCACGCTGCGGCCCAAATCCAACAGCACGCCTTCGGTGCGCGCCTGCTCCAGCAGCGCCCGCTCCGCCATCACCAGCCGGCTGCGCGCCAGCTCCGGGTCGTTCCTGGCCCGCACGGCCACCACGTCACCCCGACGCGACATCGTCAGCACGGCGCCCGGCTTGCCCGCGAGCGGCAGCTCCATGTCGCAGCTCGTGCCATCCACGGGCACGCCCGCGGCGGCCAGCGCGCGCGCGACATCCTCCACCGTCGCCTGATGCTCCGCGCAGAAGCGGTGGAAGGCGTCGTTGACCGCCACCAGTCGCAGCGTCGGGTCACACAGGGCGGCGGGCGTGTCGAGCGCCTCGAAGAAGGCCTGGTACGACTCGGGCCCCGGGCCGCCGGGGATTCGCACGGCGCGGGTGTCAGTCTTCATGGGAGGTCGCCTTGTCCAGGTCGAGAATCTGCTGCTCCCCCATGTACGCCTTCGTCTCGTAGCGGGTGATCTTCCCAATCTTCCGGACGATCTCCGCCATGCGCTCCGCCTCCCGGTAGATGATGTCCACCGGCTTCCAGGCGAAGTCCTCTTCCTTCAGCTTGCGCTTGAGCAGCTCCGCGTAGCCCATCACCGACGTGAGGGGCTGGTTGAGCTCATGCGCCGCGGTGCCGGCGAGCGCGACGATGACGGCGCTCTTCTCGCTCTCCTCCAGCCGCGTCTCCGCGTCCGACAGCTTGCGCTCCAGCTTCATCCGGTCGCGCATGTCCGTGAAGATGCCGACGCTGAAGACCTCGCGCCCGCCCTCGTACACGAGCGACGCCGTCATGTTGACGGGCACCCGCTCCCCCGCGCGGTTCACCAGCTCCTCGCGCGTGAGCGACAT
This sequence comes from Corallococcus terminator, assembly GCF_049194865.1. GTDB lineage: Bacteria > Myxococcota > Myxococcia > Myxococcales > Myxococcaceae > Myxococcus > Myxococcus terminator_A. Next base: position 49,723 of record NZ_JBLZWL010000056.1, on the reverse strand, counting down.
GCGTCCCTTGCCACCGTGCTCCGGCCCCCGGAGCGTGGACATGATTCGCCGCGCGACGCCTTGGGGATAGAGCTGCTCCACCGTGACGCCCGCCATCGCCTCCTGCGCGGTGTAGCCCACCAGTGCCTCCGCGCCCTTGTTGAAGAGGATGATGCGCCCCTTCAGGTCGGCGGCGATGATGGCGTCCACCGACGAGTCGATGAGCCGCTCCAGGAAGTCCTTCGTCTGGCGCAGCTCGTCCTCCAGCCGCCGCGCGTCGGTGACGTCCCGGAAGGACAGGATGGTGGCCGCGTCCTCATCACGCAGCGGCGCGGCGGACATGGACAAGGTCAGCCGACGGCCCTTCGCCGTGCGCACCACCACGTCCACGCCCGAGCGCGCCTCGCCCCGCGAGGCCGCCGTCACCAGCTCCATCAGCACGCCGTCATCCACCGGCTGCGTCACCTGATGCAGATGCCGCCCCCGAGCCTCGGGCGCCGGCATGTCCAGCATCGCCGCGCCGGAGGGATTCAGCGACAGCACGCTCGCCTTGTCGTCGAGGATGGCCACGCCCTCGCTGACGTGCGCGAAGAAGAGCTGGTAGGGCTTGAAGGAGGCCGCCTGCTCCTCGGCCGCCAGCCGCGCCGTCTTCTCCGCCTCCGTCTGCCCTCGCACCGACTGGAGCACCGAGGCGTTGCGCAGCGCCACCGCCGTGGCATGCGCCACCGTGGTGAGGAAGTCGATCTCCCGCGAGGTGAACGTGCGCCGCCGGCCCGCCGCGCGCAGCAGCAGCACGCCGCGCACCTGGCCCCGGATGGGCAGCGGCAGCGCGGCGATGGCGTGGATGCCACGCGCCGCCACGGCCCTGCGCTCCACGTCGCCCAGCAGCGGATGCGTGGGCGCCTCCTCCATCACCACCGGGCGACCCGTGCGCATGACTTCGCGGATCTCCGGGTAGCGAGACAGCTCGATGCGCAGGTCCTTGAGCGTCGGGTCATCGCTGGCCGCGACGATGACGCCCTCGTCCGCGTTGCGACCGAGCATCACCAGCGTGGCCCGCGCGATGTCCAGCTTCTCCGCCAGCCGGCGCGTGACGCCATGGAGCAGCGCCTCCACGTCGGAGGTCTCCGCGTAGTCCGCCGTCAGCTCCAAGAGGAGCGCCAGGTCTTCCTGACCGCGCTCCTGGCCCTCACGCTCCAGGTGACGTCCGGCGGCGCGGTGGAGCCGGAAGACCAGCTCGTGTGGCGACACCGGGGTGGTGAGGACGTCCGCGGGGCGCAGCGGCTCCGCGGCGGAGAAGCCCTGCTCGGTCGGCTCCACCAGCGCCACCAGCGTGATGTGCGAAGCGCGAGGCGAGTCGAGCAGGGTGCGAAGCGCGGGGCCACTGTCCGGCGAGGTGAGGTCCACCAACGCCAGCGCGGCGCCCTCCATGCCATCCACCACGCGGAGCCCCGCACGCGAGGCAGCCGCCGCGAGGAGCTCACGTGCGGGTGAGGCCGGAGGCACCAGGGTGATGCCGAGAGCGAATTCCAGCGAAGACGGCACGTGGAGGGTCGGGGCGGAAGGGGGGAGCGGGCCCACTCTACACGCCCCGACGCCTCAGGGGCAGTCCGACTCGAAAGCTCCCAGGTCCGGGCCCACGCCGCAGAAGGTCAGTCCCAACCCCAGGCCCGCATTGCGACCCACCGAGCCCGCCCCCAGCCGGAAGTCCCCGGTGTCGATGTTGACGAACCCAGGCGACTTCTCCAGCGAGCGTTTGTCCAGCCCGCTGCGCGAGCGCCACTCCGTCAGGTTCACGCTCTCTCCATTCAACAGGAAGGAGGCGGAGCCGGAGGTACGGAAGACGAGGTTGCCATCCATCACCGTGCCAGTGCGCGCCGTGCCCGCGCGCGCCGACACGCCACAGCCAGCGAAGACGTTGTTGCGCACGTCCAGGCCGGCGCTCGGCCCCGTGTCGCCGTGCCCGAAGGTGAGGCAGGGCCCCGGCATGTTCCACACGGTGTTGTGCTGCACCTTCACGTCCGTGGACGTGTCCACGCGGATGCCACCGCCGTCCTCGCTACCGCCCAGTCCATCCCGGATGAGGTTGCGACGGATGACGATGCGGGCAGGCGGTCCGTTGACCCGGTTGCCACCGATGTTGATGGCCCGGCCGTTTCCATAGAAGACGTTGTCCTCCAGGGTGACGTCCGACGCGGACAGGTGCACGACGACCCCCTCGCCGCGCGAGGAGGACGTGGCCTTGTGGCCCCAGATGATGTTGCCGCGCAGCGTGACGTGGGTGCAGGTCTTCACATCCACGCCGTTCTCCCGGTTCTCGTGCAGCTCGTTGTCCTCCACGAGCAGGTTGTCGAAGGGCGTGCCGGACACGGTGGCGCCGGCCTCGGGGCCGATGCACTGCACCGCGTCTCCGGAGTTGTGATGGATGTCATTGCCGCGCACCACCACGTTCTTCGACGTGGTCTGCACGATGATGCCGTGGCTGTCGCTGCTGCCCCGGTTGAAGTTGGAAATCGTGTTGCCCTCGATGAGGATGTCGTGGGCCTTCTCGGACACGTTGAGCCCCGCGCCCGCCGTGCCGTTCTTCGCCACGCAGTCGCGAAGCACGCCATGGTGCGCGCCGGTGCCTCTCCACAGCACCGCGAAGGCGGCGGAGCCCGCGGCATCCAGCGTGAGTCCCTCGACGTTCCAGTACGCGCCGCGCACGTCCACCAGCGCGGACTCGCCGCTGGCCTTCACCACGGGGGAGCTGCCGGGCGCGGCCTTCACCGTGAGCCGCTTCGCCTCCGTGCCGCCACGCTCCTCCAGCTTGAGGCGCTCGGCGTAGGTGCCCGTCTTCAGATAGATGGCCTCACCCGGCGCGATGAGCGTCAGCGCCCGACTCACCGTGCGCAGCGGCGCGCCCTCCGTGCCGGAGGCGCTGTCATTGCCCGCCGGCGCCACCCAGAGGATGCGCGTGTAGCTCGGCTTCGGCGGCACCGGCTCGGGCTCGGGTTCAGGTTCGGGCTCTGGAGTCGGCGTGGGGGTGGGAGTCGGCGTCGTGGGGGTCGGCGAGGGCTCCGAGGGCTGCTCGGTGTCGTCTGGCTCCGTGGGCGTCGGCCTGGGGGTCGATGGCGTCGTGGGGGATGGCGAGGACGGAGAGCCGGGGGATGGCGCCTCATCGGTGGACGGACGTGAGCCGGTGGTCTGGGTCAGCTCGCTCTTGCCGTTGCAGGCAAGCAGGGCGAGCAAGGCAGCGGAGCAGTAGGCCGTCAGCAGCGGTGAGAGTTGGCGCATCCTGTCAGACTCCATGTGTGGGTCGCGGCGTGTGGGGCGCTCGCGAGGACGGCCGCCAATCGGGGCACGCGGCCTGTTCATTCCCCGACCCGATGGCAACCCAGACTCGCCAGGCCGCAGGGCAAGGAGGCAGGAAATGGGATTTCAGTCGGTTACGTTGAGCGCGAAGAAGTCAGGCTGATACACGCGGGCCCAGACATTCGCGCTGTTGCCTGTACAGGTGTGCGGATGAAGGCGGTTTCATTCCCGATGTGGGTCGGCGGGATTTCACTCGGAGAGCAGGTCGCTCCGAGCGCGGGCGTGCTGGCGTGGGCGTGGGCGCCGTGCCATCTAGCGCGCGGGCATCGCATCCAAAGGGAACGCCATGAACGTGCTGGTTACGGGAGCCACGGCCGGGTTCGGTTTGGCCATCGCGCGTCGCTTCATCCAGGAAGGCGCGCGTGTCATCGCCACCGGGCGCAGGACGGAGCTGCTGGAGAAGCTGCGCGCGGAGCTGGGTGAGCGGCTGCTGCCGGTGACGCTCGACGTGACGGAGCGCGAGGGGATTGCGCGGGTGCTCGGCGCGCTGCCGGCGGACTTCGCCGAGGTGGACGTGCTGGTCAACAACGCGGGGCTGGCGCTGGGGCTGGAAGCGGCGCAGTCGGCGCACCTCGACGACTGGGAGGTGATGGTCGACACGAACGTGAAGGGCGTCTTGTACTGCACGCACGCGGTGCTGCCCGGCATGGTGGCGCGCAACCGGGGCCACATCATCAACATGGGCTCGGTGGCGGCGGACTATCCGTATCCCGGTGGCAACGTGTACGGCGCGACGAAGGCCTTCGTGCAGCAGTTCAGCCTCAACCTGCGCGCGGACCTGCTCGGCACGGCGGTGCGCGTGACGGACATCGAGCCCGGGCTCGTGGGCGGCACGGAGTTCTCCAACGTCCGGTTCAAGGGTGACGCCGCTCGCGCCGCGGCCCCCTACGCCAACACGCAGCCGCTGACGCCCGAGGACATCGCGGACGCGGTGCACTGGGTGGCATCGCGCCCGGCGCACGTGAACATCAACGTCATGTCACTGATGCCGGTGACCCAGGCCTTCGGGCCGCTCGCGGTGAAGCGCCAGGGCTGAGCCACGCGGTGGGCACCCGACGGGGTGCTCGCCTGCCTTCCTGGTGTCGGGCCCCTCCCGAGGGCTCGACGGCCTCAGCCCCGACACGCCAGCCCACGCGGGCCCCGCTCCACGGCCTGGCGGCGTCACAGTCCCTCCCACCCCAACTCCAAGGAAACAGAGGCCTCACGCTCCACGCCGGAGTCCCGGTGGGTCGATGCTCGCGAGGCAGGGGGACGCGCGATGAAGCGCTACGGTACGACCATCTCCATCATCCTCGCGGTCTTCGGCGTGTATGGGCTGGTCATGTTCGGGGTGTCCTTCGCGGGCCTGACGGGAGAGACGCCCATGGTGCTCTCCTCGGTGCTGGGGCTGCTCGTCTGGGCCGCCTTCGTCGCCCTGGTCATCCACGCGCTGCGCTTCTCGCTGCCGGTGGCCAGGGGAGATGGCGACAAGGTCGACGAGAGCCTGCGCTGGTCGTCGAGGACGTTGCTGGCGGCGGCCATCGCCTCGCTCTTCACCGCCGTCGCGCTGGCGCCGGGAGCGTTCGCCGCGTGTGGCCCCACGTTCCTGGCGAACCTCTACCACTGGGGTGGCATCGTCGGCAGCATCGCCGCCTTCGCCTTCTGGTTCGCCTTCCCGCACATCGCTCGCGACATGCTCAAGGAGCGCGCGGCCCAGGTGGAGCTGCACCGGGTGCGCAACATCGTGCTCACGGGCGCCATCGTCTACGGCGTCATCGGGCTGTTCTGGCTCGGAGCGTGGCTGGTGCTGCGCGGCTCCATCGACTCCGGCGAGTATCCGAGTTCATCGAGTTCGCCCTACCGGCTGCCCTACCCCGAGGGAGACCGCTCCTGGGTCATCCAGGGCAACAACTCCCACCTGAACCACAACGACGACGAGGAGTACGCCTGGGACTTCCGTCGGCAGTGCGGCACGCCGGTGCTGGCGGCGCGCGCGGGCACGGTGTCGCGCGTGGTGGATACGAACAGCGGCAACGGCGGCGACAAGCCCAACAACCGCATCGAAGTCGCGCACGGCGACGGCACCGTGGGCCGCTATTTCCACATCTCGAAGGGCACCGCGAAGGTGGGCGTGGGCGACACGGTGAGCCAGGGACAGCAGCTCGCCGAGGTGGGCAACGTGGGCAACAGCCTCACCGGCCACATCCACTTCGACGTGGAGAAGGGCGGCGACAGCATCCCCGTCACCTTCAACAACGTGGACGAGGACAGGGGCATCCCCCGGACCTTCGAGGGCTACGCCTCGAAGTAGCGGGCCCGCCATGACGCGGTGCTTCCCCGGCTGCCCGAAACATGAATCACCATTCACTTTTTGGACAAGGGGCCCTGCGCCCTGGGGCGGCCTGGGTTAACTTCGTGGGCATGAGCGACTCGGACCGCCCGCCTCCGCCCAGGGGACTCCTCGCCCGGGGACTGAAGCTCCTGGGCCACCTCACCCACCCGGAGACTCGAACGGGCCAGGTGTTCACCCGCGCCGAGCAGCGCCTCACCCGCGTCCTCACGCGCGTCTCCGAGAGCCCCACCTATCTGCGCGCCAGCGGCACCGTGCTGCGTCAGGGCCTCAACGCGCGCATCCGGCGCACCAGCTTCGTGGAGAACGCGCTCCACACGCTGCGCCTGCCCACGACGTCCGAGGTGGAGAACCTCCGCGACCAGCTCCGCCGCGTGAATGACCAGGTGGAGGCGCTCGGCTCCCAGCTCGAGGTGGTGGTGGACCTGCTCCATCGCCAGGAGGCCGCCGCCGAGCGCGGCGCTTCCGAGCCCCCTCCCACAGAGAAGCCTGGCGCCTGAACATGACCGCGTCCACGCCCCAGCGGCTCCGCTCCTTCGTCACCGGCCAGTTCGAGCTCACGCGCGCCGTCGCTCACGCGCTCAAGGCCCGCCCCTTCAATCCCTACCCGTACCTCAAGCCCTTCATCGAGCGGGCTTCCGGAGTGCGTGAGCCGCCCATCAGCGCCACGCCCCACACCGTCGTGTACACGCGGGGCAGCATGCGGCTGTTGCGCTACGCCGCGCCCCGTCGGCGCCACCGCACGCCCATCCTGTTCGTCTACTCGCTCATCAATCGCTGGTACATCCTCGACTTCCTGCCGGGTCGCAGCCTCATCGAGCACCTCACGCAGGAGGGCTTCGACGTGTACGCCATCGACTGGGGCGTGCCGGGGCAGGATGAGGAGCGCATCACCTGGTCGGACCTGCTCGGCGGGCTCATCCAGACGGCGGTGCGCTGGACGCTGCGGGTCAGCAAGAGTCGGGACCTCACGCTCTACGGCTACTGCATGGGCGGCACGCTCGCGCTGGCGTACACGTCGCTGTACCCCGAGGGCGTGCGCAACCTCGTCGCGCAGGCCACGCCCGTGGACTTCAGCAAGGGGGGTGTCTACACGCTGTGGACCGCGGCCAACCACTTCGACGTGGACTCGCTCGTGGATGCCTACGGCAACGTGCCCACGCCCGTGCTGGAGAGCGGCTTCCTCATGGTGGCGCCCGTGCAGCGACTCACGCGCTGGCTGGAGGTGTGCCGGCGCATCGACGACCCGGACTTCGTCAGCACGTTCCTCGCGATGGAGCGCTGGGGCTCGGACCCCGTGCCCTTCCCGGGCGAGGTGTATCGCCAGTACATCAAGGACTGCTACCAGCAGAACCTCTTCCACCAGGGCCGCATGAAGGTCGGCGGAGAGAACGTGGACCTGGGCCGCATCCAGGCCTCCGTGCTCAACGTCATCGCGGAGCATGACACCATCGCCTTCCCCGCCATGAGCGAGCCGCTCGTGAAGTTGGTGGGAACGAAGGACGCCGAGACGCGGCGCTATCCGGTGGGCCACATCGGCCTGTCCGCCTCCAGCAAGGGCCCCACCCACGTCTGGCCCTCCATCTCCGAGTGGATTGCCGCGCGCTCACGGAAGCTGGAGCCCTGATGCACTCCGCCTCTGAGTCGACGTCGGGCACGGGAGTGCAGGTCCGCGAGGGCGTGCTTCGGCTGAAGGACGGACGGCGGCTCGCCTATGTGGAGTCAGGAGACCTGGGCGGCGTCCCGGTGTTCTTCGTCCACGGCAACCCGGGCTCGCGCTACATGCGTCATCCGGATGATCGGCTCACGTACGGCCTCGGCGTGCGCCTCATCACCCCGGACCGCCCTGGCTATGGGCTGTCCGACTACCAGTCCGACCGCACGCTGCTGGACTTCCCGGACGACCTGGAGCAGCTCGCCGACGCGCTCAAGATAGGTCGCTTCTCCCTCTTCGGTGTGTCCGCGGGCGGCCCTTATGTCGCGGCCTCCGTGTGGCGACTGGGCGAGCGAATCATCCGCTCCGCCATCGTCTCCGGCGCCTCGCCGCTGAAGCGGCCCGGAGGAATGGAGGGCGTCAATCGCGACTATCGCACCGCCTACGCCATGGCCGCGTGGCCGGAGTGGCTGCTTCATCCGCTGCTGGCGATGCATGACCGACAGGTGCGCGCGAATCCGGAGCGGGCGCTGGCGGCGCTGCTGGCGCATGCGTCGAAGGATGACCGGCTGGTGCTGACGGACCCGCACATCGCCGCGCAGGTGCAGGGCTGGCGACGCGAGGCCACTCGTAGAGGCGTGGCGGGCATGCGCCGCGAGGCCCACATCCTGGCGTCACCGTGGGGCGTCCCGCTGGAGGAGCTCCGCGGCGAGATGGACCTCTGGTACTGGGACGGAGACAGCATCGTCCCGCCGCAGATGGGGCGTTATCTCGCCTCACGAATCCCGCGCACCGTGCCCCACTTCCTCCCGGGGGGCGGACACTTCTCCATCTACTCGCACTGGCGCGATATCCTCGCCCCGCTCGCACTGCGCTGACAACGTTCAGTCCCCGACGCGGGCCTTGCCTCCGCGAGCACCACACCCCAGCTTCGCCTCCGGCCGGAGGGTGAGCTGACTCGCGGAGAATGAACATGGGACGGTGGCGGGCAGGCACTGCGGGGCTGGTGCTGAGCGTGTGGACAGCACTCGGCTGTGGTGGGAGCGGCGCGTCCACCGAGCCCCCGCTCCCCGAGGAAGCAGACCCAGGCTCCACGCCACAACCCCCCAAGCCTCCGACGCTGGAGCCGGGGGATGCGCGGTGGACCGTTCACTCGCCAACGCTGGGACGTCAGGACGCGGTGGCCGTGGCCTCGGACGGCCTGGGTGGCAGCGTGCTGCTGGGTAGCACCGGGGCGACGAGCACACCCGATGCCTCCTCGACGGACGGCGACGCCACCGCGCTCACCCTCACCCACCATGACGGCACAGGACAGGTCCTCTGGACGCACAGCTTCCTGCCCGAGCCCTCCGAAGGAAGAGCGGCCCGCGCCCACGCGCAGTTCCTCGCCGTCTCCTCCGAGGGAGAGCTGTTCATCGCGGGCAAGCTGGAGGGCCGGCTGCGGCTCGGAGAGACGCTCATCACCGACAGCCACTTCGTGGCGAAGCTGGCCTCGGACGGCACGCCTCGGTGGGCGCGCGCGACGGGCACGGTGAAGGCGCTGACACCGGACATCGAAGGCGAGGTGCTGGTGGCGCACGGGCGCCTGGTGACTCGCTACGACACCCGAGGCACGGTGCGCTGGTCCCAGGAGATGCCCGCGCTCGCCTCCGCGTCCGCCGTCGCGCTGGACTCGGATGGCGGCGCGGTGCTGGCGGGACAACGTCCGCTGTCGCCCGTGGAGAGCATCGGGTTCATCGCCCGCCTGTCGCCCGTCGGCGAGGTGTACTGGGAGCTGGACGTGGGGCCGGATGCGCCGTCCTTCACCCAGGTGATTTTCGCGGCCGATGGCGGGCTGCGGCTCGCGGGTGACTTCCGGGGCACGCTCCACTGGGGAGGCACGGTGCTCAAGCCGACCTGTGCCACGGAGAGCTGCTCGCGCGCGACCTTCGTGCTCGCGGCGGATGCCGCCGGACGTCCGCTGTGGGGACACGCGCTGGCCAGTCCCTCTACGGGCGAGCCCCAGGGCGCGCGGCTGGCGGCGGATGCGGACGGCGGCGCGGCGGTGCTCTGGCGGCACGGCTGCGGCTCGGAGCTGGCGCGACTGTCACCCCGGGGCGAGCTGTCGTGGCAGACGCCCTACGTCACCCAGCCCTGCGACGAGAGCCTCCGCTTGAGAGACGTCACCTTCCTGTCGGGAGGAGACCTGCTGGGCACGGGGGTGTTCTCCGGCACGCGCGCGCTGGGCGGCGAGGAGCCCTTCACCTCCGACGACTCGGACGTCTTCCTTCAGCGCCTGGTGCCGTGAGGCCGCTCAGGCGGCGCGCGACTCGGCAGGAACACCGACGTCCGTCGTGGGCTCGGGGAGCGGCTCACCGTCCGCGCCCAGCACCACGGGCTTGATGCCCAGCTTGCGCTCCACCAGCGCGTGGCCCAGGTAGATGAAGGGCGTCAGGCCCACCGCGACGAGCAGCTTCACCACGTACGACGTGGCGATGATGTTGAAGATGACCGCGGTGGGCAGCACGCCCGTCCACGCGACGAACTGCACCACCGTGGTGTCGATGAGCTGGGAGACCAGCGTGGAGCCCGTCGCGCGCAGCCACAGCATCTTGTTGTTCGTGACGCGCTTGAGCAGGTTGAAGATGGAGATGTCGCAGAACTGGCCCACCAGATAGGCAATCATCGACGCCAGCAGGATGCGCTGCGAGCCACTGAAGACGTTGTTGAACGAGCCCTCCACCGTCCCCGAGAAGTCCGGCGCGCGCGTCAGCGGAGCGAAGGGCACCTCCACGGCAATCGCAATCACCGTGAAGGCGAAGATGGCCATGCTGAAGCCCACCCACGTGACGAAGCGGGCGGCCTTCTTGCCGTAGAACTCGTTGAGGATGTCGGTGAGCAGGAACGTCACCGGGAACGGCAGCATGCCAATGGACATGACCGCCACCACGAAGCCCAGGTTGACCTCGAACAGCTTCACGCCGATGAGGTCTCCCACCACCAGCGACGTGACGAACACCGTCGCCAGCACCACGAAGAGCTGCATCCGCCTGTCGAGGTTCATGCCGTCTTCTCCCCTGGGCTCCGAGGTCGCGTCATACCGTGCCTCGCGGCCTCGGAAACAGCCCCCCCCACTGGGAGTATGCGTCAGGCTCAGGGCTGCTTGTCGGCGGACAGGCCGGGCGCGGCGGGCTCGTCATGGGGGTAATAGGACGTGCCGGTGATGGACAGGAGCGCGGACGCGGGGGCACGCGGCTCCACCGCCTCCGGCTCCGGCTTCAGGTAGCGGGGCCGATACACACTCAGCACCGTCTGCTCCTGCTCGGTGGGGTTGTCGTAGCGACGCGGAAAGCCCCGGGGCCAGTGGAAGGCCATGCCCCGCTCGACGGGCTGGCCCTGCGCCAACAGGCCCGGCCCGAGCACCAGCTCGCTCTCCTCCATGCCCGGATTCGAGCTGGCGGGAACGGTGCCCCCCGGCTTCACGCGCAGCCGATACACGCCGTACCCCGCGCCCTCGTGGATGATGTCCATGCGGCCGAAGGAGCGCTCCTCCGACGCGTAGCCCATCTCCTCCGCCGTGCGATGCACCTGGAGCGAGGGCACCGCGAGCCCGCCCAGCGCCTGGGGCTTGATGACGCGCACGGTGGCCGCGTGCACCTGCGCGCGCGGCACATCCACGGTGGGCGGGACGAGCAGGTAGCGACTCACGGCCTCGACAGCGGACTCCAGCAGCTCGAAGCGACACGCCTCCAACAGGAAGCGCAGCTCTCCGGCCAGTCGCCCGTAGTTCACCGTGTGCGCCAGCCTGCCGCCCGTCGCCGCGTTGCGCGTGTCCAGGAAGAGGGCCACGTCCAGCCGCAGCGGCTGCGCGGAGACCCGCTCGCGGTTGTACACGCCCACGATGCAGTCCACCGTGAGCCCTCGCAGCTCGATGACGTCCAGCGGACGGCCCTTGCTGTCATTGACGACGGGGGGATGGAAAGCCAGCTCCGCGCTCATAGTCTCGCGCTCCTGCCGCCATCGACGGCGATGACCTGTCCGGTGACATAGGGCGCTTCGCGCGCGAGGAAGACGACGGCGCGCGCCACGTCCTCCACGCTGCCCTCGCGCCCCATGGGGATGTGTCGCAGCACCTGCTCACGCGCGGCGGCGTCGAAGCTCTCCGGGAACGCGGCCACCCCGGGCGATACGGCATTGACGCGCACGTGCGGCGCCAGCTCCACCGCCAGCGCGCGCGTCAGCATCAACAGGCCCGCCTTGCTCACCGAGTAGTGCGCGAAGTGGCTCTCCGGCCGCTCGCCGGCGATGTCTCCCACGTGCACCACCAGCGGGTCCTGGCCGGCGCGCAGCGCGGGCAACAGCGCCTGGGTGAGGAAGAAGGGCGCGTCCAGGTTGACGGCGAGCATGGTGCGGTATTGCTCGCGAGAGATGTCCGCGAAGTCCACCCGCTCGTAGAGGCCCGCGTTGTGGACCACCACGTCCAGCGCGGGCCACGCCTCGCGCACGCTCGCGGCCAGGGCGTCGACGGCGGCGGGCTGGCTCAGGTCGGCGGCATGGAGGGTGACGCGGCGGCCCTCGGCCCGAAGCTCGTCGGCCAGCGAGGCCAGCGCGTCCATGGAGCGGTGGGCATGCAGCGCCAGGTCATAACCCGCGCGCGCCAGGGCCCGCGCTACCGCACGGCCGACGCGGATGCCTGCTCCGGTGATGAAGGCGGTACCCATGTGCGCGCACTGACTAACAGGCCGCACGCGGAAAGGCACCGGGGACCTGAAACACGAAGGGCGATGCTGGATACCCCCGTATCCGGCACCGCCCCTCGACCCCCAGTCTTCGTCAGCGAGCGCTACCGGTGGTAGCTGGCCGCGTGCACGCGGTTGGAGCTCCAGCCGCCGTTGCCGCGATCGTAAGAGACCCAGACCCACTCGGTGGACTGCTCGTAGCGGCCTTCCACCCAGCGGTTCTCATAGAAGCCACCCGAGCAACGGGAGACGCGGTGATGACGACCACGACGCTCCTGGCACACCTCGGGCACCCACACCTGCTCGTAGCGGCCCTCGACCCAGCGGCTCACCGTCTGCATCTCGTAGCGGCCCTGAGCACGGGAAGGAGGACGGGGCGCCGGCGCGTGGTTGCAGCCGTGGGTGTGGACATGCGCCTCGTAGCGGTCCGGGCGGTGGCCGCGGTTGTTGTCGCGGTTGTTGTCCCGGTCATGGTTCCGGTCATCGCCGCGGCGGGCCTGCTGAGTCGCCCAGTCGCGAACGCTGCCGTCCGCCGCCAGTGCCGTCGAGGAACCAAGAAACAGGGTGCCGAGAGCCAGGGTGGTGAGAGCAGTCTTGAAAGCCATGGTGTCCGTCCTCCGTCGTGTTGCAACTACTGACGGGGCACCCTCCAGAACATTCACCGCCGGGCACTCGCCCCTTCCTCGCGGACCTTCGGCGACGATGTAGGCAGGGCGAAAACCCCCTGGAAAAGCAGGGGCTTACCGGGTGACGCGGGGGGCAACCTCCGCGCAGGTGAGGCCCTCCTCGGGTGCGCAGTTGCGCCCCACGAGACAGCCGCCCGCGCCTTCATGGTCCACGCAGCGGATGGGCCGACAGTCCGCGTCACCGACACACGCGCGACGACTCACCGTGCACGTGCCCTGGCTGCAGGCGTCCTGCACGCAGTCGGTGTCCTGCTGGCACGAGCAGAAGCCCTCCACATCACCTTCCGCGATGGAGCAACGTCCCGCGCACGCGCCCTCGGGCTGTCCGTCCTGCTTCACGCAGCGCCCACCGCGTCCGCAGTGCGAGTCCTCGCGGCACGGCAGAGAAGGCGACGGCGCGCACTCCGCATCCGAGCGACAGCGCGCACGACTGGCGACCACCACCACGTCCGAGCACTGATAGCCATGGGGACAGCCCTGTCCCTCCGCGCAATCCGCGCCGCAGAAGGCACTCCCGGGGCTCGCCGTCTCGCGCAGGCAGAAGTTCGCGCCGCGCCCACAGACCTGGAGACCACCGCCGTAGGTGCAGCTCGCGCAGTAGGGACGTCGCACCGGGTCGAAGTCGCTGATGCACGTCCCCGCGCCCTCGCCCGCCGTCGCGCCGCAGGACTCACCGAAGGCGCAGTCACTCGTGTCCGCGCAGAAGCTCGCGTCGCAGACGCCCAGGGCACAGGCGGCGCGCCCTTCTGGCGTGGTGGCGTCGCAGAGACACGGCGCATCGCCGCAGCGGCAGGCCGTGCCCGCGCAGTCTCCGGACGTCCGACAACCCGCCACGCACGTGGTCCTCGCGGTGTCGCAGACCTCGCCCAGCGGGCAATGCAGGTCCGTGGCGCAGCGTCCTCGCGTCAGGCAGGTGCCCGTGCTGGTGTCGCAGAAGAGCGAGTCCTCTCCACAGTCCGCGTTCGACTCGCAGCCCGCGCGGTCCTGGCAGAAGCCTGCTTCGTTGCACAGCTCTCCCGGGGCACAGGCCCCATCCGTGCGGCACCGACAGGCCGAGGTCTGCGTGTCACACCGGTACGCTTCCGACGGAGTGCCGCAGTCCGCGTCCACGCGACAGCCCTCACCCTCCACGGGAGCGTCACCGCGACAGGCGACGAGCAGGAGCAACACGGCGAAGTGGGACCAGCGGCGCATCACGGGTCGAAGACCTCCGAGCGCCCCAGGACGTACGCCGTCCAGGTCGCGGTGGACAGCGTGTCGTAGGTCCACTGGGAATACTCGAAGCGGGGGACTCGCGCGAGGGAGAGGTCCGCGCGAAGTCGTGCGCCTTCGGGCAGCTCCGCGCGCAGCGCCTGCGATGCGGCCTCCGGGAGCGTCACCCGTGTCTGTCCTCCTGGAAGCACGGCGGTCCAGCGGATGCCGCCTGTCGTGCCGGGTGCCATCAGCGTGAGGACCTGCACGTCCGGCGTGGCTCCGGAGGAGGACGGAGTCCAGGCCACGGCTCCCGTGAAGCGGGCGTCTCTCACGGGCTCGGTGAAGACAGGGAGCGGGAGTATCGGCGGGAGCGTCACGCCCGCCTCCAGGGCTCCTGGGTGACGGTGATACAGCAGGCTCTGGGGATAGGCCGTGGTGCCCCGGAGCAGGTCGAGGAAGAGCAGGCTCGCTCCGTCCACGCGAGGAAGCTGAGGGAACGTGAGCAGCGGACCTGGACCTTCGACGGAGGAGAAGAAGCGCGAGCCCGTGCCCCAGTTGTGCGGATGCGGCACCAGCCCCTCCGCGCCCAGGTCCAGCCACGCGTAGACCTGATGCAGGGCTTCCTCGCCCGCGATGATGACGGGACCCGCCACGGAGAGAGGCGCGGCGACGTCGAGATGCACGTCGAACACCACGTCTTGTCCCTCGGAGACCCGCGTGCCCGACGCCGCGATGCCACGACGCACGCCGAGCAGGTACGGCTCGAAGTCGACCTCGTCCTTCAACACGCCGAGCACCGCGTACACCGCCCGCAAGCCGGGCTGCGCCTGTACGACGAACGCGCCACCCTCTTCGCGAATCCTCCAGGTCTCCGCGCGGCGATCTCCTGGCCCCGCGAACGGAGGACCCGACGCGGGGCTCGGCTGTGCCACGAAGACACGCGCCTCCAGCACCTCGCCAGACTGGAGCGGCCTGGGCGGCTTGAAGCCTCGCACCCGGCCCATGATTCGAGCACTCGCGGGCACGGGTGGATTGCCCGGGTTGCCCTCACTGTCGAGACGGCGCAGGTACACCGTCAGGTTCTCCGAGCGGATGCCAGCCACCGTCACCACGTCGTGGCCCGGCTTGAAGACGGTGGCCACCTGCGCGCCCACCATCCGGGAGTCCGACAACGTGAGCTGACCGCGTGCGTCCGTCTCGCCCTGCAAGAGCGGTGTCGAGTCCGTGCCGAGCAGGACCTTCGCTCCCGCGACGGGCTGGCCATAGGCCCCCGAGGACGTGTCGAGCACCGTGACGTTCAGCGTGCCCGTGAGCAGCGCACCCGAGAGACCTCCGGGACCTCGCGGGTCGAAGTACGTGAAGGACTCGGAGAGCGCGGAGCGCACGGCACCCTTGATGACGGCCACCTCCACGGGCCCCTGGCTTCGCGACGCGGGCGTTCGACACGTGAGGGTATGGGTGTCCACCACGTGCACGTCGCTCGCGGGCTCGCCGCCAAAGGTGACTTGAACGCCGTCGACGAAGCCGGCGCCTCTCACCGTCACTCGCGAGCCTCCCGCGATGGCTCCACGCGCGGGCTCTACCTGGGCGAGCATGAGCGCGGGTTCGTACGTGAAGGCATTCGGGAGCACTGCTTCGTTCTCCGGGTCGCTCGCGGAGGAGACATGGAGCGCGTGTGCTCCCGCGCCACCTGGGGGCGTGGCGAAGCGGAGCTCCGTCGTGCCTTGCACCGTCGCGGTTGGAGCCTGGAGCGCGCCGACTCGCACCACGGCATCCGGAGGCAATGCGTCTCCTTCCAGGAGCACCTGGGTTCCACCTCCCGAGGTCCCCGCTCCAGGTGTCACTCGCGTGAGCGCGAGGCGATACGTGTAGCCCCCCGGGAGGTGAGAGTTCAGCGAAGACGCGCGGACCGTGACGGGGACCGTGCGCTGAGACGCGCCTCGCGGGGGAACACGGACCGTGAGCGTGGTTCGGGTCACCGAGACAATCTGGGCGGGTGTTTCATCGAAGGTCACTGAGATGTCCGGAACGTCGAACGCCAGTCCCGTCAGCGTCACCGTGCCGTCCTCTCGCGTCCCCACGTGAGGAAAGACGCCCAGCACACCGAACAAGGTGCCGTGCGGACTGTCCGCGTAGGTGAACCCCTGGCGCACCGTCCAGGAGC
Organism: Corallococcus terminator; assembly: GCF_049194865.1. GTDB lineage: Bacteria > Myxococcota > Myxococcia > Myxococcales > Myxococcaceae > Myxococcus > Myxococcus terminator_A. Next base: position 33,645 of record NZ_JBLZWL010000056.1, on the reverse strand, counting down.
CGCGTGGAGTGACGATGCGCACGGGGACTGCTTCCATGTCCATGTGCCGCGGCGAAGTCACCACGACGCGCGTCGGTGACTCCACCTCGAAAGAGGCAACGGGCGTCTCTCCGAAGAAGACCTCCGTCGTGCCCTCGAAGCCCTGCCCCGTTAGGACGACAGAGGTGCCTCCCAACATCGTCCCCGTGAGCGGTTCGATTTGGGTGACGCGGGTGTCCTCGACGTAGCGATACGCGCGTCGCAGCACGTCTCCCACGCCATGCCCCTGCACCCGCACGTCGACGAGGCCGACCGTGGAGCTTCGCGGGACGACAACTCGAAGCTCCGAGGAGGAGACACGCGTGACGGAGGGACTCTCCGTGCCACCGAAGAGGACCTGGAGCCCCGGACCGGAGGGGAAGCCCGCGCCCACCAGCGTCACGGTGTCGCCGCCCGACTGTGCTCCTGCCTCCGGAGAGACGGCGCGAAAGTCGAAGACGTCGAAGTACGTGAAGCACGCCGTGCAGACCGTCGTCCCGTTCGGGTTCTTCACCGAGAGGTCCGCCGTGCCCTCGGCCCCTGGAGGCGTGCGCAGGGCGAGCGTGGTGTCGTCGATGAGCTGGAAGTCTCGAGCCGCGCGCGAGCCGACCCGCACCTCCGTGCGCAGCGCGGCCTCCGAGGGCGTCGAGGCCACGCCTTCCACGAAGCCACGACCCTTCAACGTCACCCAGGTGCCGCCGCCACTCTCGCCTCGCGTGGGCAGTGCGGAGTGAATGACGGGCGCGGCCGAGGTGCCAGCGTCGGTCCGCGGCCCCGCATCCGTGCTGCCTGCGTCCTCCGCACCCGCATCACGCACACCCGCATCCGGCAGGTCACCGGGTGGTCGGGACGAACCTCCGCAGGCCGCGAGACCAAGAGCCAACAGACACAGACCCAGCACGAGCCCACGTCGAGGTTGCTCAAGGTGATTCGAGCCATCGGGCCAGGCGGAACTCCTCATGGGAGCCACGCCACCTGGAGCGTGTAGCCGTTCGTCGTGCGTGCATCGTCACCCACGACTCTCGCGGTGAGCCGCTGGCCCGCCACGGTCGATGCTGGAAGCGACACCGTCGCGCCCTCCGCGTCGTGCGAACAACCCAGCTCCGCGCCTCCGCTCTCTCCCAACAGGCACAGCCGTAGCAAACCTCGCTCCGCCACATAGCCGGACAGCGACACCTTCACTCCGTGGGACGAAGGCACCGTGAACCGAACGTGGTCCTGCTCTCCCGGGCAGAGCATCCCCTCCAACGACAACTCCTCCGGCAGCACCGTGGCCGTGTCGACGGTGTCGTTGGGCTCGTGGACATCGTCATCGCAGGGCGTGCCTCTCGCGAGGAAGAAGCCCACGTCGTAGGCGCGTGGCAGCTCGTCGCGCGAGGCGATGCGCACGGTATAGACGCCTCGCTCCGCCACGACGTGCGACATGCGGAAGCGTCCCGTCGCGAGCACCCGTCCCCTCGCGTCCTGGAGGGCCGTGGAGAACACCGGCTCCGCGAACACCTCTGCTTCCACATTCACGCCGAGCTGGTCCCCTCGCTCCAGGGTGAGCGCGTAGTGGTCCACATCGTCCGGGCACAGCGTCAGCTTCACATAGCGGCTCGCGCTCACGGGGAACGCCGTGGACACCGTGTCGTTGGGCTCCAGCGCATCCGGCTGACACGCCCTGGGACCACAGGTTCCCGTGCCAAGGTCACAGCGTTGGTCCATCGCGCAGTCATCATCCGAGCCACACGGCGGCGGACTCGGCAGGCACGCCCCGCTCGCCAGATGGCACACCCGAGGTACCTCACAGTCCCGGTCCGAGTAGCAACGCGGCGTCGACGAACACCGTCCCGCCGCGTCACACACGAAGCCCACCGCGCAGTCCGTGTCCTCTTCACACTGGACGCAGAGACCGTCCGCGCAGTGCTCACCCGCTCCGCATGATGTGGCCTCGGGGCAACGGGTCACGCACGCATGCAGCCCAGGGTTGCAGCGCTCACCAACACCACAGTCCGTATCCTCGACACACCCCAGGTCCTCCTCGCAGACGAACGTGGACCCATTGCATCGCTGCCCGGTGGGACACGCGTCTCGTGCTCCCGAGGGACAGAGCACCACCTCCGTCCTCGCGAGACAGAGCCCCTGTCTGCACCACTGCCCGAGCGCGCACTCCGCGTTCGTCGCGCAGTCCGTACCGAAGCCGTCACGAAGGACACAGGCCCGTGCCTCGACGTCACAGCGCTCTTTGAGCCGACACTGACCGCTCGACACACAGGCGTCGCAGACACCTGCGAGCGTACAGACCTGTCCTCCCTCGCACTCCTCGCGCCGTGCGCAGGACGTCGGGCTCGGTCCGGCATCTGGGACAGGCGGCAGCGTCTCCTTGGAGCAGGCGAGCACGCAGCACATCACCGCGAGGGGCCACCACCGCATCGTCACGGGACCTCCGTGACCACACCCGAGGGCCACTGCACGTCCGCCACCGTCCACACCTCGCCCTGACTCGCCAGGGTGCGACGGAACTCGCCCTTCAGGACGCCCCGGTCATACACACGCACCGTCGCCTCGCTGCGCGGGTCCACCGCTCCATTCGCGCGCGCCAGCACCACCGCCACACGGTACGTCCCCGCCACCGGGCTCTCGTAGCCGAACACCTCCGGGCCGTAGCCCGTCAGCCTGTCCCTCAGCAACTCCGGGTCGTCCACGAGGCCGGGCACGCCCCAGTCCGGACGCGGATTCGCGTAGTGACAGTCGTCCACGGAGCCCAACACCGCGTCCACGCCGCGTGACACGTGCAGGTCCAGGTCCGTCTCCGCGTGGTTCCACGACACGTCCACCAACAACCGCTGCGCGGGCACGGCGAGGACCCTCATGCTCGCGGGACGCGGACTTCGCGCCCCCGCCGCATCCGTCACCGCCAGCGCCACCTCGTACGCACCCGGCACCACGGGGTCCAATCGCAGCACCGTGCGCGCCGCAGCCGGGTCCACCACATGGGCTCGCGCGCCCACCGGTCGCTCCCGCAACACCCACTCATACGTGAGCAGCCCGTCCCCATCCGCGTCCGTCGAGCCCGTGCCATCCAGCACCACCTCGGCGCCCGGGACGCTGTCCCCCACCGGACTCACCACCGGCACCGGAGCCAGGTTCACGCCCCCGTGCAGTGACACGCGTGCCTCTCGCTGGCCTGGGTCCGTGGTCCGTAGCAGGAGCCCTCCGCTCACCGCTTCCGCCACCGCACCCAAAGGCACCGCGTAGCGCACCGACAGCTCCACCTCCGTGGACACGTCCAGCACCGCCGGGGTCTTCGTGGAGCCCACGAGCTGGAAGGCCGACTCGCCGGCAAGCGTGAGCGACTCCAGCACCAGCGGCGCGTTGCCCCGCGAGCGCACCTTGAACGAGCGCACCACGGCGTCACCTTCCGCGACGCGCCCGAAGTCGAGCCGCTCCGTGTCCAGCTCCAGCATCGCCGCCGTGCGTCCCTCGCCTCGCAGGACTACATCGAGGGACGGACGACTCGGGTCATCCGTGTGCAGCTCCAGGGTCGCCGTGTACGGAGACTCGCGCGGCGGGACGAAGGCCAACAGCACGGGAGCCTCCGCCTGTGCGGGGACCTCCTCCGGCGCGGAGACGATTCGGAACGGACTGTCCTCCTCTCGTACAGAGACGCCCACCACGCGCAGCGGCGCTCGCCCCACGTTCACCAGGGGCAGGGACACCGCGCGCTCGTTCAAGGCGGGCACTTCTCCGAAGTCGAGCGTGGGCGCGGGCGCCACCCAGCGAGGCACCACCGACAGCGAAGGCGCGTCCCTTCCACAGCCTCCCGCCAACAAGCAGCCCACGACGAGCCACCCTCTTCCGCGAGCCGCCCCCGTCCTCACGACGCGTCCTCCTCCACGTACTCCAGCTCCACCCGAGACCCGAGCCCCGGCACCGAGTCCCCCGCGAAGAACACGGTCCTCCGCTCGGGCTGGTACACCCATCCGTCCACGGCTCCGGTCCTGGGCGTGCAAACGGCCTCCAGCGCCTCCACTGCCTGGCCCGCGCAGCGCTCACGGTCCACGGAGGCACAGGCACTCAACGCGGCCTCCGTCACCCCACAGGGGTACCGCACGCGGACCCGTAGGGAGTCCACGCGAGGGGCTCGCTCCAGCGCGAACGTGCGCCGCAAGCCCACCGCGCTCGTCGCCAGCGCGCGCAGCGCTCGCGCGAAGTCCTGGTCACAGATGCTGCCCAGCTCCCCACCCATCAGCGTCACCAGCTCCGCGTAGCGGCTCCCCGGCTCCGCGCCACAGCCATTCGCGGGCACGTCCCCGATGATGGCCGAGGCCACCACCGTCCCGTCATTCCCCAGCCCCTTCGCCTGCTCGAACGCGCGCCAGTACATGCGCACATCATGCGGCGAGCGGTCGTCCTCATCCGTCACGAAGGCCAGGTAGAGCCACGCCTCCGGACGCAGGAAGTCCACGGCGTGCTCCGTCGCGCAACCCTCGCGACAGGTCGGCGTGGAGCAGCGCGACACACAGGCCGCGCGCGCCTCCAGCGCCGGTGCGTTCTCTCGGGAGACCTGCTCCAGCACCAGGTTCGCGGCCTCCAGACCCGCCTCGTAGGCGCTGCCCTGCGTACCCACTCGCACGCTGTTCGCGAAGGCCTGCTCCAGCTCCGGCGTGTCCGGCCTCAGGACGCGCGGCGTCCCCACCAGCGCTCCCGGCCGCGTGAAGACATCCGTCGTCGCCACGCCCATCCGGTAGTCGACGCGCCCCTCGCGAAACAGCGAGATGAAGGCCTGGAAGTTGCGCGCGAGCAGCTCCTGACGCGGCGCCATGGACGCCGAATCGTCCACCACCCACAGCACATCCACCGCCGGGGCCGAACGCTGTGCATACGTGTCGACGTGAAAGCCCGAGGGAAGCGAAGGCACGAGCCGCTCGTCACGACAGGCAATGAATTGGAGCGCCAGGAAGGCGACGACGGCTGCACGGCGCATGGACGGGGAGCCTAGCAGGCCGTGCCCGAGAAGCGTTGATGGCACACATGAGCCACGAGAAGCGGTCCTCGCGGGCCTCCGGGTGCGGTACACCCAGCGACACCATGTTCCACCGCCAAGGGCCCACCCTCCTCGAGCTGGCCGAGCAGGCCATGACCTCCGTCGAACACGGCTACGACTTGCTGGCCCCCAAGTTCGACTACACGCCCTTCCGCACGCCAGACCCAGTGGTCCGGGCCGCCATCGACGCCCTCGGCCCACCTGGCTCCGTCGACACCGCCCTGGACGTGTGCTGCGGCACTGGCGCGGCCATGCGCCTTTTGCGGCCCCTCGCCCGAGAGTGCGTCGTCGGCGTCGACATGAGCCAGGGCATGCTCGAGGAAGCCGACCGTCGCCTCTCCGGCGCCCCCGGCACCGCCGCCTTCCAGTTCGTCCGGGGCGACGCGCTGGCGATGACCTTCGACGCGGAGTTCGACGTCGTCACCTGCTTCGGCGCCTTCGGCCACATCCTCGAAGAGGACGAGTCCCGGCTGGTGCAAGGCATCCATCGCGCCCTGCGTCCCGGGGGCCGGTTCCTCTTCGTCACCGGCCATCCGCCGTCGCGGCTGCGTCCCGGCTACTGGGTGGCCAAGGGCTTCAACGCCGCCATGCGCGTGCGCAACGCGCTCTGGAAGCCGCCCTTCGTCATGTACTACCTGACGTTCCTGGTGCCTCGCGCGCGGGCCTTGCTGGAGGCCCAGGGGTTCACCGTCGAGGTCCGCGACGGCATCCTCCCCGAGCCCTTCACGCCGCTGGCCACCGTCATCGCGACGAAGCGCTGACTACTTCGTGTCCGCCGCCTTCGCCGCGCCCTTCTCCAGGCCCTGGAACACCGTCTCCAGCCACACGTCCGTCTTGATGTAGCCCGTGCCGAAGGGCTTGAGGTGCTCGGGCAGGCTCTCTTCCTTCACCTGCTCCAGCGTCTTGCCGGCCTCCTTCTTCGTGCGCACCAGGGACACCGACTCGCGCAGCGCCGCCACGAAGCGCTCCAGGCCCGCCTTGTCCGTCAGCGGCCCGTGGCCCGGGATGATCTTCACGTCCGCCGGGAGCGTCTGGAGCAGCTTCTCCACGTTGCGCACGTAACCTTCCACCGAGCCGCCGCTGCTCACGTCGATGAACGGGAAGGCGTCCACGAAGAACTGGTCGCCCGTGTGCACCACTTTGGAGCCCGTGAAGTGCACCAGCGTGTCGCCATCCGTGTGGCCCGCGGGCAGGTGCGTGAGGCGAATCTCCTCACCGTTGAAGTACAGCGACATGCCCGTGTCGTAGGTGATGACCGGCAGCGCTTCCTTCTTCGCCGGAGGGACGACACCGCGGCTCCCCCTGTCCTGCCCGACCACCAGTCGCGTGCGCACCTCGCGATGCGCCACGATGCGACCCTCGCGGCCGAACACGGCGTTGCCTCCCGTATGGTCGCCGTGCCAGTGCGTATTCAGCACATAGACAATCTTCGCCTTGCTCAGCTTGTCCAACGCCTTGTGAATCTTGGGCGCCAGGGGCTCGAACTGGTCATCGACGATGAGCAGCCCATCCGGCCCCACCGAGACGCCGATGTTGCCGCCCGCGCCCACGAGCATGTGCACGTTGCCCGCGACGGGACTGCTCGTCACCGGCACCTTCTCCAAATCCTTGAACTGCGCCAGGGCCAGCGAGGGAACCGCGACCAGGACCGCCAGGAGGCTTCGCATGTCGGGGACTCACGGAGACAGGGGTGTCGGAAACGAAGGTGCACCATAGTCCACGGCGACCACCGTGTACTCCACCGCCCCTCGGGGTCGCTCCACCTGCACGGACTCCCCCACTTCCTTGCCCAGCAGCGCCCGAGCCAGCGGCGACTCCACGCTGAGCCTCCCCGCCTTCACGTCCGCTTCATCCAGGCCGACGATGCGGTAGCGCACCCGCTCGCCCTCTTCGTCCTCCAGCTCCACCCACGCGCCGAAGAAGACACGCCCCGCTTGCGCCGCGTCAGGCTCCACCACCCGCACCTCCTCCAGCGTCGCCGCGAGGTGCCGCGCCCGTCTCTCGCGCTCCTGACGCCGCACCCCGGCCTCCAGCGGCGTCAGCCCTTGCGCGCCGGAGTCGGGCCCCTGCGTGGACGCCAGCTCCTCCTGAAGCGCGCGGTACCCCTCCGGTGTGATGTAGCGCTTGTCTCCCGAAGCGGACCTCGGGCGCGGCGGTACCAGCGCCTCGTCCCCACCCGAGTCTTCCTTCGTGAACGCCTTCGACATTCCCGCCTCCACGAGTCGAGGCACTTCGAGGCCCCGAGATTAAGCTACGCCGCTTCTCCCATCACTCAAGGGGTGCGCGCATGGCAGGGCAGGCAAGGCTGACTGGCAAGCAGGGCCAGGAACTGGCGGGCCATCTGAGTGAGGCCCCTGCCCCGGGAACCAAAGGCGCGGTGGTCCTCATCCACGAGTGGTGGGGCCTCGACGCTCACATCCAGGGCATCGCAGACCGGCTCGCGCAGGAGGGCTTCACCGTGTTCGCGGTGGACCTCTACCACGGCCGCACGACGAAGGACGCGGCGGAGGCGGACAAGCTGCTGGCGCAACTGGACTGGGGACAAGCCAGCGTGGAGCTGCGCGCCGCCACGGACGCGCTGCGCGAGCGCGGTGGAGCGGGCACCAAGGTCGCCATCCTCGGCTTCTGCATGGGAGGCGCGCTGACGCTGCTGGCGGGAGTCAATGACCCGGGGCTCGACGCCGTGGTCCCCTTCTACGGGATTCCTCCGGACGCCGTGGACGTCACGCGCATCCGCGCGCCGGTGCTGGGCCACTTCGCGAAGGACGACGACTGGTGCACCCCCGACCGCGTGGACGCACTGGAGCAGAAGCTGAAGGCCGCTCACGTGCCCGCGGAGCTTCACCGCTACGACGCCAGCCACGCGTTCTTCAACGACACGCGACCGGAGGTCTACTCGCCCGACAATGCGCGCCTGGCGTGGAAGCGCACCGTGGACTTCCTCCACGCGAAGCTCGGCTGAGCCTCGCGCGGAGGAGCAACGACGCTCGGCTCAGGTGCCGGGCGTCGGCGCCGGCGTCGGGGCCGGCTGCTGCACGGGGCTCGGCGCGGCCTCCGGGGTGGTGGCGGGCGCGTCGGAGGCCGGGGTCTCCGTCGCGGGAGCCGGCTCCGGAGCGGCGGGCGCCTGGGGCGCGGTCTCCACGGGAGCGGCGGCGGGCGCCTCACCCGAGGGCGCGAGCTCCAGTCGGTACGTCTTCACGCCCTTGGGCAGCACCACCTCCACCAGCGGGTTCTCCTTCAGCAGCGCCTCGTTCGCCTCCAGCTTCACCAGGCCATCCGCGTCGCTGAGGACGTTCAGGCGCGTGCGGAGTTCGCCCGCGCGAATCCGAGCCCCCTCCACGGGCTTGCCGGAGCCGTCCACCACGCGCAGCGCCACGGTCTGCCCGGGGGTGACGCCAGCGGCGCTCGGCGGTGCCACCAGCTCCTTGTAGGTCGGCCGCAGGGCACAGGCAGTCAGCAGCGAGGTGGAGGTCAGGACGACGGTCAGCAGGGCTCGGCGGAGGCTCATGGGAATTCCGTACGGACGTGAGGGGACTAACGGGCGCGGCAGCATAGCCGCAGACGGCGAGCCGCCAAGCCCCACGGCGCCCGCCCCCTCGGGGAGCCCCGCCTGTTTTCCCTGGCTTGCCCCGAGCAGGCGCCAAGGGTCCGCAGGGCGGCCCGCTCTCCGGTGGAGTCAGCGGCCCTTCCACATCTCCGTCGCCGACCCCACACCTGAGGGACGGCGGAAGTGCCGCGCCCGCCCCTGGGAGGCTCGAAAGCCATGGTCGAAATGACTCGCTCCGATAGAACCACCAACCCGCCTCCCTATGTGCGGGATGTGCACCGCGAGATGAGCTACTCCGAGCTGCCCGCGGGCATCGGCATGAAGAACGAGGAGATTCACTTCAAGCACAACAGGTTCGTCGTCAGCGTGGCGACGATGCTCGTCACTGGCTTCGCCGTGTTCTTCGTGCCGCTCTTCAATGGCCTGATTGCTGGCGTGTTCGGCGGGTTCCACGCGCGGACCCTGAAGCGCGCGCTCGGCGCGGCCCTCGTCACCTCCGTCGCGCTGCCGGCGTTCATCGCGCTCTTCTCCTTCCTCGCCGGCCCCCACCAGCTGCGCATCTTCGGCGGGCTGGGGTTCTGGGGATGGACGGCCCTCTTCGCCATCGGCACGTTCATCGGCGCCGCCACGGGCCCCTACTGCCGCCCCCTGTTGACGGAGGGCTTCAGCGAAGCTCCAGGCCCAGTGCCAGCCGACGGTCCAGCGTACCGGACCACCACGACGACGGAGACCGTGACTCGCGAAGTGACGGTGGAGCGAGTGAGCCCTCCCAGCGAGCCTGTGCGCGAGGAGTGAGCAGGACTCCAAAGGGCCCCGCGCGGCCCAGCCACCACTCCACCTGGAGCCAGGCGCCCGCCTCGTGCGTGAGACGGGCGTCGCCCATCCGCCACGTGGGGGCATAGGCCGCCTCCAGTCGCACCGCGTTGGCGCCAGAGCCCGGCAGGCCCGTGCGGTGCGTCAGCGACAGCCGAGGCCCCGCCGCCGGTGTCAGGGCCTGCTCGCTCCAGTGCATCCGCGCGAGCCCTCCCACTCCCACCGCAGTGAAGCGCGAGAAGCGCGCCCCCGCGTCCAGCACCACCAGCGCCTCCGCCTGCACGGTGGCACGGTAGGGCATGGCCCGCGCCGCGTCCGAGGCCACACGCGCCTCCGCGCCCCATCCGAGCGAGTCCCACGCGGACTGGCGAAACTGGGGCAGGTCCCTCTGCAAGGTGCGGTAGCCCACCAGCGTCATGTCCGTGGACACCACGCGCGGAGGGCCCCAGCGCGGCTCCAGTGAGAGCTCGCCGTCCAGGACGCGCAGCTCGCTGCTCGACTGGAAGCCATGCAGGCGCGAGTCACCCAAGGCCTCCGCCATTCCCGCGGTGCGCACGCTCACCACGGGCCGGGCCGCGCCCACGTCAGGGAAGTCCATGCCCACGCTCACCACCGTGCGCGCCGCGCCCGACTCGCGCAGCGCCGTGGCCGCCCAGCGCGTCTCGGCGTCCACCTTGCGACGACGGTCCGCGCCCAGGAAGGCCACCGCGTCGACCTCCGCGAACACACCGTCATTCAGCTCGCCCTGCGCCTCGGTGGCCCGGACGAAGGCGGCCTCGGTGCGCTCGGCGCGGACGAGGACCTTCAGCTCCTTCGGCGTCGGCGGGCGGCGCGGCGCCGTGGCCAGGGCCTCCTGGAACAACGCCGTCCGGTCCAGCACCGCCAGCTTCCGCTGGAGCGCGTCCTCTCGCTCGAAGACACGCTGACGCTCGCGGACTCCCGCCTCCGCGGAGCCCTTCAACGGAGTCTTCACCGCGAGCAGCCGCTGACGTTCGATTCGCAGCCGCTCTCCCTCCAAGCGGTCCAACGCCGCGCGCTCCATTCGGACCGCGTGAGCGACATAGGCGTGCAACGTCTCGCTCACGGAGGCTCGGGCCTGGGGTGACGCGGAGTCGAGGACCGCGCTCACCGTCTCCGGCAACTCCGCGTAGGCCTCGCGTCTCGTGTCGGGCTCGGGGGATTGGAGGCGCGAGTGCAGGTGGAGCAGGCGTGACAGCGCGGAAGCCTCCACGTGGCCCTTGAGGGATTCGAGGGTCTCTTGCCGTACCGCGTCCGCGCGGATGGCGCGGTCTCCGGTGGACTCGAAGGCATCGGGGATGAGCTCCAGCAGGGGGCCCGCGGGGCCTTCCTTGCCCAGCACCTCCACCTTCGCCAGCACGTCGAGCGTGGCGGTGGGCAGCACCCACATCACACCGGGAGGACGCACCTGTCGCCCGTCCTCCAGGACGCCATTGAGGAGGAAGAGGAGCGCGCTCGCGCAGTTGTCGGTGAAGAAGTAGTAGCCCATGTACCCGCGTCGCTCGAGCTCCCAGATGCGCTCCAGCATCCGCGCCTCCTCGCCCCGAGTGAGGCGCAGCCGGAAGCGGCGGATGGTGCGCTGCTCCAGCTCCAACGACTCGTGCGTGAGGTCGCCCATCGTCCCGGTGAGGAAGACGGTGTCGTAGCTGCCCGTCATCCCCTTCACCACGTAGCCCAGGCCCTTGGGCTCCATTCCCGTGAGCGCCACGAGTTGCACGACGCGCTCGAAGGACGGGCCTCGCACCTGGGCGCCCTCGCTCCAGACCGGGCGCAAGAGCAGGTGGCCGAAGAGGGACTCGGGCTGGCGTCCCGTGGCCGCGACCAGGAGGACCTCGACATGGGACAGGAGGTCGAGCTCCGCCCAGGCGTCGAAGGCGGGACAGGCTCCGCGCGAGTTCGGCGCTCCGAGGCCCGTGGTCTCCACCAGCTCCGCCAGGGCGCGCGACTTGGAGAACTCCTGGCAGCGCACCTGCTCGTCCACGGAGAGCGCGTCATCGCGCAGGGACTCCACGGGCAGGAAGAACTCCTCCGCGAACGTCACCAGGTCCAGCGCCGCGCTCCTCTGGCCCAGCTCGCGACTGAAGGCCCCGGCGTAGTGCAGGCGCGCTTCCTCCTTCCAGACCAACGGTCGCTCGAAGGGCTTCATCCAGCCCGACAGGCGACGCCAGCTCGCGGACTGGCTCCACTGGTAAGCATCGTCCCAGCGCTGCACCACCGCGTGCACCACGGCGCGGCGGCGCCACAGTTGCTCCGACTCCTCGTCCGTCAGGCGTGACAGGCGCAACGTCGCGCGACGCTCCTTGGACGGTGCGTAGCGGTAGAGATGGAAGCGGGTTCGCTCCTCGGACCAGTCCGGACGTGCCGTCGTCCCGTCACCCAGGCCCAGGGGCGCGGGCTCCGGATGGAAGACGAGCTCCAGCGGGCCTCCCGGAAAGCGGCGCATCGCGGGCGGCAAGGCGCCCAGGCCCGCCTCCACCTCACGCACCAGGGACTCGTCGTCCGCGGCGACACCTCGTAGCAGGACTCCGGCTCGCGCCAGGGCGTGCACGCGTTCCTTCAAGGAGCGAGAGGACCCCGTCTCGCCGAGAGCCTCGACATGGGAAGTCGCGCCTCGCGGAGCCTCGTGCGTCCCGTCACGTGACGCCCCCGTGACGACAGGCTCTGCCCACGCGGGCAGCGTGAACGCGAGACTCAGCAGCCACGCCGCCCGGCGGCTCACTCCATCACCCCCGCCGTCGCCTCCTCTTCGCCATGCGCCGCGAGGAAGGCGCGTCGGTCCTCGTCGAGCCTCGGGTCCGTGCGCGCCAGCTCCCCCACCCGCGCCAACCAGGCCAGCGCCCGCTCGGGAGTCAGCGTGCGCGTGTCCGCCATCGCCAGCAGCTCGCGCCGGTTCGCGCGCAAGAGCCGCCCGAAGGTCGGCAGATTCTCCCGCCGGATGCTCGCCGCCGACGCCAGGTCCTCCACCGTGGGCCCCGCCCCCAGCGCCAGGTCCTCGCGAAGCTGGTGCGTCCGCGAGCGCAAGTACACCTGCGCCGCCCGCCCCACTTCTTCCGGAGGAGGAGGCGCCTGACGCCGCCGCTCGGCCGCCGCCACGACGCGCCAGATGACCACCCCCAGCCCAATCACCGTGGCCGCCACCGTCGTCGCCGACACCACGCGCCCGTCGTTGTTCTCGCTGTTGCTCGTCTCCGAGCGCGAGTCCTTCCCCTCCCCACCACTCTCCGACTCGCTGCTCCCCGTTTCGCTCTGCTTGCTGGAGCGCGACTCGCTGGAGCCCCCCTCCTCGGAACTGTGGTTCGAATCCCCGCTGGAGCCGGCCTCCGACTTGCTGGAGTCACCCGACCCCTTCGACGAATCCCCCGACCCGTTCGATGAATCCCCAGACCCGTCCGAGCCCGAGCCCGAACCCGAACCGTCGGAAGACCCCTCCGACGCGCTCATCCCTCCACTCCCCATGGCCCCTGGAGTCCGACACCCCGTCACCCCCAGCAGCACGGCCATCCCCAGCGCAAGTTTCCCGGTGTGCTTCAAAGTCATCTCAGACACCCCTCAATGAGCACTCGTTCATCACGAGCGAATGGACAGACACCGCGCAATGGCACGGTAGGAATTCATTGTCATGAATCTGTTAGCCAGCGACGTGCCGACCGCGAACGGGTGATGTTTCGCGGCCTTGCGAACGACGCTCCGCGTCAAAGCGCGAAGCGGACGACCCAGGGGTGCGTCGCGGGCTTCGCGCCAATTCGCGTCAATTGGAAGGGAAATCGCGGGGTTCAAGGGCGACGCGCCGGGCATCGACTGTCGATCCCCGGCGCGCGCTCACATGAAACCTACCGCGAAAGGCCCTCCCCCCCGGTGGGCCTGCGCCTCATTGTCGCGCTGGACGCACTTCAAATTCCATGCGGGGAAGCCCTGATGTCGTCTTCCACCCTGACACCTCAGACTCCAGGGCATGTCGCCGATAAATGCTCAACAACTCACAACTTCGACATCCTGGTAGGATAGTGGAAGCCACGCATTGCCAGCCTATACTCAGGATATCGTGATTCGTTTGAATTCCGAGGAACAGCGTATCCTGGCGGACCTGGAAGCCCTGCTCGCTGAAGCGGAGCCGAGCTCGGAGTCCCTCCCCACGGTTCTGGGCGCATTGCGCGACACGCTCAAGGCGGAGCGCGCGGTGGCCTATGGCGTGGACGTAGGGCCTGACCGCTTCCATGTCAGTTATTCCTTCAGCTCGGGCTTTCCCCAACCGCCCGAGGTGGTCTTCGACGCGCTGGAGACCTTCCTGTCGGACCGGGAGAGTCTTTGGGGTTGGTATGATCCCGCCCGCCCCGCACCGGCCCAGCGCAACCGGGCGCTGCACTTCCGCTCGCTGCAGGAGTCGGAGGCGCGGCAGATGCCCTTGCATGACCAGCCCGCATACGAGGTGGCGCGGCGTCTGGGATTGAATGAGGCGGAGCTGGACGCCCAGCGCGAGCGGGTCAACACCCGCTCCGGCGCGGTGTACCGGCAGTTGGGCATGGAGCGCATGGCCTTCCTGCGCACCCTGGTCTGCGAGGGGCCGTCGCTCCTGGGTTGGCTGGGGTTGGCGCGCGAGGAGCCCTTCACCGAGCGCGAGCAGCGGGTGCTCCAGGCGCTGACGCCGGCGTTGCAGCGGCGGCTGAACATGGAGACTCGGCTGCGCGAGTCCGGGCTGATGTCCACCGCGCTGGAAGTGGCGATGGAGGCGCTCGGGCGCGCCGCCTGGGTGGTCAGCGGCAGTGGCCGGGTGGTGCACGCCAACAGCGCCGGCCGCGTGTGGTTGGAGCGCGGCGAGCCGGAGCTGATGGAGCAACTTCGCCGGGGCGCCCAGGGCATTCCCTGTTCAGGCCCCCTGACGCTCACGCCGCTGCGCACCACGGGGCTTCCGGCGCACTACCTGGCCATCGACACGGGCACCGCCTCCAGCGCCGCCGCGCGCGTGACGGCCCTGGCCGCGCGCTGGTCGCTCACCGCGCGCGAGTCCGAGGTCCTCACGCACATCGTCCAGGGCGAGACGAACAAGTCCATCGCCGGCAGGCTAGGCTGCGCGGAGCGCACCGTGGAGGTCCACGTCACGCACCTGCTGGCCAAGGCGCACGTGGAGAGCCGCTCGGCGCTCATCGCCCGCTTCTTCCAGACGTCCTGACCCTAGAATGGGCGGGTGAACGACTCCCCAGACGCCCGCCTCCAGGCCGCCCACGCTCGCGCCCGAGAGGCGGTGGAGACAGGTCCCCGCTCCGCGCCCGCCAATGGAGTTCATCGACGGCGGCGGCTGGCGCTGGGTGACCCGCAGGCGGACTTCGACAAGGTCCTCGCCATCCTCGACCACCACGGGCTCCTGGGCACCGACGGCTGGCTGAAGCCCGATGTGCAGCTCGTCTCGGTGGGGGACCACTTCGACTGGGGTCGCCCCGAGGAGCGTCTGCACGCGGCGAAGAGCGCGCTGGCGCTGGTGGCGTGGCTGGCCGCGCATCCCTCCGACCAGGTCATCCTGATTCTGGGCAACCACGACCTGGGCCGCGTGGGAGAGCTGGCCGACTTCGACGACGCCCGCTTCACCGTCGCCCAGGCGGAAGCGGACCGCGTCTACCAGAAGGGACAGACGGACGAGGCCGGGGAGCGCGCCTTCCTGGAGCGCTGGCCCACTGTCCCCACGGCGGAGCTGGTGGCCCGCGACTTCGGCAACTTCCTGGAGGCCCAGCGCACGTGGGTGGAGTACCTCCTGA
This sequence comes from Corallococcus terminator, assembly GCF_049194865.1. Classification (GTDB taxonomy): domain Bacteria; phylum Myxococcota; class Myxococcia; order Myxococcales; family Myxococcaceae; genus Myxococcus; species Myxococcus terminator_A. Next base: position 18,473 of record NZ_JBLZWL010000056.1, on the reverse strand, counting down.
GCGTCCGTCGCTTTCGCACCGCGCACGCGGCGGGCCCCGGGCTGCTGGTGCTGCATGCGGGCGTCACGCACGAGGACCTGGACGTGACGGGTCTGCCCCGAGAGCGCCGCGCGGATGCGGACGCAGTGGCCCACGCGCTGAACGCGGCGGTGGACGCGGCGGTGGACGCGCGGACGCGCGGACGACTCGAGGTGCCCGGACTGCACCAGCCGGGCGACGCCGCACGAGGCGAGGGCACGGGCATCTTCTACCAGCGCCCCAGCACGAAGCCGGAGGACGCCGAGCGCACGCGCCAGACGCCGCGCCGTCGCTTCGACCCCCGGCGGCTTCCTTCGGGACTCACGCAGGTGGTGGGGCACACGCGCGACAAGCGCGTCCGCGAGCTGATGGGCGTCACCTCGGGCACGGCGCTCGACGGAGTGGTGCGCCACCTGGTGACGGACGGCGCGCGGGTGGACTGCGCGCACGGTGCCCCGCCGGCCACGGGGGCGGCGGAGGCGGTGCTCGTCTTCATCGACGGCGGGATGAGCCACTGTCCCGTCGACGAATACGAGCTGTTCGACCTGGAGCAGCGCGCCGCCGTGCGGGCGACGACGCGCTGAACCCGAGGCTGCTTCGACCTGGAGCAGCGCGCCGCCGTGCGGGCGACGACGCGCTGAACCCGAGGCTGCTTCGACCTGGAGCAGCGCGCCGCCGTGCGAGCGACGACGCGCTGAACCCGAGGCTGCTTCGACCTGGAGCAGCGCGCCGCCGTGCGGGTGACGGCGCGCTGACCCGAGGCTACTTCGGCGCGGGCTGGGCCTCCGCCTGGAGCCCGGCGAGCTTCTTCTCCAGGCCCTTCATCATGCGCGGCGACACCTGCGAGGCGGGCAGCGTCTTGGCATAGGCGACGGCGTCCTCCACCGTCTTCGTGGCGCTGGCGACGTCCTTGCGCGCGACGTGGATGTCGACACGGTTGGACAGCACGTTGATGCGGCGAGAGCCCTTCACGCGCTCCAGCGCGCGGTCACTCGCCGCGAGCGCGTCATCCAGGCGTCCCTGCAGCCGGTACAGCGTGGCCAGCCGCGCGGGCGGGTTGTAGTCCTGGGGCAGGTCCTTCTCGCTCTGCTCCAGCGCGGCCACGGCGCGCTCGGGCGTGCCCAGCTTCATCGCCGCCGACATGCGGTGCGAGTCGAAGACGGCGCGCGCCTCGGGGTTGGGCGCCTTGGCTGCCTCGGCCTCCAGGAACGCCAGCCACTCCCCGGCGAGGGCCTTCATGCCGGCCTCGTCCTTGTCCGCCTCGCGTGCCCCCACGCGCATCTCGTAGAGGCCGGAGCGGTCATCCCCCGTCATCTCGATGACGGGAGGCCCCATGGCCTCGACCACCTTGGCCTCCAGGGCCGTGCGCAGCTCCTTGCTCGCGGCCTGGTCCGGAATCGACAGCGCGCACATCAGGCCCATCATCGAGGCGTTGGCCCACGACAGCGAGCGCGGCGTGCCCGGCAGCAGCTCCAGCGCCTTCTTCGCGCACGGCTCCACCTGCATCGCGCCGAACATCGCCGTCATGAGGGACTCCACCGCGCGGCCCCGGCGGTTCCAGTCCGCGGGCGCCTCGGTCAGGGCCTCCGTCAGCGCCTCGACAGCCTCCGCCGAGCGACCCTCACCGTAGAGCGCGTCACCGCGCGCAAGCAGCGCCTCCGCGCCGGTGATGCCACCCTTGTAGGCGCGCTCGCCGTCCTCGAAGAGCTTCACGAGCTGCTCCACCGTGGCGCTGCCGGCGAAGCGCAGGAGCGGCTTCTCCTCGCGCGGGTCGATGACGTACAGCGTGGGCCAGAACTCGATGGGGAACTTCTCCTGGAAGGCCGCGTTCTGGGTCAGGTCGGTGTTCACCTCCAACCAGACGAAGCGGTCGGCGTGGCGGGCCAGCGACTTGTCCGACAGGACATACGCCTTCATGGAGCGACAGGTGTGACACCACGGCGCCCAGACGTCGACGAAGAGGGGGATGCCCTTCGACTTCGCCTCGGCGATTGCGCGAGCGTAGTCATCCTCGATGAACGGCAGGGGAGCTCCGGCGTGCGTCGCGTCCGCGGACACGGGGGTGTTCGTGTTCGCGGCGGTGCAGGCAACGAGCCCCAGCAACAACAGGCAGGCGGCATGGGTGCGCATGGCGGGGGACCCTACCGCGCCACCGCCACTCTGTCCCCCAGTGACATCCACCGCGCAAGCAACTGGGAACCCGCCCCCGCACATGCTCTGGTGTGCGTGGACCTCCGATGACGAGAGACCCCTACACCCTGCGCGAGTCCCTCGCGTCCGCACTCGACGCCCTGCCCGCCCCCGAGCGCTTCCCCGAGGCGTCGGACGCGGACCTGGCCCGTCGTCTGGCCGAGCGGCTGCGCAGGGACCTGCTCCCCCGCCTGGGCTCCGCGGACGCGCCCCTGCTGCTGGTGGCCATCGCCGGCCCGAACAACGTGGGCAAGTCCACCCTGTTCAACGCGCTGGTCGGCGCGCCGCTGTCGCCCGCGAGGCCCGAGGGAGGACTGACGAAGCAGTGCCTCGCGGCGGCCCACCCGGAGACGTGGACGGGGGCGCTGAAGGACTTCCTCACCCGCCGCTACGACACGGTGCCCGTCGTGCCAGGGGAGCTCGCGCCCGTGGACCAGCCGGGGCCGGCGGGGCGGCTGTACCTGGTGCTGGCGGACGCGGTGCCTCGCGGGCTGCTCGTCATGGACACGCCGGACTTCGACAGCGTGTACCGGGAGAATCGCGAGCGCGCGGAGGCGCTGCTCGTCACCGTGGACGTGCTCGTATTCGTGGTGAGCCGGCAGACGTACCAGAACGCGGCGCTGGTGGACTTCCTGCGCGCCGCGGTGGGCCATGGCCGGCCGTACCTGCTCGTCTACAACGAGGCGTCTCGCGAGGAGGTGGCGCGCGGGCACCTGGACAAGCTCGCCTCCGACGTGGGCCATCCTCCGCTCGCGCGCTATCTGGCGCCGCACCAGCCCGAGGTCGAGGCGGGCCTGCGTCCCCTGGCGACGGAGCCGCTGGACGGGCGGCCTCCGCTCAACTCCCTGCTGGGAGAGGCCGAGCACGCGCGGGAGCTGAAGGCCCGGGCGCTGGAGGCGTCACTCGCGGATGCTCGCGCGGAGCTGGAGGCGGTGGCGCGCGCGTCCACTCGCGCGGCGAGCGAGCCGGAGCGACTGCGGCAACGCCTGCGACACGAGCTGGGGAGCGTGGGCAGCGCGGCGGCGCTCAAGGCGGTGCCCGCGGACATCCTCATCGACGCCTTTCGAGACGAGCTGGATGCGCGCAGCCAGTTCCACAAGTGGGTGCGGCTGCCGTTCCGGGGACTGGCCACGGCGCTCACGTACGTGAGTCGCAAGGTGCGCCAGTCCTTCACCGGTCCCGAGCCAGAGGGCTCGGAGACGCCCTCGCGCACGGTGGACGCGACGATGACGGATGGGGTGCGACGGCTGGTGGATGCCTTCGCGCCGGAGGTCGCCGCGTGGCGGGGAGACGCCGAGACGCGCGAGAAGCTGGCCGAGGCCTTCGGTCCCGTGACGCTGGCGAAGCTGGAGGAGCCGCTGGGCTTCGAGTCCCTGCATGCCCACGCGGCGGACCGCGCCACGCTGTACGCCTACTGTCGCGAGCTGGTGGCGGGCGAGCTCCAGGGCGGCATGCGCGAGGAGCTGCTCCAGGCGCTGACGACGCTGGTGTACTCGGTGCCGTCCGGCGCGGCGGCGGTGGTGACGGTGGCCACGGGCGGCTTCGGCCATGACGCGGTGGTGTGGGCGGGCACCCTGTTGTCCACGCCGCTGATGGAGCGCTTCGTGGACCTGTTGGGTGCCCAGGTGCGCGCCCGCGTCACCCGGAAGTGGGCGGATGCTCACGGCGCCACGCTGGCCCAGGCGCTGGAGACGCGGTTCTTCTCGGACGTCCTGAGTCATCTGGACGGGCTGGCGAACGACTGGAACCGGACCGCCGCGCGACTGGAAGCGACGCGGGCCGAGCTGTCCTGACGGCTGGCGGGGAGGCGAGCCGTCGCTTCCCGTCCCCGTGGGTGGGTCTTGAGGTGTACGCACTGAGACACCGAGGCGAGGCCACGCGGACAGTCAGGACGGATGATATTCGGCCCGTGCGTGTGCGGCGACAATGCGCCATGCTGGGAGCGTCATGAATGGCTCGGATTCCGGCGCACCGGGCTCCCCACCTCCCGTCCTCTCCTTCCGCCACCTGCTGACCGACGCTGTCGGTACGTTCCTGGACGAAGCGGGGATGACGTGCGCGCAGACGGCCGACTCCATCGGCGAGCTCATCGTCACGCTGTCGCGCTACCGCGAGGAAGGCGCGCCCCTGTTCCCCATGGCGTTCATCGGAGACGACCTGGGGCAGATGCTCGCGATGCTGGGCGGGCATGACCCCATCGCCATCGGCATCGGTCCGCGCTCGCGGGCCACCATCCAGCGGGCGCTCAAGCAGTGCGCGCCGCTGGGACAGGGCCGGTGGTGGGCGCTGTACCTGCTGCGGGTGCCGGAGGGCTTCGCGTACGGCGTGTTCCGCACGGACCCGTTTCCGCTCGCGGAGTCACCGCTGGAGCGGCTGCGTCGGACGGAGGACCCTCAAGCGGGTGTCGTGGGCGTGCTCCAGCTCGCGGACAACATGCTGGAGCTGCGCGCGGGCGGCGGCCTGTGTCGGCACGTGTACCTGTCAGGTGCTCGCGTGGAGGGGGCTTCGCCTCCCGCGGTGCTGAACGAGCTGGCGGAGGCCATCACCGAAGAGGTGGCGAGCGCGAGTCTCGAGCGAGCCCGGGGGTTCTTCCGGCGCGTGCTCTTCGAGGTGATGCAGTCGTCCCATGGGGCCCTGGTGGCGGTGCTGCCCCGGGAGCGCGCGGGCTCCACGCTCTTCGTGGACGGCATCATCCTTCCCCGCCCGCTGGATATCGTGGCGCTGCTGGACCGCTATCACGCGGACCCCACCGACGCCGCGGCCACGGCGGTGCGCGCCACCGGGCAGCTGCTGCGCGGAATGATGGCGACGGACGGCATCACCGTGCTTCGTGCGGACGGCTGCATCGTCGGTTACAACATCTTCGTGCGACACCCGGAGTCGCTCGCGCATCAGCCCTCGGTCGTCGGCGGGGCACGTCGGCGCACGTACGAGGTGCTGGGCGCCGCCGTGGGAACCGAGCTGACCGCCGCGTTCATCCGCTCCCAGGACGGTGACGCGGCTTGCCGCCGGGCGTAGCCATTCCGTCTTCGTTCATGGCCTGCCCGCGGTGCCTGACACGGCTGGCAATCCAGAAAGACAGACGCGACCTCGCCGCGAGGAATCGTGAGGACGGGGGAGGTCGTGCCCAACTCCCGGCATGAGCCTCGGTTCTCCTCGAAAAGAAGGGGCACCCATGGTGTGCTGGAGCCATGAACTTCGTCTTCGTGGGTACCAGCCTTGGGGCCCGGGGAACAGAGACCCACCTCGTCAGCCTGGTGCGAGCCCTGTCCCAAGCTGGTCACGGTGTTATCACCGTCGCGCGAGAGGAAGGCTTCATCGCCAGGGAGTTGAAGTCCCATGGGCTCGACGTCGAGCCCGGCGTCTTCCGAAACGCGGCCGATGTCAGGGGGATGCGCAGCACGCTGCGCGCCATCCGTCGTACGCGGCCCCAGTGGTTGGTGGGCAGTTTCGGGCACGAGTACTGGCCGCTCCTGATGCTGGGGAGGATGACAGGCACACCGGTCGCGCTCTTCCGCCATCTCAACAGCCGACTCAAGCCCATGTCCCGCCTGCTGCTACCCCGCTGGGCGCACCGCTTCATCGCGGTGTCGGAGTCCATGCGCTCGAACCTGGTGGAGCAAGGCGTTGCCTCCGAACGGGTCCGACTTCTCTACAATCCATTGGACGTCGAGCACTTCCGCCCTGATGAAGAACGGAGGGACCAGGCACGTCGCGCTCTTGGCGTGAGCCCCGACGAAGTGCTCATCGGATTCGTTGGCGCGCTGAAGCCAGAGAAGGGGGCATTCCGACTGGCCGAGGCCCTCAATCAGGCCATGCCACTTCGGCCTGGCCTGCGAGCACTGTGGGTGGGCGAGGAGGCCGCGCATCCTCGATTGAGAGCGGCCCTCACGCCAGAGCTCCACCCGCGACATCTCCTGCGCGGATGGACGAGCGACATGCGCTCCCTCTATTCCGCGATGGATGTGGCCACCATGCCCTCTGAGTGGTTGGAACCGTTCGGGCGAGTCTCCATCGAGGCCCAGGCCTGCGGAGTCCCAGTGCTCGCCAGCCGGATTGGAGGGTTGCCAGAAACCCTGCGGGAGGGTGAGACCGGCAGACTGGTTCCTCCTGGAGACGTCGTGTCCTGGCGTGACGCGGTGCTGGACATGGTGGACATGACGCCAGCCAGTCGGCGGGCGATGGGAGCGGCAGGAGCGCGCTTCGTTCGAGAACACTTCGCGGCCGAGCGCATCGTGGAGGAGTTCTTATCGATGCTAGAGCCAGCGAGGCGCCTGGGGCCGGGAGCTGACAGCGTGCATTCCGAGAACCGCGTCACCCGGTAGGTGCGCTACTCACACGACACCGGGACGGGCTTTCCGCGCTCTTCCGGATAACTGATACAGCAACGTGTCGACAGGAGTACGGGTTTGCCGTCCGAAGCCCGACGTAGCACGTCACAAAGTCGGCCTGATGCCCAGTTGGCCTGAGAATTGAGTTTGTCAGGGGCTTCCAGCATGCTGGCGCGGCCTTGAAATCCCCCTTGTTCCGCATCGCGCGAATCGCGCTCGCTGCCCTCGCGGTGTGCCTTGTGGCCTCCCCTGCCTGGGGCCAGAAGCTCGCTGACGTCACCGTCTCCGGCCCCCCGATTGCCCCAGCGCTGAGCGGAGCTGGGCAAGGCATGTGCGTCGCTTCCAACGTGTGGACGCGGACCCTGGGCGAGTTCCCGCAGACACGTGGCACGTACCTCGACGTCATCAACGGATACTTCGAGGAGCCCACCAGCAAGCAGAACCGCGTCACGACCGTGATGCGCACGCCGTTCGACCTGTCCAACAACCTCAACGATGGTCGCACGCTGAGCTACGGCGACTTCGTGAGTCAGGTCTCCGCACCGGGGTGTTCAACGGGTGGCTGCAGCTTCAATGTCATCAACGATGGCGACGCATTCACGCCGTTCGTCTCGCGTTTCCGCGGTTACTTGAACGTCCCTGCGAGCCTCGCGGGCCAGACCGTGCATCTGGGTTACTACGCGGACGATGCCGTCAGCCTTGTCATCTACGATCGGTCTCAATCCTATACAGTCATCAACAGGCCGCCTCAGTTGGGTGCGCCCACTTGGCGAACCACCAACAGCGTGACCTTCGTCCAGGCGGGACTCTACGCCGTGGAGATCCTGTACGCGCAGGTGACGGAGCACGCCGCACTTGAGATGTCCCAGCTCACAGGGACCTTCACGGACTTCGAGCGCGCCGCCAACCAGCCGCCGATCATCAACCTGTACAGCTCCGGCTTCCAGTTGCTCCAGCCCGCGCAGTTCTTCCAGACGGAGAACGGCCTCCCGTCCTACTCGACGGACCCGAACCGCTGCGAGCAGTGCAGCCGCGCCAACGTCAACGCCCCCAACAACGGCGGCTGCGCCTCCTACTTCCACTGCAACGCCGCGGCCCTGTGCGCGCCCTGTGACTCCGCCCTCTTCTGCGGTGCCTCCTGTTCACCCTGCGGTCAGTCCTCGCCCTACTGCGCCAACATCAACGGCAACACGCAATGCGTGCAGTGCACGGACGATGGCCAGTGCCCCAACGGCCGCTGCGACCTGAACGACAACACCTGCCGTGGCTGCAACGGCGATGACGACTGTCCCAATGGCCGCTGTGACTTGAGCGACAACACCTGCCGTGGCTGCAACGACGACGAGGACTGTCCGAGCACCGGCCGCTGCGATCTCGGGACGAACCAGTGCTCGGGCTGCAACGACGATGCGGACTGCCCGGGCGCCGTCTGCGACGAGCCCACCGCCACCTGCGTCCCCTGCACCGATGACGAGCACTGCCCCAGTGGCCAGGTCTGCGCGACCGACATCCACCAGTGCCGCGAGTGCAACGACGATTCGCAGTGCGAGCGTGGCGAGGTCTGCACCAACAACCAGTGCCTCCCCTGCGCCACCAATGACTCCTGCGCTGGCAACTCCTGCAACTGCTGCCCCAATGGCACCCAGTGCGCCGCGCTGACGCCCGGTGGCTCGCCCTCCTGCGTCGAGTGCACCACCGATGCCCAGTGCGGCGAGGGCCAGAAGTGTGACCCGCTCAACGGCAGCTGTGTCACCACGCTGCCCGAGTGCAACACCGCCGCCGCCTGCGGCCCCGCCTGCGCCACGTGCCCCGGCGAGCGGCCCTTCTGCCTCGACGGTGAGGTCTGCGTTCAGTGCCGCACCGACCTGGAATGCGGCGACGGCCAGTTCTGCCTCAGCGGCGAGTGCAGTTCCTGCACCACCGACCGCCACTGCGGCTCGCGCTGCGAGGCCTGCGAGACGGATGCGCCCTTCTGTCTGTCGGACGGCTCGGTCCAGGGCAGCGCCTGCGTCGGCTGCCGGAGCAACGACGACTGCGGCAGCGGCCAGTGCAACCCGACGACGCGCACCTGTGAGAACGCCGGTGCCTGCGCGGTGACGTGTGACGCGGGCCTCGTCTGCAACGGCGAGTCCTGCGTCCAGTGCTTCGCCGATGCACACTGCCCCTGCGGCGGCACCTGCGACCTCACCAACAACACCTGCTCCACCTCGTGCGAGGACAGCGGCGACTGCCTCGGTGTGCAGCACTGCTCGGCCAAGACGCAGGAATGCGAGCGAGGCCGACGCAAGCCCGGCACCGACCCACAGGGCGGCGCCTTCTGCTGCGGCACCGCCGCCGACGCGACTCCGGCCGGCAGCGCCACCATCCTCGTCCTGCTCGCCGCGGGCCTCCTGCTCCTTCGCTCCCAGCGCCGCATCCGATGAGACCCTTCCACCTCCCGCTCCTCCTCCTGGCGCTCGGAGGGGCCACCCTCGCCTCCGCTCAGCCGGACACCCGCTTCGACGTGCAGTTGTTCCGCCCGTCCGCGGCCCCGCAGGACCTGGTCGTCGTCACCCAGTCGCGTCCGCTGTCCCACATGTCCGTGGCCTTCGGCCCGTACCTCAGCTACTCGCTCAACCCGCTCACGCTGGTGCCCGAGGGTGGTGACCTCGAGAAGATCAGCCTGGTGGGCAACCGCCTCCAGCTCGACGTCATGGCCATGGTGGGCCTGTTCGACTGGGGCGAGATTGGCGTGGACCTGCCGCTCATCCTCGCGCAGGGCGGACAGAACCTGGAGGTCATCGGCACCGAGGGAAGCGTGGAGAGCTTCGTGCTCGGGGACCTGCGCATCAGCGGCAAGGTGGCCATCCCGGGCCTGCGCCGTGCCGCCGAGGGCAAGGGCTGGGGCGCCGCGCTGACGATGAACGTGTCCTTCCCCACGGGCGCGCAGGACGCGTTCGCCGGTGAGGGCGAGATGACGTGGGCCCCCGGGCTCGTGTTGGACTACCGCTTCGGCAACGGCATCCTGCTCGCGTTCAACGGCGGCTTCTGGAAGCGGCCTGACCGCGTGTTCGACGGCGTGGCGGTGGGCGACATGGCGCCCTTCGGCCTCGGCACCGAGGTGCCCATCCTCCGAGGCAGTGGCATCACCGCGCTCGGCATGGTGAACGGCGCGGTCGGCCTGAAGAAGGCGCCTGGAACGGAGCGACAGATTCCCGCGGAGCTGCTCATCGGCCTGCGCTGGTACAGCTCCACCGGTGTGACGTTCACCTTCGGCGGAGGCGCGGGCTGTGGATGCTCGCTCGCGTCGCCCACGCTGAGCTTCTTCACGTCCATCATCTGGATTCCGGCGAAGACGCGCGAGTGGGAGGCGCTGGAGCGCTTCAAGGAGCCGCCCGAGCCGGCGCCGCCGCCTCCTCCTCCGGTGGATCCGGATGGCGACTCCGTGATTGGCGTGGGCGACAAGTGCCCGGAGGTGCCCGGCCCCGTGGAGAACGCGGGCTGCCCGGACACGGACCGCGATGGCGACGGAACGGTGGACCGGCTCGACAGGTGCCCGGACCAGCCGGCCGGAAGCCGGGGCCGCGATGGCTGTCCGCTCGCGCGCCGCGACGGGAACAAGATTGTCATCCTGGAGCAGGTGAACTTCGCCACGGACCAGGACGTCATCCTCTCCGAGTCCTTCCCGATTCTGGAGGAGGTCGCCCGGGTGATGAACGAGAACCCGGAGATGGACCGGGTGCTGGTGGAGGGCCACACGGACGCTCGCGCAAGCGATGCGTACAACCTGGAGCTGTCGCGCCGGCGTGCATCCAGCGTGATGCGCTTCCTCGTGCAGAGTGGCGTGGCGGCGGAGCGCGTGTGCTCGCAGGGCTTCGGCCGCAGCCGGCCGCTGTCCGACAACGCGACGGAAGAAGGCATGGCGCTCAACCGCCGCGTCGAGTTCACCATCCAGCCGCCCAGCGATGGCCCGCGTCCGCCCTGCCCCGAGGACCCGTCCGACAAGAAGGGCAAGCGCCCCTCACGGACGAAGGCACCAAGTCCGAAGGCCAGCCCCGCGCCGAAGCCGTAGGCGCGGTTTTCAGGCAGCGTCCGCGGCTCGCCGCGCTGATGTCCTCAGCGCGGGGCCGTGCTCCCAGGCAACGTTTGCAGCTCACCCCGCCGCCGGAGCCTCAGGTGCGGTGCCGGTCTCAATGCAGCAGCTCTTGCCCGCCGCGCCGAAGGCTCGGGTGCGTTCCGCGGGCGCGCGTTTGCAGCTTGCCGCGCTGATGTCCTCAGCGCGGCGCCTCGAACCGTCAGGCGGAAGCAGCGGCCCGCGCCACCGACGCGGACACCTCGACGCCACTACGGAACGACGAACTCCGCGGCGGAGCGGCGGCGACCCGCGACGACGGAGACGACCGCGCGTCCCTGCCCCACCGCCGTCACCCGGCCATCCTTGGACACCGACACCACGGAGGCATCCGACGTGAACCACTCCAGCGGCACGCTGTCGAGCACCGCCCCGTTGCGGTTGAAGGCCCGCGCCAGGAGCAACACCGACTGGCCCGGACGCGTGAACTGATGGTGGGTGAGGTTCAGGCCCAGGCGCGCGAAGTCCGCGGGCACCACCTGGACAGCGATGTGTCGAGCCAGGTGCCCCAGGTTCGCGCTCACCGTGGCCGAGCCGGGCTTCACCGCCACCACCTGCCCATCCTCTACCCGCGCCACCGTCTCGTCCGATGAGCGGAACTCCGGCGTCATCTCGGGGAGCGACGCGCCCTGCTCGTTGCGAGCCACCACCCGCAGCTTGATGGTGCGCCCCACCTCGAGGAAGTCAGCCCCCGGCGCGCGCACGTCCAGCGAGTTCAGGATGATGAGGTCCAACGGCAGGGCCTCACGCACCTTGCCCCCCGTCACGCCGATGACCGTCTTGCCGGACTTGCGCACCGTCACCACGCCGTCCTGCACCAGGGCCACATCCGTCGCGGAGCTGGTCCACCGCAGCTTCGGCTCGGACATGCGCTGGCCCTCGGCGTCGAGGACCACGAAGTCCAGCTTCACGTTCTGCCCCGGCGTGCGCAGGAACTTCGACTCCAGCGGCTGGAAGGTCAGCGACTCGGGCGACGGCCCACATGCGCCCAGCAAGCCGAGCGTGAGAACAAGGACGGAACGAAATAGGAAACGCGGCGTCTTCACGGCGGCGGAGACAGACAACGGAACGGGGTGGGAGTGACGCCCATTTTAACCACGCCCGTCGCTCCACGTGTGAACCGCGAGGCCCTCTTCTCACGGCCTCCGCGCCCGGTGCCGTCCGCAAGGCACTCGTCCAGACAGGCGGTATCCGCCCGCCCCCTCAGGAGAAGAGGAAGTGCGGGACGTTGAAGTCACTCTCGGTGGAATCGAGGGACGCGACGATGTTGAGCCGCTGACCGGGCTCGGCGAGGTCGACCACGTAGTCCGCCTTGGTCTTCCCCGCCCCCTGGATGACCCGGACTCGGGGTCTGGCTGCCTGAGCCGAATCCGCGGGCACATCCATCACCACGCCCAGTTGCCCACCCGACAGGCGCACCAGCGTCCCCACCGGATAGAAGCCGGCCACCGCCGTGAAGAGGCGGACCACCTTCGGGTCGAACCGGGTGCCCGCCCGGTGGGTGATGAGCCGCAGCGCCGTGTCCGGTGCCAGCCCCGGATGAGGCGGCGCGGGAAACGTCAGCAGGTCGAAGGCACAGGGCACCGCCAGGAGCCGCCCCGCCACCCCCACCGGACGCTGCACCGGCCCGCTCCAGGCCGGCTGGAGACAGTCGTGCGCGGCCACGACACGCTCCAGCCGACTGGCATCCAGCGGACGCTGCAACAGCCGGAGCGCCGTCTTCAAGGGCCCCCGCCGCGCCAGCAGCTCATGGGAGGCACGGTCGAACTCCTGCTCCGGCGCGAGCGTGGTGGTGCCCCGCCCCAGGTCATGGAACAGCCCGCTGAGCGCCAGGTCCAACTGCTGCGCGCGGGACAGCCCCATCCGCCGAGCCATCAACAGCGCGAGCACCGCCACCGCCGCGCCGTGCTGCCCACCATCCACGTCCGTCCGGCGAAAGCGCGTGAGTCCCACCAGGAGCGACTCGTGCCCCACGGAGGACTCGGCCAGTCGCAACAGCACACGACGGAAGCGCTCCACGCGCACCTGCCCTCCCGTGCTGATGACGTGCTTGAGCAGGACGACGAGCCGCGCGTAGTAGCGCAGCATCACCTCGCGCGGCGTCAGCACGTGCGTGGAGGACAACACCTCGCGCAGGCGGATGGGCCCCAACTTCTCCAGGAGGATGGCCTGGGGCTTCTGCGTGCGTCGGTGCTTCTGGAACGCGACGAGGAAGGCGCGCAGGTGCTCGCGGCGCAGCCCCGAGCCGAACGAGACTTCCTGCACCTGGAGATGCTCCAGGTAGCGCCGCAGCGAGACGGCCATCTCCAGATGTTCCTCGCCCAGCTTCATCCTCGAGCCGTTGAGGAAGGGGATTCCGCCCACGCACTGCAACTCCACGGACTTCTGGCCCCGCAGCTCCGCGTCCAGCAGCGTGCCCAGCTCCTCGAGCGCATCCTTCACGCCCGCGTTGTCCACGTCATGCAGGGACACCGTGTTCAGACACCGCACGACCAGGCCCATGAGCTTCGGACCCACCTGTGCCGCGTCCTCCCGTGTCGTCGCCGTCTCCATGTCTCCGCGTCCCCCGACGTCCTTGCGTGGCGTCAGCCCACCGGTGCCAGCTGCGCCAGCGCTTCCCGACAGGCCTGCTTCAGATTGCGCGGCGCGAAGAGCTTGTTCGCCACCGCCTCCAGCAACGGCCGGGCCCTCGGGTCTCCGAGGATGCCGATGCAGCGCGCGCAGTGGGCCTTCAACTCGACGTCCTGCTCTCGCTCGAAGGCCGAGCGCAGCGCCGCGCCAGCGATGGGCCCGCCCAGGTCCGCGAGCGCGCGCAGCACCGCCATGCGCTCGCGCGCCTCCATCCGCGCGTCGAGCCTGGACACCAGCGGCCCCACCGCCGCGTCCACGCCGTAGCGCACCAGCAACACGAGCGCCGCGCCGCGAACCCCCGCCGACGGGTCCGCCAGCAACTTCAGGAGCGGCGAGCGCTGGACCTCCACGTCCCGAGGGCTCAAGCGGGACAGCACCGCCGCGCGCACCTCCGGCTGGGGATGTCCCAACAGGGCCGACGTCAGCGGCGTCGCCTCCGGGCCCGACTCGCGCAGGAACTGCACCCAGTCCAGGTCCACCACCCCCAGTGACGAGGCCCGCGCCACCAACACATTCAACGAGATGCCCCGGCGCACGAGCAGCTTCGCCAGGGCCCCACGGGCCTCGGGCGAGGGCAGCTCGAAGAGCAGGTCCGTGGCGCCCTGGAGCGAGTCACGCGGCAGCGCGCTCAACAACTCCAGCACCCGCAGCAGCACACCCGGCTGGGCGGTGGCCTGCGCCAGCGCGAAGCGCAGCTTCTCCCGGAAGAACAGCCGCGTGACGGAGTAGAGGTCCGGCGCGCGCGCCCCCGAGGCCCGGGCATCCTTCGTCATGCCCTGCACCACCTGCGACAGCTCCGCCCAGCGGCCATTCGAGACGAGCCCGGAGAGCAGCTCCTCCATCCACGCCAGCAGCTCCCCGCGCTCCTCCTCCCGGCACACCGCGAGCAGGCCCCACACCACCCAGAGGCCCCGCTCGTGCACGCCTTCGCCGCCCCGCTCGCGCTCCAACTGGACCCGCAGCTCCGCCACCTCCGTGTCGCTGGCGCCCGCGAAGGCCGGCGCTCCGGCGCGCACCAGGTCCTGCGCGCTGACAGGGGCCAGCACCTCCGCCTCCAGTCGCGCCAGCCACTCGTCATGCCCCACGGGACGACGACGGGAGGCGCCCGAGGCCTGGCGCCGCGTCAGCTCCGCGAAGAGCTGCTCCTCGCGCTCGGCCAGCTGCGCCTCGGCCTGCGCGGACTCGCCCGTCTCCGTCGACGCCGGCACCTCCGCGACGACCAGCTCGATGTCCTCGAAGCCTCGCTCCCAGAACCACGTATAGAAGTCGTACTCCGGAGGCAGCGTGCGCTGGAGCGCGCGGTGCCACATGCCCAGGAAGGCGGCCAGCTCCTCCCCCTCCAACCCCGGCTGCAGCAGCACCTCCTGAACGCCCTCCAGGAACAGCGGCCGTGTCACCGAGTCCTTGGCCGACGTCGACTCCACGAGCACCACGTCGCCGAGGAGCAGCATCGTGGAGCGAACGTGCAGCACCACCGCCTCGCTCGTCACCTCGTGGTAGCGCCGCACCGCCTCGCTCAATCGCTGCTGGACCTCCACCAGCGCGGCGTGCCCCTCCGCGTAGAAGCGATAGGCCCCCAGCACCTTGTTCAGCGCGTGGCCCACCTCCGTCGCGGCGTCCTCCGGCGAGAGCGCGGGCACCCCCACCGGGCCCTGAGCTGCAATCTGTCCTCTGGATACGGGAGCGGGCATGGCTGGCAATGCATTGGATTCCGACCAGGACACTAAAGCCAGAATCCAAGCACCACCAAATGAACGTTGCCTTTCACAAGCGAGGCGCGTGGGCCCCCAGCGCCCCCAGGGCCTGGGTCGCCAGGGCTTCTCCCTCACGCCACCCAGCGAGTCGGGCGCGCTCCCGGGCCCGCTCCAATCGCTCACGCGCCTCGGCGGCCCGTCCCCCCGCGCCGAGCAGACGCCCCACGTTGTAGTGGATGCGCGCGGCCTCCTGCGCATCTCCCCCCTGCTCGGCCAGGACGAGCGCTCGCTCCAGCTCGACGAGCGCCGCCGCGTGTTCCCCGGCGAGGACGCGCAGGCCCGCGAGGTTGGAGAGGGCGCGGGCCTGGCCCACGACATGCCCCGTGGCGCGAGCCTGCTCGGAGGCATGGGTGAAGCTGGTGCGAGCCTTCTCCGGCTGCTGGAGCCGAAGCTGGAGACGACCCAGCAGGTTGAGGTGCTCCCAGTAGAAATCCGACGCGCGAGCGGGACGTCCTCCCATGCGCTGAAAGGATTGTGTCAGCAATTCCACAGCTCCTGCGATGTCGCCCCGGGCCTCGCGGGCGCGGGCCTGCTCGCCCAGCACCCACGCCAGGACTTCCGGGTCCGCCGCGGCGGCGGTGCGAATCGCAAGCAGTCGTGCCTCGGCGGCGGCGACACGGCCGAGCTTGAGGTCCGCGGCGGCGATGCGGCGCACCACCTCCGCGCGCGTGGCGGGTGACTCGGTGTCGGGCAGCTTCTCCAGCCAGGGCGAGGCGAGCGGCTCCACGGCCGTGGGGTCCACCTGCGTCAGACAGGTGCACGCTCGCGTCAGCATGCCGAGCTGCCACAGCCGCGCGGCGGTCGTGGCGCCCGGGGCATCTCCCATCGCGCGGCGGAAGTAGTCGGAGGCCGCGCGCCACTCGCCTCGCGCGGAGAGTCGCTCACCGGCGCGCTCACAGGCCGCGGCGGCGTTGGGCGCGGCGGCGGCGAGCAGATGGTCGGCCACGCGCACCTCGCGCGCGGGCTCGGCGGCGAAGGCGTCCTGCCCCAGCGCCTCCGCCAGCTCCTGATGCGAGCGGCGCAGCGCGCTCGCCGGCAACCGCTCCAGCAACACCTGACGCGACAGCTCCTGCATGAAGCGCAGACAGCCCGGCCGCTCCGACACCTCCGCGAGCCAGCCATCCGCGACGAGCAGCTCCGCCGCGTCCTCGACAGCGTCCTCGGCCGGGAGCGACGCGCGCACCAGCGCGGAGGAGAAGACGGAGCCCTCGACGGCGGCGCGCGTGAGGAAGCGCTGCAACTGCGGCGGCAGCAGGTCCAGACGGGCCCCCAGCGCGAGGCCGAGGCTGTCGGGCAGCGTCGCTTCCCCCAGGGGCGCGGTGGCCTGCCAGGAGCCACCCAGGCGCTGCACGGCGCCGCGCTCGACCAGGGCGCGCATCAGCTCCAGGGCGAAGGAGGGATTGCCATGGGCACGCTCGACGACGAGCTTCTCCACCTCCGCGCCCGGAGGCGCGCCGAAGGCCACGCCCAGCAGGGCCCGCAGCTCCGGCCGGGGCATTCCCTCCAGCACGGAGAGCGGCAACGGGGCGAGCGCCACGGGCAGCACGTCCGGCACGGTCGTCGCGACCAGGCCCACTCGCGAGCCAGGGGCGCTCAGCAGCGACACGAGCAGCTCCAGCGAGGCCACGTCCGCGTGGTGCACATCGTCCACGAGGAGCAGCACGCCACCGGGACGCGCCGCGCGCAGCAACGTCTCCGTCACCGCCGCGTCGCCGGCCTGGAGCTGCCCCGCCGGCCCGCCGTGAGACAACCGCCGCCACAGCGCCGCGACTTCCTGCGCGGAGAGCCCCAGCACGCCGAGCGGCTGAAGCGGAGCGCCCTCCGGCACCGGGCCCAGCGAGCGCGCCAACCCCGTGAGCACCGAGCGCATCAACCCCATCGCCCCCGCGCCGCGCAGGTCCTCCGCGCTGGTGCGCACCACGCGCAGCGAGGCCACGTGGGAGGCGCTCTCGGCCACTGCTTCCAGCAGTCGGCTCTTGCCCACGCCCGCCGCGCCCGCGAAGAGCCTGGCGCCCCCCTGCCCCGCGCGCACCGACTCCACCACGGCCCGCGCCGCCACCAGCGCGTCCGCGCGCCCCACGAAGGGCACTCCGCGCACCACGCCGCCCAGTCCCTCCACGCGCCACGCCGAGCCCGACGAGAGCACTCGCTCCGCGCCGAAGCGCACACCCTCGTCCAGCAGCGCCTTCGCCGCCGTTCCCGCGAGCACCTCGCCCGGAGACGCGGCCCGAGCCAGTACAGCGGACCGCTCCAGCCCCGCGCCCGTCACCCGCCAGGGCACGCGCCCGCCGCCTCCGCTCACGAGCACCGCGTCGAACTCCAGACCCGCACGCGACACCGGCGCGGGCGACAGCCCCAGGGTCTCCACCGCGCGCAGCAGCTCCAGCACACAGCGCACCGCGCGCACCGGGTCGTCTCGACGCGACACCGGCAGGCCGAAGGCGAGGCTCCAGCGAGACTCGGTGAGCTGCACCACCTCCGCTTCGTGTCGCTCGGCGATGGAGGCGACGAGGTCGAGAAGGTGGCCCACCGCCTCCATTCCCTCCTCGGGCCCCAGCGCTCGTCGCAGCGCCTCCGCGCCCTCCACCTCCACCGTGACGATGACGAGCTTGCGCCGGAGCGCGCCCGCCTCTCGCCCTCGCATCCTCACCGTCGCCTCTGGGGACGCGGCGGCGTCGGGTCCCTGGGCCCGCAGCGTCGGAGTGGTGGCGGTGGGGACGTGCAGCTCCGTCGGAGGGGCCTCCGCGTCGATGAGGTGTCCGGAGGTGACCTCGGACACCTCCGAGGCGGGCGCCGCCATTCCGGTGAGCCCACCGCGCGTCTGGGGCTCGGAGGGGGTGTTGAGCGCGCTGCCGCAGTGAGGACAGAAGCGACTGGTGCCACTGGTGGACTGGCCGCACCGGGGGCAGGTCACACTGGAGCCCGCCGCACGAGGCAAGAGGCTGCCCAGGCCCACGGTCGACTCGCGCATCCTCGCGCGGACCATCTCGCCCACCAGGCGCTCGGTCGTCGCGGCGACGCCGTCCTCGGGCTTTCGCGCGCTCTCGTCCAGGTACTGCTGGAGCGCGCGGGCCACGTCGGCGCAACGCTCGAAGCGCTGCTCGCGCGGCTTCGCCAGCATGCGCAGGATGATGTTCTCCAGGAGCGGAGAGACACCGTCGACGAGCATCGACGGCTTCAGCGCGGGAGTCAGGGCGATGCGCCGCATCGCCTCCGCGGGGTTGTCCGTCTCCACCAGCGGGCGATGCGTCACCAACTCCCACAACACCACGCCCAGCGCGTACTGGTCACTGCGTCCGTCGAGCGGATGGTTGCGCACCTGCTCGGGCGACATGTAGCGCAGCTTGCCCTTGAGGATGCCGGTGCGCGTGCGCGTGGAGCGATTGCTCGCCTTGGCCACGCCGAAGTCCACCACCTTCGTCACGCCATCCAGCCGCA